>DBQE01000005.1 GCA_002305085.1 Bacteroidales bacterium UBA1402 | reverse complement strand
TCTGGCATCGTCTTTCCTCCGTGCTAGGATCCTCCGAATGGGTATCACGGCGGGACGCCGTAATCCCTTCTCCCCGCAAGCTTGCTTGCGAGGGCTGGGATTTTTTGGCCGGCCTGATGCCTCCGGCATCGTCTTTCCTCCGTGCCNNTCACGGCAGCATGCCGTAATCCCTTCTCCCCGCAAGCCCGCAGAAAACAAGTGAATTAGCACAATTATTCCCCAAAAATCGTACTTTTGTAAAAATCAAATAATATTTACCACTATGAAAAAAATCGTATCATTTATGTTTTGTGCAGTACTGATTTTGGCTGTGCATGCAGAAATAAGATTGCCTAATGTGCTTACATCCAATATGGTATTGCAACAGGGCAAAGCTGTTCATATTTGGGGCAAGGCCGATCCCGGCGCCACACTTAAAGTTAGCTTTGCCGGGCAGGAAAAAGAAACCCCGGTCAATGCCGACAGCACTTGGATACTGAGCCTCGATCCGATGGAGGCCTCGTTTGAGCCCAAAATTTTGACGCTTCAATTAGTTAAAGAGTCCGCTAAAACAGAAGAGATTCAATTGAACAACATCCTGGTGGGCGAAGTATGGATCTGTGGGGGACAATCCAATATGGAATATACTATGGATTTAAGTTTAAAACGTTACGCTGTTCCGGGCAGGGGAGCTGATTTGGCGGATCAGGAATGGCGTTCTGGTGGCAACAAACAGATAAGACTTATGCGGGTCGAGAAGGTCTTGAGCCTACCCGATTGTACCACCAAAGGCTGGCTGGAATGTGCCGATACCACCCTGGCTCCCTTCTCGGCTGCGGCCTATTATTTTGGTAAACAGATTCAGGAAAAGCTAAATGTTCCGGTAGGTCTGATAGGATCTTACTGGGGAGGCAGCCGTATCGAAGCCTGGATTCCCGAAGAAGAATACAAAGCGGCCGCATTTTATCAGACAGAATGCAGTCAGCATCCCACTGTTAATCGCAGAATCGGCCATTTTTACAAGAGCATGATTGAGCCTCTGGCCCCCTATACCTTACGCGGTGCCATTTGGTATCAGGGAGAATCGGATGCCATGTTGCACGATTCGCTGTATGCTGAAAAGTTTCAATTGATGACCACTGTTTGGAGAGCTATTTTCAGGCAGGCGGATATGCCTTTTTATTATGTGCAGATTGCTCCCTATTTATATACCAACCGCAAAAGAGATCCTTACCCGCATACACCGCAAACCATGGCCGAGTTTTGTGCCCTGCAGACTCTCTGTTTGGAGCAAGCATTTACCGGCCAGGCGATAGTGACGGATTTAGTAGACAATTTGAGCGACATACATCCCTCCTATAAATGGGAAGTAGGGCGGAGGCTCTCTCTGTGGGCATTGGCCAAGGATTACGGTTATGATAAACTGGTCTATTCCGGTCCCGTGTTGAAATCTGCCAGGCTGTGCAAAAACAAGATAATATTGCGTTTCGATCACGCGGGCAGCGGGCTGACTGCCGGTGAACGCGATGCTCAGGATCAATTTACAACCCTGAAACGAGCAACCAACCTGAGCTGGTTTGAACTGGAATGCGAAGGGGGCAGTGTGGTTACTGCAAAGGCCAGGGTGGCCCGTTCGTGGTGGTTCTTTGGCAAGAGCCGCAACAAGGTAAAAGTAATTCTGCCCCAAGGTACAAAAGTAAATGCTCTGCGTTTTGCCTGGGACGAAAAAGCTCGGCCGAATTTTTATAACAAAGAAGGTTTACCTGCCGTTCCTTTCAGGCATACATTCTAAAAACAGCTTTATCTGACTGCCGGTTGTGCAATAATGTCAGTTGTGCCGATGGTTTACGACAAAATGCTGAACTTTTGTCACGAGATTTCTTTTGGCATAGAATTCGCAGTATGATTTGAGTTCGCACACAAATTATTTACGATATACGTTAACTATAAATTTTAAATTAACATGACACTTAAACCATTATCAGATCGCGTGCTGATTAAGCCCGCACCTGCAGAGCAGAAGACCGCCGGCGGAATCATTATTCCCGATTCGGCAAAAGAAAAACCCCTCAAAGGCGAAGTTATTGCTGTTGGACCCGGAACCAAAGACGAAGCCATGCAATTGGCAGTAGGTGATTCAGTACTCTACGGTAAATATTCAGGTACAGAAATTGAACTTGACGGAGAGAAGTATTTGATCATGCGTCAATCGGACATTCTGGCTAAATTCTAAAATGCCCTTACGATTCCTTTCAAAAACAAACAATCAATATTAATACTATCATTATGGCAAAAGAAATTAAATTCGATATTGAAGCCCGCGATTTACTAAAAAGCGGCGTTGATCAACTGGCTGATGCTGTTAAAATTACCCTTGGACCCAGAGGTCGCAACGTAATTTTGGAAAAGAAATTTGGAGCTCCTCAGATCACCAAAGACGGTGTTACCGTGGCCAAAGAAATTGATTTGGCCGATGCTTACGAAAATACGGGAGCACAACTGGTCAAGAACGTAGCTTCCAAAACCGGAGACGATGCCGGTGACGGCACCACCACTGCTACTGTGCTGGCTCAGGCTATTATCCGTGAAGGTTTGAAAAATGTAACCGGCGGAGTCAATCCGATGGAACTCAAGCGTGGTATCGACAAGGCTGTAGCCGGAGTCGTTGCCAGCGTCAAATCTCAATCAAGAGTAGTCGGAGACGATTTTGAAAAAATTGAGCAAATTGCCCGCATTTCTGCCAATAACGACGCAGAAATAGGCCGCTTGATTGCCGAAGCTATGAGGAAAGTCAAAAAAGAAGGCGTTATCACCATCGAAGAGGCCAAAGGCACCGACACCCGCATAGACGTGGTAGAAGGTATGCAGTTTGATCGCGGTTATCTTTCACCCTATTTCGTGACCAATACCGAAAAGATGGAGGCCGAGCTGGAAAATCCCTATATCCTGATTCACGACAAGAAGATTTCGAACCTCAAGGAACTGCTGCCTATTTTAGAATCGGCCGTTCAGTCGGGTCGTCCGCTCTTGATCATTGCCGAAGACATCGATGGCGAAGCGCTCACCACCCTGGTAGTGAACCGTCTGCGTGCAGGTCTTAAGATTTGTGCCGTGAAAGCTCCCGGATTTGGCGATCGTCGCAAAGAAATGTTGCAGGATATCGCCGTGTTGACCGGTGGTGTGGTTATAACCGAAGAACAAGGCATACAGTTGGAATCTGCCACTCTCGACATGCTGGGTAATGCCGAAAAAGTTACCATTGACAAAGACAATACCACTATTGTAAACGGTTCCGGTGCCAAAGAAGCCATTGCCGACAGGGTAAACCAAATCAAGGCTCAGATTGCCGCCACCACTTCCGATTACGATCGTGAAAAATTGCAGGAACGTCTTGCCAAATTGTCGGGTGGTGTGGCAGTACTCTACGTTGGTGCTCCCTCCGAAGTGGAAATGAAAGAAAAGAAAGATCGCGTGGACGATGCATTGAGTGCAACCCGGGCTGCCATCGAAGAAGGTATAGTACCCGGTGGCGGTGTGGCTTACATTCGTGCCTTGGATGCTATCGCTTCCTTAAAGGGTGACAACGAAGAAGAAGATTTAGGTATCAAAATCATTCGTCGTGCCATCGAAGAACCTTTGCGCCAAATTGTGACCAATGCCGGTAAAGAAGGAGCCGTTATTGTCCAGAAGGTCAAAGAAGGTAAAAACGATTTTGGCTACAATGCCCGCACCGACAAATACGAAAATCTCTTCTCCACCGGAGTAGTAGACCCTGCCAAAGTGGCTCGGGTAGCTTTGGAAAATGCGGCATCCATTGCCGGTATGTTCCTGACTACAGAATGTGTGGTAGTCGAGAAAAAAGAAGAAAGTCCCGCTCCTGCCATGAATCCGGGTATGGGCGGTATGGGCGGCATGATGTAAAATTGGCCTGCTCAGATAAATAAATTCTAATGTAAAAAAGAGCGTTTCACGAATTGAAACGCTCTTTTTTGCTTGTTAGTCTTGGTTATTGTTATTCTTCGACCAACTCCCCATTGATGTGCAAATTCTTAAACGACACATCCCTGGCTCCGTTGACGCTGTTGCCGCGTTCCACCCCGTTGAATTGACAATTTTCCAGACGTATGTGGTAAACATTTTCATCTCCCGGTAAACCGGCTATCAGAACGCCGTAGCGGCTTTTTTCGCAAGTGATGTTTTCAAGTTGGACATTGCGTACAGTCGGTGGGAAATCGCGTTGACAGTCTTCGCGGGATTCGTAGAGTAAATTGATTTTCAACACAGCTTCGCGGCATTGGCCTACTTTTATGTTGCGGACAAAAATATTTTCGATCAGGCCTCCCCGGCAGGTGTTGGTTTTGATCCGGATCACCCGGTCAAGGTCGGGGCTGTCCATGTCGCAGTTTTCTACAAACAGGTTGCGGTAACCTCCGGAGATTTCGCTGCCTATCACCACACCCCCGTGGCCGTTTTTCATTTTGCAGTTGCGAACAATGATGTTTTCGGAGGGGATTCCCCATTTACGTCCGTCGTTGTTTCTGCCCGATTTGATGGCAATGCAGTCGTCGCCCGTGTCGAAAAAGCAATTTTCGATAAGTACGTTTTTGCAGGATTCCGGATCGCAACCATCGCCGTTGGGTCCACGGTTATAAATGTGTACACCCCTGACGGTTAGGTCTTCGCAGAGCAGGGGATGCAAAACCCAAAAAGGAGAATTCAGCAAAGTAATTCCCTCGATGAGTACCTGTTTACAACGATAAAAGTTGACCATTTGGGGTCGCAGGGCATCCTGAGGAGTCATAATGCGTTGGCTGATGTCGAGCTTTTCTTCGGCCGAACGCAGCAAACGGTTGCGTCCGCCCTGGTTTTGTCCCGGCAAGCCTTCGGTCCAGCCGTATTTTCTGGCACCGCACATGCTCCACCAACCCTTCTGTCCCTGAGCGTCGAGCACACCTTCGCCTGTCAGGGCAATGTTGGTTTCGCCGTAGGCATAGATCAAGGGATGATAATTGTAACAATCTACTCCTTCCCACCGAGTAAGAACCTGTGGAAGATATAAACTGGTGTCGGTCGAGAATTTGAGTATGGCCTCTTTTTCCAAACGCAGGTTAACATTGCTTTTGAGCCGGATAGGACCGGTGTAAAATTCTCCGGCAGGTATCGATACGATACCTCCACCGTTTAGGCTGCATTCCAGGATGGCATTGTTGATAGCTTCGTGGTTCAAAAAACAGCTGTCTCCGGCCTTGGCTCCGAAATCCAAAATCGAAAAGCTACGATCGGGGAAAGAAGTTTGCTTAATGTTTTTTTCAATTTGTGCAGCTTGTACAAAAGCCAGGTCCATTTCGTCGGTTTTACGATTGCAGGCTAACAGGGCCGGCAAGCATAAAAACATCAGTAAATAATAAGAATGTTGTTTCATCGAGATAAGAATTTAATTGGTTAATAGATTGAATCGGATCGTCGTCAATTGCGCCAGAATGTTCGGGAGAATAGGAGGAAAACGGTGTAAATTTCGAGACGGCCAACCAACATCAGGAAACCGGAATACCATTTAGCAATATCGGGTAGGTCGAAAAAGTTACTGAAGTAATTACCCAGTCCCGGGCCTATATTACCGAAACTGGTCAGGAATACACCTAAGGAATCTTCCATGTTGAGGCCCATGGCAAAAAAGATGCCCACGCTGAGTATCATCAGCAGGATATAAAAGAACAAAAAGCCGAATAAGCCGTAAATCAAGGTGGCCGGCATGGCTCTTCCATTGAAGAATACGGGTAAGACCGCGTTGGGATGAACATCACGTTTCAGTTCGTTGTGCGATATCTTGGCGTATAAAACTATACGGCCAATTTTTATATTCCCCGAGGTTGAGCCCGACATGGCTCCAAAAAACATGGTGACTATGAGCAAAAAGCGTATGCCGGGAACCCAGACACTGAAGTCGGCCGTTGTAAAACCGGTAGTGGTTATTATGGATACCACCTGAAAAAAACCTGTTCGAAGAGCTTTAACCGGCGACAGATCGGCAAAGAAAAACAAGGCGGTACTCAAGACGATGCCCGAAACCAGCACGATATAAAAATAGGCCTTGAATTCTTCGTTTTGCTTTATTTTATAGAATTTTCCGCAAAATACCCTATACAAAAGGACAAAGCTGGTGCCGGCCAGGAACATAAACAACACGGTAACCCCTTCGATGTAGGCAGAGTCCCAATGAGCAATACTGGTATTTTTGGTGGAGAAACCACCTGTGGCCATGGTTGTTAAAGAGTGACAGATGGAATCGAATAAAGTCATTCCTCCGAGTCGCAGCAAAACAACCAATAGAATGGTTAATCCTGAGTAAAGAAACCACAGACGACGGGCAGCCACCGTGACTCTGGGATGAATTTTATCGTAGACCGGACCGGGGACTTCGGCTGTAAGCAATTGATAATTGCCTATTTTGAGCATAGGCATTATGGCCAGCGAAAGTAATATAATGCCCATACCGCCCAGCCATTGTATCAGACTACGCCAAAAAAGTATCCCCTTCGAAAGGATTTCAACATCGACCAGAACACTGGAGCCTGTCGTGCTGAAACCGGACATGCTTTCGAAAAAGGCATCTGTAAAGCTGTTGAAATAACCGCTCAGGTAGAAAGGCAGGGCTCCGAACAAGGAAAATAAAACCCAAACCAAGGTAACAATTACAAAACTTTCGTGTTTACCAATATCTCGTTTGGCGTGCATTCCATTCAATGCTAAGAACAGTCCTGCACAAAAGGTAAGGCCGGCTGCTTGCAAAAACACAAGCTGGGTATGGTCTTTAAACAAAAAGTCTATCCCGCCGCATATCAGCATAAGCATTGCTTCCAGTATCAGCAGGTGGCCCAGGAATCTTAAAATAATACGAATATTGAACAGCGATTTTGGCATCCGGTCAATTTATTTGAAAAATTTCTCCACTTTACGCAGGTAGGTGCTGGGGCAAAATAAAACGACTCTGTCGCCGGGCAGTATTTGTGTGTTTCCGTAAACTATGATCCCTTTGTTGTTGCGGGTGAGTCCTCCGATACCGATGTTTTCGGGTAAACGAAGATCCATTACTTTGGATTTGGTTATTTTGGCGCCTTCCTTGACTACAAATTCAGCTACTTCGGCGTCTGCAAAAGTAAGACATTTCATATTCGAGACATCCGCATCAAGCATCATTTGATAAATATGTCCTGCGGCAATCAATTTTTTGTTGATCACTATACCGATGTCGAGGCCTTCTGCCAACGGGATGTAGTCGTTGTTTTCGACTTCCGCCACTGTGCGTTGTACCTGAAAACGTTTGGCCGCCAGGCAGGAAAGAATATTGGTTTCGGAGTTGCCGGTCAGGGCAATGTAGGCTTCCACTTGCTCAATGCCTTCGTCGTGAAGTAAGTCAATGTCCCGTCCGTCGCCCAGAATTACCATGGCTTTGGATCCCAGTCTTTCTTTTACCATTTCGGAACGCTCCTTGTTTACTTCCAGTATTTTCACATCGAATTGTTCTGCAATTCTTTCGGTAGTAAGCATGGCGATACGGCTGCCGCCCATGATCATAACCTTGTGTACCTCGGTATGAGGTTTGTCTGCCATTTTTCGCACCGTGTCTACATGTTCTCTGGTGGTGATAAAATAAACCATATCGTCGGTTTGAATTATGTCGCGTCCACCGGGTATAATGGTATCTTTGCCTCTTTTTATGGCAGCAATACGGCAGGATTCGTCATGAGTGAAAAGGTTCATCAGTTCTTTTCCTATGATATTGGCTCCTGCTCTCACTTTGACACCGATCAGGATCAGTGTGCCGTTGTTAAATTCGTACCATTGACGCACCCAGGGACGAACCAGGCTGTCTGCAATTTCCTTGGCCGCCAAAATTTCGGGGCAGATAAGGGAGTCTATACCTAATTGCTCAAAAAAAGCCTTTTGCTCCGGATGCAGGTATTCCGGATTTTCAACCCGGGCTACTGTTTTTTTTACTCCTAGTTTGGCAGCCAGTATACAGGCTGTCAGGTTGCGACTTTCTTCGGGTGTAACGGCAATAAAAAGATCGGTCGAAGCATTGCAACCTGCGTCTTTGAGGGCGGAAAGCGAAGTGGGAGAGCCCAAAACCGTCATCAGGTCGTAGTTGGAATTGAGGTTTTCCAACACGTCCTCCTTTTGATCGACCACAACTATGTTGTGCTTTTCTCTGGACAACATTTTGGCCAGATGTACTCCGACTTCGCCTGCTCCTGCTACAATGATATTCATAACGGAGGATATTAATTCTGATGGTAGTGGCTGATGATGGCCAGTCTGATGTTTTCTTCGTCTAAAGCACAGAGTTGATGTTGTTCTTCGACTGTGCCATGGGGGATGAAACGGTCGGGCAAGCCCTTGCGAATCACTTCCGTACGGTAATTGTTCTCCGATAATGCCTCCATAACAGCGCTGCCAAAGCCTCCTTTGATAACGTTGTTTTCGAGAGTAATTACTTTTTTAAAGCCGGAACCTATTTCGTGTATCAGTTCCTGATCAATGGGTTTAACAAAACGAAAATCGTAAAGGGCAATCGAATAGCCTTCGGCATTAAGCTCTTCCACGACTTTTTTTGCAGTCAGGCCTATGGGGCCTATACTCAGTACGGCCAGTTTATCACCTTCAATAAGACAGCGGCCTTTGCCCGGCTGAATCTCTTCCATCTTGTTTTTCCAGTCGGTAAGATAGCCTTTTCCTCTGGGATAACGAATTATAAACGGCCTGTCGCCCAGCAACTGAGCTGTGTACATCATGTTGCGAAATTCGTGTTCGTCCAGCGGAGAAGCTATCGTTAAGTTAGGAATACAACGTAAAAAAGCCAGGTCAAAAGCTCCCTGATGAGTGGATCCGTCCTCTCCTACCAGGCCGGCTCTGTCAAGGCAGAGCACGACGGGCAGTTTTAAAATAGCCACATCGTGAATGATGTTGTCGTAAGCTCTTTGGGCAAAGCTGGAATATATGTTACAGTAGGGAATCATGCCCTCTTTGGCCAGGCCTGCCGAAAAGGTGACGGCATGTCCCTCGGCTATGCCAACGTCGAATACCCTGTCGGGGAAACGATAACTCATTTCGGTCAGACCGCAACCGGTAGGCATAGCCGGTGTTATCGCCACTATTTTATTGTTTTTTTCGGCCAGCTCTATCAGGGTGTAACCAAAAATATCCTGAAACCTCAGCGGCTGGTTTTCTATTTTGTCGGAAGTTTTGCATTCGCCGGTTTGCTTATTGAATCTACCCGGTGCATGGTATTTGGTGGCATCCTTTTCGGCTGCGGGGAAGCCTTTGCCTTTGGTGGTACAAACATGCAGTATTTTGGGCCCTTTCATGTCTTTTAGGGTGCGTAACACCCTGACTAAGTTGTTGACGTTATGCCCGTCTACAGGCCCGAAGTAGCGAATGTCCATACCCTCGAAAAAGTTGCGTTGGTGGCTGAGTAGTCCTTTGATGCTGTTGCTGAAACGAAGGATTTTGTTTTTGCGGGCATCGTTCATCAGGCCTAATTTTTTTAATAACAGATAAAGCTGCCAACGCAAGGCGTTGTAGTGTTTGGAGGTGCTTATTTTAGAAAGGTAACGGCTGACGCCGCCGATGTTTTTGTCGATGGCATACTGGTTGTCGTTTAAGATGATAAGCAGGTTGTTTGGGTAAACAGAGGCGTTGTTGAGGCCTTCGAAGGCTAAACCTCCGGTCATGGCACCATCACCGATAACGGCTACAACCACTCTTTTTTCTTTTTTGAAAGCGGCTGCCATATCCATACCCAAAGCTGCCGAGATGGAATTGGAAGCGTGTCCGGCAATAAAATGGTCGTGCTCATTCTCTAAAGGATTGGGAAAACCGCTGATCCCGTTAAGTTTGCGGTTGGTATAAAAGAGTTTTTTACGGCCGGTCAGGATCTTGTGCCCGTAAGCCTGGTGCCCCACATCCCAAACAATCCGGTCGTTGGGGGTATTCAGCACATAATGCAAAGCCACGGTCAGTTCTACGGTACCCAGGCTGGCACCCAGGTGTCCGGGATTTTCGGAGAGTGCATCAATGATAAATTGTCTTAGTTCTTCGCAAACTTGGGTTAATTGCGAGACTGAGCACTTTTTGAGATCCTCGGGGTATTGTATTTCGTCCAACAAAGAAGTTTTCCTTTCCATCATAGCGACAGCAAAAGTAAGACTTTTTCCATAATAAATGAATTAGGTAAATAAATTCTATAATCAAGGGAAAATATGTGTATTTTTGTATCCAATTATGGACTTCAAGACCACTTTAACACTGCCAAAAAGCAGTTTTCGACTAAACCATTCAGACAGCATTCTCTGTCTGGGTTCCTGTTTCGCAGAATCCGTAGGAAAGCAATTACAAAAAAGTGGTTTCGACTGCCTAAACAATCCTTTCGGAGTGCTTTATAATCCTTCGTCTGTAATAAGGGCTCTCAGGGCGATGCAAGAGAATAAATCCTACAGCAAAGAGGATATTTTTGAATACAAAGGCCTTTACGGCAGTTTTGACTTTCATTCCTCCTTTTCGGGAAGGGAGGCCGAAAAAGTACTGGAGGGTATTCAAACAGCCTGTTCAACATCGTCGTCGGCCTTTAGATCTTCAACTTGCCTTATCCTTAGTTTTGGAACAGCCTGGGTATACGAATTAGCGTCCAATGGGCTTGTCGTTTCGAATTGCCACAAATTGCCGGCTTCCTTTTTCGATCGCAGACGTTTGTCTGTCGGGGAGATGCTGGAACAAACAGTCGGTTTTTTTGAGGAGTTGTTTCGGACCAGGCCCAAATTAAAGGTGCTTTTGACAGTAAGCCCCATACGTCACTTTAAGGATGGCGCACACGAAAACACTCTGAGTAAGGCTAGCTTGCATCTGTTGGTCGACGAGTTGTGCTCTCGTTTCGAACAGATGGTATATTTTCCCGCATACGAATTGCTGATGGACGATCTAAGGGATTATCGCTTCTACGAACAGGATATGCTACACCCGTCGGCTATGGCTTTTCAGTATATCTGGGAGCGTTTTGGTGAATTTGCTTTCGAAAAATATACCCTCGAAATCATTCGCCAGTTGGAACAAATTCACAAAGCAATGGACCATAAACCATTTCGTCCCGACGACGAAGAGTATCTTCGTTTTATTAAGAAAAATATAGCAGCCCTGCATTTGTTGGGCAAGCGCTTTCCCGAATTGAATCTGGAAAAGGAAAGAGATTTTTTTGAATCAGTATTACATTCCAATGCATCTACCTGTTAGTGAAATAGCCCGCCTAATCGGGGTTCAAAAAGCAAGAATTGTGCAGGACACCGTCATTGAACGTCTGCTCATAGACAGCAGGGCTTTGTTGGTGCCGGAGGGCTGTTTGTTTTTTGCCATTAAAACCGAAAGCAACAACGGGCATAAATACCTGTCCGATTTATACAAAAGGGGGGTAAGAAATTTTGTACTCAGCGAAAAACAGCCGGAATCGCTCTTTGATCAGGCTAATTTTCTCTATGTGGAAGATGCCATCGAAGCTCTGCAATTATTGGGCCGATACTGCAGGAAAATTTTTGAAGGGAAAGTGTTGGGCATAACCGGCAGCAATGGTAAAACCATAGTGAAAGAGTGGATTTGGCAACTGTTGCGCGATAATCTCAGCATCAGCCGTTCGCCGGGCAGCTACAATTCCCGTTTGGGTGTGCCTTTGTCCCTGTCCATGCTTAGCGAAGACAGTCGTTTGGGCCTTATCGAGGCCGGGATTTCTCAAGTGGGCGAAATGCAAAAGTTGCAAAACATGATTCAGCCCGATTGGGGTTTATTGACGCATATTGGCCAGGCTCATAACGAAAACTTTGATTCCGTCGAGAGTTTGGTACGGGAAAAATTGCTCTTGTTCAAAGACTGTAAACGGGTAATTTACTGTCAGGACGAAGAACCGTCAGCCGGTATTCTGGCCGGAATGCTGGAACCTAAACGTCTTTTGGCATGGTCATGCAACGACCTGAGCGCAGAACTGTATTTTCGCAAAGACAAACAAAAAGACTATACCCAGATTCATACTTTGTGGCACAGGGAAGAAGTCTGTTTTGTTTTACCTTTTGTAGATGAACCTTCTATAAAAAATGCCCTGCATTGCATTGCTTTTTTGTTTCTGCTTGAACAGGAAACAGACTTTGTAATAGATGCTTCGGTACTCGGCGGGCGTTTGAAGCAACTCGAACCGGTGGCCATGCGTATGGAAGTGAAAGAGGGCAGGAATGGCTGTGTTTTGATAGACGATGCTTATAACTCAGATTTACAGGCTCTTGAGCTGGCTTTGGATTTTCAATCGAGGCGGGCTTTAGCCGGAAAAATGCGATCTTGTTTAATCTTGTCCGACATCTTCGAAAGCGGTAAGTCTATGGACGATTTATACGGTACGGTGGCTGAACTGATTAAGCGAAAACAGATAGATCGCTTCATTGGTATAGGTTACGGCCTGGTAACTCATGCCGGATTTTTCCCCTCTTCTGCTCGCTTTTTTTTGACCACGGACGATTTTTTACTCTCGGATTTGCCCGATCAATTTCAAGATGAATTGATTTTGATAAAAGGTTCCAGACAATTCGGTTTCGAACGCATCAGCGAACGCCTGGAATTGAAAACACACAACACCGTCATGGAGGTTGACCTGAACGCTCTGGTGCGTAACCTGAATTACTTCAGAACTCTGATCAAGCCTCAAACCAAGGTAATAGCCATGGTCAAGGCGGAAGCCTACGGGCACGGAGCTCTTGAGGTAAGCAAGACTTTACAGGCCCAGGGTTGTGAAGCTCTGGCCGTGGCTCTGGCTGATGAGGGGGTGAAATTGAGACGTGGCGGTATCCATATTCCTATTTTGGTAATGAATCCCGATCCCGGAATTTTTCCTCTCTGTTACGAATACAAACTGGAGCCGGAGATTTACAGTTTCGCTTTACTGGATGCTTTTATGGCTTCAGCCGAACGTCTGGCAGTCCGAGATTTTCCCGTGCACATCAAACTCGATACCGGTATGCATCGCCTGGGTTTCACCGAAAAAGACTTGCCGGAACTGTTGTCAAAACTCAACAGCCGGCCTGAATTGAGAGTCAGTTCTGTTTTTTCTCATCTGGCGGGCAGTGACGAAAATGCTTTTGATAAGTATACAAAGACTCAATGGAAACTGTTTAAACTCTACACCCGGCAAATGAGCCGGGCCTTACCCTATCGTTTTGAACGTCATATTTTGAATTCCGCCGGTATAGAACGTTTCCCTCAATGGCAATGCGACAGGGTGCGTCTGGGTATAGGGCTTTACGGAGTGTCGGTTTGTAGTCCCGAGGCCTTACAGCCGGTTGCTTCTCTCAAAACCAGAATACTGCAGATTCATGAATTTAAAAAAGGCGAAAGTATAGGGTACAGCCGAACTGTCTTGCTCGACAGGGATTCACGTATAGCCACTTTACCGGTAGGTTACGGCGACGGTTTCAACCGTCATCATACCGGTGGAGACGTGCTGATCAAAGGACAGAGAGCAAAAATTCTGGGCAATATTTGTATGGATTTGTGTATGGTGGATGTAACAGATATAGCTGTCCACGAAGGCGACACGGTGGTGTTGTTTGGCAAAGGCCTGCCTTTGACGGAGCTGGCACATCGCTTATCTACCATTTCGTACGAAGTGCTGACCTCTGTATCCGAAAGGGTCAAAAGGGTGTATTTCAAAGATTAGACCAAAGTATGTTTCACGATATCGGTCTTTTAGAGCTTCTTTGAAGACAAAATAGTTACCAATATGATTAAGAAATCGCCTAAAGGCTGTCTTCTGGTTTTTCTGGCTTGCCTGTTTGCTTCCTGCCAAGGGGAGAACTGGTTAGGACCCTACGGAAGGGAAGAAACGGACAGCCTGAGATTGAACAATAAATACGTAAATGAATGGATTTACAACAGTATGTCCCTGGTATATTATTGGAAAAATAAGATGACCGAGCCCGAAGATTACACTCAGTCACCGGCCTCCTTTTTCGATGCACTGCTTTACCATTACCATCCCTCGACAGCTCCCGACGGCGACCGCTTTTCTTTTATTCGAAGCGATTACGCCAATTTGTTGAATACCTTTAGCGGACTTCGTTCACGGGAAATAGGCTTTGATTATCAATTGTATTTGCGGTCGGAAAACGACAAGGCTATAGTGGGGCAGGTGACTTATGTTAAACCCAATACGCCTGCTGTGGATGCAGGTGTACAGAGAGGCTGGTGGTTTGACCAGATAGGGGGAATTGCGCTGAATACCGACAATTACACAGATTTGCTCAAGAATTTGCCTGCGGAAATCACTCTTCGTTTCCTGAACCGGGCACCACAACAAACCCCGGAAAACTTTGAGGCTTACCTCAATGCGATGCACGTAGACACTCTGACTTTTGCCGTGCTCGAAAAATACGCAGAGAATCCCAATTACCTGGACACGGTCTATCAAATAGGGAACAAAAAGATAGCTTACTTTTTGTATAATTTTTTTGCCTTTGGCCCTGAAGATAAGAGCGACCGTTTTTTGTTGGAAACAAACGAGATTTTCGGTCGTTTCAAAGCCCTTGATGTCGACGAGCTGGTGCTGGACTTAAGGTACAACAGCGGCGGTTACGTTATGATGTCTACTTATTTGTCCAGCATGATATTGCCTGCGCTGAGCCGGGATAAAGTTTTTTGCTATTTCCGATACAACGACTATTTGCAGGCATTTTACAACAAACAATACGGAGAAGATTATTTCCTGATGCATTTTAAGGAGAATTTTTTCCCTGCAGGCTCCAGCTTGGCTGTTTTGCTCAACAATTTAAATCTGGAACGCCTGATCGTACTGACCGGGGAATATACCGCCTCGGCCAGCGAGCAACTGATCAACGGACTAAAAGCTTATATGCCTGTTATTCTTATTGGTAAGACTACATATGGTAAGAATGTGTCTTCGTTGAGCATATACGAACAAAACAATCCCAAAAATCGCTGGGGTATGCAACCCATCGTTGCCAAGGTGTTCAACAGTCTGGGAGAATCGGATTATACAACCGGTTTTGAACCGGATATAGAATTGACAGAGCTGAGTGTTTACGATCAATCTGCTTTGGGAGATACCTCGGAATTGCTGTTGAATGCGGCCATTTCTTTGATTTTGGACAGAAGCGTTGCTACTCAGCGATCGGCCCGTAAAGAAATTCAAACCCCCGTATTTATCTCGGACGAGACCAAAATCAAGGGCTCGCTATTACCGGCAGAACCCGATCTGAACGAAAGATAATAATGCAAAAACTATGTTGTAGAACATGGTTTCATCAAGGTTGATACTGAAAATATGGAGTAATTTTGCAAGAATTCTTTTTTTAATACGATTTAGGAACGAGGCTATAAGGAGCAATTAATATACAATCATTAACAATATTAAAATACAACACATTATGACTAAACATCCTAAAGTAGGAATACGTCCCATAATTGACGGGAGAGAACGAGGTGTGCGAGAAAGCCTCGAAGTGCAGACCATGAATATGGCTAAACGAGTGGCCGAATTGATTTCGTCCACGCTGAAATACGGCGACGGAACCGCCGTGAAATGCGTTATTGCTGACAGCACCATAGGCCGTGTGCCCGAAGCTGCAGCCTGCGCCGAAAAATTTGAACGCGAAGGTGTTGGGCTCACTATCAGCGTAACGCCCTGTTGGTGCTACGGAAGTGAAACCATCGACATGAATCCCCATTACCCCAAGGCTATTTGGGGTTTTAACGGCACGGAACGTCCCGGTGCCGTTTATCTGGCAGCCGCTATGGCCGCTCATAATCAAAAAGGTTTACCTGCTTTTGGTATTTATGGACGGGATGTTCAGGATTCCGACGACAACACTATTCCCGAAGACGTAAAAGAAAAATTGCTGCGTTTTACCAGAGCCGGACTTGCTGTTGCCGAAATGCGAGGCAAATCCTATCTCTCCATAGGCGGAGTTTGTATGGGTATTGCCGGTTCTATGGTGAATCCCGATTTCTTCCAGGAATACCTGGGTATGCGCAATGAATACATTGATATGGTCGAGGTGAGCCGTCGTATCGACAAAGGCATTTACGATCACGAAGAATACAAGAAAGCTTGGGAATGGACGCTTAAGTATTGCAAAGTCAATGAAGGAGAAGACTTTAACGATCCTCAATGGCGTAAAACCCGCGCCGAAAAAGACGCCGACTGGGAATACGTGGTCAAGATGTATTTGGTTATTCGCGATTTGATGGTGGGTAACCCCAAATTGGCCGAACTGGGCTTTAAAGAAGAATCTTTGGGTCACAATGCCATCGTAGCCGGGTTCCAGGGACAACGCCAGTGGACGGACTACCTGCCCAATTGTGATTTTCCCGAAGCTTTGCTCAACAGTTCTTTCGATTGGAACGGCCTACGCAGACCTTATATTCTGGCCACCGAAAACGACTCCTTGAATGGCGTTTCCATGCTGCTGGGTCATTTATTGACCAATACGGCTTCCATATTCTCGGATGTGCGCACATTCTGGAGCCCCGAAGCGGTAAAAAGGGTTACGGGCTATACCCTCGAAGGCAGAGCTGCTCACGGCATCATTCACTTGATCAATTCCGGTGCAACCACTCTCGACGCTACCGGACAGCAAAGCAACAAACAGGGCGAACCCGCCATGAAACCTTTTTGGGAAATCAGCCAGGACGAAGTAGCTAAATGCCTCAAAGCCACCACCTGGTCTCCTGCCAATTGCGGTTATTTCAGAGGCGGAGGCTATTCTTCGAATTTCCTGAGTAAAGGCGGTATGCCTGTTACCATGTCCCGTATCAATATGATAAAAGGACAGGGTCCCGTAATGCAAATTGCCGAAGGTTGGACCGTTGATATTCAGCCCAAGGCCTACGAAATAATAAACAATCGTACCGATAAAACCTGGCCGACCACTTGGTTTGCTCCCCGTTTGTGCAACAAGTTGCAATTCAAGGATGTTTACAGTGTCATGAACAATTGGGGCGCCAATCACGGGGCTATCAATTACGGACATATAGGGGCCGATTTGATCACCCTGGCTTCTCTGCTCAGAATTCCGGTTTGCATGCATAATGTGGACGAAGGAAAAATTTTCCGCCCGGCAGCCTGGAGTGCTTTCGGAATGGATCTCGAATCGTCCGATTATCGTGCCTGCAACAATTTTGGTCCAATCTATAAATAACTTTATCCGGGGGAAAGCAAGAATGCTTTCCCCTTACTTTTGCCCCTTACAGCTATGACAAAAACTCAGGTAAAAGTGGTAACAAGAGAGTTCTTGTTACCTTTTATTTTGGTAACCTCCCTTTTTTATTTCTGGGGTATAGCCAACAATATGACAGATACGTTGCTGTCTGCTTTCAAACGGATTATGAGCATGACAGACGTTCAGACATCCCTGATACAACTGTCGTTTTACGGTTCTTATTTTTGTTTTGCCTTGCCGGCCGCCCTTTTTATTAAACGCTATTCGTATAAATCCGGTGTTATATTGGGTTTGATCCTTTATGCCGGTGGCGCGATGTTGTTTTATCCGGCTGCCCAAACTGCCAGTTATGGCTTTTACCTTTTTGCCATTTATGTGTTGGCCGGAGGTTGTTCCATTCTGGAAACGACTGCTAATCCCTACATATTGAGTATGGGTTCTCCCGAGACGGCCACCCGCAGGCTCAATCTGGCTCAGGCTTTCAACCCCCTGGGCTCGATCACGGGAATTTTGCTGAGTCAGTATTTCATTCTTTCAGAACTCAGCAGCGCCGATGCCACACAGCGCGCACAGATGGATCCCGAACAATTGAGGCTTATGCAGACCGGGGAACTGAATGCGATCACCTACACCTATATGGGGGTAGGTTTCGTTTTGTTTATCATTCTCCTGATCATGATTTTTTCCCGTATGCCCAAAAACTTCGACAGAGACAGGTCCATACAATTGGGATCGACTTTTAAACGACTGATAAAAAACAAGATATACAGTTGGGGTGTAGTGGCACAATTTTTCTATGTAGGAGCGCAAATTGGTGTTTGGTCTTTTACCATCCGCATTGTAATGCAGGAATTGGGTATCAACGAACAATCGGCAGCCAGCGTGTATTTGTTGTCGATCATTTGCTTTAGCATCTCCCGGTTTATTTTCACCTGGTTAATGCGCTATATCCGCCCCTCACGTTTGCTTATTATTGCTGCGATAGCCGATATTGTTTGTACGGCTGCCGTAATTCTTGGCGGAGGCAGTGGGATGTTTTTGATCGTTATGTTGGTGGGGGTTTCGGTGTTTATGTCGTTGATGTTTCCCACCATTTACGGCATTGCCCTGGATGGTTTGGGCGAGGATGCCAAGATCGGTGCTTCGGGATTGATCATGGCCATTCTCGGAGGAGCCCTGTTGACCCCTTTACAGGGACTGGTTTCCGATTTGGCCGGGATCAATATAGCTTATAGTGTACCTCTTATTTGTTTTGTAGTAGTGATGGCTTACGGCATAATGGCTCAAAAAGTCGGAAAATAAAGAAGATTTTTATGAATAAAGAAATGAAATGTGTAGATCCCCGTTTAGTGCCTGCCGTACTTCTGGCAACGGGCGACAAAATTCCTGTCATCGGCATGGGGACTTTCGGCTCTGACAATTACGGGGCTGAGGAAATTGCTGAGGCGGTCAGAGTAGCTATTAAAATGGGTTACAGGCATTTAGACTGTGCTGCAGTTTACGGCAACGAAAAAGAAATAGGTGATGTGCTGCGGGAATTGTTTCAGGAGGGGGTCGTCAAAAGGGAAGAACTCTGGATTACTTCCAAAGTATGGAACGATAAGCACCATGATGTCAAGGGAGCCTGTAAAGATTCTTTGAAAAAATTGGGTTTGGATTACCTGGACTTGTATCTGGTACACTGGCCCTTTCCCAATCATCATCCTCCCATGGTCGATGTGGAATCGCGCGATCCCCATGCCCGTCCTTATATTCACGAAGAATACATGGCTGTATGGAAGGCCATGGAACAACTTGCTGACGATGGTTTAGTGCGTAATATCGGTACTTCCAATATGACCCGGGCCAAAATGGAATTGCTGCTGCGCGATTGCAGAATCAAACCGGTCTGCAACGAAATGGAATTGCATCCCCATTTTCAACAGCCTGAATTGAAAAAGTATTTTGAAGATCAGGGCATAACCGTGATAGGTTTCTCGCCGATTGGTTCTCCCAACCGTCCGGAGAGGGACAAAACACCCGAAGATACTGTTCCCATCGAAGATCCGGTTATCGTTGAGATAGCTCGCAAACACGGAGTACATCCGGCAGTAATATGCATTAAATGGGGGGCTCAGAACGGACAAATTCCCATTCCTTTTTCGGTAAAACCGGAAAAACTGTTCAGTAATCTCTTGGCAGTGGTACAAGACCCTCTGAGTGCCGAAGAAATGGAAGCCATCCGCGAACAAGATAAAAATTGCCGTTTTATAAAAGGTCAGGTCTTCCTTTGGCCGGGAGCCCGTTCCTGGGAAGATCTCTGGGATTTAGACGGCATTATACGTCAATAAACACGGAATGCAACATGCGATGGAGCATTCGGTTTATATAGAATTAAGATAAAAAAAGCAAGAAGTGTAAGGCTTATGAAAACAATGCAAGCAGCTTATCTGCCCGGCAACAGTACTGTGGTACTTAAAGAGGTAGAAATCCCCGTTCCCGGACACGGCGAAGTCCTGATTAAAATGAAATCATCCACCATTTGTGGCAGCGATATCCGTGCTATTTACAGAGAACATTTAGGCAAGGGCCCCGAGGGCTATCAAAACAAGATATGCGGACACGAACCCTCGGGACAGATCGTGAAATGCGGTCCGGGTTTACGTCGTTTTAAAGAGGGCGACAGAGTGGTTGTCTATCATATTTCGGGTTGCGGATTGTGCAACGATTGCCGTAGAGGTTATATGATCAGTTGTACCAGTCCCTATCGGAGAGCTTATGGCTGGCAGCGCGACGGAGGTATGGCCGAATACCTGCTGGCCGAAGAAAAGGATTTGGTTCTCTTGCCCGATTCCCTTACTTATACCGACGGGGCACAAATTGCCTGCGGTTTTGGCACTGTTTATGAAGGCTTGGAGAAAATAGGCATTTCGGGCAACGACGCTGTTTTGGTAGTCGGTCTTGGCCCCGTGGGTCTGGCCTCGCTGATGCTGGCCAAGGCTATGGGTGCCAATAAGCTGATTGGAGTAGACACCGTGCAGGAGCGTCTGGATATAGCTAAAGAAAAGGGTCTGGCCGATGCCGTCTTCTTGTCGGATGCCGACGCGCTAAAGAAAATTCAGGATCTTACCGGAGGTAACGGAGTAGAGCGTGCAGTAGATTGTTCGGGCAATACCTATGGCCGCCAGTTAGCCGTCCGTGCCACACGTAAATGGGGTAAAATTGTTTTGATTGGCGAAGGCGGCACTATGGAGTTGAATCCCAGTCCGGACCTGATCCACGATCAAAAAGCCGTTTACGGTTCCTGGGTTACCAATATCTGGCGTATGGAAGAGTTGGTCGAGCGTATTGTTCGTTGGAATATCCATCCCGAAGACCTGGTAACGCATCGGTTCAAGCTTGACCGAGTATCCGAAGCGTTTGCCCTGATGGCCGAAGGTAAATGCGGCAAGGTGGCCGTGGTTTTTGATGAGGAGATCCGTTGAGATCAAGATTGGAAACTCGCTGAAATTACTTTTTCTCGAGTACAAAGAACATATAGCGTTTTTGACTAACAAAGAGCACGGGATCAACACTTCTGCGCTCTTTGTTTATCTTGGCGTCTATGGAGTTGCGGATACGTTCGCTCAAATAAAATAGCCAAGCCTGCTTGTAACGGAGTTTTTCGTAAGCATAATGCTTTAAAGGCAAGAGGAAACGCTCTATGTACAGATTGACATAGGCAATAGTGGGTAAAACGTGGGCGGTAATATCTTTTTCAAGCACAATGGTCCAGTCGTGTTCGTCGATTTTTTGTTTAAAGTCGCTTAGCAAATGCGAGCCTTTGTTGTCGGGACGATCTTCGGTTCTGAAATAGTCTGTAATGATCCAGCGGGCTTTGGGCAGAACGATGTGGTCTGCTTTGTTGAAGGCATCTTCCAGCTTGATGTATTGAAGCGATTCGGAGTTGATGATGGTCCCGTATTGTTTAGCGGCTTCAAAATCTTCGAATTTACAGCGGTAAGAACATAGTTCCGGATGTCTGGCCGAAATAAAGCCGATCTGATTTTTGTTGGGCGTAAGCACTTCCACAGGGATGGCGTGGTCCATAAGCATTTCTGCCAGGCCTCCCATACCGCAACCTACATCGAGTACCGGAGCCTTCTTATTGACAATTTGCTCGAGTAGATTCTCGGCATAGCGTTGCTGAGCCGTCTGGAATTGATTCAGGGAGATGTCGCCGGGGTCTATCCGGGTATTTTCAAAGTACCCCCAATGCAGCATGTTGTTTTGGAGGATTTTAGAATACAAATGCAATTCCAGGTCGTAAGTGGATTTGTCGAATGCGGCGTTTTTCTTGTGAAAACGCCAGGCCTTGTACCAGGCGACAGGATTGAAGAATGGGGTCAGTTTGCTCATAAATGTGCTTTGGCTCGTGATGCGTAAAAGTACACAAATTATATACACAAACAGTATAAGTGTAGGTTGAAAAGTAAATAAAATTAATTATCGCAGTATCAGCAGATTGCTTCGGGAAGAAAAAAACTTTGAATTTTTTCTTCCAAAATATTTGGAGCGTAAGGTAAAAACAACATATCTTTGCAGCCCTTTTCGATCGTAAAAAAGTAGTCCGTTGGGATAGCTGGAGCGAAAAGGAGAAGTGGAAACACATTTCGTTCTTTGACTGA
>DBQE01000026.1 GCA_002305085.1 Bacteroidales bacterium UBA1402 | reverse complement strand
TGCATTGGGATGTTGAATCTACGCTTACATACTTTTTCGAAGAAAGCCGTTTATATTCGTTTATTTTTTATACCTTCGCAGATCAAAAAAAAACTTGATAAATAGATAATTACCAATTATATGAAGGATTATGACTTGGCTAACTGAACTTATTCAGAACGATTCCGTTGCACGTACAATTTTAATTCTGGCCGTAGTAATTTCGAGTGGTATTTACTTAGGAAAAATCAAGATTTTCGGCATCTCCCTGGGAATCACCTGGGTTTTGTTCGTTGGTCTGATACTGGGACATTTCGGATTCAGTATCCAACCCACGGTGTTACATTTTATAAAAGAATTCGGTCTGATACTCTTTGTGTACTCCATTGGCATGCAGGTAGGCCCCGGCTTCTTTTCTTCTTTTAAGCAAGGAGGAATCCGCTTGAATATGTTGGCTATGGGAGTAGTTTTATTGGGAGTTTTAACGGTTCTGGGCTTTTTCTGGCTGACCGATTATCCTATGACCACATTGGTTGGAATTATGTCCGGTGCCGTTACCAACACACCCGGTCTGGGTGCCGCACAACAAGCTTACCTGGAAATATACCAAAGCAATGCGCCCGATATTGCGCTGGGTTACGCTGTTGCCTACCCGCTGGGCGTGGTGGGTGTCATTGGCGCAACCATCTTAATACGCATCCTGTACAAAATAAAATTTCAGGACGAAAGCCGCCGTCTTCAAGAAGAATACGAACGCAACCACAATTCTTTCGTATTGGCCAGCGTAGAACTTATGAATCCCGCTCTGTTCGGAAAAACCGTTGAAGAAATTCACCGCCTGTCGCTTTCTCAATTTGTGATTTCCCGGGTTCTCAAAAGCGATCAACGTATGGAATTGTGTAACAATACCACCAAATTGGAAGAAAAGGATAAAATTCTAATAGCTACCGATTCGGGAGATCTTCAGGCAGTTATTGCATTTTTTGGAAAACGCATCGAGATGGACTGGGACAAAATTCCATCCGATTTGGTTTCGAGACGTATCCTGCTCACCAAAACCGACGTCAACGGAAAAACTCTGGGATCACTGCACTTAAGAAAACTCTACGGAGTCAATGTGACCAGAGTAAACCGATCGGGTATGGATTTGCTGGCCTCCCCCTCGCTCGTACTGCAAATGGGCGACCGTCTGATGGTGGTGGGCAGTTTGGAATCCATACAAAAAATTGAAAGCCTCCTGGGCAATTCTCTTAAGCGACTAAGAGAGCCCAATCTAATTCCCATTTTTCTGGGTATTGTTTTGGGGGTTTTGCTCGGAAGTGTGCCTATCCGCTTCCCGGGTGTTCCTCAAGCCGTAAAACTGGGACTGGCAGGAGGCCCGCTCATTGTTGCCATTCTGCTGAGCCGTTTTGGCCCGAAATACGGCTTACTCACCTACACCACCATGAGCGCCAACCTGATGCTCAGAGAGCTGGGAATCACCTTGTTTTTGTGCAGCGTAGGCATAGGAGCCGGCGATCTCTTTGTCGAAACTGTTTTCAATACCCAGGGATTGAGTTGGCTTGGCATAGGTTTGGTGATTACCGTTTTACCACCGCTTATCGTTGGCATTTTAGCCCGCAGTGTTTTTAAACTGAATTATCTGGATATTATGGGACTACTGTCGGGAAGTATGACCGATCCTCCCGCCCTGGCTTACGCTAACAGCAGTTCCGGCAGCGATCAACCTGTTGTAGCTTACTCTACTGTTTATCCTTTGACCATGTTTTTACGCGTCCTTTGCGCTCAGATACTGATTTTGATCTTTGCCTAAATGATCTATCCGCAGAATTTTGAAATAAAAACAGGCTTTGACCAAATCCGCCTTTTGCTACAAGAACAATGCAGCAGTACTTTGGGTAAGGAAAAAGTCTTGGAAATGCGTTTTTCCGACAATTACAAAGACATACTCCTTGCCTTGGAACTCAGCGCGGAATTTTTGGCTGTATTACATGGTGAACAGACTTTTCCCGAGATTTTATTTTTCGATCTAAGAGCTGTGCTGAAACGCCTTCAGGTTGAAGGCAGTTATGCCGACCAGAAAGAGGTGTTCGATCTAAAACGCTCATTGGACAGTTATCATAAAGTATTGCAATTTTTAAACCACAAAGAACAAGCTACACTTCTCTATCCCAGGCTAAAAGAGCTTGCTGCCGGACAACAAACTTTCCCACGAATAATAGAACAGATAGACAGCATCCTCGATAAATCCGGCGAAATACAGGATCATGCCTCCCCGGAACTGGCACAAATCCGAAAAAAAATCTCCATTACTACAGCGGGCATCTCGCGCAAACTGCACATATTGATCAAAAAAGCTCAGGAAGAAGGCATAGTCGAAAAAGGCAGCAGCCCCAGTGTACGCGACGGCCGCCTGGTGATTCCCGTTCCTCCGGCCCATAAACGCAAGATCAGCGGTATTGTACACGATGAGTCGGCCAGCGGTAAAACTGTTTATATAGAACCGGCCGAATTGGTAGAAGCCAATAACCAGGTCAGGGAACTTCAGAGCGAAGAAAAAAGAGAGATTCTCCGCATTCTCATACAATTTGCCGATTACATCAGGCCTCTAAACGAAGAATTGCTGGCTGCTTTCGATTATATGGCCCAAATAGACTTTATCAGGGCAAAAGCACTCCTGGCCAAAAAAACAAACGCCCTTAAGCCTCAACTGTCGGACCAAAGTGTCGTAAACTGGAAGGGAGCCATACATCCCCTACTCTTTCTTTCCCTGCAAAAACAAGGCAAAGAAATCGTGCCCCTGGATATTCAGTTGGACGAACAGCAGAGAATACTGGTGATTTCGGGGCCCAACGCCGGAGGAAAGTCGGTTTGCCTCAAAACAACGGGTCTTCTGCAATATATGCTTCAATGCGGCTTATTGATCCCGGTGCAGGAAAATTCAGTTTGCGGAATTTTTTCCAAACTTTTTATCGACATAGGCGACGAACAATCCATAGAAAACGACTTGAGCACCTATAGCTCACATCTGAACAACATCAAGTTTTTTCTTAAAAATTCAGACAAAAAGACCTTATTGCTGATAGACGAATTCGGCAGCGGGACCGAACCCAAAATTGGCGGCGCCATAGCCGAAGCCTGTCTTGATCTCTTCAAGCAAAAGGGGCTGTTTGGCGTTATCACCACGCATTACGACAATCTCAAGCACTATGCCGAAGACAACGAAGGCGTTGTAAACGCTGCCATGCTCTACGACCGGCATCTGATGCAACCCCTGTTCCGATTGGAAATAGGCCGGCCGGGCAGTTCTTTTGCCGTCGAAATTGCCCGTACCATAGGCCTGCCCCGGGAGGTGATCGACAAAGCCACCGAAATAGTAGGCTCAGACCATATCGACATGGACAAATACTTGCAGGATATAGTACGCGACAAACGTTACTGGGAAAAGAAGCGCCTCGAAATCAAACGTCTCGAAAAAGACCTTGCTCAATTGACCACCGATTACCGGGAGCAGATGGAACTCATCAAACAGGAGCGCAAACAAATACTCGGTAAAGCCAAAACTCAAGCCGAACAACTGCTTAGCCGGGCCAACGCCGAAATTGAAGGCACCATCAAAAGCATCCGGGAATCCCAAGCCGAAAAAGAACAAACCAAACTACTGAGGGCCAATCTCGATAAATTCAAACAACAGGCTTTAAAAGAAGAACACGAAGCGGGACATTCCCTCAAACCCAAAGCCTCGCAAACCACCGCCCGCAAACAAAAAATACTGAGCAAACTGGAATCCAAAACACAGAAGAAAGCCGCTGTAGAAACGGAAATCAATTTTGTTCCCGGCGATATAGTCCATCTGAAAGGCCAAAACGTTCCGGGGAAAGTGCTCGAAGTAAAAGGCGGGAAAATCACTGTCGCATTTGGCAGTATCAAATCTACGGTCACCCCGGACAAATTGGAAAAAAGCAAGGCTGCCAAAATAAAAGACCTTCCGGATAAAAGCCTGGGACTGAAAATCAGTGAGGACGTTCATCGCATCGGTTTAAACTTTAAACAGGAAATCGACCTCAGAGGCTTGCGGGGAGACGAAGCGCTGCAACAGGTAATGTATTATATTGACGAAGCCGTCGTGGTGGGCGTTTCCAGCGTCCGCCTTTTGCACGGCACCGGTACCGGGGCCCTGAGAACCTTGATACGCAACTACCTGGGCACCGTCCCCGAAGTCAAAAGTTTCAGAGATGAACACGTTCAGTTGGGAGGTGCCGGCATAACAGTAGTCGAATTTAAGCATTAGGCCGTGAAAACCCACCAAAAAACCGACTGGCTGCCCGTTACCAAAAAAGAAATGGAACTCAGGGGCTGGGAACAAGCCGACGTCGTCTTGTTTTCGGGCGATGCTTATGTAGACCACCCCTCTTTCGGGGCCGCCGTGGCCGGGCGTCTGCTGGAAGCTTGCGGAATGAAAGTGGCCCTCGTGCCGCAGCCCGACTGGAGAGGAGATCATCGCGACTTCACCAAAATGGGGAAACCGCGGTACTTTTTTGCCATTTCGGCCGGTTGTATGGATTCCATGGTCAACCGCTATACCGCCAACAAACGTCTGCGTTCCGACGATGCCTATACAGCCGACGGATTGCCGGGAGCCCGTCCCGACTACACTACCATCACTTACGCCAACATCCTTAAAAGACTCTATCCAGAAGTTCCCATAGTGATTGGAGGCATAGAAGCCTCCATGCGCAGACTCAGTCATTACGATTATTGGTCGGACCGCCTTATGCCGGGCATTCTGGTCGACAGCAAGGCCGACCTACTGATCTACGGCATGGGCGAAAAACCCCTGAAAGAAATAGCCGGGCTTTTGCTCTCGGGAGCTCCCTTCGAAGCGCTACGCGAGCTCAGGCAAGTCGCCTACCTGAGGCAAGCAGGCGATACAGCAGGCAAGGAAATATCCTCCTGCATTCAATTGCATTCGCACGAAGAATGCCTGAACAGCAAACGCAAACAGGCCGAAAATTTTCGCGTCATCGAGGAAGAATCCAACAAAATGGAGGCTTCCTTCCTGATTCAGCGCGTCGGGGAAATGGAAATTGTGGTTAACCCGCCCCATCCACCCCTCAGCAGCGAAGAACTCGACGCCAGCTTTGAGTTACCCTATACCCGCCTGCCCCATCCCAAATACAAAGGTAAGCCCATTCCGGCCTACGAAATGATCAAATTCTCGGTCAACCTGCACCGGGGTTGTTTCGGCGGTTGCTCCTTCTGTGCCATCGCCGCCCATCAGGGTAAATTTGTGGTGAGTCGCAGCAAGGAGTCAGTACTGAAAGAAGTGAGCCTGCTCAGCCAAAGAAGCGATTTCAAAGGCTATCTGAGCGATTTGGGCGGTCCTTCGGCCAACATGTATCGCATGCAGGGGCAAAACCAGGAGATTTGTCGAAAATGCAAACGTAATTCCTGCCTTTTCCCGAAAATCTGTTCCAACCTCAACGTAGACCACCGGCCCTTGCTCGACTTATACCAAGCAGTAGATGCCCTGCCCGGCATCAAAAAAAGTGTAATAAGCAGCGGCATCCGCTACGACCTCCTGCTTTACTCTTCGCAACAAGCTTTAAAATCAGGCAAATGCAATCAAACCGCCATTAAAAAGGCTGCAGACAAAGACAGAGCTGCACAGGAATACACTCGTCAACTGATCGAAAAGCACGTATCCGGCCGGCTGAAAGTAGCACCGGAACATACCGAAAACAGCGTATTAAATTCTATGCGCAAGCCCCCGTTTTCACAGTTCATACAATTCAGGGAAATCTTTGAACAAATCGAGAATCGTCGTCTGAGCGAACAGCGAAAAAATCAAAACTTTCGCACAAACGAACCTCATAAAAACCAAAACCTCCTTTCAACTGAATCTCCTAAAGGCGAAAGTAAAATCAAAGGACGTCAGGAACTTGTACCCTATTTTATTTCCTCGCATCCTGCCTGTAGCGAAGAAGATATGGCCGAGTTGGCCGCTAAAACCAAAACACTTAATTTTAGACTGGAACAAGTGCAAGACTTTACCCCTACGCCCATGACCCTGGCCACAGAAATGTACTACACAGGACTGAATCCTTACACGCTCAAACCTGTTTATACGGCAAAAACCAGGGAAGAAAAGCTGGCTCAGCGGCAATATTTCTTTTGGTACCGCCCGGAGGATAAAGCTTCTATTGTGAAAGCACTCCGGCGCCTGAAACGCGTCGATCTTATAGAAAAACTTTACGGCAAAAGACCGGGAAAGGTATAAGCATCCTTGAGTAAGGGAGCCTGAGCGTCTTTGGGAGACAAGATGAGTTCATCTCCCGCAATGGGCCAGGGTATGCCCAATTCGGGATCGGCATAAGAAAGACTGCCCTCGGCCTGAGGAGCATAGACATTGTCCACTTTGTAGGTAAATACGGCTTCGGGGCTTAGTACTAAAAAGCCATGAGCAAACCCCCGGGGAATAAAAAATTGTCTTTTGTTCTCGTCCGAAAGCTCCACAGCTACGTGTCGACCAAAATGCGGAGAATTTTGCCTCAAATCAACGGCCACATCAAGCACTTTGCCTAAAATAACCCGTACCAGTTTAGCCTGGGAATATTCTCCTTTTTGAAAGTGCAAGCCTCTCAGCACTCCTCGTGTCGATTTGGATTCATTATCTTGTATAAACCGGATGTTGCCAACGTTCTGTTCAAACAGTTCTTGTTTGAACACTTCCGAAAAATAGCCCCGGGCGTCGTTATAGACTTTGGGTTCAATTACCCAAACACCGGGTATGGCCTGCTGTATGAATTTCATCGTTTGCCGTACATTCTTTCGTAATACTGCTGATAATCGCCCGAAGTAACATCGTTTACCCAGTCCTGATTTTTCAGATACCAGCGTATCGTTTTTTGTATGCCTTCTTCGAATTTGGTTTCGGGATACCAACCCAATTCATTGCCTATTTTGGTGGGATCTATGGCATAACGCATATCGTGCCCCAGGCGGTCGGCCACGTAGGTAATCAAATCGTAATTGATGCGTTCGATGTCGGTCTTTAGTACGGAACGGTATTCCGGTTCTTTTTCCATGATTTCGCGAATGGAATCTATGGTCATTTTGACGATTTCGATGTTTTGTTTTTCGTTATGTCCTCCCACGTTGTAGACCTCGCCGGGACGACCTTTACGTATTACCATTTCGATGGCTTTGCAATGGTCTTCCACGTAAAGCCAGTCCCGAACATTAATCCCTTTTCCGTAAACAGGCAGAGGTTTGCCTTCGAGTATATTTTTGATAATAAGAGGAATTAATTTTTCGGGGAAATGATAAGGGCCGTAGTTGTTGGAACAACGGGTAATGGTGGCAGGCATCTTAAACGTCTCCACATAGGCGTTGACAAACAGATCGGCACTGGTTTTCGAAGCGCTG
Source organism: Bacteroidales bacterium UBA1402 (assembly GCA_002305085.1). GTDB lineage: Bacteria > Bacteroidota > Bacteroidia > Bacteroidales > UBA1402 > UBA1402. Next base: position 54,531 of record DBQE01000026.1, on the reverse strand, counting down.
TAGGGGCTGCGGGGATCCAAGGGTGTTTGCTCCGTAAAATAGCCGTCATCACCCAGACTTCCGTACACTTCGTCGGTAGAAACCTGATGGAAACGAACATTCTCTTTCCATACCGGATAACCCTGCGAGTCCTTACCGATGGTCCAGGCTCTCTTGGCTTCATCCAGTAAATTTTGAGTACCCAAAATATTGGTTTCCAAAAATAATTGAGGATTTTCGATGCTACGATCAACGTGACTTTCGGCAGCAAAATTCACAACCACCTCTATGGGATATGTTTCAAACAAATTTCTGACCGTTTTTTGATCGCAAATGTTGCCTTTGACAAAAATACAGCCTTCCCCGTCCACATCCCCGGCGATGGTGCCGTAATTTCCGGCATAGGTAAGAGCATCCAGAATGATTATCCGAATATCGGGGTAATTAGCCAACAAATATTTTACGTAATTGGCTCCGATAAAACCGGCGCCACCGGTGACAAGATAAGTTTTCATACCAAAGATAAAATGTATTGCCCGTAGGCTGTTTTGTTTAATTTTTCTCCCAGTTTTCGCAATTGTTCATTATCGATCCAACGGTTACGCCATGCTATTTCTTCGATGCAAGACACGTAAAAACCCTGGCGATTTTGGATGGTAGCCACGAAATTGGAGGCTTCCAGCAAACTGTCGCTGTTACCTGTATCCAGCCAGGCGAAGCCGCGGCCAAACAATTCCACCTGCAAACTGCCTTCCTTCAGGTATACTTTGTTCAGGTCCGTAATTTCATATTCTCCTCTGGCCGAGGGTTTAAGCTCGGAAGCAAAACGAGTGACCCGCTCATCGTAAAAATATAGACCTGGAACGGCGTAATTCGATTTGGGCTGCGAGGGTTTTTCTTCGAGAGACAAAACCTTGCCGTTTTCATCGAACTCAACCACACCGTAAGGACGGGGATCTTTCACGTAATATCCGAAGATACAGGCTCCCCGTTCAAGAGCAACAGCACGTTTTAACATCGAGGAAAAGCCCTGGCCGTAAAACAGGTTATCACCTAAAATCAGACAAGCCGGCCCTCCGTTTAAGAAATCCGCTCCCAACACAAAAGCCTGAGCCAGACCATTGGGCTGCTCCTGTACTTTATATTGAAACGACATCCCCAGCGATTCTCCGCTGCCGAGTAATTCCCGGAACATAGGTAAATCTCTGGGAGTTGAAATCACCAACACTTCGCGTATACCGGCCAACATAAGTGTAGACAAGGGGTAATAAATCATGGGCTTGTCGTAAATAGGCATGATTTGTTTGGAAATAGCGATTGACAAAGGGAACAATCGGGTGGCGCTTCCGCCGGCTAAAATAATTCCTTTCATTACGGGTTTTTTTAGGTTTTGCGAGAAAACACAAAGATAAGCATACACTTAAATATTGCAAACTTATGCCCCTGCTTTATTTCCTTTTTTGAAGGAATGTTTCGTGCATATTTATTCTAAATTATTGTTTACATTTGCCCCGGTGCAAGGAGTACATTTTACTTCCATCTCCGGCATTTTAATCCTTGTTTAAACTTTTTGATTTTATTCTTTGTTATTCAATTATTCACCCTTTATTTAAATCCTTATGAGTTTTATCGGAGAATTTAAAAAGTTTGCCCTCAAAGGCAACGTAGTAGACATGGCTGTCGGTATCATTATCGGAGCTGCCTTTAGTAAGATTGTATCCTCTGCGGTGGCTGATGTCATCATGCCCCCTATTGGGTTGTTGGTAGGCGGTGTCAATTTTACCGACCTCGTCTGGAAAATCAAACCCGAAACCCTGGACGAACTGGGCAATGTAATTGCACCTGCCGTAACGTTGAATTATGGTAATTTTCTGCAAGTTACCCTCGATTTTCTGATTGTTGCTTTTGCCGTTTTCCTTTTGGTTAAATTTATAAACGAGCTGACCAAAAAAACGGAAGAACTCACCAGGAAAAAACAAGCTGAAGAAGCGGAAGCTCCCGCAGAACCTGTCCAACCGGTTATGTCCAAAGAAGAAAGTTTATTGACCGAAATCCGCGATTTATTGGCTGAAAAAATCAAGTAAAAGAACAGCCTGAATAAGGTCGAAATTCAAAGAAGGCAAAATCTTTATAAATCAGTAATTTTAAATGGATTATAAGAGATATCCCGGTCAAAGACTTCGACTTTTTCTACTTTTTTTAGATAAACAACAATTTTTGAAGTTAAAGGCAGTACAAGAATCTCATAGGCCGTCTTCATTCCTGTTTGGGTTAGCATCAACATCAACAGGTCCGAGGGCGGCAATATGCCTGTAAAAGCTATACTGAAAAACACCAGGGAGTCGACACCTTCACCGGCCAGGGTAGATACTATGGCCCTGAGCGAGAACCGCCTGCCTCCGTGACGCAACTTCATTTTGCTCATCACAAAGGCATTTAAAAAAGAGCCGCATAAAAAAGCTATGAAACTGGCCAAAGTCAATCGCAATGTATTACCCAAAACCTGCGAGAAAGCTTCCTGATGATGAAAATTAACCGAGCCGGGCACATGAATACTTAACTGAAAAATGGCTACGGCCAGAAAATTCATTAAAAAACCGCTCCAGATAATCAAACGGGCTTTACGATAGCCCCAAACTTCGGAAATTAAATCGTTTACGATATAAGAAACAGGGAAAATCAACAAGCCTGCGGTAGCTTCAATTTTTCCCAGAGCTATGGTTTTTTGTTCCACTATGTTGGCCACGATCAGGCAAACCGTAAAAAGCAAGCCGCAGAGCATGTAGGCTACAGACAATTGTCTTTTCATAATCTTGTTTTTAACGTGGTTTTCAAGCACACGGAGCTGCAAAATTAAGAAATAAATCTACAATTGCTTTTCTGCCAGCAACAATTGTTCCGGACTGCCTATGTCCATCCATTTGCAGGCACTCTGATCCAGGCCCAGTATAATATGCTGACGGGCCAAGCGCAAATAAACATCGATGATGGAAAAAACACCTTCTTCCTCCATTAAAGGAAAAATGGAAGGTGAAATACAATGTATGCCCATAAACCCCACAGGATGTAAGGCTTCCTGTTGTCTGGAAATTATTTGTTCCCCGCTTCGCCTGTTTTCCCAACCACAGAGTAAATTGTGTTGATTAAGCAAAAAACATCGATTCTTAAAATCGTTCCGAACGGCCAGCACTGCCAGAGGATACTGCCCCCCGGTTTGAAGTTGGTCTTGAATCTGAGGTTGAACCTGAGATTGGGGCTGAGGTTGAACCTGAGATTGAGGCTGGATAACCTGGGATTGAGACTGAACAACCTGAGATTGAAGCTGAACAACCTGAGATTGAGACTGAACAACTTGGGATTGGAACCGGGCTTGAACTCGAGGCTGAGGCCGGGCTTGAGTCTGGGACTGAAAAGGAACCGAGAGCAAGCCCAGTGCCTGTTCCATAAACAATTTCAGATCGATATCACTTAAAACATCGACGTTGTGTACCAAAAAAGGCCCGTCTTTTAAGAAGGCCACCATTTTTTTCAGGCCTCCTCCGGTTTCGAGCAACAAGTCCCTTTCGTCTGAAATATCGAAAGAAATACCGGGTTTACTCAGGGCGTAAAGCTCCAGGGCTTTTTCCACCTGCCCGGCAAAAGCATGTACATTTACCACATATTCCCTGATACCGGCCTCGTACAGTTTGTCCATTACCCGGTAAAGCATGGGACGTCCCTGTATACTGACCAGGGCTTTGGGCTTATCCAGGGTGTGAGGATATAAACGGGTACCTAAACCCGCAGCAAACAAGACCGCTTTCATTTCGGATGCATTGAACGACAAAGATAGGGAAACTTAGACAAGTAAGTTTCCCTATCCCGGCGAAATGCTTATTCACGAATCAATTTTTCGACCCCTGAAACTTGCTCATTGACTATGCTGATTATATACATTCCCTGAACATAGTCGTCCAGCGAGAATTCAAAACGACTGTCTTCAGCACTCAGGTATTTGGTTTGTCTGTGCAGAATTTGTCCCGTCATGGACGAGATACAAATGGTCGTTTCCCCTTCTATGCCGGAAGTTTCCAGTACAAAGCCCGAAGTAGAGGGATTGGGGAACACACTGAAACTGCTGGTCGTTTCCTGCCCGTCAAAACCGGATTGTCCATTGATCTGCAAACTGCTCCCGGCCGATTCCCCGCAACAATTTACAGCCCTAACCGAAATAGTGCCGGAACCCAAATAAGGAATATTCAAACTCAGGCTATGACCCTGCACTGTTTTTTCCCAATAGGGAGGCAATACCGTCCAGATATAAAAAGCGGCGTTAGGAACGGGTTTAATGGTATAGGTATAATTGCCGGCCACTACCACCATACTGTCGCCGTAAATCGGGCCGGGAGCTTCGGGCGGAGCACAAACCGCCAGGTTCAAATGCAGGATACTGTCGCAGCCCCATTGATTCTGCAAGGTATCTGTATAAATGAATGTCCCTGCTTCCGGATGCGGTGCCAGATTGAATCCGTTTCCTGTGTAGGACTCACCGATACAGACACTGTCCGACAGTTCAACATAACTGCGTGCCAACAACTCCAGTCTGAGAATCTGCAAGGTATCGGGCGCCGATTCGGCATAAATAGTGTCGTAATAAATACCTGCCTCGGTAATCGACTGCCCTCCAAAGCGGTAAGCATCTCCCTGACAAAGAGCAATTCTCAGACTATCGACTATCAGCTCATTGTGGTGTTGGGCAAGTACAACCTCGTAAGACATAGGCTCATTCGAGGGAGTATTATCCAGAATATGCAGGTAATTGACAGTCGTTGGATTCGTGGCTTCGGCTTCCGGGAGGGAACTCAGCCAGACGTTCCTTGCCGGCAATTCCAGGGCATCTTCCATGCGTTTTACAGACACAACCTTAGCTTGCCCATTCAAACCCGGATGGGCCGTCCTGAAATAATTCCAGCCTTCCTGAGCCGGAAACAAACTGAAAATCAAAAGACTGTCCGCATCCCAGGGGCTGGTATTAAACTTCAAACTATCCGCTGCATAAACAGGAAAGTGCAAACCCTGAGAAAGGATTAGAGAATCCGGCCAATGCAGGCTGTCGCGACGGCTATTCAGCAAAAAATCACTTTGATTGTCGTCCAGTTCATCGTAAGCCTGCACCAGCCTGTATAGAGGAAGTTGTCCGGAAACGGATAACAATGCAGTATCGGGATGTTTGAAGGGATCCTCGTGCAAAGTATTGAAATGAAAAGAATCGATCAGTGCCGGTGCATTGCCTTTAAACCACCAAATAAAACTCCGACTTTGTCCGGGAGCCAGACTGTCGATCGAAATACTATCACCGGCGATTGGCAATATGCCGTTGTTTTGCTCCCAGCCCAGAAGCAGCAACTCGCCCGGGGTATTGTTGACGGGGTGAGTCAAACTGATTTCCCTGGCCACACCCGGACCGCGGTTTTCAATGATCAAACCCAAAGGAACATAATGCCCGCCCGTGTTCAAACCTTCTCCGGGCGGCAAACCCGTTTCGGAGGGCGGCAAACCCGTTTCAAACCCAAAAGGCAAAAAATAATTAAGTCTGCACACGGGTGAAGCTTCGGGATAAATACACATGGGATACAGTAGATTTACAACTGTCTGTTCACTGAGCCTGTCGACATACGAAAAGCGTCCTCCCAGCAAATAGGGCCCAAGGTAATCTCCCGGTATTTGAGGTTTTGCGAAAATCCGGAGCAAAGCCATATTATTGGAGGTAGCTCCCACGCTGTCGGGCACATAATAATTGATATCAAAATAATGGTTGCAGATAATACCCAGGCTGTCCTTGAGTTCTATTTCCAGTTGTATTTGCTCCAGAATGGGAGAATCCTGCATGTTATACAGGTTTAGAGCTGCGTCAATACCGGCCCTTTGCATGCTTATGCTTTGTTGAAAATTTTCGGAAACTTCGCTGCTGTCCGATTCCGTTGTCAGACCAAAACGGAGTTGAAGTTCATCAAAGGCCCGGGCGGGAAAAGAATAACTGCCTCCGGCAATAATGGTATCGGTAGTGGTCTGCTCCTCCGTGCCGCTTGTGATACTTCCCTGAATACAGACATCGTCGAGACAAAACGTACCCAGTTTACTTTCCGCACTCCATCCGTAAAAACGAAAAACCAGCGTATCCGGCCCTGTAACAGACAAAGCACAGGTGCTATAGACAGTACCTGAAGTCGTCGAGCTCATATCTTTCAATTCAAGACTATGATCTTCCAGAACCATGATTTTATCGTCTTGTTTATCGTAAACAAAAGACAAATTTGTCGAGAACCTATCCCTGCCGGTTCTGACGGCACAGCGCCTTATACCGGTTCCCGAGCGCTCAACCAGAAAAGAGAGCCTGTCGATGTGCAAAGAGTACGACGGAAGCACACAGATACTGAACTCATAGTATTGATTAAGATCGATCGTTCCCGTAGCGGGCAGACTGTCGATCTCGGCCCTCGGCCAGGATTTAAACGAAAAATTCTTGCTCGAACTGGGATCTGTTGCCATACCCCATACGGAATTTTCGGCCACAGCTTTGAACGGAAAAAACAGCAAGCCCTCTTGCTCAGGAGGAGGAGTCGGATCTACCCGGCCGCTGCTTTTGTTTACTAAATCAAAAGTATAAGTAAGTGAAAAATTTACCTGAGCACTCATGGCTGCACTCAGACCCAAAAGGCTCAAACATAAAACAATATGTCTGAAGAATTTACGATTAATAAATAGCCTTTTATCGGAATAATTAATATCAATGTTTTTCATTTTGGAAGTGTATTAGTTGGTTTGAATTTATCTTTTGATAGCGCAAACTTAATATTAATACAATTACCAAACAAACATTTTAAAAAGGATTTGTGTTAAATAAAATCGTAAAAGACAGGCGGGTTTCTTAAAAAGAGCGCAATTCTTTGACCGTCAACATATGGGCAAAACAGCTATGAATTTCCCGCAGTGGAATAGGAAGATTCCAATCCTGCATAAGCTCGTCGATCAAATCGAGAGCCGGTGGAATGCTTTCCTTAAAACCCGGTTTCCGTTCCACCACACCTCTAAAGCCGAAAGCTGCCAAAGCCTGCATTAAGCGCAACAAAACCGCCGAGTGAAAATAATGAAGAAAATCCCCCGCCCTGACATCGGCTTTTGTTTCCAACAACGAAACATAGTATTCCAATAATTCTGTCCTGGAGTTCCTGGGCAAATACGATTTGGCATCGTACAAGAGTGAAGCGGGATCGTATTGCAACAAACCTCTACGCCCTCCTTGGAAATCAATAAAATAGGGCTCATCCTCCATTACCATAATATTGGCCGTCTGGAAATCGCGAAACAAAAAATAATCCGAAGGAGCCGTCTGCAAAAAATCCACCAGGCTGCGGAAATCGTTTTCCAGGGCCTGTTCATCAAAAGGTATTTTAAGCAAACGCAAAAAGAAATACTTAAAATAGTTCAGGTCCCAGTGCATGGCATCCCTGTGAAAAGAAGCACTTGGCGTGGATTTGGAATAGTCAATGCAGTCTTTTCCGGCCAATTGCATATCGAGCAGGCAACTCAGGCTCTTTTTATACAAAAGGAAAAGTCTTTCGGGAAAACGGGCAGCCGGTTTGTCTTTGACAGGAAACCATTCGGAATTCAAAAGCGAGAATAAACTTTGATCGCCCAAATCCTGCTGTAAATATATACAACCCTGAGGGTCGGCTGCATAAATTTGGGGCACAGGCAAACCGGCCCGGTAAAAGGACTGAGCAAACGAAACAAAGGCGGCATTTTCCCTAAGATCGGCGTTCCAGACGCCAATTACGCTGGCTGGAGCAGGAGCCGGCAAATAAATACGATAATACCGACGATAGGATCCGCAGGCCGGCATCTCCTGCAAGTTCGATATTTCCAAGCCAAAATGTTGTTTACACAAACGAGCCAGACTTTTTTCAATTTTATTTTCCATACTAAATGGTTCAGGGAGCATAGTCCGGCAACAAAAATAGCTATTCTTTTCGAGCAGAACAGCAGTCCGCGGTTTATTTGACAAAAACCAAACTGCTGGGATTCAAGCCAACGCTCTCGAATCGAAACTTTAAATTTCCTTCTGCAGAAAAACACAAACAATCTCCCCAAAGAGTATAGTCGTAGGCATCGCTGATGTACACATCGCCGGAATAGGGATTTACCTCTATGGCATAGGGGCGTGTGATAGGAGTTCCATCCGATATGAATTGATCCGAAATTATTGTTTCTGTCAGACAATCAAAGACCTTTACAGAGTTTTCTCCGCCTTGTACCGAATAATGGTAGATATAGGCAGTGTCGTTGTGTATAGCCAGATTCCAGGCCGGAATGTCATTAAATACCTGCACAACCGAATCCAAGCGGCTATCTATCCGGCATAAACTAAAAGGAATATCCAACAAATTACCCCGGAGCACCACGTAAATATCGCCCTGGCTGTCTACCTGCATCTGGTATGGATTCAGCCCTGTTTCTATTTTTTTTACTTCACGAAAGCTGAGCGGATCGACCACCGAAACACTGTTGTCAAAATGGGGATTATCCAGACCGCCGGAATTGGACACATAAATTTTATTGTTTGTCAGGCAGATTCCGTCCGGATTCCGTCCGCAATTCACATAAGCTTCTACTTCGAGGCTGGCGGTATCGATTCTGGCTAAGCTGCCGTCGAAAGAACAGACATAAGCTTTACCGTCCAGAAAATCAATGTAGCGAGGCTGCCTGGCCTGCCGGTTTTCGTCAAATAAAGGAATGCGCTTTATTGACAATCCGCTGTAGAGGTCCAGCACCTCAATTTGCGAAGACAAGCTCACTACAATATACAGTTTGGATCCGTAGGCCTTCATATCGTTGCCGGTATCGCCCAAACCTCTTTTGTTCAACGATCTGAACACATTTTTATTCAAGCTTTTCTGTTCAAACGAATAATAAGCCAGGGTAGAATTATTTAAATTCATCAGGCCTTCGGACAAAATCCAAAGCCCACGACAAGCACCCTGGTCCAGGCCCGGCAAATCGCCGTTGGTTTCGGGCCGGTCTTCCATTTCACATGAAAGGGTCAGCAAAACGGTCAACAAGAGCAAGCCCAAAACTGCAAGTCTTGTAACTAATGCCAAAACAGCAGGCAGAAATCCTTGTTTACCGACTAAAAACAAGCTTCGCCCTGAAAGAACGTCCCGGCATGGGGTAATTTCGAATGATTTCATACTGTTTTCCTGTTAAATTGAGCACTTCAGCGCCCAGCGTCATTTTGGTCTTAGCCAAATTAAAAGACTTGTTGAGCGAGATTCCTTGATCGGCGTAGGCCGGCATACGATTCAAGGCATAATTTTCGAAGCCCGAATAGCGAATGCCCGAATAAAGCAAGTTATACGATAATTGCCAGTCAAAGGCCCGTAGAAGCAAAACGCCCGATCCGCTGTGTTTGGGTGTATAAGGCAATTGATGTCCGTAGGCCCTGCTTTCGGGATCGGTCACATTCAAAACCGACTGCAGGGTATAGCTTGCTCTAAGCGCTAGGGCTGCGTTCTTACCCAAAGAGCAAGCCCAATCCAAACTAAAATCCGCGCCTTTTATACTGACTTCTCCCAGATTCAGCATGGTCCATATAAAAACATTTTGCGTAGGATAGGCCACGATTTTGTTTTCTATCCGGTTGGCATACACATCCAGGCTAAGGCTAAGCTCCTGTCCGGGTAGGGGTTTTGTACTCAGGCCGGTACCCAGGTTAAGCTGCCGGGTGTTTTCGGGAATCAGATCGGGATTACCGATACGTCCGTAATACAAATCGTTGAAACTGGGCATTCTGAATATGGATTTATAAAAAGCCCTCACGTACCAGCCCTGTACAAGCCTCAACGACACCGAAACCGAAGGTGTAAGTTTGCTGTAATCCGCTCCCTGAGGCCCCGCTCCTGCTTCTTCCATAATCCGGCAAAATAGCAGATTGCCGCTCAAATTCCAGGCGCCTGCCGAAGCTTTCCCGGCCAACACGGTGTATAAACTCAGGCGCTGAGGACGGTTTACAAGAAACTCTTCTGAAAAAAGCTCCTGCATGCTGATATCTTGCGAAAAAACCAGGCTGAATGCCGATTGGGGCCTATACTGTAGAGCTCCGCTCAGGTAGGACTCCATCTGCCGGTACTCTGCTTCGTCCCGACCGTCGGAATTCAAAAAGGACGGATCGAGGTAGTGGGTATAACTGCCGTTTATTTTGGTATTCAATCGCAGACTCCAACTCGGATGCAAAAGGCTTTTGTAATGCCCCTGTATAAAACTCTGCTTATCCCATAGCCTTTGACCGGAAGAGGTTTCCGTATTGTAATAGATGCCGGCTCCGGGCAAACCCCGCTCCGATTGGTTGTAATAGAGTTTAACCGTGGCCTCGGAACCTTTGGTATTGCGCCAATACCAGGAAGGCTCCAGCCTGAATTGGCGGATATCCGAATTCCGGCGACGTTCTCTGCTGACCAGGTCCCCTTCGGAACCATAGTACATTAAATAGGGATAATCTCCCCGCGATTGCAAATAATAAACATCCAGGCTGAGAGAGTGCTGATCATTAAGCTTACGCTGCAGCAACAAAGAGGGATTCAACAAGCCGAAAGAACCGCCCTGAAGTTTCAGCCTCAGGTTTTGTTTTTTACCGGGAGCAAAACCGGGTTTCAGGCTTTGAAGTTGCAAAAGGCCGGCTGAAGCAAACAAACGGGCAGGCTGAAATATATCTTCGGTTTGTCCGGTACTCAGGCTTATACTTTCAAGAGCATCCAGGGCAAAACGTCCCAAATCTATCTGCCCGTTTTGCACATCCGTCACCGGCAAGCCATCGTAGGAAAGGGCTGTATGATGCGCCCCCAGACTGCGGACGGAAATGGTTTTGAGTCCGCCCAATCCACCGTAATCCTTCACACTGACACCGGTGAAAAATTTCAGGGCATCGGCAACCTGCAAAAACGGCAATGCCTGAAAAAGACTGCTGTCCATTTCCTGAATCAGTTTGCCCTCTTGTACTTTTGCTTTGGATTCCCGTCCCAGCACCGTTATTTCCTCAATGGTATATTCCTGAGCCACAGGATCGGTCAGGGCATACAATGCGGCACCCCCTGGCAAAACAACCGACAGCGCAAAGGCTAAGCAAATCAACACGGGCTTAGCTTCCAATAAGAAGCTGATTGCTTTTTTCATCTTGCGGTAAATTCAGCGATCCGGCGTCGCATGTTGGTTCATGCCGAAAAAGGAAAAGCCTCTTGACGGCATGTTCTGCAAACAGGTTTTCTGACTTGGTCTGTTTTCCCGACCTTCCCATCCATAAGCATAGACAGTGGTCCTGAGCGGAATAAAAGCCGGGTTGAGCCCGGCTCCGGCCTTACAGCAGCGGGACTGTTCCGGATTTACACCGGATTCCCTTTTTGCGGCAACAAAGATAGGGTATTTTTTGAAAAACCCCGTTTTACGATAAAAAGATTACTCAACGCATCACCGCCTGAATGGCATCGCCTTTGAGGGTGCGGGCAAATTTCCGGGGAGAAACCCTGACAGGCTCTTTCATAAATTCCGGAATATTGTAGGATTTCAAAAAGCCCAGGTGAAAATCGGGATCCTTTTGTGGCAAAATAAAAGGTTTTCCTGCCCTGCCCTGTTCATCAAAATAGGCTATGTAGGGACGGGTGTATGAACCATCGTCCCTGCGGGTGCTAAACACCATCCAGCGTCCGTTCGACGACCAGGAATGATAACTTTCGGTATCCTTGCTGTTGACTTCCTCGAGCGATCGTATGGTGTTATTTTGAAAATCGAGCAAGTACAGATCGCTGTTTTTGTGCCAAATGTGGAAAGTGCCGTATTCGGCCATGGAAAACAACAGGTACCTGCCGTCGGGCGAGATCCTTGGCAACAAAGCGCTCATTCCAATGGATTCGGCATCGATCAACAAACGCGGCTCTCCGAAAGTTCGCTGTTCGATATCGAAGGGCACAGAAAAAATATTGTATTTTATCTCCTGGTAATAAGTGGCCAAATCGCTTTCACGGTCTCCGGTCCTGCTTTCAAAGCGGGCGGAAGAATAATACAAAGTCTTGCCGTCGGGCGACCAGGCAGGGAAAGTTTCCAGCGCAATACTGTCGTTCTGTATGATACTTACCTGATTCCTTTCAATATCGTACAGGATCAAATCTGAATTCCGGTCCAACACTTCCACTTTCTGAATATCCTTGGAATGAAACAGTTGATTGGTATTGTTCACCGAATAGGCGATCAGTTTTTCGAAAGGATGCCAAGCCGGATAAACTCCACCCGAAATCAATTGTTCGGTTTTGAGATTTACCTTTCGGGGTACCCCGTCGCAGACAATCAAGGTACCGGCGTGATGAGCCCGGGCATGAAACTGCATATTGTCGGTTTGGTAATTCTGATAAGAATGGCAATTGATGCATTGAAAATCTTCTTTTTCGGAAACCAAGTTGTTGTTGTATATGTCTTTCTCCCAAAAACTGCCCAGATGCCGTTGCCGTATACAGAGATTCTCGTATAAAACATAGGAAGGCTCAATCAGGCGATAAGAAAGGTACTCGTCGATGGAATCGGCGGCTATACTGTTGGTAAAAGGTTGATAGCGATTCCATTCTCCGTTTTGTCGAGCATATACTTCCACGGAATATTTTCCGGACTTGTTGGCCTCGAGCAGGCTTCTCCATTTTTTTTCGGGAATCAACACTTTAGGGCCTTTCAGCACAAAAGAACCGCCCTGATCTCCCTGAATCCCGACCAATATCTTTTCGGCAGATACTTCGACTTTAAAATTCAAGGGGGCGATATTGCAGGGAATAATCAAATTCCTGTAATCCGGACTGATCGTAACTTCTTCGTTGAGTTCGGCATAATCATTGGGCAGAGTCTGAGTGCAGGACAACATCAGAGCCGCAACAAACAACACTGTCCATAAGCGATATAAAAACGTTGACATCATCTTAGTTGGTTTTTAAGTCTTTAACAAAACAAAAATAATACCAATAGCTTTTTTCAAAAGACCTTTTAACCAAGGCGGCCAACATCTCTTCTGTTAAATGCGTATTGGACTCGGTAAGGCGTTTAAATTCATCAAAACGCTGCAAAACCCGGGGATCCATTAAGTTTATAAGATCACCCAGATCTCTTTTTTCGAAATAGGCCAGCAACAAGGCTGCTTCCTGTACATGCCGGGGCAAAGGCAGGTTTTTGTTTACATAGACAAAAAACATCGGCCAGAATTTGTACACCGATTTGGTGGTCAGTATCGACGACATCGACCATTCGAGCATTTCGTCGGTACCCGATTTCAAATTGCAGAAATGATTCAGGATGGCCAATTCAATTACCCGCTGGTCCTGACCCAGCAAATTTTCGTATTGAGTCAGAGCCAGCAGGGTTTTATATTGTTTGTTCTCCAGCAAAAGAGCCGGATCGTCGAGGTACACCCGGTGCTCCGAAGCCCATTTTTTGTAAAACAAGGTCTTCTCCAAAATGTGAATGTATTTCCCGACCAACTCCATTTCCCGGTTGAGCAGGGCCGACATCATCATAAACCGTAGGTTCTCCGGACGAGGGCCGAACAAAACCATATTTTCCATATTCCAGCGATAGGAATAATTCAACAGGCCATAATAGAAACAATTCACAGGTGCCCCAACAATGGTGTTGCTTACCAAGGCGTTTTTAGTGTGGAAAGGCTCATCGGTATTGGGGAAGGTGAACATTCTTTCACAGAGCTGATTTTTATTGTACAGGGCTATATTTCTGTAAATCACCAACAAACGATTGGGATTGTCGTTGGGCTTACGAGCCAGTTCCAGCACTTTATCCCAATCGTTGTGAGAAATGGCTCTTTCCATGGCCAACTGAGTTTCAAAATTAAGGTCCTTGTACGAACCTGCCTGCACAAACGTAATACCTAGTACAAAAAACAGCGGATTAAGCCACCAAAGCGACCGGCAGGAATCCGTTTTGACAAAAGAGAGCAAGGCTAGTCCCAACAAAAGCAAGGGACAAGCCACAAGCGCTGTCCACATCCAGGGAGTGTTGGGGTAATCGTACACCGGCAAGCCGTAAGCAAAAAGATACTTCGGATTGATGTTTTGTCCGGACAAAAGAAAAAACAAAGGCGGAACAGCCAGAAGAAAAAGCAGAAGCAACAACTGCCTCAACAAGAGTTTTGTTTGATGTTCGGTTTCGGTTCGACCGGTAGCAAACAATCCGACCCACAAAAGCAAAGCCCCCAATAAAGCATAGAAACCGAGGAAGGGATAGCCCAGGAGAACCAACGTTAGCAGGATTAGGATTCTTGCCCGGGTTCCGGGCAAAAAACGGGCAACAAAAAGAGGCAATACCGCCAGTATCATGCCCGCCAACTGGGATAAAACCGAGTATTTGGCCACAAAAATACTGTATTCCTGCATGCCGATGTAAAGCAGGGCCATCGACAGGGGCAGCAGACTTAGCAGCCTGAGGTGTTTGGGTAAATCAAAGGCCCGGATCAGCATCCATTGCCAAAGCAAAAGCAGAGCCGTCAGTATAACGGCACCCAACCAAGGATAGTAAAAAAACTGAGTCAGAAACTTTCCCGCGTACTCCAACAATCCTCCCGGACTTTGAAGGTGTTCGTAAAAAAAGGTCTTGTCGAACAAAAACAAAGTCAATTCCTGCAGGCGGAACATCAAATCGGCTTTATGTATCCCAAGGAACCAAAAGCTGTACAAAGTAAACAGCAGACTGCCTGAAATATTGATCCAGGTAAAAGTTCCGGCCGGGAGTTCCGGCCGGGTTGCTTGTTTTTTGCCGGATTTACTGCTTTTGTTCCGCATATTCTCTGTTTAGAAAGGAGCAAAATTCTTGTTCGACACTGGCAGGATAGCCATACATTCCATTTCGACCAACCATTGGCTGCGACAAACAGGAGCCAGCACATAAACTTGGGGAACGTCGGGTAATCTATTGTTAACCATAGATTTTACCAACTCGTAATCGGCTATATCACGCAGATATACAATAGCATGAACCAAATCTCCAAATCCGGCACCGGCCTCCGACAACAAAGCTTCCACATTTTCGAACATCCGCTGAGTCTGTGCCTGAATATCCATAGGATACAAAGTCCGGCCTTGATTGTCGATGCTGGCGGTACCCGAAATGATCACGTGTTTTCTGTCGCCGTATTCAACGACCGTGCCCCGCTCAAATGTAACACCATAAACCTGAGTAGGACTCAAGTGCTCTGGAGCATACAAAAATTTCTGCTGTTCTTTTTTGAGCCCTTGCACCGCATAAGCGTCCATAAACACCAGATTCGAAGGCAAATAATGCCTGCCCTCGATGCCGGTACTGGAAACATAATGCGTATCCTTGTTCAAACCTTCCTGTTCAAAGACTTCACGGCGGGCTCTAACCATACCCTCGTAATTGATATCCACCGCCTGCACGTAGACCCAGGTACGAAGTAAATGTTCCGCCATATTCAACTTATCGCGGCCCATCAGTCCTTTTAAGTCGTTGAACAACTTAAGGGTCTGGGCGTAGGAGCCCGAGGACAAATCGTTCAGCCCGTAATAATAAAAATGCTTGTAGGCAGGCCTGGTCAGAGTAATTACATCACTGTCCACATCAACACGGCCTTCTTGTACAAAATAGCACCATAAAGCCATTTTACTGCCGTCCAAAGGAGGCTGCCCTACCAGCGATATAGCTACGTCCGGCTTATCGAAAAGCGTATACTGGTTACAGGGATCGCTCAAAAAATATCTTTTCCATACGGCTGTGGCCGGAGAAATTTCCTGCTTCAGACTTTCGTAGGCTTTCTCAAGTAAATCCAACTGAACCGAAGCATTCAGGCCGGATACTTTTTTTAATTTGATCAGGGCATGGTATTCACGCGTCCCATTGTCCGTGGCCGGCGAAAAGGTGGCCAATTGTATTTCGCTGTATTCTCCCGAGAGTACTTTATACTCCATATCACCTCTATTGTTGTTATTTTAAAAAAGCAAAAATACAGGATATTTTTTGATTTATAAACTACCTTTGTGGGCTTATCAGGCAAAAATCGTCCCAAAATAGGTCATTTCCCTACCAAGGGTTTACACCAACGAAAGTCCGGTCCCCAACAAATGGGCAGCCGGGTTTAAGTAAAAAACAGATAATTTATGAATAAACCGCTTATTTCCAAAGCTTTCAACCCTGATAACTTTCGACATCAAGGCCATCTTCTGGTAGAATTGTTGGGGGATTACCTGGAATCGGCCCTGCAAAGTTCAACACCTGTAAATCGATGGAGAGACCCCGAAGATCAGCTTACATTCTGGCAGAACGATTACAAAGAGGGCGACAGACAACTGGAACATTTTTTCAAAAAGCTGATTGATAGTTCTTTGCATATGCACAATCCCAAAAACATGGGGCATCAGGTGGCAATTCCTGCTCCGGAAGCCGCACTGGCCGGGCTGTTGACCGAACTGCTCAACAATGGAACCGTAGTTTACGAAATCGGAGCTCCGGCAGTAGTGTTGGAGCGTGTCGTATGTAAACAACTGGCTCAGGAAATGGGCTTCGATCCCGGCAAGGCCGACGGCTTTATGACTTCGGGAGCTTCGTTGGCGAATCTTACCGCCCTGATGGCCATACGCAATATCAAGGCCGGTGAAGATGTCTGGAACAAGGGAAATAACAAACAATACGCCCTGATGGTGTCTGAAGAAGCCCATTATTGCATAGATAAATCTTTGAGGATTATGGGTTTGGGCGAAGCAGGCACTATTCGCATACCAGTGGATGAACACTACAAAGTGCGTGTAGAAATGCTCGAAAGCGCTTACCGGGCAGCCCGCGACCGGGGTGTCGAAGTGCTGGGAATAATCGGTTGCTCCTGTTCCACTTCGACGGGAACTTATGAAGAACTAGAACCTCTCGCCGATTTTGCACAGGCTCACAACCTGTGGTTCCATGTGGATGCCGCACACGGCGGCCCTGCCATATTCTCAAAAAAGCACAGGCATCGTTTGAAAGGCATTGAACGAGCCGACTCTGTAGTGATGGACTTTCACAAAATGATGATGACCCCTGCCCTTTCTACGGCCATTATTTTCCGTGAAGCAAAACATTCTTACCGCAGTTTCAGCCAAAAAGCACAGTACCTGTGGGAAGAACAAGAAAAAAAATCCTGGTTCAATCTCGGGCAAAGAAGCTTTGAATGCACCAAGCTGATGATGAGTATTAAGATATACACTCTGCTCAGACAATACGGTACGGCCTTGTTCGAAGAATACATCGATTATACCTACGACCTGGCCCAGTCTTTTGCCGGTATGCTCAAACAGGAAAGCGATCTGGAATTGGCACTGCAACCCGAAACCAATGTTGTTTGCTTTCGTTATAAGCCGGGCAAGCTGAGCAGCGCAAGCTTAAGCAAACTAAACAGCTTGATTCGAAAGAAGTTGATCGAAGACGGAGAATTCTATATCGTACAAACCCAGCTCAAAGAAGATATCTGGCTCAGAGTAACCCTGATGAATCCCTTTACCACAACCGTGGAACTGCGGGCATTACTGGAGAAAATCAAACAGCTTGGCAGGCAACTCGTGTCAGAGCAATAGAGGAAGTACCACCGGATAAAACCGGCCTTTCCAAAAATAGTATGTTAGTTTTCCGATTTTCCGGGACTGACCTTGTCGAGGATAACGGCTCCAAGAATGACAAAACCCTTTATGACTTGCTGCCAGAAAGGAGAAACGTTCAGCAAAACCAAACCATTGTTGAGCACCCCGATAATCAACGCGCCCACCACTGTACCGGCAATGGATCCCTTGCCCCCGCTCAGGGAAGTGCCTCCAATAACAACGGCGGCTATGGAATCGAGTTCATAACCGCTGCCCGCGTTGGGCTGGGCAGAATCCAATCTGGCTGTAACCATCAGCCCGGCTACGGCAGACAATATTCCCGCCAGGGTGTACACCCAGAGGATAATTTTATTCACCTTGATACCCGACAGCAAACTGGCTTTTTTATTGCCTCCGATGGCGTAAATATAACGTCCTGTGCGGGTTTTGAGCATAAAAAAGGCAAAGAAGGCTACGATCAACAGGGCTACCCACACCGGCATAGGCACTCCCAAAAACCAGCCGGTACCCAAAAAGGAAAAACTCTCGCCCAGACCCGTAATGGGGAAACCCTTGGTGTACAACATGGTCAATCCCCTGGCTATGGTCAGCATGGCCAAAGTAGCCACAAAAGGCGGCACCTTGAAGCGTGTGATCATCCAGCCGTTGAAGGCTCCCAGCGCAGCACCGATAAGTAAAGCGGCCAGTATACAGCCCCAAAAGGTAAAGCCCACGTAAAGGTCTGCTGCGGGAAAGCTGAAACCGTTTTTGCTCAGTCCGGCCGCCACAGCACCGCTCAGCGCCAGAATGGAACCCACCGAAAGATCGATGCCTCCGGTCAGAATAACCATGGTCATTCCCACCGATATACAAAGGTTAACCGAAACCTGGCGCAAAACATTGAAAAAATTGTCGGTGGTGGCAAAATTTCCCGAAAGCACGGACATTACTCCCACCATCAGCAGTAGAGCGACCAGAGGTTTAATTACCGGTTTGTCTATAATGACTTTAAAGTTCTTTTTCATAATCACTGCTATTTAGGCCTTATCGGGTATTTAGGCCTTATCGGGTATTTAAGCCTTATCGGGTAAGGCTGCTTTCAATAAGGCTTCTTCAGAAAACTCGTCCCGTTCAAAACGTCCGCTTAACCTGCCCTCGCAGAGGCAAATTATTTTATCGGACACAGCCATAATCTCCGGTAATTCAGAAGATACCACCACCAAAGCCATGCCCTGGCCGGCCAAATCGTCCATCAATTTATAAATTTCATTTTTGGAGTGAATGTCGATGCCCCGGGTAGGTTCGTCCAATAATACAATGCCGGGCTTAGTCAGCAACCACTTGGACAGAACCACTTTTTGCTGATTACCTCCGCTGAGTTGAGAAGCCAATTGTAAACCGGAATACGATTTAATTTCCAGTTTGCTTCTCATTTCTTCTACTGTTGCCCGTTCTTTTTTAAACGAAAGCAGGCCATGTTTCAAAAAATTTTTAAGAGAAGCCAGAGTTGTATTTTGCTCGATCGACATGTCGAGAACCAGACCTTCGGTTTTTCTGTCTTCGGGAATAAGCGCCAAGCCCTCTGCCACCGCGGCATTAGTGTTATTAAATTTAACTTGCCTCCCTTTGACAAACACCCGGCCCTCCACTTGCTTGCCGTACAAACCAAACAAGGCTTCCATCAATTCGGTCCGTCCGGCACCCATCAAGCCGTAAATACCCAATACCTGGCCGGCATACACTTCAAAACTTATGTCTTTCAGGCGGTATTTGCCTTCGCGCAATGGGTCCCTAAGGCAAAGATCTTTGACGGCAAGCAGGCATTCTCCCAAGCGATGTTGTCTTTTTATAAAAAAATCCTTGCGTTCCCTTCCGACCATCTTGCGCACCAATTCATCCACGCTGGTTTGTTCCATCGGACAGGCTTCGATAAAACAACCGTCTCTCAACACGGTTACATAATCAGCCAATAGGCTTATCTCGTTCATTTTATGAGTGATATACACTACTCCCACTCCATTTTCGGTGAGTTCCCTTATCAGGCGAAACAATATTCCGGCCTCTTTTTCGGACAAGGAAGAAGTAGGCTCGTCCATTATTAAAACTTTGGCCTGAAGAGACAGAGCTTTGGCAATTTCCACTATTTGTTGCTGACCGGGTCTGAGGTCTATGACCAACTTTTCGGGACTTTCGTCGAAATGCAATCTTTCGAGCAAATCGACCGTATCCCTTTTCATTTGGGGGAAATCTATCAATCCCAAGGCATTCAATGGTTCCCTGCCTAAAAAAATATTTTGGGCAATACTCAAATAAGGGACCAGATTCAATTCCTGATGTATCATAGCTATTCCCTGCCTTTGGGCATCGGCCGTTCCGGAAAAGCTTACCGGCCGGCCGCAAAGCAAGACTTCTCCCTGATAGTCGGAATACACCCCCGACAAAATATTCATCAGGGTTGATTTGCCTGCCCCGTTTTCACCGACAATGGCATTTACTTTACCTGCATAAACCTTAAAACCGACATCGTTCAAGGCCAACACGCCGGGAAACTGTTTGCTGATGTGCCTGGCTTCGAGCAGAATTTCGGGATCGGACTCATACATGGAACTGCCTTAACTTAGTATTTCGATTTTATAGGGAATCAGCACCAGTTCTTTCAAGGGCAAATCGTTGATATTTACCTCGACGGCAGCAACGAACTCTATTCTGACTCCGGTGCTGAACCGTTCGCTCAGAGGAGCCAATACCTCCTGAAGAATTTTTTTGTTCAGGTACGACGACAGAGCGTTAAAATCCATCGTGTTTTGAAAATCGTCGGGATTGAACCAGGCGGAAGCATCGCGAGCCAAGTTGCTGAATATATTCGTCAGGGGAATGGTCGCTTTTACATCCCGGTTCAGAATCAGGTATAGATTATGTTCATCGACAGAGGAAATTTCGGCCCGGGCCTGCATTACAAAGAAATAATTGGAGCCTATGCCCAACACTTTACCCTGCCTTTCGGCATAAGATTCGGCGTCGCCTTGCAAACCTTCGAAAAACTCTTCGCAAGGAATAGCGTGCCGAACCAAATCCTCCAGTTTGTGTTCCCAACAATAATCAACCACCTGAGCGGGATTGAATTCCTTGAATTGTTCTTTCAATTGCCTCTCGCTCAGCGATTCGGTATAAAAAGAAAAATACAGGGCCAGGATGAAAGCCACCAGGGCCAGGATGATTTTTAAACTTTTTCGCATCACTTATTCCAGTTTCTCAAATGCTCCGTACTTGTGCACATTTTCCGGCGTAACCAGTTCCACGGCCACCGGCACTTTTTTCTGGAAATTACGGTCACCCTTAAGATAGCGGTCGGCAAATTCCGCAGCCGAACGAGCCATGGTTTTGGGAAATTGCATGCCGGTAGCCTCCATTTTACCTTCTTTGATGGCATTAATGGCATCCTGACTTCCGTCAAAACCAAAGACCAGAATACGGCCGGCCTTGCCTGCGGCCAGGATGGCCTGATAGGCTCCCATAGCCATAGCGTCGTTGCCGCAAAAGACCGCATCAATATTGGAATGCGCCTGCATCATCGACTCCATTACCTCCATGGCTTTGTTTTGATCAAAATCGGCTGTTTGTTGAGCCAGCATGACCAATTGAGGAAAATTATCCACTACACTGTGGAAACCTTTAGAACGGTTCCAGGTATTGTTATCGCCTACAAGACCTAGTATCTCTACGTAATTGCCTTTCC
This sequence comes from Bacteroidales bacterium UBA1402, assembly GCA_002305085.1. Classification (GTDB taxonomy): domain Bacteria; phylum Bacteroidota; class Bacteroidia; order Bacteroidales; family UBA1402; genus UBA1402. The sequence goes on along the minus strand of DBQE01000026.1, from coordinate 33,180 downwards.
CGTTGAATTTCTTTACAAAATACTGTCCCAGAGCCACACAACCCGAAAAGTTATCGGAAAGAATCTGAGAAACGGCAGCTTCTGAATCGTTGATTTCCCTGTCCATACAAAACACCGGGATGCCGGCCTTTTTGGCGGCTTTTACGTTGACCACCGAACCGTTGGCGTCGGTAGGATTAAATAAAATAGCCTTATAACCCGAGGACAAAATATTGTCAAAATGTTCCGTTTCTTTCGAAGGATTGTTTTGAGAATCAAACAATACAGCATCGTACCCCAATTCAATGGCTTTTTCTTTGGCCGTTTCGCCCAGGACAACAAACCAGGGATTGTTGAGCGTTGAAATTACAACAGCTATTTTGTCTTTACCCTTCGCCTTCTTTTTACCTCCCCGGCAAGAGCTTAAGCCTAAGCATAAAGCAAAGAAAACCACGGCCGCTAAAAGCAAGGCTAAGAAATTGTTTTTCATCGTGTTGTTTATTTAAGATCTACGAATACTACTCCCATCGCCCCGGAGAAATTTAACGGTGGCGGTACAAATCCCAGCCCAGGTAAGTATCAATCGCTTCTTCGAGGACATCAGCCACCCGGCTGCGACACATAGCCACGTGATGTTCAAAACCATTTTTGCATATAAACCTCATCAACTGCTGAAGATTATTTACTTTGGTAACTGCAATGCAACCATCCATGCCATAGGGCTCGTCGGTAATTTCGCCTTCACCCAGGTAAGCCTTGATCAGGCCGAAATTGTCGTCGGTCGAAATCCTGAAAAAGGAAAAATCACCCGCAGAAACTTTGCCTTTGACGGCGCCAAAAGTAGCTTCACTGCCCAACACACTACCCAATACACCCAATGTTCCCAATTCAATTGGGTTCTTGACAAAGCTTTTTGGGAAATTACCGCAATGCGTGCAAACACATTTATCGTGTTCACGGGCAAAATTATTGTTCCAGTCGGCCAAAGCTGCCGGTTGACCCGAAGCCAAAGTGAGCATATACATGGAAATGGCCCCCGCAATATCCGTCTCGCAGGCACTGGGTATGAGTTTTTCGCTCATCATACTCATGCTGACGCAAGCTGCGCAACCGTAGTTTTTTTCAAGCGAATCCCAGCACTGAATAGCCGTAGCGTCCACTTCGTTTTCTTTGATCCAGGCCTCAACGGCCAATCCGAATTTAGCCTGAACTTTCAGTTTTTCGGCAAATTTCTCAGGAACCCGGGCATAAGCCTTGATTTCTTCGACACGTTGTTTAAGCTCAGCCGAGTTGTTGTCGTACTTGTTTGCAGCCGCCAGTATCTCGGATAAATCCACCGGAACCACCGTGATGCCGCTAGCCTGCAAGATTTTTTCGCTGGCCCTGACGGTTTGGAAACCGGCCGGACGAGTACCGATAGCACCGATGCGGGCCTTGTGTAAACCACGAACCACGCGACAAATCCCGGCAAAATAATCCAAATCGGCGGCAAACTCTTTGCTGTCTATGGCACAGGTATGCAGGGAGGTCAGGCTGAAAGGAATATTGTATTGATAAAGGTTGTTGCAAACCGATATTTTTCCGCAATAGGCATCCCGTCTGCTGTCCAAGCCTACCTTGTCGTTGTCGTCGTCGCAGGCCTGCACCAAAATGGGAACCTTGAGTTCAGCCAGATCCAAGGCGTTAATAATACCTATTTCGAAACCGAAATTGGGCAGGGAAATCAATATTCCATCGATGCAGTCACGGTGTTCCCTGAAAAGTTTGGCGCATTTGATGCCGTCTTCCCGGGTTTCGATACTGCCGGTGGCTGTTTGACTTTCATCGAGGATAACGTAGGTGTGACCGGCTTTGGTAAGGCTTTCCAACAAAGATTTTCTCACGTCTTTGGCCAGGGCCGAGTTGAAATAATTACGGGTGCCTATTATGACCCCGAAACAAAGTTGCTTTTTGTATGACATAGTTGTAAGGTTTATAAAATCATTTTTACGGCTTGTTGCCAGCCGGCGTATAATTGTTCTCTTTGTGCAGCATTCATCCGAGGCTTGAGTTGTTCCTGACGGATTTTGAGTTGACTCAGTTGCTCCAGGCTCCGGACCCGGCCCTGGGCCAGAAAATTCATATACACGGCGCCCAGTGCAGAAGCTTCTTCAATGGGACTTACGTTGATGGGGGCATTTAGCATGTCGGCCTGAAACTGCATCAGGAAACGGTTTCGTACCGGACCTCCGTCAACCCGGAGCTCTTCGAGTGTTGTTCCGGCCTGACTGAGCATCAGATCTACCAGATCTTTTACCTGATAAGCAATGGCCTCCAAGCCGGCGCGCACTATGTGCGCTTTGCTGCTCCCACGAGTCAAACCGCATATAATAGCTCTGGCATCGGGTTTCCACCAGGGCGCACCCAAACCGGCAAATGCCGGAACGAGGTAAACTCCGGCGTTGTCGTCAACGCTCAAAGCCAGAGACTCGCTTTCGGCAGAACGGGTCAACAAGCCGAGTTCGTCCTCCATCCATTTAATGGTTGCTCCGGTGCAATGAATATTGCCTTCGAAAGCGTAATATGTCTTTCCCAGGGCGGCAAAAGCCACCGAAGTTACCAAACCTTCGGGAGCCTTCAGAGGAGAACAACCTATGTTGACCATCACCGAGGAACCTGTTCCGTAAGTAGCTTTACCCATTCCCGGGGTAAAGCAGCTTTGTCCGACCAGGGCTCCGTGAGAATCGCCCAGTACTCCGGCTATAGGTACAGCCCGGGGTAACAGACCACGAAAGTCTGTATAACCAAACACCTGATCGCAAGCCAATACCCGGGGCAGCATGGATTCCGGAATACCAAAGAGAGAGAGAATTTCCCTGTCCCAACTCAGGCTGTGAATATTATACAACAAGGTACGGGAGGCATTGGTCTGGTCTGTGGCATGTACCCGGCCTCCGGTCAGATTCCAGATAAGCCAGGAATCCATAGTGCCCATACGCAGCTCTCCGGCCCTTGCCCGCTCCTTCAAACCCGGAATTTCCTCCAGTATCCATTGTACACCGCTGGCCGAAAAATAAGGATCAATAATCAAACCGGTTCTGGAACGCAACATCTCCTCGTAGCCCTTGTTTTTGAGCTCGGCACAAATGGCCGCTCCCCGCTGGCATTGCCAAACCACTACCGGGCTGACAGGTTTGGAAGTGGCGGCATCCCATACCAGCACACTTTCGCGTTGGTTGGTGATGGCCACCGAAACAATGTCGCCGGGAGCTACTCCGCTGTTGTTTAATAAGGCTTCGACGCCCTTGTATACGTTTTCCAGAATTTCTACGGGATCGTGTTCCACCCAACCGGCTCTGGGATAATATTGACGGTGCTCCAGCGAGAGGCGGTGCCTCAGATTAGCTTGGTCGTCGAACAACAAAAACTTGGTTGCCGAAGTACTCTGATCTATGGCCAAGGTGAATTTTTCGTTCATGCCCGGAGCCAGTTTAGGGCGGTTTTAACTATGCCTTCGGCGTCGAGGCTGTAATGCCGGAAGAGTTCCAGAGGGGTGCCGGCCACTGCATTTTCGTCGGGCACACCCAGTATTTTTACGGGAACCGGATGGTGCTGTACCAGGGTTTCTGCCACCGCAGCACCAAGGCCTCCAAACATGCTGTGTTCCTCCACCGTGATAATCCGGCCGCTTTCATCGGCTGCCTGCAGCACTGCTTCGGCATCGAAAGGCTTAAGGCTGTGCATATCGAGCACTCCTGCCTGTATGCCGTGCTCGCTCAACTTGCGCGAAGCTTCCAGGCAGTGATATACCGTTTCTCCGGTGCCAATGATCGTCAGGTCTTTACCCTTGGCCAAGCGGATGGCTTTGCCGATGGTAAAGTCTATTTTATCGTCGTCGTGAACGTTGGGTACGGCATTACGGCCCACACGAATGTACACGGGATGCGGATAATCCATCAGAGCCATCACCAGGCGGCGGGTTTCATAAATATCGGCCGGCAGCACTATATGCATACCGGGAAAAGTCCTCAACACGGCAATATCGTGCAGACTGTGGTGTGTTGAGCCCAGGGCTCCGTAGCTCATTCCCCCACTGACACCCAATATCCGCACCGGATAATGGGAATAAGCCACATCGACCTTGACTTGTTCCAGACTACGTGCCACATAAAAACAAGCAGGCCCGCAGACAAAAACATTCTTGCCGCAAGATGCCAGGCCCGCACCGATGCCTACCGCGTTTTGTTCGGCTATACCCACTTCGATAAACTGTCCGGGTAATTCCGAGGCAAAGTCTCCTAAAGTGACGGAACCCCTTGCATCGCTGGTAACAACAACAATATTTTTATCCTTCCTCGCCATTTCCAACAGCGTATCGGTAAACATTTTCCGGCAGGGTACAGTATTTGACATAGGATTCATTCTAATGGGTAATTTTTTCAATACGGGAATCTATTTCTTTCATAGCCAACTCAAATTGCTCGGAATTGGGCACCCCGTGATGCCATTTGGCTATATTTTCCATGTAAGAAACGCCTTTCCCTTTAATGCTGTGGGAGATAATCAGTTTAGGCTTGTCTTTGACCTTTTCACTGCGTTCAAAACAATCCAGCAGAGCTGCTATATCGTTTCCGTCTGTTTCGAACACTTCCCAGCCGAAAGCCTTCCAACGCTCAGCCATTGGTTCAAGAGTCATCACGTCTTCAGTTTTACCGCTGATTTGCAGATGATTCCGGTCGATGATGGCGGTAAGCTTGTCCAAACGGTAATGTCCCGCGGCCATAGCGGCTTCGTACACAGAGCCTTCGCCCTGTTCTCCGTCGCCCATAAGCGCATAACAGCGGTAGCTGCTTTTGTCCATACGGGCTGCCAGAGCCATTCCTACAGCCACCGACAAACCATGACCCAAGGCACCGCTGTTCAGTTCAACTCCGGGCACCTTGCGGGTGGGATGTCCGAAGAGCGGAGAATTAAATTGGCCGAAGGTGTCCAAAACGGCATCGGGGAAAAATCCTCTGGCCGACAACACACAGTACAAGGCTTCTACACTATGCCCTTTACTCATCACAAAACGATCGCGCTCCGGCCAGTCGGGACGAAGAGGATCCAGTTTTAACACTTTGAAATATAAGGCGGTCAATACCTCAATGGCCGATAAAGAGCCGCCTGTATGTCCGGCTTTGGCTCCATAAATAATTTCGAGGGTCCTTTTGCGAACAAGCTCCGCCTGCAACGTCAACTTCTGAATCATACTTAAGGGTTATTTGCTCCATAAAAGAAGCCTCAAAGGTAAACAGAATTATCGTATGCAAAAAGACAAAAAAGCAAAATCTTCACAAGCCGTTCTGCAAGCTTGTTTGTTTTTTGTTGTATGCTTCCATGGATTCGTACAACACTTCTTGTATTTTGGGCCTGACATCCAGTTTCGACAGTAAATTGTTGTTTCTGTCGGGGTGTACGCGATTACTCAGGAAAATATAAATCAGTTCATGAACGGGATCCACCCAAAAGCAGGTTCCCGTAAAACCGATGTGTCCATAGGTTTTTCTGGAAGCCGAAGGAGCTACCTGCTGAATCTTGTTCTTGTTGGTTTCTGCTCCGTCAAAGCCCAGCAAACGGCGGCTCAGACTACTGCGTTTCGAAGTAAAATAACGCAGGGTGGAGGGTTCAAAAAAACGCACGGAACCGTAAGTGCCCTCGTCCAGAAAAAGTTGTAAAACCTTCACTAAGTCAGAGGCCGAAGAAAACAGACCGGCATTTCCGGCAACTCCTCCCAAAAAGGCGGCAGCCTCGTCGTGAACATATCCTCTCAGCAACTGTTTCCTAAGACAGGTATCCAAGGTTGTAGGAGCTATGCGTCCGGGGGCTATCTTTTTGAGGGGTTGATACATGGTGGTTTCAGCCCCTAAGGGGGCAAACAACTCATTTTCCACCCATTCGTCCAGGGTTTTTCCCAGCAAAGTTTCGGCGGAAAAGCCCATCAGAATAAAACCCAAGTCGCTGTAGGTATAGCGTGTGTTGTTCAGAAGCGAAGTCTCCGTAATGATTTTACAAACACTATCTCTAAACGAAGCATTTACATAGAAATTTTCTGCAGCCTGGAGCAAATAAGGCCCTTTGTATTCCTCCGACACCAATTCCGGTTTAAAACTGAAATTAAGCGGAATCCAACAAAACTCATCAAAACGCATTGGATGCAGCGAATCGGGCTTGGTCGAGAGAAAAGGTCCGGGATAGCTGGTGGTATCCAGCAAATATTGATAAAAAGGAACAAAAGGAGATAAGCGGGCCTGGTGATACAAAACGTTGCGGTAAGTAAGATGTTCCTTATCGGTATCGCGCAAAACAGGTAAATGATTACTAAGAGGCTCATCCAGCTTGATTTTCCCCTGTTCATACAAACTCATGATCGCCGGTGTGCAAACCAGGGCTTTGGTCAGCGAAGCCAGATCGTACACGTCGTCCGTATTGGTTGGCCGGCTGCGTTCCGAATCTATCCAACCGTAGGCTCTGTTCCACACTACTCTGCCGTTTTTGGCCACAACTACCTGACAACCAGGCATCACTCCCTGATTCAGTGCGTCTTCTACAATGCTGTCGATTTTACTCATCACCGGAGCACTCATACCGCTTTCTTCGGGGATACCGTAGGATAAACGGGTTTTTTCCGTTTGCAATCCATGTCCTGCAGGATAAACGGTTCCGATGGGAGCCGGCAACACTCCCCGCAGGGCTGTTCCGCCGAACACAGCCTGGGCGGCCGCTTCCTGAGCGGGCAGACTTTCCTCGTAAGCACAGAGCACGGCATCGGGTTCACTCAAAGCCCGGTCGAACACCTGCATACGGTAGGGCGATATAAAATAACAAACGCAAAGATTGTTCAATCCGTTGAAACGGCTGAGCCATTCTATCTGATTGGTATTGCCCGAGTAAACGCAAACGATGATTTTGTCGTATTGGCCAAAGGTTTGTTTCAGGTCCCTTTTGTCCAGTTCGTTGCCGGGCATCAGCGAAAAAGCCTCCAGAGAACTGTAGTTCCGGAGCATTTTCACAAAAGGAGTTTCCGCCGGCCTTTCCAAAGAGACCACGGCCAAGGACTTTCGCTCCAGGTGTCTGAACGGTAACAAGTCCTGCCGGTTGCGCAACAAAGTGATGGAATTCGCATACATATAGCGGCTCAGACGTTGAACCTCGGCCGTATTCAGGCGTTTCTGCAAAGAGCTTGTGTCTGCGGGTTTATACTTATTAAGCCCCAGTATATATTTATATATCAATACCTTCCGGCATTTTTCATCGATCTCTTGCTGACTCAGGGATCCCTGTTCAATGGCCGACAGAATAGCTTTTACATCGGCCGCGGGATTGGGGGGAGCCAACAAAATATCGTTGCCGGCCTGCAATGCCCTGACACAAATATCCCCGCTTTGTGTAGAAGCGCCTTTCATCCCCAAAGCATCGGTAATACACAAGCCGTCAAAACCCAGTTCTTTTTTGAGCAAGCCCTCAATAACCGCAGCCGATTGCGAGGCCGGCAGCCGGACATCCGTTTCCAGCGCAGGCACCGACAAATGTCCGGTCATTACGCCCGAAACACCTTGCCGGATCAAATGTTTGAAAGGAACCAATTCAAAACTGTCAAGGCCTGCTCTTGAACGTTGAAGTCCGGCCAGCTCCAAATGCGAATCCTCTGAAGTGTCGCCATGTCCGGGGAAATGCTTCATAACAGCCATCACTCCTCCTCTTTCGAGTCCTTTTGCGTAAGCTGCGGCATAAGCCGCCACACGTTGAGGATCAGAGCCGAAAGACCGGGTATTGATGACCGGATTGGCCGGGTTGGTATTGATGTCCACCACCGGTGCAAAATTAATGTGAGCTCCTATCAGGCGGCATTGTCTGGCCATTTCCAAGCCGTAATCGTAGAGCACGAAAGTATCCCTGAGAGCTCCCAGCATGGTGTTTTTAGGAAACGAAGGCGTACCTTCCAGGCGCATAGCCAGACCCCATTCAGCGTCCATGGATATCAACAAAGGTACTTCGGCCAGGGACTGAGCCCTATTAGTCGCCAGAACCTGCTTTTCAAGCTGGCCTTTATCAAATAAAAGCCCCCCTACTCCCGTTTGTTGAACCAGTTCTTCGATTTTTTTCTCCCAGGCTCCGTCACCGGCATTGACTATAGGCATCAACAACTGGGCAACTTTGGCTTCGGGACTCAAGTCTTGCATCAGGGAATCGGCCCATAAAGAGGCGGCACGGTATTTTTCTTTGTCCCTGAGTAAATAGGGTCTTGTGGACGATCCCAGGCTGGAAAGGCCTACATACCAAAAAATCAACACCAAAATCCATCCTTTATTCATACATACTCCCTATTTTGGACAGCTTCGCCCCAAGTGTACAAAACCTGTCTGTTTTTGCGCTGCGAATATACGTTTTTTCAGACGCTCCCAGGCTTGTTTTTCCGGTTTTACAGCTAAAAAAACTTATTTTAATCCCTTCTCAATAGAAATAATGACGTACTTTTGCACAAATACAGAATCTTACATGAGAAAATACCGTTGCGGTTGTTTATTGGGGCTTTGTTTACTGGGGATCTTTCTGTTTTTTCCCCGGAATAGCGGCGCAGCAGGCGACCAAAAATCCAACCGCTTGAATGAAACAGGCTTGTTTTTTTCCTCTAATTTGAAAAACGAGCCCTGGCAACAAAGCCAAAATGCCCAGGCTTTTTTTGCCGGACTGGAAGACTGCCGCAGTTTTACTTTCGGTGTCTTTCAAAATATGCGACTCATCAGAGGCATTTATTATCAACCGGAATTGTCTTATGTGGTTTACAACGGCCGTGAAGACCACCGCCTGACCATGATTTCGCTGGTGCCCGCACAAATACAGTTGGGATATCACTTAGGCTGGGTAAGGCCCTACGTCTCCGGAGCCTGTTTTGGCAGTGTGGTCGTCGCAGCCAGGCAGTCAGACAACAGCCCACTGGTCATGAACGGATTGGCTCAGCGCTCTGCCTGGGGTTTTTATTACGGAGGAGGAATGGATATTATCAGTGCGGTTCAACTCAACTTTAAATTACTGCATTGGATGGAAGGGTTTAATAATTTGCGGCCCGGTCCGCTGAGAGAATATAGGCTGGGACTTGCCATCCTTTTTTAAAAATCGTTTAACTTTGCAGTATTCAGATAAACGGACTGAACGCTTTTGTATATGGAATACGGATTTGTCAAAGTAGGAGCAGCACTGCCCGTGGTGCGGGTCGGAGACTGCATGCACAATGCTAAGGCCATCATAGAGCTTATGCATGAGGCCGAAAAAGAACAGGTCGCTGTAGTTTGTTTTCCGGAACTGGCCGTTACTGCTTATACTTGCGGGGATCTGTTTTTTCAGCAGCATCTGCTCGATTCTGCAGAACAGGCCCTGGGCAAAATAGCAGAAGCCAGCTCAGGCATGAAGCTCCTGGTTTTTGTGGGCTGCCCTTTGCGCCGGAACAACAAGCTCTACAACACCGCGGTTTGTATTCAGGATGGCAAGATATTGGCCGTCGTACCCAAAACTTATCTGCCCAATAAACACGAGTTTTACGAAAAACGTTGGTTTTCGTCCGCCGGAGAAGACACGCACAACAAGCTGGAATTGCTGGGACAACAAGTGCCCTTCGGCAGCAACATTCTGCTTTGTTCGGGTCAACTGAAAGTGGCGGCCGAAATCTGTGAAGACCTTTGGGCTCCCATACCCATGAGCAGCCGTCATTGCCTGGCAGGGGCAAACCTAATAGTCAATTTGTCGGCCGCTAACGAACTGAGCGGCAAAAACCGCTATCTGAAACAATTGCTCTCACAGCAATCGGCCCGTTGCCTTTCGGCCTATGTTTACGCTTCCTGCGGCTGGGGAGAGTCCAGTACCGACCTGGTTTTTGCCGGCAACGGCTACGTACTCGAAAACGGGGTGATTTTGGCCGAAAGCAAACGCTTTCACATGGAAAAACAATTGATCTGCTCAGAGATCGACGTTGAATGCCTGCTCTCGGAGCGTCTGGCCAACGATTATTTCGTTGAAGAATCTCTGTCCTATACCAAACTGGATTTCCATTTCGTGCCCGGCAAAAAGCTGAAGCTGTCGCGAACCATCCATCCCCATCCTTTTATACCTGCGGCCGGCAATATGAGCGAAAGCTGCGAAGAAATCTTTTCCATTCAGGTGGCCGGCCTTGCCCAACGCCTGCATCAGACCCATATTTCCAAACTTGTTTTGGGCATCTCCGGAGGTCTGGATTCCACTCTCGCATTGATGGTGGCTGTGAAAGCCATGGACAAACTGGGATTGGACAGAAAAAACATTCACGGCATCACCATGCCCGGCTTCGGCACCAGCCAACGCACTTACCGGAATGCAAACGACCTGATGAATTCTCTGGGTGTCAGCATAAAAGAAATTGATATCAAAGCTGCCTGCACACAGCATTTCAAAGACATCGGACACGACCCATCCCTCCACGATGCCACCTACGAAAACACCCAAGCCAGGGAACGTACCCAAATCCTGATGGACTATGCCAATAAAATTCAGGCCCTGGTAGTTGGCACAGGCAATTTATCGGAACTTGCTTTGGGCTGGGCCACCTATAACGGAGACCATATGTCGATGTACGGAGTCAATACCGGCATCCCCAAAACCTTAGTCAGCTGTCTTTTACAGTGGCTGGCAGAGCATACGGCCGACCCTCAGATCAAAAACACTCTGCTTGACATCATCGATACCCCCATAAGTCCCGAACTCCTGCCCCTGAACTCCGGGGGCAAGCTCAGCCAAATTACCGAAGAAGCGATTGGTCCCTACGAACTCCACGACTTCTTCCTTTTCTACCTGATCCGCTACGGTTTCAGGCCGAAAAAAATCTTGTTCCTTGCCACGCAGGCTTTCGAAAACCGCTACAAACCCAACGTTATTCGTCAATGGCTAAAAGTGTTTATCGAACGCTTTTTTAAACAACAGTACAAACGCTCTTGCTTGCCCGACGGACCCAAGGTAGGCCGGGTAAATCTTTCTCCCCGGGGCGGCTGGCGTATGCCCAGCGATGCCGAGTGTCGTCTTTGGCTGCTCGATTTGGACGATTGAATATTTTTTTAGTTGCCCGGTTGCACTTCTCAATATTTTTTCCTTCCTTTGCAGCCGTTTTGCGTAACCGCTGTCGACTATAGTGAGGCTCGATGATGTTGCGTCATTGCTAATGACTTAAAAGAGTATTTATCATGGACTTGATCAAAGTTGCCGAAGAAGCCTTTGCTACCGGCAAAGTTCATCCAAAATTCAAAAGCGGGGACACAGTGACTGTTGCCTACCGCATTAGAGAAGGTAATAAAGAACGTATTCAGAACTACCGCGGTGTCGTTATTAAAATCAACGGCAGCGGCAGCAAAAAGCGTTTCACCTGCCGTAAAATGTCCGAAAACATCGGAGTTGAAAGAATTTTCCCCCTCGAATCTCCCTTTATTGAGTCTATTACCGTAAATAAGGTTGGTAAAGTCAGAAGGGCTAAATTGTATTACCTCAGGGCCCTGACAGGGAAAAAAGCCCGCATCAAAGAAAAAAGATTCTAAGGGCGCTCAATTCATACAGAAAAGCAACCGGCGCAAGCGGTTGCTTTTTTTGTCTGCATACACATTCATTGCCCCTATCCGCCATGAAAAAAAACATCGCTCTTCCGTTCCTGTGCAGCCTCTTGATCCACCTGAACTGTTTTGCCTCAGAAAACCTGCCAGAGCAAACGAGTGCAGAAGAAAAGGCCATACAATACATGACAGCCCAGCTCAAGGCTTTCCCCCAGGAAAAGATTTACCTGCATCACGACAAACCCTATTATTCGGCCGGAGACACCATCTGGATCAGGGCCTATATGGTACATGCCGCTCTGCATCAACCCATGAGCTACAGCCGTTACATCTACGTAGAACTGATCAATGACAACAAACAGGTGGTTTCAAGAATCAAAATAAGACCCGAAGAAGGGCTCTATTACAGTCAGATACCTCTAAAAGCCGATATTGCAGCCGGGAAATACCACCTGAGGGCCTATACCAACTACTTGCGCAATCTCGAAGAGGATTATTTTTTTCATAAAGAAATTTACATAGGCAATTTGATCACTCCCGAAGCAGAGACAAACCCGGGCGAAGCCTATGCTCCCATGCAGGCGGCTGCCGCAAAAAACAAAGAGCAAACCTCGCAGGGGAACCGGCAACAATACGACATACAATTTTTTCCCGAAGGAGGCCATCTGATCAGCGGCAACATGCAAACCATAGCCTTTAAGGCCATCGACTCCGAAGGCTGGGGAACCGATGTACACGGCCGTATCCTGAAAAACGGAACAGACGAAGTCTGCACGTTCAACAGCACACACCTGGGTATGGGCTATTTCGGGCTTTACACTGAACCGGGATGCCGTTATACGGCAGAATGCGAAAATCAGGCAGGAGAAATTCTCAACATCGAGCTTCCCCAAGCCACCGACTCTTGCTATGCACTAAGCGTCACCCAAATGCCCGATAAATTACACCTAAGCATCCTGAGACCCTACAACAATCCACTACAGGAAGAATTGTCCATTATAGTCCATATGCGCGGCCTGCCCCTATTTAAATCCAGAGTCTCGGCAGGCACCGATTTGCTCAGTCTTCCCAAATCTGCTTTGGGCTCGGGGGTGTTGCATATTCTTCTTCTCAATGACAGAGCTGAAGTGCTCAGCGAAAGGCTGGTTTTCATTAAAGGCAACGATCGGGCCAGTGCCGAAATCACTTTCGACAAAAACGTTTACGGTCGGCGCGAAGCTGCCGTAGCCAATTTGCAGGTATGGAACAGCATAGGACAAGGCCTTCAGGGCAATTTTTCCCTGAGCATCACAGACGACAACCTGATTAATACCGATTCCAATGCCCTGAGTATAGAAAGTTATTTATTGCTTTGTTCCGAGCTCAAAGGTTATATTGAACAGCCCCAAGCCTATTTTTTACCGGAAAACAAAGCAGCGAACTCTCAACTCGATATCTTGATGATGACTCAGGGTTGGAGACGCTACAAGATACCGGAAGTCGTCAAAGGCGAACTGGATTTGGCCGATCGCTACGAAATGGAAATAGGATCTACCTTGTGTGGAAAGATTCAGAGTTATCCCTTTCGCAGAGGCCTGCCCAACATAAACGTTTTCAGCCTGAACAGCAAACACGGCTATTACGATGCTACGGTGACGGATATAGGAGGACGTTTTTGTTTTGATGGATTTGAATTTCCCGACAGCTCGATCTTTTTTGTACAAGCCGAGAAAAAACCGGGCAATGTCATGGAATTGGTAGCCGAAAGCGAAGATTTCCCGCCGGCCCTCTCTTACGGGCTCGAACCCAAAACAGCTCTTCAGGACGAAACCATCGACGATTTTCTTGCTTCCAGCCGCGACAGGTATTTTTATGAAAACGGCCCCCTGGTTATCAACCTCGAAGAAGTACAGGTGATAGGCAGAAAAGAAGACAGGGCCAAAAACCTTCGCGAAGAAAGAGGCGCTATGTATTTTTCGTCGAGCTACACCGTCGAGGCGCAAGAAATTGAAGAAATGGGAGGCGCCACCCTGCTCGATGTTTTAATCCGTGTGCCCGGCATCACATTGAATGCCGACAACACCGGCGTATTATTGCGCAACGCAACCCCTCTTATTCAAGTCGACAATTTCAGGGGCAGAATGGAAGATTTGAGCATAATCAATCTTTCCGAAGTAGAAATGATCGATGTTTTGAAAGATCCGGCCGAAACCGCCCTTTTCGGCAACGAAGGCCAAAACGGAGTCATTTGCATCTATCTTAAACGCGGAGGCCGAAACGCCCCAAGGGAATTGGGCAGCCACCAAAAACTCATTACTTTTATGGGCTACACACCTCCTGTCGAGTTTTACCAACCCAAATACTTTATTTCTTCCGTAAAAGAAAGCACCAAACCCGATCTTAGAAGCACCATTTACTGGAAACCCAACCTGATTACCGACGAAAACGGACAAGCTCAAATCCGCTTTTACACGGCAGATTTAGCCGGAACTTACACCCTCATTCTCGAAGGCATAAGCTCCGAGGGAGAAATCTTACGACACGTCCAAAAGATTGAACTCCGCAAGTAAAGCTTGAACTCCGCAAATAGAGAAGATTGTTGAATTCAGGTGTTCCTGAGGTCCTTGCCCCACATCATTTTGGCTCTGAGCGTTTGCACGAAGCTCTGGCTTTTCCTGCGTACGATCTGTATGGGGAAATCGGCCCTCACCACACGTAGTTGGGCGTTTCCGGGCAAGGGAAATGAACGTCCGTCCAAGGCCACTAAAAAGTTTTGACTGCGGCTTTCAACCCTGAGGTCTATTACGGAACGGTCGCTCAGCACTATGGTACGAACCGTCAGGCTGTGGGGAGCCACCGGAGCCAGAACGATGCTGGGATTTTCGGGAAACAATATAGGGCCGCCCACACTCAGGGCATAGGCCGTGGAGCCGGTGGATGTAGATATAATCAGACCGTCTGCCTGATAATCGTTCAGGTATTCCCCGTTCAGAGAAACATGAATATGCAACATGGCCGAAATATCCCTTTTTAGTACGGCAATCTCGTTCAATGCGTAAGGATAATCGGGCAACTTGAAGTTGGGACTTTGCAGGCAGAGTTGGCTGTGATTTTCCAGAACGACATCGTCTGCCAGCAACTCCGACATCATTGCTCCTGTTTCCTTGTAATCGATGGCAGACAAAAAACCCAGGCGTCCGGTATTGATACCCAGGATTGGAATACCCTTGTTGCCCACTCTGCGCGCCACATTGAGCAAGGTGCCGTCCCCTCCTATACTCAGGGCGTAATCGGCATTAAAATCATTGTCCTCCGTCAGGCTGAATGCCGGAAGAATGGTATGCAAATCCCATTGTTTCAGACAGGCATGGTATTGGCTGCACAGCAGGACTTCCACCTTGGCCCGGGCAATCTCCTCCAGAATAAATCTGATTTGATCTTGTTTTTCTGCCTGAAAAGGTTTTCCAAAAAGGACAATTTTCATAAATTTTTAACTTAAGTATATTAAATATTTGCAATAATAATCTTTTTTCCGAAAACTTAAGCATTCATCGGATTATTCTATTATTTTTGTGGTTTTAATTGACTTTGCACTATGCTTGATGCCGCACCGGTTGTGACGGCACAAAAGTGGGGAAAAATATTTGATATGACAAAGTTAAGTGTAAACATCAACAAAATAGCCCTGTTACGCAATTCCAGGGGAGGCAATTTCCCCAATGTATGCGAAATGGCCTTGCTTTGTGAAAAATACGGTGCCGATGGCATTACGGTACATCCCCGGCCCGACGAAAGACATATTCGCTATCGGGACGTAATAGATATAAAACCTCTGTTAAGTACCGAATTCAACATCGAAGGCTATCCTTCGGCAAATTTTATGGACCTGGTTCTGAAAGTCAATCCCCATCAGGTGACCCTTGTGCCCGACGCTCCGGATGCACTTACTTCCAACGCCGGCTGGGATTGCATTAAACACGCTGCGTTTCTGACCGAAGTGCTGGATGCTTTTCGTTCCAAAGGGATAAGGACTTCCCTCTTTATTGAAACCGACAATAAACAAATAGAGCAGGCAGCCAAACTGGGCACCGACCGGGTGGAGCTGTACACCGGCCCCTATGCCGAGCGTTACCCTAAGGAACCCGCCGCCGCCATAAAACCCTATATACAGGCCGCAGAAACAGCCAGAAAAAACGGTCTAAGCGTCAATGCCGGCCACGACCTGAATCTGCATAATTTGCCCCTTTTCTACCGGAGCATTCCTTTTACCGAAGAGGTTTCCATAGGACATGCCTTAATGGTAGATGCTTTACTTATGGGTCTGGAAAACAGTATTAAATCTTATAAAAATTGTCTTAAATAATGATTTGTATGAACCTTTTACTCTTACTTCAATCCGTCGCCGGAGACAGTTTGCCCGATTTAACCGCTTTGGCGGAAGGTGTGGAAACCAGTCAACGTATGAACTTTTTTGATATGGCTGTCAAGGGCGGCTGGATGATGATCCCACTGCTGCTGCTTTCGCTGGTAGCGGTATACATCTTTATTGAACGTCTCATTGCCCTGAACAAAGCCTCTAAAGAAAATCCCAATTTCATGGAGCGCATCAAGGATTACATTTACGACGGCAATATCGATTCGGCCATCAAATTGTGTAAACAGGCAGATAATCCCGCAGCCAGGATGATCGAAAAAGGTATCTCCCGCATAGGTCGTCCCATGCACGACGTACAAGTAGCTATCGAAAACTTAGGAAACCTCGAAGTGGCCAAAATGGAAAAAGGCCTCTCACTGCTGGCGGCCGTAGCGGGCGGAGCGCCGATGTTGGGTTTTCTGGGCACCGTGCTGGGTATGGTCAGAGCCTTTTACGATATGGCCTCGGCCGGCAGTAATGTCGATATTACATTACTTTCGTCGGGTATTTACACAGCTCTGGTAACTACCGTAGCGGGCCTTATCATTGGTATTTGTGCCTATTTTGCGTATAATTACCTGGTGTCTCAAATTAGTAAATTGGTCAATAATATGGAGGCCAAAACCATGGAATTCATGGATTTATTGAATGAACCCGCAAAATAAAAAACGGCTATGGCTCTAAAAAGACAAAACAAGATAGATCCGAGCTTCAGTATGTCGTCTATGACCGACGTCATCTTTTTGTTGCTTATCTTTTTCATGATCACCTCGACGGTAGTCCATCCCAACGCCATCAAGGTATTGTTGCCCCAAAGCAAGCAACAGACCTCGGCCAAACCTCTGACACGGATCGTAGTGGACCGGGACCTGAATTACTACGTGGCTTTCGGTAACGAAAAAGAAAGAACCATCGCATTCGAAGACATTGAGCAATTTTTGATTGAAACCATACAAAAAGAACCCGATATGTACGTTGCCCTGTATGCCGACGAAAGCATCCCTTACAGAGAGCTCATTAAGGTTCTGAATATTTGCAACGATAATCATTTTAAATTGGTATTGGCCACCAGGCCTGCAAAAAAATGACATCCAAAAAAAATGACATAATAGCTCTTGCCGGCACCATTCTGGTTCATGCCCTGCTGATTCTGTGTCTGATCCTTTCTGGCTATACGCCTCATATCCCCGACGGAGAAGAGGGACTGACGGTGAACTTCGGAAACATCGACCTGGCAGCCGGCACTTTCGAACCCAGAGGCGAACCCCTGAGCAATCAGCAATCACAACCTCAATCCCCAGCCGAAAGAGTACCGCTGCCGTCTAACGACGAAGAACTTATCAGCCAGGAGGACGAGTCCATAGCCCTGGAGGCTGCCCGTAAACGTCAGGAAGAGGAAGCAGCCCGCAAACGCGAAGAAGAGCGAATACGTCAGGAACAGGAACGTAGAGCTGCCGAAATCAGGGAACAGGCCGCCCAAGCCTTCGGATCCAAACAAGGACAACAAAGCGAAAGCCAAGGTTACGAACAAGAAGGCAGTGGCAATCAAGGAGATACCCAAGGCAGTCCCGAATCGGCCAACATAAGCGGCGGCGGATCGGGCTACGGCAACTTTTCGCTCGACGGCCGCTCCGTTGTCGGCAGTTTACCCCGTCCCAGCTATTCCATCGAAACCGAAGGGGTGGTTGTAGTACGTATTACAGTAAATAGTGCCGGAACCGTTATTTCAGCCGGCATAGACCTTCTGGGCACCGACACCGACAACATTGAATTGCGCAACGCTGCTTTAGCGGCAGCGAAAAAGGCCAAATTCAACTCCATCGACGGTACCCGCAACCAAACGGGTACCATCACCTACCGTTTCCAATTGAGATAATATCTAAGATTTCAGCACATGTTTAACCTAACCTAACCCATTTATATCTAACCTAACCTAAATTAAACCGAAATGAAACTTTTATTGTTTTTGGCTCCGGGCTTCGAAGAAATAGAAGCAGTTACTGTCCTAGACATTGTACGAAGAGCAGGACTTTCAATTAAATCTGTTTCCATAGGCGACAATAAAACAGTAATTGGAGCGCATCAAATCAGCATTCAGGCCGATTTGACTTTTGATGAAGTAAATTTTGATGAGGCAGAAGCCCTGATCCTGCCGGGAGGAATGCCCGGGACTAACAATCTAAACGCCCACGCCGGACTCAAGAAACAGTTGGTCATTTTTGCCCGGGATCCCGACAAAACCGTTGCAGCCATATGCGCCGCCCCTTTAATCCTGGGCGATCTGGGGCTGCTGGACGGCAAAAAAGCCACCTGCTATCCCGGTTTTGAGAGTCACCTGAGCAAAGCTAAATTATCCAGAAAGCCAGTAGTCAGAGACGGCAATATAATTACAGCCGACGGACCGGCCCACGCTCTGCTGTTTGCCATCAAACTGGTTGAATTTTTAGGAAATACCTTCCTGGCAGACGATATTACCAAGAGTTTGAACTTCTGATTACAGCCAGCGTTTCTTTCTGAAATACAACAATATAGCCCCGGAAAATAGGAACATCATGCCCATGGAAATCCAAAAACCGGCTTTATTGTGGAGGAAGGGCATTCTTGCGAAGTTCTGACCATATATACTTGCCACCAACGTGGGAGGCATGAAAATTACCGATACAATGGTAAATATCTTGGTTGTCTTGTTCTGATTGATGTTTACCAAACCCAAAAAGGTGTCCTGCAGGTAATCCAGACGATCAAAACTAAACTTTGTGTGGTCTATCAGGGAATTGATGTCTTTTACTATGATGGTCAGTTTGGACGACAACTCCTGAGGCATCAGCTCGCTCTTGAGCAGATTGGAAATAGAACGCTGTTTCTCGATGATGTTCTGGCGTATGGCCAAAATTCGTTCCTGCAATTGGGTGATATCCATCAACACATCTTCGTCGGCATCTCTGATGGTGTCGCTCAAAACAGTGATTTTGTCGATGATATCCTCAATAAGGTCGGCATCCCTTTCCACCCTGGTTTCGAGTATGCCAACCATCACGTGGTAACCGCTGGGATAGTTGCGCGGGCTGGTGGTTATTTTTTTGGCAGCCTCCAGTAGCGAAGGCAACTCTTCGTCGTGTACCGTTACCAAAATATCGTCTTTAAGAATGAACGAAACCGTATCGGTTTCGAAATCACTCAACAAGAAATTTGAGTTCACAACCAGCGTGTCGGAAGTTTCTATGTAACGGGAGCTCATTTCGATCTCTTCCATTTCTTCCTCTTCCTGGATGTAAATTTTCAGGAAACTTTCCAATTGACTTTCGACCTCTCCCTCCACATTATTTAAGTCTATCCAGAGGAACTTGTCAATAGGAGTCTGCTTAAGAAAATCAATACTGCGGCTTACTTTGATTCTTCCGTTTTCGTGGTAAAAAAGTTTAATTTCGGCCATATCTCTTAACTTTGTCCGATGCCTGCACCGGAAGGTGAATTACTGTAATAAAAATCGCTTATCAGCCCGGTCAGGTATTCAAATTGCTTGACACTGAGCTGCTCGGGACGCTTGTCGAAAATAGCTTCCGTATAAAAAGGGGCTTCTTTCCCCAGCAATGGCTTTAAGGAATTGCGCAAGGTTTTTCTGCGCTGATTGAAAGCTGTTTTAACCACCTTTCTAAACAAATTTTCGTCGCAAGCCAGCTTTAGGTTGCTGTTACGGTTCATACGAATAACAGCAGATTTTACTTTTGGAGGAGGTTCAAAAACCTTCTCGCTCACAGTAAATAAATAGTCGATATCGTAATAAGCTTGAAGAAAGACACTCAGAATACCGTAACTTTTCTTGCCGGCCGGAGAACATATGCGCTCGGCCACCTCCTTTTGAAGCATGCCCACGCAATGCTGCACCTGATCTTTGTTTTCGAGTACCTTAAAAAAAATCTGCGAAGAGATGTTGTAAGGATAATTACCTATCAGGCAGAAAGGCTCTCCCCGGTAAAGACCATTTAGATCGGTTTTTAAAAAATCTTCGGCTAAAATACGGCCGCCGGCCAATTCGGGAAAATGCTCGTTCAGATAAGCTACAGATTCCCCATCGATTTCCACCACCCTGAGGTCGTGGCCTTTATCGAGTAAAAAACGAGTTAATACACCTGTACCCGGACCGACTTCAAGTACGGGCATTCCCTTGCAGTCATCCAGCGTAGCTGCGATACGAAGGGCAACAGACAGGTCCCTGAGGAAGTGCTGTCCCAGTGCTTTCTTTGGTCTTACAATCGTCATCCACAGCTTTAAGGAAAAAATTAAACATAAACCGGAGCAAGAGCAAACCGATCCTTTATTTTACGGTTGTTGTATTTTTGTCGCTTTAGAATGAAACCGGGCAACAAAATATACGTATTTTTGCCGCGGTCACAAAAGTAAGCATATTTATTGAATTGTAGCACAATGGATAGAATAAAAAAACTCTTGAAGTGGATAGTCCCCTTGTTACTGGGAGTTCTGCTTTTTGCATGGATATACAAACGCATGGACTGGATATCCATCAAAGAGATTTTCCAACTTGGCTTGCGTTACGAATGGATGTTGGTCTTTTTACTCATTTTTGTGATCGGCATGGTGGTGAGAGGATTGCGCTGGCAACAATTGCTGGAGCCGGTTTGCCCCGAGGCGGACACTAAATCGACTACACTGGCCGTTTTTGTGGCTTATGCCGCCAACCTGATCTTTCCGAGAATCGGCGAAGTAGCCCGTTGCGGCCTGCTGAAACAATACAAACAGCTTTCTTTTACCAAAGCTTTGGGCACAGTACTGGCCGAACGCATTATCGACCTGATCTGCCTGCTGATTATGGTTGTCGTGGTAGTGGTATTTCAACTGGATGTGTTCAGGCAATTTTTTACCGAGTATCCCGACAAAGCCAGTGGTCTAATGAAGATCTTGTTTTCCTGGCAATTATGGGCATTGCTGTTGGGCTTGTTGCTGGCTCTTATCTTGCTTTGGAGGCGTTTACGCCATTTCCCCGTATTTAATAAACTGAACGAGGGATTCAAAAAAATTTGGCAAGGAATGAAAAGCATAAAAGCTCTCAAGCGTCCCTGGTTGTTCGTTTTTTGGAGTTTTTTTATTTGGCTCTCGTATTTTGCCACCTTCTACATAGGTCAATATTTCTTTAACATTCCTTTCGGCCTGAGTGTAATTGCCATGTTTACGGCACATATTATGGGCAGTTTAGGTATGGTGGCTCCTGTGCAGGGAGGGCTAGGTGCCTGGCATTTTATGGTGATATACACCATGGTGTTGTACGGAATCAATGAAACAGCCGCCGGCGCCTTTGCGCTGACCGTGCATGGCCTCAACACCGCGCTCACTTTGTTCTTCGGTTTCGTAGCTTATCTCTGGTTATGGCTGGAAAACAAAAAGAGCAAAGTGGAAAAATAACTACTAGCGGCAGTAATTGTACTGTCCCGAAAACGACGCTTTAAAACAGAGCGGCTACAAACTGATAAATCAAATAAAGGGAAACCACCAACTTGGACACGGTTCCTAATAAAAAACCAAGGAACGAACCCAAGCCGGCTTTGAGAGCAGCCCCCGACTGCTTACCTGCCAATAATTCTCCTACAACGGCACCAACGACAGGGCCAAGTATCAAGCCGTAAGGCGGGAAGAAAAACATGCCGGCTACTACTCCGATACTACAACCCCAGATTCCTTGCTTGCTGCCTCCAAAACGTTTAGCTCCCAGTATGGGGGTCAAATAATCGAATACTTGTACCAAAACCACCAACGCAGCCCAGAAAACAAGTTGCTTTCCACTGAACTGCACCCGGCTGGTAAGGTGTAATAATATGATTCCCAAATAACTCAGTGGCGATGCCGGAAGTATGGGCAATACGACGCCGGCCAGGCCGGCCAGCATACAAATACTTCCCAACACAATAAGCAATATATCCATACTTTTTAACCTGAGAGATTGTAAGCGAAGCCCAAAAATAAAACAGCCTATTTGATATTCCCAAATAATTTACGTTTATTTGCGATTGCTTTCAATGAGTCCTTTGAAAGCAGTAAGATTTACAACTATGGACATATCCGACACCGACAAGCTGCAGGAGAGTGCAGGCTTGGAACCGACACCTGAAAAAGTTGACCAAAGCAAACAAGCAACTACAAACGACACTCAAGACCTGCCCGCAGAAGAAAAGACAAGCCCGCAAGAGGCTGCTACGGCCCAACCCGTGGAAGTTGATGACGCCGCTCAGGAAGTAAAAACGCCAAAGGCTAAAACTCCCAAAGCCAAGACTAAAACTGAGGCTGAAGCCGGAGCTTTGGTCGAAACCGAACTTGAAACAAAAGCCGAGGCAAAGGTTGAGGCTGAGGCAGCCAGCATCGAAGCAGAAGCAGAAACCAAGGTCGAAGCCGATGTTGTGGCCAAAACCGAACTTGAAACAAAAGCCGAGGCAAAGGTTGAAGCTGAGACAGCCAGCATCGAGGCAGAAGCAAAAGTAGAAACTAAAGCGGAAACCAAGGTCGAAGCTGAAGTCGAAGCTGAAGTCGAAGCTGAAGTCGAAGCTGAAGTCGAAGCTGAAGCTAAGGTCGAAACTGAAGCCAAAGTCGAAGCAAAAGCTCCGAAAGAAGAAGAAGCTCCGAAAGAAGAAGAAGCTCCGGCCAAAACCGAAACTGCCCCCGGAGCCGCTTCCCTTATTGACCATTCCGTCATCAGAAATTTAATAGACCAGCTCAGAGAACTCATACAAAAAGAAAGTATCGACGTAAAGAGCAGGATAGAGAACATAAAACAATCCTTTTACAAACAACTTAAGCTGGATATTGAGGCCTCCAGAAATGCCTTTATCAAGGCCGGCGGCGATCCTGCCGATTTCGTTCCGAGCGAAGTCAATGCCATCGAGGCCGAGTTCAAAGAACTGATGAATCAGTGGCGCGAAAAACGTATCAAATTAACGGCCGACCTTGAAAAACAGAAAAAAGACAACCTGATCAAGAAAAATCAGCTCATCGAAGTGATCAAGGCCCTTACCGACAGCTCCGACGATATTCGCCAGAAAATCCCCGAATTCCGGAAACTCCAGCAAGAATGGAAAAACATCGGGCAAGTTCCCGCCGAAGACGTAAACGAACTCTGGAAAAATTATCAATTCGAAGTTGAACGTTTTTACGACCAGATCAAGATCACCAACGAATTCCGCGATTACGATTTCAAAAAGAACCTCGAAATTAAAACCGAACTCTGCGAGATAGCCGAACGGTTAAAAGAAGACAGCGATGTAGTCAAAGCATTCAAACGCCTGCAGAAACTGCACGAAGAATGGCGCGAAACCGGCCCCGTCGCCAAAGAATTGCGCGAAGAACTTTGGCAACGCTTCAAGGACGCTTCTACCGAAATCAACAAAAAATACCAGGCCTTTTTCGAAAGGCTCAAAGAAATAGAAAACGAAAACCTGGCTCAGAAAACTGCCATTTGCGAAAGCCTTGAAGCCATCGATTACAGCAAATTAAAAAGCTTCCGCGACTGGGACCGCAAAACCACCGAAGTCATCGAATGGCAGGAACGCTGGAAAACCATAGGTTTTGCTCCCAAAAAAGCCAACGCCAAGGTCTTCGAACGTTTCCGCACTGCCTGCGACCTGTTTTTCCAGACCAAAAGCAACTACTACAAATCGGTTAAAGAATCACTCAGCCAAAACCTGGAACTGAAGAGAGAACTCTGCGAAAAAGCCGAAAGCCTCAAAGACAGCACCGACTGGAATGCCACCTCGAACCAACTGATTCAGATTCAGAAAGAATGGAAGACCATAGGTCCGGTACCCAGAAAGCATTCGGATGCTTTGTGGAAACGCTTCATATCGGCTTGCGATTATTTCTTTGAACAAAAAGAAAAAAATACCTCCAGTCAGCGCAGCGTGGAATACCAAAATCTGGCAGCCAAAAAGGAACTGATTGCCCAGGTAAAAGCTTTGGCCGAATCGGAAGAAAGCACAGACAAGGAAAATGAAGAAACCTTGCGCACGATCAGGGAATTAAACGCCAAGTGGAATGCCATCGGTTTTGTGCCCTTCAGGGAAAAAGACAAAATCTACAAACAATGGCGCAACGCCATGGACAGCCTGATGAGCCATTTCAACATAGACAAGGCCAGCCGGCGCCTGAGCAGCTTCCAAAGCAATTTGGAAGACATCAAAGGCAAAGGGCAATCCAAGGTGCTGCACGAACGCGAACGCCTGATGCGTCAGTTCGAATCGATCACCAACGAAATCAAGACCTGCGAAAACAACATCGGGTTTTTCAACACCACCAAAGCTTCCACGGGTTCTGCCCTGCTAAAGGAAATGAACCGCAACATCGAAAAACTCAGAGAAGAGCGCGACCTTATCTACAAAAAGATACAGATCATCGACGGCGAACTGCAGGCCTAAAACTTCTCAATAGTTCAAACATTTTTAGCCCGGCGACGAAAGTCACCGGGCTAAAAATTTAAAACAGACACCAAGGACTTACTGTAAGAATCGGCCCTATCAATAGATTTTCAGCACTAAAGGTGCCGGCAGATCCTGAATATCGGGCAGTCTGATCTCCAAACCTGTTTTACCGAAATTGTAAGTAACAGACTCGGCGCCCAGCAGATCGACCTTATCAAATTTCGTCTCAAAATAGGGGCTGTCGGCAGCCAGCGACTTGATCAGAATACGCTGCTTGGGAGCGGGTTTCTCCATTATTACAGCATAAAGCGACTCCCCTTTGCGGGTAAAACGAATATCGTCTGCGGTGTAAGGCCCGCCCCTACCCTCGTTAAAGCCTTGAGCATTAATAGGATTGGCCTGTTCAGCTTTGGGGCCTTCGCCGTATATATGCCAAGGACGGGTTTCGTAAATGCACTCGCTGTTGATATCCATCCATTGAGCGATATCTTCTACAATTTTCAAGGCTTTATCGTCTATGGAGCCGTCTCCGCGAAGAGGAATACTAAGCAACATATTTCCGTTTTTACTCACTATGTCCACTAAAAGCTGCACCACAGTTTTGGCCGATTTATAGCCATTTCTGTTGTAGATGCCCCGTTCGTAATGCCAGCCTCCGATGCAAGTACAAGATTGCCAGGGCAGTTCCTGAATTTGATCGGGAGCTCCCCGCTCGACGTCCCATACCATACAGGCTTTTTGTTCCTCGGTGAGCACTTTACCAAACAAAACGGCCTCGAGCTTGCCCTCGTTTAGCCGCATATTTGAATTATAAAAATGCGCGGCCACTTCCAATCCTACATTGCTGACCGGCCACAAGGGCAAACCGGTGTCGTCGAAATAAATTAAGTCGGGCTGGATCTGATTGATCATATCCACCGTGCGGTTGTAGAAATTCAGGCAATATTCCTCCGAAGGAGCCAAAGCGCCGTTGCCCCAATGCCATTGATGGTGGATGCTGCCTATGTTTTCCGATTCTTCGCTCAGTTCGTGGTTTTGCGCATACAAGTCCTGAGGATCCAGGCCTTGCCACCATTTCCCCTTGCCGTCTTTTTTGCTCAGCTTGCCGTCGTAGGGAACGCCGGCCAGCGGCCCTTCCTTGTCGGATAACTGGGCTCCTTCATACCATCGCCAGGCGTGGGCCGAATGAATGCTCACGCCGAAAGGCAGACCATTGTTTCTGGCCGCTTGGGCCCAGCCCGCCAAAATGTCTTTTTGAGGACCTACAGCCACGGAATTCCAGGGCTGGTACTTACTGTTCCACAAATCGAGGTTGTCGTGGTGATTGCCCAAGGCAAAAAAGTACTTAGCTCCGGCGCGTTTGTAAAGAGCAAGCAATTCCTCAGGGTTCCAGTTTTCGGCCTTCCACTGGTTAATCACATCTTTGAATCCCACCTCGGAAGGATGTCCGTAGTGTTCCACATGATACCTGTATTGCCAGTGACCCTGGTAATACATATTCCTGGCGTACCAGTCGCCGGCTTCCGGCTGACACTGAGGTCCCCAATGCGCCCAGATACCAAATTTGGCATCTCTGAACCATTGGGGCACTTCGTACTGGCTCAACGATTCCCAAGTGGGTTCAAACCGGCCTGTCTCCATTTTTTCTTTGGGTGTGCAAGAAAAAAGAAACAAAAAAGGGGTTAGCAACAGGCTGATTTTTAAGTAGTTTTTCATTTTGGTCATAGTTTAACTGGTTATTACGAATTAGTTCATGTAAGAGTTCGACGATACTCTCCGGTTTTCCAATCCGCTAATTTACATAAATAATTCGACTGTACCAGAACGGACGACACAGGTGCCGGTAGCTGAATCTGAACTTTGTGCTTCGACGCCGGCCAACAATTTGCGAATACAGCGCACGTACTGGTAGCTGTTGATCCGACTGTCGCTTTTAACAACAGGAAGATGTGCAATCATCCTTGTGCGCAACAGTCGGCTGCACGAAGTATGCAAGATTTGGCGAGGTTTTTTAATTATTCCAATCGGTCACCAATTCTATGAATTCTTTTCTGTAGCCGTTCGGATCGAAAGATTTGGCCTCTCTTCCTAAATCCAATACCATTTGTTTGGTGAGCGTTCCTTTGTATTCGGATTGTTTCATCAACAAGCCTAAGCCGGCCACCGATGCGGCAAATCTCATATTTTCGGACGAAAATCTCATCTCCTTTGGAGTCGTATTGATCTCGTGAGCAATAAGTCTGCTTTGAGTTTCGTTCGGTTTTTTATACCTGAAATCGAATTGAGCGTATTTTTCCGTATCGGGTACATCGAGCAATACAAGCTCATACAATGCCGTTATTGTCTGCGACGAACCGATCTCACCGGCATCGGTCGTATCGTTTTCAAAGTCTTCATCGTTTAATTTCCGGTTTTCGTAGCCGATCAACCTGTAGGAGTCGACCATGGTTGGATTGAAGGTGATCTGTATCTTTGAATCTTTGGCTACGGTGTAAAATTTTAAAATTTCATGAGTGAACACTTTCTCGATTTGTTTGGCATTATCGATGTATTCGTAATTGCCGTTGCCTTTGTTGGCGATTTGCTCCATCATATGGTCGTTGAGGTTGCCTCCTCCTACCCCAAGAACGGTCAGGTATATCCCACTTTCGCGTTTTTCTTCGATTAATTCAATCAATTCTTCCGTCGACGAAGGCCCAACATTAAAGTCGCCGTCGCTGCCCAAAATCACCCTGTTGTTGCCGTTCTGAATAAAATTCTTTTCAGCTATTTCGTAGGCGGTTATAATACCTGCCGCTCCCGCGGTGGAACCTCCCGCACCCAATTTATCGATGGCCGCTTTAATCTTCCGTTTTTCGTGTCCATAGGTTGATTTCAGTAAAACAGCCGCTTGACCGGCGTAGGTGACAATGGCAATTTTGTCCTGGTCTCTTAAATTATCGACGAGGGTTTTAAAACCGGTTTTTAATATTCCCAATTTGTCGGGAGAATCCATCGATCCCGAAACGTCAATTAAAAACACGTAATTGGAATTGGGCAGCTTATCGGCCGGTATAGTCATTCCTTTCATACCCAGCCTCAGCAAGTGATGCTCCGTATTCCAGGGACAAGTGGAAATTTCGGATTCCAAAGAAACATTTTCGTCCGAGGCCGGCTCCTTATAATCGAAAGTGAAATAATTGATAAACTCTTCTATCCTCACCGATTCCTTGGGCGGAGTCTGCCCCAAATGAAGAAACCTTCTCATATTGGCATAAGAACCGCCATCGGCATCCACCGAAAAGGTAGAAACCGGCTGCTCCGACACTTTAATAAAGGGATTCTCCTCATAATCCTTGTACTTTTCGTTGTAAGTGTCCGACGACGGAATATCCGTCAAAGACTCAAAGTAGTATCCATTAAAGTCTGTATTACAAGCACTTAAAAATGCTATAACTAAGAAATAAAATGAGTTTTTTAGTAGAGTTTTCATTGTATACGTTTTATGTTGTTAATAAATAGGTGATGATTTGTAGGGTTTGATGATGGTTTGTGCAGCTTGCCAAACTGCTGTCTGAGCTCTTATTGGCAGACGCCGTCTGTTAGCCGCTGTCGTTGCCGGTTGCTGGTGTTTTCGTCTGTTTCACCGGGTCAACTTTACTATTAGCAATGAATGGGCAGGAATGGTAATCTTGCCGTTTTTAATTCTAAGCTTTTCGGTTTTGGGAACGACTCTGTTTGGATTGTCGATGTCGTTATAGGCTTCGGTAGAATCGCCGGAAAGTACTATTGCCTCTGCCACATTATTAATATCTGCGATGCTTATTGAGCATTCCGCCTCTTTCTGGGGATCTCTGTTCACAAGCGCAAGGGCCAGTTGTTTTTTATCTTCGCTGCACGTTACAACCGCATCAACAGCCGGAACAGATCTGTCTTTAACGGTAAGTAATTCCGATTCGATTGACACCGGCAAAACATAGGGTTGCAGCTCGTTTGCATACATCTGCATCACATGGTAAGTGGTTCTTTTTACTATACCATCGGGGTGAACATACAAAGGGCCCCGTGTATTTACAACCGGCGACATACAAGCCATCTCCACATAATTTGAATTACGTAAACACGAATTCAAAAAACAGGCCGAAAAAAGGGCATCAGCCATAGTATAAAGTGAGTTGATATCGTTACCGTCTCTAGCTTTAATATCCATACCTTGTAAATGCCGGCCGTGCCCGGGATGATGCCAATTTTTCAAATTCCATTCATCGAAAGCAATTTTTATTCGCTTGTCGTAACCGGTTTTTTCTAAAATTTCGATGGTTCGTTGAATTTGCTCTTCGGGATATGTTGTTCTCAAGATGCACGTAAGATAATCGGCGGGTTTGTTTACCTCCACCATAAAGTCCCAATAACCGTGTATCGAAATATAACTCAAATACGGTCCCGCCCGTTCCAGAAGCGGAACAGTCCAATTCTCATCGGTCGTTGCAGCCGCAAAAAGCTTGATCGACTGATCGACACTGAGCATCAATTTAGCGGATTCTCTTACCAAATAACCCCATTCATCAACGGTTTTGGCGCCCAATTCCCAGGCCCCATAGTTCTCATTACCAATACTCCAATACTTCACATTATAGGGTTCCGGATAACCGTTGGCTATCCGCATCCTGCCGTATTCACCAATGTTCAGATTGCAGTATTCAACCCAATCGCTCATTTCTTCGGGCGTCCCCGTTCCCGCATTGGTACAAATAAAAGGCTCAGCACCTATCTTTCTACACCAGGCAATAAATTCATCCGTGCCAAAAGTATTGGGGTCTTCCACATGCCAGGATTTATCGTAAACAGGGATTCTGTTTTTCCCCACCCCTTTTTTCCAATGGTAGGTCGACACAAAACATCCCCCGGGGTATCGAACAACCGGAACTTTAAGTTCACGTAAGGCATCAATTACATCTTTACGAAACCCCTGTTCGTCAGAAAGTTTTGAACCGGGCTCGTAAATCCCGCCATATATTTGCCGGTGAAAATGTTCCAGAAATTGACCAAATATCATTTGGTTATACTCCAAAGGTTCGGAACTCAAATCCACAGACAGTTCAACCTTCAATGCGCTTTGAGCATAAAAATTGCAGGACATTCCCAGACAAAGGAAAATAAGCATTAGTACTTTTTTCATGAGTGGTTGGTTTTTGGTTTTCATTAAGAATGAAAACTTAAATGATGTATTGGAATATTTTGACAATATGGCCGGTAAGAGACCGCGGGCTTTTTTCTATCATAATGAACAATAAGTTGAAGCAGATTGCAACCAATTGAATAACCTACACGAATATGTTTCCATTGATATTACCCGCTTTTGTTTTTATTCTCGCTTAGTATAGATGAAAAAAGTGGCGATTTGTTACTTGGGCTTGGGCGTAAAACGGAAAATGAATGAAAGTTTTTTTATTTTTGTAAAGCCTCAACGTAAATACAAATAATAAACGGACGCTTTATGAGAAAAATACTATTGATTGCGGCAATTGCCGTTTTGACGGGCACTTCTGCCATGTCGCAGGAGTTGACCAATTTCAATTTCAGGGGTCGCCAGCGGGTGGTTTCACCCCAAGTGGAAGGCGATAAGGTGACATTCAGGCTGAGTGCCAACCATGCAAATGCGGTGAATCTTACGGGTAATTGGCTACGGGGCGCTGTTGTATTGCAGAAGGGAACAGACGGCATCTGGTCGGTTACCGTCGATGCCCCTTCGCCTGAAATCTATACTTATAACTTCGTGGTGGACGGCGTATCGATCAATGATCCGCATAACTTCATGGTGCAGCGTGACGGTACCCGTTATCTGAACATGCTGTTTGTGCCGGGCGAACGGAGTGAAAACTATTTCGAAGCCAATCAGCGCGGAACCGTAGCGTACAAATGGTACGACAGCGAGATTCTTAAAATGAACCGCCGTCTTACCGTTTACACCCCTTACGGTTACGAAAAGAACAGCAGGACGAAATATCCGGTTCTCTATCTGCTTCACGGCGCCGGCGGTGACGAAGAAGCATGGACATCCATGGGACGCGCCGCACAAATTCTTGACAATCTTATCGAGAAAGGACTTGCCGAGCCGATGATTGTGGTAATGCCCAACGGTAACCCCAGCCAGCAGGCAGCCCAGACATTGGGTCTTCCCACAAGCAACCTGAACTTCCGAGATCCTGCGCTCCAGAACGCCTATGTGAAGAGCCTTTGCGAGGAGATTGTACCTTTCATCGAGAAGGAGTATCGAGTATTGGCAAAGCCCGAATCACGCGCCATTGCAGGACTTTCAATGGGCGGAGGCCACACCATCACAGCAACCAACCTCTATCCCGACATGTTCGACTGGATATGCCCGCTCTCCGCAGCCGGCAACTCCACCGCCGAGCAAATCAACGCTCTCAAAAAAGCCGGAGTCAGGCTCTATTTCCTGGCCTGCGGTACCGACGACTTCCTCTGGGAAGGCTCGGTCACCCTCGACAAGACATTGACCGAATGCGGTCTTGACCACGTCTTCTTCAAGTCCGACGGCGGCCACGTCTGGGCCAACTGGAGATACTACCTGAACAGTTTTGCACCTCTGCTTTTCAAGCAAGAGTAAAAAGGATTCTGCGAGTTTTAGGTTGCACCTCTATACGGATAATTCCAAATGATCGGGGGTCTGCTGCTCATTTGTCAGACTGCTGGGTCTTGTTTTTAAGTTTGGTTCGTTACTATTATAAGCCACTTTATGCGCCTTGGGGTTTTTCGGGGCCGAACTTTAGGTCGCTCAGAGTGCTATTTATTGGCGGTTGCTTTTTTATGACCTTTTAATAATTAATGAATTTATTGAGTTTTTTCATTATCCTAATTGTAGAAACACGATGTTTCTCTCCTTTGATCCAAAAATCAATAAATATTACATAAGGACTCTCTGAGGCCGTTCTGTAACTTATGAATAAATTATCTGAAACCGTGTAATCATGATATATTTCTTCATTCATTTTGGGTTTTTCTTTTTTGATTTTGTCTTGAAGAATTTTATAATTCTCTAATATTGATTTGCATTGAGCTATTGTCAACTCTATGTATGTAATATCCGCTATTAAAGTATTGTCACCTTGAAATTTTTTACGTGCTATGTAATAATTGTCCGCACCAATTATCAAAGCTTTGTCATTGCCATATTTATATCCTGTTAATTCTAAATAAGAGCCTCCTCCGTAAGAAATTCCTTTGAAAACTGTATATGTTCTGATTGTGCTAAATTCATTTTCCTTGTGATTTTCAATGTTATTTTTAATATGCTTTTCAGTGATGTACCTCGTCTGCATACAACTAGAAAGCAGAATTGTTAAAAAAGCCATGGTTGTTAAAATCTTTTTCATTTTGCTCAATTATTAAATATTTGCTTACTCTATACGGTTTTCAGCATCTCCGTCGTTCTAAAGTGTCTAGTCATAGAATAAGGTTACAAATAATTGCCATAACTGACACCATCGTCACGCAGTACGTTGGCAAGGTTCCAGATTTTTGATACGATTACTGAATCTGTCATAATTATTTATTCCTGTTTAAAATGCTTATTGTCAGTTGCTTCACTATTCCAGCTTCTTCGGGCTTACTGGTGGCAATAAACAGCGTAAGAGCTGCAAGCGCTGCATTGTCAATGATGGGTGTGCCATCCGGTTTTAGCAATGCCTTGTTTTGTTCCATAAAATAGAGGAAACATGCGGCGGCAATACGTTTGTTACCATCGACAAACGAATGGTTTTTGGTGATAAAATACAAGAGGTTGGCAGCTTTCTCCTCGATGGTGGGATAAAGCTCAGTATCTCCAAAGCTCTGTTTTATCTGGTTTACCGAACTATGAAAGCTTTCATCCTTGGGTTTTGCAAACAGCTCTGAATCAATTTCGGAATACATGACTTGAATCATGTTCAGGTATTCTTCTACCGACGGATAAATGGTTTGTTGTTGCGTTATCCCTTTCTTGTCGAGCAACTCGTGGTCGTAATCATCGAGGAGTGAAAGACCTTTGGCAAACACTTTAAGCATTTCAAATTCTTCGGCGGTCGTTTGTTCATCCATAGCACGGTTGAGAATGCGGATACCTGTTTTGAGGTATTCAACTTCCTGCTGTTTTTGTTCCAAACGTTTTTCGTTAAAGGCGTAGCCCTGCACCAGATAATCTTTAAGCCGTTGGGTTGCCCACTGGCGGAACTGAGTACCTCGCTGCGATTTAACTCGATAACCTACAGAGATAATGACATCAAGGTTGTAGAATTCAGTTTCGGAAATCTGTTTTTTGCCTTTTATGGCTCCNNTTTTGCACATACCACACTTTTGTCCAATTCGTTTTCTTTAAAAATATTACTTATATGGCGTGAAATAACTGTTCTGTCACGACCAAACAATTCTGACATTTGAGACCGGCTAAGCCAAACGGTATCAGCGTCCATTTGAACCTGCAGTTCAATTTGGTTGTCGGCAGTTTTGAATATCTCTATTTTATTTTTCATACGTGAATTTTTAATGACAACACTTCTCCCCGGCAATGACCGCTAACGGTCACATATATGAAATGTTTGGGGTTTGCGGGCACGTCTCTGTTAACCGTTACAAAAGCTGATGCGGAGCAGAATGTTTCAAGTAACCACTAAGTCCCCAAATATTTTATACATGATGTTGTGGCCAGGCTATATTTTTCCTCCGTTGTCAGGAAACCGCTATTTGATTTCCGTCTTCTATTTCAATTTGGAATTTAACTGTTGCTTTCAGAGCTTTAAAAACTTTTAAGATAGTTGAAACGGTTGCGCTA
>DBQE01000014.1 GCA_002305085.1 Bacteroidales bacterium UBA1402 | reverse complement strand
CACATAGCATGAAGCCGTAGTCACTGGCCGGCAGGCAGGCTACGAAGGACTGGGTTCTGACCTTATCTGCCGTATGCATGTCAATGTAACCCAATGTGTCGCCTGCATAGTCAAGGAAAGCCTTCTCACCACCCACATAGAGGTCTTTGAGTATGGTGGACGGCTCTTTGTCGCTTGATGCCAGCGCGTTCTGGTTATAGTGGTAGCGAAACTGCGTCAGCCCGTATCCGTCGGGATGGTCACGGCGGTATTCCTCCCACAGCAGCTTGAGCGTGACATGGGTCTTGCCGCTTCTGGACATCTCTTCTTCCAGATATGGAAGCAGTCTCTTGAACTCCTCGAAACGGTTGTCGGGATAGGCCGGGCTGCCTCCTTTCAAACGGTGCTCCAGGACGGGGTCATCCAGTTCCAGCAGACCATCTATGCCGAGCGGGTCGGCACAGACCTTTCTCACATAGTTGTTAACTGTCTCCTTGTCCATGCCTATCTGGACGGCCGCCTTGCGGTTGGAAACATTCTGTCTCTTAAGCAGCAGCAATTGCTTGATCTGACTCATACTCTTAGTTTTTCCTGCCATATACTTGCGTCATTAGTTGTTGTCTTTGACGCAAATGTGGGAAAAACAAGACCTAAAGTGAACGGAAATGCTCCGATTTCCAGCCGATTTTGCCCCGATTGAACGGATATGCTCCGATTTTTGGGGCGTTTTCAGGCCTGTTTCAGCCATAAAACTGAACGGTTGAAGCTGACTCGAGTGGGTGGGTATGCTCCGATTTTTCCACTCTGAATGTTTGGCCATTACAGAAGAAAGTTGTTCCTTTGATAGTAACATAGTCTTTAAATTTTATGGTTTTATTTTTGGTGAAACACAAAACTAATAAAATTTTTAGACTATGTTTTTTAATGGCTTAGACACACTTTTTGGAACAGTATCACGACCTACCCTACTAAAATGATAAGCAAAAGGAAAAAAGTATATTCTGACGATTTGTTAAATATTGTAAATAGGTTTCTAGTAAAATTAGAAGAAATTGAACAAAAACTAGGGAATGATTTCTTGATTAATCAGGGATTATTTATAATGATTACCGCTTATTTTGAGGATGCAATAAGAGAACTTATGAGAATTGTTTTGGTTGCTTTTCCTGAAAAATTAACTAAAGATTCTTATACTATTTCAAGGGAACAAATATGTGAAGTGGCAGATAAAGGACATAGTATAATAATAAACAATGAGCTTTACTTTTTATTTAAGGATGGGGTTCGTTCTCAGCTTGAGAAATTGTTGAAGATTCTTTTTAACAAAGAATATAGAAATGAAAAAAAGATTGGCAACAAAAAATCGATTAGCAAAGAAGAGAAAGAATCAATAATCAAATTGGAGGAAATATCTCTTTATAGAAACGCTTTGATTCATAATGCGGGAAGAGTCAGTGTTGAAATTAATGAAAGAGTAAAATACTTTAAACCCCAAAACGGTACAGATTTAAAGTTCGATTCTAAATCGATTAAATTGTTTATACAAGAATATGTAAAATTCTTTCAACATATAAGCAATGAAATTAAGAACACCTTTAGTTCATACCAACACTTATCTGTAATTGAAAGAACAGAAAATTTATGGGGAGATTGCTTCTCTAGTTCAATGTTGCAATTTAAAGATTATTGGAACATTGATTATGAACGTGATTTAATAACCGGTATTAAGTATCCTGAGAGTGAAAGAAGTATTAGCAGTAGTGAAAAAGTTTTACTCTCAATATGGAGACACCAATTTGATGATTCAATTAAGACAGAAGAATTTTTACTTTGCAGTGTCAACTATCATAAAATCTATGAACTATATAAAGGCTTAGACAATTTAAAATTTTATTATATGAAACAGCAAGCTGAAAAAAATTAAATGACATAATATCATATATAAAACACAAAAGTTTAGAATAGAGACATACTAAATGTAACACTACCAACTAAAAGAGAATAATAAACATAATACTCACTCAAAAAACATCAACATTATGAAACCGGAAGTTACACAAAGGAATACAAAATCGCAGATACTGGAGGCTTACGAAAAGCTGTTGGACAAGGTAAAAGCAAAAACGGAGGATAACCCCAAGGAGGTACAGCAACGAAAAGAGAAGACCCAAACGGTGCAAAGCGCTGCCGAGACATCCGAAAAGAGTATCATTGAAAAGATTGATACCATTCGGGAGGAATTCGTGAAATCCTTGGAAACAGTCGCTTCCGAATTGGTAACGGAACGGAGGAAGCTCGAAACGATACAAAGCGCGATAGAGATAGAAGAGAAACGACTGGAGGAGCTCTACGACCTTTCTGTAAACGCCGATACGTTCTCGGCGTTGATACTGGCTCAAAAAGAGGAAAAGGAACGGTTCGAGCAAGAGATGAAGGAGAAGAAAGATCAGCTGGAACAACAGATCGCGGAGACACGCGCTCAATGGGAAAAGGAGAAAGCGACCTACAACGAAAACCTGAAAGCAGAAAGGGAGAACACGCTGAAGCTCCGCAAACGCGAAGAGGAAGAATATAACTACACTACCCAACAGAAGCGCGACAAAGAGCAAGACGCCTATAACCGCGAAAAAACACGCCAAGAGGCTGAGCTAAAAGAACAACGCGAAGCTTTTGAAAAGGAGGTCGCCGAACGGGAGAAACACCTTCTGGAAAGCGAAAAAGAGCTAAACAACCTTAGGGACGAGTCGGAAACCTTCCCCGCCCGACTAGCGGAAGCCGTGCAGGCGGCTAAAGCCGAAACGGAGGAGCGACTCACCACCCTGTACAAATATGAAAAAGAGTTGTATGAAAAAGAGACGCGCGGCATCATCAACCTCAAGGAGCAACAGGTGAAAAGCTTAGAGACGAAGGTGAAAGAGATGGAGATGCAGGTGAAAGAGGCCGGCGTCAAGGTCGAGAACTCCGAGAAAACGGTAAAAGATATCGCCTTGAAAGCGATAGAGAACGCGGGCAAACCGCACCTCATCGAACGGGAGCGCTTGACCGGCAAGGTTGAATAGGTTCATGTAACACTACCAATTGTCATTTTATAATTTGTTTGGAATTTATATTCTTTTTATATTTGCGGACAGATTTAAAGTTCAACTTAAAATATGTCCGAACTATGACTAACTTATTTATAAACAGAGATTTAAAAGACGAAATAATAAGTCAATCGCGCTATTTTCCGGTAATAACCATTACCGGTCCCAGACAATCGGGCAAAACCACCTTATGTAAGCAAATGTTTCCAGATTATCATTATGTGAATTTGGAAGATATTGCAAAAACAGAAATTATCAAGCAAAATCCCAAAGCATTTTTAGAAATTCACTCGCAGGGTTTGATCGTGGATGAAGCTCAGCAATATCCCGATCTATTTTCGTATGTTCAGGTGGTGGTTGACGAAAACCCTGAGTCGCATATTGTTCTTACCGGAAGCAGTAATTTTGCCTTGTTACAAAGTGTTACACAGTCTTTAGCAGGAAGAACAGCTGTTTTGACCTTGTTGCCGTTATCTCTTTCAGAGTTAGGTAAAGAACGCTTAACGGCACCTACGGATACAATTATGTTGAATGGCGGTTATCCCTCGGTTTGGGCTAAAAACATTCCTGTGCAAACAGTCAGCAAAAATTACTATAATACCTATATAGAACGAGATTTACGACAACTTATCAATATCAAAGAATTGTCTAAGTATCAAGTATTTATACGTCTTTGTGCCGGTAGAACGGGGACAGAATTTAACGCATCGGCACTTTCAAATGAAGTAGGTGTTAGTGTTCCAACTATCCACGAATGGCTGAGTACGCTCGAAGCATCTTATATCGTTTTTCGTATATCGCCGTTTTTTAGAAATGTAGGTAAGCGTTTGATTAAATCTCCTAAAATTTATTTCTATGATACCGGTCTGCTTTGCTTTTTACTTGGGATCGAAAACGAAAATCACCTGCAAACGCATCCGCTGCGGGGAGCAATTTTTGAAAACATGGTGGTGTTGGAATTTTTGAAAAATCGCTTTAATGCAGGGAAACTTTCCAATCTTTACTTTTACCGGGATAAATCACAACGAGAAATCGATATCGTTCAAGAATTTGCCGACACATTCAAAGCCTATGAAATAAAATCAGCTTCCGTTTTTCATCCCAATTTTATGCACAATCTCAACTATCTGAAAAATCTTTTAAACGAAAAACTTACCTCAACACAAGTCATATACGACGGAGAGATTGAACTAAAGTCATCCAAAAATGGAATTGTTAATTTCAGAAATATATCGTTTTAGATTTACTATAATTGAGTTGTTATTTAGGGTCTGCTGAAAGTTCTTTGAAATAGTTATGCATTAAACACCCATTCATAGAAGGGCACAATTTCCACATCATCTACCCGTTCTTTCTGATTGTAGGTGATAATGGTTTTGGATGCTATGTTCAGCAATGGCTCAATCACGTTAAAGCCCGATATTTCTCGAGAGCGATTTAAGTCAGTAAGTTCGTAACAAACCTGAAAGGCATGCCACACATCTTCTCGACAAGCTACGAAATCACACTCGCCCGACTTGCGAACAAAAGCAATATTACTGTACCCCGCGTATAGGAGTTGATTATACACGGCATTTTCCAACAATTTACCCGAGTTAGGCGAAAAGCTGAGTCCCACGGCGTGAATCAGCCCGTTATCGGCACAATACACTTTCCGTTCGGGACGGGTACCCTCTTTCACCGAAAAAGAGAAGTTGCTCACATCGCTTAAAATATAGGCCTGCACGGCATACAGGATGTACCTTTTTACCGTATTCTCACTGTTCCCGAGTGCCTTTCCTAAATTGTTGTATCGAAAAGGGGTTGCTGTATTGGTAAGCAGGTAGTACATAGCGCGGTAAAAAGCGTGCGTATCACGCACGCCGTTATAAGCGATGCAATCTTTCAGCACGATAGAATCATAATAGCTGTGCAACAGCTCGGTTTTTAAATCGTCGGGAAGTCCGCCGATGACTATTTCGGGAAATCCACCAAAGACAAGGTAGTTGTTCAACAGGCTTAATGCTTCGGTTTTTCGCGCGTTTATCGCGAGCAAATCTGTCATCTCGTTTATTGAAAACACTTCTTTCAATGAAAGCGGGCGCACCACATTGGCAACGTACCGCCCCGACAATAACGTGGCAAACTGTCGTTGCAACAGATCAGATGTTGAACCGGTAACGTATATTTTCTTGAATCGGCGGGTGTCGTAAGCACCTTTTACAAACAACTCCCAATTGGTTACTTGTTGTACTTCATCCAGAAAGAGGTAGCCTACTTTCGTCCCGGTGAGCACTTCGGCTTGTTCAATTACACGGTATATCTCTGCCGGAGTACTCCAAACAGGGGTAAACAGTGGCTCGTCCATATTGAGCAGAAGTATCTCACGCGGGTTAACCCCGCTGTCCATCAGGTGGTTCACGATCAGTCGAAACAGTGATGATTTCCCGCTACGACGTATACCCGTGAGTACATGAACATGCGGAAGAACTAGCTTTTTCAATAGTTCGGGCAATAATTCACGGAAGTGTAAATCGGTGTATTTGCCAACACTCCAGTGCGGATTTAAACGGATAAGCGTGTCGTTCATATTTCATTTTTATAATTATGAACAACAAAGATACAAACATACTTTGAATTATTCTCACTATACTGCGGATAAATATAAGATTATTCGCAGCATAGTGAAAGATTGGGGCGAAATGAGCAACAATTATAAAGAAACGCAAGACGGCTTTATGAGTGAGTTAAACTATGACACCTCAACTCAACAACCACTTCAATGCCGGCATCTTAACAATTCCATCAAAATTTTGCTCGGGCAATATTTCATCCATGGTCAGTAATAACTTGGAATAATGATCTTTGATGGCTTGTAAGGGTTTGAGTTCACGCGTTAAGGTGGTTTCATTTTCTGTGTTGTGTGCCACTTGGATATACAATCTATCTCCCTTTGGATCAATCGCTAAAAAATCAACTTCCAGATTATCTACCATACCCACATATACCTGATACCCACGTCGAAGCAATTCAAGATAAACGATATTTTCCAATATATGACCAAAATCTTCTACCCTGTCGCCTGCAATAAATTGACGCAATCCGTTATCTACGGCATAATATTTAGCCGTGCCGGCAAAAACTTTTCTTCCCTTCACATTATACCTTTCGGCTTTGTAGATAAGCAGGCTATCTTCAATACCTTCCATATACCGGGCAACGGTTTTATGGGTGATTTTATTTCCAAAACTATTCATGGTGTTGGTTATCTTGTTGATATTCTGTAAACTACCTATTTCTGCATACAAATAGCGTATGATATTTTCAAGCGTAGCGATATCTGTTATCGTCAAGCGTCGGACAATGTCTTTTAAAACTACCGTAGAATAAATACCTTCCAAATATTGTTGCTTCTTGGTTGCATCCAATGAAATGGCATAGGGGAAACCGGTTTGCAGGTATTCATTGTAGTATTGTTTCAAATTAGATCGGTTTCCGTCTTTTGTTGATACAAATTCCTGAAAAGACAATGGAAGCATTTTCAATTCCACATATCTGCCCGAAAGAAATGTTGCCAGTTCACCACTCATAAAATAAGCATTGGAGCCAGTGATATAAATATCTAAGTTTTTATCGAGGTGCAAACTGTTGACAACCCTTTCAAAGTCCCGAACATTCTGTATTTCATCTAAAAATATGTAATACTGTTGCCCGGGCTGTATCTTTTCTTTGATATAACTATACAGTACGGTTGGGTCACACAAATACAGATAATCAAATTCTTCAAAATTGATATTGATAATTTGTTCTGCTTGTACACCTTCAGTTGTCAACTGATTCCTGAACATTTCAAAAAGTGTTGATTTTCCGCATCTGCGTACACCGGATACAACTTTAATGACATCTTCATTTTTCCAGGCAGTAAGAAACTCCATGTATAACGGACGTTGAATAAGTGGTGTTTTCATATCTGAAATATATTAAATCACTTTGATTTTTTGGAATTGACTACAAAAATAGCACATTATTTTGATATAGTTGGAATTGAGGAGAAAATTTTATGGTTATGGGATGCGGGGTGCGTGTTCCGTGTTCTGAGTTCCGAGTTCCGAGTTTTGAGTTTTGAGTTCCGGGGGCAGGCTGCGTGGTCCGAGATAACGAGTTCCGGGGTCAGGCTGCGTGGTCCGAGGTAACGAGTTCCGGGGTCACGGAGCTGAGGAGTTGCAGGACGCGATCGACCTTGCCCGGTGAGCCGAAAACTTAAATAACACAAGCCCAATCAACACATAATATTTGCTATTTTTGCATCTGATTCGTGCCTATTTTCAATGAGTAATAAATTTTTATCAGGAAATATTATGAAAATACAACCAACGTCAAAGTATCTCGAATTGCTTAAACAGTAC
The DNA here is from genome assembly GCA_002305085.1 of Bacteroidales bacterium UBA1402. Classification (GTDB taxonomy): domain Bacteria; phylum Bacteroidota; class Bacteroidia; order Bacteroidales; family UBA1402; genus UBA1402. The sequence goes on along the minus strand of DBQE01000014.1, from coordinate 82,595 downwards.
AAAGAGAAGAATGGACACAAGTATGGTATTGTCGGGATCGGAATATTTGGTTCTGTAGCCCGCGGAATACAAGCCGAGGACAGTGACATAGACATTTATATTGAAGGGGAACCACAAAGCCTGTTTACTATGTCGCATATAAAAATGGAGGTCATTGAGTGCTACATTGAGCGAAGCGAAATGCAGCGTATCGAAATGACCGTAAATTAAAATATTATTTCGAATATTTTGTTTGTTTCGATTGTTTCGTTTATTTTTGTTGCGCAACCAATTTATAGCAAAAATGAAAACAACAGTAATACAACGACCAACCAAGCAAGACAGTAAATTGGCTCGTCAATCTTATGATGCTTTGAAAGTGGCAATTAGCCGCATAAAAGCCGATAAAACGGAAATAGAAATTGAAGAAACCGGAGAGAAAATAGTTTTACCTATCAATGCCTTGAAACTTCTGTCGGATGTATTGAAAGCGATGAGTCATGGTAAGCCTTTTTCATTAGTACCTGTTGCCACGGAGGTAACAACACAGCGTGCTGCTGAAATAATAGGTTGCTCCCGCCCTTTTTTGGTAAAATTATTGAAAGAGGATAAAATTGCATATACAAAAGTGGGGAGACATCGGCGAATAAAATTTGAAGATGTAATGTCATATAAGCAAAAAATGAAAGATGAACAAAAACGACATCTTATAGATATGATGAATGATGATGAAGAATTAGGTTTGTATGATACATAGTGTTCAATTTATAGCAGTATTGGATACCAACGTTATTTATCCCGTTATTATACGAGATATGCTTTTATGGTTTGCTCATTACGATCTATATACACCCAAATGGAGTAAACATATATTTGATGAGTGGTTTGAAGTGATGTTGCGTAAAGGAGTTTCTGAAGACGAAGCAAAGAAACGAATTGGCAGGATGGACTTAGCTTTTCCGGATGCTTTGGTTCAAAATTATGAAAATTTGATAGAGTACCTAAATCTACCTGACGCTAAAGATTGTCATGTGTTGGCAGCTGCTATCAAAACCAATGCTCATATTATTGTAACTAATAACATAAAAGATTTTCCGGCGGAAATTTTAGCCACGCATGGGTTGAAAACAAAAACCGCAGATGATTTTCTCACAGATATTATTGATTTGAACCAAGATGTAGCAGTTGAGGCTTTTAGAGAGATGGTACTTTATAAGAAAAAGCCGCCGTTAGATGAATACGAAGTTTTAGACAGGTTGAGAAGGAATAGTTTAAAACAAACAGCAGATTATTTACACTCGCTGATATAGCGGTGGTGGTTATATTCTTGTTGGCATTGACGAGGAAAATGGTAAGCCTATATTGCCTCCATCAGGATTAAGAGAGAATAGTTTGGATAGCTTACAAAAGAAAATCACCGCACCGATACTGTCCAAAAAAGTGTGTAAAGTGCATTTTTTCGGTTAATATCGGGCGAAAATATAATAAAGCAAGGAAAACAGACAAACTATCGATTTTTGTGTATATTTGCATTCAGATTGCATAAATGTACACAAAATGATTGAAAGACAACTTGTAGATATTCTTAAAAATCGCTTAGAAAAGTTTCCTATACTTACGCTTGTTGGACCCCGCCAGTCGGGGAAAAGTACTTTGCTTAGAAACTATTTTCCTGATTATGAGTATATTAATTTGGAAAGACCGGATTATCGTCATTTAGTAATGGATGATCCTATAGGCTTTTTAAGCAGCCGGGAAAAGGGCGTTATTTTTGATGAAGCACAGCAAGTGCCGGAGTTGTTTAGTTACTTACAGGTGGAGTCTGACGAAAAAAACCGGGCGGGACAATATATTCTCTCCGGTTCTCAAAGTTTTTTGATGAATGAACGCATTTCTCAATCGCTGGCAGGACGAACAAGTATAAACCGACTTTTCCCGTTTGATATATCGGAGATTGGATTGCGAGAAACGGTTTTCGAGACCATTTACACCGGTTTCTATCCAAGGATCTATGATTTTAGTATCGAACCGAATGAGTTTTATCCCCCTTATATTCAGACTTATATAGAGAGAGACGTAAGAGCATTGAGGTCCATCGAAAATTTAACCACATTTACCCGATTTCTTGCTCTGTGCGCAGGTCGGATAGGGCAAACGCTAAATCTTACTTCCTTGGCAAATGATGCAGGCGTGTCGGTAAACACGGCAAAATCATGGCTGTTGCTCCTGGAAGCGAGCTTCATTCTATTTCAACTACAGCCCTACTATAAAAACTTCAATAAACGGCTGATAAAATCACCGAAGATTTATTTTTATGATACCGGAGTAGTTTGTTCTTTACTCAATATCCGGTCGGCGGAAATGGTCCAATCACACTATTTATACGGTGCTTTATTTGAGAATTTTGTTATCGCTGAAATTATTAAGCTACAATCGCATAAAGGAGATAATAGGAAAAACGTTTATTATTGGCGAGACAATCACGGAGTTGAAGTAGATTGTATATTGGAAGGCGCAGATGAAAAGTTGCACCTGATTGAAATTAAAGGTGGTGCAACCATGAACACAGACTACATGAAAAATTTAAAATCTTTTCCCGTTAAAGGAACGGAAGTTGAAAGACACATCATATACACCGGAGAAAATTCTTTAACAACGGGGGATGTAGAGATAACGGGTTGGAATAACCTGAGCAAAGTGCTTGGGGAATTAGCCGAAAAATAAATGAAACTTATTTCCTGACCGTATTCCGGCTCACGCTTTGGCAGATAAGAGTTTTGTTACAAAGATAAAAGCCGTCTCTGCCAAATCACGGCACAGACCGCTAGAAAAGTGCGGAAGACAGGACTAATGTTTACAAACTCTTTCGTGCGATAGAAGTTATTCCATACATTATGCATATAGCTTAAATAGTTAATAAGCGCTAAAATCTAATTATTTCAATATTATAATCGAATATATCAATTTGCTATTATTATATTTGTGCAGTTTTATACAAATAACCAAATAAGACATTGCTATGATTGAGGAATTCAGTTTTGAGAATTACAAATCGTTTAAAGAGATGAATACGTTGAATATGACAGCTGCAAAGCTGAAGTCAAAGTATTCCAAGGTGGATGTTGATCCAACTATTCAGCTGGATGATGATGTTACACTATTGAAGTCGAAAGCCATTTACGGAGCGAACGCATCGGGAAAGAGTAATATTGTGAAAGCATTCGGTAGTTTTATTCGGATTGTACAACATTCAGTGAAGGATGAGCAAATTCTGGAGAAGCACATGGCACCTTTTTTTCTTTCAACTGAAACTTTCGACAAACCTGTGTTCATGCAACTCGTTTTTCGGTGCGAAGGAGTTCGTTACCGCTATGGTTTTCAAGCTGACAGAGAGAGAATTCATAGTGAGTGGCTCTATGCAACACCCGGTAAAAGAGAACAGCCCTATTTTATCAGAGATAATGATACCTTAATCAAAATCAATAAAAAGAACTTTTCGGAAGCTGATGTGGTAATGAAGTTGATTGACAATGAAAAAGGTAACCCTATTTTTAGAAAGAACTCGTTGTTTTTGACTTCATTGGCTGCATTCGGTGTAGGTAAGATATCCAAAATGTTGCTAAATGAGATTGCTAGATTTATGGTTGTTGATGGGTTGAAACACCCGGGTGCATTCGATCAGACTACTGCGTCATTAGAAATGCCGGGTATGAAGAAACTTGTACAAACGTTTCTTGCTATGGCCGATGCAGGTATAAATGAATTGAAAACCATTGAAGTACCTGATGAAAATGTTGGGGAGAGTGGCAATTTGGCAAAAAAAAGGAAGATTGTCGTTGCTGTGAAAGATGTGTATGACGCTAATCATAAATTATTTTCAACGATGCCATTTCCTTTTAGCTTGTTCGAATCGGAGGGAACAAATAAGATGTATGAGATCAGTACGTTCATTATCAATGCACTCAGAGAAGGAAGAGTTTTGGTGATTGATGAGTTTGATGCCCGATTTCATCCATTGATTACCCAAAAGATTGTTGAGTTGTTTAATTCTCAGGGCAATAAGAATGGTCAATTGATTTTTGTGACGCATGATACTAATTTGTTGTCGGCCGACTTGCTTCGCAGAGATCAGATTGACTTTGTTGAGAAAGATACTTACGGCTCCAGCCACCTATACACCTTAGTGCAATTCAAGGGTGTCAGAGATAATGATCCCTTTGAAAAAAACTACATAAAGGGTAAATATGGTGCCATCCCTTTTGTCGGTGATTTTAACAATCTTTTTGCCCATTTTGAAGATGCCGAAGCGTAAAACATATACAAAGAAAACGGATATTGATAGGGCTTGGAATAAAAAGAAGAGTCCTTCTCAATATGCTGTTGACACACTTGAAATGAGAAAGACGTTTCTCATTGTTTGTGAGGGACAAACTGAAAAGTGTTATTTTAAATCATTTCCTGTTCGTACTGTTAAAGTGGAGGCTATTAATCTCGAGGGCCAAAGCAAACTTAAACTGGTGGAATGTGCTCAAGAGATAGCATGTGGCGAAGAATACGATGAAGTTTGGTGTGTATTCGACATGGATGACAACAAAGGACAAGATCAATTTCAGGCTTTTGATAATGCTATTCATAAAGCCCATTCACTGAACTTTAATGTTGCCTATTCCAACGACGCTTTTGAACTATGGTTTTATCTTCATTATCATTACACGGATACTGCTCACCTACGAGATTTTTATTACGAACGGTTAAGCAGGCTGTGGAATATTAATTATGTGAATGATGGAAAGAGATATTCATTTTGCACAGGTATCTATGATAAGTTGAAAAATGATAATCGGGCCTCACAACAACAAGCTATTGCAAGAGCGGAAAAACTCTTTTTAGACCAACAGGACAAACCGTTCCATGAACAAAACCCCGTTACAGCAGTTTACCAGCTTGTAAGAACGTTAAATCAGCATATTCTTGGGGAAAGAGTCCTTTAGCTATTTTTACTACATTTGTCCCGGCATAATTAATTAATCAATGATTCCCTATCCTTACTCCAAAATCTCCTTGCGCAAGTGTTGCGCTTTGTTTTTGTCGGCTTGCCTGGGGGCGGCCTGTTTTGCTCAAACCACTTACGATACTATTCGAAGTTGGAATCTGGCTGTATATAGTGCGCAGACTCTGGCCGATCTGGCGGCCGATACGGAGCGCTGGAATCCGATGTATAAAGACGGGGTGCTGCAGCGCTATTCCAATAAGTTGCCTACGGACGGCTTGCCGCTGCAGGCCAATGGGCAGGTGATTGCCGAAGTCGAGGGCCTGCTGGTGGGCAGAGGCATCGAGGCGGGCAGTTTGTTGTTGAGGCATAATATGGGAAGCAGCCACAACGGGATGCAGATGCAACGGATAGCTCCGGTGAGTATTTCGGGGCTGCGGGCCGGCCAGCGGGTGACGGTGACCATACGTTCTTCGTCGAGTGCGCCTCAGGGCATAGCTGAGGTGAGCAACCTCAGCGGTAGTTGCGGGCCGGGCACCTATCCCACCACCTATTTCAAAACCTACGCCTTCGATGTGGTGGCCGACGGAGAGGCGAGCTGGACCAACAGCGGGGGCGTGGTGGTGCAGAGCGTGGCGGTGATGGAGGTGAGCGAAGATATACGCGAACAGGTGGCAACCCCCTTGATCGAAGTGGATGGAAAACGGGTCAGCCTGAGCTGTGAAACGCCGGATGCGGTGCTCTGGTATTCGCTGGTCGATCATGCCGATGTATTGGATTATGCCCGTCTTTATACGGGGCCTTTTGAATTGACTCGTCCCTGCCGGTTCAGGGCGATTGCTCAAAAAGAAGGGATGCGCAATTCACTGGTGGTCGATACTAACCTGGTGGTGGCCGTGACCTTTCCTTTTGCCGGGCGTCCCCGGGTGCTCGATCCCGAAGCCCTCGACAGGGCAGCGGTGGCTACTTATATGGGCAGCGGCAGCCGTTACCTGATCAACTGGCGTTGGCTCATCGATGACCCCATGCAGATGAGTTTCAATGTGTATCGTGACGGGGTCAGGCTGAACGATTCACCTATTAGCGACCGGACAAATTATATGGATAACGCCGGCACTGCCACTAGTGAATATACGGTAGAGGCTGTGGTGGCGGGCGAGGTGGTCGAAACGGCTCCTGTACGGGTGTTGCCCAAAGGCTATCTCGATATTCCGCTCAACCGCCCCGCGGGAGGTACCACCGAGAGCGGCGATTTTTATTACATCCCCGGCGATTGTATGGTGGCCGATGTGGACGGCGACAAGGCCTACGAAGTGATTATGAAATGGGATCCTTCCAACGGCAAGGACAATTCGCAGTCGGGTTACACCGGCAATGTGCTGATCGATGCTTATCGCATGGACGGCACTCAGCTCTGGCGTATCGACCTGGGCAAAAACATCAGGGCGGGCGCGCATTATACCCAGTTGATGGTGTACGATCTGGACGGCGACGGCCTGGCGGAGCTGGCCTGCAAAACGGCTCCGGGCACCATAGACGGCCTGGGCAATTATGTGCTGATGGGCGACGACGATCCCCGGGCCGATTACCGTACTACGGTGGGGAGCAAAAGCGGAATGATCATCAGCGGCCCCGAATACCTAACGGTGTTTAGCGGGCTAACGGGCGAAGCCTTGGCTACAACGGCTTACCGGCCTCCGAGAGATACCATTAGCAACTGGGGCGACAACTACGGCAATCGCAGCGAGCGTTACCTGGCTTGCGTGGCCTATCTGGATGGAGAGCGTCCCAGCCTGGTGATGGTAAGGGGTTATTACACGGCGGCCTTTTTGTGGGCAGTCGATTTTGACGGCGAAAAACTCAGCACTCGTTGGCTGCATAGCTCTATTCCCGGCGGAATAGGGGCTTACGGCGAAGGGGCTCACAGCATGGCCACGGCCGATGTGGACGGAGACGGGCGGGACGAAATTATTTTTGGGGCCTGTGCGCTCGACGACGACGGAAGCATTATTTACCGTACGGGCCTGGGACATGGCGACGCCCTGCATGTGGGCGATTTTATACCCGATCGCCCCGGCCTCGAGGTGATGATGGTGCACGAAGAAGTGTCGGCTCTATACGGGGTGGAAATGCACGATGCCCTTACCGGCGAAATTATTTCGGGTCGGTTTGCCGGCAGCGATGTGGGACGCGGCCTTTGCGCCGATGTGGATCCCACGTCGAGAGGTCACGAATATTGGAGCACGGCCGGTTACGATGTGTACGACGGCGCGGGCACGGTGCTTTCGACCAAACGTCCTACGGTGAATTTCCGCACCTACTGGGACGGCGATTTGCAATGCGAAACCACCGAACGCGGAGTGATTACCAAATGGCAGGGCCGTACGCAAAACGCTGCCACCCTGGTGGATATGCCCAATAAATACGGGGCCGGCACCAATGTGATTAAGTACACGCCCTGCCTGCAGGCCGATATTTTTGGCGACTGGCGCGAAGAGCAGATTTATTACGACAACGCCACGATGAGTCATCTCTGGATTTTTGCCACGCCCTACGTTAGCAACTACCGGATACCCACCCTGATGCACGACCATCACTACCGCATGGCCACTGTTACACAGACCGCCGCCTACAACCAGCCCCCGCACCTGAGTTTTTACCTGCCCGATTACGTTGAGTACCTCACCGCATTGCCGGGTTCGGAGGCACCGTACGATCGCTATTCCGAAGGCGATGCCTCGCAGGGCGCCAAACAGGTGCTGAGTACTGTCTATTACGACCTCTTGGGCCGGCCCATCGCCGAACCTGAGCGTGGCTTCTACATCCGCGAAAACCTCTATTCCGACGGCAGCCTGAGCCGGGTAAAATGCTATAAACCTTTTTAAATTTTATTATTGTGAAAACACGAATGATTTGCTGTTGTCTTTTCTCAGCGCTGCTTTGGACAGGCAGCGTTTTTGCGCAGGCTCAGAGGGCAGAAACAGTTCCTGCCTCCGGTAATGTTCCTGCCTCCCGCATGGCTTCGGCTTCCCGCATAGTTCCTGCTTCCCGCATTGCTCCGGCTTCTCTGTCTGCCCGGACTGTCCAGGCCGTGGTTGAACCCGGGCAGAGCATTCAGGCCGCTATCGAGGCCGCGCCCGAACAGCCCTCGGCACCTTACGTGATTTTGATTAAGAAGGGCACTTACAACGAAAAAGTGATCGTTGACCGCCCCAACATAGTGTTGCTGGGCGAGCACCGCGACAGCACCCGTTTGATTTTTGCCGAGCTGTCGAGCAAACGGACTATTCGCGAGTACAAGGGCAAGCCGGTGGGCAACGGAGTGATAGTGCTGCAGGAGGGGGCCGACGACTGCATTATAGGCACCATGACGGTTCACAACAACTACGGCAGCACGGTGGAGCCCACCACGGCTCACCAAATGGCCATCTTCGGACGGGCTACCCGCACCATAGTGATCGACTGTTGCGTCTGGGCCGACGGCAACGATGCCCTGGCGCTTTGGGCTCCCGAAGGGAATGGGATGTATTACCACGCCGATTTGGATTTGCGTTGCCCGGGAGTGGATTTTCTCTGTCCGAGGGGCTGGTGCTACGCCACGCGTTGCAGTTTCTACGGCGATGGACGGGCCTTGATCTGGCACGACGGCCGTGGCGATTACGACAAAAAATTGGTGATCACCGATTCGCATTTCGACTCTAAAAGCCCCGTCACGCTGGGGCGTTACCATCACGACGCTCAGTTTTTTCTGCTCAATTGCACCATGAGCGACAAAATCATCGATCATCCCATCGGCTACGCTTATACCGACCAGGTGCTGGATCCCTGTCCCTGGGGACAAAGGCTGTATATGCACAATGTCAGACGCGAAGGCGGTAATTTTGCCTGGATGGCCGACAACCTGAATCAGGCCAAAGGCTCGCCCCGCCCCGAAGACATCACGGCCCTCTGGACCTTCGGCGGCGCCTGGGATCCCGAACAAAAGATAGCGGAGCTGAAGGAACTGCTGAAGACAAACAGATAGAAAATTCCTACATTTGCACCCATGATTCACAAGCTTGCCGATCGTTTGCGGGGCAGGAACAAACCGGCCAAGGAGGGTTACCGTACGGCCTTCAAGGCTACGAGCCTGTTTGGAGGGGTGCAGGTAGTGACTGTTTTGACCGGTCTGCTTAAGTCCAAGCTGGTGGCTGTCTGGATGGGCACTACGGGTTTTGGCATACTTAGCTTGTATAACGCGGCGGTCAACCTGATCTTTTCGATCAGTAATCTGGGCTTGCAGAGTTCTGCAGTGCGCGACATCGCGGCTGCTTCGGCCGACAAGGGAAAAACCCTCGCCATTATCAAAGCCGTCAATCGCTGGGTGTTGGCCAGCGGCCTGCTGGGTGCCCTGCTTACCGTTGCCCTTTCGCCCCGGCTCAGTCGTTGGTTGTTTGAGTCCGACCAATACGTGGGGGCTTTTGTTTTGCTCTCGGCAGCCGTGTTTCTGATGGGTTTGTTCAATCAGAATTACGCGGTATTGCAGGGCCTGAGGAAGCTCAGGCTGATGGCGCGGGCTAATATTTTCGGTGCCCTGGCGGGCTTTGTCTGCTCGGTGCCGGTTTTTTATTTTTTCCGCGAACAGGGTTTGGCCTGGACGGTGGTGATTTCGGCCCTGGCCTCTGCGGTGGTGAGTTTGCTCTACGTTCGTAAGCTGGGCCTGGTTTTACCGAAGCAGGATTGGCATACCTCAATGGTGTTGGGCAGCGATACCGTTAAACTAGGTATCGTGATGGCCATCAGCAGTATAGCTGTATTTATGGTGCAATTTGTAGTTAAGACCTATATTTCGCACCGGGGCGGCTTGGGTGATGTGGGCCTTTATCAGGCTGGTTGGGGCTTGAACGAGCAATATTTGGGCCTGGTGTTTACGGCCATGGCCAAGGATTATTTCCCCCGGCTGTCGCAGGTGGCCGGCGATCACCGAAAAGTTCGTAAAAGCATCAATGAGCAGGCCGAGATTGCTATTCTGATTTTGGCGCCCATGATAATAGCGATGCTGGTGTTTCTGCCTTTTGTTGTGCGTCTGCTCTATTCGGGCGATTTCGACGGCATAGTACCTATGACCCGCTGGCTCTTGCTGGGCTCTTTGCTCAAGGCCGGTTCCTGGGCTATTTCCTTTGTCTTTCTGGCCAAGGGACACGGCAAAACCTATTTATTCAATGAATTGGGCATTAAATTCTTCACTTTGCCCACTTACATGCTGGGATACAGATTGCTTGGACTCCTGGGCGTAGGCTATGCCTATGTGCTTTGTTACGGCATTTATTTCCTTTGGGTGGGTATAGTGGCATACCGGAAATATCGTTTGATGTATTCCGGGGTATTTTGGAGAATGCTGGCATTTACCACCACGGTGCTGGCAGCTTATCTGCTGATGGAACCCCTGATGATTTCCGGAGGCCTGCATTATTGGCTGGGTATTCCGCTGATTGTTTTACTGAGCATCTATTCGCTGCGGGAATTGAAAAAACGATTGTTTTAGTCGAATGGATTATAACATGTAGAGAACATTTTGATCTACAGAGGACATTTTGATTCAGGTGATTATTCCAAAGGACTCGGCGGAAAGTTCTTTTGTAGAACCGTTGGAAACAATACTTTTGCAAGAAGAAAGAATGAGAAACCATAAGAACGATTAGGATATGAGTAAAAAAATACTGATTATCGGCGGCGAAGGCAATGGCGGTGTGGTTGCTGCCTGTATAGAAGATATGCGTCTGCGCCATCGCATCCTCGAATGGGAGGTGGCCGGTTTTATCAACGACTACGAACAAAGCGTCAGCGGCTATCCGGTGTTGGGAGGCACCGGCGACGTGCAGGATATTCTGCGAAGACACTCCGATTATTATCTGATGTGGGCTATTCACACCATAGGACGTAATTACTTGATCGAGAAGGTGTTTAATAAGGCGAATATCCCCACGGAACGTCTGGCGACCATAGTGCATCCTTCGGCTTTTGTGGCTCCTACTGCCCATTTGGAGCCGGGGGTGTTTGTGATGTCCAATTGCTACGTCGGCCCGTCCGCTCATATCGGTCTCTGCTGTATGTTGATGGCCAACTCCCTGGTGGCTCACGATACCCGGGTGGGGCCTCTATGTCATTTTTCGGCCGGTTCCATTACCGGCTCCTACAACACCATAGGTAAGTGTTCCTCCATAGCCTATGGTACGGTGGTGCTCGAAAAGAAAAACATAGGCAATTTTGCGGTAGCCGGGGCTTCCAGCCTGGTAACCAAAGATATTCCAGACGGCGAGATCCATATCGGAATTCCGGCCCGTTTTATGAAAAAAGTGATGGAAGCCTAATCGGCCGTAATTTTTAAGGGTTCGGCCTTTTTGTTGTGATTTTTTACCGAAATAGAAGGCCCGAAAGTTTTTGTCGAGAACGGAGAATGCCCTATATTTGGGTTCTGAATGCTCTTTTGAGCAAAAAGATTTAACATACTTATGGATGAACGCATAGAAAAACTGACCCTTATGGCGTCGCAATTGCGCCGTGACGTGGTCAATGCGGTATATTACGCTAAAGACGGCCATCCCGGGCCCTGTATGTCGGCTGCCGATTTGATGGCCGTTTTGTATTTTGATTTATTGCGGCTTAATCCCGAAGATCCTTCCTGGATAGATCGCGACCGTTTTATCTTGTCCAAGGGGCATGCCTGTCCTTTGTGGTATGCCGCTTTGGCTCGCAGAGGCTATTTCCCTCCCGTGGAGCTCAAAACCCTCAGGGTGCTGGGTTCCAGGTTGCAAGGTCATCCGGATTTGAAAAAGACTCCGGGGGTAGACGCCAATTCCGGTTCGCTGGGACACGGCCTGTCGCAAGCTTGCGGCCTGGCGATTGCAGCCCGTAAACGGGGTTCGGATAGCCTGAATGTGGTGATTACCGGCGACGGAGAACTCAACGAAGGCATAGTATGGGAAGCGGCTATGGCTATTGCCCATCTAAAGCTGACCAACGTCATTGCCATAGTCGACAACAACGGCATGCAAAGCGGAGGCAAGGTAGAAAAGGTGAGTGGCCTGTATCCCTTGCGCGAAAAATGGGAAGCCTTTGGCTGGTATGTGGTTGAAGAAGACGGACACGATATCGGCCGGCTTTTGCCTGTGCTCGAAAGAGCCTTTCAACGGGGCAGGGCAACGCGCGAAGAACGTCAGGGAATGAGCCTGCTGCCCGATCACCTCAGGCGGGGACGGGCTTCGGCGGGCGTGCCGCATCCCGATCAGCCCGTGGTGCTGATTGCACACACTCTAAAGGGAAAGGGTGTTCCCTATATGGAAGGCGATAATTCCTGGCATAAGCGTGTGCCTACCGACGAAGAACATCAATTGGCTTTATCAATTTTGGGAGGACAAGATCTTGAATAATACATCGAGTACCCGTGTGGGTTTTATGCAGGGCCTGGAGGCTCTGGCTGAAGAAGACGACAGAATAATGCTGGTTTGTGCCGACAGCCTCAAGGCTATGCGTGCAGACCCTTTTCTGGAGAAATTTCCCGACAGGGTGGTGGAGCTGGGCATAGCGGAGCAAAATGCGGCCGGTGTATCGGCCGGTCTGGCCTTGGGCGGATTGATTCCCTATTTTGCCACTTATGCGGGCTTTATCACCATGCGGGCCTGTGAGCAGATCCGTACTTTTATTGCCTATCCCAACCTGGATGTGAAGATGGTGGGGATCAACGGCGGTCTGGCGGCCGGCGAACGCGAAGGGGTGAGCCATCAGTTTTTTGAAGATTTGGCCATTATGCGCAGCATTCCCAATATAACCGTTCTGGTGCCGGCCGATGCCGGTCAGGCCCGTCAGGCGGCAAAGGCGGCAGCCGAAATTCCCGGACCGGTGTACATCCGTCTGGGCAGCGGCCGCGATCCGGTGATTTTTGACGATAAACAGCCCTTTGTGCCGGGCAAGATCCACATCCTGGAACAAAGAGGCAACGATTTGGTCTTTTTTTGCAACGGCCTGATGATTCCCCGGGTGCTGGTAGCTTCGGCTTTATTGGAAGCCAAAGGCATAGCTTGTACTGTGGTCGAAGTGCATACACTCAAACCCCTGGATACGGAGGCTATAGTTGAACTTTTGAAAGATTGCCGGGCAGCGGTAACGGCCGAAGACCACAACATAATAGGCGGTCTGGGTTCGGCCATCATGGAATGTGCTGCCGAGCATTGCCCGGTGCCTGTGGCCCGCATCGGTTTGCGCGACGTCTTTCCGGGTTCGGGTCATCCCGAGGCCCTGCTCGACTTCTACGGCATGAGTGTGAACGATATAGTGGAGGCCGCCATCAGCACCATCAACAGAAAACCCAATCCTTTACCAAACGAAGAATAATATGCAAACAGGTTATTTTAAAAAAATAAAAGAACAAACAGCCACCCGGCTGTGGATCAATAATCCGACCATCGGGGATGTGCGCCACGGGCTGGAAGCAGGAGCCATTCATTGTACCACCAATCCTACGTATGCTGCCCGTATGCTGCGCGAGGCCGAAAGCCGGGACTTTGCCCTGGGGGTGATAGACACCGTGTTGGCCGCTTGTCCCGACGACGATAAAGCCGCTGCGATTATCCAACGCCGCCTGGTCGCGGAGATGGCCAAAGGCTTTATGCCGCATTTCGAAGCCACCAAAGGCAAAGAAGGTTTGGTGTCCATACAAATGGATCCCCGTTTCGAAGAAGATGCTGCGGCTATTGTGGCCGAAGCCCTTGCCGATTTTGCTCTTATTCCCAACGCTATAGCCAAAATTCCCGTGATTCCTTCGGGTCTTGTGGCCATCGATTGCCTGGTCAGGCTGAACAAACCGGTGATCGCCACCGAAATTATGGGCATAGCTCAGGCACTGGCTGCCTGCGAGGTATATAAACGGGCTTCCGAAGAATCGGGTTTTTCTCCCGCCTTTTTTGTGACCCATATTTCGGGCATCCTCGACGAGGAGCTCAAAGCCGAGGCCGAAGCCCTGGGCGTGGAAGTCAGTAGCGAAGCGATGTACATTGCCGGCTGTGCCGTAGCCAAAAAACAATACCGCCTGATGAAGGAGCGAAACTTACCGGGTATTTTACTCGGCGGAGGTGCTCGTGGCACCCGGCATTTTACCGAATTTGTGGGCGGTGATTTACATATAACGCTCAACTGGGCCGGAACAGCTCTGGAGTTGGAGCAGAACCCTCCGGCTTTGGAATCGCGCATCGATGCGCCGGTACCACAGAAACTCATTGATGAGCTCAAGGCCAAGTTACCGACCTTTGCCCGTGCCTACGACGAAAAGGGATTGAAGCCCGGAGAATTTCACCATTTCGCGCCGGTGGTTCGATTTCGCAATCAGTTCCTGAAGGGCTGGGATGCATTGCTGGCGACCATTCGCGAACGCCGGGCTCTCAGGGTTAATGTGCAACGCTCCTATTGTAAACTGGGTGAACACAAGCCCGTAGAGATACGTCCGGGCATTTTTCGTTCTACCTTGGTTTACAACGCCGAAAACATGCTTTGTCACTTTTTCGAAAAAGAAGGCGCTCGTGTAGACCTGCATACGCACCACGCCATTCAGAGCGGCTATGTGCTGCGGGGTAAGTTGCTGTTTTTTGATGCCGAGGGCAATGAACATATTCTGTTGCCCGGGCATGGCTATTTGTTCGGTTCCAACGAACCCCACGGTTCGGTGGCACTGGAGGAATCGGAAATCATCGAGATCTTTACGCCGGGAAGGCCGGAATATTTGGATAAAGAATAATTCGATACATCAATTCACTAAAAAATAAAACACATATGACCAGAGTTTTTGCCGTTCATACGGCCACTGCATTAATTGAGCCTATTACGGCTTTGTTTAAAGAACACCTGCCACAGGTGAAGTTGAACCACATTGCCGACGACAGCCTGATTCAGGAAGTCATTGCCGAAGGTAGGGTGACGCCTGCCGTTAAGCGCCGTATGCTGGCCTGCTATTACGCAGCCGTGGATGCCGGTGCCGACTATATTTTCAATACCTGCTCTTCGGTGGGTGATGTGGCCGATACGGCCCGGTTTTTTATGCCGGTGCCCCTGATTCGCATCGACGAGCAAATGGCCCTCAAAGCCATAAGCCTCTCTGCCCGCATTGGCGTACTGGCAACTCTGCCCACCACTTTGCAGCCCACGGCCGACTTGCTCGAACGTTTGGCAGCCCAACAGGGCAAAAAGATTGAGTTGGTAGACGGCCTGGCCAAAGGGGCTTTTCAGGCTGCCATGGGCGGCAATCCCCAAAAGCACGACGAACTTATTTTGGAAGCTTCCAAAACGGTGGCCCCCAAGGTAGATGTAATCGTGTTGGCTCAGGGATCTATGGCCCGCATGGAAGCCAAATTGGCTGCCGAAACCGGCAAAACCGTTTTATCCAGTCCTCTCCTTGGGGTGTTGGGTCTTAAAAAACTTATCGGATAAGAAGCCATGAAAAAAAGGAATATTCTGCTGATTTTTCTGGTCTTTATAGGAGTAATTACTTTCCTCGACCGCATCAATATTTCGGTGGCGGGCACCAGTATTATGGCCGACCTGGGACTGACTCACAAGCAATGGGGTTGGGTGCTGAGTGCCTTTATCATATCCTACGGACTTTTACAGCTCCCTCTGGGTCTGTTGGGCGACCGTAAAGGTCAGCGCAAGGTGTTGGCCGTTATTGTGCTTTGGTGGTCGGTGTTTACCGGTTTGACGGGGATGGCCGGCGGCTTTATTTCGCTGTTGTTTATCCGTTTTGCTTTTGGTATCGGGGAGGCCGGAGCCTATCCTTGTATGACCGGAGCCATAGGGCGTTGGTTTCCTAAATCCGAAAACGCCAGAGCTCAGGGCTATATCTGGGCGGCCAGCCGGGTGGGAGGGGCCTTGACTCCCTTTATTGTGATTCCTGTCATTGTGCACCTGGGCTGGCGCGAGGCCTTCTATATTTTGGGTGCTTTGGGCGTGGTCTGGGTGATTGCCTGGTACTGGTGGTTTCGCGATAATCCCGCCGATAAAAAGGGCATCACTCCTGCCGAACTGGCCGAGCTCGACGATAAACCCAAAGTGGAAGTAGCTAAACAAAAAGTGCCTTGGGGGGCTATACTGCACAGTAAACAATTCTGGCTGATCCTCGCCATGTATTTCTTTTACGCCTGGGGCAGCTGGTTTTTCTTTTCGTGGTTCCCCACTTTTATGGAAGAAGGCCGGGGCTTTTCAAAGGCCGCTCTCACCTACGCCGTAGCCGTGCCCTTTTTGATGAGTGTGGCCGGCAATATTACCGGCGGCTACCTGAGCGATCGTTTTTCGAAAAAGTACGGGCTCAAAAAAGGCCGTCGCCTCTTGGGGGTAGGCGGTTTGGCGGCTTCGGCGGTATTTATGTTTTTGGCTGCCTTTATTCCGGGTAAGATGCAGGTCTTTATTTTCCTTTCGCTCTGTTTCGGGGTGATCGACCTGATGTTGCCTAGTGCCTGGGCTATTTGTCTGGACATTGGTAAGCAATACGCCGGAGCCATATCGGGCGCCATGAACACAGCCGGCAACATCGGCGGTTTTGTTTGCGCCACTATTTTTGGCTATCTGGTCTCGGGCACGGGTAATTACAATTTCCCCTTGTTTGTGATCGCTGGTATGCTGGTAATCAGTGCTTTGCTGTTTACACGCATCGACGCTTCCAAACCCTTGCTGCCCGAAGATCAAGCTGAACCTTTGCCACAAAAAACTGAAAAGTAAGCCGGGGCGGTTTTGCCCAAGCGATTTTAAAACTAAGATTTTCAAAAACAACTCGTTTTAAAACCAAAAATATTTTAATTCAGACAGTATGACGAAAGTAGCTTTGATTACCGGTATTACCGGTCAGGACGGGTCTTTTCTGGCCGAATTCCTGCTCGAAAAGAATTACGAAGTACACGGCACCATTCGCCGCAGCTCCTCTTTCAATACCGGTCGTATCGAACATCTTTACCTCGATGAATGGGTACGCGACATGAAACGCAAACGGCTCATCAATCTGCATTACGCCGATATGACCGATTCGAGTTCGCTCATTCGGGTGATTCAGACCGTTAAACCGGACGAAATTTACAATCTGGCGGCCCAGTCGCACGTCAAGGTCAGTTTCGATGTGCCGGAATACACGGCCGAATCCGATGCCGTGGGTACCTTGCGTCTACTGGAGGCTGTCCGTATTCTGGGTCTGGAAAAAAGTACCCGAATTTACCAGGCTTCTACTTCGGAGCTTTACGGCCTGGTGCAGGAAGTGCCGCAAAAAGAAACCACACCTTTCTATCCCCGCAGCCCCTACGGGGTGGCCAAGCAATACGGCTTTTGGATTACCAAAAATTACCGCGAAGCCTACGGTATGTTTGCCGTGAACGGTATTTTGTTCAACCACGAGAGCGAAAGGCGAGGGGAGACTTTTGTTACCCGCAAGATCACGCTGGCTGCCGCCCGTATTGCCCAGGGACATCAGGACAAGCTCTATCTGGGTAATTTATCGGCCCGCAGGGATTGGGGTTATGCCAAAGATTATGTGGAATGTATGTGGCTGATGTTGCAACATCATACGCCCGAGGATTTTGTTATTGCCACGGGGCAGATGCATACCGTGAGGGAATTTTGTACGCTGGCTTTCGAAGAAACAGGCATATCGTTGCGTTGGGAAGGCGAGGGTGTAGAGGAAAAGGGTATCGACATTAAATCCGGCAAAGTGCTGGTCGAAGTCGATCCCAAGTATTTCCGTCCCGCCGAAGTGGAACAATTGATGGGCGATCCCTCCAAAGCAAAAAAACTCTTGGGCTGGAATCCCACCCGAACATCTTTCGAAGACCTGGTGAAGCTGATGGTAAAACACGACATGCGCTTTGTAAAAAAACTCTATCTCAAATCGCAGTTGGATTGACCGGAATAGTATGGAAAAACACAGTAAGATCTACGTTGCCGGCCACCGGGGACTGGTAGGCTCGGCTATCCGGAACAATCTTTTATCCAAGGGCTATACCCGCTTGCTGGGACGAAGCCACGCTGAGCTCGATTTGATGGAAGGCCCTGCGGTGGAGGCTTTTTTTGCAGCCGAACAGCCGGAA
This sequence comes from Bacteroidales bacterium UBA1402, assembly GCA_002305085.1. GTDB lineage: Bacteria > Bacteroidota > Bacteroidia > Bacteroidales > UBA1402 > UBA1402. Next base: position 64,535 of record DBQE01000014.1, on the reverse strand, counting down.
TACGTGGTGTTGGCGGCCGCTCATGTGGGCGGCATTCAGGCCAACAATGTGTACAGGGCCGACTTCATCTACCGCAACCTGCAAATCCAGCAAAACATTATAGGAGCAGCCTATCGTCACAAGGTCAAAAAATTGTTGTTTTTGGGCAGTACCTGCATATATCCCCGCGATGCGGCCCAGCCCATCCGCGAGGAAGCCTTGTTGACCGGTCCTCTGGAATACACCAACGAACCCTATGCCATTGCCAAGATTGCCGGACTTAAGCTTTGTGAAAGTTTTAACCTGCAATACGGCACCAATTTTATTGCGGTGATGCCTACCAATCTCTACGGCCCTAACGATAATTTTGACCTGGAACGCAGCCATGTGTTGCCGGCTATGGTCCGCAAGATGTTTTTGGCCGATTGCCTAATCAGGGGCGATGAACTCCTTTTGCGTCGCGATCTGGACAACCGTCCGGTAGAATGCCTCGATGGCAAGGCTCCTTTGCCAGAGATTAAGGTTTTGCTGCAAAAGTACGGTATTTACCCCGATCGCCTCGAGCTTTGGGGCACGGGAAAACCCTTGAGGGAATTCCTCTGGAGCGAAGACATGGCCGATGCCTGTGTCTTTATTATGGAAAGGGTCGATTTCGAAGACCTGCGACCCAAAGATACTTCGGACGAAGTGCGCAATTGCCACATCAACATAGGTACGGGCAAAGAAATCAGTATAGCCGCTCTGGCTGCTATGATTGCAGAAAAAACAGGCTATACCGGCAAGATAAGTTTCGATGCTTCCAAACCCGACGGCACCATGCGTAAACTTTGCGATGTGAACAAGTTGCATAAACTCGGCTGGCAACACCGGGTGGATATTTCCGAAGGTTTGGACAGAATACTCGACTGGTACCGCCGCAGCCTGTAGATTTAATTCATAAAAAAAGTCGTTTTCGGTTTTGGAGTTGTATCTTTGATACCCCAAATGCCTAATGATGTTTAATCCCCAAAAATATGCCATTCCGGATCGAAGGATGCAGCCTTTTATCGATCCGGACGAGATACGTGCTTGCCTGCAAAATGCCAGACCCGACGCCCGGGCGGTACGCGACACGATAGCACGCTCGCTTTCCCGCGAACGCCTCAGTATGCAGGAAACCGCCTTGCTGTTAAACGCCGAAGATCCCGAGTTGATCGAAGAAATCAAAGAGGGTGCCCGGCAACTCAAACGCGAAATTTACGGTAATCGAATCGTATTGTTTGCTCCTCTGTACATCGGCAATAAATGTATAAACGATTGCGTGTATTGCGGTTTCAGGGCTTCCAATCGCGAGGCTGTGCGTAAAACCCTGAGCGACGAAGAAATCGTTCAGGAAATAGCAAGCCTCGAAGATCAGGGACAAAAGCGCCTGATTTTGGTCTATGGCGAGCACCCCGATTACGATGCGCATTACATAGCCCATACCGTGAAGTTGGCTTACGGCGTAAAAAAAGGCCGGGGCGAGATAAGGCGGGTCAATATCAATGCCGCTCCTTTGGACATAGAAGGTTTTCGTGTGGTAAAAACTGCGGGTATAGGTACTTATCAGATTTTTCAAGAAACCTACGATCCTCAGGCTTATTCTTTGTATCACCGGGGGCATAAGGCCGATTATGCTTATCGACTCACGGCCCTGGACCGTGCGCAGGAGGCCGGCATAGACGATGTGGGCATAGGTGCGCTCTTTGGGCTTTACGATTGGAAATTCGAGGTTCTGGGCCTGCTCAGGCATACCAACCACCTGGAAGCTTGCTACAAGGTAGGCCCGCATACTATTTCTTTCCCCAGGATTAAGGATGCCTCGGCCCGTCAGGTAGATGGTCGTTATTTTGTGTCCGACAGTGATTTCGTCCGTCTGGTATCTATTCTTCGCCTGGCGGTGCCCTATACCGGGCTGATTCTAACCGCCCGCGAACCGGCGGCTTTGCGCGATGAACTGATTCAATTCGGGGTGTCGCAGATAGACGGAGGTACCAAAATAGAAATCGGAGCTTATGCCGAAGCGCAGAACCGGCATAAAGACCTGCGCCGGGGTCAGTTCCTTATAAACGATGACCGCCCGCTCAACGATATTATTGATGAATTGATAAGCATGGATATGATTCCTTCTTTTTGTACCTCCTGTTACCGTATGGGCAGAACGGGTGAACATTTTATGGAGTTTTCGGTGCCGGGCTTTATCAAGCGCTATTGCACCCCCAATGCCATACTTACCCTGGCTGAGTACCTGTTGGATTACGCCCCCGAACACACTTCCCGCAAAGGCTGGGAGCTGATAGAGCGGGAGATGGCCCGGATGGACGAAGGTCCCGTAAAGAAGAAGCTGGAACAAAAATTGGAGCTGTTGAAGTCGGGACAACGCGATTGTTATTTTTAAGTTCAAAGCTCTGGATATGGCTATTACCCCCGGAAACGACCTGAAACCTCATATCGGAATCTTTGGCCGGATGAATGTGGGCAAAAGTTCCGTTATCAATGCCCTGACCGGCCGCAAACAAGCCATAGTGTCGGCCGTGCCCGGAACCACCACCGACCCGGTGCGTAAAGCCATGGAACTGGGCGGGCTGGGGCCCTGTGTGCTTATAGACACGGCCGGTACGGACGATTCGACGGAGTTGGGCCGGCAAAGGGTGGACAAAAGCCTCGAAGTCTTGTCGGAAATGGATCTTGCTTTGATTCTTTTCAGCGAAAACAAGCTGGAAGAACCTGAACTCCTGTTGCTGGAGCGTTGCCGCCATCTGGGAATTCCCTGTTTGCTGCTGCACAACAAATCCGATGTGCAAGCTCTGAACCGGGCTGTACTGCCCGCCATCGAGGCTAGTATTCCGGTGTTGGAATTCAGTGCCTTGTATCCGGAAAACTACCTGCCGGCATTATTAAAGACAATAAGGCAATTGCTCCCTGAAAGCTCTACGCAGTCGGCTTCGCTGTTTAAAGGCATAGTGAGCAGGGGCGATATGGTGCTGTTGGTAACACCCATCGACCGGGGAGCGCCCAAAGGGCGGCTGATCCTGCCCCAGGTGATGGCCATACGCGATTTGTTGGACAACGAGGCTTTTTGTGTGGTGCTCAAAGAAACTCAGCTTGAGGACTATATGAACAGTAGTGGTGCAAGGCCTGCCCTGGTTATTACCGACAGCAGCGTCTTTGATCAGGTAAACAAACTATTGCCGCCCCATATTCCCCTGAGCAGTTTCAGCATTGCCTTTGCGCGATTGCGAGGTCCCTTCGAAGATTATATTAAGGGAACCCCCTACCTGGATAAACTACAGGACGGAGATCGCGTGCTTATTCGGGAGGCCTGCACTCATTTACCCAGTTGCCAGGACATAGGCCGGGTGAAGCTGCCCGCCTGGATACGCCGCTACACGGGCAAACAACTCGAAATCGAATTATGTCCGGCCAACAACAAAGCCCTTTACCCCATGGCCTCTTACGCTATGGTGATTCAGTGCGGAGCATGTATGAGTACTCCCCGGCAAGTCAGAGCCGGCCTGGCCGAAGCTATGGCTGCCGGGGTTCCCCTGAGCAACTACGGCCTGGCCATTGCCTGGATGAACGGTATTTTTGATCGGGTGATCAGTCCTTTTGTTAAGCTTTGAATCTGCGGTTTATGGATACTCCGGTTTCGTTTTTTACCAATCATTCTCCTTCGGAAGAAGAATTGGCCTATTGGCTGGAGCCGGGTTCTGTCGAAAAAGACCGGCAATTGTTCGACCGGGCCTATGCTGCCAAAATCGAGCATCCGGGTCCCCGTTTGCATCTGCGTTTTTTGCTCGAAGTGTCGAATGTATGTAGCAGAGATTGCCTTTATTGCGGTGTTCGGCGCAGCAATCGAGAGATTGAGCGTTACAGTCTGCAGCCCGAAGTTGCGATGGAGGTTTTGCGCCGGGCCAAAAGTCGGGGCTATCGCAACATCGTTTTGCAGGCCGGAGAGCGCAGAGATAAAACTTTTACCCGCGCCGTTACCCGTCTGGTGGAACAGTTGAGACGGGAGGGAGGAGAGGATTTTCGAATTGTGCTCTCTTTGGGCGAGCAACCCGCCGCCGCTTACCGCGACTGGAAACAGGCAGGGGCCGACCGTTACCTGCTGCGTATTGAAACAAGCAATCCGAAACTATACAGCAAAATTCACCCTCCGGGCAGCGCCTATACCTTGGGAGCCCGACTGCGAAGTCTGGAAGCCTTACGTGAGGCCGGTTTCCAGACCGGCACCGGTGTTATGATAGGCCTGCCTTTTCAAACGCTCCGGGATCTGGCAGCCGATCTCCTGTTTTTTAAAGCCTGGGAGGTAGATATGGTGGGCATGGGCCCTTACCTGGAACATCACGCCACTCCTTTGTTTGCCTACCGGCATCAACTCCTGACTGTAAAGGAGCGTTATTTGCTTAGTTTACGCATGATTGCCCTGCTGCGTTGCCTGATGCCCGATATCAATATAGTGGCGTCGACGGCTTTGCAGTCGGTGGGTTTGCCGGATACGGAACCTTTGCGCGATGCCCTGATGGCAGGAGCTAACGTAATGATGCTCAATGTTACACCCGAAAGCTGCCAAAAAGCCTATTCTTTGTACGAAAATAAATTTACCCCCGGCCCCGATTCGGAGAAGTATTTAGTTGATCTTGCCCGCCAACTGAATACTTGGGGTGAAGAAATAGCTTTGGAGGATCCCGGCGATCCGCTGCATTATCTTAAAACGAAAAACACAATACTGAAAAAATCATTAAAATGACTATCTTGCGGGCCGATTAGACTATTACCGATGAATAAGAAAGTTTTTGTGTCGGGCTGCTACGATATGTTGCACAGCGGCCACGTGGCTTTTTTCAAGGAAGCTGCCCAATATGGAGATCTTTACGTAGGCATAGGCTCGGACGCCACCGTTTTTGAACTCAAAGGACGTCATACCATCAATTCCGACTCGGAGCGCCTTTACATGGTAAAGGCTGTGCGTTATGTAAAAGATGCCTGGATAAACAAGGGCGGCGGGCTGATGGATTTTGAAGAAGACCTGAGGCAATTCGGGGCCGATATTTTTATTGTGAACGAAGACGGGCATTCGCCGGCGAAGGCGGCTTTGTGTCGGGAGCTGGGCATAGAATATAAAGTGTTGCAACGCATACCCGAATCGGGTTTGCCTGCTCGTTCTACCACTGCACTGCGCAGCGGGAATCATTGCAATCTGCCCTACAGGCTCGATTTGGCCGGTACCTGGATAGATCAACCCTACGTTTCGAAATTTGCTCCGGGTTGGGCCTTGACTATTTCGCTGGAACCTACGGTAGATTTTTTGGAACGTTGCGGCATGTCTACTTCTACCCGCAACGCGGCGCGCCGTATATGGCCTTACGAATTGCCCAACGAGCATCCCGAGAAGCTGGCCGAAATATTGTTCCGTTACGAAAACGAGCCCGGACGCCGGGAAATTTCGGGAGCGCAGGATTCCATCGGTATCTGTATGCCCGGCCTGAACCGGCATTATTACGACAACAATTATTGGCCCGAAAAGATAGAATCCTGCCACGATGAGGCAATTTTAAACTGGCTTGAGGAGCATATTTATATGGTCTTGCTTTGGCCGCGCAAGCAAGGTCTGAATGTGTTGGAAGGCTCCCGGATCGACAAGGAAGGCGTCGAAGCGCTGGCCGCCGCCGCCGATGTTTGTTGGAATGCCATTATGCAGCGTGATTTGAAAACTTTTGCTTCCTCTTATCTGGCATCGTTCCATGCCCAGACAGCCATGTTCCCGGCCATGATGGCTCCGGGTGTGGCAGAAGTCATCGATCATTACCGCGACCAGGCCTTGGCCTGGAAGATGGCGGGAGCCGGCGGTGGGGGTTACCTGGCTTTGGTTTGCGAAAAACCTCTGCCCAACGCTATTCGCATTAAGATACGACGCAAGGGGTGGTCGTAATTCATTGTTTGAGAATAAGACACGGTATTTGTTTAAGAATAGGACGTCATAGCTGTTCTTAGTCCGTTTATTCAGAAGCTTGTTGTATGATTATTAAAAAGAATAGACCGAACTCGTTGTTTGCCGGAAAGGAACCGCTTACAAACAGTTTACTATCGTCGTTTTTATTGTTGACCGCTTGTTTATTGTTGACTGCTTGCGGCAGCAGTAGAGAGCCGGCATCGTTTTCCGGGCAAACGCAGCAAGCTGTGGATTTGCGACAATACGTCCCCGGAATAAAAAAGGGAGATCAATTGAAGATCGACCTGCAACACGCACTGGTATCGTACAGTTATACAGCCGGGGTAGAGGACGACGGCAGTCTTATGTTGCCCGGCTTCGAAAAGCTGCAGGTGTTGGGCATGACCACCCGGGCTCTAGAAGACTTGCTGGCGGTGAAATCCCGGACGGTGCATTTTTCTTCGGCCTGGCTCAAAACGGTGCACGAATCTCCGGGAGGCGCAGGTGCGGCTTCTTCGGAAAGCGCGGTCGAGGTTTCTTCGGAAAGCGCGAGCGGAGTTTCTTCGGAAAGTCTGGGTGCGGCTTCTTCGGGAAGATCCGGGGCGGACCCGGCCGTCGTTTCAAGCCTGTTCAGCCCCAAAGTGACGATCGCCAATTACCGTATAAGTGTGTTGGGCCTGGTGGAACGCCCCGGGCAATACCCGGTGCCTCAACAGCAGATTACCGTTTTCGAAGCTTTGGCTCTGGCCGGTTATAAGACCATAAATACCAAACACGGCACTATCAAGGTGTTGCGCGAAGCCGCCGACGGGCAATTGATTTTTTATACCCTGCATCTGAACGACAAAAGTATTGTCAATTCACCCGCCTATTACCTGGAGCAGAACGATGTGCTCTACGTGCATCCCACCCGCACGGGTAAATGGGCCTCAGGTCTGAGCTCACCGCTTGCGCTGGGAGTAGCTTCGCTGGTTTCTCTTTTGATTTCGGCGGCCACTCTGGTGGTGCATATTGTGAAACCCTGATTACTTATTCTGTTCCGGGCTTTTGTGGCAGCTGTAACTGTAACCGCGGGCTTTTTTACGCCGGAAAAGCAGCAAGGCAAGCATGATTGCAATTAGTACAATAACCACAATATTGCTGTTGTTGCTTGCCCGGTCCATCAGACTGCTTTTGCCGTCGAGGGTGTCGCGATTGTTGCCGGGCTTGGTCCAATCGACTTTTTTGCGGGTATCTATGCCGTTCAGGTATTTCTCGATGTTGGTGTAGCCGTCGCCGTTGCAATCCAATATTGCGTCTGAAGGATCGTTGGGATTGAGTTTATTGGCTTTTTCCCAGGCGTCGGGCATTCCGTCCATATCGCTGTCAAGGTAAGGTTCTCCCTTGTATTCGGGTAATCCGCCCACTTGCTGGATATGGGTGATGATGCCGCTTTTGTAGGAATCGGCGGGCAGCCGGCGCTTGACGTAAGGCGTTTCGAATTCTTCGGCATCGGGAGCCGGAATTGCCTGGCCGGTAATAACCGTTTTGATGATACGTTCGTCCACGGCATCGCGTTTGGGCAGAGTGGCTCCCACTTTTTCCATAACAAACCTAAAGGCCGCTTCGGCAGTCATGATGTCCTTTTCGGAAAAATTGGGCAGGGGAGCGGGTTCTTTTGCCCTCAGCATGGCGGTGTAAGGGCCGGTAGCTGAACTATCACTCAGCTGAACGCCTCCTTCCCAATTGTCGCGACTGACAATGGGGTTGCCGTCGACGTAATTACCTTCCACATAGATATGTCCACGTCTGGGAGTGCGATCGGATCGGTCGGGAGCCGGAACTTGTTCGTCCTGACTAATATTTATCATACGTTTTAGGTTGTCGGTGCTTGTCTCGAGTTTGACCACCCGGTGTTCGATGGCTTTTCCTTTGGGAGTGATGGGGCCGGGTTTATAGTAATTGTTGATAACGTTGAGCCTGCCGTAAGCACCGATGCCGTCGGCAGTGCGATTCCAATAATTGAAAACGACGTTGTTGATGTAGTTGAAGGCACTGCTGCTGATGGAGGGGTTGCGTCCGACGTTGGAAGCAAAAAGATTGCGTACCACCAGGCATTCGTTGCCGCCCAGGGTGCCGCCGAAGGCGTGGTTGTAGGTGTCGAGTCCTTCGGCAAATATGGAGTTTTGTATGGTCATGTTGACGGTGGGCATTTTGGTGCCTATGCCGGTTGAATCGCGATTATACATATGGCGATAGATGGAAATAACTTCGTCCAGCCCCCAGGAACCCGAGCAATGATCGAGGATAATATTGCCTACGGGATTGCCGCCCAGTGCATCGTTGCGGTAATAGACGTCGGTAGAGCCTCTGCGGAAGCGCATATGGCGAATGATAACGTCGTGGGTGTCGATTTCGAAGGTTTCTCCGGCAATGCAGACGCCGTCGCCCGGCGCGCTTTGTCCGGCTATGGTCAGGTAAGGAGCCCTGACGTGTATGGGCGATTTCAGATGAATAACGCCGGATACGTTGAATACAATGATGCGGGCTCCGCCTTGTTCACAGGCCCAACGAAAAGAGCCTTCGCCCGAGTCGTTGAGGTTGGTTACAGTGATTACCCGCCCACCGCGTCCACCGGCAGTATAAGCTCCGGGCCCGACCGCTCCGGGAAAGGCGGGGATGGCTGCTTTGGTCAGGTGTTCGGGACGAGAAGCCCAGGGTACATAGGGCCGGCCGGCTTCGGCCTCGGCCAGCACTATAGGCAGAGCTTTTTGCCAGGCCGAATCGGAAAGACGTTTGATTTCAGCGTCTTGGGCCAAACCTCTGGCCCTGGTGGTATCGGGAACTACGGGGTACTGTCCGTACATTCTGTTGTTGAAGCCTGACAGCATCAGAAGAGCCAGCAAGGCTGTTAAGCATAATTTTTTATTCATTGAAGTCTGTGATAAATGGGTTTAGAGAACGAGCCGAAGTTAATTTCCTTTTGGAGACAACTGAGCTTGATTTAACTCAGCGAATGTATGTATAATTCTCAGCAGCAAGCAACTGCTTATTAATTATTTGTGATATTTAACGTGTTTTAGGCCAGGCGGGCAGCGATGCCAAAAAAAAGCAGCAAGCTCTCATCGGGCTTGCTGCCGGGAAAAGATAGATCGCCGTTCGATCTGAATCAGATCATGGTAATAGTAAACACCAGCTTCACCTGGTAAGTTTTGTTGTCGGGCGCTTGATAGCGGAAACCCTGACGTATGGTGTACTTGCTGCCCTTGGGGCAACGGCCGGGATATTGTCCTATGTTGAAGGTATAACTGTTCTCCTGATACTCAGAATAAACATAACTGCCTGAACCCCAATTAATTACGTTGCCTTCTGCCGAAAACCAATGTCCGTAGCCATTGGCTGTATAGTTGCCGGCAATAGTACCGTTGGCGTTGAAGCCTACAAAGCGGAGTTTATTGCCCAGTTCCGTTCTGAGTTGTGTTCCGGTCACTCCCAAGGCCATGCAAACCGGATCGATATTGATGCTTAAGGGGGTTGACAGGTAAGAATTGGAGGAGTAAGGCAATTCTACCTCGTAATACAGTGTAGTGTCGTAACGCTGGTAATCTCCGGAGAAGTCGTATTGGCCGTACAGGTTGGTCTGTTCAAATTTTACTTTGTAAGGCCAATGTTCGTCGTTGCTGTCGTCGTCGTCCCAGGCATGACGCCAGTGGGTGGTGGGAGCACCTGTGACAACCATCCAGAGCATGGAGCAGCTATCGGGAATCGCAAAATGTGCCGTATCATCAGCCTGGTTGAACATATCGGAATACACCCGGCCGTCGTTTTCCTTGAGAGCCACAAAACCGTAACGCCATCCGGCCTTGTCCACATTGAGTTTGCGATAACCGTCCGCCCCGGCCAGACCAACAAAGTGAGCTTTGACCTCTTTGCCCGCCTGGGGAACGTTGAGCCGTATTACGTTGTAACCGTAGTTTTCGAGGCAACGTTCGGGATTGATTTGCCAGTAATTAAGGGAATCGCGTGTCATGTTGACGCTTTGACGGCCAATGTAATTTTTGCCGTAATCGCGGATTTTATCGATGTCCCAGGTGACCAGACGGGCGGCACAATCGTACATTTCGTCGTTGAAAGCGGTCTGATCTATGCCGGTAAGCCTTTGGTAGGCTTCGACGGGATCTTCAGGATAACGGGCGCCCCGCCAGAGTTTACCGATAAAATCTTCTCCGTGCTTCATTACCCAGTAATCCTGAATAAAATAATTGGCGTAACGGGGAGTTTCGTGCAGCATGTGTTTATGGTAATTATCCAGGTAAACGCCAAAATTGTAGTTAGTAAATTTTTCGTTGGGATAGATGTCGTAAGCCTGCCAGTTGGCGCATTGTTCCCAGAAGCCGTTGCCTCCCGAGCCGTTGGGGCCGAAGCCGTAACGCCAGCCGCAACCGTTGCGGTAGTCGGCATAGGTCTGGTATTGAAAAGCATGTCCGATTTCGTGGGCAATGGTGGCCCCAACCGGCTGACAGGTATGAGTGCTCACCCAGATGGCACCGATCACGTCGCTGCTGCCTCCGCCGTAGGCTCCCCATTCGTCGCTATCCCAGAGATAGATGATCATTTTGTATTTATCGGCCCTGCTTTCGCCCGGGATGATAAATTTCATCCGGTTCTTGTAGACATCGTAGTAGATTTCGGCCTTGGCCAGCAGATCGTCCACATCTACTCTTTTGCTGCCGGCATTGATGGGGTCGCTGCCCAGTCCGGCTTCCCAAAAGCAGATAAAGTTTTCGGATTCCCGGCTTCGTTCCCAGCAGTATTTGCTCGAACTGTTGTTTAAGTTCAGGTTCCTGAGATCGTCGGCCTGAGTGAAGATCTGTTTGGGCGGTTTTTCGAATGAGAGATACTGAAAATTGGAATAAAGATTCGTTTTGTAACTGCCGTTTTTGTATAGTCTGTAGATACTTGAACGCCACACGATACTGTCGATGTTGTTCAAGTCGATGCTTTCGTAGCTGCGGTCTTGTTTTACCACATAGAGTTCCGATTGGGCCGGGCTTTGCAGGCCGAAGCCCAGCAGGAGTATCAATAGAAGATTTTTTTTCATTTTTTCTGAAATTTGAGGCTCTTATTGTCGATTTTTAAAAGATAAATGCCTCGGGCCAAACCGGAGGTATCCAATATCAGTTCCTTGCCCTTGAAGCGGTAAGAACATTCGAGCGATTTTCCGTCTATGCTGAACAAGCCGATCTTGGGTAGTTGGTCGAGATTCAGGTTGTCTATGATAATGTGGAGCGATTCGGCCGCCAGGCCTGTGCTTCTGAAGGTCTCTTCCTGCCGGGGATTGTTCAGTTGATTGGGATCGTCGGTCTCGCTGATATAAAACTTATTTACATCGGAGATGGTGAACCGGTCGGATTGTATGCTCATACTGCCTTGGTCGAATACCAGGCAAGGATTTTCATTGAGTGAGACAAGGTAATACATTTTTGTGCCGTCTTTGAGTTCAATGACCAGGCTTCTGGCCGAAACCAAACCGATATGGAGCATCAAAAGAAAAAGAATCAAAATGTTTTTGGTTTTCATCGGAAGGGTATTTAAATAGTTATGTATTTCGGGTTTTTATCGTTGGGCATTGGTTTGATTAACAAATATTAGGTCAGTTTTGTGAATAGAAATATCATTATTCAAACAACAGACCATTCCAAAAAATCATACATTTGTCATAAATGTAAATACTCACACTCAGTTAACTAAAGGAAACAAGACAAATGTAGGTATTTCTTGTCGTGAATAAAAGTAGAATTATGCCAAAATACGCTCATTCTTGCATAATATTGTATCATTTATGCTTACATTTATGCTTATTTAAAACCTGAATTTAAAACTTGAAATTAAAACGTATCCACAGACAAGCATAAGCCCATAGAGATGGCTTGACAAACAGAAAATTACAATTTTGTATTAACCTGAAATAACATGAAAATCGCAAAACGCCGCAACCGGGGCCTTACAAGCTACGCAATGGGACGGAGCCTTTTAATAATACCCGTTCTTTTGATTTTGTTTCTTTCGGGATCTTGCAGCAAGAATTTTGACCATTATTACCAACGTCCTTCGTGGCTCGAAAAAAACGCTCTCGAAGTGTTGGAGAAAAAAGGAAATTTCAACCACTACCTTAAACTGGTCGACAGAACCTTGTATTCTAAAGTACTGCGAGGTTCGGGGCATTATACTTTTTTTGCCCCCAACGATCAGGCTTTTGAGGTCTGGCTGCAGGAAAACGGCTACGATAAGGTGGAAGACATTCCCCTGAGCCTGGCAACAGACATAGTTGCTTACGGTTTGATTTACAACGCCTACGAGGCGGCCAATCTGGGCAATACCTGGTTGAGTTCGGCTGAATGGGAGTTGGGTAGTTCGTTCCGCAAACAGACCCCTTCGTACAAGACTATTTTCAGAGAAGAAGTGGACGGACAGAAGCGCTGGACTCTGCATTCGACAGGCTCATTCAACGAAAGTTGGCATAATTACCGTTACCTGCCCATTTTTACCAACAATTATTTTACCGCCAACGGCCTGAGTGCTGCCGATTACAATGAATTTTATCCTCAGACGAATTGGAATCCGGCCAATGGTAATGTGCTGGGAGCAGAAATTATCACTCCGGATATCTATGTAGAAAACGGGGTGGTTCACGAAATCAACAGGGTGATAGTGCCCCCTGCCAATCTGGACGAGCTTATATCCATCCGGGGCAAAGACCCTTCCAACACCGCCCAGGGCTGGGCTTTGTTTAAGGAACTTTTGTATCATAAACTGCCCGACAGTTCTTACCAGTTTATTTTGTACAGCGACGATGTGGATGCGCAGTATTATTACAATAAGATGTATCCCGATTCGGCTGTCGGTTCGGTTCATCTCAAAACATACAATTCCGAATACATCGGTTTGCCGCTGAATTTGGAAGGTTATCACGGTCCCACCGAAGGCACGACTTCCGAAAACGGCGCTTATACCTTGTTCGTACCCGACGCGGCAGCCATCAAAAGTTATTTGAGCAACACCCTGCTCAAATACACCGACGATTTCAACAAATTGCCCTCAACGGTGCTGAGCACTTTTATTGCTTCGCATATTTGCGACGGACTGGTTTGGCCGTCCAATTTTAAATTGGCCAAAAACCTAGTCGGTCTCGAGGGGGAATTTATCAACGGTCGAGGCGTTCTGGGCAGTGATTATGCGGGCTCCGGTATTACTTCGGCTCAATTTGCAAGCAACGGTATGGTCTACACTATCAATAAGGTGGTAAAGTCCGGCTTTTTTGAGTCGGTCTATGGCAGGTTGTTGCTTGATCCTGCCTATTCTTTTATGAATCAGGTGATATCGGCCAATTACAATACTACCGTTTATCAGTATTTACTGCAATCGCCTTATTCGGGTTATCTGAACGAAAACTACACTTTATTGCTGCCGGCCAACGATTTACTCGAAAACGACGGTTTTACTTTTGATCCTTCCAACTCTACTTTCTCCAATGCAACCGCATCCTCGGCAGGGGGAGTAGACGTGGTGGCCAGAATCAACCGCCTGGCAGCCAGCGGAGTCTTTATGCGTACCAGGGATTATCCCCTGGATAATTTTGCTGCAGCACCCGCCGCTCTGGGCGATAGTTACGGTGGATACGGTTTTGCGGTAAGTTATTACGGCGAAATGGTTCGTTACAAAAACAATTACCTGCAGGCTGCCGGCAATATAGCTGATAACGATTCTGTTCTGCTCTCTAAGGATACAGTTGAATACGCCAACGGACAATTTTATCAGTTGGACAAACTGATCAATTACAGTCCCAGGAACACCAAAGGAGAATCATCCGAAGGCTGGAACCAGGGCAGCCTCGTCAGTTTTATTCAGAATTACCTGGACAACAGCGATAAAACCATATTTAAAGCTTATTGGGATACTTGTCTGGTAGAAGTGGAAGGCTCCATCAATACCAGTGCTTTTTATACCGTGCTGATTCCGACAAACGAGCGCATGCAGGAGGCCATCGACGCCGGTTATATGCCGGCCCTGGCAGATGTAAATACCAACCTCAACGGAGAGTTGCTCAAAGCTGTAGCTTTTATCAATGCTCACCTGATCATCGGTGAGGTTTATCCCGACGACGGCCTGGACAGGATTTTTCCCGGCAATTACGCCTCTTACAAAGCAACGACTTCGCATAAAATTACCCAGGCCAAACTCGATCTGGTTCTGGCAAAGTCTTACGTGAACATCGCCAAAGAGGCAGGACAGAATCAATTGACTTTCAGGGCTGCCGATATCGAAGCAGGTAGCAATGTGCTGGTGTACGGGCGAGGTTCCGCACAGGGAACCCAGCAGGTAATCCGCGGATTAAACAACAGTAATGTCATGGGACCCAAGGCTGTCTTGCACAGCCTGGACGGTTTTGTCTGTTTCGAGGTCAACCAAACGCTTCTATCCAATTAAGTGCAATCCATCAAAAAGGCAACGATGAAAAAAATACTGAATAAATGCCTCTTAATCGCTTTTCTGGCCTGCCTGCCAGGATTGATGCAGGCTCAGAAAGTACTGATACGCGGAGTGGTAACTGCCTACGAAGACAAGCAGCCTTTGCCCGGAGCTTATCTGTTATTACAAAACAGCGACGGCCGTGTGGTTGCCAATACCGTAACCGATTACGAAGGTAATTACAGCCTGCTGTCTGTACTCAAACCCGGTGATGTGCTGGTAATTTCCTATTCGGGATTCAAGAAACAGACCATTCCTGTCGAAAACCGCGAAATCATCAATATTGAAATGCAGGAGGACGTATTGGAACTGGAAACTGCAACAGTGCTCGGAAGGCGACAAATAAGTACGGGAATGATGAACATCAACGAACGGGATCTGACCACTGCTGCCGTCAGGATAGAAATGAGCGAACTCGAAGACCTGGCCGTGGCCAGTATCGACGATGCTTTACAGGGCAGGGTGGCCGGTATGGACATGGTGACCACTTCGGGAGCTCCCGGTGCCGGTATGTCTATTCGTATACGCGGAACCACTTCGATCAATGGCAGTTCCCAACCTTATATTGTGGTG
This sequence comes from Bacteroidales bacterium UBA1402, assembly GCA_002305085.1. Taxonomy (GTDB): domain Bacteria; phylum Bacteroidota; class Bacteroidia; order Bacteroidales; family UBA1402; genus UBA1402. Next base: position 49,522 of record DBQE01000014.1, on the reverse strand, counting down.
GATGGTTTTCCCTATGAGACCACCATATCGGAAGATTTTGACTTTTCGACCGCCGACGAGGAGGAATACTCTCAGATGCTCAACATTGCGCCGGGAGACATCAAAGAAATTGTTGTCCTCAAAGACGCTGCAGCCACTGCTATCTGGGGCTCGAAAGCCGCTAACGGTGTGTTGCAGATTACCACCAAAAGGGGAGGTATCAGCCCGCCGACGGTGACTCTGGGCTCAAAAGGAACTATGTCGAAACAAGCTAAAGGCATTCCCACGCTGAACGGTGACCAGTATGTCGGGCTCATCCTGGAGGCTATGATGAATTCGGGCAGAACCTTTAATCCGGAATCTTATCCCGAATTGGCCAACGATGCCAACAATCCCTATTTCTACCACAACTACGGTCAAAACACCGACTGGTTCAATGAACTGACTCAGACCGGCTGGACTCAGGACCATAACTTGGCCATCAGCGGAGGAAGCGGTAAAGCTCAGTACCGGGCTTCGGTAGGCTATTACGACGAAGATGGAACTACCGTAGGTACCGGCTTTGAACGTATTACTACCCGCCTGAATGTGGATTACAATGTGTCGGAAAAATTCAGGTTTGCAGCTAATATGTCCTACAATTACTCGGAGACCGACCGTTCTTTTATTTCTTATCTTAAAAATACCTACGATGTGTTGAGCCAGGCATATGTGCGTGCTCCCAATATGGCTGTGTACGAATACAACGAAGCGGGCATTCTGACCGGGAATTTCTTTACTCCTGCCTCGACCCTGCAGGGTTACTGGACAGGTTCTTATAACAGCATTTACAATCCTGTCGCCATGGCCGACGAAAGTATGTACAAACTGGTAAGCAACCGCATCATTCCCAATTTATCGGTGATATGGAATCCTGTCAGTGTGTTGCGCTATCAGTTTGATGTGGGTTTCGACATTATGAACGACAAAGCCAATGCTTTTCTGCCGGTAACAGCTACCGGGCGCCCCTGGACGGAATCTACCGTCAACAGGGCAAGCGACAGCGACAGTGAGGCTTTTATTCTGCAAACTTTCAACAAAATTTTGTACACGCCAAAACTGGGCGACAATCACAGCTTACAGCTTCTGGCCGGACTCAACACCTACGACAAAATGGAAAAAGGCTTTGCTGCCAATGCTTCCAATTCGGCCAGTCCTTATCTGACGGATCCTTCCAATGGAGCCAGAGTGGCCGGCCTGAGTGGCCTGGGTATCAGTTCGTCTTCGGGCCAGAATCGCTCCATTAACTTTTTTGCCCAGTTGCATTACACGTTGCTGGAACGGTACATTTTCAGTGCAACCCTGCGCCGCGACGGCAGTTCCCGCTTTGGACAAAATCACCGCTGGGGTACTTATCCCAGTGCTTCTTTGCGTTATCGTATATCGGGAGAGCCTTTTATGCAGAAACTGAGTGAACAGTGGCTGGATGAACTCAGCCTTCGTGCCAGTTACGGTGTGAACGGTGCACAGCCCAAAGGTAATTATGCTTCGGTAGCCACCTACAATGTGTTTGATTTTGAATACCTGGGAGCTTCCGGCACTTATCAGAAAAATCTGGAACTGGTCGATTTGCGTTGGGAGAACACCACCCAGGCCAACATTGGTTTGAATTTTGCTTCGTTCAAGAATCGCCTGGGCTTCGATTTTGAATGGTATCAAAAGAAAACCCGCGATTTGTTTATGTACAATCTGAAGATTCCTTCTACCACAGGCTTTTCATCGGTCAACACCAACGTGGGCCGTATGGACAACAACGGCTGGGAGTTCCAGTGTTTCGCCACACCGGTCAAAACCAAAGATTGGACTCTAACGCTGAACCTGAATTTTGCCCGAAACGACAACCGTCTGCGCGAGATTTCGGATTTGTATCCCCAGGAATCGGGTATCAGTACTTCTAACGCCAGTTACATATCGCAACTTATAGTGGATCAGCCCCTGGGCTCTTTTTACGGCTATTTGTACGACGGTGTGTACCTGAACGAAGATCAAACCATTGCCCGCGACAAAAAAGGCGACAAAATTTACACTTATAACGATAAGGGTGAGAAAGAGCCGGTTTACATGCGCTTTAGCTACCCCTCCATCGATTATCAGTTCCAGCCCGGCGATGCCCGGTATGTGGACGTGAACCACGATGGTAATATAGATTATCAGGATATTGTGTGGCTGGGTAATGCCATGGCTCTGTTTTCGGGCGGCTTCGGTGGGAAACTCAGCTGGAAGCAATTTACTGTGGACGCTTTCTTCAATTTCCGCTACGGCAACGACGTGATCAACTTTGCCAAGTTGAATATGGAGAATATGTATGCTTACGACAATCAAAGTTTGTCGGTGCTGAGGCGCTGGAGGCATGTGTACGAAGACGAGTCGGAGGCGCCCGACGACCTGCTTCCCAGAGCTTTGTATAGAAAGGGTTATAATTACCTGGCTTCGGACAGGTTTGTCGAAGACGGTTCTTTTGTGCGTTTTAAATCGCTTACCTTCCGGTATAATATGTCCAGAGATCAGTTGAAGAACACCTTCCTGCAACGGGCTTCGTTCTTTATAACCTTGCAGAATCTCTATGTATGGACCGCTTATACCGGCATGGACCCCGAAGTCAATATCAGTAATCCCTTGTCTGCCGGTTACGACTATGCCAGCACGCCCCGGCCCAAAGACTATATGATAGGCTTTTCACTAACCTTTTGATGCGAACGGAAGTTATGAAAAAATCAAACAAAATACTGGCTTTGTTACTGCCTTTGCTCCTGATGAGCTCTGTTTCGTGCAGCGATTGGTTGAATTTGCTGCCCGAGGATAGTGTGCCCAAACAGTCTTACTGGAAAAGTAAAGAAGATGTGGTTTCGGCCTTGAAGGGTATTTACAGCTCTATGCTGTCGTCCGATCTGAGTCAGAAAATCTGGCTTTGGGGCGAAATCAGGGCAGATATGATTACGGATGGCCGTTCCGTTAATGCTTCGCTGAATTTGGTCAGGCAGGGTGAAATCTCTGCAGACAACAGCCTGTGTAACTGGTCATCTTTTTATACGACCATAAATAATTGCAACATTCTGCTGAGATTTGCCCCCGAGGCTTACGAAAAGGATGAGTCTTTTACCCAACGGGAGCTGAAATCTTATATGGCTCAGGCAGTTGCTGTGCGCGCTCTGATGTATTTTTACTTAGTTCGCACTTTCGGTGACGTTCCTTTTTCGCTGGAGGCCTATGTGGACGATTCTCAGTATCTGCCTCTGGCAAAGTCTCCCGGCAGTGTGATACTCGACAGCTTAGTGTTGCAACTGGAGGGTCTTAGAGTCAACAACAGCATTCCCTACCAATACGGTTCGGCAGCCGAAAACAAGGGACAAATGACTCGCTATGCCGTCGATGCCCTTTTGGCCGACATTTATCTTTGGAAAGAAGACTACGCTTCTTGTGTTGTTGTTTGCGACGAAATTTTGAACAGCGGACAATTCGCTTTGATTCCGGTGCCCAAAACGGAAGCCGTAACCGACCAGGGCGATACCGTTCTTCATCCTTCGCCGGCCGGTATTTACGATTTGTTCCAAAGTCTTTATATCGACGGCAACAGTGTGGAAAGCATCTTTGAATTGCCTTTTGACCGGGATATTACCAATCCTTTCTACCAACTTCTGGTTTATCAAAATCGCTCACTGATGCCCAATGCTCTGTATATTAATAGCGATATTTTTGTTCCTTCCGCCAAAGGAGATCCCGAATACTTCGATATCAGGGCTTCCATCAATTCCAAAGGGGGTTATGTCTGGAAGATGGCCGGTGTAACTTACGACGGTAACGATGTGTTTACGGTGGAGAATATGACCAATAACCTGATTATTTACCGCCTGGCTCAGGTTTATCTGATGAAAGCAGAAGCCTTGACTCAACTGGCCGGACAAGATCAGGAAAAGCTCGAAGAAGCTTACGGGCTGCTCCGTCAGTTGCGTGAACGTTCTTGTGCGGTCGAAACCACCGAGCTTGAAAGAGATGGTTCGGGCAATATTGATCGTGACCTGCTGGAACTTTTTGTCATGGAAGAGTCTGCCCGTGAATTGATGTTCGAAGGCAAACGCTGGTTTGACGTGCTGAGAAATGCCAAAAGAAACAATTACAGCAAACTGAATTACCTTATGTCTATAGTGCCCAACAGCACCACACCCGACAAGGTGTATAGTCTTCAGGTGAAATACAAAAATTTCAACAGCCATTATTTGCCTCTGCCTCAAGCGGATATTGAGTCAAATCCTTTGTTGGTGCAGAATCCTTTTTACGATACCAAAATAAATAAGCCATAAACATGAGAACAGATCAATTTTTAAATAAAAAGCCGGTATTCAACGGAATTCTGATTGGCCTGGTTGTGATGCTTGCTTTGTTCAGTTCTTGTAAAACCAATCTGGACAAAGGTTTGTATCAGACTACGGCCGAATTGATGATAGATGAATACCTGGAAAGCGAAGAGGAATTGTCGCTGTTTCTGAATATTATAGATATTGCTGATCTCAGGGGAATGGTGCATGCCTACGGCACCTATACCTGCTTTGCTCCGACCAATCAGGCCGTCAGCGAGTATCTGGAAGATAAAAATCTCGATCTGGCCACTCTGAGCCAGGCGGAGGCTGCCTATATGGTAAAATATCATTTCATAAGCGACACTCTTTCGACGGCCGATTTTGTCGAAAGCCGTCTGAGCGCAGCCAATATGAACAATCAGTTCCTGACGACCAAAACAGTGATGGACGAAGAGGGCAATATTCAAATCATTGTCAATCGCAAGGCTAAAATATTGGAAGCCAATATCAGGCTGGGGAACGGCCTGGTGCATGTGGTGGACCACTTTTTGTCGCTGCCGACACAGTCGGTGGAGGAAAGCCTGGAGGCTATGCCCGACTCGGTTTTTTCTACCATGAAATTTTTTGTAAGCAAGTTAAAGACAGACTATAACATCAAAATAGACGATTTCCTGAAAGATACCGCCTACATTACGCTTCTGGTTCAGACCAATGCCGCTTTCGAAAAGGCTGAAATTGCCGATATTGCCGGTTTGCTGGCTCGTCTCAAGGAAAACGACCTGAAATCGGAATTTACCGACCGGCAATTGCTGAGCAACTGGCTGGGTTATCATTGTCTGCCGGGCAGGATTTACATTGCCGACGTATTGTTGTCTACCACGCTGAATACTTCCGTCAAAGGTCAGCCTATTACCATCACCTTAGTCGATGAACACCTCTATTTGAATCGCTTCAAAACGGAAAGAATCGACGAAGACGGTATTTTTATGGACAGACAGGGTGTTTATGTGGATTACAATTGTTCGAACGGAGTGGTGCAAACCATCGATGACATGCTCGAAATTATACAACGGTCGGCCTATCGTGTGTACTGGGATATGGGAGATCAGCCCGAGATAAAGGCACTCAAAGGTTACCGTAAAGCCGGCACCAAAGTGACGTATCTGCCGGGAGAATTGTCTATGATGACCTGGGGCGGAAGCAATAATCCCACGGTCACCTATTCCGCCTGGGGTTTGCCCGACATCAACGGAGCCTACGATCAAAAATCGCAGTATGTGTACAACGATTATCTTACTTTCAGGGTGTGTACCAGGGTGATGCAATGGCTGGAAATCAAGACTCCGGTGCTGGTGGCCGGCAAATATCACGTTTGGGTTTGCTGGAGGCGTATGAATCCCTGTAAGTTCAGAACCACTTTTAAACAGGAGGGCGAAGAAGATCAAGTGTTTCCGGCCGTTGTAGACCTGCAGGATTATATGCCGGTGGAACTGGACGACGACCAGTTGGAGGCCAAGGGCTGGAAGCAATACAACGCTAAATTCAGAATCAGCGTCTTCAATAGTAAAAATGTGGCCACCATAGACGTAAAAACGACCGGATCGCATATTTTGCGTTTTGACGCTCTGGTAGGCTCCAAAGACGTGGGTAACAACTGGGATATGATACAGTTTATTCCGATCAACGACGATCAGGTATGGCCCATGATTGCCATGGACGGTACCCTGGTTGCAAAAGGCACCCCCGATTGTCAGATCTTTCCCGAAGACGGCAGCAATTGTCCGGTCGAAGAGGAAGAAGAGTAGCTAATAATTAATAGAAAAACAATGAAATACCTTTCTGTAAAAAGTTTAGGCCTTATATTGTTGAGCACCGTGCTGCTGGGTTGTGCAGATCAGTGGGCTGAACACATCCGCCCGGTGGATAAAAATCTGGAAACTTCGTTGTTCCAGGCCATAAAGGCTGAACAGGAGCTTAGTCTGTTTCAGGCTTTCCTGCAGGAAACAGGTTACGATGCGGTGTTGGAATCAACGGAAAACTACACGGTTTTTGCACCGCTCAATACAGCCTTATCTGCTTACCAATCGGCCTCGGTGGAAGTAAAGAAGAATTTGGTTAAAAACCATATTGCCGCATTGAGTTACAACACGGCAGACTTGAATTCTATGGAGTATTTAATGATGCTGAGTGGCAAACGCCTCAGGCTGGACGAACTGTCGCTTAATGCAAAGGAGACCGTATGCAGCAACGGTATTCTCCGCACCAGCAATAGCATCAGCTTGCCCAAGGCCAATCTTTACGAACTGATTTCAGCCTATAAGGACAGTTTGGAGATTGCCCGGGCCATTTTTCTGGCCGGCGATTCCATTATGGATCCCGTTAAGAGCATACAAACCGGAGTAGATCCCCACAGCGGTAGACCTATTTACGATACGGCTTACCTGTATTACAATCCTTATCTGGAAAGTTTATCGATCCATCAGGAGGATTCTTCGTATTGTTTTGTATTGCTCAACAACAGCAATTTTGCCGATCTCAAGGCCAAATACGCCAAATACATGCAGCAATGGGACGAAAGTATCAGAGCGGTCAACGACAGTTTGACGGATTTGGTGGTGACACGCGAACTTATCAACGATTTGATTTGCCCCACCGAAGGTTTTGAAGAAAGCGCCTCGGCCTATCTGAATACGAAAGGCCTAAGCTTGGATATGAACAAAGCATTGGTTATGGATAGGTTGGAAGCTTCCAACGGACTGTTGTTGATTTGCGACAGTGTCAATATCCGGATGAAGGATAACAAAATCAAAGAACTGTATATCCAGGGCGAAGATTACGTGGAAACTCTTAATCCTGCTTACACTTACGTTCGTTTGCGCGATTACGCCATGGGAGGCAAGGATGTGATGGTCGCAGGCCGCTGGTCCGAAAGTTTTGATTATGTCACTGTGCTCGACGGGGTGGACACCACCTTGTCTAAAACGGTCAACTATTATTATTACAGCGCCACGGCTTCGGGCTCTTATTACGATAAGTCCATCAATTTTTACCTCAAGTACACACCTACGCTCTATTCGACTAAATACCGGCTTTATTGGAAAACTTACGACGATTTTGGACGTCATTTTGCCGGTGATACTCTGGATGTGCTTTTTAATCCCGAAGATCCCAATCAGGCTTGCCCCTCGGTGTACCGGGTTACCCAAAAGCTTTACATTTCGTTGCCGGGCAGGCCGGAATTGAAGCGGAACAACGGTATCATTGAAAACTTGTCGCTTCAGTCGGGGGCCAAGGTAATGGTGGGCATTACCCCCGATACGACCGATGCATCAGGACGTGGTCACACCATAGGCGTAAATGCCGGAGTCGAAACCGAAATGCCTCTGCGTTGGTACAAAGCCGCCGGAGATTACGAAGCGCTATCCACTCCTCTGGCCGCTGCCAATACCCGCGATTACCTGAATTGCACTTCGATGGGAACAGCCTGTTTCTATGTTACCAATTCTCCCTATACCAGTGCTTCTAATAGCACTTCCAACGGTTTGATCTTTTTGGATTATATCCGTTTGGTACCTGAAATGATCGATGAAAATGATTAGCGAATACTCAAGCTCAAGAACCATGATAAAATGCTTAAAAACCATAGGGATACTCCTGCTGTTGACAGGGATTGCCGTTTTACCGGTCAAGGCTCAGGACGGGCTTGTGACTGTTACCGGCAAGGTGTTGTCTCAGGCCGGTCAAAAAGCTTTACCCGGTATCAGCGTATCTGTGCAGAATCTTACCTCTGCCATGACGGCGGACGACGGCAGTTTCAGTTTGAGCCTGCCCTCGGCCGATGCAGAGCTCAGTGTATCCGGTCCGGGTTATCAGACTAAGAAAGTAGCGCTGCGGGGCAGAACTCAATTGATAATAAAACTGCATGCGGAAGATTTTGCCAATTCCGTCTACAAAGAAGTGCTGATGCCTCTGGGGACAGTAAATAACAGCCACCTGAGCTCAGCAGTTGTATTTCTGGATCAGGACAAAAGCACCGAAGTGGCCACTATGCCCGAGCAGCTTTTGCAGGCTAAGGTATCGGGTTTGAATACTATGTTCAGATCGGGTATGGAAGGCTCGGGTGCGAATCTTTTTGTCCGGGGTTTCAATTCCCTTTATGCTTCCAACCAACCCCTGCTGGTGATTGACGGAATGGTGCTCGAAAATGCGCAATTCGGCAGCTCACTTATAGAAGGATATATTTCCACGCCTCTGGGAGCCATTGATATTCAAGATATTGACCGTATCACCCTGATCAAGGATGCCAGCTCTGTTTACGGCGTCAAAGGAGCCAACGGTGCGCTGTTGATTCAGACCAAACGTACCACCGATCTGGCCACCAAAATTAACCTGACAGCAGTGCAGGGATTAAGTTTGCAGCCCTCCAGAATACCCATGCTGGATGCAGAAGATGCCAGGCATTACCTGATCGACATGTGTCAAAGCACCGGCCAGTACACTGTGGCAGAGATACAAGCCCTGCCTTTTGTCGATCAGCAGATCCCGGTACAACAGCCCTGGGGCTATTCGGGCAATGTAGATTATTACAGGTACAACAAAAACACCGACTGGCAGGATGAGATCTTCAGGCCGGCCTATAAACAGCACTATTCGCTTAATGTTTCCGGAGGTGATGAGGTAGCCGTCTATGGCTTGTCTCTGGGTTTTGTGAATAAGGAATCGGTGATTGAGGGTTCTGATTTCAACCGTTTTAATGCCCGTATCAATACCGGGATTACTTTCAATCCGGCCATACAGGTTTTTACCAACATGAGTTTTGTGTATGGAATGAAAAACCTTGCCAACGAAGGTAGTGCCGACTATCTGAATCCAATCTACTCAGCGCTGGTGAAGGCCCCCTTTACAACCAGTTTTGTGTACGACCAGCATAATCGCCGCTCGCCTAAATACGAAGAGGTGGATTTCTTTGGCCACGCCAATCCTGCCGTCGTTACAGGTCTCACCGATACCGAAAACTCTTTTTACCGCTTTTTGGGCAACATCGACCTGAATATAAAACTGAGCAATAAGCTTAAACTGGTCTCCAATTTTGGTATTGATTACAACAAGGAAAGGGAGCGCATTTTCTATCCGACAGGAGGCATTCCTTACGAAAGCATACCGCTGGCAGCCATCAGTAATCAACAGCAACACAGGGTGGAACGTCTGTTTAGTATTTTCAGCGAGACCCGCTTGCATTACGCACAGGCCTTTGGCTACCATCAGAGGCTGGATGCTTCTCTGGGCCTGCGTTATCTGAACTCCCGTGCGGAAGACGATTACGGCAGAGGTTATAATTCTTCGAGCAATTATTTTGTCTCCATAGGCTCCGGTTCCAACAGGCTTTACCAGACCGGAGGAGTCATAGGCAGCTGGAATTGGCTGGCCCTGTATGGCAATGTCGATTACAACCACAAGGATAAATATTTTGTCAACGCCTTGCTTTCGTACGATGCTTCTTCGCGTTACGGATCGGGAATAGCTACTTTTCAGGCTTTCCCCTCTGTGGGAGCAGCCTGGTTGATTTCTTCGGAAGAGTTTATGAAGAACAGCCGGTGGATAGACATGCTCAAACTCAGAGTTAATTACAGTATGACCGGCAACGACGGGATAGGTAACTATACCGCCAGGCGCTTTTATGTGACTCAAAACTTCCTGGGTAATTACGGCCTGGTAAGAGGTAATCTGGTAAACGAGGAACTCAGGCCTGAGAGGAACAATAAGCTGAGTGCCGGCCTGGATCTGGCTTTGTTGAACGAAAGGCTGAATGTAAGTGTGGATGTATACCACAGCTCCATTACTGATATGATTATACATGCCGAAGCTCCGGCCTATACCGGATTTCGTTTTTACATAGAAAACGGGGGAGCTATGCAAAACCGGGGCATCGATGTGTCGTTCAATGCCCGGCTGGTCGAAAGGGGAGCATTGAGCTGGGATTTGGGCCTGGCAGCCTCTCATTACCAAAACGAAATTTTATCGCTGACTACCGGTGATTTTAATACTCCTATAGCCGGAGGCCTGGTCAGAACAGAAGTTGGTAAGCCACTGGGTATATTCTACGGTTACAAAACAGAGGGCATTTATCAAACAGCTGCCCAGGCTGCCGAAAACCAGCTCTACAAAATGTCAGGGACGGCAAAAGTGCCTTTTGCCGCCGGCGATGTGCGCTTTGTCAATACCGGCAACGACGATTTGATTGATCAGGACGACATGCAGCAGATAGGTAATCCCAATCCCGATGCATACGGTTCTTTCTGGACCGATCTTGCCTGGAAAGGCCTGAGTCTCTCGGCCGTCTTCCGCTATTCGCTGGGCAATGATGTGTATAATTATACCCGAAGAAACCTGGAATCGATGTCTTCTTTTGCCAATCAGACTCAGGCTGTGCTTAACCGTTGGAAATCGGAGGCTCAGACAGCCACTATGCCCAGGGCAGTCTATGGCGATCCTATGGGTAATTCTGCTTTTTCGGACCGTTGGATAGAAGACGGTTCTTACCTGAAGCTCAAAACCCTGAGCCTGGCCTATGTTATTCCGATTCAAAGCGGAATTTTAAGAAACCTCACAGTATTTGGAGCCGCCGAAAACCTGCTCTGCCTGACCGCTTACAAAGGTTATGATCCCGAGATAATCAGCTCATCGGCCGAAAATCCGCTTTATTACGGTATTGATGCTTTTTCTACACCTGCCTGCCGGACTTTTTATTTAGGTATTAAAATTGGACTATAAGCATAAGAATTCTACCATTATGAAGACAAACAAACATATAGCCTTAGTTGTTTTGATCAGCAGCCTGATGTTGTTTTCCTGCGTGCAGACCGACGTCGATGATGCCCTGGAATACAACAAGCATTACAAGACAACCGAAGATGCCGATAATGCCATTTTGGGAGTGTATTCTTCTTTTATGCGTATGGCCGATCAGATGTTAATCCTGAATGAACTCCGCGGAGAACTGACGGATCTGACTGCCTATTCCGGCCTGGAACTGCAGGAAATTGATGCTGCCAATCCTTCAGAATCGAATACCTTGGCCGATCCTACTTCGTATTACAATGTGATTTTGAATTGCAACGATGCTTTGGAGAACTTTAGGATTATGTACGAGAACAACAGGATGACTCAGGAAGAATTTCGGGAGCGTTTTGCCGACCTGACGGCCATGCGTTGCTATATGTATCTGCAGTTGGCTGCCCAATTTGGCCAGGTATATTACATCGACAAACCCATTGTCACCCTGGAAGATATGCGGGTATATTCCGATTCGGCCGGAATTAGCATTGATCAATTGCTGCCCAGGTTGATTGCCGATATGGAAAGCCTGGAATTTATGGATTCTTATGTCACTTCGCCTTTGGTACAGTATAATCTGGACGGCTACGACCTGTCGTATTTTTTCATCAACAAAAAACTGATGCTGGCTGACCTTTATCTCTGGAACGGCGACTATCTTCAGGCTGCCTCCCTGTACAAAGAATTGATGGACACCTACAGTGACGGAGATGCCACAGTAAACTGCTATACCTATAAATTGGCTGCGGCTACCACCTGGACTACGGCTACTGCTTATTCCACCTGGGCATATCAGATCTTTTTCCTCAGGTACAAAGAGGACGACATGGAAGCTTATAACAATCAGTGGGTGAATATCTTTTCGGACGATATGACTGCCCGGAGAATTCAATATGAATGGATTTGGAGCATGAGTTACGATGCGGCTTTTGCCCCCTCTTTTCCTCTGATTGAGTTGTTTGCCAAACCCGAAGACGGGGGCAGTTATTTACTGAAGCCTTCAGCCTACGCGATCGAAGACTTGTATGGCAGTCAAAAGATGCAAAATGGTTTTACTTTGGACGGACGTGGGCCCGAAGCTTCCTATTATCAAAGTCCCGATGGGGAATACGTCATAAGTAAATACCTCTATCGCTACGATCCCTCCAAACCTTACGAACGAGCCGGTAGGCTTTATCTCTACCGCGGAGGTTTGCTCCACCTGCGTTACGCCGAAGCCGCCAACCGGGCAGGTTATCCTGATATAGCATACGCTATTGTTAATCAGGGTATTGCCGGAACTTATGGGGTTGGCTTGGAGTCGGTGATAGATTATCCGGAACCCTTTTACTTTGATCCTCGTTATACTACTACGCCCTATTACAGGGGGCCCTGGAGGTATAATTTCGGCATCAGGGGACGCGCCTGGCTGCAATCCAAAGAGGGCTCTGTTTTTGCCGATAAGACGTTGGCCGAATGTGTCGACAAACAAGACTCCATCCGGGTGATGGAAAAAATAATTATGGACGAATGTGCTCTGGAATGCGCCTACGAAGGTCATCGTTTTCCCGACCTTGTACGCGTGGCCCGGCGTATGAACCGCGAAGCTGCGGGTAGTGGTAACAACTATTTGCAGGCTGTATTGCAAGGGAAATACCTAAAATCGGGACGGGCTGTTCCCGATTATTCAAGCGAAGAAAAATGGTTTCTTCCTTAATTAAACAACTAACGAACTAAGTATTAACAATCACACCTAAAACCAATTGACTATGAAAAAAATCTACTACTTAACTTTTGCTTTTCTATTCTGCCTGATTTCGGTCGGAGCTTATTCTCAGGCTTTTATCGAAACAGATTATGTGGTGGAATTTCCTTTTGACGAATCGGATTATGCCGGTGAAACTCAGGTTATTATTTCCGACGCGACTGTAACTTTTACTGCAGACGCTTTTAACACCTGCGGTTTGCCTTTCGGCACCGGTACGCTGATTACTATGGAAGAGGGCGCTGAAATAATTATGTTTGATTCACCCGAAACCTGGTTCCCCGATGCAGATGCAGAAGAGAACATGGATTACATCGATTATTTAACCGATACTGAGGGACAAAAAGTAACATCCGTTCCCTTTAATTTTATGATTAATGGAAACTGCCGCATTGTGGCCGACAGCAAATGCCGTTTCGGAGGAATTATTACCGGCACCGGAAATCTGACATTGGTGGTCGGCGACTCTACCATTCTGGATTCCGACTTGGCCATTTCAGGTTTGGGCGAATTTACCGGTACGCTCACTATCGAAGTCAAAGAAGGCAACAACCAGCTTTTGCTCGGTGCAACTTATCCGGGTACTTGCCCTATTGACAATGTTTCGTATAACAATCCTTCTTCCAAATGTTATCACTCTATACCCTGGACTTTGGTGTTGCCCGAGGGTGTCCATGTGTACACGCAGGATAAAACCCATACCTGTTTCCCAAAAACCATAGGACATGCTTATGTGCATTGCAGTTCAACCTGTACTTTCCGTTCCAACGTGCTTCATCTCTACGATTTGGAAATTGACGGTGGCGGCGAAACCCGTAACTTCGAAATGTTTTCCGTAGGACAAGGCTTCAATTACCCTGTGCATTACCTGGGCTCTTATGCTTACGTGCGTACCGGAGCTTTGTATGTGAATGGAGACGAGGCCTCTTTTTCGAACATTATCAACCGCATTTCCATTCGTGGCCGTGAAATGTTTGTGGGAGGGGTTGGTTTTATTGATTGTACCGTCGAAGGTAAAGATGGAACAACTGCACACATCAAACCCGGGGCTACCGGCGACAATGACTTAGGTACTTTGACCATTCTGAAAGAATTGTATTTAAATACAAACAATTCGGTAGATATTGATTTTGGCCCCGGAGGACAGTCGGACAAACTGGTACTTACCGGCGGCGGTGCGTTCAGCGGTGAATTTACCCGTTTATGGGTGAATATTATGGATGACTTTTACGATAATCCTGTAGCCGGCGATTACAAGGTGTTGGATGCTCCTACGCTAAAAATGAATGAGGTGCCTATTCATGACACTACTTTTACAGGAACCTTTACTACGACCCTTGACAGCATCTTTTCAGGCGATACTCTGATTCGCGTTGATACGATAATCACTGCCGACATTGAACGCATAGACACCATAGGCTGGGAGATCAGCAATAATCTGGTTGTCAATGCCAATCAATTGCAAACCGGTCAACACAAAGATTCTCTTCCCGAGGGCTACGCCTACAACTTTGACCGTTTCTTCAGCGATGGCATTATTGCCATTACCGGGCCGGGTTATGTGGAAGGGAATATTGTGAACGGACCATCGGGCGTAAATCAGGTTAAGCTGCCGGATAAATTTGTACGACAGCGAGAAATCTTCAACCTGACCGGTATCCGTACCAAAACGCTCACCCGGGGCATCAATATTATCCGGACTACCTTTAGTGACGGCAGTGTTGAAGTTCAAAAGTTCTATTACGACGAATAGTTACAACAAATATCTTTATTACTCATTTTTTAATCTAACCATTTATGAAAAAAGCGTATGTTTTGCTCTTAGTGCTGATGCTTTTACCTACATGGCTCAGAGCGCAAGCAGTCTTCGAAAACACTACGGTCCAATCGACCTATGTATTGTCGGGAGCTGCTTTGCCCTCGGTGGCCGATGTGGATACTGCAGAAGCCTTTTCGACCACTCAGTTTATTCTGGGTCCGGGATTGCAGGTAAAAACTTTTCAGAAAGTGTCCAACGATTTGACGGCCACTTTGTTTGAAGAACCCAATGCTACTGCTCTGACCATGAGCGGAAAATTACCCGATTATGTGCTCACGTTTATTTTAAAACCCTCGAAGGGCGTAACCTTCAAACCAACCAACATCTCGTTTAAAGCCTTTAAAAACGGTACTGGAGATGAAGTTAAAATTGATGTTATGGATCAACGGGGCGAGGCAGCCGAGGCTCTGGTTTCAACCGTTACGGTTCCTCGTAACGATGCAGCCGGAGGTTATTATACCAGCGTTTCTCTGGATATTGCCGATGCTGCTGCTTCGAACGACACCTATGTCCTTAAGCTTTATCCCTGGGGTAAAGGTATGCGTTTGGGCAAAGGTTGTGCCGTAAGTGATCTGGTAATCACCGGCGTGGTAGACGGTACAGTAATTTTTGTGCCGAAATACACCATTACCCCGCTTGTCAGTCCCGAAGGGGGAGGGGAAATTAGCATTAATCCTCCCGGAACGCTCTTTGACGAAGGCACAGCCCTGAGCCTGGAAGCCTCGAGAGAGTTTGGTTTTGAATTTGTCAACTGGACCAATTCGGAAGGTACTGTACTGACAGATCAGAATGTGCTTGATTTGGTCTTGATGTCAGATACTACGGTAACGGCCAATTTTACCCCCATCAATACCTACGAGCTGGCCATCACTGCTCCGGCGGGTGTCAGGGATTATATGTTTGACCTGGATCCATCCTTTAATCCGGTTGCAGGTAAAAAAATGTACGAAACGGGTAGTTCAGTTCTGGTCAGCCCTCGCTCTAACGCCATCATGAACTTTACAGGCTGGGCAGATGGTAACGCCGGACCTGACACTACGGTGACTATGACAGCCAATGTGGCTCTGGAAGCCAATTACGACGTCAAAAGTTACCTGGCAGCTTGGGATTTCTATGTAGCCGGCAACAAAGACCGTCCTGCCGATTTTGCTTCGGCCGATAATCAGGCTACCGTACTTTCACTTATCAACGAAGCAGGCACCAACAACAGCTGGCTGGACAAGTCCGAAATGCTGGGAGCCAGTTACGAAGGCAAATATGGTGCTGTCAACTGGAAACCCCTGGTTGATAAATATTATTACCAAACCTGTGTAAATGCTTCCATGTTCAACAACATTAAGGTGGTTGCCTCCATGTTGTACAACTACAATGCCTATCAGAAGCAATTGGTAGAATATTCTCTGGACGGTACCAACTTTACTACTCTGGATACCATTGTAATGTCCAGCAATAAAGTTTGGTATACCAAAACGGTTGCCCTGCCTCAGGAAGCGGACTATGCTTCAAAAGTATACATTCGCTGGATACCCGATTACACATCGACCGTTGCGGGCACAGCCTCAAGCAACGACGGAACTTCGATTACCGACATTTTTGTCTATGCTGAAGGCCTCAAAACCGACGCTAAGGCAGAAATCACCGACTCTGTTGTTGTGAACCCCAACTTTGATACCAATATCACTGGTTGGACTAGTACCACTGGAGCAAGCAGTAACAAGATTGCCACCAACCAGACCGGAGACTTCACCGGGCCCTTCTGGGAAAACTGGAAAAATACCAGCTTTACCGGCAAGATGTCTCAGATTATCACCGGTTTGCCCAACGGATCTTATCTGTTGAGAGCTGCTGCTTTCTGCAACAATGGGGGTGACGGCTTCTATTTGTTTGCCAACAGCGGTAAAACTCAGGTTCAGACCACTGAGCCGACTTTCCACGAGGTGGTAGGCGTGGTTACCGATGGTAAGCTCGAAATCGGCTTGCTGGCTGAGCTGCCCACCAACAACTGGGTAGGTCTGGACAACGTTAAACTCTACAGCCTGGGCTTTATATTGAACGATATGATTACGGCTCTGGAAGAGCTGATTGTTGAAGCGGAAGCTATCACCGGCGATATGCAGGCCAGCGTAGCTACCGGTTTGGCCGATGCCATATCAAATGCTGAAGCCGCTGTGGCCTCTCGTTCGGAGGTGCATGTTGTGGCTTCGTTGACCGCTTTGCGCGCGGCTATTGATGCTGCCAACAGTTCTATCGCTTTGTACGCAGCATTCCCGGCTTTGCAGACAAAAGCCAATTATATCTATAGTGCTACCGCGGCCGAGGCTGAGGCATTACAGGCTGCTATTACGACTGCCAACGATACTTATGTGGCTAAAACAGCCAACCAGACTACTTACGACAATCTGGTAGCTGCCATGGTTTCGTACAGAGCCGCCAACGATGTTACTGCTTATGTGGTGAATCCCGATATGACCGAGGGTAAAACAGTAGGCTGGGCAAGTGACTTTGGTGAACAAACAGCCGCGTATCCCGGTTTTGAAGGAAGGTTCCTCGAAAAATGGGTTTCTGCTGCCAATAACCTGGCCGATTTCAATCTCAGCCAGATTATATCGGATCTTCCCAACGGCACTTACACCCTGAGTGCCTGGTGTATAGCAACCAAGCAAAACCAGGCCGGTGAAGCTGCCAAAACTTATGTAAAGAACGTCTATCTCTACGCCAACAACGATTCGACGCCTGTTTCCAGCTTAAACGGTGTACCCGAAGAATTCATGATCAATGTCACTGTGGCCGACAACACCCTGAAGCTTGGCTTTACCGGTATAAGCTGTACGGCCAACTGGGTAGCCATAGACAGGGTAAGGTTGATGAGCCACGATGTCTCTACTTTGCTGGCAGCCAAACAAGTATCGCTGAATGCCCTGATTGGAGAAGCGGAAGCTGTGGTTGCCGGAGTGGACAGCGCCATGTTGGGAGCCGAGTCGTTTAAATACGCTCCTGCCAAGCTGGACGCACTCAATGCCGCCATTGATTCGGCCAAAGCCTTTACAGGTGCTTCGGTAAACGAGTACGTAGCCATGGAAAACTTCCTGACAGCAGCTATGAACAATCTCAGACAGATGAATCAGCCGCTGGCCACTCAATTTTTCTATATTGTACATAGTTCACTGAACCACTTGGATGTAGCTGACGGCGTCAAGATAAAGACAGCTGCAGACACTGCTTATTATCAGTGGTTTAAATTGCTTCCGATCGGTTCCGGAGAATTGAATGCCTATCATTTGAAGACCCTTGATGAAAAATTTGTCGGCTTGACGGGTACCAACAACTGGGATATGTCTGCACAAGACGTAGCCTCCTCCGACAATAACGTCAAATTTATTATTGAAATGATAGACGGCAGCAAATACAAGCTCAGAACGATCAAAGGCTTGTTGGGTACCGACGCAGTTACCAGCGGATCGGGTGTCTACGGCAATAAAGCCGCAGGAGCCAATTCCGAGTGGAGCTTAGTCGAAGTAGGAGAGGCTGTTTATCAGTATCATAATTCTTCGGTTGAGTTGAAGACTGTTTTGGACGAGGCGAATGCTCAATACGATTCTACTTTGATAGCCGCCGATGAGTTTGCTGCTGCCATTGCTGCCGCCCAGGCTGTGTACGACAAGGGAACAGGTGCAAGCGTGGCCGAACTGCAAGCCGCTGTTGTAGCTTTGAACGAGGCTATCGCCGCCTTTGAAGAAGCGAATGAAGTGCCGCCGATCGTTATCAACAAAGACGACTACGTGGCTTTCTACAGCCAGGATTACGAATTTGTAGCTCAGGCTTCGGATGTATGGACCTCGCCCAACAATCAGGCAGGTTTCTCCCTGGTCGAAGAAGCAGGCAACAAGTACATCAATTACGATCACGGCAACGTCAATTCCAGAGGTGCTTACAGCAACTTCGACATTGATTATGCCGGTATTTCGGAGTATCTGGTAGAGTTTGATCTGGCATTGACAGCCGGAAATAATCAGGCAACCGAATTTGCACTTAAGGGAACGGATTTTGCCTACGCCGGTGGTAATGTCAACTGGGGTGCAGAAAAAGGGTATCTCTTTAAATTGTCCACCACCAATTCTACTACCTGGACCATTGTCGGTAGTGGTGCCGAAAGCTATACGGTGGAACTGAATGCGCTTGAATTCTATCATTTCCTGGCTTTGGTCAGAGCCGATGGAATTCAGCTAACGATTACCGATGCTGCCGATTCCGTTGTTTTGGATAATGTTGCCATTACTTTGGGCAGTGAAGGTATCGAATGCGTAGGTCTGCATTATCAGGCAGGTCGTTATCAATCGAAGATGAAGATAGACAATATCTTGCTGAGTAAACCTGTGCCGCTGACCAAGGTAACCTGGTATATGCAGGATTACGAAAACGTTGCTTCTGCCGCAGATGTATGGACTTCTCCCAACAACCAGGCCGGTTATTCCCTGGTCGAAGAAGAAGGTAATAAATACATTTATTACAACCACGGCAACGTCAATTCGAGAGGTAGTTACTCTAATTTTGAGATAGACTTTGCCGATGTAGATAAGTACATTCTGGAATTTGACCTGGCACTGAAAGCCGGTAATAACCAGGCAACTGAATTTGCAGTTAAGGGAACTGATTTTGCCTACACCGGTGATAATGTCAACTGGGGTGCAGGAGGAGGTTATCTCTTTAAATTATTCACCACCAATTCTACCACCTGGACCATCACCGGCAGTGGTGCCGAAAGCCATACTGTGGAACTGAATTCTCTCGAATTCTACCATTACAGTGCCGAAATAAGCGCCGAAGGCATATTGCTGACAATTACCAATGCTGCCGATTCCGCCGTTCTCGACAAAGCTGCCATCACTTCGGGCAGTGCAGGCATCGAATGTGTGGGTCTGTATTATCAGGCAGGACGTTATCAATCTGAAATGAAGATCGACAACATCGCTTTCAGTAAACTGGTCAAGGGTGTCGTTATGGTAGAACCCACCGTGTTGATGACAGGAGTGAGCGGAATATCCCGTATCATTACCATGCTTTCAACCCAGCCCACTGCCATCTTGAAGTATGTCCTTGTCAGTGCCGAAGACTACGAAGCGGCTGTTGAAATTGCCGATGTTGACACTACCAAGTATCAATGGCAAACTTATACTGCCCCCTTCATGGTCGACGCTGAAGCCTCTTATCTGTTGGCTTATGCCACCGACGGCTCTGTCAACTCAGCACTGGTGAAGGGCGTATATGCAGCCGGCACCGAAATTGCCGTCAATGCACCAGTTATTTCGCTGATTGCAGTGAATGGAACAGCCAAGACTTATGCCATCACCAGTGATAACAGCGATGTGTTGTTTGCTCCGGTTTCGGTGATTCATTACGAATACGGAACAAACAGCGGTGTGTACTCAGGTCCGTTGACCATAGACGAAAGCTGCACGTTGACTGCTACCGCATCGACAGAGGGTTATGCTTCTGCCAGTACCAGCATAGCTATAGACGGCCGTACCAATTACCGGGTAGCCAAGTCTTACGACTTTACTCAGGTAGATCAGGCCGTTATAGATACCATGTTGGCTCACGGCTGGACCGCCTCTTACGATTCACTGAATGTGTTGATCAATATTCATCTGCTCGAAGGGGCAGGCAGTGATAAGAACGCCGATAACCTTTTCTATTACGATCAGGATTCGGTCAAGATTCAGTACTTCCCCGATTTCGCAGCGAACTTTGATAGCTACGAACTCCGTACGGGAGCTGATGGTAAACTTGCCGGTTTGTACAGCCAGTCCAGCGGAGGCAGGGCAGTTACTGTAAGTAATATTACTGCAGGCCAGTTTGTAGAGTTCATTATTGAAAATGTATCCTACATAGTGAAATCCACTTCGACCTCTTGCAGCTATACTATGGACCGTTATAAAACCTTGCAGAAGGTGAATGTCTTTATTCCGGACATTTATTTGGATGTAAATACGGTAAGTATAGATATTACTGCTGCCGGAAATGTCAATGTGGAATACGACAAGGCTATGAACATCGCTCAGAATGAAGTGCTGTCTATAACTGGAACCGTCAACTTTAGCCGTGTATTCGGCTCCGGTTATGAACCTTTTGTAGCGCCTTTCAACAAGCCTGTTATCATGGATGCCGACAGCAATGTACTGGTACGCGGAACCGACTACGTTATAAGACGACTCTCCTCGGGAGAATTTGTTGAACTGGGACCGACCGCCAATATCGTTGCCAACACGGTGGGCTATGTAATCAAAGTGGCCGAAAAGTATGTAGGTCAGCCTATAACTTTCGTATACGAGAGCGAAACAGGTTTCGAACTGGGTATTGCTCAGACCACTTTCAACGCTCCGTCGAGTGGCATAGCTTACAGAACCAACAGACGCTTTATACCTCATGCTCTTGGTTCAGACACTACCACCGTTTACGCTTACGTGATGAACGACGAGGGTACGGCTTTTGTGAAAACAGCCAATCCGGTAATACCGGCCTTCCAGGCTTGTATTATGGCCGACTCAACTACGCTGGCCACCATTGATGAAATCAAGGTGGAAAAAGAACAAGCTTTGAACGGTATTTCTCAAGACAGGGTAGTCGTTTCGCGCGAATACTTCGATTTGAGCGGCACCAGGTTGCTCGAACCCGGTGTGGGAATCAATATTGAACGCATCCGGTACGAAGACGGTGCCATTGAAGTCAAAAAGATCATTATTTATGCCCGATAGAAATAACTAATGATGCTTATATCCAAAAAGGGGGTGTCTCTAAGAGACATCCCCTTTTTTTGGTTCGCCCGGCACGAACAGTATCGTTTATTCCCGGCAAATCTCGTGGATTAAATCGTAAGCTGCAGCCTGTTCCGAGGGATTTTCGCAATAAGTGACCACGATGAGTTTCATGCCCGGAGCCCAAAGTTCTTTCACCTTTTGGCCCAGGGTTTCGAGGTCGCCGACTATGCGGGCATTCAGAACAATGCCCGTATGAGCAAAGGCGGCGGCAAAACCTTCGCAGGGATTGGCATCGGGGTCGGTAGCCTTGGAGAAAGCACCGTCGGCCATTCGGAGCCCGTCTATACGGACAATGTCTTCTTTTTTGTCTGACCAGTTGCCGCAGGAGTGGAACACCGGACCTCCAAAAGGCCGGCCGGCACGGACCATTCTCGGTACGGCGAAGTCGTTGTAAAGGTCGGGAGGCAACATAACGATATTGTCGTCGCTCATGCCAAAGCCATCAAAAAACCTGCTCGAAGCAAAACCGTGTCCGGGCTTGACCAAAGCGGGGCCTATGAGTCTGGTCTGTACCTTGGTGAACTCGATGAGTAAATCGGTGATCTTATCTAAGGCCTGTTCTACCGCTTCGGGATTCAGGTAAAATTCCGGAAAAAACATATTGGAATCGACCAGGTTGCACAGGATATTCAGGGGAGACTGGACATCGCACCACGACATGGGCAAACGCCCCCGGGTCTGCTCCAGAAAGTATTCGGTCATTTCGAGGCTGTGACTGCCGATGGCTGTTTGGGCTACCGGTTTGAAATCGGCCTGCAGCAAATGTTCCAACTGCTCAAATTTACCGTCCAGGGCCGGCGCCTGGCCTTGTTCCCAGCGATAGCCGAAACCGAATGCCGAGGCTATGGTGCCTATACCGTACCAGGGCTCCAGAAAATTGGGAATGTCCGCTTTATAGCCCATACTTTGTTGCAGGGCTCCCAACTGCCAATTAAGGGATTTCTGCCAATCGGCACTGTCTTCGGCAAAGACTTCTTTTACCCGCATACGGCGATAGACCATTACACCGGAGGGAGCTTCCCAAAACTTCTTACAGCCTTGGTTTAAGCGGGCTTCGTATTCGGCATAGGCTTCAAAATCAAATTCTTCAGGACTTAAGGGCAGAACTTTGCTGGCTTGAGAGTCGGAAGAATAAATATTGAATTGGTCTTTCATTTTTCTGTTTTATTGAAGGGTTTGCCCTCTTTTCATTGATGGGTTCGCTCCTTTTTTCATTTGATGAGTTTGTTCTCTTTTCCGCTTGATAGGTTTGCCCTATTGTCCTCTTGATGGGCTTGTTCTATTGTCCACTTGGTGGTTTTGCCCCTTATCAACAACCGGAGAGAAGCTCCGCACGGTGATCAGAATTCAACAAATGATACTTCCGTTGGGCGTTGTTTTGCCGGCCTGGGGTTGCATAAGGGCAAATCTTTTTTGGTCGTTTTCGGCGTAAAGTATCATGCCCTGAGAAACGATGCCCCTGATTTTTCGCGGTTCAAGATTGATCAGGACCGGAACTTGTTTGCCGATAAGCTCCTCGGGACTGAAATGTTCCAGTACGCCCGAAACAATAGTGCGTTGATCCAGGCCCGTGTCTACCAGCATCTTCATAAGTTTTTCGGTGTTGGGAACAGCTTCGGCCTGCAGTATGGTGCCAACGCGAATGTCCATTTTGCAGAAACTGTCGTAATCGATGGGAACTTTGGCCGGGGCAGGGGTCCAGCTTGCTTCTGCTTGGTTTTCCCGTGTGGCTTTATTGTTGTTTTTGGTGTTGAGCAGTTTTTGAATCTGTTGATTTATGGCATCGTCTTCTATCTTTTCAAAGAGCAATTTGGCGGGATTGAGCTGATGCCCCACAGGCAGCAGATCGGTACGGCCCAGCGACTCCCAGCGGAAGCTGTCTATGCCCAGCATCCTACGCAATTTTTGGGCCGTGAAAGGCAGGAAGGGTTCAAAAACGATGGCCAGGTTGGCGGCTATCTGCAGGCAGAGATTCAGAATGCTACCCACCCGGGGCAGATCTGTTTTGGCCAGTTTCCAGGGTTCGGTGTCGGCCAGGTATTTATTCCCGATGCGGGCCAGATTCATGGCTTCTTTTTGGGCATCTCTAAAGCGGAATACATCGAGCAGGGTTTCGACCTTGTTTTGGACGTCGGTAAACTCCTCCATTGTTTGCCGGTCGTAATCGTTAGGTTCGCCCCGAGCAGGTACTTTCCCCTGAAAATACTTATGAGTGAGTACCATAGCCCGGTTGACAAAGTTGCCGAATACGGCTACCAATTCGTTGTTGTTGCGGGCCTGAAAATCTTTCCAGGTAAAATTATTGTCCTTGGTTTCGGGGGCGTTGGCAGTTAAAACATAACGCAATACATCTTGTTTACCCGGGAAGTCTTCGAGGTATTCGTGCAGCCATACTGCCCAGTTTTGCGAAGTGGATATTTTGTCGTCTTCGAGGTTTAAAAATTCATTGGCCGGCACGTTGTCGGGCAAAATAAAACTGCCTTCGGCTTTGAGCATGGCCGGAAACACGATGCAGTGAAACACGATGTTGTCTTTGCCTATAAAATGGATCAGCCTGGTTTCGGGGTCTTTCCACCATTTTTCCCAGCTGTCGGGCAAGAGCTCTATGGTATTTGAAATATAACCGATAGGTGCGTCGAACCACACGTAGAGCACTTTGCCTTCGGCGCCTTCGACCGGAACGGGAACGCCCCAGTCCAGGTCGCGGCTCACCGCCCTGGCTTGCAGGCCCATGTCGAGCCACGATTTGCATTGTCCGTAGACATTGCTTTTCCATTCTTTATGCTCTTCGAGTATCCATTGTTTCAGAAATGCCTCGTATTGGTCCAGGGGCAGATACCAGTGTTTGGTCGCCTTCATAACGGGTTTGCTCCCGCTGATGGTCGAACGCGGATGTATCAGTTCGTTGGGGCTGAGGGAGTTTCCGCAGGATTCGCATTGGTCGCCGTAGGCGTTTTCGTTGCCGCAATGCGGACAGGTTCCGGTGATATAGCGGTCCGCCAGAAACTGGCCTGCTTCCTCGTCGTAATATTGTTCACTGGTTTTTTCGACAAAGCTGCCCTGGCGGTTGAGTTTGTCAAAAAAGGCGGAAGCGGTTTTGTGATGGATGGCCGAAGTGGTACGTGAGTAAATATCGAAAGAAATACCAAAATCTTCGAAGGATTTCTTGATGATGTGGTGGTAGCGGTCTACAATAGCCTGAGGGCTGACTCCTTCCTTTTTTGCTTTGAGTGTAATGGGCACACCGTGCTCGTCGGAGCCCCCGATGAACAAGACGTCTTGTCCTTTGAGTCTGAGATAACGAACATAAATGTCTGCCGGGACGTAAACGCCGGCCAGGTGTCCGATGTGAACCGGTCCGTTGGCATAGGGCAGAGCGGTGGTAACGGTGGTCCGTTTGAATTGTCGGGTCATAAGTATGAATGCTTTTAAGCCGCAAAAGTACAAATTTATCGGGGAATTAGCAGGGCTTTTTTACGACTCTGTTTTTTCTCTTTGTTTCCCGGTTTATTTACCGTCTTCGATGGTGGGTATCGGGTTCCTCAAAGTATTTCCGTGTGTGAGGTTTGTAAAGCTAAGACATAATTATAAAGCCGAAGAGTGGGGAGTTTTTTATGATTGTTCTGATTCTGACCTTTGTTGGCCTTGTTTTCCATAAAAACACAGAGAATTTTAAAAACAAGAGAAGAAAGAGAAAAATATCCATGAAGTTTATATTGCAGATAATCAGCTATATAGGCTGTTGAAAACTTGTTGAAAACTTTTTATCTCATTTTATTTAAAAAAAGTGGGTGAAAATGTAGCAAAGTGGGTGAAAATGTTTACTTTTGTCTGAAAAATTTGCCTCTATGGGGTAAAATAGTCAAAATATAGGCTGTAAAAAGACAGAAACATGCGATTTTTAGGAAATATCGAAGCTAAACTGGATGCCAAAAACAGAGTGTTTGTTCCTGCTGCCTTTAGGAAAGTGCTGGATAACGCCGTTTTTACTAAAACCGATGAAGGCTCGCAAAGTAGAATTTTGTATTTGCGCAAAGATGTTTACCAGAATTGCATAGTGGTTTATCCGGCTCCGGTATGGGAAGAAGAATTGAGCGAATTGCGTGCCCGGCTTAATAAATGGAATCCTCAGGAGCAGGAACTTTACCGGCAGTTTATGCTGGAAGCCGAGGCCGTAGAAATGGATCCTAACGGACGTATATTGATTTCCAAACGTCTGTTGTTAAAAACCGGTATAGAAAAAAATGTACGTTTTTTAGGCGTGGATAATACCATGGAAATCTGGGCAAAAGAAGCTCTCGAGCAGCCAAGAGTGGATCCGGAGCTGTTTAAAACCCGGATGCAGGAACTAATGACCAAAACCAAAATCCCGGAGTAATTACACCATGGAAACACCCTACCATATTCCTGTTTTGTTGAGTGAAAGCGTAGATGGCCTGGCTCTGAAACCGGGAGGCATCTATGTAGATGCAACTTTTGGGGGAGGAGGTCATTCGCGCGCCATTCTGGCGCAGCTTAAGGGAGGTCGGCTATATGCCTTTGACCAGGATGAAGAAGCACTGAAAAATTTGCCGGAAGATAAACGTTTGCAGTTTGTTCACGGCAATTTTCGCTTTTTATCCAATTTTATGCGTTATTACGGAGAGGAACAAGTGGACGGAATTTTGGCAGATTTGGGCGTATCGTCTCATCATTTCGATCAGGCCGGCAGGGGATTCTCTTTTCGTTTTGATGTCGATCTCGACATGCGGATGAATCAAAGAGCTACTCTTACGGCTGCAGATATTCTGGCAGATTATTCCAAAGAAGAGCTTTGTAGAGTATTTCGCGTGTACGGAGAATTTCGTCAGGCTGCAAGGATGGCCGGGGCTATCGTGAAGGCTAGAGAGGAACAAGCTGTAAGAACGGCAGGTCAGCTGTCGGATTTGCTGCGGCCTTTGTTGAGCAGGCAAGCCGAAAAAAAAGACCTGGCCAGAGTTTTTCAGGCTTTGCGTATTGAGCTGAATCAGGAAGTCGGAGCCTTGGAGGATTTGCTGACACAATCCCTGGATATCTTGAAGCCCGGAGGTCGATTGGTGGTAATCAGTTATCATTCGCTCGAAGACCGTTTGGTCAAAAATTTTATGAGGACCGGAAATCTGGAGGGTGAGGTAAAAAAAGATTTTTACGGCAACAATCTCAGTCCCTTTATTCTGATCAACAACAAGGTGCTGGTGCCTTCGCCGGAAGAACAGGAACTGAATCCGCGTTCGCGCAGTGCCCGCCTTAGAATAGCAGAAAAGCGTTAAGAAATGGAACAGGAAGAAGAAAATAAAAAAACGACCAAACGTTTTATTTTTGGCGAATTTATAGACGGAAGCTTTCTGGATAAGAATTTCTTTCGCAAACACGCCAAATTGATATTCCTTATAGTAGTGTTGCTCTTTGTTTATATAGGCAATCATTACTCGGTAATAATGAAACTGGCCGAAATAAACAGGTTGCAACAAGAACTTAACGATGTAAAATACGAGGCTTTGATGTACACCTCGGAGTTTATGCAGGAAAGCCGCCAATCGCATATTAAATCGATGGTAGAGGAAAAAGGCTTGGAATTAAAGGAATTAACCGAGCCTCCCTATACCTTGAAAGTAAAATAAATGGAGCCGCTTGCAGGCTTGGAAAAGAAATGGACGAACAGACAGGTGAAGACATAACAAAAGGTATACGCAAACGCTATTTGATCATAGTTATTCTGTGTTTTAGTGTCATGCTGTTTGGTATCATTTTTGCAGCTTTTCATATACAATTTGCCGAAGGGGCGGCCTGGGCAGAATGGAAAAACAAACAACAGCGCGAAAACGTTGTTGTTCCCGCCGGCAGAGGGAATATTTTTTCGGACGAGGGTTTGCTGATGGCCGCCACAGTGCCGAGCTATGCCCTGTATATGGATTTTCAGGCCGTACACAGGGATACCCTCAATAAATACATAAAACCGCTTTGCCGGGCTCTGTCGCAAAAATTCGGCGACCTGTCGCCGGCAGATTTTGAAGCAAGGCTGCGCGAGGGGCAGCGCAGGGCCAGTCGTGAGTATCTGATACATCCGCGGAGAGTGTCTTACGCCGACTGGAAAGAGATCAAGACCTTCCCTTTGTTTAGTAAAGGCCGTTATCAAAGCGGATTGTATGAAAAAAAATACCTGGAACGTCAAAAAATGTTTGGCTCTCTGGCTTCGAGAACCATAGGAAATATTTACGCCGAATTCGGCAAAGGCGGGCGCAGTGGGCTTGAGTTAAAGTACGATTCTTTGCTCCGGGGCCAGGACGGAGTGTCGACCCGTCAAAAAGTGGCCGGCCAATACATGAATGTCAACAACAAAGAGCCCCGGGACGGTTGGAATTTAAGGACGACCATCAACATTCCCATGCAGGACATCGTTGAGACGGCTTTGAAGGAAATGCTCCAAAAGACGGGAGCAGCCTCGGGAACCGCCGTACTGATGGAGGTAAAAACGGGCAAAGTAAAAGCAATCAGCAATTTAGGCCTTACTTCCACGGGATCTTACCAGGAAATACAAAACTACGCCGTAAGCGACCTCAGTGAGCCGGGTTCCACCTTCAAAACTATAGCCATGATGGCCGCCCTGGAAGAAGGGAAAATCAAGCCCAACGATTCGGTCGATACCCAAAAGGGCCTGGTCAGAATGTATGGCCAGGCAATGAGCGATCACAATCAGGAACATGGAGGTTATGGTAAAATAACCGCAGCCAAGAGCATTTGGTATTCTTCCAACATCGGCATTTCTACTTTGATCGACCAGGCTTTTTCCGATAATCCGGCCCGTTTTGTGGATCGCTTGTACAAAATGAAGATCAATCAGCCTATGGATATAGAAATTCCGGGTGCAGGCTATCCCGACATTCCTCATCCTAAAAATAAAAACCGTTATTGGGCTAAAACCGACTTACCCTGGATGTCGATAGGCTACGTGGTGCGTATCCCGCCTATTTACACCTTGACCTATTACAATGCTATTGCCAACGATGGTTGTATGGTAAAACCCTTTTTTGTTGAAGAAATTTTCAGAGAAAATCAGGTACATAAAAGCTTTGGTACGGAGGTCCTGAATTTAAAAATATGCTCCGACAAAACCTTGCGCGAGATCAGAGCGATGTTGGACAGCGTGGTGGAAAAAGGAACGGGAGGGGCGGCCAAAAGTAAGTTTTTCCCCATAGCAGGTAAAACCGGAACGGCGGTTTTGTCCAAAGGTTCCATGGGATACAAGGCAGGGGGCAAAAACTATCAGGTTTCGTTTTGTGGTTATTTCCCTTCGGATCGCCCCAAATACAGCGCCATTGTGGTGATACGCGATCCGGTAGTGGGCTATGCCTCGGGAGGTGTGATGGCCGGAGGAGTTTTCAAGGAAATTGCCGAGCAGATTTATGCCCGGGAATTGTGGATAGACCTGAACAGTAAACGGGTCAAAGAGACCAAAGAGACCGGTCCTCCCAAAATTAAAACAGGTTTGCCCGGCCCCAGCTTTTATGTTATGGACAAGTTGAATATAAAATACGACGATTCCGGAGTCCATGGTGGGCGTCCTATAGTGGCCAGGCGGGAGGAAGAAAGTAAAAGACTACTCCTCGAAGAAAGAAACCTTATTGAAAACCTGGTGCCCAACGTGTTGGGCATGGGAGCCAGGGATGCCATTTTGTTGCTCGAGCAATGGGGTCTGCAAGTCAGGCTTACGGGCAAAGGCAAGGTGGTGCAACAATCGCTCCGTCCGGGTACCGTCTCGCACGAAGGGCAGGAAATCGTATTACGTTTGAATTGACGATAGGCATGAAACTGAGTCGGTGCATAGAAGATTTGACTGTTTTGGAGCATTTGGGCCCCAAAGACAAGGAGATCAACTCCGTTTGTTTTGATTCCCGGCTGGCAGCTCCCTCTTGTCTTTTTGTAGCTCAAAAAGGCAACCGCAGCGACGGGCACGACTATATTCCCGAAGTGGTGGCAAAAGGGGCCGCAGTGATAGTATGCGAAAACCTGCCTTCGGAGATAAATCCGGAGGTGACGTATATCCGCACAGGCAACAGCAATCTGGCCTTGGGTTTAATATCTGCCGCCTGGTTCTCTCATCCCTCGCGTAAGCTGAAATTGGTGGGAGTTACCGGCACCAACGGCAAGACTACCATAGCCAGCTTGCTCTACAATACCCTCAAAGCTCTGGGTTATAAAGTCGGTTTATTGTCTACCGTTTGCGTTCGCGTGGATGAACAGGAATTGCCGGCTACTCATACCACCCCCGATGCTTATGCCATCAACAGTTTGTTATCGCAGATGCTGGCGGCCGGCTGCGAATATGCTTTTATGGAAGTGAGTTCACACGCGGTAGATCAGGAAAGGATAGCCGGTCTGCACTTTGCCGGAGGAATTTATACCAATCTCACTCACGACCATTTAGACTACCACAAAACGGTAGAGGCCTATCTCAGGGCCAAAAAAAGCTTTTTCGACCGTTTACCGGCAGAGGCTTTTGCCTTGACCAACGCGGACGATAAAAACGGAAAAGTGATGCTTCAAAATTGCCGGGCTGCCCATTATACCTACTCCTGCCGCAGTTTGGCCGATTTCAGGGCCAGATTGCTCGAAACTCATTCCGACGGTATGCAACTGGATTTTGACGGTCGGGAGGTACACGTTCGTTTTATCGGAAAATTCAATGTATCGAATTTACTGGCCGTATATGGGACTGCCGTCTTGTTGGGGATGGATGCCGCCGAAGTGCTCAGAATCCTAAGCACCTTGCGTCCGGTATCGGGCAGGCTGGAATTTTTGAACTCTCCCACCGGTTATACCGCTATAGTTGATTACGCCCATACACCTGATGCTCTGAAGAACGTTTTACAAACCCTGGCTCAGATACGCAAGCAGGGCAAGATTATCAGTGTGGTGGGAGCGGGGGGCAACCGCGATAAAACGAAACGTCCCGAAATGGCTCTGGAGGCTGTGCGGGCCAGCGATACCCTGATACTTACTTCCGATAATCCGAGGTTTGAAGAACCGCAGGCTATTTTGGACGATATGTATGCCGGTGTTCCTGCCGAAGCACGAAAAAGAGTGCTGTCGATCGTCGATCGCAGGGAGGCTATTCGTACTGCCTGCAGACTGGCCGGTAAAGGCGATTACGTGTTGGTGGCCGGCAAAGGACACGAAGATTATCAGGAAATCAAAGGAGTGAAATATCCTTTTGACGACAAAAAAATAATTACTGAAATTTTTAAAGAATTACTCTGATACCAATACCCGGTTGTTGTTTTATTTATAAAAGTTTACAGCCACAAAACAAGAGAATATGTTAGTGCCTTTGTTTGATTATTTAAACAGTATCGACTTTACGGGAGCAGGAATGTTTCAGTACGTATCGTTCAGGTCAATTATGGCCTTTATCTTTTCGCTGCTTATAGCCACTTTTATCGGCCGGAAAATAATCCGTAAACTGCAACGTATGCAGATAGGCGATGTTCCCCGCGATCTGGACGTGGAGGGTCAATTAAGTAAAAAAGGCACTCCTACTATGGGTGGAATCATCATTTTTCTTTCACTCATTGTCCCGGTATTGCTTTTTGCCAAACTGGACAACATTTACATCATTTTGATGCTGATCAGTACCGTTTGGCTTACCTTATTGGGTTTTGCCGACGATTACATCAAAGTATTCAAAAAACACAGAGAAGGGCTCAAGGGTAAATTCAAAATTATCGGCCAGGTGGGCATAGGATTAATTGTGGGGCTGACCCTTTATCTGAGTCCCGAAGTGGTGATTCGCGAAAATGTTCAGCTCAACAACGGCCTGCCCAACGAAGAAGTCCGTTTTGAAGAAGGTGAAGTAAAATCGACCAAGACAACCATTCCTTTTTTTAAAAACAACAACCTCGATTATGCCAATTTGGTTTGTTTTATGAAAGAACACAAGCAGGCAGCCGGCTGGGTGCTGTTTGTGCTGGTTACCATTTTTATCGTAACCGCCGTTTCCAACGGAGCCAATCTGACGGATGGTTTGGATGGCCTTACTACAGGAACTTCGGCCATTATCGGGGTGGGTTTGGGTATATTGGCTTATGTATCGAGTAATATGAACTTTGCTTCGTATCTGAATATTATGTACATACCCGGTTCCGAGGAATTGGTCATTTATATGTCGGCTTTTGTAGGGGCCACTGTGGGATTTTTGTGGTTCAATTCTTTTCCGGCGCAAGTATTTATGGGCGATACCGGCAGTCTGATGTTGGGCGGTGTTATTGCCGTTTTTGCCATTATCATCCGCAAAGAATTGATGTTGTTGTTTTTCTGTGGTGTGTTTTTGCTGGAATCCTTGTCGGTGATGATGCAAGTCTCCTATTTTAAATGGACCAAAAAACGTTATGGGGTGGGGAAGCGCATTTTTAAAATGGCTCCTTTGCACCATCATTTTCAAAAGCTGGGCAATGCGGGCATCGAGGCTTTGATTCAAAAACCCATCAAAGCCATACCTGAATCCAAGATTGTGGTTCGTTTTTGGATCATCAGTCTGTTGTTGGCTGCTTTGGCCATAATAACACTAAAAATCAGGTAAGAATGAAGAGAATCGTTGTTATAGGGGGAGCCGAAAGCGGCAGCGGAGCGGCAGTATTGGCCAGGAAACAGGGTTTCGATGTCTTTTTGACGGACAATGCCCCTATTCCCCAGCGTTACCGTAAATTGCTCGAGGATAACATGATAGCATTCGAAGAAGGACAACACAGCCTCGAACTCATTTTGAACGCCGACGAAGTCATTAAGAGCCCGGGAGTTCCCGACAAAGCTCCCCTGATTCAAACAATCAAAGCCAAGGGTATACCCGTTGTTTCGGAGATTGAATTTGCCGGGCGCTATACCAAAGCCAAAATGATTTGCATTACAGGGAGTAACGGTAAAACCACCACCACCCTGCTTACTTATCATATTCTGAAAAACGGAGGGCTCAATGTGGGGCTGGCCGGCAACATAGGTCAAAGTTTCGCCTTGCAGGTAGCTCAGCAGGACTACGATTACTATGTGATTGAACTCAGCAGTTTCCAGTTGGACTATATGTTTAAATTCAAGGCGGATGTGGCTGTAATGCTCAACATCACTCCCGACCATCTGGATCGTTATCATTATAATTTGCAGGAATACGTGGACTCCAAATTCCGGATTATTCAGAATCAGACCGAGCAGGATGCTTTTATTTACTGGAACGACGACCCCATTATTCAACGGGAGATAAAGAAAAGAACAATCAGGGCCAAAACCTACCCTTTCTCCCTCAAAAAAGATGCCGGCATAAAAGCATTTATCGAAGATAAAATACTGGTTATCAATACTCCGGATCAGCAATTTGAAATAGAACAGGAGGCTTTGGCCTTGCGAGGAACCCATAACCTTTACAACACTATGGCGTCGGCTATTTCGGCCAACATAGCGCATATTCGCAAAGAAGAAATACGCACGGCCCTGAGTAATTTCAAAGGTGTGGAACATCGTTTGGAAAAAGTGGCCGGGGTGGCCGGGGTGGAATACATCAACGACTCCAAAGCCACCAACGTAAATTCCTGCTGGTACGCCCTCGAATCGGTCAATACACCGGTAGTGTTGATAATGGGAGGTACCGACAAAGGAAACGACTACGGCGAAATTGAAGCTTTGGTCAGGCAAAAGGTGAAAGCCATCGTTTGCCTGGGTGTTGACAATACTAAGCTGCACGATTTCTTTGAGGGTAAAGTAGACGAAATTCGCGATGCACGGTCGATGAAAGAGGCAGTGGACCTGGCAAGCAATCTGGCAACCAAAGGCGATACCGTCTTGTTGTCGCCTTGCTGCGCCAGTTTCGACCTTTTCGAAAACTACGAAGACCGCGGTCGTCAATTCAAGGACTGCGTTCGCAATCTATAAGAAATGGAACTGATACAAAGTGTGTTCAAAGGTGACAAAGTGATCTGGATGATCTTTTTGTTTTTATGCATAATTTCGTTGGTGGAGGTTTTTAGCGCCATCGGAACCCTGGCTTATGCCCGAATGAATCCTTTCGAGCCTATTATAAGACATGGTTTATATTTGCTGATAGGGGTTGCCTTGGTGGTGGCTTTTCATAACTTCCATTACAAGTATACCGCTCTGCTGGTGTTCCCCCTACTATTGTTGTCGGTTATTATGCTTATTCTGACTCCCATAATAGGTGTCAGGCTAAACGAAGCAGCGCGTTGGATAGAGATTTTCGGCATACAGATTCAACCCTCGGAACTGGCCAAATTGTCGATGGTGTTGTTTTCTGCCTGGTTTCTGGGCAGGGCTCAGGGCTCTAAAGAGGCCATGGATAAGGCATTTTGGGTGGTACTTATTGTGACGGCCGCCTTGGCTTTTTTGATCGTGTTTGAGAATTTGTCCACTGCTATTTTGCTCTGCCTCTTTGTTTTTCTTATGATGGTGGTGGCTGGGGTGGACTGGAAAAAACTCCTGATTTTGTTTTTACTGGTGGCTTCGGCAGCCGCTTTGCTGTTGTTTTTATTGATCAAGGTAGAGCGATTGGACGGAGTACCCCGCTGGGAAACCTGGCACAACAGATTGGTGACCGAACAGCTGGACGTCAGGGATGAAGGATTTAAAATTACGGACGAGAACCGGCAGGTTTCTCATGCCAAAATAGCTATTTCCGAGGGTAAGTTTTTGGGTGTTTTACCCGGCAACAGTAGTCAGCGAGACTTTTTGCCTCAAGCCTATTCCGATTTTATTTTTGCCATTATCATAGAGGATTTGGGCTGGCTGGGTTTGTTTGGGGTCCCTTTCTTGTATTTGTTTTTATTGTTTAGGGCCTTAAAAATTGCCAAACGTTGTACAAAATCAGTGCCTATGCTCCTGGTGCTTGGTTCGGCACTGATTATATCTATGCAGGCTTTTGTCAACATGGCAGTGGCGGTAAACTGGTTCCCGGTTACCGGACAACCTTTGCCTTTGATAAGCAGAGGAGGCAGTTCGGGAGTCATTACGTGTTTGTATTTTGCTATTATACTGAGTGTTAGCAATTTTGCCACACAAAAACCTATACCTGAAGAGGAAAACTTAGTATCGAACGAAACGGAAGATCCGGATTATGAACAGCAGGAAGAAATCGAAGCAGCAGAATAACGAAACGCGCAAACCGCGTTTTATTATTTCGGGAGGAGGTACCGGAGGGCATATTTTTCCGGCCATTTCCATAGCCAACGCCCTCAGGCAAAAGTGCCCCGAGGCCGACATACTTTTTGTCGGCGCCGAAAACCGCATGGAAATGGAAAAAGTGCCGGCAGCAGGCTATCCTATCATCGGACTCCCTGTGAGAGGTTTTGATCGTCAACATTTGCTGAGTAATGTCAAAACCTTGTTTCAGTTGCTGAGAAGTATGTGTAAAGCCCACAAGTTGATACGCGAATTTAAGCCCGACGTAGCGGTCGGAGTGGGCGGTTATGCCAGCGGTCCTTTGCTCAGGGCCGCGGCTGCCAAAAAAATACCTTGTCTCATACAGGAACAAAATTCGTATGCCGGAATTACCAATAAATTACTTGCAGCAGGGGCTGCCCGTATTTGTGTGGCTTACGAGGGCATGGAGCGCTTTTTCCCGAAAGAAAAGATTTTGCTTACCGGCAATCCGGTGCGTCAGGATTTACTCCGTTCGCTCAATCAAAAGGAAGCGGCCCTAAAGCATTTCGGGCTGAAGCCTGACCGCCCTGTTTTGCTTGTCCTGGGAGGCAGCCTGGGCGCTCGCAGTATCAACCGGGCAGTGCAGCAACAACTTGAATCCATAGAAAAATCGGGAGTGCAATTGATCTGGCAAACCGGCAAGTATTATTACGAAGAAATTATGGCTGCTAATGCAGAACTCAACAATAAGGCTATCCTAATCACGGACTTTATTTCGAGGATGGACTATGCGTATGCCCTGGCCGATTTGGTCGTGTCGAGGGCGGGTGCCGGTTCCATTTCGGAGTTTGCCCTGTTGGGTAAGGCGGTTTTGCTGGTTCCTTCGCCCAATGTGGCGGAAGATCATCAGACGCAAAATGCCCTGGCCTTGGTGCGCAAGGGAGCCGCCGTTATGATCAGCGATGAGGAAGCCTGCGAAAAACTCATTCCCGAGGCTTTGGCCCTGTTGGAACAGCCCGGACGCTTGCAAGAACTGAGAAGCGCCATCAAAAAAATGGCTTTGCCGCATGCTGCCGAACACATAGCAGATGAAATAATGAAATTAGCGAAGATATGACAATTAAGCAGGTATACTTTATCGGGATTGGCGGTATAGGCATGAGCAATCTTGCCCGTTATTACCATTCCCGTTCTTGCCGTGTGGCCGGTTACGACAGAACGGAAACCGAATTGACCAAACAACTGGTAAAAGAAGGCATGGAAATACATTACTGCGACGACGTGGAGGCCATTCCCGAAGCTTTCAAAGAGATGAATACCACCTTGGTAGTGAGAACACCTGCTGTTTCCGATATGCATTCCGAATTGCAGTATTTCCGTTCTGCCGGCTTCAGAATCGTGAAGCGTGCCGAAGTGCTGGGTGAGATTTCCCGGGAACTCGACGCCCTGTGTGTGGCCGGAACTCACGGCAAAACCACCACCAGTACGTTGCTGGCCCATTTGCTCAGACAATCTTCGCTCGATTGCAATGCCTTTTTGGGCGGAATATCCCTCAACTACGGTACCAACCTTTTGCTCTCCGGTAAAAGCCGGCTTATGGTGGCAGAAGCCGATGAATACGACAGGTCTTTTCACCGGCTCAGCCCCTGGATGGCTGTGATTACTTCGGTAGATCCCGATCATCTGGATATTTACCACAGCCACGAAGCTTACCTGGAGGCTTTTGCCCATTTTACTTCTTTGATCCGTCCGGGCGGGAACTTGCTCATGAAGCAGAGTCTGGTTTTGCAGCCTCGTTTGGCCGAGGGTGTAAAAACGTACACTTACGCTACGGAGCAAATGCCTCATAGCAGCAAGGCCGATTTTCGGGCAGAAAACATTACGATAGAAGAAGGCCGTTTGTATTTTGATTTTATTTATCCGGGGGGTGTGTTGAAAAAAATGGAATTAGGCCTGCCGATTACGATACATGTGGAGAACGCTCTGGCGGCCATGGGCCTGGCCTACCTCTGCGGAGTGAGTGCCGAAGAATTGCGACCGGCTTTGGCTTCGTTCAAAGGCAATCAACGTCGTTTCGATTTTCAGATTCGCCGCAACGATTTTGTTTATATCGACGATTACGCGCATCATCCCAATGAACTCAAAGCCTGTATCCGCTCGCTCAAAGCACTATATCCTACTAAAGAACTGACCGGTATTTTTCAGCCCCATCTTTACAGCCGGACGCGTGACTTTGCCGACGAATTTGCTCAAGCCCTGTCGGGTTTGGACTATGTTTACCTGCTGGATATTTATCCGGCCAGGGAGGAGCCTATTCCGGGAGTGGATTCCAAACTTATATTTGACAAAATGACCATCGAAGGGAAAACCCTTTGTTCCATGGACGAAATCTTAAGTCTGCTGGATAGGAAAAAACCGGAAGTTCTTGTAACTTTGGGGGCCGGAAGTATTGACCGTTTGGTGCCATTATTAAAAGAGAAGTATTCCTGATGGCCGGAAGGGTGTTTATATGGATAGGCTCCGTGTTGATGGCAGGCTATGTCCTGTTTTCCGTGAGGCTCTACAGCAGGCAACAAAACGAGCTGCAGGTTCAAAGGGTTTGTATCAAAGTGAAAGACAGTGTGGACCATCCTTATGTTACATCAAAAGAAATTGGCCGCCTGTTGAAAGAAAATCAACTGCAGGTAATTGACAAGAAGTTAATAGAGGTAGACCTGAGTCGCATAGAAAGGGTGATAGATAATCATTCTATGGTAAAAAAAGCCGAATGCTTTCTTTCGCCTTCCGGCTGCTTGTGTATTAAGATTGATCAGCGTATTCCCGTCCTGAGGGTGTATACCGGAGGTGGAGAAGCGTTTTTTCTGGACGAAGAGGGCAAAAAGATGAAAATCAACAAAAGAGTACCGGTGGATGTGCCGGTAGCTTTGGTGCAGAAAACAGATTCTTTGAGTCTGGCCGGTTTGTTTGAATTGGCTCGCCTGATAAACAAAGACGATTTTTGGGATGCCATGATTGCACAGATTGTGCAGGAATCTTCGGGTAAACTCAGCCTTATTCCCAGATTAGGAGAGCTTGAGATCAGGTTGGGCAAAGCAGAAAATATGGAATATAAGCTAAGGGCGTTGCGTTGCTTTTACGAAGAAGCTTTACCCAGGTTGGGTTGGGATAGATACCGTTGCATCAGCACTGAATTTGAGAATCAGATAGTTTGTACAAAAAAATAAACATATGAATAACGTTCAATCGTACATAGCCGTACTGGACCCCGGAAGCTCCAATTTGATACTTAGCCTGGGGTATAAGGACGATATGGGGAAAGTGAACATTGTGTCTTCGAAGTCCAGGCCTATTGATACTGAGATTCGTCGGGGTGTAGTGCAGAATGTGGATCAGGTAGGCCTGATGGTAGAAGAATTGATGCGGGAATTACTCAGAGATCTGGACCGCGGTTGCAGCATTGACCGGGTGTATGTGGGATTGAATCTTTACAGTACGCAATGCATCGATAGTAGTGAAAAACTCAACCTCAATTCACAGGAACTGATTACCGAAGAAATACTTTCGGAGCTTTTCGATGACGCCATAGCCAGATCTCTGCCCGAAAACAAGGAGATGATTGCCCACTTTGAACAAGAATACCTGGTGGACGGTTTTCCCTGCCTCAATCCGAAAGGAGAGCGTCCCGATTCGCTCGAAGGCCGATATAAGCTGATTGCAGCCAGGACCCAGTACATGAAAAACCTTGAAAATAGCCTGAGCAACGCGGGTTTGAAAGATTGCCGAAATATTCTGGGTATACAGGCCAGCGCCGAAGCAGTCCTGAGCGAAGAAGACAAAAATAAGGGAGCTGTCGTGATTGATTTTGGAGGAGGTACCACCTCGATGTGTATTTATAAGGATAATGTACTTCGTTATGTTTGTGTTATTCCTTATGGAGGTAAAAACATCAGCCGCGATTTGAAGCAACTTAACCTGAGTTTTTCCCAGGCCGAGTCGCTGAAATTGGAAGAGGGAACAGCCTTGCATTATACCGAGCTTATGAAAAAGGAGGCTCTCAACAAAACGGAAGAAGAAATACGCTTTTTCAGCGAACCTTTACACGACGATAAAGAAATCAACGAAATTGTGGTAGCCCGCAGCGAAGAGATTGTTGAAAATATTTGGGCTCAAATTATTTATTCAGGAGTGGAAGTCGGCAAAATCGGATCCGGTATTATTATATGCGGGGGAGCATCAAAAATGGACGGATTGGAGGATTTACTCCGGATAAAAACACAAATGCCCGTACGTAAATCCGATTTGTCCTGTCGTTTATCCTCTTCCTGTCGTGTGGAATTTCAGGATCCGGCATACGCACAAACCATAGGTTTGATCATGCTCGGGGAGAAGGGTGGTTGCCGTGGCCCCGTACATTCCGGGCAGAGTAAAGAACAACCCAGGCAGGCAACTTTACCCATGGAAGAATTGGAAGAAATCACTCAAAAAGCACCCCAAAAAAGGCCCAAAACCGAAGCGGCAAAGCCGAATAAAAAGAATAAAGAGAAGCTGATAAGCAAGATCGGTAATATTTTTGATGACTTAATGAAACAAGGAGATTATTGAAATAGAGTATGATAGATGAATTAATACCCTTTGATTTACCCTCCAGTGAACCGGCTATTATTAAAGTGATAGGAGTGGGCGGAGGAGGTGGTAATGCTGTCACCAATATGTTTCGTAAAGGAATTCGAGACGTAAACTACCTGATATGCAATACCGACAAGCAAGCCATGCTGAATTCTGCCATACCCGATAAACTCCAGTTGGGCCCAAAAACTACCAAAGGTTTGGGTGCCGGTAATCATCCCGAAATTGCCAAAGCGGCTGCCGAAGAAAGTATGGAAGATATCAAGGCAGCTTTTGGCGAACATACCCGCATGGTATTTGTAACCGCCGGAATGGGCGGAGGCACGGGGACGGGAGCAGCGCCTGTTATTGCCGGTATAGCCCGCGAAATGGACATACTCACCGTTGGAATTGTTACCATTCCTTTTCGCTGGGAAGGAGAATCTAAAATAAATCAGGCTCTGGACGGCGTGGAGGAAATGAGCAAAAATGTGGACGCCTTGCTGGTGATAAACAATGAGCAACTTTTTCGCATCTATCCCGATTTGACGGTCAAAAACGCCTTTCTCAAGGCAGACGATACTTTGACGATAGCCGCCAAAAGCATTGCCGAAATCATTACGGTGCCGGGCTATATCAATCTCGATTTTGCCGACGTGAATACGATTCTGAAAGACGGTGGAGTGGCAGTGATGAGTGCCGGTTACGGAAAGGGACAAAACCGTCTGACCGAGGCTTTGAATTCGGCCTTGAAATCTCCTTTACTCAATAACAACGATGTATTTCGTGCCCGCAAGATATTGTTCAACATTACCTGCAGCGATAAGTCGGAGATCATGACTCATGAAATGGAGCAAATCAGAGTGTTCATGGATCAGTTTGTCAACCAGGTGGAAGAAGTCATCTGGGGAATCGCTGCCGACAACGACTTGGACGATCAAATAAAAGTGACCATGCTGGCCAGTGGCTTTGGCATAGACGACGTGCCCCAGGTTAAGGTGCACAGGCAAATAAAAAGCCGGGAACTGGAAGAAGACATCGAAGAAAAGCGGCGTAAACGTGAAAACCGCAAAAGCACTTATTATCCCGACGATTTTGGCATTCCTCCCCGCAGGCTTATTTACAAGCCCAGGGTGTTGAGCAATCAGGAAATGGATAACGAAGAACTGATAGATCAGCTCGATCAACAACCGGCCAATCAGCGTCCTTTTGCCTGATCACCATTAGACTATACTATAGCATAATTCGGGTCCCTTTGCCCAGCAGGATATCCTGAGCCTTGGTAATGGTGACGTCCTTTACTCCGCAATGGATGGCCTCGAAAGCGTTTTGCAGTTTGGGGATCATACCTTCCCGGATAA
Organism: Bacteroidales bacterium UBA1402; assembly: GCA_002305085.1. GTDB lineage: Bacteria > Bacteroidota > Bacteroidia > Bacteroidales > UBA1402 > UBA1402. The sequence continues at coordinate 8,879 of DBQE01000014.1, read as the reverse complement.
TGCCCTGCTCGACGTATTCTTTGAACAAGTTGGCATCGATTTCGGAAATTACGCTGTTATCGTCCTCGGGATCCATCAGGACTCCTTTTTTTTCGAAGCAATAAATAAGATGAACATCAAAGTATTCCGCCAGGGCTTTAGCCGTCTCGGCGGCAATGGTGTCGGCATTGGTATTGAGTAATTGCCCATTTTTATCGTGGGTAATGGGAGCCAGCACCGGCACAATGCCCAGTTTCAACAATTCGGCCAAGAGGTCGCCCTGTACCTCCTTTACATCGCCCACGTAGCCGTAGTCGATTTCTTTTACGGGCCTTTTGTCCGATCGAATCAGGTTTAGGTCGGCTCCGGTCAGTCCCAGGGCGTTTATGTTTTTGGCTTGCAAACAGGCAACAATGTTTTTGTTGATCAGACCCCCGTACACCATGGTGACAATCTTGAGCGTTTCGGCATCGGTAATACGCCGGCCCTCGGTTATTTTGTTTTCTATACCCAGTTGCTTAGCCAGTTCCGTAGCCAGGGTGCCTCCACCGTGAACCAGCAGTTTATGTCCGGATATTTTGGCAAAGTCTTGCAGAAATTGTTCCAGGGCTGCAGGGTCTTCCACTACTTTGCCCCCCACTTTTATGATGTTTAATTTATCCATGTTTTCAAGCTGATTTATTGAATAATAATTTTTTGCAACTGCTGACGGCCCTGCCATTTAACGTAGTATAAACCGGCCTGCAACTCTGTCAGGTCAAGCTCTCTGCCTCTGAGACCGAGTTCTTTTATCAGGATTCCCGCACTGTTGTATATATAAAAGCGACTGCCTGCCGGCGCTGCCGCTTCGTCCAGGTAAAACAGGCCCTTCCCCGGATTAGGATACAACAGGGCATGGTTTTCACTCTGTCCACCGGGGTTTACGATTGCTGCCGGTTCTTTGTAATCACAAAGTTCGATATTGTCTATCCAGCATTCGCTGCCTTGCTGGTTTTTACTGAACGAAAAGTTAAGGGTGTATTCTTTCGATTCGCTCAGGCTGTCCAACAGCAGGCTGTAATGCCGGGTCTCGGGATGGAGTGTATTTTCTATCCTTTTGGCGGTTTGCGTGTCGAAGAAAACACTGAGCACACTGCCTTCGCTGCCGCGGGCATCGAATTCCAGCCGGTATTGCCTGCCTTTGAATAAATAAACTTTCCAACCGGCCATACTTCTTATCAGACTGGATGCGTTGCCAACTTTGCCGTATAGCGAAGCTTGGCCGCTCAGGGGATTGTGCCGGTCAAGACCAACAGCCACGTTCCCCGAATAATTCATGTTCCATCCCTCCGTGCCGGTTTCGAAATCGCCGTTGGTGACGTAGTTGCCGTAGTCTTTGCCCGAGAGTTCTTCCAGTTTAACTTCGTCTATCCACAACTCGGTACCTGCAGGATGAGTACCGTACTGAAAGTTCAGCACGTAGATTCCGCTCGATTCTCCGGCGTCCCCGGTAATGAAAGTCGAAGTCCGCATGGCCGTGTTGCAGACGAAAGTGGTTCTCAGGTTGTAAGCGCTGCCGTTGAGGCGTTGCATTTCGATATGAAAGGGTTCCTGGGAATTGGATTTGGCCAGAAAGCTGATTTTGTAGCGCATACCCCTTCTTACCGGGACTCTCCATTTGAGTTCCCTGTCCCAATAATTGGCGGAAGGGCTGTTGACTTTAACATAAAACGAATTTCCGCTGCCGTAGGTTGTGGACACCACGCTTTCGCTGAAATTGCCGCCATAGGTGTTGAGTACCCAATCTTTGAGGCCTTCGTCGAAACTGCCGTTTGTTACCCAATTGTAGGAGACGACGTTTTCAGGTACTTTTTTGGCCCAGAGCGAACGTCCGTTATTAGGGTTAATTCCGGTAAATAAAAGGCCTGGACGGTGGTTTTCCCAATCCAGCTCATAAAAAGGTATCAGCGGAATTCGTTTGCTTTCTTTATCTCTCTTGATGTACAGCGTGTCGTTTTCAAAATTCCAGCTCCCGGAACCGAAGTTCGAACTAAAGCGGCCGTCGGCGTTGAAAGTCATGGTGTTGCTTTTGCATAAGAACTTGTCGGGCGCATCGTCGTCCCCCAGGGGTTCGGCCAGGCCGTTGGACATCATAAGTTCATAGAGTCGTATTTCTTCCCATTTGCCGGGGATGGAATCCCGTGTAATGGCGGGCATGATACCCGGCCTTGTATAACGCTGTGGGCTGAGGGTCGGCCAGCCGTCGGAAGTCCAAAAGATTTTGCGGGTATGCATAATCATCATGGTGGGCAAAAAGGAGGGACGCCCCTGGTTCATCAAAAAATAATCTCCGCCCGATGCAAAGGCGCTGACATGCGAAATCCCCTGCCATCCGCTGTGGTTCTGAAACTGGTAAGGATAGCAGATCAGAGGATAAATATCCCTGTTGACAGTATAATTTACATTGTTTCCGTAGTAGTCGTAGTAAGGGCCGTCGGGATTTTTGGATCGTGCCACCCGGGTGTGGTAGACGTTGCCTAAGGCGCCGTGAGCTATAAAGAGGTAATAAAAATCTAGTTCGGGATGGTAAATCACCTCGGGCCCTTCGTAAGAAGAGGTCCAACCCCAGGTGTTTTGAGGCCCGTTTCGGGTAATGCGTTTGTAGCTGTTGAGATCGCCTTTGCGTAAACCGGTGGCAGGATCAAGCTCGATAGCGTAAATGCCTTGAGTCCAGGAACCCCACAGCATCCAATGGCTGTTGTCCTTTCCTATGGTCACCGTAGGGTCGATGGCGTTGAACACCGTCGTATTGGTGGAATGAACAATCCATCCCCGGTTGGTCCAGGGGCCTTCGGGGCTATTGGAAGTGGCCAGAACGATCATGGCTCTGGCGGCATCGCTGAAAATGGCGGAATAATAGAGCCGGAACTCGCTGCCCACTTTCAGGATATAAGGAGCCCAGATGCCGGTCATGGTTCTGCTGTTGTTGGGATCGACGCTGTGTTTCCAGTTGAGTACTTCCTGAGGATAGGCATCGAAGACGGTGCCCCGGTATTCCCAGTTTACCAGATCGCGGCTGCGCCGGTAGGGTATGCCTTTTACACTGTAACCCCAGGCCGCGTCGGTACCGTATTCGTAGAAATAACCTCTGCTGCGGACTACCGTGGGATCGTGGACGTTGTAATGAGCCCATTGGGCAGTGGACGCAGCCAGGTGCATATAGTTGTCGGCCTGCCAGGGGTCTGTGATACCTAAGCGTTTATCCAGAAAATCGAGATAGGCCTGATGAAGTTGGTCTGTTTGTTGATCAATGTCAGCCTGAGCGGCCGTGCTGTCGTTCAATAAGGCAAGGGCCGGCCCGAGGGCAGTTTGAAAATCCTGTTTGGATCCCGCAAGGTAATTTCCCTCCTCTTGTCCTTCTACAGCCTGCGCCAGCAAAACCTGACTGTCGTTGATCAGGCTCTGCAAAAAGCTGACGTCGGCTTGCTCTGCCCGGGCTTGAACGTGGTTTGCACAGAAAATCAGCAGAAGGCCGCCCTGCAATAGTATTGCCAGGAATTGAAGCTTATTTCTCATTATCGGGTAATTTTAGGTACAAAGGAAATAAAAATAAAGCAGACAGCCTTATTTTTTGCTTTTTGAGTATCTTTGACGTTTTTAAACCGAAAATGTCAGGATCGAAAGAAGTTATCGTAGTCACCGGAGCCTCTGCCGGAATAGGCAAGGCTATAGTTCAGAGCCTGGCCGGTTGTGGCATACGCCTTATTATGGCTTGTCGTAATATGGAAAAGTCGGCTGCTGTTAAAGCTATCCTGGAACAAGACAATCCCGGAGCCGAAATCGAACTTCTTAATCTGGATCTGGCTTCATTCGCGTCTATCAGGCAATTTGCTTCTACCCTGGCTCGGAAAAAGTACAGCATAAATACCCTGATCAATAATGCGGGCGTGCTGCCGGGACGTTTCAGCCTTACTCGCGACGGTTTTGAGACAACCCTTGGGGTAAATTACCTGGGGTTGTTTTTGCTCAATGAACTGCTTTTGCCCTTGATGCGTCCCGGTTCACTTATCATAAATACCATTTCCTGCTCTTATATCATCGGTCGTTTGAACAAAGACATGTTCATACCCAATCCCGGTGCCCGGTTTATGAGCATATTCAGCTATGCCCGTTCCAAGAGGGCCATTTTGGTGTACAGTCTGGAACTGGCAGAACGGCTTTCAGGGCAGGGCATACGGGTGTTGGCAACAGACCCGGGGATAGTCAGCACTAAATTGATTGCAATGAAGCGATGGTTCGACCCTCTGACCGATGCTTTGTTCCGCCCCCTGATCAAAACACCCGGGCAGGGAGCGGATACGGCTGTTTTTCTCACCCTGGAGGCACAAAAACCCGCATCGGAATATGCCCATCTGAGCGGCCTTTGTTTTAAAAACCGTAAAGCAATGAGGCTTCCTGCAAAAATCAGGGATAAAAAGATCCGTAAAGAGCTTTGGGATTGGACAACGGCTGCCATTCAAGGTCGCTAATTCCTTATCAATTGTTCGAACCGGAGTAGAGCCTGCCCTGGTAATGCCCTCCGGCACGCATCATTTTTTCTAGTTGGTGGGTAAATTCGTAATTCTTCAATCCCCAGTCCGGGCCGATCAGCCATTCGGCGGGAGCCTGCGAAACAAAACGATCCAGGACAAGACCGGGCCGAAGGCGCTCGATAAAATCGATGAGCAGGCGCGCGTAGGAACCGGCATCGAAAAAATGCACATAGGCCGGGTTGTTCCTGACTTGTTCTTCCAGCCTGGTTCCTCGTATCAACTGCAACTGATGCAGTTTAAGAGTGGTTAAGGGTAAAGTATTCAGGCGTCCGGCATGCGAGAGCATATCCTCTTTGCTTTCTCCCGGCAAGCCCAGTATAATATGCGCTCCGCATAAAATCCGGCGTTGGGCTATTTTGTTCAAAGCATTTACCGAGCAGGCGTAATCGTGCCCCCTTCCCACTTCTTTCAGCGTTCTGTCTAAGGTGGATTCCAGCCCGAGTTCCACCAGCAGAAAGCAGCGCTTTGCCAGTTGCTCAAGGTAGTCGAGCAAGTCATCCGGCAGACAATCGGGCCTGGTGGCTATCACCAATCCCTTCACCCCAGGGAAACGCAAGGCTTCTTCGTATAAGTCTATTAGTCTGTCCAGCTTATCGTAAGTGTTGGTATACGATTGAAAATAAGCCAAATAATCCATCTTTGGGTATTTATGGGCAAAGAATTCTTTTCCCTCGGCGAGTTGTTCACTTATACTGCGTTTGGTGCTGCTATAAGAAGGATTAAAGCTCAGATTATTGCAATAACTGCAACCTCCCCGTCCCAGGCTACCGTCTCGATTGGGACAACTGAAACCCGCATCCAAAGAGATTTTTTGAATCTTCCCTTTAAAATATTGGCCGATAAATTCAGGGAAACTGTAGTAAAGTTTGTGCATAACCCGGCAAAAGTACAAACTTAATTAAAGCCTTCTGCAAGTCGGAACAATTTTTTACCTTTGCCCATCTTTCAATGTTTCAGACCCTTTTCTTATGAGAACTTTTCGTGTACCACTAATATTGCTATGCCTGATATTTCAACTATCTACTGTAAAAGCAGCCGGCATTGAGTTGGATTCTATTATAGCGGGGGCCTACCGACCGGAAATTCCCTCCGGCTGGCAATCTATGAACGAAGGCAGCTCTTACGCCTGTCTGTCACAAGGGGGTAAATTAATACTGCGTTACGACTACAAAAGCGGGAAACTGCTTGATACTTTGTTGAATGTGGAAAAAACCCGAAACGTACGGATGGAAAAAATAGAAGGTTTTGAGTTCAACCCCCAGGAAAGTATGATTCTGGTATGGAAAAACAAAGAACCGATCTGGCGGCGTTCATTTACGGCAGAATATTTTGTGTACGATCGCTTGCACAATATTTTGGATTCTCTTTCGGCCGTGGCTCCGGTCAGAGAGGCCTCTTTTTCGCCGGACGGCAGAATGGTGGTTTTTTCCAGAAACAACAACCTGTTCATAAAAAAACTGGATTTCAAGACTGAAGTAGCAGTCAGCACCGACGGGAAAACCAACGAAATCATAAACGGGACCGCCGATTGGGTGTATGAAGAGGAATTCATGACTACCCGTATGTACGAGTGGACGGCCGATAGTAAATTCCTTTGTTTTGTCCGCTTTGACGAAAGGGCGGTGCCCGAGCATTTCTTTAGTATGTACGGAGCCTCAAAGCCCGAATATCCCGAATATAAATACCATCCGGGAGAAAAGCGATTCCGGTATCCCCGTAGCGGAGAAAACAACAGCAAAGTGAGTCTGCATTGTTACAATGTGCAATACCGTACTCTGCAAAAGATAGAGCTGCCGGTGGACGAAGAAACCTATATACCTCGTTTGCGCCGTATGGAAAATCCCGACCTTGTAGCTGTTATGACGCTCAACAGGGAGCAAAACTTATTCCGCATGTTCACGGCCAATCCCAAATCCTTGCTCAGCCGCCTGATATTGTCGGAAAGCAGCGATACATACTACGATCCCTCGTATTTGGATGATATCCTGTTCACGGATAAGGATTTTACCTATGTGAGCGAAAGAGACGGATACAGACATTTGTATTTGTACAGTGTCAACGGCGCGTTTATCCGTCAATTGACGTCAGGCCCGAACGACTTAACCAACTATTATGGACGTGATCTGCGTAAGAATTATTTTTATTATCAGGCGGTGGACGACCTTCCTTACAGGCGTTCGCTCTACAGGGTGGATGCCAGAGGCAGAACAACCAAACTCAGTGACAAGGATGGTATCAATCAGGCCGTTTTTGATAAACACTTCAACTACTACATCTGGACCTGGTCCGATAGGAACACTCCTCCGGTGTCGGTTTTATGCCAGTCTGATAACGCCAAGGTAATTTCAACACTTAAAGACAATGCCGCTCTTAGGCAAAAATTGAGCGCTTTGTCGTTGCCGCAAAAAGAATTTTTCGAAACGCCCGCTGCCGACGGGCAAAAACTCTACGGATGGATGCTGAAACCCGCCGGTTTTGATCCCTCCCTTCGATATCCCCTGGTGATGTTACAATACAGCGGCCCCGACAGTCAGGATGTGCTGGATTCCTTTGGAATCGGCTGGGAATATTACCTGGCAGCCCGGGGAATCATCGTGGTCAGTGTGGATGGCCGCGGGACAGGGGGCAGGGGAGAGCAATTCAGGAAACAAACCTGGCTCAAGCTCGGCCAGTACGAAGTACAGGATCAGATTGCCGCTGCAAGGGCGTTGGGTACATTGCCCTACTTGGACGCCGCCCGCATCGGCATTTGGGGCTGGAGTTACGGTGCTTACATCAGCTTGCTGGCCCTGACCGAAGGCACGCAATATTTCAAAGCCGGCATAGCGGTTGCTCCCGTCACGGATTACCGTTATTACAACACGGCATATACGGAGCGATTTATGCGTACCCCTCAGCAAAACAAAGAGAATTACGACAAGACCTCGGTATTGCAACGCGCTTCTTCCCTTAAAGGAGAGTTGTTGTTGATCCATGGCCTGGCCGACGACAACGTGCACGCCAATCAGACCATGGAGCTGATCGATGCTCTGGTACAGGAAGGCAAACAGTTTCAGATGCAACTCTACCCCAACCGAAATCACAGCATTTTGGGTTTATCCAACCGCAAGCATCTTTATACCAGAATGTCCGACTTCTTTATACAAACTTTGAACGCTGACAAATGAAGGAAGGCTATTTGCGCAAACCCGAATGGCTCAAGATTCGCCTGGGCGACAGCGAGCAATACCGTATCACCAAACAAATTATCGAACGACATCGCCTGCACACCATCTGTACCAGCGGTCGCTGCCCTAACCAGGGAGAATGCTGGAGTCGGGGAACAGCCACCTTTATGATCTTGGGGGAAATATGTACTCGTTCCTGTAAGTTTTGCAATACCCTGACAGGCAAACCCCTGCCCCCCGATATCAACGAACCCGAAAAAGTAGCCGAATCCATTCGTTTGATGAAATTAAGGTATGCCGTACTCACCTCGGTAGATCGTGACGATTTGCCCGATTTGGGTTGTTCCCACTGGGTAGCTGTCGTGAACAAAGTGAGAGAATACAATCCCGGTATCGTTGTTGAAACTCTGATTCCCGATTTTCAGGGCAGGAGAGAGCTGATTGCCGAAATAGCCCGCCTGGCTCCCGAGGTGGTGTCGCATAATCTGGAAACCGTCGCCCGCCTGACTCCCCTAATACGTTCAGCCGCCAAATACCGCCGCAGCCTGGATGTACTGGAACAATTGGGCGCAGAGGGAATCACCACCAAGTCCGGCCTGATGTTGGGTTTGGGTGAAACCGAAGAGGAATTGATGGAGACCATGGACGACCTTTTGGCGGTGAATTGCCGCATACTCACTTTGGGACAATATTTACAACCCACCTCCCAGCATTATCCTGTCAAAGCCTACATTCATCCGGAAGACTTCGAGCGTTTCCGGGCAATTGCCCTTGAAAAGGGGTTTAAAAAGGTGGCCAGTGCTCCTTTAGTTAGGTCATCTTATTTGGCTGACGAGTTGTAAATCAGAACAATACAATCTTTAAATGCTAAATAACGAGGGATTATAGTTTTGCAATAAAATCTCCGAAAACTTTGGCAACTTACAGGAAAAGCGTACTTTTGTACTCTCTCCGGAAAGTTGCCAGAGTGGTCGATCGGGCCGCACTCGAAATGCGGTGTACGGGTGACTGTACCGGGGGTTCGAATCCCTCACTTTCCGCACGGAGGAAAGGCGAGCAAAGCTCGCCCGGCCAAAGAAATCCAGCCCCGCAAGCTTGCTTGTAGGGGCTGGGATTTTTTGGCCGGCCTGATGCCCCCGGCATCGTCTTTCCTCCGTGCCGG
>DBQE01000011.1 GCA_002305085.1 Bacteroidales bacterium UBA1402 | reverse complement strand
TAGGGACATTTACTGAATATCCCTCAATTAAGCGTTGTTGTTTAATTGAGCAATTTCTATTTTTATATTATTCTCCACTTAAAAGAATAGTTATTTCACTATTCAAAAAATACATTTTACTTACAATATAAACGGAGCTGCCTTAAAAGCATTTTAATTTATCTGCTTGCCATTCTCTATACTTTTAGTCGTCAGTAACCAATACTCACTCCTCACTCTAAATGACACCGCATAACGAAAAAAAATCACGAACACTATCACTTGTTATACGGATAAATATATACTTTCCTTTTTACAGTTACAGTATAGCAGAAAAAACCAAAATCCTTTAAGACAGCTTTTCTTAATTTGATAAACTACTCCTTCTCAGAAACAATCTTCTTGGTTGCAGCTTTCTTTGTTGTACTCTTCTTTACTGAGGTTTTCTTCACATCTTCCTTCTCATATTTAGCCAGTTTAGCCTGCAATTTATCCACCTCTTTATTTAAAGCTACCAATTCTTCTCCCTGATTTTTTATAGTTGTCAATAACGAATTCAGTTCCTCGTTATCCATATCTACAGGATAAAGTGAATTTACACGACTGATAAAGTCACCCAAAATATTCATATAATTGGTAAACGCATCATATGGAGAATCATAAATACCACGATTCAGCCCCGTATTACTCTGTTTAGTAGTCATAAAGCGGAAATTATTACTTGCCTGCAGATAATCCCAATCTTGCTTTATACGACGATCAGAACACAAATGTACACGTTCTGCCACACTATACAGCTTATTAAAGGCCTCACGTTGCATTACATTACCCAACCAACAACTGATGTCTCTTTCTTCATCAACCCAGGATAACGGATATTGCACATCTATCTGACCAACAGATTTCAATTTAGAACAAATCTCAGACGGAGTAGAGAAATTTATACCTCTCTCTTTAGCAACAGAAGGTAACGCCTTCAGAAAATCAAGAATATTTGAAGAAAGAGGTTGAGCCATACCTAACGCACATAACTCCATAAAAATATTAATAACTTGTTCTTCCTCAGGAAGAGCTGCTATCCAATCAACATAGGTATCCGCAAATAAAGGATATGCATCCCAATCAGAATTTGAGAAACGTAAACAAATATCATCAGATAATTTAAAATCACGCAATAATAATTTCAAATTTGGATTTTGGTTACAATGATACAAATAATGAGGACTCTTCCAACCTAAGATATGCTTAGCACCTTCAGTCAACATACCCTTAAAGCCCATTGCTGCAACTTGTGCACCAATCTCATCTGAATAGATCAAACTTGAATTACGGAATATTTTTGGAGTCTGTCCAAAAATTTGCTTTATCTTATCGCACATACGCAAAACTTCTTCTCTAAAGCATTCTTCATTTGCCAATGAAGAAAGACCATGCGAATAAGGTTCTGCCAAGAACTCACAACAACCGGTATCATTCAATTCATGTAACAACTCTATTACTGCAGGAGCATGAATCTCTAATTGTTCCAACGCAACACCCGAAATGGACAATGCTACTTTAAAATACGATCCATTACTCTTTGCCATTTCAATTAAAGTCTTCAGAGCTGGAATATACGAACGCTCCGCCACTTCATTAATGCTACGTTCGTTTTCATAATCATCATAATAATAATGATCAGTTCCAATATTAAAGAAACGATATCGTTTTAAATGTATGATTTGATGTATTTCAAAATAAAGACAGATTGTTTTCATAATCTTATATTGTTTTTATATTATTTCTTATAACTGCTAATAACTTGATCATAAATTTTACGAACTTTCAACCCCACTTTCTCCCAAACAATATTATCAACTTCCTTCTTTCCCTCAACTTTCAAATATTCGTAAAGAGAAGGATTTGTACAAATAGAATAAATTGCATCCGCCATAGCATGAATATCCCAATAATCCGTCTTTATACATTTATCCAAAATCTCAGCACAACCAGACTGTTTGGAAATGATGGTCGGCACACTACACTGCATAGCTTCCAACGGAGAAATTCCAAAAGGTTCTGATACCGATGGCATAATATATACATCACTGGCCTTCAGACATTCATATACTTGTTTTCCTTTCATAAAACCTGGAAAATGGAAACGATCTGCAATACCGCGTTGTGCAACTAAAGAAATCATAGCATTCATCATATCACCGCTTCCGGCCATAACAAAACGAATATTACGAGTCCGTTGCAATACCATAGCTGCAGCCTCAACAAAATATTCAGGTCCTTTCTGCATAGTTATACGCCCTAAGAAAGTTACAACTTTCTCATTTGGTATTTTATGAGGAACAATTTCCTGAATTTCTTGTGGAAGAGGTGATACTGCATTATGAACAGTCGACACCTTACGAGGATCCTGGAAATATTTATGAATCACTGTTTGCCGGGTTAATTCACTAACACACATTATATGATCGGCATGATCCATTCCATTTTTTTCAATCGCATATACCGTAGGATTTACATTTCCTCGACTACGGTCAAAATCTGTTGCATGTACATGAATAACCAAAGGCTTACCAGAAATCTGTTTTGCATGGATACCAGCCGGATAAGTAAGCCAATCATGAGAATGGATTATATCAAATTCTTGTTGCCGTGCTACGACACCAGCGACAATGGAATAATTGTTTATTTCTTCATGCAAATTATCAGGATAACGACCCGAGAACTCAATACATCCCAGATCATTCGTATTCATATAATTAAAATCGGCATAAATATGATCGCGCATATCATAATACAACTGAGGGTTCATATAACTTCCCACACGATTATTGACATAATCCCATTGTACATCACGCCAAACAATAGGAACACTATTCATACCGACAATTTTCAAAAAGCTCTGGTCCTCGTCTCCCCAAGGCTTCGGAATACAGAAAGTAATATCCATATCTTCCTGTTGAGACATGCCTTTTGTTAGTCCATAGCTTGCAGTTCCAAGACCTCCAAGAATATGAGGAGGAAACTCCCAACCAAACATTAAAACTTTCATATTTGCTCCTCCTTTACTTATAAATTATATTTGCTCAAGATTTTTAATATACGCAATATTTCAGCTACATTCATTGCAAATGACACAGCCCCTCTCCCCTTAAATGGAGGATTACCATCAAATAATTCAGGAATGGAACCAACGCAATGACTACTCATCTCCTCTTCAAAACCGATTAGTTCACGTTCTATAAATGACACTCCACTCATTTTATAAATACGCAAATAAGCCTCCATATAAAAACCTGCCAACCAAGGCCATGCAGTACCTTGATGATAAGCATAATCACGCTGAGTTTGCGGACCTACATAATTAGGATTATATCCTCCACTTTTTGGACTTAATGAACGCAACCCTTTCGGAGTCAGCAATTCTTTAGTCACAATATCCAATACTCCCTTTTTCTGAACTGCATTCAATGGAGAATAATCAAAAGCGACAGCAAATATCATATTGGGTCTTACACTCCAATCCATCATAATACCATCTACATAATCCAACAAATAGCCATATTCATTAAGGAAAGTTTCTACAAAAGAAGTTCCTGTAGCCTCAGCAAGTGCATCCAATGTATCTGCAAAGATTTCATTACCGCCTTCCCTGCTCAAATCACCAACAAAACGTAATGCATTATACCACAAAGCATTAAATTCAACAATATACCCCGAACGAGCAACTACCGGACGTCCGTTTACTGTAGAGTTCATCCATGTAATTGCTTTATCTACTCCATTTGCATAAAGCAATCCATTCTGATGCAAAAACAAATTAGGATGTCCTCCTTTACGGATATAATTTATAATGTCTTCCAATAACTTACCGTATTTCTCTCTACACTTATCCTTGGATACAAATTTAGCATATTGTTGTATAGACCATACAGCCCACAGCAATACATCCGGATGTTCCATTTCATAAATCTTATTCCGAACATTCTGATCTGTCATCCAATCATAAATAGCTTCCTGTGCTGTAGCCATAGCTGACTCAAACTCATCAACCTCATCAATAGCCAATGTCAGACCCGGTAAGGCAATAAACATATCACGAGCACGACACTTAAACCATGGATAACCAGCCAAAATATAATGCTTTTCATTCTGTTTATTATGGAACTGATGAGCCGAATTGATAAGACAATGCAAAAAGCTATCACGAGGAGTTCGATCTTCTACTTCTTCCTCAAAAGTACGCTTCAGGGAACGTGTCGATACCGGAGAGATACCTCCAGAAAAGACAACACTCTCACCTTTCTTTATATCCAGTTCAAAATATCCCGGGACATATAAATCTTCATTTGAATCATATCCTCTTTCTTGTTCTTTCGGATATTCAAGATTTCTATACCAATCCGGAGCATAATGGAATTCATTCTTTTTATTTAATTGCATATATAATTCCGGATATCCTGGGTACATACAAGTTTTAATGCCATTTTCCACTGTCTGATAATCGCGGTTGGCCTGAGCATTTTCATGAGTATATTGTCTTACACTTCGGAATGCTAAAAAAGGGCGTAAGCGTAAAGTCGTCGGAGAATGAGCTTCCAATAAGGTATACCGGATCAATATCCGATTTTCATGATGAACAAAAACCTTTTCTTTTTGCAAAACCACTCCCCCAACCCGATAAATAGTTGTAGGAACTTTCTCACAATCAAATTCACGGATATATTTATGTCCGCGCGGGCTAAAGTTATTACCCTGATATTTATGTAATCCAAGATTAAATTCAGCACCATGCTGAATGACAGTTTCATCTAAAGATGAAAGAAGAACATGATTTTCATCATCCAACTCCGGAATAGGAATTACCAGCAGACCGTGATATTTCCGAGTATTACAATCCACGATAGTTGTACAATGATAGGCTCCAGAACGATTGGTTCGCAAAATCTCTCTTGGTAAAGATTCTTCCAAATTCGTCATAAGAGTCTTGTCAAATCGCAAATAGCTCATAGTTGATATTTTAAGGTTTCCAAAATAAACAGTTACATGCACTGCACTTTATTTACAGTCCTCAAATATACAGAATTTACAAAAAAAGCAAAATTAAAACGACAATTATTTTCGCATTTTGCTTAAATTTTAGAAGGAATACATGTAGAAAAGACAAAATATATCATAACAACCGAAGAATACAAAATGATTTTCATATCTTCAATTATTCCATATTTTATTAATGCTCAATAGAGACAGAATAAATGTTAAAATAAATTTCACCTTAAAAAGTTTTTTTGTAACTCAAATATTACATATTGAAAGCATTAACTTCAGCGATTAAACAATTCAAAGGTAAACTTGCATCCAACTGTTTCAAACCGCCCATTTATAGAGCTAACAAAAATACCCAAATCAAAAATATGAGTACCAACTCCATATCCTAGTTCTATGTATGGCAACAAATGAGGGACATACAACACACTACCATACAAACGTTCATTTTGGATAATACTTGTATATTTGCGCACATGACGAAAAATCAGGAATGGAGTTTCATATGTAATATGTCCCCGAACATATTTTCTTGAGGAATTATACCACCGTCTATCTAACAACTGAAAGACGCCCCCAATTTCATCATTCCATCCCACCGGTAAACTATTACGAGTAAAATTAACGAAATCTACAAAATACATCTCATCCTGATCTGTAAAAGCTCCACACCCGGCTCGATAAAACAAACTACGCATCCCTCCTAACTTAAATTCTTGCTGCATATCAAATTCCCAACGCTCATAACGTCCAATACTTCTTAATACGCCTTTAACACCTCTTTCCCAATCAATAGAAAAAGTCGGATAACGAGAATAAAAATTTATCTTACGCTTACCATTCATATAATAATACAATTCCGGTGTCCATTCTAAACGAATATTTGGCGCAAAACTAATATAAAGATTACGTAATTTTCCGGAAAGTTGAGATTGAAGGTGTGGATTATATAAATTCGATTTATCTACCAATGTTCTTCGATGATACGACACTCCAGCTTCCACTGAAAAGCCATTAGAAATTTCTACCTTATGGTTTAAAATAAAATAATCGTCTTTAAAATAATCCAACTTCATTTTATCGAAATTCACAGCAGTATTCGGTAAACTCTTAAGATCATCCAGTACATCACTACTATAAATTCGGTTTCCGTTACCAATTCTCAAACTAACTTGTCCAATACGCTGAGGCCAATAAATAAAATCAATATCCGCCCTCCAATAAAATTCTTTATCTGAGAAGTTATATCCTAACCTAGGAGAAATACGTAACAGTTTTTGATTAGTAAACAAATAATTATATTTAAATTTTTGTACATAAGCATATCCATGGCTCTTACTATATCCAAATAAAAAAGGATTAATAAGTGGAGAACATTTCACACTTCCAAGTTCAGACAAATTTATTGTATAATTACTAATTAGAGCATCACCTAACTCCCCAAAGAAAATTGCTCCTTTGGATTTTTTCTTACGCTTCAAACGAATGGTATCATTTCTCCACTTGAAATCATTATACAACCTACATTCCTCCTCTGTCAATGGATATGGCCGCACTTTTTTCATGTACACAGTATCCGATATGGTTCTGGTAGAATCAGTACTTAGATTAAAAGACTCAGATAAATCATATTTACTCTTTTTCCAAGAACTTTTCCGTTGAAATTTCGACAATACAATATCTTTATAATTAAAAACCGCCTCATATCTTGCCCCTATCTTATTCCCCACAAAATTAAATACCATATCCACATCAAAACGTTTCGGCAAATAAAGGGCATGGCCATTTTTCCCCATCTCCACCTTTGCCTTAAACGTTACTTGCTCAACTTTACCTGTAAAATAAAGTTCATCAATTGTCCACGAAGCATCGTTAACAATCATATAACCACTAATCAGCTGATTACTCTTATTTCGTGGAATAATTAATATTTTATAACGCAATGAATCTCCTGTTCCTAAAATAGAATCCAATAAATAATAATAACGCTTCATTCCACGTCTGTCCAAGGGAGAAAGTAATTTATCCGGGAGTAGAGAAGAAGAATAAATATTCATATTAAAATATTCCATTATATTTCCAATCTCACCGTTATTACGACGCAAAGTTCCAGTTAAAGCTTTTACTTTCAAATCATAAATATCAGGAGCAGTGTAATGAATCTCATTCATAGACTCCACAATATAATCTCTAATCCCTTTTTCAAAACGAAACATAGAAGGAACAGCCTTTATCAAATGATTTCGACGATACACTTTCACACGCCCTCGTACATACAGATCGGCATCAAATTCACCTACAATATGGGCATAACGAGGAGAAGCAGCTATTACATGCTTAATAATACTGTCAGCATTTTCAGATTCCCCATAAATACTATAATTATCCTTTTCTGAGGCATATCCTTTTACAAATCCTAACAAACAAAGAAAAATACAAAAAAGATATTCTTTCACTCGTTTACACTCTTTTTCAGACAAAAATAGGAAAAAGTGACTATAAAAAGGTTCCATATTATAACAATTAACGTTCTTTTTTATGAGAAATAAGATAATACTGAAACTTTTTTCAAATAAAAATATAATAGAACCAAGTTTTTTCGTTACTTTTGTGCTCAATAACACGGTTTTATAACAGAAGTCTCATGGTAAAGAAAGATATTACGGAGTCAGAAATCATAGAGAGTATAACTGAGATGTGGCGTCCTCTTAACGAGGAACAAAGAAAATTCTTAGCTCAACATTTCACAATCCAACGATATAAAAAGAATGAGACCATTTATTGTGAAGGCGAAACGCCAACCCATCTGCTATGTCTTATGAGTGGAAAAGTTAAAATATATAAAGACGGAGTTGGTGGACGCAGTCAAATTATCCGAGTAATAAAACCTGTAGAATACTTTGGTTACAGAGCTTACTTCGCAGGAGGCAATTTCGTAACGGCCGCAGCTGCATTTGAGCCATCAACTATATGTATGATTCCGATGGATGCTATTTATAAAATCGTACAAGAAAATAACGAGCTCGCCCTCTTCTTTATTAAACAACTCTCTATAGATTTGGGTATTTCTGATGAACGAACCGTTAACCTCACCCAAAAACATATCCGTGGACGATTGGCCGAATCTCTTTTATTTTTAAAAGATAGTTATGGAGTAGAAGAAGATGGATTTACACTAAGTATCTACCTATCACGGGAAGATTTGGCAAATCTATCTAATATGACAACATCCAATGCTATCCGTACACTATCCAATTTTGCAGCTGAAAAACTTATTGCTATTGATGGCAGAAAAATAAAACTAATAGACGAAGAAAAACTAAAAAAAATCAGCAAAATCGGATAATTATTAAAGCTTTATAAAAAAATGTATCCTAATTAAATTCTATCTATACTACAAAAAAAATAAATCAAACATATTTAATCGACCCATCCAGTTTCTCATCACCTGATCTAATCAGGAATAATAAAGTTAATAGCTTCATGTACAACAGAAACTTGTAATGGAAAATATTTAGGAAGTATACGCCCGTCAAGACTAACTTGGGCATTACGTGCACGCAAAACCAGCACTTTCTTTGTACGATAAGGTTTCAGCATTTTATAATTTAATATACGCCCACGCAACAACATCCATAAGCCAGAAAAAAGTTGTAACAACTCCGGACGATATATAACAGAAACATCTAACCAACCATTATACGGCACAGCATTAGGTGTAAGTCCATATCCTCGAGCGCTACCAATACAAACAGCCATAATGCGTCCTCGCACATGTTCATCATTAATACGAAGATGCATGCGATACAATTTACGCTCAAATAATAACAAAAACATAGATGCATAAAAAGAAAGAGTACGAGTCCCCCAAAATCGGAAAGTTCCATCAGAAATCCTCACAACTCTCGCCCCTAGTCCAATCTGAACTGCATTCAAAAAATAGCGGCAAATATGCTTTTCTCCATCAAAATACGAACAAGAGCCAACATCGACTTTTCGAAGCCGATGATTAATAATACAATCTATTGCTTTTTTATAATCATCAAAATCAATACCCCAATAAGAAGCATAATCATTTCCAATACCATTAGGAATGATACCCAATGCTATATTCTCCTTGTTTTGAGCTGTTGAGTTCATAATTCCATTAATTGCATCATTCAAAGCACCATCTCCACCTACTATAACAATCGTACGATATCCGTTATTCGCCAACATACATGACAAACGTTCAACAGATTTAAAACTCTCTGATTGCAAATAATCAAAAGCGACATTACGTTCCTCTAAATACTCTCGGATTTTAAACCAACGCTTTTGTACTTTCCGTGTTCCCGCTTTAGGGTTATATATAATCCCCCATCTATTTTCTTCGATTGCCATATTATTCCATTCCTCACTTATTTAACATTTCTTTTATACGCTCCACCTTTTCCACCGTAGGTAAAGTAACATCCAACCAATGTATAGAAATCCCCCTTCGCTCCATCCCTCGAAACCATGTCATTTGTCTTTTAGCAAACTGATGAATTGCAGTTTCAAGCCCATTAAACATTTCTTCATAAGAAATCTGACCTATTACATACAAAGTAAGATATTTATATTCTAAACCATAATATATTAAGCTTTCAGCAGAAATTCCTCGCTGCAATAAAGTCTTCACTTCATCAATCATTCCTTCATCCAAACGCTGTTGCAAACGAGATGTTATTTTTGTTCTCCGCAAATCTCTATCTATTTTCAAACCGACATTCAGACTCTTAATCAAAGGAAATTCACGTTCTTTTACAGGCATTGTCCGATAATATTCTTCAATTTCAATTGCACGAATAGCACGCTTTGCTGTATCAATATCTGTAGAATTATGTAACTTCTTATAACTGCTTAATATCTGTGTAAGTTCTTCTAATGACTTATCAGATAAAAACTTTCTTAGTTCAACATTTTCTGGTACAGGTAATAATCGATATCCTTTCAGAACCGACTCTATATACATACCAGTTCCTCCGCAAAGTATAGGGCACATCCCTTTTATCACAATATCTTGATAAGCAGCAAGAAAATCACGTTGGAATTCAAAAACATTATATTTATATCCAGGATTGACAATATCAATTAAATGATAAGGAATAACTTTTCCATTAACTAGATAATCAGCCAGATCTTTCCCTGTTCCCAAATCCATTCCTCTATAAACTTGACGACTATCCGCACTTATTATCTCTGTATCTAAATCGTAAGCCAATGCTGCAGCTAGAGGCGTTTTTCCAGAAGCAGTAGGACCTAGTATGGTTATCAAATCATATTTTTCCATAAAGAGACATTTATTCATCATACAAAGAAAGAAAAAAATAGCAAAACACAAAACTATATTTTTTCAAAAAAGCTTCTAAAGAAATTTTTTTCTTCATCTATCAAAACAAAAAAACTTTAACCAAACAAGACTTACATAGATAAACATTCCACAATAAGAATGATCTATAATATTAAAACAAGCTGTTATTATTCTCTGCAGTCTTTTCTATTTTATTCAAATGATATATCACACATCTATAAAAAATCCATATTCCATTTAATATTACAACAAACAAAATCGGAACAAACACCTTCCTTTTACTCAGCAATTATCACATCCAATCGAAAAGTAATTGAAACTTAGAGTCATTTTTTCTTTTGTAGCATTCATTATAATAAACCTATCGATAATAGTCCAAATTTCAAATCCCTTACATGCAATTAATTCAACAATCCGCAAAAATGATCAGTCTATAAGAGAGCAAGAAACAACTGAAATTATTAAAGATAGTGAAAAATATTTATATACATAGTCTGAATAAAGTCTATTTTGAATCATCTGTATTTAATCATAAATTTCCAGAAGGCATAATAACTCTGATAAAAAATATTTTTCATCAGCCAGAATAAAGGTATTTACTCTCTGTATATCCATTATCTATCATTTCATAAATCATAGATATTATAAGAAATAAATCGTTAATATTCAACTTAACAACAAATAAATCCACAATTAATCGTTCCCCAAAAAACATTCCCTGAATATAATATTAAGTGTAATTACACAAATACAAATTCTTGATTTTATATATACAAAAAGGGCTGCTGGTTTTCAGCAGCCCTTTCACTATAGAATATTATAAAAGATTTATCCATTTACTTTTGCCATATGAGCAATCAGATCCAATACTTTATTAGAGTAACCGATTTCATTATCATACCATGAAACGACTTTAACAAAAGTGTCTGTCAAAGCAATACCGGCTTTAGCATCGAAAATAGAAGTCAACGGACAACCTAAGAAATCAGAAGAAACTACAGCATCTTCAGTATAGCCAAGGATACCTTTTAATTCACCTTCAGAAGCTTTCTTCATTGCAGCACAGATTTCATCATATTTAGCAGGTTTAGCCAAATTAACTGTCAAGTCAACAACAGATACGTCCAAAGTAGGAACACGCATTGACATACCAGTCAATTTGCCGTTCAAAGCCGGAATAACTTTACCTACAGCTTTAGCAGCACCTGTAGAAGAAGGAATAATATTACCTGCTGCTGCACGACCACCTCTCCAATCTTTCATTGAAGGACCATCAACTGTTTTCTGAGTTGCAGTTGTTGAATGAACTGTAGTCATCAAACCATCAGTAATACCAAAATTATCATGTAAAACTTTAGCAATAGGAGCCAAACAGTTGGTAGTACAAGATGCATTAGAAACAAATTGAGTACCTTTTACGTAAGCATCCAAGTTTACACCGCATACAAACATCGGAGTATCGTCTTTTGAAGGAGCTGACATAACTACATATTTAGCACCAGCATCGATATGACCTTGAGCCTTTTCTTTTGTCAAAAACAAACCTGTAGATTCAACAACATACTCAGCACCTACTTCGTTCCATTTCAAATCTGCCGGATTTCTTTCTGCTGTTACACGAATAGCCTTACCATTAACGATCAATTGGCTTTTTTCAACATCAGCTTCAATAGTTCCGTTAAACTGACCATGCATAGTATCATATTTCAGCATATAAGCCATATAATCAACTGGGCAAAGGTCATTGATACCTACAACCTCAATGTCATTTCTTGTCTGAGCTGCACGGAATACGAAACGTCCGATACGGCCAAAACCATTAATACCTACTTTAATCATGTTTGTTATGTTTTTTAGAGTAAAACTTAAATTTGGCCACAAAGATACTCTTTTTCCACAAAAACATACCTGTTTCGAGGTATATTTTATCATTTTACCGGCAACAAAACCAAAGAATTTGAAACAAAACTTTAGCTTGTTTAAAATAGACCGGGCAAAGAGGGTAGTTTCCGATAATATTCTTTTAATTTGTCCCTTTCAAATACAAGGATAAACCCGATGAAACAAGCGCTTCAGATTTTTAGCCGGCTCGCCGTCGTGCTAACGCTGCTAACAGCCACACAGGGCTGCCGGCAAAAAAGCCAAACCGATAAGACAACCGACAGTACCGAGATTCACACCCAAGAGGAAGACCCCGCCCGTTATTTTCTAGGTATCCGCACAGATACCTTAGCTATGCAGGAAGGCAAGATTCCCCGCGGAGGCAGCCTTTCGCTTTTATTGGGTCAACTGGGCGTCGGTCCCTCGACGATAGACCAATGCGCCAAAAAGGCCAGACCGGTATTCAACGTCAGGCATCTGCAGGCAGGCAAGCCTTATTACAGTCTGAGCAGCAGGGACAGTACCAACACATTGAAGTATTTCATCTATCAGGAAAGCGTCACCGATTTTGTGGTCTTCGATTTTTCCGACAGCCTGCAGATTTACCGCAAACAAAAAGAAATCAGCGTCGAAACCCGGCTGGCTGAGGGTGAAATCGACCATTCCCTGTGGATGAGTATGAAAGAACGGGGATATAATATCAACCTGGCCCTGGACCTTTCGGATATTTACGCCTGGCAAATCGACTTCTTCGGCATACAGGCCGGCGACAGCTACAAGGTAATCTACGACGAGCATTTTGTCGACGACACGGTGTCGGTGGGCATAGGCAAAATACACGGAGCCGTTTTTAATCACGTGGGTCACGATTATTACGCCATTCCCTTTGTGCAGGACGGATTCAGGGATTTTTTCGACGACCGGGGAATCAACCTGCGTAAAGCCTTCTTGAAGGCTCCTTTGCGTTATTCCCGCATCAGTTCGCGCTACAGCCACAGCCGGATGCATCCGGTACTAAGAATTCGCAGACCGCATCACGGAGTGGATTACGCTGCTCCTACGGGCACTCCCGTGTACAGCATCGGTGCCGGCGTCGTGGTAAAAAAAGCCTATCAGGCCGGAGGCGGCGGCAATTACGTCAGCGTTAAGCACAACAGCACCTATACCAGCACCTATATGCACCTAAGCGGTTTTGCCAAGGGCCTGGCGGTAGGCCAAAAAGTTTCCCAGGGAGAATTGCTGGGTTATGTGGGCTCCAGCGGGCTCTCTACCGGCCCTCATCTGGATTTCAGGGTGTACAAAAACGGCAACCCCATCGATCCGCTCAAGATGGAATCGCCCCCCTCTACCCCATTGAAACCCGAATATAAAGACAGTTTTGAACTGGTCAAACTCGAGATCATCCGGCAATTGCAAGCTG
This sequence comes from Bacteroidales bacterium UBA1402, assembly GCA_002305085.1. Classification (GTDB taxonomy): domain Bacteria; phylum Bacteroidota; class Bacteroidia; order Bacteroidales; family UBA1402; genus UBA1402. The sequence goes on along the minus strand of DBQE01000011.1, from coordinate 98,919 downwards.
AACCTTTGATAGCCAGTGCAGACACAACAAAAACGGAAAATGTATTTTAAAGATGTCATAGGCCAGCAGGCCGTCAAAAAACGTTTGCTCGATATGGTCGACACCGGCCGTATGCCCCATGCCCTGATGTTGTCGGGCAATCCCGGCAGAGGTAAGCTGGCCTTGGCTCTGGCTCTGGCCCGTTATATTTGCTGCACAGACCGGCAGACAGGCGACTCCTGCGGACAATGTGCTTCCTGCCGCAAATTCAACAAGCTGGTTCATCCCGATTTGCATTTTGTGTTTCCCATTTATAAACCCGACAGTAAGAAAAGGTGGATCTGCGACGATTTTCTCCCGCAGTGGAGGGAAATGGCCGCAGGTAAACCCTACTTTAGCTACAACAGTTGGATGGAATACATCGGAGCCGGCAATGCCCAGGGTATGATCTACGCCGAAGAAAGTTCCGAGATTTTGCGCAAACTCAGCTTCAAGAGCATCGAAGCCGAATATAAGGTAATGCTGATCTGGTTGCCCGAAAAAATGCACACTTCCTGCGCCAACAAATTGCTCAAAATACTGGAGGAACCTCAAGGTAACACCGTATTTCTTTTGGTATCGGAAAACAGCGAAAAAAACCTGGAAACCATTTATTCGAGGGCTCAGCATATTCAGGTGCCCCGCATTGCCGACGAAGATATGGAAAGGGCCTTGCAAGAGCTCAAAGCTATGGAACCGGCAAGCCTCAAATCGCTTGTTCGTCTGGCGGGAGGCAGTTGGCTCGAAGCACTCCGTTTATTGGAATCGGACGAAGAAGACCGTTTCTTCCTGGAGCAATTCATACGCAACATGCGGGCAGCTTATACCATTGCCCATTTTCCCCCTTCCAAATTGCCCGAAAAGCAAAAAAGCCTGCAAGACCTCAGGCTTTGGTCGGAAGAGATGGCCAAAATAGGCAGGGAACGACAAAAGAATTACCTGAGTTTTGCCCAACGCATGGTTCGAGAAAATTTCATCCTCAACACCCGCGAAGAAAAACTCAGCTACCTCAATCCCGAAGAAATGTCTTTTTCTTCCAAGTTTTTTCCCTACATCAACCAGCGCAACGTTCAGGCTTTTATGGATCTCTTTGCCCTGGCCGAACGGCATATCGAACAGAACGTACAGGCCAAAATGGTGTTTTTCGATACCGCCGTGCAAAGCATCCTCTTGTTTAAATAATTGCGTTAGAAGCTAAAAAAAATTACTTTTGTAGCTTAAATAAGCTTTTTATGACCTATAAACTACAAAACAACGGCTTCTTGATGTCTACCAAGGCTTGCGGTTGTAACAAAATAAAAAAACTGAACACTTTCGATTGGCTCTGCGATTTGTCCGAAGCTCAGGCTTCGACGGATTACGTTGAGGTGCAATTCAAAAATACCCGCAAGGGATATTACCTGAACAGCAACAAAATCCCCCTGCAAAAAGGCGATTTGGTGGCGGTGGAATCTTCGCCGGGTCACGACATCGGCGAAGTGAGCCTTACCGGCCATCTGGTGCTCAAGCAGATGAAAAAAATCAATTATCGCTTCGATCAGCAGGAAGTCCGCCGGATTTACCGCAAAGCCCGTCCCGTAGACCTCGAAAAATTCGCCGAGTCCAAAGCCCTTGAACACGACACCATGCTGCGTTCCCGCAAAATAGCCGAAGAGCTCAATCTCAACATGAAGATAGGCGACGTGGAATACCAGGGCGACGGAAACAAAGCCATTTTTTACTATATCGCCGACGACCGGGTGGACTTCAGGCAACTGATAAGGGTACTGGCCGACACCTTCCATGTGCGTATAGAAATGAAACAGATCGGAGCCCGTCAGGAGGCCGGCCGTATAGGAGGCATAGGCCCCTGCGGCAGAGAAATGTGCTGTTCATCCTGGATGACCAACTTTGTTTCCGTATCTACCAGCTCTGCCCGTTACCAGGACCTGAGCCTGAACCCTCAAAAATTGGCCGGACAATGCAGTAAACTCAAATGTTGCCTCAACTACGAAACAGATATGTATGTGGAGGCTCAAAAGGGTTTCCCGGCCAAAGACATAGTGCTCGAAACCAAAGACGCCAGCTATTTTCAGATCAAGACCGACCTCTTAAAACGTCAGGTCAGCTACTCCACCGACAAAGATTCCATGGTAAACGCCATCAGCATACCGGTGGAGAGAGCCCTGCAGATTATTGCGCTGAATAAAAAAGGCATCCGAGTTGACTCACTGCTGGAACTGGCCGAAGAAAAAAGCCGGAACGAATTTGGCGATGTCCTCAACAGCGATCTGCAACGCTTCGACAAAAAAAGAAACAAAAACAACAAAAAACGTTCCAATTTCAGAAGCAATCAGGGCGAAAACAAAACAAGAGAAGCCCGCAACAGGACCGACAGGAACAGGAAAAACCGTTCCCGCAACCGGAACAGGCAAGACGGCAACAATACCCGTAACGACAACAGAAACAATCAAAACAGCCCGGACGCAAAATGAAGCCAGGCCAACTAAGCAACATCTTTACCATCCTGCTTATGCTCTTGTTCAGCGCCTGCCGGGAGGATAGCCTCTACCATGAATTCAGGCCGCTGACGCAATGGAACAGAGCCGAAGTTTTATGTTTCGAAGACAGCCTTGCCTTTGCTCCCGGCAAAGCCGGGAATGTGGAAATCATTGTTCAACTGCGCAACAACAACAGCTACCCCTATGCCAATCTTTGCCTGAACGCGGATATTTTTTTGACGGACAGCGTTTATCGTGAGTTTATAGATATCAAACTGACCAAAGAAGATGGAAAATGGACGGGTTCAGGCTGGGGATCGCTGTTTACGCATGAAGTGATCCTAAAAAGCCTGCCTATGACCGGCAAGTTCAAAATCGAGCTGAGCCACGCCATGCAGGACGAAGTGCTGGAAGGCATCCGGAATGTGGGAGTATGCCTGAGGCTTAAGTGATCTGGCCTAATGTCGCCTCATATTGTCGGCATCCAGCCGCAGGAAAATAAACAAAAGAATAGTAAATCCCAGTAAAGCAGAGCCTCCGTAACTTAAGAAAGGCAAAGGGATACCTATTACAGGCATCAGGCCGAGCACCATCCCCACATTCACCAACAAATGCACAAAGAGAAGACTGGCCACGCAATAGCCGTAAATTCGCGCGAAGGCAAAGTGTTGCCGGTCTGCCATAAAAATCAGTCGGACCAGCAAATAACCATATACCAGCAGAAGAAACACCGAACCGGCAAAGCCGAATTCCTCACCTATGGTACAGAAAATAAAGTCGGTGTCCTGTTCCGGGACGTATTTCAATTTGGTCTGCGTTCCATTCAGGAAACCCTTGCCCCAAAAACCGCCCGATCCTATGGAAATCTTGGCCTGATTGATGTTATAGCCCACCCCCGAAGGATCGTCCATGGTGCCCAGCAAAACCAGAATACGTGTTTGTTGATGGGGCTGCAGCACACGGTCGAAGGTATAGTCTATACCATACAAAAAGGCCACTGAGAGCAGGGCAAAAAGAGCAATCAAAGCCGGATTTCTGGAATTGTGGCGTATGCTCTGGTACAAGGCGTAAACGACAGATAAGCCCAAGAGCGCCAACTGAAGCAGGGCAATATCAAAACCCCATTTGGTAAAGCGGTTCCAGATTAAGGCTGCCATTACCGGCAAAACGTTGCCCAGCAAAACAATCAACCAGGCTTTGTTGTCTTTTTTGTGGTAGCGAAGAAGCAAACCGGAAACAACCAAGGCTATAAGTAGTAGTACCGAAAAATTGCCCAGAGAAGTATGTTCCCACAAGGTCTGTTCACCAAATCTGAGCCCCAACACAAAATAACTCAGGAAACAGGCACCGGCAAAAAGCAACACGCCCGACATCCCTTCGCGAAAAAAGACCAGCAGGAAGGCCAAAAACACCAAAGCGGTACCGGATTCTTTTTGTAAAAAGATCAATCCCATGGGGATAAGTAAAAGAGCAAACAAGATAGCTATGGAGCCGGGATGTCTGGTATTAAAGCCGTAATCGGACAAATAGCGGGCAAGGGTCAGGGCGGTTATAAATTTGGCAAACTCTGCCGGTTGAATACTAAAAGGGCCAAACACCAGCCAGGAACGGGATCCTTTTATCTCGGGTGCAATCAATAGAGTGAGCAACAGCAAAAACATAACGATAATGTAGCCGTTGTAAGACAGGTAATAATAAAATTTGGCGTCGATAAGAAGTATAAAGAAAGCCGTCACCAGCGAAACAGCTATCCAGATCAATTGCTTGCCCGCGGTGCTGTTCAAATCGAATAGGACCGCGCTGTCGTAATTATAACTGGCGCTAAAAACGGTGAGCCAGCCTACGATAACTAAAAACAGATAAATAACTATAGTCTGTATATCTACTGCTTTCCAGAGGCTTATGGGATTAATCTTTGAGTTCAACGTTCATAAGGTTAGCGTTCAATAATCGGGTTTCCATCCATTTTCGTCCGGGAGCAATACTTCCCTTCAAATATTTTTCCAGCATCAGGCTGGCCATAGGCACTGCCCAGGTGGCTCCAAACCCTCCGTTTTCGATAAAGACCAGCATACAGATCTGCGGATCGTCTTTGGGTGCAAAACATATGAATATGGAGTGGTCCACACCGGGATTTTCGGCCGTGCCTGTCTTGCCGCAGACCTCTATACCGGGAATGGACACTCCCTTGGAAGTTCCCATAGGGCTGGTGACTGCGCCTCGCATTCCTTCGATGATGGGCTCGAAGTGTTCGGGATCTATTCCGGAGACATGCTTTTTTATTATGCTTGTGTCTGCTTCCATACCATGAACCTGACGCACGATATGCGGAGTTATATACCAGCCTTTGTTGCATATCACGGCGCAATAATTGGCCATTTGGAGCGGAGTAGCCAGGACTTCTCCCTGACCTATGCCATTGGATATGATCGTGGTCCCTCTCCAGCCTCTTTGTCCGTATATTCCGTTATAATAATCCGTAGTAGGTATCAAGCCCGATTGTTCGTAGGGCAGGTCTACTCCCAGACGGCTGCCAAAGCCTATGGAGCAGATCAATCTGCGCCAGTGTTCGTAAGCTTCCTGCACCGAAGAATATTGGGGGTGGTCGATCATACTTCGATAGGCGGCCGCAAAGTAAGCATTGCACGAAGCCGAAATCGCATCGGGCAGATTCAGGGGCGAAGGATGACTGTGGCAGCCCAACTTCTGTCTGGCAAAAAAATAACCGCCGTAACAGGCAAATTTAGTGGAGGGACTGATGATATTCTCTTGTAAAAAAATTAATCCCTGTGCGGGTTTTAAAGTTGAACCGGGAGGATAAAAAGATTGTATGGGACGGTTCAAAAAAATCTTATGCGGCGAAGACTCCAACTCCATGTAATGTTGCACCCAAGTGCTGCCTACCAGCAACGACGGATCGTACGAAGGGGCTGACACATAAGCCAGTATTTCTCCTGTTTTGGGTTCAATGGCCACTATAGCGCCTCTTTTGTTTTCCATCAGCTTTTCGCCGTACTCCTGCAGGTCCATATCGAGCGACAAGGTAAGGTCTTTGCCCGGCACAGGGGCCAAATCGCGTTTACCTTCGTTGTAACTTCCTTTTATGCGGCCGTGCACATCCCTCAGCAGAACTTCCACTCCTTTTTCGCCGCGCAATACATTTTCGTACATTTTCTCGATTCCCGAACGGCCGCTGTAATCTCCCAGGGTATAGTAGTTATCTTCTTCAATGTCTTTACGGTTTACTTCGGCCACATAGCCCAGGGCATGCGAGGCTATGGGGCGGGAATAACGCCTCAGACTGCGGTTGGTAATCGAAAATCCCGGAAAACGATAGAGTTTTTCTTGTAACGGTCCATAGGCTTCGACAGACAATTGCGACATAAACAGTTGAGGGGTATAAGAAGAATAACCCGGATTAAGCCTCCGGTTGCGAATGTCTGTCATTCTCTTCTCAAAAAAGGCGCGATCTATCTTTAGAGTGGAACAAAACTCCAGGGTGTCCAGGCCCTGCATTTCGCGGGGAGTAACCATGATATCGTAAAAGGCCTGATTATATACCATCAGTTTGCCGTTTCTGTCGTATATCACTCCGCGTTCGGGATAGATGGTTTTTTTGAACAATGCGTTGCTGTCGGCGTATTTGTCGTATTCTTCCGAAAACAACTGCAAATACGCCAGCCGGACAATAAAAATAAATATCACGCCCACAATGATCAGAATAAAAATTCTGCCCCTATTCTCATAGTCGGTGGTAGATGATCGCATGGCAATGTCCGGTCTTCAGTTAGAATCGTTCGAATAAAAAAATCAACAAAAGGCTCAGCAAGGCGCTTCCGACAATTTTAACCAGCAAGAGCAAGGGGTCGAAAAAGGAAAAAGATTCCAGTACGTAGAGCGCGGTATGATGCAGCAAGACTATACTGACGGCGTATTTCCAATAAGGGAGAAAACCCATGCTTTTTTCTCTGGGTTCCAGGTTTTCAACCTCGTCTCTATTCAGAAAACCTTTGAGTAAGGAGGGCCGCAAAAACGCCACAAAGGTAGTGGCAGCGGCGTGCATGCCGGGAGTATCGACGTTGACATCGACCAGCAGGCCAAGCAAAAAACCCAGAATAAGTACCCAACCTGCCGGAAGCGTCGCAGGCCAGCGAATAAGAATATAGACGTATACTAAGGGCGTTACATACCAGAAATAAAGTTGCTGAAATACTATTATTTGCAGCAAAAACAAGAGTACAAACAAAAAAAGATGTTTCAGAAATAAACGTATCATTGTTTAAGCTCTTTTTCCAATTCCAGTTTTTCTTCACGCAAAAAATGCGAAATTACCCTCACGTCTGCCAGAGACTCAAAAGTGGTAAACAGCCTGACCTTGGAACGATGAAAACTACTGTTGCTTTTCCTCTCGATGCTTTCTATCACTCCAACGGGAATTCCGTAGGGGAAAGCATCCGAAAAACCGCTGGTTACCACCGTATCTCCTATAGCCCAAAAAGCATAGTCGGGCAATTCCTCCAGCCAGGCAAAACGCGTATCCCCTCCTTTCCAATTGAGTGAACCCACACTGTTGCTGCCGGAAACAATACAACTGAAACTGATATCGGGGTTCAATAGCGGAATAACGACCGAAAAATGGTCGGAACAGACACTCACCACCCCCACTATGCCCAGATGGTTGCAAACCCCCATGCCTTCGGCAACTCCGTCCAGCTTACCCACATTTAGGGTCAGGTAGTTTCGCAGTTGCGAAACGCTGTTTTTGATAACCCTGGCATGAATGAATTCGTAGCTGCCTGCGGCTTTTAATTGCTCCTCTTCCAACCCGGCTTTGCGCAAACTCTCTTCGAGACGAGCTATTTTGAGTTCCATCTCACTGTTGATGCGTAACAACTCCGTGTTGTTTTCGCGCAGGGCAAAAAAACCACTTACCGCTTCCCTGAAAGTATACAATTTCCCGTTTATTCGATTGGCTGAACTGAATAAAACCCCTTGCTGATAGTCGTTAAAACGAAATAAGAGTATCAGCGACAGGATTTCCAGGAACAAAAACAAGAAGAAGTTTCTGTACCGGACGAGAAAATGAATAAGTTGTCGCATTAACGCATCAGGAAATTGAATCTATCTACGTTCTTCAAAGTTACGCTGGTACCTCTGGCTACAGCATGTAAAGGATCTTCGGGCACGATAAAGGGGATATTGATCTTATCGCTCAGGCGTTTGGCCAAACCTCTGAGCAAAGATCCTCCACCGGTCAGGTAGATGCCGTTGCGTACGATGTCGGCATAAAGCTCCGGAGGAGTTTGCTCCAAAGCATTCAAAATCGCGGTCTCTACTTTGGAAACCGACTTTTCGAGGCAATGGGCAATTTCCACATAGGAAACGGGAACTTCCATAGGCAAAGCCGTCATTTGATTGGGGCCGTATACCAAAAAGTCTTCCGGAGGATTTTCCAGCTCCGTTAGAGCAGAGCCTACATTGATTTTGATGCGTTCTGCCGTACGTTCCCCTATACGCAGGTTGTGTTGCCGGCGCATATATTCCTGAATGTCTGTGGTAAAATCGTCACCGGCAATGCGGGTGGATTTGTTGGCCACTATGCCGCCCAGCGAAATAATAGCAATCTCGGTAGTGCCGCCGCCTATGTCCACTATCATGTTGCCTTCGGGGGCTTCCACATCGATCCCTATACCAATGGCGGCTGCCATGGGTTCATATATCATATATACTTCGCGTCCGCCTACGTGCTCGGCCGAGTCGCGTACGGCACGCAGTTCCACTTCGGTTGAGCCCGAAGGAATGCAAACCACCATACGCAGAGAAGAAAAGAAACCGCTGCCCCGGGGCAGAGCGATCTTAATCAGTCCGCGGATCATTTGCTCGGCAGCATAGAAGTCGGCTATGACTCCGTCGCGCAAGGGACGTACGGTGCGGATATTTTCATGAGTTTTTTCGTGCATCAGCCGTGCTTTCTCGCCTACGGCCAACATCTTGTCGGTTTTACGATCGAGGGCTACTACACTGGGCTCATCTACCACAATTTTATCGTTACACATAATGATAGTGTTGGCAGTGCCCAAATCGATGGCTATTTTTTGAGTAAAAGAAAAGATTCCCATATCGGTTTTAATGTTTAAAGTGTCTGTATCCGGTTGTGTACATGGCCAAACCGTGTTCGTTGCAATATTCGATGGATAATTTGTCGTTGATGGATCCCCCGGGATGAATTACAGCGGTAATACCTGCTTCATCTGCAATTTCGACGCAATCGGGGAAAGGGAAAAAGGCATCGGAAGCCATTACGGCCCCTTCGAGCTCCATGTCGAAGCTTCTGGCTTTGTCGATGGCCTGCCTTAGGGCATCCACCCTGGAGGTTTGACCCACGCCGGCCGCACAAAGCTGTTTGTCTTTTACCAACACGATAGCGTTACTCTTATTGTGCTTCACCACCTTGTTGGCAAAAAGCAGATCTTCGATCTGAGCTGCATCGCTCTCTTTTTCGGTAACGCAACGCAAATCCTCTGCGGTTTCGGTATGTGTATCCTTATCTTGCACCAACACTCCGTTGAACAGGGAGCGAAATTGTTTTCCCCCTTGAGGAATTTCTTTCTGAATCAAAAGAATGCGATTCTTCTTTTGGGTCAATATTTCTAAAGCGTCGAAATCATAGTCGGGCGCAATCAATACTTCGAAAAAGAGCTTGTTGATTTCTTCGGCTGTAGTCTTGTCGATGGCGGCGTTCGTAGCAAAAACGCCTCCAAAAGCCGACACCGGATCTGCCGAAAGAGCGGCATTCCAGGCATCTACGAGCACAGGACGCGACGCCAGGCCGCAGGCGTTGTTGTGTTTGACGATAACAAAAGTGGTTTCATCGAAATCGTTTACCATAGATACGGCTGCGTCTATATCCAATAGATTGTTGTAAGAAATTTCCTTACCGTTGAGCTGCTCAAACAACTCATCGAAATCACCGAAAAAGGAAGCTTGCTGGTGGGGATTCTCGCCGTAGCGCAAAACCTTGGGGTGGTCGATGGCAACTCTCAGAGCTGAGCCATCTGCCCCGTCGAACCAATTGAAAATGGCGGCATCGTAACCCGATGAAACGGCAAAAGCTTCACGGGCAAACCAACGACGGTCCTCGAGTGAAGTGGTAGCTCCCTGCTCGTTCAGCAAATCGAGCAAAGCAGGGTATTGAGCTTTAGAGGCAACAATAACCACATCGTTGAAGTTCTTGGCAGCCGCCCTGATAAGCGAAATGCCGCCTATATCTATTTTCTCTATAATATCTTCGGCAGCGGCTCCCGATTTTACTGTTTCCTGAAAGGGATACAAATCCACTATCACCAGGTCGATGGCAGGTATATCGTATTCTACGCATTCCTGCCGGTCGGTATCCAGCGAGCGGCGGTTGAGAATGCCGCCAAATATCTTGGGATGCAGAGTTTTTACTCTACCGCCCAGTACCGAAGGATAACCGGTGAGACTTTCGACTTTTTCGCAGGGATAACCCAGCGATTCAATAAATTGTTGGGTGCCTCCGGTGGAGATAAATTCAACCCCTTCCCGGTGCAATTGGTGTAAAATTTCGTCCAAACCTTCTTTGTGATAAACAGAAATCAGGGCTGTCCGCATACTTTTATTGTCTGACATAGGAATAAAAATGAAAATTTCAATCCAAAAAATACAGGCTTTGTTGCTCTTTCTTAAGCAGATAAAGGCCAATTAGAGCGTTGCCCGATAAGATTTGCAAATGTAAATAAAAACAAGTGTTTTAAAAAGGCTTTTTTATATTATTTCCACCAAAGAGAGCTTGAGGATTTTTACTACCTTTGCGGATATTAATTTTTTACCCGAAAACCAAGATGAAAACAACAGCAGTACGTCTATACGGCAAAAAAGATCTTCGCCTCGAGACTTTTGAATTGCCCGCCATTAAGGACGATGAAATATTGGCAAAAATAGTGTGCGACAGTTTGTGTATGTCTTCTTACAAGGCAGCCATACAGGGAGCTGATCATAAACGTGTTCCGGACGACGTGGATAAAAACCCCATCATCATCGGCCACGAATTTGCCGGAGAACTGATCGAAGTAGGTTCTAAATGGGCTCATAAATTCAAAGCCGGAGAAAAATTCTCCATACAACCGGCGATGAATTACGAAGGAGGTCCGGTGGGTATTTTGAGTGCTCCCGGCTATTCCTATGCCTATATAGGAGGCGATGCCACCTATGTAATAATCCCCAACGAAGTAATGGAGCAGAACTGCCTTTTATCTTACAAAGGTGCCGGTTTTTATCCTGCCTCCCTTTCGGAGCCCCTGAGCTGCGTGATCGGAGCCATGCACGCCAATTACCACACAACCCCCGGTTCCTACGTACATAAGATGGAAATTGTCGACAAGGGGAAAATGGCTATTCTGGCCGGTGTTGGCCCAATGGGACTTGCGGCCATCAACTATGTGCTACATCGAGAAGACCGTAAGCCTTCATTGCTGGTAGTGACCGATATTGACCAGGCCAGGCTCGACCGGGCCGCCAGACTTTACACGCCCGAATTTGCTGCCTCCAGGGGCATAAAGCTTGTTTACGTGAATACGGCCGCCCTGCCTGACCCGGTAGCCGGATTGAAAGAACTTAGCTCCGGTGAAGGCTACGACGACGTCTTCGTTTTTGCGCCCGTGCGTTCCGTGATAGAACAGGCCGACGCTATTCTGGCATTTGACGGCTGCCTGAACTTTTTTGCCGGTCCCTCCGATCCCAAATTCAGCGCCATGATGAATTTTTACAACGTGCATTATGCCTACACCCATGTGGTGGGCACCAGCGGAGGCAATACCGACGATATGATTGAAGCCTTGGAGCTTATGGGCAGGGGCATGGATCCGGCAGGACTGATTACACATATCGGCGGACTGAATGCCGTGATAGAAGCCACCTTGAATTTACCCTCCATTCCCGGAGGCAAAAAGCTGATATACAACCACATCGATCTTCCTCTTACGCCTATTTCCGACTTTGCCCGCTTAGGCGAAAGCAATCCCGTTTTCCGTAAACTGGCTGAAATTTGTGAGAAGAACCGAGGCTTGTGGAGTATTGAGGCCGAAAACTACTTGCTGGAAAACTGCGCAAGTCATCCGAAAAAATAAATCGTCAACCATGAAATTCCGTATCATTCTGCTGCCGACCCTGTTTTGCCTTTTCAGCCTGAATATCTATTCGGAGCGAATAGTGCGGATAGAAGGCCAGGAATTGCAGCAAGCGCTTAACCGCATCAGCTTCAAAGGAGATACTGCCGTGTTGCATTTTCCCGGCGGAGACAGCCTGAGCATCCATTGCCTGTTGTTGAGCATTGAATTTACGGAAGGAAGCGGACTCAGTCCCCTGCAAAACACCCGTGTTTTATTGGCCCGCAATCCGGTAAAGGATATCTTGCCGCTGGAAAACCTCGAGACCGGCAGTCGCCTGCTGTTGTACGATATCGAAGGCCGCCTGGTCAAAACACAACAAGCTCACGCAAGCTCGGTACAGATAGACCTAAGCGATCTGCCTGCCGGCGTCTATTTGCTCAGGACGGGCAAGTACCTGATTCGTTTTGTCAAACTTTAGATTCGCTTGTCATGAAGAAAATGCTGACACTTGCCTTGCTCGTAGTTGTTTTGACAGGATTGCAGGCAAATACCAAACTGCGTGTCGATCTTCGTGACACAGACAGCGTGGAGCATTTCAGCCTGAAAGAGCTCGAAAGCATAGTTTTTGGCGAAAACAACGAGTTCAGTATTTATTTCAGACAGGGAGACAGCCTGCATTTCCCCGGTACTGCTTCCGCTATTCAATTTGTGCAGGAACCCGATTCAACTCCAAACACCATAGCCATCGTCTCGACCGAAGGCTGGCTCGAAGCGGCTTCCGTAAGCTGGGAACCTTTGGAAAGCGCTCTCTCCTATCGGGTCTATTGTAAATCGCAGGAAACGGGAAGCGAATATCGGCCTTTGGACAGCCCGCTGATCCGCAATTACGGCAGCTACGGCAGAGCCGACGCCATAGGCTTGAAAGCCGGTTATTATCGTTTTAAAATCGTTCCCCTCGACCGGGAAGGTTTAGAGATGGACGATTTTGCAGCCGAATCGGACTTTGTGGAAGTAAGGGCCCACGATCGCAGCGGCTTTGCCCACCACAATCTGAACGAAGGTATCGGCGCATACAAAAACGACGGCAGCCTCAAAGACAATGCCGTAGTATTTTACGTGACCAAAGACAATTGCAACAGCATAACTCACAATGTGATAATAGATTCTAAAGGGAAAACCGAAACGCGTACCGGCATAGGAAAAATTTTACAGGGCAAGCAAAAAGGCCACGACTCCACGCCCTGGGCAGTGCGTTTTATAGGAACCATCCGCACGGAAGATTTTGAGGCCGGTCAATTGTTGAGCGATCAGGACGGCCTGCAAGTGAAAAGCGATGCCGGACCCGCTCCTTTGAACGTAACGCTCGAAGGTGTCGGAAACGATGCCACAGCCTATGGCTGGGGGCTCACCCTGTACCGCGGCAGCAGCATCGAAGTGCGCAACCTGGGGCTGATGAATTTTCAGGAAGACGGAATCTCCATCAAAAGCAGCCAACATGTTTGGGTGCATCATTGCGATATTTTTTACGGCAGTCCAGGCAGTGCCTCCGATCAAAACAAGGGCGACGGCTCGCTCGATCTCAAGGACAATTGCCAATACGCTACATTTTCCTACAATCATTTCTGGGATGCAGGCAAAGCCTCGCTTTGCGGCATGACCGGCGAATCGGGCGAAAACTGGATCAGTTATCATCACAACTGGTTCGACCATTCCGATTCGAGGCATCCCCGTGTACGCGTTATGTCGGTGCACGTGTACAACAACTTCTACGACGGGATTTCCAAATACGGTGTGGGGGCCACCATGGGGGCTAGTGTTTTTGTCGAAGCCAATTACTTTCGCAATACCAAACGACCCATGATGATTTCCCTTCAGGGAACAGATGCCACGGGCGACGGCACTTTTTCGGGCGAAAACGGAGGAATGATCAAGAGCTTTGGGAACGTTTTTGCCGAAACCCCAAATCTCCAGTTCATCCCCCACACTCAGTCCGCCACCAGCTTTGACGCCTACGAGGCTGCTTCCAGACAGGACAGCGTGCCTTCTTCTTACAAAAGTCTGGTGGGCAGCCATACCTACAACAATTTCGATATTAACGAAGCCCTGATGTATACCTACAGCCCTCACCCGGCCGAAGAGGTGCCGGAAATTGTTTGCGGTCAGCTCGGCGCCGGACGTATGGGCAAGGGTGATTTTACCTGGAGCTTCGACAACTCCGTCGACGATGCCTCTTACGCCGTGAACGAAGGGCTCAAAGCGGCCATAGCCTCCTACAGCAGCAATCTGATAGGCTTCTTCGGTCAGGCAGGGAACGGCGAAACAGGAGATGATCCGGGAAGCGGCGAAACAGGAGGCGATCCGGGAGGTGGAGGTGATCCGGCAGAAGAGCCCGGTAATGGCGATATCGTCTGTACTTTCAGCCGTTCGGCGGGGCCCTCCAACGATTTCTTCACCGTCACGGGCAATTATTCCAACAGCAAGGGTACGGTTAACTACAAGGACAGCGTTTACACCGAATGCCTCAAGATGGAAAGCAGCACCCGCATTGCCTTTGTACTGACCGACAGCAGGCGGCTGACCCTGGTTTTCGGCCCCAACGAGGCAGCCAGTATGAAACTGAACGGTATAGCTTACACCGACGAAGACAACGATAAAATCATCGTGGTAGACAGGCTGGAGGCAGGTTCTTACGAGATTACCAAATCGGGTGTGTGCAATCTCTTTTACATCGCTCTCAGCCCCCTCGAGTAGAGCTTATTGGTAAAGAAGGTTTATTCGTAAATCCGGCTGAGTCTCCATTTTCCGTAATCGGCCTTGGGCAGCCCGTGATCTGTTATTGTGCTGTCTTTCCGACAAAAACAGCCTTCCAATACGCAGCTTTTAATAAAACGGTCTATTTCGTCCTGATAATGCTGCATGGGCAATACGGCCATTTCGTGGCCCATATCCTCGAAACGGTAAGTCACATAGGGAAAATCGAATTTTTTGAAGCGCTTGGTTAAAGCGTGGCTGCCAAAGAATCCGATATTGAAAAATTGGGTAGACTTGTACTTGACCATACGGTCTTCCTTGCCGTGGAAGAAAAAAGTGGGCGCCGGTTGCCTTTGGTAACCGGGTTTACCTTCGCGACTGAAAACACCGCCTGCAAAGGCAATTACTCCGGCGTAACCGAAATCTTCAGGCAGCAGGCCGGCCCTCTCAAAACGGTTGGCCAATTCGTAATCGGCCTGCAAAACGGTTACAGCGCCGGCACTGGAGCCGCTGATCATTATCAGGGAGGGGTCTATACCTATGGACTCGGCATTTTTAAGTAAAAAATCCGTAGCTGAATATAAATCTTCTACCGCCATACCGATGGCTCTTTCCAGGCTTCGAACCATTTTGAAACCTTTGTTTTTGACGCCGGCCATACCGTGACGGTAATTGATGGCCACCACCACATAGCCCCTGTCTGTCATCTGATGACAAAATTCCACCGTGGTTTTGTTGTCTTTGGAACCGGAGCTAAAACCGCCTCCATACAAAAACACCAGACAGGGCAAAGCTTTATCCTGAGCCTGGGGACGATAAATGTCCATTTTGAGTACAGAGGTATCTTTCGTGGCGTACACAATATCTTTGGGAGAAAGGCTTACTTCGAGTTCAGTGGGAAACCTGGAAGGCCGATCTTGCGGTTGGTTTGTTGCCCGGTCCAGGTTTAAGGTTTGGGCAAATAAAGGACAAGCGACGAGGGTCAACAAGACTAAGCTGAAAAAAATACGTTTCATTTGCTTTGGTATTTAGTGAACCGGAGGCTTCAAAGGTAGCAAATTATTTGAAAAAGCACAGAGCAAATATACTAAAGCAGGCCTTTGGTACTGGGCAAATCGTAACGGTATATATCGCGGCGTATGGCCATTTTGAGCGCTAATGCGAACGCCTTAAATATGCTTTCAGATTTATGGTGTTCGTTATCTCCTAAGGCTTTGATATTCAGATTCATTTTGGCAGAATCGCTCAAGGATTTGAAGAAGTGAAAAATCAGCTCCGTGGGGAGCTCTCCCAGCTTCTCTCTGCGGAAATTCACGTCCCAAACCAGCCAGGGCCGGCCGCCAAAATCGAGGGCCAGACTGCAAAGGCTATCGTCCATTGGCAAACAAAAACCGTAACGTTCAATTCCGCGTTTGTCGCCCAAGGCCTGACGCAAGGCCTCGCCCAAAACCAGAGCGGTATCTTCTACCGTATGATGCTCGTCCACCTCCAAGTCGCCCTTGACAATTATGCTCAGATCGCAACCCGAATGTCGCCCTATCTGGTCGAGCATGTGATCAAAAAATTTAATGCCCGTATCGATATTGGTTTTACCGCTACCGTCCAAATCGAGTTCCAACTTCACCTCGGTTTCTTTGGTCTTGCGTTCTATGCTGACCTTGCGCTGGCCGGCAAAAAGAAAAGCGCTGATTTTATCCCAGTCCGTGCTTTGCATAACGCAGCTTGCGGCATATTCCTTAGATTCCTGAAGGTTTATCTCTTCGTTTAACAATATACACTTACAACCCAGATTATGCGCCAGTTGAACATCCGTCATCCTGTCTCCCATTACAAAAGAAGCAGCCAGATCGTAGCTTCCGTCCATATAGGATGTAAGCATGGCAGTTCCCGGTTTCCGGCCGGGTGAATTTTGCTCGGGCAAACTGGGGTCTATGTGAATGGCATCAAAACAAATGCCCTCGTTTTGCAGGATTTGTAACATTTTATTCTGCACCCTTTCGAAATTTTCTGTGGGATACGCATCTGTGCCGAGGCCGTCTTGATTGGACACCATAATAAACTCAAAATCCAGTTTCTTGCGTATAAAGTATAAATTCCGGATTACTTTGGGCAAGAACACCAATTGATCCAAATTGTCCACCTGCAGACTGGGCTTTGGTTCTTCGATTATTGTTCCGTCACGATCGATAAATAAGGCTCTTTTTTTCATTGGAATTCTATTATTTATATACAAAACACTACCCGAAGTTTTGATCCAAGGCTTTTAAAGCTTGTAGCAGGATTTGGTTTTCACCGGCCGTGCCTATCGTTATTCGAAGGCAACCCAGACACAAAGATACATTATTCCTGTTGCGCACAATGATGCCTTGTTCTGTCAAAGCAGTATAAAGTCGATTGGCATCGCTTACCCTTACCAGCAAAAAGTTGGCGTCCGAAGGGTAAATGTGTTTGACCAAACGGAGTTCTGACAGGGCTTTGCGCAGCCGTTCACGTTCCTGCAGGATTTGTGCTACCCAATCCTTCACCCGGGGAGCAGATTCCAACATCTTCGCGGCTTGCTGTTGGGTGAGCAGGTTAACGTTGTAGGGGTATTTAATCTTGTTCAACACCTTCACTATCGATTCAGAGGCCAGAGCCATACCCAGGCGGATGGCAGCGCTGCCCCAGGCTTTTGAAAATGTCTGCAACACAACCAGGCCGGGATAATCGTCCAGCCGGCTCATCAGGGAAGGCTCCGAAGCAAAATCGATGTAGGCCTCGTCGAGCACCAGTATCCCCTCGAATCGGTCCAGCGATTTCAGGATTTCGGCTCTATTCAGGCTGTTGCCCGTAGGATTGTTGGGAGAACAAAGAAAAACAAGCTTGGTATGAGCATCGCAGGCGGCCAAAATTCTGCCGGCATCTATTTGAAAATGTTCGTCGAGCAAGACCCTACGGTAAGCCACATCGTTGATTCCGGCGGAAACTCTGTACATGCCGTAGGTAGGCTCTATGGCTACCACGTTGTCTATGCGGGGTTCGCAAAAAGCCCTGAACAAGACATCGATGGATTCATCGCTACCATTGCCCAAAAACACTTGCCCGGGGCGCAATCCCTTGATCGCTGCGATTTTCTGCTTAAGCTCCCGCTGCAAAGGATCGGGATAGCGGTTGTAGGGTCCGTTGTATGGGTTTTCGTTGGCATCGAGATACACCGATGCCTGACCCTGAAACTCGTCGCGGGCGCAGGAATAGGGAGTAAGCTCTAGTATGTTTTTGCGGAGCAATTGTTCTAAAGGGAGCATTGACATAATGGGTTTGAATTAATCTTGTTTAAGACGTATACTCACAGCTCGTTTATGTGCCAGGAGCTCTTCGTTTTCGGCCATGATCTCGATGGTCGGGCCTAAGGCCTGTAAACCTTCGCGGCTGATTTCCTGAAAACTGATTTTTTTCTTGAAACTATCCAGGTTCAAACCACTGTAGGCCCGGGCATAAGCCCTGGTGGGAAGCGTGTGGTTGGTGCCCGAAGCGTAATCGCCGGCACTTTCGGGGCTGTAGTTGCCCAAAAAAACGGAACCGGCATTGGTAACCCGATCGGCCAGCCGGCGGTAATCTTTCGTGGAAATAATCAAGTGTTCGGGTGCGTAAGCGTTGCTGAAACGCAACATTTCTTCACGATCTTTCAGTAGAATGATCTTACTGTTTTCCAATGCTTTCCAAGCAATAGTTGCACGTGGCAGAGCGGCACACTGAGTCTGAATTTCTTTTTGTACGGCTTCGGCCAAAGCAGCAGAAGAGGTCAGCAAGATAACCTGGCTGTCGCTGCCGTGCTCGGCCTGCGAAAGCAAATCGGCGGTCACAAAAGCAGGTATGGCTGTCTGGTCGGCCATAACCAATACTTCGGAAGGCCCTGCCGGCATGTCGATGGCCGTGTCTCCGAGACTGACCAATTGCTTGGCTGCCGTAACGTAACGATTGCCCGGACCGAAAATCTTATAGACTTGGGGCACTGTTTCCGTTCCGTAAGCCATAGCCCCAATGGCCTGTACTCCGCCTATTTTAAAGATTCGCCTTATACCGCACAAATGAGCCGTATAAAGAATAGCGGGATGTATTTTCCCCTCTTTACCGGGAGGCGAACACAACACTATTTCTCCGCATCCGGCCAATTGGGCGGGAACGGCCAGCATCAGAACGGTCGAAAACAAAGGAGCGGTTCCGCCGGGAATGTACAAACCGACTTTATCGATGGGCTGAGCTTTTTGCCAGCATTTCACGCCGGCTTGCACCTCAAGGCTGACAGGGGCCTGGACCTGAGCCTGATGAAAGGCTTCAATATTGCGTTTCGCCTGATGAATGGCCTCTTTCAATTTAGGATCGACCTCCCTGCACGATGAGTTTATTTCCTCGAAATCAAGCTCCAACGAGTCGGCTGCATAGCCGTCGAATCGGAGCGAATATTCCCTTACGGCAGCGTCTCCTTTGAGCTTAATTTGCGCAAGTATGCCCGACACTTGCTCAAGAAGAGCGGTATCGTTACCGGCGGGGCGTTGCATTAACTCGGGCCAGGCCGATTCGGGAGGATAGTTTATAACTTGCATGAGAAGATTTATAGAATCATTTTTTCTATGGGCACCACCAAAATACCTTCTGCGCCAATGGCTTTGAGTTTACCAATGATTTCCCAGAAACGTTTTTCTTCGATCACGGAATGCACCGAAGACCAGCCTTCCTCGGTCAGCGGCGTTACGGTGGGGGCTTTCATTCCCGGCAACAGGCGGCAGACGTCCGGAATTTTGCTGTTCTGAATATTCAGGATGATGTACTTTTTCCCTTCGGCCTGACGTACGGCGTTGAAACGGAAAGCCAGATCGTCGAGCAAGGCTCTTTTTTCCTCACAGAGACGGGGATTACAAATCAATAGGGCTTCCGACTGCATGACCACTTCCACTTCTTTGAGCCGGTTGCTGACCAAGGTCCCGCCACTGCTGACGATGTCAAAAATGGCATCGGCCAATCCAATGCCGGGAGCCACTTCTACCGAACCGCTGATAACATGTATTTCGGACTCAATCTTGTTGGCTTGTAAATAATCTTTTAGAATTCCCGGATAGGAAGTGGCTATTTTCTTACCCTGAAACCAGGAAAGACCCGGATAATCCATGTCTCTGGGAATGGCCAGCGAGAGCCTGCAGCGGCTAAAGCCCAGCTTCTGTACAATCTGCACTTCTTCGCGACGTTCGACGTATTCGTTCTCCCCTACTATACCGGCATCGGCCACTCCGCCGGCCACCGCCTGCGGAATGTCGTCGTCGCGCAAAAACAAAATTTCGACCGGATAATTTCTGGCAGGCAACAACAAAGTGCGCCTGGAAGCGTCCACTTTTATGTTGGCTTCTGTCAACAAGGCCATTGTTTCTTCGTACAGGCGGCCTTTGGCCTGGATTGCAATTCTGAGCATATTGTTTATCTTTCTCGTCAAACGAATGTTGCTTTGTCAAAAAAAAAGGCTTACTCAAAACGGTAAGCCTTTTATGAATGATGCGGACACAATCAATCAACCAACCGTTTTTCAACGTCCGGAATGATGATGATGTCCGTGGTATCTGTTCAATTTATCCATGTCTGTGTTGTTAGCACGCCGCAAATGTATCAATAAATTGTTATTGTACAAAATAATAAGCTTTTAATCATCCAAAATCGTCGAACATCAACATTTCTTTGGGTACTCCCAGGTTGTCGAGCATCACTTTAACGGCATTCGCCATGGGACCGGGACCGCACATGTAGTATTCAATGTCTTCGGGAGCTTCGTGGTTGATCAGGTAATTATCCAAAATCACCTGATGAATGAAGCCCGTGTATCCTGTCCAATTGTCTTCGGGACGAGGTTCGCTCAAAGCTATATGAAAACTGAAATTGGGAAATTCCTTTTCGATGGCTCTGAAATCCTCTTCGTAGAAAATTTCGTTTTTGGAACGGGCACCGTACCAGTACGAAATTTTACGATCGGTGGTTTTTAGTGTATGGAACAAATGCATTAGATGCGAACGCAAAGGAGCCATACCGGCACCGCCTCCAATGTAGAGCATTTCGCGATCGGTATCCAGTATGTGAAAATCACCGAAAGGACCTGAAATAGTGATCTTATCGCCGGGTTTTAGCGAGAAAATGTAGGAAGAACACACACCGGGATTCACTTTCATCCAATCGCCTTTTTGTTTGTCGAACGGAGGTGTGGCAATGCGGATGTTCAGCATGATGATATTGCCTTCGGCCGGGTGATTGGCCATAGAATAGGCCCGATAGGTGGGTTCGGGATTGGACATATGCAGGCCCCAAAGCTTGAATTTGTCCCATTCGGACTTGAACCTGTCGTCCACATCCATATCTTTGAAGTCAACCTCAATTTTGGGAACGTCGATTTGAATATAGCTACCGGATTTGAATTTGAGCTGTTCGCCTTCGGGCAATTTCACTACAAACTCCTTGATAAAGGAAGCCACGTTGTGATTGGAAACCACCTCGCATTCCCATTTCTTAATGCCCAAAATTTCTTCGGGAATCTGAATTTTAAGGTTGTCCTTCACTTTGACCTGGCAAGCCAGTCTCCATTGTTCCTGTTGTTCTCTCCGGCTGAAAAAACCGGTTTCTGTGGGTAATATGCTGCCGCCGCCTTCAAGTACACGACATTTGCACATTCCGCAAGTGCCGCCGCCGCCGCAAGCCGAGGGGAGGAAGACCTGATTGTTGCTCAGGGTCGATAATAAACTGTCGCCCATTTCAGTCTTAAGGATTTTTTCACCCTCATTTATATCGATGTCCACTTCGCCCGAGGGGGTCAGTTTGTCTTTTACATAAATCAACAGCCCGACCAGTATGAGGATTACTACTAAAAATAAAACTACACCAAGTACAAGTGTCAAGGCATTAAATGCTAACAAAATCATCTAAAATTCCTCCTAAAATTTAATCCCCATAAATCCCATAAACGCAATCCCCATCAAACCGGTGACGATAAAAGAAATACCCAGTCCCCGAAGCGGTTTGGGTACTTTGGAATAGCTCATATGTTCGCGTATGGCTGCTATGCCGACTATAGCCAGCAGCCAGCCGATACCTGAGCCCAGCCCAAAGGCCGTGGCCTGGCCAATGTTAGCAAAATTGCGTTGTTGCATAAACAATGAACCTCCCAGTATGGCGCAATTCACCGCTATCAGAGGCAAAAAGATACCCAACTGTGAATACAGAGCAGGCGTGAATTTTTCGACCACCATTTCGACAATCTGGGTAAAAGAGGCAATGATGGCAATAAATAAAATGAAACTAAGAAAACTCAGATCTATGCTTTTCAACTCAGGACTGACCCAATCTAAGGCTCCCGGTCTCAACACATAAGTGTCGAGCAAATAATTGATGGGCAAGGTAACAACCAACACAAAAGTAACGGCTATACCAAGGCCCACGGAAGTCTTAACGGTTTTGGATACTGCCAGATAAGAACACATGCCCAGGAAATAGGCGAAAATCATATTGTCGACAAAAATCGACTTGATAAAAATATTGAATGCTTCCATATTCTTCTATTTGTAAGACTATTCCCTTAGGTTTATTCTTCTTGTAAATCCTTATCAATACTGCGGTGTACCCAGATAATACAACCCACTACGATCAAGGCCATGGGCGGTAAAATCATCAAACCATTGTTCATATAACCCCCTTCGTAAAAGGACTGTGGAATCACGGCGTAACCCATCAGAGAGCCTGAACCCAACAATTCACGAGCAATGGCCACTATCAGTAAAATGGCCGTATAGCCCAGGCCATTTCCTATACCATCGAGGAAAGAATCGAAGGGTGTGTTACCCAAAGCAAAAGCTTCGAGGCGTCCCATCAAAATACAGTTGGTAATGATCAGTCCGATAAAGACCGACAATTGCCCCCAAACTTCGTAAGCGTAAGCCTTCAATATCTGTTCAACTATGATAACCAGAGCAGCGACCACTACCAGTTGTACAATGATACGTATGCGATTGGGAATGGTGTTGCGCAATAGAGAAATAATGACGTTGGAAAAGGCCAAAACCGCCGTAACCGAGACACCCATTACCAGGGCCGGTTTTACCTGAGCCGTTACGGCCAGAGCCGAACAAATGCCCAGCATCAGCACCACAACCGGATTGTTTTTGCTGATAGGATTAATTAAAATCTGTTTTCTTGATGAACTCATAGTTTATTCCTCCTTGTTCTCTGTGTTCTCTGTTTCAACTTGTTCAAAAAATGCCTTATAGGCTCCCAGGCAATTGAGCAACATATCTTCGACTCCTTTGCTGGTAATGGTCCCTCCTGAAATAGCATCTACCGCGTCCTGATTGTCCGCTTTTTGACCGGACTTGAGTATAGCTATGGAACGAAATTCGCCCTCTTTATACAACACCTTGCCCGAAAAAGGCGCCTGGAAAGGCTCGGTGCTTATCTCTGCCCCCAATCCGGGCGTTTCTCCCGAGTGAGAGAAAGAGGCAGCATAAATAGTGTTTCTGTCGTTTTTCAAGGAGACATAACCCCAAATCGGCCCCCAAAGGCCTGCTCCGTACACCGGCAGAATATAGAGTGTATCTCCTTCTACCAGAGCTTCATAAACCGGGAGCTGGCGTTCTTCCAAAGGCTTGGTTACTTCGCCGGACATTTCAACGGCAAAAGCAGCTTCGGGCGATGATTGGTTATCCACCTGGCCGGCGCTGTTCAGTATGTAGGCTGTTTGTATGTTCTGTGCAAAAAGACTTTCGGCATTGTTTTTATCGGCTTCCACTTTTATGGAGCGCAATATTTGCGTCATTTTGTCGATTTCACTGTTTTTATTATGCTGGTCTTTGAGTAGGCCGTTGGTCAGTGCCAGGGCGGCGGCGACCAGAATAACCATTACCGAAGCATAGATAAAAATATAGGTATTGCTGTTTTTATTCATAGTCCTAAATATTATTGAGCGATGCGCGCCCTTTTGAGCCGTTTTTTGATGTTGTTCTGCACGACCAGATAGTCGATGAGTTTGGCAAAAATATTCATAAACAGTATAGCCAGCATCATACCTTCGGGGTAAGCCGGATTCAACACACGATAGAGTATGGCTAACAGGCCGATAAGGAAACCGTAAATCCATTTACCCTTTTCGGTACGGGATGCAGTCACAGGGTCGGTGGCCATAAAAAAGGCTCCGAAAGCGAAGCCGCCCAGACACCAATGTTCCCAGAAGGGCATTTCCATGTAGGGATTTACCGCAAAAATATTGAGCAGGATAGCCATAAAAGCGCCGCCGGCAAAAACCGAAAGAATAATCTTCCAACTGGCAATGCCTGTGTATATCAATAATATTCCGCCTAAAAGTATGGCCAAAACAGAAGTTTCTCCTATGGAGCCCGGAATCAGGCCCAGAAAGGTATCCCACCAGCTCAGCGGTTCGCCTGTTATGCCTGTCAGGACCAGATTATCGCCGCCGGCGATGGCTGCCTGTCCCAGAGGTGTTGCTCCCGTATAAACATCTATCGTTGCTTGTTCCTGTCCAAAACCGAAGTAATCTTTCAGACTGACCCATACGGAGTCGCCCGACATCTTGGAAGGATAGGCAAAAAACAAAAAGGCTCTTGCCATCAGGGCGACATTGAAAATATTATAGCCGGTTCCTCCAAATATTTCTTTGACGAATATTACGGCAAAAGCCGTCGCCAGAGCCACCATCCATAAAGGCGTGTTGATTGGAATGATAAGGGGTATCAACATACCGGTTACCAAAAATCCCTCGTGAATTTCTTCGCCCCTGAACTGGGCAATGGTAAACTCAATACCCAATCCTACCACATACGAAACAACAATATAAGGTAACACCGCCAGGGCTCCCCAGAAAAAAGTCTGGAAGAAACCGGCAGCTTGGCCAATGGCCAGATAATGCTGGTAACCAACATTGAACATCCCGAAAAGCAAAGCAGGGATCAGAGCAATAACCACGACAAACATGGCTCGTTTGGAATCGATGCTGTCGTGAATATGAGTTCCCGATTGGGAAGTACGATTGGGAACAAACAAAAAAGTTTCAAAACCGTCAAAAACCGAGTGAAACATCGATAATTTTCCACCTTTCTCAAAGGCGGGCTTGATCTTGTCAAGTAACTTTCGCAAAGCTTTCAAAGTATGGTATTTTTTGTAATGACTACTATTCTTCTCCGTTTTCGGCTTTCAACAAATCCAGAGCTGCCCGGACTTGTCTTTGAACTTCCACCTTAGAAGTACAAACATATTCGCACAAAGCAAAATCTTCGGGGGCAACTTCGTATATGCCCAATTCCTCCATTTTTTCCAAATCCCGGGTAATGCAGGCACGCACCAGTTTCTCGGGTAAAATATCCATAGGAAACACTTTTTCGTATTCGCCGGACATAATAAGAGCTCTTTCTCCGCCCAGTATTCTGGTGTCGGCATCGAATTGCTTTCTGGGGCAAATCTTTTGCACCAATCCGGTGAAATAGGTCTTGCTCATGCTGAACATATTCAAACGGGGCATTACCCAGCCGGCAAATTCGTGTACATCCGTACCTTCGTGAAGCACGGTGACCTGACTATCGTAGGCGCCTAAATAATCGTTCATTTCTACTCTCGTTCCTGTGAGGGCATTGCCGCTGATATACCTCAGAGGAATTTCTTTATGTACATTGCCTTTGAGCAAAGCCGAGAGCTGAATTCCCGCAACGCAACGGTAATAACGGGGCTCGTATACTTCGGGGCCGGTCAGTGCTACCAAACGCGAAAAATCGACCCTTCCTTTGTTAAAGAACCGGCCAATAAAGAGTACATCCAAAGCATTTACGGTCCAGACCGTTTCTCCTTTATTTACCGGATCGATGCGATTGATCTGCACACCGACGTTGCCTGCAGGATGAGGGCCTTCGAAGCGGTGAATTTCGACGTTCTGAGCGTTCTTGAGTTCGCCCGAACCGGAACCGGCGGGTATGCTTAAATGTACTTTACCCTTGGTCAATTTGGTCAGGGCATTCAACCCTGTCTGAAAATCATGGCCCTGGCCTTTGAGAATAAAAGCATAATCGGGCGCCAGGGGAGCGGTATCATAAGCGCTTATGAAGATGGCTTTGGGCTCCACACGGGGATTGGCAATCACATCGTAAGGCCTCCTTTTAATATAGGGCCAAAGGCCGGCTTCCAAAAGAGCTTCTTTCACTTTAACTCCGTCCATATCCAAAGGATTGCGCACAGGATAACTCAAGGCAGCGTTTTTTTGGTCGGCACGGATTTCGATGGCCAGCAATCTGCGTTTTTCACCCCTTTTGACTGCACTTACCACACCACTCAGGGGACTGACAAAAAGAATCTCAGGCTTGTTTTTGTCTGCCACAAGGGGAGTTCCGGCCAAAACCTGCTCTCCCTCCTTAACCAGAACCCTGGGTATCAGTCCGTGAAAATCAGTCGGACAGAGCGCATAATTTTCCGTATACGACGCAGACTGAACTTCCGGAAAAGCTCCACCTTTAAGACTGATATCCAAGCCTTTCTTAATTTTAATTACATCTGTCATAGTGTTATTTTTAGTCGGATCACCCACTGTTTTCAGAAAAGTTTTAAGCCTGAAAATGATCATTATTTTCAAAGCGGACCAAATTCGGCCGCGAAATTACAACTATTTTTCCAACCTTCGCATAAATTCGTGCAAATAAATAAATTTTTCTGTATTTAATTTTGCTGATAATTTTATAAACTGAATACCAGAGATTTAAAAAGAAAAAACATTAATATTCATACTTGTTAACGTATCTGTATATGTCAATGCAAGTTTTCTTGCCTACTTTTGTGCCGCTTTTTCATTAGAGGAAAAAAGGGTATTTTACTAGTCTCACTCAATACTGAATTTAGTTATGAAAAAAACTATTCTTGCATTAGCCGTTTGTCTTTTGGGTTTTACAGCTACTTTTGCACAAAGCAAGGCTCTTGGTCTTCGCGGCGGTTATGGATTTGAAATCTCATACCAACAAGCTTTAGGCGATGCCAACCGTTTGGAAGCTGACCTTGGCCTGGGAGTTTTCAACGGACTGAACCTTGCTGCTGTGTATCAGTGGGTTTGGAGCCTGGAATCAATAGGACTTCCCGAAGGTTTTAAATGGTATGCAGGACCCGGAGCCGATCTCTACTTTGGATTCGGAAACAATGAAGGAAACAACGATTATGGGGGTATTTCAGCAGGTATTGGCGGACAAATTGGTGTGGAATATACATTTCCCGGTATTCCCCTTCAGCTCGCCATCGACTGCCGTCCCATGTGGCTGTTTGGCAATTTCGGTCCTTACTGGGGCTATGCCGGAGCAGTCCGTTATGTCTTTTAATAATGGATAAACGATTTTTATGCGGCAGTTGCCTATTGAAGGGCAACTGCCGTTTTATTTAAGTAAGTCTATCGGCGGAATGATCCTCTTAGAAAAACTCAACAAAACCTATCCCGGAGTACAGCCTCTACATGTGTTGAAAGACATTGACCTTAGCATAAGTCAAGGAGAGTACGTAGCTATCATGGGGGCCTCAGGTTCAGGAAAATCAACCCTATTAAATGTATTGGGCATATTGGACGATTACGATACGGGCAGGTATTTACTGGACGGTAAATTAATTGCCGGATTGAGTGAAAAGAAAGCGGCGATATACCGCAACAAAATGATTGGCTTTGTGTTTCAGTCTTTCAACCTGATCTCCTTTAAAAATGCCATGGAGAATGTGGCATTGCCCTTGTTTTACAAGGGCGTCTCCCGCAAGAAACGCAACCAACTGGCTTTGGAGTACCTCGAAAAAGTAGGCCTGAGAGATTGGTGGCATCACTACCCCAATGAATTGTCGGGCGGTCAGAAACAACGCATTGCCATTGCCCGGGCTTTGATCTCCCAGCCCCGTATTATATTGGCCGACGAACCTACCGGTGCCCTAGACAGCCGTACTACCGACGAAGTTATACAACTCCTCTCACAGGTAAATGCCGAAGGAATCACCACGATTGTGGTAACTCACGAAAGGTCGGTTGCAGAACAGACCAAACGCATCATTCATCTGAAAGATGGCTACATTGAATCCGATAATATCAATATTCCCAGCCTGACAGCCTGCAGCAAATAAGCCTGTTTTATGAAATTTTTCGAGTTCGACACCATTAGAGAAATTTTCAGCACCATGCGGCAGAGCAAACTGAGAACCTTTTTGACAGGTTTCTCGGTAGCTTGGGGTATTTTTATGCTTATCGTGCTGCTTGGCTCGGGCAAAGGTTTGCAGAACGGCGTAAGTTCCAACTTTAGCAACTACGCAGTCAACATGGTGAATGTCTGGCCAAGGCGCACTAATATGCCCTACAAAGGCTTCAAAGCTTACCGCCGGTTGCGCTTTAGGGATCAGGACATGGAAATGCTCAAAAATCATTTTCCTCAGATCGATAAGGCTTCGGGGATAATTTCCCTTTACGGCAATACCGTCAGCTACGGCAAGGAATACGGCAATTACGGAATCAACGGGGTAATGCCCGACTACAAAGACATCAGGATGCTCAGCATAGAAGCCGGCAATGGTCGTTTTATCAACAACATAGATATGTCGGAAGAACGCAAGGTGGTGGTTATCAATCAACGGGTTGCCGATAATCTTTTCAGGGGAGAAGAGCCGCTGGGAAAATACGTCCAAATCGGAGGCATAGCCTTTATGGTGGTTGGCCTGGAAACCAAAACCTCGAACGACGAGAACGGCTATTGCTACATCCCCCACTCCACGGCTCAAACCATTTACAACAGAAGGGGCTATACCGATGAATTTTATTTTACGGTTACCGGCATGGACAGCCCCGAAGCCAACGAAGCCTTTACCCTGGCCTTGCGCAAAACCCTCGCCAGGTCGCTGATAGTTCATCCCGACGACACCGCTGCCATCGGAGTATGGAATATGGCAGAAAATTATGTCCAGACCATGCGCATTTTTTCCACCATACAATTATTTGTCTTCATAATCGGCTTATGTACCTTGGTTGCCGGCATAGTCGGAGTGGGCAATATTATGGTTATTACCGTAAAGGAAAGAACCCGCGAGTTTGGAATAAAAAAAGCCATTGGAGCCAGCCCCTCCAATATATTGAATTCCATTCTGATAGAATCGGTCATAATCACCGGGGTCTTCGGCTATATAGGAATGGTGCTGGGGATAGGAACACTTGAACTCCTGAGTCTGATTATGGAAAATGCAACAGGCACGGGGGGAGACGGCCCCAAGGTCTTTTTAAATCCTTCGGTGGACCTGAACATTGTTTTAGTTGCCACCGGCATTCTGATAGCATCCGGTTTGCTGGCCGGTTATTTCCCTGCCAGAAGGGCCGTAAACATTAAACCGGTAGAAGCCATGAGGGCAGAGTAAGACTTAGCAATATGTTTGATATAGATAAATGGCAGGAAATCTGGATTACCATAGGCCGAAATAAGCTTAGGAGTCTTCTCACGGCCTTTGGTGTATTCTGGGGTATTTTGATGTTAACGCTGTTACTGGGTGTCAGCAACGGCCTGAGCAACGGCATGAAAAGCAGTATTCAGGGCATTGCCACCAATTCCTGTTTTTTCTTTTCCGGCACCACCTCCGAACCCTACGCCGGATTTAAAAAAGGAAGGCGCTGGGATATACGTCTTTCGGATATTGACCTTATCCGTTCCCAGGTTGAAGGAGTCAGAGATGTGGCCCCTGTCGTTTTTGGAGGCAGAGGCACGGACAATGTGATGTACGGAGACAAACTAGGTAGTTTCAACGTCAGAGGAAACGGACCTGAACTGGTGCGCATTGAAGAGCAAAATATGCTCTATGGCAGGTACATCAACGAAATCGACATCAGCCAAAAGCGTAAGGTTTGCGTTATCGGCAAGAATGTCTTTTCCGCTTTTTTTAAAGAAGGCACCAATCCCTGCGGGCTCTTGATCAGATGCAACGGACAGTATTACCGGATAGTGGGTGTCACCAAAGGCGTATCGAACAATATTTCTCTGGGGGGACGCAGCGACGATATGGTGGTTTTGCCCATCACCACTATGCAACAACTGTATAACCAGGGCGATGTAATTCACTTTTTCGGGGTACGTGCCCACGATCATTACGACATCGCCAAGCTGGAAGAAAACATCAAAGACATTCTCAAAAGCCGTCATCAGATTTCACCCACCGATCCACAGGCGGTTGTATCCATAAACATTGGCGAAATGTTTAAAACATTCATGTATTTGTTTCTGGGGATTTCCATTTTGACCTGGATAGTTGGCGTAGGCACTTTGCTGGCCGGAGCCATAGGCGTCAGCAACATTATGCTGGTATCGGTCCGCGAGCGCACCAAAGAAATAGGTATTCGCCGGGCCCTGGGAGCAAAACCCTCCAACATCATTTCACAAATAATGACAGAGAGCCTGGTATTAACTGCCCTGGCCGGATTTGTAGGCTTCACGCTGGGCGTGGGCATACTTGCCCTGATCGATCAGATCATTGCCAACGCACCGGCCGATAGCGACATCTTTTTACAACAATTGATGATCGATTTCAAAGTGGGAATTTCAGCTGCAGCCATTCTCCTGTTTTTCGGATTACTGGCCGGCCTGCTCCCCGCCATGAGAGCCATGCAAATTAAACCCATAGAAGCTTTAAGCGAAGAATAAACAAATAATAATCATATCAAAAAAACCTCCTTTATGAAAAAAGTTATTAGAATCGTTCTGCTTGTCCTCCTAGCTGCAGTCGTGCTTTGGACTTTCTTTTTTCTCTGGCAGAAATCACGTCCTCAAGCGGTAGTTTACGAAATCATCGAGGTAGAACAAAGAAGCATCGAAAAAAAAGCCGTCGCGACAGGCAAGGTAGAACCTCGCAACGAAATTCAGATCAAACCCCAAATTGCCGGCATTATCGACGAGATTTACAAAGAAGCCGGCGAAATGGTACGAAAAGAGGAAGTCATTGCCCGCATTAAAGTAATCCCCGATATGGTTACACTCAACGCAGCCGAGTCGAGGGTCAAAGTGGCCGAAGTCAATCTGAACCAGTCGCAAACCGATTTCGATCGTCAAAAGAGCCTGTACGAAAACAAGGTAATTTCCAGGGAAGAGTACGAAAAAAGCGAATCCGGCTTTATTCTGGCCAAACAGGAATACCAGACAGCCGTCGACAACCTGGCCCTGACCAAAGAGGGCATCACCAGCAAATCGAGTAGCCAGAGCAATACCCTGATTCGTTCTACCATCGATGGTATGATTCTGAATATTCCGGTCAAAGTGGGCAATTCGGTCATCCAATCCAACAATTTCAACGAAGGCACCACTATTGCCACGGTGGCCGACATGAGCGATATGCTTTTTGTCGGCAAAGTAGACGAAACCGAAGTGGGTCAAATCAAAGAAAACATGCCTATTAAACTCACCATCGGGGCCCTGAACGACCGTAGTTTTGATGCCAAGCTCGAATACATTTCACCCAAAGGTACAGAAGAAAGTGGAGCCATCCTTTTCGAAATCAAGGCAGCGGCCAAAATCACCGAAGACATTTTTGTGCGTGCCGGTTACAGCGCCAACGCGGAAATTGTGCTTCAAAGCGTTACCGACGTTCTGTCCATCCCCGAAAGCAGTGTGGAATTCAGCGGTGACACCTCTTTTGTTTACGTACTGACCAACGAGGATCCCCAGCAATTCGAAAAACGATCCATAGAAATCGGCCTTTCCGACGGCATTTACATCGAAGTCAAAGAAGGCTTGGATGCCGACAGCCGGCTGAGAGGAGCCGCCATCGATCCCAAAGCCAAAAAACCCGCCCTATGAAAAAAACAATAATCAGCCTGCTGTGCACAACTCTGCTTGCCGCTTTCAGCCTGCAAGCTCAAAAAGTGTGGACCCTGAAAGAATGCATCGACTATGCTCTGGCTAATAACATTGCCATCAAAACGGCTGGCCTGAACGCGGAAATACAGGGAATTGAGAAAAAAAACACGCAATACCGACGTTTGCCCTATGTTTCGGCCTCTGCCTCGCATAACATCGGTTTCGGACAAACCCAGGACAATACCGGTGTTTACGTAAACAGCAATTCACAGTCGACTTCGGCCGGACTCTCTACCGGAATCACTCTTTTCAACGGTTTTCAAATCAACAACAGCGTCAAAGCGCAACAATACAGCACGCTGGCTTCGCTGGAAAACCTGAACAAAGCCAAAGAAGACCTGTCGTTGAATATTGCCTCGGCTTACCTGCAAATTCTTTACAATAAGGAATTGTATCAATTGGCCCTGGAACAGGTCGATTTGAGCAAGGAACAACTCCGGCAATACGAAATTCGCTACGCCCACGATAAAATTCCCGAAGGCCAGCTCTACGAAATCAAGGCCAAACTGGCTCAGGACGAACTGTCGGCCACGCAACAGAAACAAACAATGGAGCTTTCTTTGTTGGAATTGAGTCAGTTGCTGGAATTGGAAGACTGGAAAGACTTCAACATCAGCGAACCCGATTCACAAATCATGGTGAGCAAGGAAGCCCTTCAGTTGCCTGCCGAGAGCATTTACGATCAGGCGCAAAGCAACAGAGCCGCCATTAAATCGGCTCAATACGAAGTGATGACTTCCGAAAAGATGCTTGAAGTATCGCGGGGAGCCCGCTACCCCAGCCTCAGCTTGGGGGCTTCCTACTCCAACAGTTATTACGACCACAGCAATTATGCCAACCCCAGCTTCAAAGATCAGCTCAGCACCAACGGGCGAAGCAATATCGGACTGAGTCTCAGCATCCCTATTTTTAACCGCCTGAACACTACCAACAATATTAAACGCTCCAACATCAATCTGGAAACAGCCAGATTGCAGCTGGAAAACACAAAAAAAATACTCTATAAAGAAATTCAGCAAGCCTGGTTCAATGCCAATACGGCCGAAGAAAAATACCGGGCTTCGTTCGAAACCATACGCGCCACACAGGAAGCCTTCCGTTTTACCGAGGAAAAATTCAACAGCGGACGTTCTACTATTTACGAATACAACGAAGCCAGGATGCAACTGCTCAGAACCCGTTCCGAACAACTGCAGGCCAAATACAACCTGATGTTCAGTTTAAAAATACTGGATTTCTACAGAGGTAATTCCATTCATTTATAATGTAACCGGATTTCTTTCGAAAAAAGTCTGAAAAACAAAACCGGATTATGAATTATGTTTAAAAATAATCCGGGGAATTATTGTTTTGATAGTATAAATGCTGTAGTTTTGCCGCATTCACATTTACCCAAAAATTCATTCCAATGAAAAAAACAGCTATTATTTTAACGATGGCTATCCTGTTTCAGGGTTTAGCCTTCGCTCAACTAAAACTGGGTGTAAAAGCCGGAGCCAACATCAGCAGTCTGTCGGGATACACCCCGGAAGATCTGATTAACGATGTCAAAGGAGCTGCCAGTTACCAATTCGGCGTTTTGGCAAAAGTAAATTTAGGCGACTTTTTTAGCCTGCAACCCGAGGTATTGCTTTCAATGAAAGGAGCTGAACTGAAAAACGATCAATCGGATGCAGCTCTGGGCACATTGTCAACAATGATGGGCAAGCCCATTCCCAATTCTATGCAGCTTAAAACTACTTATCTGGAAGTACCCCTAAACATCCAGGCCGGAGTAGGTTTGGGCAGTCTGTTCCGTGTTTACGGACAAGTAAGCCCTTATCTCTCCTACCTGATCTCCGACAAAATAGACGGAGCCGAAGACTTCTACGACGCTTACAAAGACTTCCTGAGTAATTACGACGGAAAGCCTCTGAATTCCTTTGACTACGGGATCGGATTTGGTGCCGGTGTCGAAGTTCTCTTTCTGCAATTAGCGGTAAAATACGACTTTGGTCTGAGCGAATTCAAGGAAGTGGCCGGTACAGTTCTGAAAGACGTGAATCCTCTGTTCAGCTCGCTGAAAAACCGCAACCTGAGCATCAGCCTGGCTATTCTGTTCTAACCCACGGATCTACACAGAAAACAATAAAAATGGACGTGAACCCCGAAAGTTTTTTATTCAACTTTCGGGGTTCGTGGTTTATCAGGCTCCCCTTTCTACTTGTTTAACTCCCTTAATGGTTTTTATTTTTTTGATCAGCGCTTCCAACTGATGGGCATCTTGTACTACCACTGTCAAATAACCCCTGAATAAACCGTCGTTGGAATCGATTCGGATGGAACGAAGGCCCAGGTCGCTCTCTTTGGAAATAAGGGAACTGATGTTGGTCACAATGCCGATATCGTCTTTCCCTATCACCTCGAGCGAGGCAGCGTATTGTCCGACTCCCGATTTTCCTGCCCAACGGGCTTTTACAATACGGTACGGAAAGCGGGTTTTCATTTGGGGGGCGTTGGGGCAATCCTCCCGGTGAATTTTAATTCCTCCCGTAACAGAAACAAAACCAAAGACTTCGTCTCCGTATATGGGATGGCAGCATTTTGACAAGGTAAAATCAATGCCTTTCAGATTTTGATCAATCACCAGAATATCTTCTTTTGCCTGCTGTATTTGCTGAGGCGTGGGTTCAATGACGTATTTTTCGGCTGTGGTAACCTGTGGAGCTTCGTGAGCAATTTTGTCGTGCTGATACCATTCCACGTATTGATCAATCACTTGATTCAGGTCGAGTTGCTCCGTTCCTAAAGCAGCGTGAAAATCGGTCAGGGTTTTGTATTTAAATTTTCGCACCACTTTGGTCATCACCCCCTCGTCAAATTCCAGTTTGCGATTCTTCATGCGCCGCTGTAAAATTTCCCTCCCGTACTCAGCCTGTTTCTGGGTTTGTTCCTTCAGGGTTTGCTTAATGCGATTGCGTGCTCTGGCCGTTACTACATAATTCAGCCAATCTTGTTTGGGGCTTTGGTTGGAACCGCTCTGGATTTCGACGGCATCGCCGTTTTTGAGCGGATAACGTATGGGCACGTTTTTGCCGTTTACCATGGCTCCCACACACTTGTTACCCAAGTCTGTGTGGATGCTGTAAGCAAAATCGAGCACCGTAGCTCCGGCCGGCAATTTACACAGTTCGCCCTTAGGAGTAAATACGTAAATTTCCTTTTCGTACAATTCCAGCTTAAAGGCATCCATCAAGCGCAGCGAATCGCTTTCCTGATTACTGAGTACTTCGCGGATATGGGTCATCATTTCGTCCAGCCCTTCTTCGCTGCGTATGCCCTTGTATCTCCAATGAGCCGCCAGGCCTCTTTCGGCAATTTCGTCCATTCTGGCGCTGCGAATCTGCACTTCGACCCAACGGCCACCGGGCCCCAGCACGGTGGTATGCAGCGATTCATAACCATTGCTTTTAGGAATGGATAACCAGTCTTTCAACCTCGCCGGATTGGGCTGAAACATATCGGTGATCAGGGAATAAACCTTCCAACAATCCGACTTTTCACGCTCCCGGTCGGTATCCAATATTACCCTGATGGCAAAAAGATCGTATATACTATCGAAAGAAATCTGCTGCTTACGCAGTTTGTTCCAAATGGAATAGATGGATTTCACCCGGCCTTTGATCTCAAAGGGAACATCGAGGTTCTCACTGAGTTTTTGCCGGACCGGCTCTATGAAAGTTCGGATGTATTCATCCCTGGATCGCTTGGTTTCGTCCAGTTTGCGGGCAATTTCGTCGTATATGGCCCGCTGAGTAAATTTCAGGTATAAATCCTCCAGTTCTGTTTTGATGGAATAGAGACCAATGCGGTGAGCCAGGGGGACGTAGAGCGAAAACACTTCCCGGGCAATTTTTTCCTGCATTTCCTCGGGATAACGCTTCAGCATCCGCATGGTATTCAGACGATCGGCCAGAAGGATCAGTATTACCCGGACATCCTGGGCAAACGAGAGTAAAAGATTGCGAAAGTTTTCGCTATCAAAAACGATGTTGCGGTCGTAAAGTTCGTTCACCTTGATCAACCCCCGCATAATATTGCCCACCGAGGGGCCAAAATCCCGTTCGAGTTGTTTAAGCTCCAGACTTCGTATCAGCCTGGAGTCGTATAACAGGGCGCTGATGACCGACGAACGTTTCATCCCGATTTCGCGTGCCACCACCAGGGCATTCTGAAAACAGCGTTCCAAAGGTTGCACTTCGGGTACGGGACGTTCCAGCAGATTATCCTCTATGGCTTTTTCCCAGATGGAGCGTATTTTCCGAATATGTTCGGGAAGTATGTATCCCCGTGTCAGTTGCAACAATTGACGGTACATTCGTGCAATGTTCCGGCCTTCGGTCTGAGTGATAATCATGAGTACAAACTAAAAAAGTCATGTAAAAGTACATTTTTTCTACCAAAATAGGCTATATTTGGCCTGATTATTTGCAACCTAAAATTATGAGACATATCGCCATTACAGGAGACTTGGGCAGCGGCAAAAGCAGCGTAGCCAAGATTATATGCCAAAAGGCCGGTTACGACTATTTCTCAACCGGTTCTCTCCAACGAAAATTAGCTGCCGAAAAGGGAATGGACACCTTGGAATTGAATTACCTATCGGAAAAGACCAACGAGATAGACGACTACATCGATGCTTTTCTCAAAAACATCGACAGCGACAAAAGCATCACCAAGCCCATGGTTTTGGATTCCCGGCTGGCCTGGCATTTTGTAAAAAGTGCTTTTAAGGTCTACCTCAAAGTACAGCCTGAAATAGCCGCCAGAAGGGTATTGGCCGACAAAGCCCGCAGCAACGAGCCTTTGGCCGCCGATATTGAAGACAGCAAAAACAGCTTGTTGGAAAGGCAGGAAGTCGAAGCCAGACGATTCAAAAAGCTCTATCGCATCGATTATCGCAAACTCGATCATTACGATTTGGTGATAGATACCTCCCACTTCAGCCCCGAAGAAGTAGCCGCTCAAATACTTGCCGTCTTCGATCCGCTCAGCGTCCTGAACCGGGAAGACCTCGAGCAGATACAAGCAAAAGGCATAAAAACGGAACAAATTCAGGAACAGCTCAAGAGGTTTGTGCAAGGCTTCCAGTACCTAAAACTAGCTGCCTCGGCTTCTGCCGGTAACGGCATACTCATCATCGATCACGAGCACGAGAACAGTTTGCTTGAAACCTGGGAACGCTACCTTAAGGCCCGTCATAAAGTGCTGAAATTTGTCCCGGCTTCGGGAGCTGCCAGCCGAATGTTCAAAGACCTCTACAGCTATCTGGAATCGGAAACGGAAGAACCCTCGGGCAAAGCCGAAAAAATTTTCATCAGCCATTGCGGATGCTTCGCTTTTTCCGACGAACTCAGCGAATCATGCATAAAGAACCTGGGTGCATCGCTTGAATCACTGCAGGAACAAGGCCGTTACAAAGACATTGTCAGGCAACTCTTAATGCCCGGGGGGCTTAATTACGGGGCTTTACCCAAGGGCTTGCTCAGTTTTCACAAATACCCGGAAGGCCCCCGCAAAGCCATGACCGAGCATTTGGTGGAGGCTGCTTTGTATGCTCCTAACTACAACGGAAAGGCCTACGTGCATTTTACCGTTTCACCCGAACACAGAGAGTTGTTCGAAAAAGAATGCCGGCTGGTAAAACCAGACATTGAGCAGGAGTACGGAGTGCAGATTGAAGTAAGTTTTTCCATACAAAAGCCCTCTACCGATACCATAGCGGCCGATAAGAACAACCTGCCTTTCAGAGATCAGGGGAAACTGCTTTTCCGCCCCGGCGGACACGGGGCTTTGCTGGAAAATCTGAACGACCTGGATGCGGACATTGTATTCATCAAAAACATTGACAATGTGGTGCCCGATCGTCTTAAAGACAGCACCGTTCATTACAAAAAACTGCTGGCCGGCCTGCTGGTAAGCCTGCAGGAAAAAATTGCAAACTATCTGAAGTTACTTGATACCGGTAAATATACCCGTGCTCAACTCGTCGAAATCATCCAGTTCCTGCAGCAGCAATTATACACTCGCCACAAAGACATCAAAACGATGGAAGATGCTGAACTGGTGCTCTATCTCAAAAAGAAACTCAACCGCCCCATCCGGGTTTGCGGCATGGTCCGCAACGAAGGAGAACCCGGCGGAGGCCCCTTCTTAGTGTACGAGGAAGACGGCAGCACTTCATTGCAGATTTTGGAAAGTTCACAGATCGATATGAAGGATCCCGAAAAGGCAGCCATGTATCACGAGGGCACGCATTTCAATCCGGTAGATCTGGTCTGCGGCATCAAAGACTATAAGGGGAAAAAATTCGACCTCAGGCGTTATGTGGACAAAAACACCGGCTTTATTTCCATTAAATCGAAAAGCGGACAGGAACACAAAGCTCTGGAATTACCGGGCTTATGGAACGGAGCCATGTCCGACTGGATTACGGTTTTTGTCGAAGTACCCATATCTACCTTTAATCCGGTTAAAACCGTCAACGACTTGCTCAGGGAACAACATCAGGACGAAGATCCCTCCTGCTCGTGAGGTTCCAGCCCCAATTCACGGCCTTTTTGAAGCATAAAATCTCTGGCCGCCCCATACTCGTTCGGAATCAGACCATCGAGGATGGCGTCTTTGATGCTGTTTTTTATTTCTCCCACCAATTTGCCGGGAGGTAAGTTGAACGTATCCATTATTTCCTCTCCGCTCACAGGAGGTTGCATATTACGAATACGGTCGCGCTCTTCCAGATCGATCATTTTCCGGCGAACCAACTGAAAATTCTCAAGGAAACGTTGCACTTTGAGCGGATTTTTTGACGTGATGTCGGCCTCACACAGTATCATCAGGTCTTCGATATCGTCGCCGGCATCGAAAAGCAGACGACGAACAGCCGAGTCGCTCACTTCTTCTTCGACCAAAGCAATGGGACGCATATGGAGACCTACCAGTTTTTGCACATACTTCATGTGTTCGTTCATGGGCAGCTTGAGCCGGCGAAAAATCCCCGGAATCTTTTTTTCGCCCAGGAAATTGTGGTTGTGAAAAGTCCAGCCCAATTTGTCGTCCCAGCGTTTACAGAGAGGTTTGGCAATATCGTGGAGCAAGGCAGCCCAGCGCAGGTATATGTTGTCGCTTTGAGCTGCCACTTTGTCCAAAACGGCCAGGGTATGTAAAAAATTATCTTTATGTCCTTTGCCGTCCTTAGTTTCTACCCCTTTGAGGGCTGCCAATTCGGGCAGGATAATATCCAACAGTCCGGAGCGATCCATCAGCTGAAATCCTTTCGAAGGCCGTTCTGCCATCATCATCTTTTGTATCTCATCAATTATGCGTTCGGCCGAAACTATGGAAATACGCTCCTTATTGCGACGAATTGCCTCAAAGGTCGCGGAATCTATGTTGAACTGCAGGGTCGTGGCAAAACGAAGGGCACGCATCATGCGAAGCGGATCATCGCTGAATGTCAGGTCCGGATCGCAAGGCGTACGCAGGATTTTCTTTCGAAGATCGTTCCGACCGTCAAAAGGATCGATCAACTCCCCGTAATCGGCTTTGTTCAGGCTGACGGCCATAGCATTGATGGTAAAATCGCGGCGCCGGAGGTCGTCTTCGAGGCTGCCGTCCTCCACAATGGGTTTACGGGATTCTCTTTGATAGGATTCCCGTCTGGCTCCCACAAATTCCAACTCAAAATCGCCGTAACGCAGTTGCGCTGTCCCAAAATTCTTGAAAACATTGACCCTGGTAGATTTCCCCAGTTTGGCGGCCACAAGTTCCGCCAATTCTATGCCCTTTCCTACTGTAACTATATCGATGTCCTGAGAGCTGACCATGAGAAAGATATCTCTAACATATCCTCCTACCAAACAGCACCTCACATCCATCTCTTCGGCTGCCTCAGATAAGAGAATGAACAGGGGGTCTTTGATGTGTTCACTTAAATTCACAAACTACAACTACTATTAGCCGACAAAAGTACATTTTTTTTCATTGTTTACTCTACTTTTGTGTGGACTAAAATCAAAACTTATGTCGTTCAGGGTTTTTGCCTACCATGCGTTCGTCGGGTTTTGCCTGATTATCATGCAGTCTTGCGTTTCCAACAAGAAAGACCTGCCCGATACTTATATTCAAAAGGCCCGGGCTGCCATTGAACTGAGGCAATACCAAACGGCAAAAAACTACATAGACAGCATACGCATAGTTTTCCCCAAAGATTACGACAAGATTCGCGAAGGCCTGCAAGTAATGCGTGAAATAGAATTTGCCGAACAAAAGCGCACCCGGGAATATTGCGACAGCTTATTAAATGTACGACAGAGTCAGTTCCCCGAAAAGCAAAAAAATTTCAGTTTTCAGCGCAACAAGGCCTACGAAAGCGTAGGCTATTACGTTAATAACCACCAGTTACACAAAAACAATTACAACCGGACTTTTCTGCAGACCAAAGTGGATGAAAAAGGCCGTCTGATTGTAACCAGTTATTATTCAGGTCCAAGAAAAATCAATCATACCAGGCTGCGCATTTATTCCTCCGATGGTCTTTTTGTGGAAACTCAGGACGTACCC
Organism: Bacteroidales bacterium UBA1402; assembly: GCA_002305085.1. GTDB lineage: Bacteria > Bacteroidota > Bacteroidia > Bacteroidales > UBA1402 > UBA1402. The sequence goes on along the minus strand of DBQE01000011.1, from coordinate 59,043 downwards.
CGGGACGGCGCTTTGAATTATGCCTTCAAAGACGGAGATATCAACTACGAAATTGTACGCTTCAACGAAAAGAAACTCAACGGCCTGATCAATTTTATTTTGTTAAACAACGGAGGCACCCTCAAGGTGGAACTTATAGGGGATGTCAATAGAACCTACAACATGCGCAAGGAAGATAAAGACGCCCTCAAGGCGGCCTGTGAGTTGGCTGCCGTGCTTTCGGATATTACCAGGCTGCTCGAAGAAATAAGATTGGCCCAGGCCAAAATGGATTATATCCGCAGCAAACAGCTTAGCCGGGCCGAAGACTAACGGGTCAGACTAAAGCGGAAACTCAAACCGAAATCCTGAGTCGTTACCGGATAAGACGACACCAGCGGAATACTGGATTCCAGGGAATAATAAAACTTCAGATTCAAATTTCGGCTGATCACATAATCGGCCTGCAAATCCAGGGAAACTGTTTTGTTGCCCGAGGTTGCCTGCGAGTAATTTTCTTCGATTTTTCGAATCAGAGCCGAGGAATTTTTAAAAGAGAAGTCGGCATTGAGTCTCATATCGTTTTTTACCTTGGAGTTTGGCAAAATTCCCCAGGGATGGAAATCGGCCACTTTATAACTGCCTCCCAACACGTACTGCACTTGTCCTGCCTCGACCAGCTGTCCCCCGCTGATGCTCAGATTCAGGCTCCGTGATGTGCGTAATTCGGTTTTGACACTCATTCCGTTTTTAAGGGTAGCCTGTATGTTAAACAAAGGGCTGAAATTTTCGATCAGGCTGATGCTACTGATATCGTACATGGACGAAGGCAGAGGATTGCCCGTAAGTACATCCCTGACAAAACCAAAGTCCTCTCCTTCGACGCCGACAAAATTATTATACGAAGAATAAGAGGTGACATTGTAAGCACAATTGTAGGCATGATTCAGAGTGATCGACCTGAAACGCTCAGCCAAGAAAGGGAGTTTGGATAAGCCATCGTAAGATATGGTCCAATTGGGCAGCATGGCTTTGATGGAGGGGAAAATATCCAGGCTGCCCTTGTGTACTGAACGGCCGGTATAAGCGGCCATAAAGGCGGGAATCAGCACATCGGCCGAATTAAGATCGATACCTCCGTATTGGGCATCGTAGGCTTTACCGGCCAGCTCGGTGCCGACCAGAAATCCTTCGTTGGGATAACGTAGGCCCTCTATCCTCTGCTGCAGGCGGCCGGCAATAACTGTCCGGTTCTGCACAAATTGCTCAAAATACCTGGAATAATAGCCGTCCTTGGCCGAAGAACCTCTAAAAGAAGTCAGCAAAGCCACTGTCGATATCGAAAAACCACCGGTCTGGGTACGGGGCATGCCGTCTATCATGTATTGCACCTGTTTGTTGCTATTGTTGCTGCGCTGTGCATTCAATTCAATCCTCAGCCCCTGGAAAGGTGACACAGAGGATCTGACGGTTAGTTTCCTGCTTTCGGTATAAATAGCCGGCGAAACCACCGAGTCTGACATAACCAGCCAATTTCTGGCCATAGATTGCTGCAAGTAATCGTTGGAATAAAAACCGCTGGCAAAATCCCAGCCCGGAGCCCTGCCGAATTCTTCATCTTTGAATATCAAACCAGTTTCCGGCTTGAATCCGGGAATAGTAAGTCCGTCCGTATGATCGTAAGTGATGTGGAGATTACGAACCGACATAAGCAAACGCGATCCCAAATGCAAAGCCTTATACCAATCCTTATCGTCCAGCGGAGGCTTCTGAACTACGAGCAACTTGATTTGCATACTATCTCTGCCACGAATGCTCAGGTTGTTTTCATCGACTATTTTATAACGCAGGGGTACTTCCTTTCCTTTGGAGTCTACAGCCCTTATTATTAAACGTTTATTCTTCAGATTATGTTTTACTTCGAGTTCTTCGCCCGCTGAGAGCTGCAGCTCTTTTTCGAATTTAGCGGCTTCTTGTTTAGGAGCAGATTGCTGATTGCTCGATACTTTGGCGGACGTACTTCTGCCGGTTGCAGTGCTTGTCTTTCTGCCGGATGCGGCATATTTTTGATTGACCTGGCGTAAAAATTCCGACTTATTGTATAAGGTTTCAAAATTAAAAGAAGGATTGATGTTGATGTTTCGAATGTTCGAAATGATGTTTCCCATCTCCAGATCCTTGATCTCGGCACTTTTGTCCCATTTATAAGTGGAGGTATATTGAGCGTTGGCAGTAATAAAATCCAGTACAGGAATGCGGTTGAAAGGAATGCTCCAGGTATACCTGATACTTTGTTGGTAGTTGAGCGGCGTGCCGAGGGTGCGGATGCTCTGGCGCACCGTGTCTTTCCAGTTCTCGTATTCGTTGGGATAGAGCGTTTTGTTAACCGGAGAATTCACAGTTTCCTGGATGCGGGAACTGTTGTTGGTAGCAAACGTAAATTTCATATTCTTGGTAAAATTCCAGGTCAGGCTGAAATCGGTGTTCCAGAGAAAGTTTTTGCTGAAATTCAAGGGAATGTTGTTGAGCAGGCTCAAAGAAGTTAAATCGCGATTCTGAAGCTCATAATAATAGCGCGACAAACGACTGCCGAAAGTGACGGAATTGGGTATCCAGGTCAGGTTGAATTCCTTAATCGTTTTTAACCAGGGAGAATCCAATTTCTTGCTTTTGGCAAAGGGCTCCCAGGCCTTGAGCGGAGAACTGTAGCCGTAAGTGATGCCGGCGTTGTAATTACGGGTGATTTCGTATTCCGTACTGGCATCGTGTTTATAAGTTTCGCTGAAACTGCCGGAGGCCGAAAAATTGGCCGGATCTATGGGCAGAGGCGTTTTGCTCTTAATATTCAGGCGTAGGTTCGATACATTTAGATTGCGGACATTCATAATTTTGGAACTGTAATCCAGTATGGAATCCTTCTCCGCCTTGGAATTGGCTGCCTTCAGCACATCTTCGAACAGAAGATCCTGATTCAAAGGATCGTATTTAGGCGTATGGCTCTGACGAGAAATGGCGTAGTAGACCGGAAAATTCACAATTCCCGGTTTGGGATAAAGCTTGCCCAGATCGAAACTCATCGCCAGGTTCATCAATTTATAATCTTCCAGCCTGCGTTCGGCCACTCGCTGTTCAATACCGCCAAAACCCACCGACTCGTAACGGCCTGCAAAAGAGACCGTTCCCAGATCGGACACAGCCAGAGTGGCGTTGGTCATTGCCGCCCAACCATCCTGATTTGCAAAACCTTTCAACCTTAATTCGTTTACCCAGACTTCTACCGACTTTAGGACGGTTCCATTGTTACGAATGCCTATCATAATGGTTTTAACCTCCGACAGGCTGGGATTGCCCATAATGCTGACTTTGTTCTTTTCTTTGACGGGATCGTATTCATAATAGGCTTTGGTATAGTTGATGCCTCCGGGTTGTGAGTTGCGCCTGTTTTTGATGCTGGTGAGCAACTCAAAAGGCAAATCTATAAAGTTTTCTTCGGGCCAAACCGATTCAGGATTATGAACGTGGGGCTGTGAAATTTTCAGAGGAACTTCGTATTCGTAATAATTATTTTGGTAGTCGGAGCCCAAACGAATGAAAACCGTCATTTCGTAATTGGCCGGCGGATTCAGGTCTTCGGGCAAGGCTTCACCGTGTACAAACAATTGCAGCCGTTCGTATTGTCTGAAATCCAAGCCTGTATTTTTGTAGACAGCGCGGGCATCGCCCGGAGCCATTTGCCTGATTCTCAAAGCCAGAGACTGTTCGTTTTGTTGATATACTCCCGGCTGGCTGGGATCTCCCTCCCTCTCTACTCCGGGAGGCAAGACATAATGTATGGGTTCTCGCGAAGAGTTCTCTTCCAGATCGACTGTAGTGACTTCCATCATAGTTTCGGAAGCAGGTACCACGCCTGCAGGAGCCAGGTCTTTGGTATAAACCCTCCAGTCCCCTCTAACCAGATCTAAACTGCCAAAACGCAAAACAGTACTGTCTTGAAAACTGGTCAAAAACATCCGTATAAAGCGGATGCTGTTGAATCCGTTGATGGTGCCTATTTTTTTGTCGTAGTCTCTGATGGGTATTTTAAACTGATACCAGGTGACCTGTTCTGATTTGCCGTTTTTGAGGCGCACCACCGAGGTCCTTTTGTCGTTCACGTAGTTTTGGCCTATTTCCAGGTCTTGCTTCCTCAGCGACACTTTATATTGGTAATAACGTTCTGTTTCGTTCAGCGTAAAGTCGGCGTTGATGTCTTCCACATCGGGCAAGGTAGTGGAAGCTGTTTCGTAGCTTTCTCCCGTATCGGCGCTGGCCTGGGAATTACCCTGCGTTCCGTTGTAGTATTTATAACGATCCAGAATACTGGTTTTTGATCGGTCGTAATCGCTCCCGCGGTAATAGTGGAAATTATCGCCCGAGGGATCGTTCAGGGGCGAAAAAGGATCGTTTCTCCAGCGTTCCAGCACATCGGGATTCAGGGAATTTTCGAGGGCATTCAGGTAGTCGGCTCGTTTAACGGCCTCTTCTTCATCGTTAAGTCCGTCCAGGCCTACATCCTGAACACGTCTGATTCCCGGGGTATTGTCGAAGGCGTACACATTTACGGTTTTGTTGGATACCTTACCCCAGACGGTTTCGGACACATAGCTTTGATCGCCGCCCATAGGCAGGCCGTTTTCGAAAGATTTGCGGCCATCCTTGAGCACATCTTCCGAAATTTCACCCAAGTTGAAATACAAATCGCCTCCGGTGTTCACACCCAGACTGTCGTAAATAAATGGGTCCATCAACCAAAACTCAATGTATTCCACATTGGCTGCTTCGAAATTGGTCATGCTCGATTCTATTCTACGCATGATTCCTCCCCAGCGTTGTTCAGGATTGGCCAGAGTACCATCGGCTTGCATGCCTTCCGTATCGAAATTATACGGCCCCCTTTGTTTCGGGTAATAAGAAATATTCATCACCGACAACAAACCGGTCTGATTAAACTGCAAATCACGGTCGGGATAGATTTCTTTTTCGTTGACCGCCCGCACATAGTGATTGGACAATTGCTCATAATCGTTGCGGATATGATCGGGGGTTTGAGAACGGCTTTGAGTAAATATCTGATCGATAGTGTACCAGGACATCAGTGCACGGTTCATGCCATAGCGCAAATCGTTGGAATAGGCAGCTTCGGGAAACAGTCCTCCCATGGGGTCGTAAGGAGTACTAGCCAAAAACCATTGAGTAACATCTCTCAGGCTGAAAGTCTTTTTGGCGGTTTCAAAATCGTCCACGTAAACAGTATTGTCTATTTGTTTGGAGGCACCCGGCTTCAATTGAGCTACTTCGGCCTTGACCGTTAATTGAGAAGGTTTAGTCACGTTAATCAGGGGCAGTTTATCAATCAGGTTGGTCAGGCCCTGCGACTGAACGGTAAACCCGGTGTTAAGCCCCATGATGGTGTTGTTGAGGGGCTCGGTATTCATGTCTACCTTGTTGGTAAGAGGTTTTTCGGAAAGATGCATCAAGGTGGCTCCCACACTGAAATCCTTACTGAAAGCATATTCCATATTGAAGCCGGCCAGGGATTTGCGCACCATATTGTAGATGCCTTGATCTTCGCAGGTGGCATGGATGGTGGTTCCCGAAGACAAAAGATTCTCATTTATAATACTCACCGTTCCGGAATTGTAATCCACTACATAATCGACGTTTTCGGTGAGTAAGATTCCACCGGCCGTTACTTTGACCGAACCCCGGGTGACATTCATCGTGCCCAGCGAAATATCCGCTCCTCCCTGAGAAGACTTATACTCCCCTTCGATACGAAATTTGTTTTTCTCGGTCAGCTGCTGAACAACAGTCAGAGTTGAATCGTAGAGTTCCTGAAAAATGTATTTTTCAGCCAAGGCATCATCGCCTATGGCCTTGCGCAAGTGAGAACCAAAAGGCTCCAGCACCGGAAAAATGATTCGGCCGTTGGACGACATCACCGTATACCCCTCCACATAGTCGAACTGTCCGTCCGGAATGGGATCGCGATTCAGGTTCAGGCGGTCGAGGTTCATCACTCTCAATAAAATCTGGTTGGCAATCTTTCCTTCACTTATATAGTTGACGTACAATCCCAGCGTATCGTTTTGGAAGCTGATGTTCAGTTTGAAATTATCTTTCGACATACTGTAAGCCCCCAAGGCATATACGTTTTTCATCATTAAGTCCCAATAGGGAGCTCTCGGCGAGAAATCGGTACCTTTGAGCAACTTAACCAGCAGCGCCTTGGGCGACTCAATCCCATCGGTCGAAAATTCACCCACCTGGTAAACCCTGCCGTTTTTGGTATATTCAAAAGCCACGGCCAACACTTCGTCGGAGCGCAAAGCCTGATTCAGGCTGATATAACCCAAACTGGCGTTGAGCTTGTATTCGGTGGGTTCAAGACGGCGGGCACTTTCCAGGCGTTCATAATCGTTGCCGATAATGATCCCCTGGGCGGCCAATGGTTCCAGCACCGTTGCAGAAACATTGATCTGCCTGGCTTCGGCGTAATTTTCCACCATTTCGACATAGAGGTTGTTGGCATCGTTCGAAGGATAATTGTTCTGCCCTTTTGTCCAATAGGCATTGTATATCCGTTCCGGCTCAGCCATATCGGCAAAAGCCAGAATGTCGCGGGCATTGTCCATAACCGCCGTTTTATTGGTCACCCAGACTTCCACTTTGTTTACAACCACGCCCGAGGAAATATAGGGCAGGTTTTCCATCCAGCGGTCGTAATTATCCCTGAAGTAATGTGAAAGAAAATAATGCCGGTTTTCGTCGTAGGCATCCACGGAAATCTCAAAGGGAGTGGTCTGCACGCCTCCGCTAAGGCTGGCCGATTTGGTTTGAGTATTTTGCTGTGAAAGTACGGCGGCAATGTTGAGTTTGCCAAACTGCAACTGAGTTTTGACACCAAACAATGAACTGGCTCCGTTGATCAGGGAATTCTTGACGGGCATACTCACATTACCGGCTTCGAGGCTTTTGATGATTTCGTCTTCCTTGCCTTCGTAACGCAGTTTGATGGCTTTGGAATCAAAATCAAAAGTAGCCTCGGTGTCGTAATTCATGTTGACGTTGATCTTATCGCCCACCTTACCGTTAACGCTGAGTTGTATGCTTTGGTCAAAATCAAAAAAAGTACGGTTGCGGGCCCGCTCCGACAAAGAAGGATTGTTGACGATGTTATTCTTGACACCGAAGCTCACCTCGGCCGAACCCTGGGTTTTGAGTTGCACCCCTCCGGGTCCGAAAATTTTTTCGGCAGCTCCGATATCAAACTGTAAGTCGGTCAAAGAAAAAGCTTCCTTTTTTTTGCTGTAATCGACTTGGTTTTTTTTCTTAAAAAAATCGGCCCTGGTTTTGGCATCCCAGTAAGCCCTGAATTCCTCGGGTGTAAGACTGATGGGAGTACTCACATCAGTCCCTCCAATTCGGGTACGAACCACATAATCGCCGCTGTTTAAGTCGTATTCTATGGTTGTTTCCATGTTTTCGGGATTCTTCAGGTCACCCATCACCGGTCTGATAAGATCCTGGTACGAGAGCGGGGCCTGTCTGGGTACGGGATACCTCAGGCCGGCAATGTCTTCCTGATCCTTCGATTCCTCAGCCTGAGCAAAGAGCTCTTGTGCCGTAGCCAAAAGACAAAGAACAACAAGCAGCCATATGTACTGAAAACCCTTCAAGAACTATAGTATTTTTAAAGCGGCTTTGATTAGCTGTTCCACAGGTAATGTGGGGAATTCTTTTAAAACGGTATTTACGGCTTTAGACGATTGCGAGGGAGTAAAGCCCAGCATCTGAAGGGCAGCCAGCGCCTCCTGACGCACTTGATTTCCGGCAACCGAAGCAGGGCTTACTTCGCCTCCGCTCATTCCGCTGCGAATCACCTTGTCTTTGAGTTCCACAATGAGCCGCTGGGCTGTTTTGAGGCCTATGCCTTTGATTGATTTAAGCGTATGAATATTTTCACTGATTATACAGGATTCCAGTTCGGCCACCGTAAGCGAAGAAAGTATCATTCTAGCCGTATTAGCGCCTATACCTGTCACATTGATCAGTTTACGAAAAGCTTCCCGTTCTTCGGAACCATAAAAACCGTAAAGCAAATAAGCATCCTCACGTATTACCTCATGGACAAAAAGAGTACATTCCTGCAGGTTTTGAAGCTCGGTAAAGGTGTTCAGGCTGATTTGCAGATAAAAGCCTATACCTGCCTTGTCCAACACTGCAAAAGTGGGTGTCAGCTGTTTGATTTCCCCCTTGATATATTCGATCATAAAGCAAAAATTTAAGGCTTCAGGCCATTGTTCGTTGTTTTGAAAGGCTTTTCAAGATAATAATAACGCAAAAAAAGCCGGAAACGTATAATTTACCGGTACAAAAAAACACCGGAGTCACAAAGTTAGACAATCCCTATCGAAATTTAACTGCTCTGAGCCCGTCCAAGCCTTAAAAAATGAGCCTGCCGGCTTCAGTTTAGATGAATAATACTTATCTTTGCGGCCGTTTTTTATACAAACCAGGCCATTACAGGCTTGCCCCGAAAAAACAAATAAGATGGAAACAAATCCCCTGCTTTTGGTCTTGATCGGTACGGGCATTACCTTTTTGTCAACGGTATTGGGGGCCTCCTTTGTCCTGTTTTTCAAAAAAGACATTAATCCGACAATTCAAAAGCTTTTTTTGGGTTTTGCCGCCGGTGTTATGATCGCTGCCTCGGTGTGGTCTCTACTGATTCCAGCCATCGAACTGGCCGAAACCCAGGGCAAAGTAGCCTGGACCAGAGTTTCTGTAGGATTTTTGGCGGGCGGCTTCTTTCTCTGGCTGCTCGACTCTCTGCTACCTCACCTCCACCCCGGCAGCAAAACTCCGGAAGGCTTGCCTACAGGTTGGCGCCGAAGCACTATGCTTTTGTTGGCACTTACCTTGCACAATATCCCCGAAGGAATGGCAGTCGGTTTGAGCTTTGGTTTTTCGGGGGCGGTGGAACAAGGTTTTTCGCTGGCCTCGGCTTTTGCACTTGCCATTGGAATCGGCTTGCAGAATATCCCCGAAGGAATGGCAGTTGCCCTGCCCTTGAAACAAGCCACAGGCTCCAGGTTTAAAGCCTTTTTGTATGGTTCACTCTCGGGCGTAGTTGAACCCATTGCCGGTATTCTGGTTGTTTTCCTGGCCGGCTCAGCTTTTGGTTTTATGCCCTGGTTGCTTGCCTTTGCGGCTGGAGCCATGATCTACGTGGTGGTTGAAGAACTTATTCCATCGTTTCATGAGGGCGAGCATTCCAATATGGGAACGATAGGTGTGATGATCGGTTTTGCCCTGATGATGATTCTCGATATAAGCTTGTAAAATATCCGCTGATGAAAAAATTTTCTGCTTTTTTCCTTCTCTTTTTGTTTTTCTGTCTGAGCTCCTGCGTTCAAAACGATCGCGGCTCATCGGAGAACAGGGAGCTCAGGTATTTACCCCAAGGCTCCGATTTTGTGTTCCGTGCCGATTCTGCGCGTAAATTCAATCGCGCGCTTTACGGTAACAATCAAGCATTCAGGCTCGAAACAGGCGACGTTCCCGAATTTGGCTTTTACAGCTCTGCCATGTTGGGCAATCTGCGCTTCGCTCTGGTCAAAGGCGAACAAAAACGTTGGCTGCACGAAGCCAAAACAATAGAATACCGCTACCGTCCAGGTCTGAGCATTTACAGCATACAAGACCCCATTTTGGGCCGTGGCAGCCTCGAATTACATGCCCTTGCCCGTTACGACAACGAAGGATCTCTCTTTCGTTTTGAATTCAGCCGGCCGGATCCTGAACTGCAATTAATCGCCGTTTATGGCGGAGCCGGCGGAAAACGCTTTAGTCGCGACGGCGATATGGGCGCCGATCCACACGATGCTTTTGAACTGAAAACAGCCTATTGCCGGTATAACCGCTACCATATACGGGCTTCCGCATTTCAACTTTGGTGTGGAGCAAGCCTGGATATATCAGGTTTGACCGAAGCAGCTTTGAACGACCCGGTCAACAAACTCAGGACTTTTTACGGAATTTTTCCCGAAGAAGCGGAACTTCAACTCGGGAATGCAGAAAAACCCAATGATCTGGATCATCTGCTCAAGGCCGAACCACAACAAGACCAACCACTGCTACTGGCCCGGATGCCCCTGAACAAAAAACAAGTCTTTTTTATGACCCTGGGCGTGGGTTTGCTCCCGGAAGCACCTGAAAACGAACAAACTTCTCCAACCGAAAAGCTTTCTGTTCACGACCCGTCCAGTTCAACACAACCCGGACAAAAAGAGCTTGAAATCGCATATAATCAGGCTCTTGAATCCGCAGCGGGTATCGCCGGCAGACTAAAGATCAGCAGTCCGGATCCTTACATCAATGCTATGGGCGGAGCCTTAGCCATGGCAGCCGACGCCATCTGGGAAAGCCCCTCCTACCTGCATGGTTCCATAGGCTGGCGCAGCCGTTTAGCAGGCTGGAGAGGCGCCTACACCGGCGATGTGCTGGGCTGGCACGACAGAGCCCGGGAGCATTTCCGCGCTTACGGAGCCTCACAAATGACTCTTCCTCCCGACAAAGGAGTTATTATGGACACCGCGCTCAACCTGGCCCGCTCGGCCAAAGTGGCCGGCAGCGAAATGTACAGTTCAGGCTACATAGCCCGTTATCCCAACAATCCGGGCACCATGAACCACTACGACATGAACCTCTGCTACATAGACGAATTGCTCTGGCATTTTCGCTGGACCGGGGACCTGGAATTTGTACGCGAAATGTGGCCGGTATTGACCCGTCACCTGGCTTGGGAAAAACGCTGCTTCGACCCCGACGACGACGGACTTTACGACGCCTACTGCTGCATCTGGGCCAGCGATGGTCTACAGTACAACGGAGGGGCTGTGACTCATTCAACCGCCTACAATTACCGGGCAAATCTAATGGCGGCCGAATTGGCTGAACTCCTGGGTCTGGATGCACGGCCTTTTCATAATGAAGCCGATAAAATCCGAGAGGCTGTCGGTAGAGTATTGTGGTTATCTCAAAAAGGTTATTGGGCCGAATTCCGCGATGCCTTTGGTTTACAAAGACTGCACGAACAGGCCGCCGTCTGGACCATCTACCATGCCATCGATGCGGAATTGCACGATCCTTTTACGGGCTGGCAGGCCTTGAATTACATTGAACACGAAATTCCTCATATCCCCCTAAAAATTAATACCAAAGGGCTTTCTAAAAATGATATGCCTGAAGCAGACCTGGCCGTGATTTCCACCTCCAACTGGCAACCTTACGTCTGGTCGGTCAACAACGTAGCCTTTTCCGAAATAATGCATACCGCTTTGGCCTGTTTCCAGGGAGGCAGGCCTGAAATGGGCTTCAAACTGATGAAATCGGCCATCATGGACGGTATGTATCTGGGCGGTAGCCCCGGCAATGTAGGACAAGTTAGTTACTACGATGCTGCCCGGGGCGAGGTATATCGCGATTTTGCCGATGTGGTGGGCGTTTATTCACGCGCAATGGTTCAAGGGCTGTTCGGTATCGAACCCGATCTTTTGCACAACAAAGTGTATCTGCGTCCCGGCTTCCCGGCTCAATGGGACAAGGCTTCGATAGAAATTCCGGACCTTAGTTACCGTTTCGAACGCAAAGGAAATACCAGCCGCTGGCAAATACATTCCGGCTTCGGTCGTGACCTGAATTACGTATTGGAACTGCCTCTGCGCTACGACCAAACACCCTTGGTCCGGATTAACGGAACAGAGCTTGCCGAAGTAAACATCATCAGCTCGGTCGAAAAACCGCTTTTGCAAATTCATTGCCCTTCGGGCCGGCAATTCGACATTGAAATAATCGAGCAGGGGAACAGCAGGGAAGTATGGAATTTCCCGTCTGTGCTGGCCATTGGCGAAGAGTTGTCCCTGCCGCTGCCCGGCAAAGCCGAAATGCTCGATATCTACGATCCTCAGTCGGTGCTGCAACAAGTACAAATCAAAGACAATCAATTCCAGGCAGTTGTGAGCGGACTCGAAGGCCCCCGCAGCTTCTTTGTTTTACTTAAACAGGGTGATATCAGTTGGTGGCAGGTTCTGGCACCGGCACTTAAGCCCGGCTTGGAAATTATCGGCGAGGAAGGTAATCGGGAGGAAAAACAACTTTCTTTCCGCATCCGCAACAATTACCTAAGTCGAAACTTGCAGGCAGAGCTCTTCCTGAACGGAGAAAAAATCAAAACTCTCAAGCTGTCAGCACAAAGCCTTTCGGATCCCATTCACAACACCAAAGCTGCCCGCATGGGCAGTAACCTGGTCGAAATCAGACAAAAAGGAACAACACTTGCGCAGGCACGGGTTATCAACTGGAATCTGCCTCCGGCATCTCCCGAACAACAGGAAACCATCGACTTGAACTCTTATTACAACGACAAACTCAACGATATTTTCCGTTTCGGCAAATACCTCAGTCCGCGCTCTCCTTTTACCACACTCCAAATCCCCACCCAAGGTATAGGCGATTGGTGCAGTCCCATGCACATAGTGAATATCGACGACAAGGGTGTACGAAAAGCAGCCGGAGTAAATAATCTGATCAACACCAGGTTGGGACTGAATTTTGCCAGCCCCGGCGACAGCCTCCGGAACAACATTCTTTTTGTTTCGCATTGGGACAATTACCCCACCCTGGCCCATTTGCCATTACAGGGTAAAGCGCAGCATGCCTATCTGCTTATGGCCGGTTCCACCAACCATATGCAATACGGCCTGCCCAACGGTAAACTCTGTTTTTATTATAGCGACGGAAGCTGCGACAGTTTGTTGTTGATCAATCCCGAAAACTGGCCGGCCATCGAACAGGATGCCTTCGATGACGGACTGGCCTTCAAGCTCAAAGCTCCCCGTCCCTGGCGTCTGCTGCTGACAACGGGAGAGCTTAGTAAAGAACCCGGCAAGCTTTTGAAACTAAGAGGAGCGGCCGGCCGGTATATTCCCGGAGGCGCTGCCACCATACTGGATCTAACGCTGAATCCCGGCAAGGAATTGAGTTACCTTGAATTCGAAGCTTTGAGTAATGAAGTGGTTTTGGGTCTTATGTCCCTGACCCTGATAAGATAATTATAACAGCTATTATGCTCTGTATAAATATTATAACATTATACGAAAAAAAAGCTAAAAAAAATTCTCTTTCAACGACAATAAAGCAGGACTTTTTGAGTTATTAGTATAAACTATGATTTGCGTATGATATCGACAGCTCTACTCATTTTTTTTACGGCTTTTATCGTTTCCTGCATCGCCATGCCGAACATCATCAAGATTTCGGTCAAAAAGCTCCTGTTCGATGCTCCCACCGAAGAACGAAAAATTCATAAAAAGAATATCTCCAACTTGGGCGGTATAGGTATTTTCATCGGATTCTTTTTCAGTATTTTACTCTACAGAATCATATGCGACTCATTAGAACTCAGCAGTTTAGCGGCAGCGGCCGTGTTGTTGTTTTTTGTAGCCCTCAAAGACGACCTTATCCCTTCCTCTCCCATCAGCCGGCTGTTTTATCAAGTACTGATTGCTTCGATCATAGTTTTTATCGGTCAGGTACACTTCGACCACATTCCCATTTTTGAAGCCGGCACAACTATGCGCCGTATAGTAAATATTTTGTTCTCACTGTTCTTTGTGGTGGGCATCATCAACGCTATGAACTTTATTGACGGCATAGACGGGCTCGCTGCCAGCCTGAGCGTGTTCCTGAGCCTGATTTTCGGTTATATCTTTTATCAGTACGGTCAATTGAATTATTCCTATACTTCGTTGGCTCTGGGTGGAGCCGTTCTGGGTTTCCTGATCTTTAATTTTGCCCCGGCCCGCATTTTTATGGGCGATATCGGCTCCATGCTGATTGGGGTATTTATGGCCATTTTCGGGATTCAACTGGCCAATATGGATACCCTCCCCTTGGGTCTTTTGCAAATCAGGTATCCGGGGACCATTATGTTTGCCCTACTCATCGTGCCCATCATGGACCTGATCACGGTAGTGGGTATAAGACTTTACCTGAAAAAATCTCCTTTCGAGGCAGATAAACGCCACCTGCACCATCGGCTATTGGTGCTCGGTCTGAGTCACCCGGCTATTTGCTTTAGCCTACTTTTATTCAATATTCTTGTGCTGGCTGTGGCTTTTTTGCTGCAAAAAACCGATAGTTCTCTTTGGGCAGCCCTGGCTATCACGTTACTGGCTGCAACCTTCGAGTTGCTGGTTTTGTGGTTATATTCCAAGAAGAAGAAACTCGACGATAAAGAGCTCGATATCGTCAATCACAAATAAGAGGAAAGCAAATTTGCTCCCTTCAAAATCCCTCATTCTATGCAAAAAATTAAAGCCGCCATTGTCGGATACGGAAATATTGGCAAATACCTGCTGGAAGCTCTGCAAAGCTCTCCCGACTTTGAATTAACCGGCATTGTTCGCCGTGACCCTCAAGGAGTTCAGCCTGTTGAATTACGTCCCTACCGGGTAGTGGCCTCTGTCAAAGAACTCCCCCAAACCGAGGTGGCTATTTTGTGTACTCCCAGCCGCAGCACTCAAAAATACGCTGCAGAAATGCTCAGCCTGGGCATCCATACCGTCGACAGTTTTGATGTTCACAGTGACATTTGGGATGTGAAACAAAAACTCGATAAAATTGCCAAAGAAAACAAACGGGTTTCGGTGATCTCGGCCGGCTGGGATCCCGGCAGCGACTCTGTGGTTCGTGCTCTGATGGAAGCTTCTGTTCCCAAAGGCATCACCTACACCAACTTCGGCCCCGGCATGAGCATGGGACATACCGTCGCCGTCAAAGCCGTGCCCGGCGTTAAAGCAGCTCTTTCGATGACCATCCCTTTAGGCTCCGGCGTACACCGGCGCATGGTCTACATCGAACTGGAAAAAGGCTATGATTTTAACAAGGTAGCTTCGGCCATCAAAGCCGACGCCTATTTTGTACACGATGAAACCCACGTGGTGCAGGTCGAAGACGTCAATGCCCTACTCGATATGGGTCACGGAGTTCATTTGGTCCGCAAAGGCGTTTCGGGCAAAACCCAAAATCAGCAGTTGGAATTCAGCATGCGTATCAACAATCCGGCCTTCACCGCCCAACTCTTGGTGGCCGCAGCCAGGGCAAGCATAAAACAAGCTCCGGGTTGTTATACCATGATAGAATTGCCAATGATCGATTTACTGCCCGGCAACAGAGAAGACTTGATTCGCAGGTTAGTCTGAAGCAAATTTACAGCCGCCCCTACAAAAACAAAACTCAGACACCCAAATAACCGACAGGAAGGCAAAACCGGCAGGACGGAAAGTCGTAAGCTTTAACGTCCCAGTTCCAGACAGCCCAAAATAAAGGGCCCGGTAGCTTTGCCGTCGTTGTTCCGTATTCTTTCGTTGACGTAATACTCAAAACTGCCGTCCCGATAGGGATTACCCCCTAGGCCCGAAACAGCGCAACAATAAGTAAGCGAAATGGTAGCGTCCTCGTTGGCCACTATGCGGTGAGCAATTAGTCCGTCCAACACCTCGTTGGCGGCCTTAAGGTATTTTCTGCCCAGATAGCCCTTATTATAGCCTTTGGCGTAGGTGTACATCATCATGGCAGAAACCGAAGACTCCAGGTAATTGCCTTCGCGCTGTCCCTGATCCACCACCTGATACCAAAGTCCCGTACGTCCGTCCTGCCAGCGCAGCATGCCGGCGGAGAGTTTTTTGAGCAATTTTATCACTTCGCCTCTGCGGGGATGTTCTTCGGGAATATAATCCAGCACATCCACCAAGGCCATGGCATACCAACCGATGCTGCGTCCCCAGAAATTGGGCGAACAACCTGTCTGCGGATTTGCCCAGGCTTGTTCGCGGTTGGAATTCCAGGCATGATAAAATAAGCCGGTTTTGGAGTCGTAAGTTTGTCTGCCCACCAAAATCAATTGATGGATCACCTCGTCTGTCCATTCGGGCTCATCAAATTCCCTGGCGTAACGGGCAATAAAAGGGCCGGCCATGTAAAGTCCGTCGAGCCACATCTGATAGGGGTAGATTTTCTTATGCCAGAAGCCGCCCTGGTGAGTACGGGGCTGTTGGCGCAACTGCAGATCCATAATGCTGTCTATGGCCATTTTGAAACGAGGTTCCCCGGTATGGGCATAAAGGTCAAAAAGAATCTTGCCGGAATTGACAAAATCCAGGTTGTAATCCTTTGGGGCGTAAAGGTGAATTTGCCCTTTAGGCCCGACCATGCTGTTGGCCCAGTTATACACGTAGCGATAGTACTTTTCGTCTCCGGTAGACTGCCACATGGCCAGCATCGCTTTTGCGCCCAGACCCTGAGTATATCCAAAAAACAAGCGACGCCCGTGATCGAATTGCCATAATTCGGGAAAGCGCTTCATTTCCGATTCGGCCATCCGAACCGACCAAAGTGTAGAGTCGATTTCAGTTTTGAGTTGTCCGACCTGCCCGTTCTGCCGGCAGCTTTGCAGAAAAAAAGCCGTTCCAAGCAAGAGAGCCGTTAGTAGTTTGTTGATTCTAAATTGCATGCTTTATTCGTTTTTTAGATATAGTTATTCATTCCATTGACGGTAACGTATCCGCTTTGGGCCTTCGTCGCCCAGACGCATTCGCTTGTTTTCTTCGTACTCGGTATAGGAACCTTCGAAGTAGAAAACCCGGGAATTACCCTCGAAAGCAAGAATGTGGGTACAAATACGGTCCAGGAACCAGCGGTCGTGGCTGATAACCACCGCACAGCCGGCAAAATTTTCCAGGCCTTCTTCCAGAGCCCTCAGGGTATTGACATCGATGTCGTTGGTGGGTTCGTCGAGCAATAACACATTGGCTTCCGACTTGAGATTCAAGGCCAGATGCAGTCGATTGCGTTCACCGCCCGACAGCACACCGGCTTTTTTCTCCTGATCGGCTCCTGTAAAGTTGAAGCGCGACAAATAAGCCCTCGCATTGATTTCCCTGCCTCCAACCCGGATAAACTCCTGCCCGCCGGACACTATTTCGTACACGCTTTGATCGGCCTTGATGGCTTCGTGGCTTTGATCCACGTAGCCGATCCTCACTGTCTCTCCTACTTCGAAACTCCCCTTGTCGGCTTTTTCCAGACCCATGATCAATTTAAACAGGGTGGTTTTGCCGGCGCCGTTGGGACCTATAACACCAACAATACCGTTGGGAGGTAAACTGAAATTCAATTCTTCAAAGAGGCATTTATCCCCATAGGCTTTGGCCACATCCACCGCCTCAATTACCTTGTTGCCCAAGCGGGGACCGTTGGGAATAAACAATTCCAGACGTTCTTCACGTTGTTTCTGGTCTTCATTGAGCAGTTTATCGTAAGAATTCAAACGGGCCTTACCTTTGGCGTGACGGGCTTTGGGAGCCATACGCACCCATTCCAGCTCGCGTTCCAGGGTGCGCCGGCGTTTGCTCGCTTGCTTTTCTTCCATTGCCATGCGCTGGGTCTTTTGTTCCAGCCAGGAGCTGTAATTGCCCTTCCAGGGAATGCCCTCGCCTCTGTCAAGTTCCAGTATCCATCCGGCCACATGATCCAAAAAATAGCGGTCGTGAGTGACGGCGATTACCGTGCCGGGGTATTGCTGCAAATGCTGTTCCAACCAGTCGATCGATTCGGCATCCAGGTGGTTGGTGGGTTCGTCGAGCAACAACACATCGGGTTGTTGCAACAACAAACGGCAGAGCGCTACCCGGCGGCGTTCACCGCCCGAAAGTGTGGCAACAATTTGATCGTCGGGAGGACAACGCAGGGCGTCCATGGCCCGTTCCAGTTTATTGTCGATGTTCCAGGCATCGGTGGCATCGATCTTGTTTTGTAATTCGGCCTGACGATCGAAAAGCTTTTGCATCTTGTCGGCATCCTCGTAATATTCGGGCAAGGCAAACAGCTGATTGATGTCCTCGTATTCCTTTAATACGTCCATCACTTCCTGCACCCCCTCCATCACTATTTCTTTGACGGTTTTGTCATTATCCAGCTTAGGTTCCTGTTCCAGATAACCAACCGAGTAACCGGGCGAAAACACCACATTGCCCTGGTATTCCTTTTCGATACCGGCAATGATCTTCATTAGGGTAGATTTTCCGGACCCGTTAAGACCTATGATGCCGATCTTAGCCCCGTAAAAAAAGGAAAGATAAATGTCTTTTAGTACTTGCTTGTGCGGTGGGAAGATTTTACTCACACCCACCATCGAGAAAATTATTTTTTTGTCGTCACTCATGTTTCTGATTTATGAAAGGGCTGACAAAGATAATAAAAATCCTAACTTTGTACCGTTATCGCGATTATACGCTTATTTAAGCCTAAATTAAGCAAGGACGGCGTGACTGCCTTCTTTCAAAATTCGCGATTATACGCTTATTCAAGCCCAAATCTTCATTAGCACTATGATTGGACAAGAGCAGGTTTACACCAGACTCAAAGAACTGAACATCGATTTTCATTATCTGGAGCATCCGCCCGCACATAGCATCGAAATCGGCAGACCCTACTGGGAACATCTGCCGGGCATTCATTGTAAAAATCTTTTTTTCAGAAATCACAAAGGCAACCGGCATTACCTGGTGGTGTTTCATTGCGAGCAAAACCTGGCCATCCGCGATCTGGAACAAAGGTTACGGCAAGGCAAGCTGACTTTTGCCTCCGAAAAGCGCATGCTCAAGTACTTGGGCCTGCAGCCCGGTTCGGTGAGCCCTTTCGGACTGATCAACGACCTCGAACACCACGTCTACGTATTTCTCGATAAAAACCTCCGGAACTTCGAATTCCTGTCTTTTCACCCCAACGACAACCGGGCCTCTCTTACCATCAGCAGCCGCGATTTTGTCCGCTACATGGAAAGCAGCGGCAATGAGTTTGAGTGGCTGGAGTTGTATTGATAGATTGATTGATTGATAGATTTGCACCTACTGGCTTTATGCCTCTGTTAAAGCTATTTATGCCGGGTCTGATCAAAAAACCGGAGAATTATTCCGGATTTTTTTGCGGTTCTAATTGGAAGCATTATCTTTGCACCGCTTTTTAAGAAAGCACATCAAGGTTAGATTCGCTAGCTCAGCAGGTAGAGCACATCCCTTTTAAGGATGGGGTCCTGGGTTCGAGCCCCAGGCGGATCACTGAAAAAGGGGGCGAAAGTCCCCTTTTGGATCACCGAAAAAGAATCGCAGGAATATGAAAATCAAATTCCTGCGATTCTTTTATTTATTCTCCGGATTTTATACAGGCAGAAGTCGTCCTAAACCATCTGCCCATAAACTACTATTCCCCCTCCTCCATCAGCGCATCGCTTACCAGAGAGCCGGGTAGGTTCTTTTTGGCTTTGACGCCAAGTTTAATGAGCTTGTCGGCCTGGCTGATGAGGTTGCCTCTGCCGGATTTTAGTTTGTCGAAGGCATCGGAATAGCTGCTGCGGGCTTTGTCCAGGTGACCGCCCAAGCTGGAAAGGTCGTCGACAAAACCTACCAGTTTCTCGTAGAGCAATTTGCCTCTTTCGGCAATGGCCTGGGCATTTTGATTCTGGTATTCGCGCTTCCATAAATCTACGATCAGCCTGAGGGCTGCTATAAGGTTGGTGGGGCTAATCAGGATGATGCGTTTTTGGTAGGCATAATTCCAGATTTCCGCATCCTGCTGCATGGCCACCATAAAGGCGGGTTCGTTGGGCACGAACATCATAACGAAGTCCAGCGAAGAAGCGTAGTCCTGGTAGGATTTTACGCTGAGTTCATCGATGTGTTTTTTCATCGAATTGAGGTGTTCTTTCAGGGCTTTTTGCTGTTCTTCGGGATCATCGGCCGCCACATAGCGGGTATAAGCCGTAAGCGACACTTTGGAGTCGATAATGATTTTCCGGTCGTCGGGATAGGCCACAATCACATCGGGCTGCATTTTGTTTCCCTGTTCGTTTTTCAGGTAATTACCGTCTTCATCTTTGAGAAATTCCTGCACGAAATATTCTCGGTCTTTGACCAATCCCGATTTCTCCAAAATATTTTCCAGAATCATTTGACCCCAATCGCCTTGTGCTTTGGAGCTGCCTTTCAGGGCATTGGTCAGGTTATTGGCTTCTTTACTGACCTGCTGATTGAGTTCGACCAGCCTTTGCACTTCTTTGCCCAACGAAAAACGTTCTTTGGCTTCGGTGTTGTAAACTTCTTCCACTTTCTTTTTAAACTGATCAATGTTTTCGCCCAGGGGTTTAAGGATTTGTTCCAGATTGCTCTGATTTTGAGCGGTAAATTTCTGTGTTTTTTCTTCCAGTATTTTATTGGCGATATTTTCAAACTCGGTATTGAATTTTTTGGCCAGCTCCTCTATCTCTTTTTTTTGGGTTTCCAATTTTTCGTTCAAAGCCAGGTTGTTGGCCCTGAATTCGGCTAGAATTTTGTTGGCGTTATTGAATTCTTCGGTCTTGAGTCGAAGCTCTTCTTTCAACTGCTCGAAGCTGAGGCTTTTTTCTTTGAGGCTTTCCTGGGCAGAACTCAGTCTGGCCGAGTACTCCGCCTCCGATTTGGTCAGATCGTTGATGGTCGTATTCAATGCCGCTGTTTGTTCTTCGGCCGTTTTTAGCTGTGCGGCCAAACTGTTGTTTTTTTCCTGTTCAATCAGCAAAGCGGTTTTACTCTCCTGAGCAAGTTTGTTCAGTTCTTCTAATTGGGCCTTGGGCGCTGTCCGGGCTTTTATACTCAATACCGAAATAAGCGAAGCAATAATACCGCTCGCTACTATGGCTGCCAATAGATATAAAAAGTTCATATGCTTTGTAATTTTATCAGTATCAGGTTTTTGCGGGAGCTTTGTATGGAATACTAAAGCTAAAGGTGCTGCCCTCCTTTTCTTTGCTTTTTATCAGGATCTTTCCGCCCAATTGCTCCACATAAGCTTTAGAAATAGACAATCCCAATCCGGCGCCCTCGTGTTCACGAGTCAGGTTGAGATCGGCCTGGACGAAACGGTCAAAAATAGCTTCTGTGCGGTCTGCCGAAATACCCCTGCCGGTATCTTTGACAAAAAAGCAAACCTGATCTTCCTCTATCGAAGCTCCCAATTCAATGCTGCCCTCGTCGGTATATTTAATGGCGTTTTTAACCAGGTTGCTCAGAATTCTGCGCAAGCGATAAACATCAGTTATAAAGCGATGGTTGGAGCTTTCGGGAGGAGTATTTATTCTGAATTGAAGATTCTTTTCTACAGCCTGAGGTTTATACGTTTCCCTGATGAATTGAATAATTTCCGAAATATCGGTTTCATTTTCCTGTATTTCCAATTCTCCGGACTCAATACGGGAAATCTCGATGATGTCGTTTAAGGTTTCGATCAGTCTTTTTCCGCTTAAATTAACCGATTTAAAGTATTCATCTTTTTCCTTGTCGCTGAGATCCGAAGTTTGCAGTAATTGTACAAAGCCCAAAATGCCGCTCATCGGAGTACGAATTTCGTGACTGATATTTGACAAGAAAGCTGTTTTGAGGCGATTACTTTCTTCGGCCTTTTCTTTGGCCTGAATCAGTTCTTTTTCCCAGGCTTTTCGATCGGTATTATCAATGATGGACGCTTGTATACAAATGGCTTTGCCGTTTTTATCGGTGACCATACTGGAACTAAGTAAAACATCAAAGAAACTGCCGTCTGCCCTTTTTGCCTTGCTTTCACCTTGCCATTCACCTTTTTCCATAACCAGCTTCAGCAATTCGCGCAACTCTGTTTCCGAAGCCCAATAACCAAACACTTCCTTGTTGAGAACATCTTCTAAAGCATTGTAACCCCAATAGTTTAGACAAGCTTTGTTGGCATAGATAATTTTCCCCTCCATATCAATGATGGCTTTACCTATCATCGAAAGCTCGATGGAACGGTCTTTTTTGATCATCTCCTTTTCGGTTTTGTGGCGTTCCAGCATACTGGTAACAATATAGGCCAGAGATTCCAGAGCTTTGATATTCTCTGGCTGCCAATCTCTGTATGTTATGCATTCGTTAAAACCGATAAAACCGTAAAAACGGTCTTCTATCATCAATGGTACATTCAACAAGGAAAGAATGCGCAGAAAACGGAAAAGTTTTTTGGTTGCTTCGTCGGGGATATCTTCGATGTTCCTGTATTGAACAATCTTACCCTGCTTTAAGCGATCAATGAGCCAGGCAACATCTTTGTACGGTATGCGTTGAAAATTGTCTTTATAACTCTGAAATCCATCAGCACACCATTCGTAGGTATTACTGAGAATTTGATTTTTGTCGTCGTATTCAAAAATATAAGTTCTGCAAAAGTTTAAAGTACGTCCTATGTCTTTTAAAATGGTATTGAAAGCAGTATCCTGCGGATAATAGCCGATGGCCATCCTGGATGTTCGCGATAATAAGGTTTCTACGGCCAGTCTATTTTCAATGTAATCTTCAGTCTTTTTCTTCTCGTTGATATCCCGGGTAACACCGTGTAATCCAATAGGTTTTCCCGATTTATCACGAACAAAAGTCGCATTTATCGATACCCAAATAACCCTTCCGTCTTTATGAAAATGCTCCACTTCTACGGATCTGGATCTATTTTTCTCTATTTCGGGGTCCTGTTGCTCCAGCCTGAACTCCTCTTTTATCATACCCATCACTCTCTCCACCTGATCAATTGGAATCATTTTATCCAGGGGCAGAGCCAAAAATTCCTTCGGAGTAAAACCCAGCATTTTTTCTACGGAGGGAGTTATGTAGCTTAGATTTAACTTCAGGTCCGACAACCAAATAAGATCGGTCGTATTTTCAGCTAATAATTTATATTTTTCCTCGCTTTTTTTTACTTTATCCCAGGCTTCTTTCAAAGCTGTTGTTTGTTTATTTACCCTCTTTCTCAATAAAAGGTTGAAAATTCCCACAACTACAAGGGCAAACAAAGCTAAGAAAAAAATTCCGGTGATTATTTTTTTGTTGCTTTCATAAAAACCATGCTTATACCCACCCAGGATATCGTTATTTGACCACTTACTTACAAAGGCCTGATGTTGTTCCTCGTCAACCTGATCCAGGAGTTTGCCAAGGATGGAACAGAGTTCCGGCAACTCCCGTCTGGCTGCAAACCTTAAATTCCATTTGTAATCAAGAAAAACCGCGTGTTTTAGATTTGTCAGTCCTTTATTTTGTACCAGATAATTAGCTGTCATATAGTCGACAACGGCACCATCGGTTATACCATAAACAACTTGAAGCAAAGCTTCGTATTCGTTGTTTACATAAACAATTTGAGCCGAAGGATATGCTTCTTCGATGTAATAGGTACTGGTATATCCTTCCACACAGGCTACTTTCATGGAATTAATCTGTCTTTTGCTTACCTCGGTGGGATAATTAGCCCGGGTAATCAGACCTAATTCTACCCTAAAAAAAGGCTTGGTAAAGCGCAGGTACTCTTCTCTGAGAGCCGACCTTTGTATACCGCCCACAAAATCCGTTTCTCCCTTTTTCAGCCCATTCAGCATACCCATCCAGGTAGGATAGTAGACTCTCTTAAATTCCACACCCAACATTTGCTCAAACAAACGAATGTAATCGGAAACAAATCCCTTGTGTACGCCGTCTTCCACATAATTAGCAGGCGGCCACGAAGGATCCGGAGTGTACCTTATTTTGTCTTTGTTCAACTGCAGCCAGTTGAGTTCCTCTTTGGTCAATAGAGAATCGAGATTGATCGTTTGTGCTTGCAGATGAAAACCTGCCGTAAACATAATTATCAACAAGCTCCCGATAACCGTATGCCTGAATCTGCCTATACCTTCCGAAACAAAACGTCGATATAAGCCGATCACCCTCTTTTTCTTAAACTTTTTTATTAACGTCATCGGCAACATAATATTCTTATTTCCCCATTTAACTATATTCGATAAAACCAAACATAAAAATCAGCTTAACACCGAATATTTTATTGGTGCACTTTATATTCAATAAAACCAAACCCAAATGTATAATTATTTCTTCAATATTCATGTATAAAAAATTATTGCGCTATCATTTTCGGTGAGTGTAATAGTTATTAATGCTGGAAATAAGACACAACTCCTACTTACATTAACAATATATAACATGCAATGCTTGTATAAAACGAAGCTATCCGGCTATTTTGCGGGTTCTAAAAGATCAAATCCATGGAAAAGACAACTTTCTTAGTAACTTATCTTGTCAGCTTTCTTGTGTGCGCAGGTATTACCCTGGGGCTGATTGCCCTTATCAGCAAAAGTCTCAAGGTGTATTTTAAACAGTTGTGCCAAAATGCTCAGGTTGCCGACTTGTTCATCCGGATGACAAAAATTGTCATTCTGCTTGCAGGCCTGGGCGCAGCTCTCACTTCCGACTACACCACCAGCGAAAAGGCCGATTGGCTGAGCCTCACCTGGAATGTGGCGGCTCAGGTAAAAGCAGCGTTGGAATCCTTGTTTATTGCCTTTATTATTCTGGCCCTGGCCTTTTTGGTGCTGCATGTCTGCACGCGAATTTGTAAGAAATGACTTACTGGACAAGTACTCAAATCGCGCTGGTTTATTTTGGAGGAATCGCCCTGGCGATTCTTGCAGCCGTACTTGTTTTACTCTATCTAAAGCCTTGTCGCAGAGCCTTTTTGGTCATTTGGACAACATTTCGCAAAACAAGCATTTGGGGTTTTAAGAGTTCACTAATAGTGGCTGCTTTGCTGGGTGCTTTGTCGGTGAATTACCTGGACTGCTCGGGCGAATACGAATACCTGAAGGAATCCGGCTATTTGGTCTTGGCCAAGGGCCTGGAACAAATCGGAACAGCCCTGGTATTGCTCTCGATAACGACGGGAGCCTGGCTTTTGGTCTTTATAATCCGTATGCTTGTAAACAGGCGTCCCAAATCCGAAAAGCAAAGTTAAAAAACACAATCAGCGGAAAAATTATATTTCTTTGATATATATCCGTCTGGTTTTGTGATGACGCGGACCGAATTCCGACCACAAAGCCTGAATGCGGCTGTTGGTTTCCAGTTCGGGATTGGTCTCAGCCAAACGGTAACCGTTTTTTTGGAATTTGGGGAGCATATCAGTAAATATCAGCGAATTGAGCCCTTTGCTCTGGTATTCCGGGTGTATGCCCATCAGGTAAAAATCCACCAGATCGTTTTTGCGAATGGCTTTGAGCATATGTATAAAGCCAAAAGGTAATAGTTTGCCTTTGGCTTTTTGGAAGGCTTTACTCATGGAGGGAATGGCAATGCCCAGGCCCACCACCCGATCTTCGGGTGTAACCACAAGACTTACCAGTTCGGGACGCACAAACGAGAGGTAAAGTTTTATATAGTAATCCACCTGCTTTTCGTTCAAAGGTACATAACCGTACAAAACATCGTAACTGTCGTTGAGCAACTGAAAAATTTTCTTCCCGTAACGCTTCGCCAGCTCTCTCGTACTTTTGCAACTAACAACTTTGAGATCAAATTTTTGAGCCAAAAGTTCGGCAAAACGGAAATAACGCTCGCTGAGCTCTTCCGGAACGTCAATTTGAAACTCCACCCAATCTACTTCTTTGCGAAAACCCAGTTGTTCCAGATGTTGTGGATAGTAGGGATAATTGTACAGAGTGGCAAAAGTGCCCAATTGGTCGAAGCCATGTATAAGCATGCCTTCGTTGTCGAAATCACAAAAACCCATAGGGCCCTTGATGGCTTCCATACCTCTTTGTCTGGCCCAATCGGCGGCGGCACCCATCAGAGCTTCGGTCACTTCGGGATTGTCTACCACATCAAACCAGCCGAAACGAACATGCTTTTCGTCAAAGCGCTTATTGGCTTCCTTATTGAGAATTACAGCTATGCGGCCCAATAGGGTTTTTCCTTCCTTAGCTACAAAACAGGCCACTTCGCAAAACTCCAGAGCCGGATTTTTAGCCGGATTGAACGTGTTTAACTCATCAAAAATGAGTGGTGGAACGAAATAAGGATGATCCTTGTAGAGTTTGATCGGAAAGCTAACAAACTCTCTGAGTTCCTTTTTGGTGCTAATCTTTTTAATTTCCATCTGCCTGCAATTAGTGCAAACTATGCGGGCACAAAAATAGAAATAAAAATCAAATATTGAACTCTGAACTCATAGTAAATCGAATATCGGGAAAAGTCTCACGGCTGTTGTTGAGCATCCAGTCGCTTTCGGCCATAAATACAGCCTGATTGTTTTTGTCGAAAACTATATGAGCTGCTTTGCGTTTAATAAATTCTTCCAGCTGCGCCCGGTTGTCGGAACCAAACCAACAGGCTTTGGCGTAAGGCAGGAGTTGAAAGCGGCATTTGGCGCCGTATTCTTTTTCGAGCCTGAACTGTATCACGTCGAATTGCAATTCCCCCACGGTTCCGATTATTTTGCGTTTTCCCTGCTCCTGCACAAACAACTGCGCCAATCCCTCGTCGGTAAGTTGGCTCAGGCCTTTTTCGAATTGTTTGGCTTTCATGGGATCGGCATTTATGACTTCCTTCAGAATTTCGGGCGCAAAATTGGGAATTCCCTTAAAAGTCAGGATTTCGCCTTCGGTAAGGGCATCGCCTATCTTGAGGTTGCCGTTGTCGTACAAACCGATCACGTCTCCCGGATAAGCTTCATCTATCGTACTTTTGTTGTTAGCCATAAACGTGGCAGGAGCCGAAAAACGCATGTTCTTGTCCAAACGGCAATGGTAATAAATTTTGTTGCGCTCAAAGCGGCCCGAACTGATGCGCAAAAAGGCCATGCGATTGCGGTGGTTGGGATCGAGGTTAGCGTGAATCTTAAAAACAAAACCGCTGAATTTTTCTTCTTCGGGCTGTACAAGACGTTCTGCCGTTTTCAGGGCAGCAGGCCCGGGAGCTATTTCAATAAAACTATCGAACAGCTCCGGTACTCCGAAACTGTTCAATGCACTGCCGAAAAAGACCGGAGCCAGGTAGGCCTCGCGATAAAGCGAATGATTGAAACTTTCAAATAGCCCGGGTATAAGCTCCAGGTCTTCCTTGAGTTTATTTATCAAATCCTGTCCAACTATGCGACGCAATTCTATATTGTTCAGGTCTTTGGTATTGAGTAGCTCCGTCGATTTGAGCGTTTTTTGCGGGTCGTACAACCGAACATCTTTCCGGTACAGGTGGTACACGCCCTTGAAACGGCTTCCCTCGCCTATGGGCCAGGTAAAAGGACAGGTGGCAATCTTGAGTTCCTCTTCGAGTTCGCTCAGCAAATCGAAGGGGTCTTTGCCCTCGCGGTCCATCTTGTTGATGAAAACCATTACGGGAATGGCTCGCATACGGCATACCTCCATCAACCGACGGGTTTGTTCCTCCACTCCTTTTACGCTGTCTATAACCAAAACCACGCTGTCTACCGCAGTAAGCGTCCGGTAAGTATCTTCGGCAAAATCTTTATGACCGGGGGTATCGAGGATGTTCACCCTTTTGCCTTTGTAATCGAGAGTCATCACCGAAGTCGCCACCGAAATGCCTCTTTGCCTTTCGATTTCCAAAAAGTCGGAAGTAGCTGTTTTACGGATTTTATTGCTCTTTACGGCCCCGGCCACTTGTATGGCTCCGCCCATAAGCAGGAGTTTCTCGGTCAAAGTGGTTTTACCTGCGTCGGGGTGAGAGATAATGGCAAAGGTGCGCCTACGTTTGATTTCTGTTTTAATATCCACGTGCTATAAGTCTTGGGCTGCCTCACAACAACCTGAAAAAAACCGCCCGGTGTGTACTATTTTCCGTTCTAAGCTGCAAAATGTAGTAGCCGGCGGGCAAAAAGGAACAATCCAGGGGTTTGTTGTCGTTTTTAAGTTCCCGCAGCCATATCCGGCCGTCCGGACCTGTCACCTGCAACTCCGTTTCTTGCGACCCGACGCTGCCGTTCAATTCGAAGTGCAACAGATCCCTAGTAGGCAAAGGCCACAAAACCAATTCTTCCCCGGCCGGAACCGGGGACAGGGCACTGGTAGTGTCTTCGGGAATGGGTTCAAAGCCATAGCCCCATTTTTCCACCAGCCGGCGGGCTTCGTTGCGGGTAACCGGAATCACCGTACCGTGACGCGGTGAAAAATTCATGGAAACACCTCCGATAACACGGAAATTTTCCAGGTCGGTACTGGTGGTAAATTCATAGCGGCCGCTGGTATAGACATCGTACATTAATATATAGGTGTCCGAGTCGTACAATTTAAACACACAAGAGCCTTCTACAGCCGACGAGGTTTGCTGATAATATCTGCTGCTGTATTGTTGCCAGCCTCTGTTTACGTACTCCGAAACCGCTTTTTTGATGCCGTTGCCCGTGCCTTCATTTTTGTAAAACATATAGTAGGTGCCGTCTTTATAAACAATATCACCGTCGATGCAAGCCGTAGCATCGGGGCTGTGGTACAAGACCTTGGGAACCGTGGCCAAAGCATTGAATTCTTCGTTGGCGTAGGCGTAATGGATCACATCAATATCCGAACCCGAACGCATGGACCAGTAGAGCATATATTTACCGGCGTTCTGATCGTAGATGGTTTGGGGAGCCCAGGCCCGGTTGATGGTACTGAATTCTTCAAATTCTTCGGCAATGTCCACTGCCGTATGATCCCAGTTGATCAAGTCCCCGGATTTAAGCATCACTATACCGTGGTTGCTGTTCCAACCCAGGGCAGATTTCATATCGGTGACTACCATGTAAAAAGTAGTATCGTCTATGCCTCGCAGAATATGCGGATCGCGCACCCCTCCCATCCGGCTGATTTCTTCGGAACTGATGATCGGATTATTGTTGTTGAGCGCCTTGTAATTATAACCGTCAAAACTCAGGGCAAAGCGTATGGCTTCCTGGCTTCCGGAATTGCCCGTAAAATAGGCAAAAAGGTAGGCATAGTAATGGAGTTCGGCCGGAATACGGACAACAAAAGTCCGGCCGTCTTGGGCTTCGTCCTTGCTGGCCGTCACCTGCAGATTCAAAACCACATCGGGTTCACCGGCCGCGGGTTGTTGCAACAAATCGCCCTCATGACTAAGGTAGGCCGTATTGCCCGAATGCCAGCTCAGACTGCTGCCTTCAGCACCCGACAAAGGCAAATGTAGTTTGTATTTGACAATGTTTTCTTCTTCCGAAAAAAGCAAAGCCTCCAAATCGCGCTGAACGGAAATTTCAGGAATGAAAAAAGGCAGAACCGTGATTTCAAAGTTTTTAAACAAAGTGTCGCCGCCTCTGCTCAGGCTTGCCGTCAGAACAACAGTGGCGGTGTCGCTGCCGGCTGCCGGACGGGTAACCTTGCCTTCCCGGCTGATGACGTCGGGTTGAGAAGAAGTCCAGGAAACACTTACGTCTCCGGGAAGACTCAGCGGAAGCTCCAGGTCCTGGGTTATTTCGGCGGTATCTTTAAGCCTGAGCTTTTGATGAGCTTCGGTCAGTATTTCCAAATTCATGGCCGCATTCAAACCGGCAATTTGCCCGGAAAGTTCCCTGATTTCTTCCTGACTCAGGGCGCGATTATATATTCTAAAATCGCTGAGCATGGCCTTTTTTAAATATGAATCACCGTTAAAGTGCGGCCGGCCTATCCAGTTGTAGTTTGTGGCCTGCCCAAGGTCTTTGGGCAAATAAACCAGATTGGACGAAGACCTTACTAAGGTACTGTCGAAATACAGGCTGCCTTTCGAACCCTGCTGTGTATAAGTCAATTGATACCACTTCCCTTTGATCGATGCCGTGCCGGTTTCCAGAGCAGCCACTTCGTTGGCGTAGCCCCCGGTAGACAAGGCATAACGCTGGCGGTTCACCCTGTAGGCTATGTATTTCCCCATATATTGCCCACAGGCCGGGCTGGTCGAAAAAGCCCAGACAAAATGACCGTTGCCTGTGATGTTGCTTTTTTCGTCGATGTAAATCGCAGTGGTGATGCTGAAATCTTCCAATCCCGCAATGAGCGTTCCTACGTCCGTGCCCATGTCCAAGTAACCGTTCCGGTCGCCCAGATCCAAGACCTGTGCCGTTCCCAAACTGCGAACGACGGCCTGATTCTTCAGTTGGCCATGATAAGCGTTACCGCTCTGATCGGACACCGTAAAGCCCTCGTTTAAAAAAGTATAATGTACCTGGAGACTGGAATCCTGAATCGCCTTCGCCGCCGGAGGCAGAAGCATCAAAAATGCCGTAAGAATAAAATTAGCCGCTTTCATAAGACTTAGTTAAAATCAACGGCAAAAGAATGGAAAAAAACCGGGATACGCAATAAAACAAAGGTTTACAAACATTCTTTGAACAAAAGTTTACACCATTATGAATGATTATTAGAACCGAATAACATAGAATTTTTGTTTCTTCGCAAGCGTAATTCATTTCCTTACTCATATGAAATTTTCTCCCCTGACGAAGTTATTTCCGTTTGCATTTTGTTTCACCCTCTTAAGTTTGAGTGCTTGCGCCTCCAAAAAAGATATGATCACCGAAAGCAAAAAAGACGTCATCGACATTATCCACAAAGTCAACCAACACTGGCAAGCTGAGCACCCCTACACGGTGCGTGCCTTCTGGGACAACGCCGCCTACCACACCGGCAACATGGAAGCTTATTTCCTGACAGGCAACGAAGCCTACAGGGAATATTCCCAAAAATGGGCGGAACACAATGAATGGAAGGGAGCCAAATCGACTGATAAAAGCCAGTGGAGATACCATTACGGCGAAAACGATCTCTACGTGCTTTTCGGTGATTGGCAAACCTGCTTCCAAACTTATATCGACCTCTACAACATCGAACCCGAAGAGATCAAAATAGAAAGGGCCAAAGAAGTGATGTATTACCAGATGAGCACCGAAAACAGAGATTACTGGTGGTGGTCCGACGGTCTTTACATGGCTATGCCCGTTATGACTAAACTGTATAAACTGACGGGCGACGAACTCTTTCTGGAAAAAATGCAGGAATATTACCAGTTCGCCGAAGAACTCATGTACGACGAGGAATATGCCCTTTTCTTCCGCGATGCCAAATACGTCTACCCCAAAGAGCCCACCATCAACGGCAAAAAGAATTTCTGGTCCAGGGGCAACGGCTGGGTGTTTGCCGCATATGCCAAAGTCATGCAGGATTTGCCCGAAGACAACGCCTTTAGAAAAAAAATAGAGCAACGTTTTATAGCCATGGCCGCCAGCCTGAAAAAAATCCAGCAACCCGAAGGTTACTGGACGCGCAGCCTGCTCGATCCCGAACATGCACCGGGCCCCGAAACCAGTGGTACGGCCTTCTTTACCTATGCGTATTTCTGGGGTATCAACAACGGCCTGCTCGACAAAAAAGAATACCTGCCCACAGCCGCCAAAGCCTGGTCATACCTCAGCAAAACAGCTTTGCAAGAAGACTTCACTATAGGCTACGTGCAACCCATTGGAGAGAGAGCCATACCGGGACAAACGGTAGACGCCCGGTCAACAGCCAATTTCGGTGTCGGAGCCTTTTTGCTCGCTGCCTGCGAACTGGCTCGTTACCTGGATTAATTTCTTACCCGGTCGGGCAGATTACATGAATTAATGCGCAAGAAAATCAATGCGCAAGAATTTTAAAGACCTCGGTGCCTTGCTGCTGACGTACTCTGACCATATAAATACCCTTGTCGAGTTCTAATTCTCCTTCGTCCATACCGGCCTGAGTTTTCACCACCAACTGTCCGGTCAGCGTAAAGACTTCCAGTGTGCTGTTTTCGGGCAGACGATAGTGCAATAATCCATCGCGGTAAAACAAATCGGCTTTCGCAACGCTTGCTTCGGGCAAGGCGGTCTGCACCTGATCGGCAATCAGAATCCAGCGTTGAGTGTCACGCACTCCGTCCACATCGAAACGATTGCCCACCTGCGAGTTAACACTTTCGTTGAGTACTTCCAGACGGAAAGCCCTTTCGTCGAGCACAGTATCGAGCATAACCGGATGATCGTTCTCTATGGTGATGTAACGCACAGGCACCTCGCCCGAAAAGTCCACTTCGACCGATTTCAGGCTCAATTGCTGATGGATGTTTTCCGGATCTTTAGCCAGCATCTTGGTGTTTCTCAGGGCTTGAGCCGTGGAAGTTTCTTCCCCTATCCACTTTTGTATGGTCAGGCATTTTTGGGCGCCTAAGTTGTATAGGTAATAACGTTTCGCTCCCTCTTCCTGAGATTCAACAGCCTGCAGTTTCCATTTCTGCCTTTGATCGTCCTCCCGCAGGTTCACCAAATGCACATTGTTGGTGACATAGGCCTTGAGGCGGGCATCCACCTTGACGGGCTTGATGGTGTAAACCAGGGAGGTGTCGGGATCAAAAACGCCCTGTCCTTGAATGATTCTATCGAATTGATAGGTTTCCTCCTCGTCTATCAAAATCCAGCGCAACGTAGAACTGGCGTCGGCCAGACTGCTATTGTAGGAATAAATGGATTGAGCAAAAGCGCGTAGGCTTTGGGATGATCTTCCCCTGGGATTGATGATCCAGAAACCGGATAAATTCATCCAGGCTCGTTCGTCTCCGCTCATAATATCGTTGCGATTGCGGATAAGCTGAACGCGCAGTTTTTCTACAACAGCCTGAGTGCTGTCCATGAGTGTAAAGCCGTTGTAAGCCTGAGCGGCACTCAGACCAATATGTTTGCCTGTTGCGGCATTGCGGATAAAATAATACTGTGTAGCCGGATCGAAGTGGAAATACCAGGCAGCCCGGTCGTCTGCCAGGGCCTGGGCAGAAGTCATCGTTTCGAGCCTTAGCGAATTGTTTGTGCCGGCCACCAGAAACATCGAATCGCGTCCTTGTTCCACAGCTTCGCTTTTGATGTAGTATTTTTTTCCGGCTTTGGCGGCAAAGGTTTCGGCCGGAGTGGCAAAACCACCCGAAGGAGGCAAGCCGTCTTCGCCCATGGCCTGCACCAGCATGGTGTTGATAATGTAGGTCATCTCGTTACGGTCGTCCTCGTGGGCTCCGTTGATGCCGTAAGGCCAGAAATGCGTGTTGTCGCCTCTGACAAAAGTCTTGGGATCTCCGGTCATCAACTGCAAAACCCGGTTAGCTCTTCTACCCTGATACACCCCGTTTTTCAAAAGCAAACCAGCCCAGCTGCCGTGTGTACCCACGCCTATGCAGTGCGCCATTTCATGCAGAGCGGTACCTACCTGCTGATAACTGGCGTTTGAACCGAAACTGATCCAGCCATCGTAGTTGGCTTCGGCAGTTGGCACTCCCGGATTATAGTTAAACCAGAGGTGTTTATTGGAAATCGAAGTCAGGTTGTTGTAATAGCCCACCGATATATCGGCAGAGGCTTTAATACGATTGTAATGATCGATGTCTGCGGCAGCGGGCTGATTGACCGTGTAAGTAACTTTGCCCTTGGGGATGGTGGTGAATGTCTCGTTTTCACCATAAAAAACCCGATTGTCGGAGGTTTTGGCATAGGCCCTGATGTAAAGCCTGCTGGCAGGAGGCAAATTATCCAGCCGGCAACGGTACGACAACGCAGTGGCTGTAACCGTATTGTCTTCTATGCCGGGATAGGGCGAAGTCGCCCAGCAAATGCCTTTTTCCGTCACAGTGTTTCCCTGGGGATCGACCGATCCAAAGGCAAAGGCCAGCGTGGCACCGCGCACCACCTCGGGGTTGGTCGTTACCACGGGATCGGCCGCGTAAAGCCCTAAAGACTGCAAAAGCAAGGCCGCTATTAATAATAAACTCTTTTTCATAATCATCAACTTCTTAAAAATCACCGAATAAACTTACTGAATGTATTGCCCACCCGCAACAGGTAACAGCCACGGGGCAATGTGGAAACATCAAGCCGATTCCCCAGACCGGCAGAGGTTTGCAAGACTACCCTGCCCCAGGCGTCCAATATCTCCACTTGCTGGTTGCCGGGACTTTGGGTTTCGAAAAACAATATACCGTTGTGTATGGCCAAACGCAGTCCGGACTCTTCCCTTTCCGTCATATTCAGACCCGAAGGCTCGGGATTGTCGATAACCAGCCAGCCGGCTCCCTCTTTTTGTACGGCAACACTCTGGCTGCCTTCGGTTTGTTTAAAAACAGTGGCCGTGGTAGAACTGAGCGTGTGCCTGCGAACAACGGCGGCACGCTCATCGTTGGCCGTTTGCATAAAGGCAAAAAACAAGGGATTGGTCAATCTTTTACCCCACTTTATGGTAGCTACCTGCCAGGAACTGCTCGACGTACCCAAAGCCGTGGAGGCGGTAGAACCCACCACTATGTTGCGGCCGTTGAGTTTACCTTCGCCGGGCGAAACAGCCAGCCAGTTGATGGCCTCGGCTACGGTATTATAGGTTTGAGCCAATTCTTTAGCGATTTTAGCCTGAAATCCTTCTTTGGTTACATTGCGGATACGAATGGCAGTGGCTGTTGAGTTTACAGAAGTAATTTGCTGGGCAAAAACCACAGGCACCGTTTCGAAAGCTTCGGGGAAACTGATGTTGGTCCAGTTGCCGCCGACAGCGCTCTTGCCGGCTATGGCTTTGAGGCCTCCCCAATCGTGTACGCCCTTGGAAACAAACAAGAAAGGAAGCGATTCGGCGTTACTGATAGTTTGGTTGCTGATGTATTCGTAGGGAAATAACTTAAAATCAACCTTTTTCGTGGTCAGATTGCGGGCTCTGGGCGCAAATGCCACCAGGTTACGGAACGAAGCGGCACCTAAAATCATGGCCGGTTCGGCAGCGTGTTCCTGTCCGAAAAACAAAGGATTCCATTCGGTATTTGCTATGGTCAGCTCGCCCAGTTGCACGGAATCGGCGGGGGTCGTATGATACGATACTGCTTTGGTATAACCGGAGTACTCACCATTTTTGCCTACTGTTCGCATCCTGAACGAAGTAGAACCGGAACGAGTATAATCGACCGGATAATTCAACACGGTCAGACTGAGATCGGTCACCGAATCAATCTGTTCAAAATCTTCGGAACCTACACTCTTTTCCACCAGGTAGGCGGCTGCCAAAGTGCCGTTGGGATTGCTTCCCAAACGCAGGTTATAGCTTTTAAAATCGGAGGCTATCATACCCGAAATCAGATTGGGTGCCTTGATTTTCCAGGGCAGAGGTTCAAACTCTTTGGCGGGATTGTAGGCCATTTTGGCTTTGAAATCGCGCATCATTTTCCCGGCGGGGGTCAGGCGGTTGCCGTTATCGGGATCCAACATGTAGCGTTTGTATTCCACCGCGTTGTAAACAGCGTGACGTTCTACAAAGGAACAGGTATCCAACATATTGAAGAAGGCGGTCATATCCCTCAGTTGTTTAGCCTGCTGTTCCGACACGTTCGAAGGCCAGGTTTCGCTGGTCCAGTTGGCTCCGTTGTTCCATTCGGTGATCCAAATAGGCCGGCCGGTACGGTCGTGCACTCCCTTAACAAAAGAGTACAAATTCCAGGGCGATTGGCCACCCCTGTAAAAATGCACCGCAACAAAATCGACCCTATAATTGAGCGCATCGCATTTGTCCATAAACTCGTACAAATAATTCAACCCTCCGTCGGTAGTCGCCAGGGAACCCAGTCTCAAACCCGATTTCATCAATTTGGGCCACATGGCCACCGTCTCATCCACCGTCATGGGACCATCGTCGTTGGGGTTGTCGGGTTCGTTGAAGCCCAAAACGTGAGTAGAATATCTTCGCGACTCTATCACACTGAAAGCCTGCCAACCGGCATTATGTCTCATGGGAACGTATTCGGCGTCCATATAATTATCCATTCCGTTGGCATCCCAGTCGTAGTACCAGGTGGCTTGCACCGAATCGAGACGGGCAGCACTGGGACCCCAGCACCAGCCTTTTTGCGAAGGCCATCTCCATTGGAAAACCCTGATATAGGCCACGTTCTGATCGAGCTCAACCTGCAACTGGGGAATTTCGAGGTCTTCGCTGTCGGCAATAAAGACCCGGCTAAAACCGGTCCCGTCGGCTGCGGTAGCCAGCGTAGCCATATAGCCTTTTTTGAGTTTAAATGAGCGGATGGCTCCTGTCATAGCTCCCAAGTCCGTATGGTAAGTAAGAATACCGTAAGTTGCCGAACTGCCCCCGAAGTTGGGTTCGGTAAAGGCTTCCAGAGGCTGGTAAAAACTGTTTTGCGGAATCACTACACAACCGTGCCGGTAAATCTCCGCACGGCAATTCGAACGATGTACCAGAGAGGTCAGTTCGCTGCCCAGTTTAATGCTCTTTAAATAAGAAGAAATGACTTTGGTCGGTCGCACTTCCAGCAAATAAACCCAAGCCTCCGGTCCTTCAAGAATAATCAGAGCATTGTTTCGTATGGGATTGGCGTCTGTCAGACGTAGTTCAACCCCCTCGGCTACCTCTATGGTGTCGCGAGACACAAAGGCCAGTTGCGTATCTCTGCTTATACGTTGCCTGGCTGCCTGCAACTGAAAAAGGCTTGCCAGCAACAAAAGTAAACTCAGAATGCGTATTTTTTTCATATATCTCCATTTTGAAACAAGAAACAAATATACCTAAATCTGCCGATAGATTCAGACTGGTATGACAAAGCTAATCATGTCCTTGCGCAAGAAGGTTTAATAATCGTTCAAATGAGTACAAACTAAAGGCAAAATCAACTCTTTTCATTCACTTTGAAATTGATTCTGAGCTTTTTAACTTAAAGTGAAAATTTTTACCGCAAGCCTCATACGGGCCTACAAAGGTCTAAACAGACCTGAACGATTATGAGGCCATATCTGAATGTTTTTTAGACCCGAACTTGGTTTTTCTCTCGTTCTTTTGTACATTCCTGGGCGAAAACGAAAATCTAGTCTAACCTAACATTTCAAATCAATTCTAACCAACATTCTTTAAACACGTACGCATATGAAAAAACTCTACTTATTTATGGGTGGCCTGCTATTGGCCGCAAGTATGAATCTGAGCCAGGCTCAAAACCCCATGACCGAAGTTAAAATCGGTGATCTGATTTACATTTCACACACCGGTACAGGCAGGGTCTGGAGCGGAATCAACGAAAGTTCCAACATTCAGATACGCGATCCGAAAATAGCCTTTACGGATACCGCTCAAATCTGGGAAATTGTTCCTGCACAAGTGGCAGGTACCGACTCTACACTAAACGATGCCGATTTTTACTATCTGCAAGAAAAAACCGGCCTGCGGCGCTTTGCTGCCTCCGACGGAAGCTGGAATTCCAGGGTTAATTCCGCTGTAGGCGTTATAGCCGATACCACTCGTTATTACTGGTCATTCAGGCCTTCCAGCACACAAGAAAATGTATTCCACGTGGCTAACGGTATCAAATTTACAATAGATTCTGCTACCTGGACCGTAAAATCGGTGAGCAGATATATGGGTACAGATGGAACCGGCAATGGAAGCAGCCTTTATACCGATAAGGCCTCCAGCAATGCCGGAGCTCCTCATTATATTTACGACGCCAAAACTTATGCCAAGTTCGTTGTTGCCAAAGCTATAAGCGACGCAGAAAATTTGATTCAGTTGCTCAACGACAACAATCTTTCGGCCTATGGAGATACGCTTCAAACAGCTTTGGATGCCGTCAAACTCATCGATACCACCAAAACTTACGATCAGTACACCCAGGCCGATCAGGCCAAGCTGGATGAATTGAAGGTGGTTAGCGCCATTCAGGCCATTGCCGACATCAAAACCTGGCAAAATGCAGTGATAGCTTTCCAAAACAAAATCACCGAAGCCGAAGGAAAGGTAGTGCTCGATCCCAAGTATCCTGCCAGCATTGCCGACTCTCTGAATATGGCCATTGCTGATGCCAAGGCCTATGGCGACACTGTTACCTACCAGGGATCAACAGTCGCTGAAATTCAGGCAGAACAAGCTGTTTTGCAAGGATTTATAAACCGTATGGCCGACAGATTGAAAACGGTGGATAAACTGATCGCCAAAATTGACGAAGCCAAGG
Source organism: Bacteroidales bacterium UBA1402 (assembly GCA_002305085.1). Lineage (GTDB taxonomy): Bacteria > Bacteroidota > Bacteroidia > Bacteroidales > UBA1402 > UBA1402. The sequence goes on along the minus strand of DBQE01000011.1, from coordinate 21,061 downwards.
CTGTAGATCAAGGTGCCGCTCCGTATCCCGAACAAAGCAAAACCGATTTCAACGCCGCCATTGCAACAGCAGAAAGCTATCTGGCCGGTATTACAGGCACCACCGCCCTGGCCGATATTGAGCAAGCTACTGCAATACTGAACCTGCAGATGTACACTTTGCTGATTTCGGTGGCCACCGAAGAAAACCCCATCGAAGTAACAGATTTAATTTCTGACCCCTCCTTCGAAGAATCCAGTGGCTATACTCTAAGTGCCAAATGGAAAGATGGCAGTGTGGTGGCCAGCGGCGACCGCAGGGTAAACAGCTCCATTGTGGTAACCGACGGCAATCAGTGCTGGAACAGCTGGTCGAACAACTTCACCTCGATGAATGTTTACCAGGACCTGACCAATCTGCCTAACGGAGTTTACAAGGTAACCTGCGATGCCATTACACAAGAAGGCTACATTACCGACCAACATCTGTATGCCACTACTTTTGAGACTACCCAGTCGACTGTGTTAACGGCCACTGAGTTCAACACCACTCCCGAAGCCTGGGAAACACTCAGCACCCAATTTGTAGTCTTTGACGGCACCGCCCGTATCGGTTTTGCTTCCACTTCGGGAGGAGCTCAGGCCGGCTGGTTCTGCATAGACAATTTCCGCCTGTATTATTTAGGCGTTGATCCGGATGCCGTCGAAACCATGTTCAGAGTACTGCTCACTCAAATTCAAAGCGACCGCATGGATTACGTAGTTCCCCTGGGTGAAGATCCCTTACTGGATGCAGCCCTCGAAACCGCCAATACCTTCCTCGAAGGCGAATACACCTCGGAAGAACTTGACGTTATGGTTGCCCAGACCAATGCGGCCTGGAATCGCTTCAAAAGCTCTCAAACAGCAGCTTTGAGCCTGAACGATTATATAGTTGAAGCTACCGAAATGTACGAAACAGCCGACGAAACGGTTTACCCCGAAGAGGCTTTCACAGAACTGATTGATGCCATCAATTACGCCACTGAACTTCTCGGTGCTGACGCTACGCTCAAGGAAGATTGCGAACAAGCTCTGCTAGACCTGCAAGAAGCTGTGAGAGTATTTAAGTATTCGGCTGTCGGCAGCGAAGAAAATCCGGCTGACTTTACGTTTGTCATCGTCAACCCGGAACTGAATACCAGCAGTAATGCCACGGTTCCTCAAGGCTGGACAGCCGCCCACGAAAACGGCAACGGCTATATGGGGCACGTTCAGCACTACCGCGGCGAAGGTTACTATTACTTTGACGCCTGGAACGGCACCGCCGGTGTGCTCAAATACAAAGCATACCAGAGGATTGCTGATCTGCCTCAGGGTACCTACACTCTGAAAATGGCCGGCAGGGGAACCAACGCCGGAAATGAGGCCGGCAACGACGGTGTGCAAATTTACGCCAAAGCCGGATCCAGAGTATATTCTACTACTGTTCCCTGCGAAGGCGACGGTAACGTAAGCTCACCCGATGCCATCCCAACTAATTTCGAAACAGCCATCTTCCACGAAGACGGAGTGACCTGGTACGGTTGGAACGACATTACCGTGTCGAACATTCACCTCTACTCAGGCGAATTCCTGGAGATTGGCGTGGATGTGGGCTATCTGAGTCCTTTCACCGGCACCTGGTTCTCGGCTTGCGATCCCAGGTTGTACTATCTCGGCCCAGAAATGGGAACAGGTTCTGTAAAAGCGCCCGTCAAGGTGTTTGCCTACACGCTCGACAGACAAATTGTGGTTGTTAACTCCGACAGCCCTGTTAAAGTCTACACTATTACCGGACAAGAAGTCGAAAACCGCAACCTGGCTCAAGGCATCTATTTGGTAAGAGTAGATGGTCACACGCTGAAAGTAGCTGTTAAATAAAAATAAGTGCTTAAACAGCGATAAAACCGAACAGGAGCGTGAATATTCACGCTCCTGTTTTTTTACCGGTTCTCGTCGGGTATTTTCGTGCATTTTGAATGAATATTACACCCCTTTACAGCATAGATCGATTTCCTTTGTATGCCATCTAACAATCATTTCCTATGACGTACAGCACTACGCACGGCAAAACGCGTTGGCGTTTACTGCTTTTTCTTCTTGTTTTTACCGGACTGAGCTGTAACAACAGTTACGAATACCTCGAACGCTCGCCCGACTGGATAGGAGACAACATTTACAGCACCTTACAAAAAGACGGGCGCTTCGATACCTATCTCGAACTGCTCGCCCGTATGGACAGTTCTTACATAGAAGTACTCAGACGCACCGGCAGCCGCACGCTGTTTGTGCCCACCGACTCTGCCTTTGCAGCCTTTTTTGCCGACAATCCTTATGGCTTTGCCGGCCCGGCAGATATGTCGACCAAGCTCATTAAGAATTACCTCAGTTTTTACACCCTCGAAAACGCCTACGTCACCTCCGTGCTGGGGAGCTCCCAGGGACCGGAAACCGGCAACTGTCTGAGGCGTACCACCACCATGGTACCGGACGACACCATCCCCTTTAGAACCGACCTGCCGGACAATCCGCAATTTGCCCGTTTTAAAGAAAGCGGCATGTACCTCAAAACCCCCGGCAACTGGACCATGGTGCACTTTACCCAGCCCTATTTCGACAAGAAAAACATGAACAACGAGGACTTTGATCGTCTTTATCCGGGCACTCAACGCCAAAACGGAGACATTCATATTTTCGGAGCCAAAATCATCGAGGGCAATATCGTGAACCTGAACGGCTACATCCATGTGCTGGACAAAGTGGTAATGCCGCCATTGAGCATGTGGGAATATATGACAGCCAACGAAAACCTCTCGGAATTTTGCCGTTTGCTGGAACGCTTCTGTGAACCCGTTTACGATCCGGCGGCCACCGAAAAACTACACGAAATGCAGCCCGAAAGTACGGACTCGGTCTTCTACATCAGTTTTTTCGACACGGCCGACCGTACCATAGTCGACGACAAAGGCAACGAATATACGGTAGAAAGCCTGCTCTTTTCGCCGGCCGCCAACGAAACCCAAAATCAGGCTATCGTGGGGCAACCGCCTTCGGATATGCCGGCCATTTTTGCTCCCGACAATCAGGCCATGCAACATTACATCGAAAACAGTTTCCTTAGCGAATATCCGCTTTGGGATAGTGTTCCCGACGACCTGGCCGCCAAATTCGTAAGGACGCACATGAAGCGTTCCTTTTTGAATGCCCTGCCCACCCGGATAAACGACATCGTGGACGACGTCAAGGGCGACCACATGGGCTACACGCTCGAAAATGTGACAGACGCCCAAATCTGCCGCAACGGTCTGGTTTACACTCTGAACGATGTGGTCGATCCCCGCGACTTCAAAACGGTGGTAGCTCCCCTGCTCAAAAACCCCGACACCCGCATATTCAACTGGATCATCAACGAAAGCAGCAACAATACGGCTCTGAAGTTTAATTACTACCTGACTTCCCTCGAAAACAACTTTACCTTATTCATCCCCATGGATTCCAGCTTCTCGGCCTACCCCGATCCGGTGAACCAAACCTCTGCCACCCTCGAGAAAAAGAAAATGCGTTTCTTCTTCGACGAAGATAAAAAGCATGTCAATTACATTTCGCTCAACAACGCCGGCGACTCCATTGCCGCCCCCACATACAACGCCGAGGTGGTCAGGAACAGGCTCAAAGACATTGTAGACCACCATATTGTGGTGGGCGAACGCTCCCCGGGACAAAAATACCTGCAGACCAAGGGAGGAGCCTATATCAAAGTGGACGAAAGCGCCCAGGGTTTGCGCTTTCAGGGAGCCGGCGATCTGGAAAAAGGCAGCTATGCCAACGTTATTGCAAAATACGACTACAACAACGGCATCCACAACGGCACGGTCTATTTGATAGACAAAACCATGGAACATACCCTGAAATCTTTCTACTCCCTGGCACAGAGCAATATCACAGCCGACAGCAACATCAGCGAATTCTTTAAACTGCTTGAAGACTTCGACGATCCCGATGCCACTTTCTTCGCCGATCGCGAACCAGCCACCGACAAGACCCTGTTCTACCGAAATGTTTCGGCAGCAAAACAAACCGAGTACGTGAGGCCTATCTTCTACAAAAGCGACGGCATCGATTATTTTGTTCCCTTCCTGGGCTTGTACAACTACACGGTCTTTGTACCCGTAAACGAAGCCTTGAACAGGGCTTGTACCGAAGACCGGCTGTTTATGAACAAAGATCAGATTGCCTCTCTGGGCAACGATTCGGCCATGATCGCCGAAATCAAAAGAACCATCACATTCATTAAAAATCATTTTGTTGACGGAGCCTATTTTACCGAACAATATTATATGGACGAATGGGCCGAAGACGACGGACTGCCCCGTACTACTACCACTTCGGCCAAAAACCAGAAAAACAGGCAATTCTATAATTTGTACATTACCCAGAACGGTTCCCATCTGAGTGTCAAGAAAAACGCCGCCGGCTCCATTATGGGTACTACCCTTAGCGGCAGCGAAAACATCATGTGCCGGCAATACAGCTTTGCCGGCGGTAACATCGCCACCAACTCCCGCATTGTAGTTCATGCCATCGACGGAGTCTTGTCCCCCAACAACGAATAATAAACAGTTATGAAAAGAATAAAGATCACAGTAGTTTGCCTGCTATGTCTGTCGTGGACTCTGACAGCCTATGCACAGCAAATCATTGTCCGGGGGCTGGTAACTTCGGAAGACCATGAGCCGCTGATATCCGTTACCATCGCAGAGATCGACAGAAACAATCGTATTGTGAACGGAACGGTCAGTAATTACGACGGTGAATACGTGTTGCAAGTCAGAGACAAGGCCAATAAGCTGCGCTTTAATTACGTAGGATTCAAAGCTCAAGATCAGGAGATTGGTGAACGAAGCGTTATCAATGTGACCATGCAGGAAGAATCCCTTGAATTGGCAGAGGCTCAAGTTACCGGCAAAGCGGTCACCAATACGGGTACCATGAGCATACCCACCCGCGAAATCTCTTTTGCCATGCAAAAGGTCGATGCCAAAGAATTCGAAGGCATTCAGGTGACCTCTGTCGAAGACGCCCTGCAGGGAAGGGTGAGCGGGCTGGACATCGTTTCTAACTCGGGAGCTCCCGGCTCGGGTATGTCTATGCGTATCCGCGGTACCACTTCGCTGCGCAGCGACGGTTCACAACCCTTGATTGTGGTCAACGGCGTTCCCTTCGAAACCACTGTGGCCTCCGACTTTGATTTTGCCACGGCCCGCGAAGAACAATACGCAGAATTGCTCACCGTCAACCCCGACGACATTCTCGAAATCGTGGTACTCAAAGACGCAGCCTCCACTGCCATCTGGGGAGCGCAGGGAGCCAACGGCGTCTTACAAATCACCACTAAAAAAGGTGCCCGGGGCAAACCCAAGGTTCAGTATACCTACCGTCTGACTTCGGCCTTTATGCCCGACCCCATTCCCCTACTCAACGGAGACGAATACACCATGCTTATGAAAGAAGAGTACCTCAACCCCACCCTGAACACCAGTCAGGGGAACATTCCCGAATACGGTTATGTGCAGGACGGCTCCGCTTTCTTTTGGAACTACAACAACAACACCGATTGGGTAAAAGAGATCACCCGGGCAACCTGGAAACACGACAACAACCTGTCTATCAGTGGAGGAGGCGAACGTGGCGACTACCGAATCTCGTTCGGTTACCTGGACGAAGAGGGCATTGTTTACGGACAAGGTCTGAGGCGCTTCACCAACAGAACCGACCTGGGCTACGTACTTTCCGACAGATTGATCTTCAGAACGGAATTGGCTTACACCTTTTCGGACAACGACAGAAATTACGACGGAGATATACTGAATAAAGCCTTGCGTAAGATGCCCAACGTACCTGTGTACACCCGGGACGAAAAGGGCAATTACACCGATGTCTATTTCAACATCGACCGGGCCTCGTCCAATTTGCATGCCGATCAACGCGATATGGTCAATCCGGTCGGTCTGGTCAATCTGGCCAGCTATAATTCCAAAAGCTACCGTATCATGCCCACTTTCAGGCTGCAATACGACATTCTTGATCCCGGGAAGGGTATGCTCAGGTTTAAATCGTCCGTTTCGATGGATGTGAACAGCATACATACTAACCGCTTCTTTCCCAAAGAACTTTCGGGAGCCAATTACGACGATACTTCCATCAACTATGCTTTCGACGGCGACGAGGAAAGCATCAATATTCAACTCGACAACAACCTTACCTGGCAACCCAGGCTCAGCAACGGCCATGCCTTTATGGTCTACGGAGCCGTGCAGACCAGCATCAACAAGGGCAGTTCACAGAGTTTAGGTTCTTATTGGGCTCCTTCGTCGTACATTCAGAATGTGTCGGAAGGTTTTACCTCAGAAACCAAATCCTATTCCAGCGAATCGCACGGCTACGGTATGTTTGTATCCTCGCACTACGCCTATCTGGAACGTTACATTGTAGACTTTGTGGTGCGCCGCGATGTGAGTTCCCGTTTCGGAAAAAACAACCGTGTAGGTTATTTCCCCGGTATTTCCCTGAAATGGATCGCCTCGGACGAGAATTTTTTGCAAGATGTTTCCTGGATAAATATGCTGGCTTTCAGGCCCAGCTGGGGCATTTCGGGCAATACTCCCAAATCGTCTTATTTGCACTACAGCAAATATTCCACCTATCCCTACTCCTATATCGATATGCCGGCGGTTTACCCCAGTGGTTTGCAAATCAGCAATCTGCGTTGGGAAAAGACCACTCAGCTGAATATGGGTATCGACTTTGCCTTTATTAAAAACCGCCTGGTGGGCGATATCAATTTTTACCACAAACGCACCACCGATCTTCTGTTCCAGAATCTGCCCATCCCCGCTTCGTCCGGCTATTCGGCGCAGGCTTACGAGAATACGGGCGTTATGGACAACGACGGCTGGGAACTCAATATGAGAGCTCCTTCCATAGTAAAATTCGGCAACTTCTCGATAGATCTCAGCCTGAACCTCTCGAATTATTACAATACCATCATTGAGCTCTCCGATAAAATCGAGCTCTCCAAAGGCGAGATGATCAACAACGGCGAATATTTACGCAATATTATCATCGGCAACCCCTTAGGTTCGTTTTACGGATACCGCTTTAAAGGAGTGTACCAATACAGCGAATACATAGAGGGTGTACAGGAAAACGCCCCTGTAGCCAGAGATGCCGAAAACAAAGTAATCTACGACCGTTTTGGCGTGCCCAAACCCATGTGGTTCAATTACGGGGGATCCAACGCTTACCGGTTCCAGGGAGGCGATGCCATTTACGAAGACATCAACCACGACGGCAGCATCGACGAGCTTGACGTGGTTTATCTGGGCAACGCCAACCCCAAGGTCAATGGCGGTTTCAGCTTCTTGTTCAGGTACAAACGTTTCTCGGTGAATGCTTTCTTTCACTTCCGTTACGGCAACCAAATTGTGAACGAATCGAGGATGCGGATCGAAAATATGTACTCCAACGACAACCAAAGCATCGCCGTAAAATGGCGCTGGCGCAAAGAAGGCGATGTCACCAATATGCCCAGAGCCCTATACAACACCGGCTACAACTGGTTGGGGTCCGACCGTTACGTGGAAGACGGTTCTTTCCTGAGGTTTAAATACCTGACTTTAAATTATTCGATTGCTCCTAACCTGATAAAGCGATTTGGCCTGACCGATCTGAGGTTTTACCTGACCCTGAACAACCTGGCCCTTTGGACCAACTATTCCGGAGTGGATCCCGAAGTGGGCTATGCAGCCACAGCCAGCGATCCCTTCAGAATCGGATACGATACTTCCAAAACTCCACGAAGTAAAGACGGCACCTTTGGTGTCACTATCGGTTTTTAACATTAAGCGCGATGAAAAGAAAATTCTCCCATCAGATATTGTTAGCCCTCGGCCTGGCCTTGCACACCATGCTCAGTTCGTGCAGCGACGAATGGCTTGAGGTGTTTCCCAAAGACATGATCGTCTATGAAGACTTCTGGAAAACCAAAGCTCAACTTGAATCGGCCGTTTCGGGTTGTTATATGGCCTGCCTGACGGAATCCGAAAGCTATAGCGTAGCCGGCCAGATGCTGCTCTGGGGCGAACTCAGGGGCGACAACATTACGGCAGGTCCCAGCGTGTCGGACGATGAATCCAAGATTATGAGCTTCAACATTCTGCCTTCCAATGCCATTTGCAACTGGAAACGCTTCTACACGGTCATCAACAATTGCAATGTGGTACTCGAAAATGCCCGTTTTGTAATGGATTCCGACAAAAGCCTTTCGATCAGGGATGTAGAAGCATATCAGGCCGAAGCATTGGCCTTGCGTTCGCTTATGTATTTCTACCTGGTACGCACTTTCAAAGAAGTACCTTTGGTATTGGAAGCGAGCACCAACAGCGAGCAGGACTTTTACACTCCCAAAACCACCGAAGACACGGTACTGACACAAATCGTCGGAGACCTCGAAAAAGCCTACACCATGGCTATGAGCACCCACGACAGGCTGGAATACGACAAAGGGCGATTTACCAAAACCTCCATAGCAGCTTTGCTGGCCGACGTCTACCTGTGGAAGGAAGATTACGAAAATTGCATTCGTTGTTGCGATATCGTCTTATCCAACAAGGAGCTGGTGATGACAAAAGACCGCACCGGCACCGGAATGATCTGGAGACAAAACATTTTTGTCTACGGCAATTCCAACGAAAGCATCCTCGAATTTCAATACGGCAATTCCAATCAGGGTATAGTGAACAACGCCCTGTTCCGCAGTTTCGGTTCTTCGTCGCGCAATCCTCATTTTAACGTGCCTTTGGACATCACATCCTGGGACCTGAACAGTATTTTCGGAAAAAAAGATTTTAGAGCCAAGATGTCTTACACCAAGGAATCGGGAGCATCCAGCGGAAAAAGCAGCAAGTTTCAGGAATCGGAATCGTCCGGTGCCAACTGGATAGTCTACAGGTTGCCCGAAATCTACCTGATGAAAGCCGAAGCCCTGGTACAACTCGATTTCGAAACCAACAAACAACAGGCACTCCAACTGGTCAATACCGTGTACATGCGCGCCCAAACCACCCCCACCATCGACGATTCGCTGCAGATGGCCGTCTACGACGAAAAGATGCTGATGGACGATTTGATTCTGGCCGAACGCCAACGGGAACTGATGTTCGAAGGCAAACGCTGGTTCGATATTATGAGAGCAGCCCGCCGCGAAAAAACCATGCGTGTATTCAGTAAATATATACTACCCAATGTAGAGGGATCGTATTACGAATTGGCCTCGGCCAAGCTCACCAAAGAATGGGCTCGTTATTTCCCCGTTCCCCTGTCGGAAATGGAATCCAATTCTTTACTGACACAGAATCCTTTTTACGAAACCTTGTTAGACAAATAGTATGAGAACGAAAAAATCATCCATAGTTATATTGATCCTGTGCTTTGCCCTGTTGGCCGGGTTGGAATCCTGTTTTTTCGATCCCGGAGAAAACATTTACACCAAAAAGTTGGAAACCATAGGAGAGTTTTTCGAAAACGACACTATTTTCGAGGAATTCGCCAAAGTCCTGAACGAGACAAAAGTGATGGGCATGCTCAAATCGTATGGGGAATACACCTGTTTCGCCCCTACCAACCAGGCCGTCAGAGACTTTTTTGCCAATTCCAAGTTTGGCAGCCTCGAAAATTTCCCCATCGACTCGCTCAAAAACATCGTATTGTACCAGCTCATCGAAAACGACGCCATACAAACGGTCGATTTCACCTCTTCGCGCCTGCGTTCCAATAATATGGTCAACGACCAATTGCAGGTGCGCTACGATTCGCTGGGCGATATAGTGATCAACGGTATGGCCCGCCTGCTGATGTGGGATATGGAATTGCGCAACGGTGTGGTTCATCTGACCGATGCGTTTATGTTGCCCGATACAGCCACGATAGACCAAAAATTTGAAGCAGAGGGTCTCAAAGAACGCTTCAGCATCTTCAACCAGGCGCTCAAAGAAACCGGCATTGCCCGCCTGATGCACAAAACCGAAGACCAGACCGAATACTCCTATTACAGTGTAAAAACCGGGGCTAAAGTTATCATTCCCCGCTATTATAAGTTTACCATTTTTGCCGAAAGCGACAGCACCTATGCCCGGCTGGCCGGCATTCACAGCCTCGACGACCTGAAGCAATGGTGCGACAACAAGGCATACGGCGATCCATCCCTGCCCATCGACGATCCCCAAAGCAGCCTGTACCGCTACATAGCCTACCACTGCCTCGACAGGGTTTATTACAAAAAAGATTTCGAAAACTACGCCCGGCGCGACGGCTTCGGAGACGGTTACGAAGTCATTGAAACCATGTACCCCAACACCTTGCTCGAGTATCGTAAAGCCAAAGGCAGAATTGTTTTCAATCCCGAAACCCGCAACGACACCATCATCGAAAACACCGGCACTTTTCTGACAGCCGAAAGCATCTATCAGGATATCAAAGCCGGTAACGGAGTGATACACGAACTGGACGGAATGATGGAAATTCCGGATCAGGCCAGCTTTTTCCACAAAAAGATGCGTTTCAACATTGCCAGTTTCCTGCCCGAATTGATGAATTACGGAGCCAGGGGCCAAAAAGTCCTCGAATTGCCCGATGCCCGCCTTGGAGGGCCCCAGTATTTTGAAAACATGATCATCTACGGGGATGCCGGCTTTGTACTGCCGCGTTACGACTACACCGGTTCCTGGATAAGGCACCACTGGGACGAAATTTTGATAGGCATGGGCTATCAGGCCGAAAACTGGGCACAGTGCAACAGCGCCACCGAATACGCCAATACCCGCTACGACGTCCATCTGCGTATTCCGCCCGTGCCGGTAGGAACCTGGGAAATCCGCTTCGGTTTTACCACCAACCAATACCGGGGCATGGCCCAGTTGTATTTCGACGGCATACCGGCCGGTGTGCCCCTCAGTTTCCTGCCCACCGAAAACTACGGGATCAGCGGCATGGACGAACAAACTGCCCGCAAGGTGCTTTACAACAACGGTTTTATGTCGTTCCCCACCCATATCACCGACGCCAGCGGCAACAATACGGCCTATACCCGTACCGACCGCATGCGCCGCATTTTGGGCGTTTTCAGCTTTTCAAAGATGGAACCGCACGTTATACGCCTCAAGACGGTTGAACCGGGGCAGTTATCGCTGAATTTTGTTGAATACATTCCAATCGAAATGGTTGCCGAAGAAGGATACGATTAATCACTGCACTATGAAAAAAACAGTAACACATATCGCCCGGTTTTTACCTCTGCTCTTGCTGGCGGCTGTAGCCTGCCAGGACAGCTGGAACCGGCATTACAGCTACGACAAAACCCTGGGAGGCGAAGACCTGCTGACCACGCTCAAAGCCGAAGCTTCCTACAGCCGCTTTGTAAAACTCATCGAGATCGCCGGCCTGCAGGATAAACTGGCCGGTTCGGGCTCTTACACGGTGTGGGCTCCTCACAACGATTTTATTCCCGATTCGGTATATACCTCGGGAGATACTGCCCTGATCAGGGATGTCGTTCACAACCACATCGCCTATTTCTTACATTCCACTGCCGAAGCCTATTCGGGCAGCAGTGTAATGATGCTCAACGGAAAACACATCCACTTCGGCAAAGGGGGCAGCGAGAAATTCGCCTTTGGGGGTTTCGAGCTGGATCCGGCCGACCGGGTCTGTTCCAACGGTGTTTTGCACGGACTCGCCGGCTACGTGCCTTTCGAATACAACCTCTGGGAATACCTCGAAAAAACGCCCGAACTGAGCCTCTTGCTGCAAGCCTACAACTTTTACGATTCCACCTATATGGACCGCGAACGCAGCAGACGCATAGGTGTCGATTCCATGGGCAACCACGTTTACGACACGGTGTTGATTCAGGAGAATACCCTGCTCAGGCGCATCGGAAAAATCTACAACGAAGATCGGAAATTCACCATGATCGCTCCCGTCAACCGGGCTTTTGAACAAGCCTTCGATTATTACAAAAATTACTATAAATCCAACGGCGGCCCAACGGTAACCATGAATAAGGATTCCATACAGCGCACCCGCACCCACCTGGCTCTGATCAGAAACCTGATCTTCGAGGGCGGCTTCGAAACACTCACCGATACGGCGGTGGTTTCCACCTTCGGCTATCGTTTCGGCAATCCCGGAGAATTGTTCGACGGACGCCGTATAGAGACCAGCAACGGAGACTTGTTTATTGTCGATTCCCTGCGTTTCGATCCCTACGAACTGGTGTACCGCGAAATGGTGTACGAAGTGGAAAAAGTCTGCACCCCCGAAGACGTGACTACGGCCAATTATACCCTGCTGTATCCCGGGGAAAACACCAAGACCCAGGGCATTTCGGGCGGTTATTTCTATATCACCGAAAGCTCCGCCAGCCGCGATCCCAAACTGACCGTCCGTTTTGGCGACAGCATTCTTTCGGCCAAATACGACATTTACTGCACCATAGTGCCGGGCAATACCGAAGACAGCACCAATCTGGAAGAGAAAACCCTGTTGGATTTTGCCATGAGTTACAAAAACGGACACTTTGCCCGTAACGTCAATCTGAACAGGGCGCAAGAAACTCATCCCACCGAGCTCGGGCTGGTACAGGCCGGCAGCGAAGTAAACATTCCCACCTTCGACAGCGAAGTCTCCCTGACCATTACCATTAAAGTACCCAGCGCACAGCGGGACAAATATAAACGCAACGTTCGCATCGACAACGTCCGTCTGGTGCCTGCAGGTCGATCTCCCAATTTTTAATCTTTGTCATCAGCGATTATGTCAGCAAGAAACAAAATAAAATCAATCCGGAACCTGTTTTTGGTCTGTATCCTCCTCAGTGTCAACAGCCGGGCTGCCGCCTCACTGACAGTAGAAGGTAAAGTATTGGATGCAACGGGCAAAACGCCTGTTTATGCCGCTCAGGTCAGAATAGAAAATTTCTCGGCGGCCATCAGCGACGAAGAGGGAAATTTCAGCATCAAAGCCCCCAACGAAAATGCCGTGCTCCGCGTGAACGCCTGGGGCTATCAGGTTAAACACTTTCCCCTGAAAGGACGCAGCAAGGTAGTTGTATTACTCGTATCGGACGATTTTAAAAGCCTCAATCCCCTACTCGAATTTCCATTTGGGGAACAGGCCCTGCAAAGCGTCCCCTACGCCGTCAGCGGCTTTAGGTCCGAACCGCCGGCGCAAAGCCTGAGTCTGACAGAGAATATGCAAAAAGAACTCGGAATGCTTCGCAGTATCAACCGTTCGGCGGCTCCCGCCAGCGGCAAAAACACCTATCTGAGAGGACTCAACAGTCTGTACGGCAGTTCCCAGCCTCTCTACATCATCGACGGTGTTCCCTTTGAGACCCTGACCGGCAAACACAGCATCATCGAAGGAAATTACAGCGATCCCCTGAGCACCATCAATCCCGAAGACATCGAAAGCATCACCCTGATTCGCGACGCCTATGCATTATACGGTATCAAAGCAGCTAACGGAGCCGTTCTGATCAGAACCAGAAGAGCCAGAGAACAAACCTCGCGCATTTCGGTGGGTGCTTCCTGGGGAGTGGTTTCAGCTCCCAGGCAAATTCCCGTCCTGCAGAGCAAAGATTACCGGGCCTATGCCCTGGAACAAATCGGCGGTGCCGGCTATACCGAACAGGAAATTCAGGATCAGCTCTACCTGAGCGACGATCCGTCCAGGCCCTATTACCATACCTTCCACAACAACACTAACTGGCAGGATGAGATTTTTCAAAACGCTATGGTTCAACGTTATTACGGTCAGGTGACCGGTGGCGACGACATTGCCGGTTACGCCATTTCCATAGGCTACGACGATGCGGAAAGCGTTATGAAAACAGGCAGCATGAACCGCTTCAGTTCCCGCTTCAACAGCGACATCAAGTTTACCGAACGTTTGCTCTTTGCGCTGGGATTGTCGTTTAGCCAGGTGAACAAGCAATTGCGCGACGACGGATGCGTGCAACTCTCCTCGCCTACTTACCTGTCGCTGATCAAATCGCCCCTGGTATCGCCCTACCTGCTCGGCGAAGACGGCAGCCGCCTGCCCACCGATGCCGACGAAGATTTCTGGGGCCTCAGCAACCCGGTATCTATCCTGCTCCGGGGCCTGGGTGAAAATTCTCAGCAAAGGGTCGACCTGAACGGCAAGCTGGAATACAGCCTAAACAAGCAATGGATGTTAACCGGACTTTTCGGCTACAACACCGACAAACTGACCGAATCGTATTTTCTGCCCGACTACGGAGTGGCCAGTGTAGAACTGGAACGCATCAGGCAAGTGTCCAGAAACTACGTTCAAAACCGTTCTGCCCGCTACATTGGCGTGTATACCAACCTGAACGCCCAATACAGCGGAGTCTGGAATTACATTCATCAACTAAGGCTTAACGCGGGGCTGCGTTATCATTCCAATCAATACCTCTCACAGGGAGGTTCGGGCTACAACACCGTGGAAGATAAATTCATCTACCTTACCAACAACCTGCTGGCCAAAGCTATCTTTAACGAAAACAATCAATGGCTCTGGGGTTCCGCCTATTTGGACGCTCAATACACACTGAAAAACACCATCGATTTTTCGTTCAACCTCTCGGCCGACGCCAGCTCCAGAACGGGTAGCAAACACCGCAGCGGAGTCTTTTCTTCGGCCGCTGCTTCCTGGTTGCTGTCCTCCGAAAAATTCATGGCCGATGCACGGGCTATCGATCTGCTGAAACTCAGAATAAGCGCCGGCCGCAACGGCAGCGACGATCTGGGTCCGGCCAATCCCCGCGGCTATTTCGGCTCGGTCAGTTATATGAATATGATGGGGCTGAGCCTGAGAAACCTCAACAACGAAGATCTCAAATACGAAACCACCGACAAAGCAAATCTGGGTCTGGATCTGGCCGTGTTTAACGAGAGGCTGGCTTTATCGGTCGACCTGTATCAGCATCTTACCCACGATTTAATCACTATGCGCGATGCCAAACAAGTGTCGGGCTTCGATTACGTCTGGGTAAACGAAGGTTCGCTGCAAAACCGGGGACTGGAAGCTTCTCTAAACCTGAGGTTGGTGGATACCCGCAAGTTAAAATGGAACCTGCAAGCCGGTCTGGGGCATTATAAAAACAGGCTGAAAGACTTAGCGAACGATATTTTTACCGAATATTCGGGAGCTACCGTACTCTCACGGCAAGGCAATCCCCTGGGCGTATTTTACGGTTACCGGACTCAGGGAGTCTTCGGCACCTACGAAGAAGCTCAGGCCGCCAATCTCAAGACTTTGTCCAACAACAGTACGGTCTATCAATTCAAGGCCGGTGACATACATTTTGCCGATCTAAACAACGACGGCTGGATAGACGAAAAAGACCGTGTAATCATCGGCGACCCCAATCCCGATTTTTACGGCAGCCTATCAACCCGCCTGAGCTACGCCGGCTTTAGCCTCGATGCGGTATTCAGCGGAGTGTACGGTAACGACATCTACAACCACCTCAGAGCCGGGATGGAAGCTATGGACAGTTTCAACAACCAGTCGGCCAGCGTGCTGAATCGCTGGAAGGGCCAGGGCCACGCTGCCGATATTCCCAGGGCCGCCAACAACGATCCCGGGGGCAACGCCCGCTTCTCAGATCGCTGGATAGAAGACGGTTCCTACCTGAAGCTGCAGAAACTGGGCCTCGAATGGGCGGCTCCCGGCGAAGTCCTCTTCCTCGACGGCCTGCGCGTGTTTATCTACGCCGAAAACCTCGTCACCTGGACCAATTACCTGGGCAGGGATCCGGACCTGAGCCATTCCAACTACAGCCTGCTGCAAGGCATCGACCGGGGTTACCTGCCTCAGTCCCGATCGTTTATGGCCGGTATCAAAATCAATCTCTAAGCAACGAACTATGAAAACTTTTTCTCACCTCTTCCTATACTTGCTCCTGGCTGCTTTGGGTTTTTCTTGTTCAAACTTTTTCGAAGTCGAATCCAAGGCCTACCTCGATATCGAAAAAAACCGGCTGGACACGCCCAACGACTCGGTTTATTCCGTGTTTGGTTTATTGTCGGGCATGCAGGACATCGGCCCAGTCTGCGTTCTTTTGGGTGAACTCCAGGCCGATCTGATGGACCTGACTCCCAACGCCGATGCAGACCTCAAAGAGCTCAACGAACACAGGGCAAGCGTCGATAATCCCTACCTGAAAGCCACCGGCTTTTATCGTATCATCAACGACTGCAACTATATGATTCAGCATATGGATACGGTGACAGGCGACAAGGCTTTGTTGCAGGATTACGCCGCAGCCGTGGCCATCAGAGCCTGGACCTATTTGCAAATGAGTAAGATCTACGGCCCTGTGCCTTATTTCGACCATTGCATTCTCGACGCGGAAGAGGCGCTCACCGCCGATTTTCCCAAAATGAGTCCGGCGGAACTCCTGCCCATGCTTATTACTCAGGTACAGGATATTCTACATGTTCCCAGGCCTTATCGCCGGATGAACAGCATTCCGGTGGGCAAAATGATTCCGGGCAACGAGTTTTTGCTGGGAGAATGTTATTTGTGGCTCAACGACTACGAGAACGCTGCTTTGTGGTACAAAAGGGCCATCGAAAAAGACAATTACCGCTTTGTCTGCAACAACAGCTTCACCATCGCCTACGAGGATGACGGCAGTATTGTTCAATCCTGGTATCAAATCTTCGAGAATTCCGACTATGCCCATACTTACGAAAACAATGCTTCCATCATTTACGATAAAAACTACGGTAAATCCAACAGTCTGAGGTCTTTGTACTTTGGCAAGGAAGGCAGCAACAAGATCAAGCCTTCGTCGGCCATTATCGAAGACTGGATTGCTCAACCTTTGGGCACCACCAATCTCGAATTGAAGAAACTGGGCGATCGCAGAGGCCTGACCAATGCCTGGAGATTCGACAAGGAGGCCCCCGAAAATACCATCCGGCCGCTGATCAACAAATTTGCCAGCGACTCCATCGAAGTGAATATCATCATCGAAAGAGCAGCCATATATCATTTGCGTTACGCCGAAGCCATCAACCGCACAGGCCGTCCGGGACTGGCCTTGCAAATGATCAACAAAGGCCCTCGCCCACTCTATCTGAACGACAGCACTCTGGTCAAGCGCCGGGAGCTAGCCGGTAAACCCGAAATCGTGGATTTTGATCACGCCGCATACGCCACCTCCATGGGTATCCGCGGACGTGTGGATCTGGAGCCCTACACCTTCGACGCCGCATTGCCCACTCTGGAAGACTCCGTTTTGTTTGTAGAGGACAAAATCTTGCAGGAAGCCGCCTTGGAGCTGGCCTTCGAAGGACATCGCTGGTTCGATCTGGTACGTGTAGCCCAACGCCGACCCAACCCCGCCGCCTTTTTATCGGGAATGGTTTGCCGCAAATTTGAAGCGAGCATCGATCCCCTATTCCCCTTCGAAGCCTCGGCAGACAAAGCCACCGTGAAAGCAGCCATTGAATCGGCCGGCTTCTTTTTGCCACTGCCGGAGTAAGCCGGTTTTCGTTTTCCGAGAGCGCTTCCTTTTGATGCAGGGATTCGTATAGAAGTGGCCGGTAAGCGAATCTTCGTAAAAATGCCCAAAAGGGATGCCGATGTACAATTTGTTCGTTCTTTTCGCTTTTTGAAGAGTTCATTAATTATTATCACCGTTTTGACATTGACCGCATCGACGAAACTATGATCACGGCTTTTTTACGTTATCTGGTGATTGAACGTAAAGTATCGATATCCTATCAGAACCAGGCGATAAATGCCATCAAGTTCTGCACACACCCTGCGACATAGTTTCGCCACCCACTTGCTGGAGAACGGTACAGACTTACGCTATATTCAAAACTCGCAATAGAGAAGCGCATCCTTAAAGACGACATGGCGGTACAGACTTACGCTATATTCAAAACCTGTTAGGACATGGAAGCTCCAAGACTACTGAAATTTATACACACGTCACCACCAGAGGCTTTGAGCAAATTAAAAGCCCCTTGGACAGATTGAACTTGTAAAAATCTTCGAAAACAGATGTGAAAATACAATTAATGTGTATTTTTGTTAGTCGATTACCGAACCCAAAGCAAGCTGTTTATTAAACTTACTTGCCTTGAGAAAAGCTAATTGGCAGATAATTAATACCATAATAACCCGAAACACTCCAATTACACATGGATTATTCTTTGCTCTCAACAGACTATCGCAGCCACTTTTTTGATAGCCCCGGATCTGGGAATAAAGCGGAAATAAACCCAATAGGGTTATTTGGGTGTTGGCTGTAATAGCAAGAAATGAACCGCATATATTCTACAGAAATATTATAAAAAGATAGTCATAACGTTTAACTAATACTTACTAATATGAGAAAAATAATATTTTGCTTAATGCTTATGGTCTGTTTTTCTAGTTACTCACAGGAAACAGATATAATAATGTATTCTGATATTGAATGCAATGACCCTATTGGTGCTTCTGAAACACAAAGTATTTCAATACAATTAAATAATGATACTCTAACTTTGTCTGGTAGAATTATTGCAAATTGCTGTGGAGCACATTTTTTAAAATATGAAGTTTTGGAGGATTCGATTTATTTTACAAGAATTGATACAGGCAACCTTTGTGATTGCTATTGTCTCCATGAAGTATCTATAAAAATTGGGGGGTGTACGTCAAATTTTTATAACGTAATACTTTTTGAATATTCGGGAAATGACGGAATAGATACATTGATTAATGTCAGTCATACAGGGATTAATAGCGTTAATGATAAAGAAAAAACAGAAATCTATCCAAATCCTTTTAATGAGTTTGCAACAGTTATCTTCCCAAACCCAAATCTATATTCTTTTACTTTCAGAATGTATAATTGTTCAGGAAACTTAATAAAAATAATACCTGATATAAATTCTAATTCATTCCAGATTTATAGAGGAAATCTAAAGGCTGGGATTTACTATTTCAGTTTATATAATTCTTACAATATTTACTACTCAGGGAAATTATTAATCCTTTAAAACCTTAAAAACATGAAAACGAACAAGTCCATTTTGACACTTTTATTATTTATCTGTAATATTTCACTTTATGCTCAAGAATGGGTCTCGCTAAATGGTTTTAGGAACATTCAAAAACCCATAATCGAAATAAATACCTCTAGTGCTCACGAGTTGATTTTTAGTGTAAAAGTATTGGGATTTCTTAGTCAAAAGGTAAATTTCAATGATGTTACTTATAACGAAATTTATTTCCCGGAGTATCAAACCTTAAATGAAATTGGGAAGCCTGCATTGCCTGTAATAACTGAATTAATTGGGATACCTCGAAGTGCAGGATTTAAAATTACAATTACTGACTCTACATGGGTGCAATTAACCAGTTACAATGTATATCCTTTTCAGAGACCATTGCTTGAAACTGAAAAAAGTATAAGTTTTGATATAAATAATGAACTGTACTCTTCTTCTCATAAATACCCAGAAACAATATTTGAATATTCCGAGTTGATGAATTGGAGAGGTATTGAAAATAGGAACTTAATTATTTGCCCTTTTAGATATAATCCTCAAAAACAAATTCTTGAAGTAATGACAGATTTTACAATTAAAATAGAGTTTCCGTCTTCGACTAAATTGAAGGAAGCACTAAATAGCAACAAACTTAGTTCAAAATATAACAGAGCATTTAATAAGCATATAATAAATTATGATATTGAACTTATAAGGAGCTATTTTAATGAAACTGACATTCAGTTTATTGAAAAAGAACAAGAAATAATTCCAATTATGAAATCAATAGCAAAAAGCTCAGATGATTATGATTATCTTATTATTGCTTCGCCATCTTATTTTAATTCTAAACCATTACGTGCATTTAAAGACTGGAAGTCAAGAATAGGTCTGAAATGCAGAATGGTTTCAACATCTACAACAGGTACGACAGCTTCTAACATTAAGAATTATATTTCAAATGAATATACAAACAATGGGATTGAGTATGTATTATTTGTAGGAGACCATACAGATATACCTTTGTACAATTGGAGCAACTGTAATAGTGATTATTGGTATGGTTGTGTAAGTCCCGGAGGAGGTTCGGATTATCAAGCTGAGGTTGCTATTGGTAGATTTTCAATTAGCAATCTATCTGAACTTGAAAACATGGTCAACAAAACAATAAATTACGAGAAAAAACCACCGGTTAACAATTGGTTAAAGAAAAGCCTTTTAATTGCTCATATGGAAAATGCTCCAGGCAAGTATCAAGAATGCAAAGAACAAATCCGAACAGAAACATATTCAATTACTTCGCCTGTTTTTGATATAGCCTATGGAGCTCATGCAGCACAAGGAGGGAATGATGCAACTAATCAGACCGTAATAGATGCCATAAATGATGGTAGAGGTTTAGTGAATTATAGAGGACATGGTTCTGTTACAGGATGGCATAGTGGTTGGAGTTATAATTACAATGAATTTAATGAAGACGAAATTAGCAATCTAACTAATACAACTAAAACACCTGTGATTTTCAGTATTGCATGTTCCAATGGTACAATAGACTCTAGTAGTGTTTGTCTTTTAGAGAATTTTACTAGAGGCACAAACGGTGCTGTTGCATTTTTAGGTGCCACAAAAGCATCTTATACTATCCCAAATCATACCTTAGATAAAGAACTATATAAGAGCATTTATAACAATGGTTTTTATAATATCGGGAATGTATTAGTCCAAGCTAACATCCAAACAATGACATTTCATAGTAATAGTTCAATATCTATTCACAATACAAAAATTTATTTATGGGGTGGTGACCCTTCACTTGAAATATGGACAGATACGCCAAGCCAGTTTACTAATGTTTCAGTATCAGATAATGGAACAAATGTAACAGTGAGTACTGGCGGCATTTCTAATTGTGATATAATTGTGTCTTAACCCCCTAAATAC
>DBQE01000019.1 GCA_002305085.1 Bacteroidales bacterium UBA1402 | reverse complement strand
TTTCATTTACGCCGACGACTCGGAAAATCCCACGCAATTTAGCAAATGGGGGCAGGGCTGGGGTTTTGTCGGTTTGCGGATGGACTTTACTCCAAGAAGTATCGTAACTTTTTACGTGGCCGACGGAACAGATCTTGTTCCAGGAGCTAATCCTACTCCTCTTAAAGGGGCTACCATAACTGTCATGCAAGGAGAAACCCCTATTGAAACAGTTGTAAGCGATACCTCGGGTATAGCCGAAATGGTTGTTGCCAACGGCGACTATACCTACGCAGTATCGAGACCGGGATACGCCGACCTTACAGGTTCGTTCACCGTTGATAATGCCGATCAGGCAGTCTATGTGAATATGACCGGAATGGATAAATTGACAGCAAGCCCTGTGCGATTGTATCCCAACCCGGTTGAAAGTAAATTGATAATAGAGCGCAATAACAGCGATAAAGTTATTATTGAACTGTACAGTATTAGTGGGACATTGATCGGTACAATGAAAACCGAAAATGCAACAACTACCCTTGATGTCGGAGCGTTGAGTTCAGGTTCTTACTTTATAAGAATAGTAGGAATCGATACTGCTCCCACAGTACATAGATTTATTAAACGATAATCCAATGTATTAGATGAAAAACGAGGCTGTCTTTTTTTAAGACAACCTCGTTTTTTGTCGAAACAGGTATTATTGTCGGTTCGGCGTCGAGAGACAGAATTAGGTTAAACAAAACAAATCCCGGAGTTACGGGTAAATCATCATGAACAAAATCACTACATTATTATTAACGTGTAGCCTGGTGTTAAATGGCTATGCTCAAAAGGTTTCGCTCGACAACAGTTTTGGACAGAATGGGAAAACAATTATTCCCAACACCGGCGAAATCTATCTTGTTGATTTTGATAATCAGGGAAACATTATTGCTGTCGGCATCGCAAAAAACGATGTCGGGAAGTACGATTTAACAATTGCAAAAACCAATGCCGATGGAATAATTGATGAAAGTTTCGGCAGCGGAGGCCTGGCAAAAATAAGCGGACGGAGTATAATTTCTCCTCTTGGTTTAACTATTACCGACGACAATAAAATTGTGGTGATTGGGGGATTTTCAAAAGTTCAGGCTCAAGGTTATGAAACACTGATTGTTCGGTTTGACGGAAATGGAATGCTCGATGAACATTTTGGCGACAGCGGAAGGGTCAATTTTGCTGCTGCAAGAGATGTTCTGTTTTTAAATTGTGAGAGCAACGATTTTATGCTTCTTGGAGGTGTTGAAATTAAAAGAAATGAAGTCGGCGAAAACATGTACGTTACAACCATAAGCTATTATATTTCAAAATACGACTACCTTGGGAATCCGGACGAAAACTTCGGTGATCGAGGGAAAGCATATTTGCCCGGCGGCCTTAATCCGCGTGCCGCAAAAATTCTTCACGACGGTTCAATTGCTGTTGCGGGAGCATACAACAGTCTCTCGGATCATGAATTAGGCTTATGTAAATTAACTCCCGCGGGTGAATTGGATACCGTTTTTGGCAACGATGGAATTTGGCACTGGAATACCATGCCTGTTTTTGATTTAAGCTATGAGGGCTTTTACGGCATTTGGGAAGACAGCAATGGAAATCTCATTCTTACCGGTACGGGACGGCATACAAATGAGTCCGGCTGGAGGGATACCGACTTTTTAAGCAAATTTTCCGCCGGGGGAATACCCGACACCGGTTTTGGTGAGAATGGTTTTTACTGGTTTGATTTTTTGGGAATCTCCAATAAATTCTTCAAAGTAGGAGAGAACTATGTGTGTATTACGATGACTGCCGACTGTGCCTTTAAAATGTATTACGTGAATGCCGATGGCAGTTTTGGTAATAATTTATATACCAGCAGTTTGAATTACCTACATGACGCAAAAATACAGGGAAGCCCGAACAAAATACTTTTAGCGGGAGCTTGCCCGACCAAGAATGCCAATTTTGCCCTGGAAAGAGTGATTGTAGATTTTGATGTTTCGATACCTTTTGTTGATATACCTTCCGGCGAAATAAAGATATATCCGAATCCGGCCGGGGAAAGCCTTTTTTTCGGCCGTCAAACGGCGTATGAAATTTTAAACCTTCAGGGCAATGTGTTATTAACATCCGAAACGCCCGTCCATTCCGTTAGTATTGCCCATTTGGAAGCAGGTATTTATTTCGTCAGGTTTGGAAACCGTGTGCTGAAATTTGTAAAAGAATAATTATTTCTCGTAATTCAGCCAGGTCAGTTTATGCCAGAGAGATTCGAGGGGACCGCGGGAATGTGTTTTTAGCCACATGCGGCAGAACCAGCCCTGGAACAGGAACAGAACTATACCGATCAGCAGGGAATAGGTGGCTCCGGTGTAGCGGTACAGGCCTAAGGCGAAGCCGTAATAAACAAAGGCACCCAGCATGGATTGCATCACATAACAGCTGAGACTCATACGGCCAAAAGGAGTCAGTTTGTTTAGGACTTTTTTGAAAAAAGCAGCCTTGTACAGTAAGTAAAGAATCGACACCCATAAAAACGTCATGGAAAGATTATACCAGGAGTTCATGCTTCTTGCCAGAGACCTGCGGGCGAAACCTTGAGTCAAACCGATAAGTTCACGGCCGAAAAGAATATACAATAAGCTAAGAACCAAAGCAATGATGAATGTGATTTTCCAGAATTTATCACTGGTAGGATTATGCACAAACAGCTTTTTCCTGCCCAGGAGCATTCCGAGCATAAAGAGAGCAGGAGTCTGAAAAAATCTTCCATTGAACCAGCTCCAGACGTAGACCGCTATTTTCCCGTTGGTGAAATTGCCTTTCACCATTTCTATAAATGAATCACCTCCTTGCGTAAGGGCTGCCAATCCAAAGTACTTACCGGCACTGATTTCCACGGGTGCATAGTTGGGATTAAACAAGGAATAAACAAACTGAGACATAAATACCGGCTGCAACAACAGCACAACGGCAACCCACAACAAGGCCTTGTCCGATAGCCTGCAAACAGGTAAAATAGCCAATCCCAACAGGGCGTACACATTCAGAATGTCTCCCAGATAGAAGATGGTATTGAACATGCCAAACAAAAACAAAAGAAAGAGCCGCCACAAGAATCTCCCTCTGAAATCGCGGCCTTTTTGTGCCTGTTTAGTATCCATCAAGTCGAAAGTAAAACCAAAAAGCAGAGCGAAGATGGCGTAGGATTTGCCCGAGAAAAGAAAGGTGGCTACACTGAAAATGCCCCTGTCGAGGCTTTTCATCCAATCCGGCAGTTCGGGTGGGAAATAATAAAAATCAAAATGTTCGATGTTGTGCAGCAACAAAATCGACATAATGGCAAAGCCGCGCAAGGCGTCTACAAAATCGACTCTGCCTGTCCGACTCTTTAAGATACTTTCGGTTTTTTGTCCGGATTCCATGCGAGGGTGATTATCGGTTGATGCAATGAACTATTCTTCGGGCAAAGAAGATTTTTTCACCTGTCTTGCTTTTAGAACAATTCCTGCAGACTTTTCTGCATTTCTTCGTTGCCGGGATAGCCTATGTATTTCTTGTGGAAACGACCGTTGGCGTCGAAAAGCAGGTAGGTGGGGACACCCTGAGACTTGAATTTATTCATAATGAAGTGGTACTGCCCGCCGGAAAGGTAAAAATGCTCTCCCGTAATGTCGAGTATCATTCGCTGCCAGTCGCCTAAAGGAGAAGTTTCTCCGGTGATGTAGACAAAATGAACCTGATCTTTGAGCTTCTCTTTGAGAGGCAGAATGGTCTTCATGGCCGACTTGCAGGGGGCGCACCAGGTGGCCCAAATATCGATAAGAACCGGTTTGCCCCGGTAAGATTCCAGCAGCCTAGCAAGGAGCTCTCCGTTGGGCAGTTCATCGAAGGGCCGTAGATGAACGTTTTCCATAGAGTTCATTTTTTCCTGCAATTGCGCGTAGGCAGTCAAATGATCTTCTACCAGCTCTTTGTAAACAGGACTTGATAAGGTATCGAGGCCGGCGATTTCTTCTTCGCTGATGACTTTACCCATGTCGATATTGAGCAATAATTTCTCGACATAGTAAGCTTCTGTGGCCAGAGGATTAGCAGATCTTGCTCCTGAGTAGGAGAAATAGGGAGAATCCTCAAGTTTTTGCAGGAATTCCGGCATACCTTCCTCGGTATAAGTTGTTGTCTTGAAATCCGGGGATACATAGGGCTGTTTGAGTCTCCCATCTTTGTACGCTACCTCCAACACCCGGCAATAAGTCGGCAGGTTTTTTCGGTAACTCAGGTAACTGTTTTTGAATAACAAATCGAGCAGTATCCGGCTGGCATCGGTTTCCAGTTTTTGGGCCTGCAGGCTGTCGCGGTGACGAAAGCAGAGGCTGTCGATATGGGCATAGGCCTGTTCTCCGGTCATTCCGTTGACATCCAAAGTATAAAAATACAGTTCTCCTTCTGTGTCTATTACCCGTTGGTTGAACATATCCTTATTGATTCCTGCTAAGGCTCCCTTAAAAGCTATTTCTTTGGTGGCCAGGTCGTAATACAGTTCGGTGGTATGACCCGGGGCAACATAACATTTGCCAAATGTCGTAAGAACAGACATTGGAAAATACGGGCTGAGTTCTACATTGAAACGACCCTTCTTGTCGAGTTTTAGTTTTGTCTCGGAGGCCTCACCGCCACAACCGTAGGGAAAATAGGAGCAGGAAAGGATTTCGTCTCCCATTTCGGCACGGTAGCCGAAAATCTGTCCCTTCAACACGGCCTTTTCGTTTGAGATAACCGAAGGAATGAGTTTTTCTCCGGCATGGTAGCGGACTTTAGGGATACGACTCTTTACATCGGTCAGCAGAATATCGATAATGCGATAAGCTCCTTCTACAGGGACATCTTCGATGAGGTCGAAGGCTTTGGTGGCGGCGGGCAGGGGAGCGAAACTCAGCACAAAGTCGGCTTCGCCCGAGGCAGGCATTCTAAACATTTCACCGATTTTAAACGAATCGGAAGCTTTGATCGAGTATTTTTCTCCTCCACTAAGCAAGTACGTGGCCGTATCAAACTTGATCCAATAGCCCGGTCTGAACTTGGAATGCATGTACAACAGAGTGGCCGTGTCGTTCAGCTCTACCTTGTTGATGGATAAAACACTGGAGTTGTTATACACTATCGCCGGGTTTTCAACCTCGACAGGATAAGTTGGTTTTGAGGTGCAGGCCGCCATCAGGCTTAGTAAGGCAAGACCCGAAAAGAGGAGTGGTGTTTTCATAGCTGTCATTTTTAAGCACGCAAGTTTAGTTAATATTTTCCATAAAACCGGTGGTTTTGGAAATATTGTTTTTTATGTAAAATTGAGTCATTACCATTAAAGGGTCTGCATTAATGCGGTTTTGGAAATATTGTTTTTATGTAAAATCGAGCATCGAACAAAGAAATGATAATTTATTTTTCAAAAAATACCCGAACAATGCAGATATTCTATAAAAAAATATATATTTGCGCTTAAAAATATAGTTTCTTTGCCAAAATTCCTTTAATCTCAATGAAGAGCACGGTCAAGTTGTTATCAATCCTTGTTTTACTGATGTTGAGCCAGTGGGTAAATGCTCAGCAAGACCTCGCCCTCCAAAAAATGGAAAGAATAAAAAGTGACGGCGCCAACTATGTTTCTGCCGAGGGCTTAGGTATGGATATGGAACAGGCCGACAAACAAGCCATGAACTTTTTGATCGACCAGATAACAACCAATGTCAGTTCAGAACTGGAAACTCTTTGGGAACAAACCAGGGTAGGTGATGATTTTCAGTTTCAGGAAAAAGCCCGCCAGATTGTGCGCTCCTATTCCTGTGCCTCGCTCGAGAATGTCCAGCAGATTGTGATCGAAGAAGCCGGCGACGATTATAAATTCCGGGTGTTCCGCTACGTCGATCGCAAAGAGATAGAGCGCAGCTACGCCGATCGGCAGGAAAAAATACTCGACTTCATACAACAAGGGCAGGAGCAGGAAGACAAGCTGCAGATCAATCTTGCTCTGAAATATTATTATTGGGGCCTGGCCCTTCTGCGTTCGCACCCGCGAGGAGCCGCCATAAGTTTCGATGATCTCGCGGGCAATTCACAAAAAGCCTATATCTGGCTGCCCCGGAAATTGGATGAAATCCTCTCCAATATCGACGTCAGAGTTGAAGAGATCGTCCCGGAGCAAATGAACGTTAATTTACTGTTCACTTATTGCGGACAGCTTTTGCCCAACAAATTGGATTATTATTATTGGAACGGTTTCAGGAATACGAGACTTTATGAAGCCAAAGACGGCCGGGGCACAGCCAACTTCGACGATATGTTGCCAGCCCGCGATTTTCCCCTTTACATCGAAGTGGCCTACACCCGCGAAGCCGAAAATTACGATTCGGAATTGAACATGGTAATGAACGCTCTGGGCGAAATGAGTTTCAAAAACAAGAACAAGACCGTCAGCATGAAAATCCAGAAACTCGCTGCCAAAGAGCCTGTTGTAAGCTTTGAACTGAAACCTGAAACGATCACCGACAAGCACGCCGTACTCATCACCGACAAGGATAGTATGTTGAGCATTATGTCGAGGATCGAGGAGGCCTTGCTTTCGGGGAAAACCGAAGGAATCGGCGATTGCTTCACCCCCGACGGCTACGATATGTTTCTCACCCTGTTGTCGTACGGTAAGGTAAATCTTGTCAGGAAACCCGAGTACCGCTTTTTAAAAGACGGCAACCAGACACTATGCAAAAGCATACCGGTACAATTTCGTTTCACAACGGCAAACAACAAAGATTTTGTCGAAGATCTTTGCTTCAGGTTTACTCCTGAGCTCAAAATAAGTTCCGTGGCTTTTACGCTCACCCGGCAGACCGAAAACGATATCCTGAGGGACGACAAAAATTGGGATGAAAGTTCTAAATTACTACTGATTAATTTTTTAGAGAATTATCAAACGGCCTATGCCCTGAAACGTTACGATTACCTGGAAAGCATCTTTTCCGATTCGGCCCTGATCATTGTGGGTACCCAATTAAAAAGAACAGCGGTATCGAAGGACATGGAGAATTTTGTCAAAGACAATATTCTTTACGAGCAAAAAAGCAAAGCGGAGTTTATGGAAAGTCTCCGGCGTAGTTTCAAAAGCAAAAATTACATCAACCTGCGCTTCGAAGACATCAATATGATGAAAAAATCGGGTCAGGAAATTTACGGCGTACAGCTCAAACAAAATTACTATTCCAACAACTACAACGACGTGGGCTACCTGACTCTGCTGGTAGATTTGTCGGAAGAACTGCCGGTGATTCACGTCAGGGTGTGGAACAAAAATAAAAACGAGTATTTATCTGCCAAGACCATCATAACCAGGCCTTACGGTTATCAGTTGGGAGAATGGTAAAAACGAACTTAAAGTTTGTAAATGAAGAAATGTTGTTTAATAGGGTGTTTGATTGTTTTGATTCTTACGGGAGCCAAAGCACAAATACATGTGGATGAATTCAAAAGAATTTCCAGTGGCGAAGCTTTGACCAATCAAAAGAAAGACCACAACGGACAGATTTGTGCCCTGATCAAAATCAATACCCGCAATCTCGACGATACACAGCGGAAAAGACTGCGCTTTCAGACCGATGCCGTATCGCAGATTGTCAGCATCGATTATCCGGTGGGGGCTATCTGGCTGTATATTTCGCCCGAAGCCGAATACCTCGAAATTGCTCATCCCGATCTTTCGGTATTCAAATACGTCTTCAAGGAAATCATTCAGAGCAAGAGCGATTACGAAATGACCATCAGCACCGCGGTGGTGGAAACCATTGTCAGACCCACCATTACCGAACAGTATCTGGTGATTACCGTGGAGCCGAAAGAGGCCTTAGTCACTTTGGACGGCGAATTGATCATACCCGATGAGAACGGCAACGTTACCCGCCGGGTCCGCATCGGAACCCACGAATGTGAGGTAAGTGCGCCCATGTATTATAGTGAGAAACAAAATATTATTGTCACTATCGATCAGCGCAAAGAAGTTTTAATCCGCTTAAAACCCCAATTTGGCTATATCTACGTAGAATCCTTGCCCGAATCGGAAGCTACCGTTTTGATAAACGGCCGTCAAGCCGGAATCACTCCGCTGTTGAGCGACAAACTGGAAAAAGGAGAATACAACGTATTGGTGGTCAAGGATATGTTTCGTCAGGCCAGCCAGAAGGTTAGGGTAAATGAAAACGACACTTCCAAGGTGGTGTTGACCATGCCTGCCGGTTTTGCCACCCCTACTTTTATCACCGACCCCGAAGCCGAAATATGGGTCAACGAAGAATTCAAAGCAAAAGGCAGCTGGACAGGCCGATTGCTGGGTGGCACTTACCTGGTAGAAGCTCGCAAGGAAGGACATCGCGCGGCCATCAAGTCTATCAATCTCGAAAACGGCGAAGTTCGCGATTACGATATAGGTTCTCCCACCGTAATGTATGGCATACTCGATCTGAATACCACACCCCCGGGAGCCGAGATTACCATCAATGATAAAGCCCATGGGCTGACTCCGCAGATGTATCCCGATTTTCCGGTGGGTACCTATGAAGTTCGTTTCAGCAGGAAGGGCTACGAGACTTTTACAAAAACGGTGACCGTAACCGAAACCAAGGCGACCGTGATTTCTCATCAGTTGGTCAAGGCTGGACAGTCGGCTCGGGATTTGTCTCGCGGCACCACCCAAACTCCGACACAAACCTCTACAAAGACGGAGGATGCCCGAAGCATTGAGACTTGGGTCGAAACGCCGGTCGAGGATAAACTCAGCGGACAAGGCACGGAGCTTTTGTCCGGCCCGCCCAAGGTGCCCAAAACATCTAAAGCGTCCGAAGCTCCGAAAACTTCCAAAGCTCCTAAAAAACAGGCAACAACTCCCTCTTCTAAACCTTCGCTAACCTGGTTTGTTACTCCCGGTATACATGTTTCGGCCAACCGTATTCAAAGCCTGAATTATCCGGACAGATCGCGTCAGTTTTCGGAGGTGGTTTCCTGCAATTCCCTGAGTACCGGACTTATCTTCGGTAAGCTGGGATTTTATGTGAATTACAAAACCGACATTCTCACGTCCATGGCTTCAAAGTCGGTCATGGTTAAGCCGGAACTCTATGCGCTTACCGGCAGAGGAAAACCTTCTTTCGATTACGTTTACGAGGGAGGACAGTTGTATTTGTCAGATAGTTGGGGCAATCCCAACCGCGATGTCCGCTTGCCCGAAGGGATGATTGTAGGCAGTTCCGCGAACAGATTTTACCGGCGTGCGTATACCGTAGGTGCCATATGGAAGCCGTCAGAGCTCCTGCATTTAAAGATAGGTGTCGGTTACGGTCTTGATAAACGGATAGTATATGGTGTCAGGACGCTGGGTACTAATGAAGAAGTGATCCGAATCGGAATCAAAGGACCCGACAACGGAGGGGAAGCCGAGTTGGGTGCGGGGCTCGATTTCGGCCTTATCAGTGTCAGCGCATCGGTAAGTACCTTGAACTTTAAATACTTCGAAGCAGGTATCAATGTAGGGCTGAGTTTTACTTTTAGAAAATAATCGATGAGAAGTTTTGTAAAACATATCCTGAATATCTTGCTGCTCGTTTCGATGGCGGCCTGTCTGGAGTACGAGAATTTCGACGGCGTAATGTGGCAATCGACCCTGCCGACCTTGAGCACTCATGTGCCGAGCAACATAACGGCTACCTCGGCAGTATCGGGGGGTACTATTTTGTCAGACGGCGGTTCTCCCGTTATTGAGAGGGGCATTTGCTGGGACTACAACCGCAATCCCACCATAAACACCGTCTACAAAACCGAAGAAGGAGGCGGAACCGGAGAATTTACCAGTACGATGACCGGACTGCCACCCCACACCAAAGTCTATGTGAGGGCTTATGCCACCAATGCTAACGGAACGGGCTATGGCAACGAGCAGGTTTTTAACACAGAGGAAGAAGAATTCGGAACGCTGACCGATATCGACAACAACACCTATCGTACCATGGAAGTGGGCGCTCAAACCTGGATGGTCGAAAACCTTAAAACCACCAGGTTCAGCAATGGGGATGAGATAAGTTATCTGGCAGACAATACCGATTGGACCTCTTACGCCTTGGCCGGCTGGCCGGCTTCATGCAGCGTTAATAACAGCAGCTCACTCGATTACGAATACGGAAGGCTTTATAACTGGTATGCGGTAAACGACGGCCGAAAACTCTGCCCTAATGGTTGGAAAGTGCCCACTCACGAAGATTGGGCAGCATTGGCCGATTTACTGGGCGGTGAGTCTGTGGCCGGGGGAAAACTCAAAGAAACCGGTACCGCGCATTGGATTGCACCTAATGTGGGAGCCACCGACGATATTCGTTTTTCGGCTCTGCCTGCCGGTTTTCGCAACCAGGAAGAAGGTGTTTTTCACAATCTTGGTTACAGGGCCTATTTTTGGTCGTCCAACGGTTGGGATGATGAGTGGGCTCGTATGCGGTATATTGACCACGACAGCACCTGGTTCAGGGGCAATTTTGTAGGCAAAAAGGGTGGAGGATACTCGGTACGCTGCATCAAAGACGAGTCTACTTCGATTCAAATCAGTACCGTTGCAGCGTACTCCATTACCTACATTTCGGCTAAAAGCGGTGGCCGCATTACTTCCGATGGTGGTTCTGCCGTTACTGCACGGGGTGTTTGCTGGAACAGCTACGGCTACCCCACCACGGGCGATAACAAAACCGAAGACGGTACAGGAACAGGGGAATACACCAGTAACCTGACCGGTCTGCAACCCAATACCACCTATTACATCAGGGCTTACGCCACCAATGCCTACGGCACTGTTTACGGGGATGAACTGAGTTTTACCACACCGGCTCCCCAGTATGGCAGCATCAGCGACATCGATGGCAACAGTTATAAAACCGTGATTATAGGCGATCGTACCTGGATGGTCGAAAACCTTAGAACGACCCGTTTTGTAACTGGAGAAGCTATTCCGGAAATCAGCGATCAGGCAGAATGGAGCACATATGATTCGCAAGCTCTGCCCGCCGCTTGTAACGTGGAAAACAATGCCGGCTATGTGTCCGTTTACGGAAAGCTCTACAACTGGCACGCCGTTGACGATGATCGTAAACTTTGTCCCGAAGGTTGGGAGATACCTTCGCACGACGATTGGGTCAGCCTGATGGATTACCTTGGCGGAGAAGCCCTGGCCGGAGGCCGGCTCAAGGAGGCGGGTACCAGCCATTGGGCAGAACCCAATACTGGAGCCACCAACGACTCTTATTTTTCTGCCTTACCTGCGGGATATCGTATGAGTGACGGAAACTTTTCCAGCTTGGGTTTCGGGGCTTATTTTTGGACATCGGATGAATATGAGTCGCCTACGGCTCGCTTGGTCTATATGGACAAAGACAACGCCAGTTTTTTCCATAAGTATGTTGTCGGCAAAGGTTACGGATTTTCCGTTCGCTGTATCAAAGACGACGACGAAGGCGAAGACCTGGATACTCAGGATGAACACGACTGGTAAATCTTAGACAATAAAAATCTTAGATAATAAATATGAAGACCATTTCACATAGGTTTATTCCTTGTTTTCCGGTTTTATTGTTGCTGATGGGATGTACCGGTGATGTGTTTTCTTCCCGGGACGGCAAGCATCAAAATTCCCCAATGAGCATTCATGCCTCGACGGAAAACGCTCAGACCAAAACCCTGCTTAGCGGAGAACCCGGCGACCCTGTGCGCAGCATTTGCTTTCTTCCCCTCGACAGCATTGCTTTTTCCGCCGATTTGGGTGAGTTTAAGCCTTTTGTCAACATAAGCAGCGACACCTTGCCTTACGCTACTTTCAGCGGTGATCTCATCGATGCCGGTATGTATGTTGCCTTTTATCCCTGGAAACTTGCCCTCAACCTGAACAGAGATACTTTGCTGACACTGAAATTACCCTATACGCAACAATATAAGGCCGGCGGTTTTGCCAGTGGAGCTTACCCCATGGTTTCCTGGAGTTACGATACCAACTTGCATTTTAAAAATCTTTGCGGCCTGCTCAAGCTGAATCTATGTGGAGACGTGTCCGTAAGTTCTCTAAGCCTTTGTGCTCCCGGACTGGCCGGGGTGGCCGGAGTCGATATGCGCTACCAGGGGGTGCCCCAATTAATAATGCCTACACCGCCTGCTTACGACACCCTTACCCTCGATTGCGGCGAAGGTGTCCAACTCGATGATGAGCAAGCCACAGCCTTTTATTTTGTACTTCCTCCGGCCCTCTATGAATCAGTGACCTTGATCGTGCGTACCACCGATCATCAACAAATGACCGAAACTACCCAAAATCTCAGGATAGTGCGGTCTTCCATTACCCCGACTTCGGTTATTGAGTTTGACAGCGACGACAACCCCAATCCTCCAGGCAATACCGTCCTGGATATTCAAGGCAATGTTTACAAAACAGTAGCCATAGGCAATCAGATTTGGATGGCCGAAAACCTGAAAAGCACCCTTCTGAACGATGGGACAGAAATACCTCATATAACCGACAATTCAAGCTGGAACACCCTGACAACACCCGGCTACTGCCGGTACAACAATGACCCGGCCTTATACAGCGATTATGGCCTTCTATACAATTGGTTCACGGTAGAAACGGGCAAATTGTGTCCGCAGGGTTGGCATGTTCCAAGCCATGCGGAATGGACAGAGTTAACCGATTACCTGGGTGGTGAAAGCATTGCCGGTGATAAACTCAAAGAAAGCGGAACCGGGCATTGGGCAGGTTCAAATCCCGGATCCACCAACGAGACCGGTTTTACAGGCCTCCCGGGTGGCTTGCGTAACAAATATGGAGTATTTCAAGATATTGGCTACGGCGGTTTTTGGTGGTCCGCTACAGAGGGCGATGGTGGTGGCGTCTGGTACCGATATGTATACTTCGATTACAGTGCTGTGTACGCTTACGACAATGGTCTTAAGGAGTTTGGGTTTTCTGTTCGTTGCGTTAAGAGCGACTAATTATCACTATTCATTTCAAGCTTTGCAACCGATCCGCTTGTATTGATCACCGCAATCACAGCGCTAAGGGCCGGCAACATTACTTCCGACGGAAATAGCATACGGCTTAAATTATTTTGTACCTTTGCCCGTCTTTTTCAAGCGCTTCTGCAGTGAAACATTCTAAGTTATTCTTTTTGAGAGCATTATTGTTGGTTCTCTTTGCCGGTTTCGATTTGGCAGCCTCTGCTCAGGCAAATCGTGCAGATTACACTGGTCATACCAATCGCACCAATCCTCCTGCTAAACTCAAACTTCTGTCTGCCCATCCCCGGGAAGTAATTGGTCCCGAGCACCCTGATGTGATTTTGAGCAGAAATTTTTCCGGTTTTGAGACCGGTCAGGTTATTAAAATGGACGGTACTTACCATATGTTTGTAAACGAAATGTTTGTGCGTCCTTTTCGCGATCTGCGTATTTCTTACTGGACAAGCAAGGATGCGCTGAATTGGGAGCGCCGGGCGACCATAAGGGAAAGTATTCCCGGCAGATCCCCCTACAATCCGCGTTCCGAAGTCTGGGTTACCGGAGTTGAATTCAACGAAGACGAAAACGCCTGGAATATTTTTTATGTGGCCTATAGGGCCGGAGACGAAACAAAGGGAGAAATAGCCCGGTCGGACTATAGTGGCAGAATCTGGCGTGCCAAGTCTGTCATCTCAGGAATTAAGGGCATTGCAGGCCCTTACGCCGATATGGGTATAGTCTTGCAACCCGGCGAACATTCTCAGGCCTGGGAAGGACAACAGGCTGTTGCCAGCTTCAATCCGTACAAAGTAGGAGATACTTGGTATGCCTTTTACGACGGGCACAATTACATTCCTCAGGGAGGTTGGCCGACGGGAATGGCACGGGCGGAAAAGCTGGAAGGTCCCTGGACGAGGATGCCCGAAGATTTCAATCCTTTGCCCATTGTGGACGAGTTTATGGAAAATACCGTTATTACTCAGTTGAAAAACGGAAAATACCTGGCTGTGTTCGATTCTTTTGGTGATCGTGAAATCGGCTACAGTTTATCCGAAGACGGTCTGAACTGGAGCAAAGAAACCAGAATCAAAGTGCAGTTCGAAGACCGGGCCTGGGCCAAAGACGGAAATCATTCTTTACGCACCCCGCTCTGTGCCATCGAAGAGGACGACGGCACTTTTACCGTAATTTATACCGGATTGATGGACCGGCGGGAGGAAGCCTTTTATGCGGTGGGAAAATGCACTTTGGCCTGGGAATAATCAATGAGAATAATCAACAGATCATATTGCAGAAAAAATGAACCGACCACGGACTAAATTTTTGCTATTCTTTTTGCCGGGCTTATGTCTTTTTTTTAATGCCCCTGCCCAGGAATTCATACCGCTTTGGCCGGAAGGCAAAATGCCGAATTCCAAAGGGTTGACCCTGGAACACAAGGAGGAGAGGCAGCGAATTACACAGGTGAAAACTCCGGGCATGTATGCTTTCTGGACATCAAACGAAGATAATAAAGGCAGTGCCGTTTTGATTTGTCCCCCGGGAGGCTATCAAAAACTGACCTACCATCTGGCCGGTTTTCAATGGGCTAAATGGTTCAATACCATGGGTGTAAATGCTTTTGTGCTGATTTATCGCCTGCCGAATTCTCCCGACCTGATCGAAAGAGAAAAAGGGCCTATCCAGGATGCCCAAAGAGCGCTTAAAATCATTCGAAATATGGCCTCTGTCCGGAATATCGACCCAGGCAAAGTGGGAATAGTCGGAGCCTCGGCGGGTGGGCATCTGGCATCGACCCTCGGAACGCATTTCGAAGACTTTTCGCTTATCGGAGATTCCATCGATCGCTATTCCGTTCGGCCCGATTTTATGGTGTTGATCTCGGCCGTTATCAATATGGGCGATTTTGCCCACGAAGGGAGTGTGCAGGCTTTTCTGGGAGCCGATGCCGGCAAGGAAAAGCGCGATTATTATTCCAACGAAAAACAGGTAACGGAACAAACGCCGCCCACCTTTCTTGTTCACGCCCGCAACGATAATACCGTGCCTGTACAAAACAGTATTCAATTCTACAACGCCATGCTCGAAAAGGGTGTTGACGGTAGTTTACATATTTTCCCCTATGGCCGGCATTCCATTTCGTTGAAAAACGAATCGGTCATGCTCAATTATTGGACATCCTTATGTGAAAACTGGCTCTACGAAATGGGCCTGTTGAAACAGAAATAATGAACGTGTTTTTATTTTGACAATTATGACAATACAAATTTTGTTGTTGCTGCTCGGATTCGTTTTGTTGATCAAAGGAGCCGACTGGTTGGTTGACGGAGGTGCGGCACTGGCTCGCAAATACCATGTTTCTGAATTGGCTATTGGCCTTACTATCATTGCTTTCGGTACTTCTATGCCCGAAATGGTGGTCAACGTGTTTGCTGCTTACAAAGGGCATGCCGACATCGTTTACGGAAATATTCTGGGGAGTAATATTTTCAATCTTTTGGGCATACTTGGTATTGCCGGATTGATTTCTCCCCTGATAGTTCAAGCCAGTACGGTTTGGAAAGAAATACCTTTATCCTTACTGGCGGTTGTTATACTCTATCTTCTTTCCAATAGTATTTTTACCCAAAACGAATTGTTGTCCAGGTGGGATGGCATTATTCTTTTGCTGGTGTTTGCCTTTTTTCTCTACTATGTATTCAGGCAATTGAAACAAGAGAACACGGTTTCTGTAGAGGAACAACATAAAGAATTCACTATCTTCAAAATAATCGTGTTTATCGTTTTGGGATTGGCCTTGCTGGTAGTAGGAGGCAGGCTGGTTGTAAACAATGCGGTGAAAATTGCCGAGTTTCTTGGTATTAGCCAGACTATCATAGGATTGACCATAGTAGCGGTTGGGACTTCGCTGCCTGAGCTGGCCACCTCGGTAGTGGCTGCCGTTAAGAAAAACAACGATATAGCAGTGGGGAATATCATCGGTTCCAATATTTTCAATATTTTCTTTATTCTGGGAGTCAGTGCTTTGATCAGGCCTATTGAGTACAATACCAAGTTTAATTTCGAAATGTATTTCCTGAGCTTCGGAACCATTCTGGTTTTTATTGCCATGTTTTCGGGCAAGAAAAGACGGCTCGACCGCTGGGAAGCCGGTATTCTGCTTTTGATGTACGTCGGGTACACGATTTTGTTGATAAACGAACAGGTATGAAAAGCCCGGTCCCGGTCCTCGCAGCCAATTAAATATTGTTAAGAATTAGAAGAGTATGGCTCGTAGTGTTACCTTTGTCGGTTGTTAAGTATACCCTTGCGAATAATATGCCTTTTTTGCATAGGACTGATAACTTATTGATAAAGAGAGGAAATTTAATTCAAAACTAAAACAATTTTTATTTTTTTATATCACACAATCTTTTAAAAGACTAGTAATGAAGGATATTTTTGAAAGAATTCAAGCTACTCCGGGTCCGCTGGGCCAATATCAGGGCGCTGCCGACGGCTATTTTATGTTCCCGAAACTCGAAGGTGAAATCCAACCCATAATGCGTTTCAATGGTAGAGACGTGCTGGTGTGGAGCTTAAACAATTACCTGGGTTTGGCCAACCATCCCGAGGTACGTAAGGCCGATGCCGATGCCTCAAAGGAATGGGGTCTGGCTTATCCCATGGGTGCCCGTATGATGTCGGGCGACACTGTGCACCACAAGAAACTGGAACAAGACCTGGCCGATTTCGTAGGCAAGGAAGCCGGATATTTGCTTAATTTCGGTTACCAGGGTATGGTGTCCATTATCGACACCTTGCTGAGCCGTCGCGACGTCGTTGTTTACGACTCGGAATCGCATGCCTGTATCATCGACGGATTGAGGATGCATTTTGGTAAACGTTTTGTGTTCCAGCACAACGACATGGATAGCTTCCGCGCCCAAATGGAGTCGGCTACAGCCCTTGCCGAACAGCAAAGGGGAGGAATTCTGGTCATCACCGAGGGCGTATTTGGTATGGCCGGCGACCTGGGCAAACTCGACGAGATTGTGGCGATGAAAAAGGATTTCAAGTTCCGTTTATTGGTAGATGATGCTCACGGTTTCGGTACCATGGGCGCAACGGGGGCCGGCACCGGCGAACATTTGAATTGCCAGGACGGTATCGACATTTATTTCTCCACTTTTGCCAAAAGTATGGCCGGTATTGGCGCTTTTGTGGCTTCCGACCGGGCTATTGTCGATCATCTTCGTTTCAACATGCGTTCCCAGATTTTTGCCAAATCATTGCCCATGCCCATGGTAATCGGCGCTATGAAGAGGCTGGAATTGCTCAAAACCAAAAAGGAATTGCGCGAAAATCTTTGGGTTATAGTTCGTGCTCTGCAAAACGGGCTCAAGGAAAAAGGTTTTGATATCGGGCGCACCCAATCGCCGGTAACACCTGTCTTCCTGAAGGGCGGTGTCAACGAGGGTTCCAATATCGTAGTAGATTTACGTGAAAGCTACAATATATTCTGTTCGATAGTGGTCTATCCCGTGGTACCCAGAGATGTTATTATGCTACGCATCATTCCGACGGCAGCACATCGCATGGAGGACGTAGAGCGTACCATCAACGTGTTCAGCGAGATAAAGAAAAAACTGGAAACCGGCGAGTATAAGCGGGAAATTCCCAATATGAACCTGGTAAATAAGCAAAAATGAAATCTCAGCTCAAGTGTGTTAAATGCGGCTATATAAGCCCCGGCTTTGCTGCCTGGTTTGAACAGGATCAGACCTGTCCGAAGTGCGGTAGCAAACATTCCGAGGCAGAATACCAGGCAGATTACACGCAACTGGAAGCTTTATACAAGCAGGGAGCCGACAGCTTCTGGCATTATTTCGATTTTCTCCCGCTCGAAAATCGCGACAACATAATCTCCTGCAAAGAAGGAGCTATTCCCATTGAATCCTGGGATTTTCTTGAAGATTTTGCCCGCGAGCATTACGGTATCGAATGTCGGGCATTGGTATATCGCAACGATTTGAATGGAGGCACACAGACCTTCAAGGACGTAGCCGGTTCCATGGCTGCCTCCTTGTTCAAAGAACATGGAGTAAAACAGTATTGCATAGCCTCCACCGGCAACACCGCTACCGCTTACGCCAAATACCTCTCTTTGGCGGGTGTAGCCTTCAAAGTATTTGTGCCTGCCGGCGCCAACGAAGACTCTGTGCAGGAAATTCTGGGTTTCGGCCAGGAGGTGGTTCGCTCGCAAGGCGATTATGCCCGGGCCAAACAGGAAGCGGCCGACTACGCCCGTCAAAACAAAGTGTTGATTTCTGCCGGTAATTTCGATCCCATACGGGTGGAAGCCAAAAAAACCATGGTTTTTGAGTTTATGCGTCAATTGGGTAAAATGCCCGAGGTGTATATTCAGGCAGTAGCCGGGGGCACAGGTCCTATTGCGATCGACAAAGGGGTGCGCGAAATAGAAAAGTATTATCCCGAAGTTGTTTTGCCCCGGATGTTACTGGTGCAGCAAGACCTTTGCGATCCCATGGTGCAGGCCTGGGAGCAGGCCGTCAAAGAGGGCTTCCCCGAAAATTACCACAAGAATTACCCGGTTATAGACAATCCTCAAACCAAAGTGTCCATCTTGTCAACAGGCAATCCCGGTATGTATCCGGTTATTGCTCCTATAGTACGGAAAACCGGCGGCAGTTTTTTGCGTATCAGCGAAGCGAGCTTGCCTGCTCTGGCACGTAAGGTCTACGATCAACAGGGTGTGTTACTCGGGCCGGCCTCCATTGTATGTCTGGCGGGTTTTTACCGGGCATTGGAAGAAAAACGTATCCATCAGGGCGATACCGTACTGATTAACTGCGGCGAAGGCATGCAACGTGCAGCTGCTTTTCACAAAGAAGTGTTAGCTGTTGCCGGTAAATAAATCGGATTAAAACATAGCTAATGGGGAATTTATACGATTTACTCACTCAGGATGTCCGCTTCGAAGAAGCCTTGAACTCCTGTATGAATTGCGGAATTTGCACCGCCGTTTGCCCGGCGGCTGAGTTTTACAATTACGATCCGCGCAAGATTGTCGATACCATTCAACGTCGTAACGAGGACGAAATAGAAGCCCTGTTACGTTCCGAAACCATTTGGTATTGTGGGCAGTGTCTCTCGTGTAAAACCCGTTGTCCGCGAGGCAATACTCCCGCAGTATTGATAGCTATCCTGAGGAGTGTTTCCCAAAAGATGGGCTATTTCACCGAAAGCGAAAAAGGCCTGCAACAATTTGCCATCTCCAAAAAAATAGCCCAAACGATTTTGGATACAGGCTATTGTGTACATCCCGATACCATGAGCTACGAACAGCATCCCGAACAGGGGCCGGTATGGAA
Source organism: Bacteroidales bacterium UBA1402 (assembly GCA_002305085.1). Classification (GTDB taxonomy): domain Bacteria; phylum Bacteroidota; class Bacteroidia; order Bacteroidales; family UBA1402; genus UBA1402. The sequence goes on along the minus strand of DBQE01000019.1, from coordinate 125,953 downwards.
GTGGTATACAAAGTACATTGAGGAGATAGCCCCACGCTTTGGCGCCAATTATCACGGTGAAGGCCCGGGCGCTTTGCGCAACATCCGCAAGGAAACCCTGGAAGAGATCAACAAGATTTTTGAAGCCACCGGAGGCAAAGAGCTGATGCGCAAAGTGGAAACCGGGGCAAAAAACAAAACCAACATCAGAAACGACGAAGATTTGTTTAATTTGGTCTATAACAGAAATACTTCCAAAGAATGACTACAAAAAAACATTATTGGAACGAATACCAAAAAGAGATTGCCGACGATAAGTATTTTTACGAGCGCAGTTGCATCCGGCAGACCTTCTTCCCGGGATCGGAAACGGCCTTTTTGAGAATACTCAAAGAAGAGCTGGGCAAGGACATTCTGGATGTGGAAAACCAGCACACCTGTACGGGCATAGGTTTCTATTCCGATATTGTGCCACTGGAAACCACCATGACCATCGTGGCCCGTCTGTTTTCGCTTATGACCGAAGCCGGTTACGAAAACTACGTGCCCTCTTGTGTTACTTCTTTCGGCGTTTTTTCCGAAATCGTCGATCTCTGGGAACATCAACCGGATATGCTCGAAAAAGCCCGGAAGATCTTATTCGAAACCACCGGCAGAACTTTTGAGTTGCCCAAAAACATCGCTCATCCTTCGGATATTATCTATAAGTTTCGCGAAGAACTCAAAGAGAAAATGCGCTATCGCCTGGTCAACCGTTTCACCGGCCGGCCTCTGAAGGTGGTGGAACACATAGGCTGCCATTACGCTAAAATTTTCCCCGACAAAGGGGTGGGCAAAGCCGAATTTCCGCATGTGCTGGCGGGTATGATCGAATCCTGGGGAGGCGAGGTGGTAGATTATCCCGAGCGCCGTCACTGTTGCGGTTTTGGTTTTAGGCAATACGTGGTCAGAGCCAACAGGGGTTATTCGGTGGCTAATTCCAAAAAGAAATTTGAGTCGATGCAACCCTACGAGCCCGATTTTATCGTGACCAACTGTCCGGGTTGCACCATGTTTATGGATAAATGGCAATACACCATAGCCGAAATGGAGCATAAAACCTACGATAAAAAAGGTTATGGCATTCCGGTACTCACTTACGAAGAAATGGCCGGGCTTTTACTGGGCTACGACCCCTGGGAATTGGGACTGCAATTGCATCAGGTGCAGTCGGAACGCCTGCTCGACAAGCTGGGCATTCATTACGATCCCAATGAAAAGTACAAAAGTGTAAGCGGCAGGATTTTACCTAATCCCGAAAAGCCTCAGTATCTACGTGTTTAATACTTTGGAGATGAAAGAAAGAGAAAAACCGGTCCACGGAGACGACAACCCCAAACCCAGAGAAGTAAAACGCAGGCTGAAATCCACCAAAAGGATAAGTCGCAGAAAACGCCTCGAGTTTGAAGAGGTGGAATTACCCCTTCAGGTGGCCATCATCGGAGGGGGAGTGGCGGGCATGGAAGCCGCTTCGGTGCTGACAGAACATCGTTGTCCGGTCATTCTGTTTGAGGCCCGTCCGGAACTGGGCGTCAACGTGAAAAACAAATACAAGATTTTTCCCGATTTTTCGGATGCCGGCCGGTTGGTAGAGACCATGACCAAAGCGATGGATCATCCCCTGATAACTGTAAACAAAGACACCGAGATCGTAGAGATCATCCGGGAACCCGATGCTTATACTTTGCTCGACAACAAGGGTGTGCCCCATACGGTACCGGCTGTTTTGCTGGCCAGCGGTTACGAGCCTTTCGATGCCAAACGCAAGGAGGAACTGGGTTTTGGTATTTACGAAGGCGTTATCAATTCATTGCAGCTCGAAGATATGCTCAGAGAACACAAAGTCTTGAATAGCCTGGGCGAAGACCCCAGGCGCATAGTCTTCTTACAATGCGTAGGTTCGCGCGACGAAAAAGTGGGCAATCACTATTGTTCCAAGATATGTTGCATTACTGCAGTAAAGCAGGCTATAGAAGTAAAACGTCAGCTTCCCGATACGGAAGTCTATGTCTTTTATATGGACCTGAGACTTTGGGGTCAGGGCTACGAGGAGTTGTATCGCGAGGCGCAGGAACAATACAGTGTGCGTTTTGTCCGGGGTCGCATTTCGGAAGCCGCCTCCACCTTCGACGGTCGCGTACAGATAAAATCCGAAGATACTTTACTGGGGCAGCCGCTCAAGATGGTTACCGACTTACTGGTGTTGATGATAGGCATGGAAGCTTCCCCGGGTACCCAAAAACTGGGCAAAACCTGCGGACTCGAAGGGCCCTACGGTTTTGTTCGAAGCAAGAGTCCGCATCTGGAAGATAACCTAAGCGATAAGCCAGGTTTTTTTCTGGCCGGCACCTGCAAACGTCCCATGCATATCGCCGAGGCCGTGAACGACGGCCGTGCAGCGGCTTTGGAAATTATTAAGTACTTGAGAAAATAACTATGGCCGACTTTGGATTCAGTATTTCAAAACCTCAGTCGATCGACACCAACGATATGGATGTGGGTCGCTTGCAAGCTTTGGAAGCCAAAGTTCCGTCCTTCAAACGCTGCATCAACTGCGGAGCCTGCACGGCAACTTGTTCTGCCGGTCAGTTTGGTGGCTTCAACATACGTCGCATCCACAATCTTTATCGTTGGGATCAGCGCAAAGGATTGGAAAAAGAGTTGCAGCAATGCATGCTATGCGGCAAGTGTACCCTAGTCTGCCCCCGCGGAGTGAATCTGCGTTACCTTATTATTCGTTTACGCAAAGCCCTGGCCGACAACAAATAAGCTGAACCCATGTCTTCCAACTTTCATCCTTTTGTACTTCCTTTCACCATCGGTACGCTGGCCTTGTTCAGCGTTTTGATTCTTAAGTACAATAAGTGGATCAGTAAGTTCGACCGTCAGCAAAAAAAACTCATACGCCGCAACCTATTTACCGGTAAGCTTATTCCGGCAGTTTGGGAAATGATCAACGAAGGTTTGTTTCACAAAAAAGTAAGCAGATACAACCGCCGTTTGGGTTATATGCACCGTAGCATTGCCTTGGGCTGGTTTTTGCTTATAAGCGTTGGTTTTGTCGAAACCGTATTTCATTTTCAGGGCCGGGGACATGCTCCCTGGATTGGCGTTTTCTTTCGTTTCTTCGTACGCGATAATCAAACTCTTTCGGCCTGGATTTTTGCTCAGATCATGGATTTGTTGCTGCTCTATATATTGTCGGGAGTGACAATGGCGGTGTTTAAATCGATTTTTTCAAAAACTGTAGGCATGCGCAAAACTACGCGTCTGAAGTTGTTTGATACCAGTTTGCGTTATTCGCTTTGGTCTATTTTTCCTTTGCGCCTGCTTTCCGAAAGTGCCACTGCGGCTTTGGCCGATAACGGAGGTTTTTTAACTCAAAGCTTGGGTAATTTAATGGGAGAACGTTTTGCCGGGGTGGTGGAATTGCCTTTATGGACCTTGTATTCCATAGCCCTGGGTTTGTTTCTCTGTCTCCTGCCTTTTTCTCGTTTTTCCCATATTTTTACCGAACTGATGCTGATTTATTTCCGCAAAATGGGTTTACGTGAACGGGAAAAGCCCACCGGTTTTACTCGATTTGAACTTTCGGCCTGTTCGCGCTGCGGTATTTGCATCGACAATTGTCCCCTCGACTCCGAGCTCAACATCACCGATATTCAGCCGGTTTATTTAATTCGCGATATACGCAATCGCATGCCTCATCGCAACGCCACCGAAAATTGCCTGATGTGCAACCGTTGCGAAAGCGATTGTCCGGTAGGCATACAGATTTCCGAAATTCGCCGCCAGGAAAGAGACAAAAAAAAGCTAGACACTCACGATAATTACGGTTATATAGAAGATGTACAGTCCTTCAATGCCATTGGCCGGGTCATTTATTTCGGGGGCTGCATGTCGCATCTCACGCCGGGTATTACCGAATCGATGAAAAAGATTTTCGACACCGTAGGACAGAAATACTGGATGATGGACGAAGAAAGGACCATATGCTGTGGACGTCCTCTGCTCCAGCAGGGCTTTTTCAATCAGGCAGCCGAACTGAGGCGCAAAAATACTCAGCTCATTATGGAGTCGCGCTCCAAAACCCTGGTGACTTCCTGCCCCATTTGCTACCAATCTTTCCGCAAAGAATATAATCTGCCCATCAAGGTAGTACACCACACCGAATACATTGTAACCATGCTGCGCCTGGGTAAACTCAGGCTCAACCGCAGCGAACTGAGGCTGGCCTACCACGATCCCTGCGAGTTGGGCAGGGGCTGCGGTATTTACGACGAACCCCGCGAAGTGCTTTCGGCCTTGGGGCAACTGTTGAAGCTGGAACAAGAATACAAAAACAGTCTCTGTTGCGGTTATAACCTGGGCAATACCGTGTTGGAACTCGACCAACAATTAAAGGTAAGGGATGCTTCGCTCCGTAATCTTACGGACTCTCATCCCGACGTTATTGCTACGGCCTGCCCTTTGTGCAAAAAAGCTTTTCAACATTCCACTACACAGCCAATCAAGGACGTGGCCGAGCTGGTGGTGGAAAATCTTCGGTAGAATACGTGTTCCGATCGCCTCCTGTTTAAAAAAAGACTATATTTGTCGTGGTGTTATCGGACATATGTTCGTTCCGGCTTATGAAATAAGGAATTGATAAAAAAAACCAAAAGTATATGGCCAAAACAAATAAGGTCAATGCAATCTGGCTCCGGAATATGGCTTTTGAGGCAGAGCTCGACGGGCACCGTCTCGTAATGGACGCTGCTGCCGAGTTTGGCGGCCGGGATTTAGGCCCCAGGCCCAAACCCTTTATGCTGCTGGCACTGGCCGGCTGCACGGGTATGGATGTGGTAAGTTTACTCAAAAAGATGCGTGTAGAGTTCGAAGCTTTTAGTGTCGAGGTAGAGGGTGAACTCAGCGAGGAGAGACCTATCCGCTATACCAAAATGCACGTTATCTATAGTTTCAAGGGACGCGACCTGCCCCTGGAAAAGCTGGAAAAGGCCGTGAAAATGTCCGAAGAACAGTTGTGTGGGGTAGGAGCAGTTTACCGGAAATGTATGGAAGTTACTTCTGAGATTCGTGTATCGAATTGAGGAATTTATAGACAGGAAGGAGTTTGAGCAATATGAAGTCCCCGGTCTTGAAAATAATAATTGTCGCGTTGTTACTGCTGTCCTTTCCGGGCAGAGTTGAGTCCGCGACCTATTATTTGACAGCCAGCGGTGCCGGCAGTGCGCAGGTAGCATCCAACTGGAATACCGAACCCGACGGTAGCGGTACGGCGGCCGGCAGCTTCACTGTTTCCGGGGATATATTCATTATTCCTCCGGATATTGACGGTACTGTAAGCGCAAACTGGATTTTCAATCACATTCAGAATTCAGTGATGACCTTAGAGGTCAATGGGTCGCTCAGTATCAATCAGGGGGTTGTTATGACGCTTTACAGAAAGAACAAAGGCTATACCACCATGATAGTTCGCGGCAGTCTGATATTTAAAGACAGCGGTATCAATCAACTGATCGGAACCTATCAAGGTGCCAACAATGGAGAAACAAGGTTTTCGCTTCTGCCGGGTGCTACCGTCAAAACACCGAATACAGCCGGACTGCTGGGAACAGGCACACAATCCCTACGCACAACCAACATCATTATAGCGCTGGACAATGCGGCTAATTATTATTTTAACGGTAGCACCAACCAAACCTTAAGCGGTTTGCCCACGAGAGTAAACGATCTGGTGTTGGAGGGCAGCGGTACCAAAACGCTTGCTTCCAACCTTACCGTCAACGGTTACTTATCGTTAAGGCAAACGGCGTATTTCGCCAACGGAGGCTATACCCTAAGTTTTGGACCGGCTTCTTCGTTGGAATACAAAAATACCGGCAACAGAACTACCGGAACGGAATTTCCCGCCAATTTTGGAGGAGCCGGCGGATTGATTATTGATCCGGGCACCGGGTATACCGTCAGTCTGTCGGGCAATAAAACAGCTCTCACAAACATCTTTATTCGATCGGGTACTTTTGATATGCAAACCTACACACTGAGTCGCGCTACCAGTGGGGGTACCTTGTCTATCGAAGCCGGAACTACCTTACGAATTGGCGGAACCGGTTCGATTTCTGCCAATTATTCTGTTCCCATCCTCGATTGTACCAGCAACATTGAATACTACGGCAGCAACCAGATAGTCAGAGGAATAAACTACGGAAATTTGCTGTTGTCGGGAGTGGTACCAAAACCATGCAGCCCGGAACCACTTCCATCTGCAACGATATTATCGTGTCGGGAACAGCCCAACTTGTTGCAGCCAACACACTGAGCATTGGGCGTAATGTCTCCGTCGGTGCCTCGGCCAAACTAAAGGGCGGCAGCCATACTTTCAACGTGGCGGGCACTTTTCAGGTGCAGGGCACTTTCGAGTATGATTCTTCTACGGTCAATTTCAATGGGGGTAGTCCTGTCGTGGTTCACCCCGGTAATTTTTACAACATAATTTTTAGTGGTTACGGAACCAAAACAGCCATAGGAAGCCTGAACGTTAAGGGCGATATGACCATTAATACCAAGTTTAATGCGGGCAGCTTCAGCCACTCACTGGCCGGCAATTTTGTTAACAACGGCAGTTTCATCGCGGCAAGCAGCACCATTGTACTGGAAGGCACCGCGATGCAAACCATTAGCGGAAGCTCTTCCACAACATTCCACCATCTTACTGTCAACGGCACCCAGGATTTTATACTGGCCACTTCGTCGGTGGTAAGCGGAACGCTCAACCTGACCAAGGGTTTGCTGAGTTTGGGAAACAACAATCTCAGGGTTTCGGCCGTTTCGGGCGGAAGCGCATTGAGCTATGTCAAAACCAATGGCCTGGGCACATTGAGACGAAGAATTAGCGGCGGCGGGAGCGAAGTGGTGTTTCCCGTGGGAAATTCCACTTACAATCCAATTGGTATTACCAATACGACTCCGGCCGATAGTGATTATTATTTCGTGCGAGTCGTGGACGAAATACCTTCGTTGGCCAACGATTCGACAAAAACCGTATACCACAAATGGTATATTACGGAATTTACACCCGGAGGCTCTGCTTTGACAATTCGTGTTACTTATGATCTTTCGTCGGGAGTCGGTGCAAATTTCAATCCGGCCTTTACGCCGGTAATCGGGTATTATACCGGTAGTAAATGGGCGGCAGCTATGCCCGCTACTGTTAGCAGTTATACCTTTAGTTCTGCTGTTGGAGCTTTTGTTACGGACGATATGACCGGAAGCGACGACTATTTTTGCGTGGGTTCCGGAGATGCTTTTAGCGCTTCGAGACTGGCCATTGTAGATATGAGGCCGGCCACTCCCTTTGCCAATCATCCCAATGTGTCCATAATGATCGAAGCTCAAAACAGCTCGGGCATTCCTGTAGATCTCAGCTCAACTACGACCTACGATCTAACGGCCTTCAATACTTCGTTTTCGGCTATTCCGTCGGGCAGTATTTCTGCCGGTGCATCGCGCGACACGCTGAGCAACCTGACTTTTACCACGGCCAGTACCACAGCCACTGTGCAGGCCGACCGCACAAGTGGCGAAAATTTGTCTCCGTTAAGTAGCGACACTTTCGTGGTGGTCAGCGGCACTTTGTATAGGCCTTATACCAACGTGGCGACCTATTGGTCCAATGCCATTTGGATTTACAGTAGTGACGGAGGAGCAAGCTGGACCACTGTTCCGATTCAAAAAACCGATTTTTCGGCCAGCGATGCCGTTATCATTCCTACCGGATATATAACCAAAGTCAACACCACGGCCTCTTTTTACAATCTTAGAATTGAACCGGGGGCCGAATTGGAAATTGTTACTTCCGGATCCCTGACTTTTAAACATTCCGGCAGCGAAAACGGCCTTGTGGTACAGGGCACTCTGCACAATTCGGGCGGAACTCTTACCAATACCCTCAAATCACACCCTGTTTCGGTACGGGGAGGCACTTATATCCACAACAAAGTGGGCGATACCATTCCTGAAATCGAATGGATCAGCCGGGGATCAAGCTTATCCACCTGCCGCATCCAAAAAATACCCGCTCATGGATTCAATCAGACTTTTCAACAGTTGGAATTTGCTCATACAGGAAGCCTGAGCATAGACGGCGATATAACAGTGGAAAATCGGCTGAGCCTGATCAACGGCATAGTGCAAACCGGCAGTTACAAAATTGTACTGGCAGCGCAGGCAACAGTCTCCAGTTTAAACAACGCCCGTATTCAAGGTAATATTAGGGCTTATGTTCCCAACGCTATAGAGCCTGCATTGCTTTTCCCGCTTGGAGACGCTAATGTTTACAGTCCGATGAACATAAACTTCGAAGGCTCCACTTTCGGTTCGGGTTATCTGGATGCTTCCACCTCGGTCCAGGCACCACCTTTTGCTTCGGGTTTAAGTCAAAGCAAATACATCAATCGTAGATGGACACTCATTTCATCGGGAGTGGAGGGTTTTACTTCTTACAGTGCTACTTTCGGTTACGGGAACGAAGACAAAATCGGCAATCCCGATTATACCGCCCTGGTTGTACGCGAGTTTAATATTACCACCCAAACTTGGTCGGTGACCAATACCGACAGTTTGCAACCCAATTTGACCCGCTGCAGTGGTATAAAACACTTCGGTTGCTTTATCATAGGAGAGGACGAATGCTCCGCTGAAAAATCTTTTTGGCTGGGAAGTATCAATACCGACTGGCACACAGGAGGAAACTGGTGCAACGGCTCTGTTCCCGATGCTTTGCAAGATGTCTATATCCCTGCCGGAACAGCCAATCAGCCCATTATCAACACTACCGCAAACCCAGCCACATGCAGGGACCTCACCATCCAGGTCGGAGCCAGTTTGACTTTGAGTTCCTCCAATCTGATCCATGTCAAAGGCGATTGGATACTGCAAGGTAATTTCATATCCAATCAGGGTACTGTGATTCTGGACGGCACCGTCCCGCAACAAATGTATGGTGCGAGTGTCTTTTGTAATTTAACCATCAACAATCCTGCCGGTGTTACGGCTCACAGCAATCTGCAAGTCAACTCCATTTTGGATATGCAAAGCAATAACCCTTCTATGAGCAAGGGCGTCCTCGATATGGGTGAAAATGTGCTGACTATGGGCTCGGGAGCCTATACTCGCGGCCCGGGCGATGTAAGCGGCTCCATTTATCGCGATTATTTTGTTTTAGATCGCGAATACAGTTTCGGACATAGATATACCCGTTTTTATTTCGAAGATGTCAGTGGACAAGATCTTCCCAGCACCATGCTGGTAAGGGTAACTCTAGGTAATGCGCCCGACTGGAGATCCTACAGCGGGGACACCATGATGAATGCAGTCAGGAGGCTCTACGAAATCACTATTACCGGCAGCGAAAAGTTTATTCCCGGCATCAAGTTTCATTACAAAGACAACGAATACGCTACGGGCCTGAACGAATCCAATTTGAGTATCTGGATTTTGAAAAATGATTCGGTAAAAGAACTGGGACAGGCAGAGATCGATGTAACCAACAATTACCTGATGGTAGAGAATATTAATTTCGGAAACATCAGCAACTTCAAACTTACCGTTGCCCCAAAAAAGGCTCCTTTACTGACGTGGACGGGTAACTACAATAAGGCTCGGACCGACTGGAATATGCCGCAAAACTGGAGTCCTCAATATACTCCTTCGAGCGATTTCAGGTTAAGAATACCTGCAACAACCTATGATCCGGTTTTACCCCCGGGAGCTTCGTGTGTTTCGCTCGAGATAGCTTCCGGCGGGGTTTTGAATACAGCAGCCAATGCCACGCTCGTCCTTTACGGCGATTGGGTAAACCTGGCCGGAGTTTCCGGGTTTAATGCCGGCAACAGCCTTATCACTTTCAATGCCAACTCAACTGTTCACGGCAGCACCGATTTTTACAGTCTGGCGGCAACCGACGGGGCACAAATCACTCCGGCTCTGAATGCGGAGATCGGAATCAGCGGAACGTTCGGTCTTTCCGTTACCGGAAGATTGAATGCCGATGAGCAGGCAAACACCGTAACGTTTAAAGGTACAAATCAATATTTACCCACTTCGGCCGACTGTATGATGGAGTTTTGGAACCTGGTCATAAGCGGAACAGGTACAAAATATTTTCCGGCCATAGTGGAAATAGCCGGTAATTTTACCAACAACGGTACTATTTGCACCGATACCTGTAAAACCAAATTCATATTCAACGGTACCGTAGCTCAAACCATAGGGGGCACCACTTCTACACACTTCAATCATCTGATAATAAACAACGGCAGCGGAGGCAGTGTCGGTCTGGCTACTGCTGCCACAGCCGACAGCCTGACCATGACCTCGGGGGTTTTGACCACCGATGCTACTAATCTTCTCAGCATCACGAATACCCTGGCCGGTTCAGTTTCGGGCGGTTCCGCTACTTCTTATGTGAACGGCCCTCTTAAACGCAGTTTGCCCGAAAACCTAAGCACTGCGGCCGGCTACCATTTCCCCTTGGGTAAAGGAGGGCTCTACCTGCCTTTTTCTTTGGTCAATCCTACTACCGGCGCAGGTGCGGTTACTGCCCAGGTGGAAGCTTTCGCTGCAAACTGCGGAGGAACAGCCGACAAAACCACATTGGATTCGATCAGTCAAAGCGAGTATTGGAACCTAAGTACTGTGGGCAATTTTATCAATAGCGGCGTTTCCTTGCATCGCTCTTCGGCGCTGAATGCACTTAACGCCATCGGGGGCTGTACTACCCTGGCAGGCGTGTACAGTAATCTCAACGGTACGGTTCAGGGCAGTTCTATTCTGAATTCCGATCAGATCGGCAGCTATCGTTATTTTGTACTGGCTAAAAAATTTACGCAAATCACCTGGAACGGCTCCTCTTCCAGTACCTGGTTTACGGCAACCAACTGGACCCCGCCGGTAGTTCCGGGCGTTTCCAGTCAGATAATCATACCCAACGTGACGACTCTTCCCGTTATTTCGGGCAGCAGTCCGGCCAACGACCTGAGCCTGGCAGGGAGCCTGGAGATCAAAGATAACGCCACCTTAAGTTTGCAGGCAGGCCCGCTGCTCAGCTTGCAGCCGGGTATCACGGTTAATACCAACAACAGCGGAAAAATCGTTCTCGAATCGGGTGCCCGTTACCTGAATTTAAGCACCGGTACTCCCCGGCTCGAAATACGGCGCGAACTCAGCGGCGGAAAGGGCTGGCGCATGCTTTCCTCGCCGGTACCGGCCACTTTCGCTCAATTGTTGCCCTCGCCCTTGGTCACCCAGGGCTATACCGGGTCGACCTTTCCCACGCTGCAACCCAATCTGTTGTGGTGGGACGAAACCGACGCGGGAACCACTCTCCAGAGCTGGAGACAACCCGCCAACAGTGGCGACAGTATTGTGAAGGGCAGAGGCTATTTTTACTTTATTTTTAATGGCGCCGGGCGGCTCGATTCAGCCGGAAACTCTACCGGCCAGAATTATACCGATGTACTGCCAAAGACTCTCTCTGTGACAGGTGTCGAAGCCTTCGGCGGTTCCGGCGTTTTCAGCTACAACCTCCATTTTACGCCCCGCGACAGTTCCAGCCAGAATCCCCTGCTGGACACGATTTTTTACGATATCACCCGCTATGATCAGGGATGGAATCTCCTGGGCAATCCCACGGCCAGCACCCTCGACTGGGATTCAAGCTGGACCAAAGTGGCCGTAAGTAACGCTATATATATTTGGGATCCCTCGGCCAACAGCGGCAACGGCGATTATTTAACCTGGAACGGCAGCACCGGCAGCCTGGGTAGTGGAAGGATTGCTCCCTTCCAGGCCTTCTGGGTGCATACCTCTTCCAGCCCTCAACTGAGTTTTGGCAATGCTGCCAAAAGCTCCGTATCCGGTAGTTTTTTGCGATCGGCCGGGGCGAAAGATACTAAGTTGTCGGTGGCTTTGAAACTACAAGCCCAGGATTTGAATACCACTTCTTATCTTTCTTTTGGCGATCCGGCTGCTTTGGGTATCGATTATTGGGATGCCTTCCGCCTGGAACCCATGAGCGAGACCTGGTTGGAATTATTCAGTCTGAGCCCCGAAAACCCAAAAATACCATTGGTAATCAACAATTTGCCTCTGCCTTCGGGTGAGCAGGGAATGAATATTTCCCTCTTTGTCGACGGACAGCTCCGGGGGCAAGGTTTGAGCGGAAGCTATACATTGAGCTGGGAAATTCCGGCCGCCTGGCCCCCGGATTGGGAACTGAGCCTGCACGATCACAGCCGGCAACTGGCCGTATCAATGCACGAACAAAGTTCATACAGCTTTGAACATCGCAGTTCCGTTACTCGAGCACTTAAAGACAGCCGGCCCAGATTTACAAAGCCCCCCCGGCCGATAACCCGTATAGACCCGGGCAGCCTGACGCGCAGCAGCACTGAGTTGCCTCCATACACCATACGTGTATCCAAAGCGGGAAAAGCCTTGGAATACATAGCTCCTCAGCCTAAGTTGCTCACGAATTACCCCAATCCATTCACCGGGGTATCCCGTGTACGTTTTAGCCTGCCCAAGGCCGACAAAGCCGCTCTGAGGGTATATAATGCTCAGGGACTGTTGGTGGCCTTGCTCGCCGATGCCGAATTTCCGGAGGGGATCTCGGAATTGGAATGGAATGCCGGTGCTTTGCCTGCCGGTTTGTACTTTATTCGCTTTTCGTCCGGAGGGGTGTTGCAAACGAATAAGGCCATCATTAAAAATTAGAGACTTAACATAATAAAAACAAAGATTAAGACCGGAATAAACAAATTAAAAAAATGGCACATTAATTGCTTTTGTTCAGGGTGTATAAACAATATCTAGATTTACCATGTCTAAGAAAATCCAAATACTATTGATTGTTTTTATGCTGCTTGCAGCCGGCAGGCCCGCAGAGGCGGCTTCCCCCACCTCTGCTTCCGTTAGTATACAGGCTTCGGCTACGGTGGTGGACAAATCGGAAATAGAATTGATAACCGTCAAAAATATGGAGATCAATGCCTCCATGGCCGAAGAGGGACGCATTTATATTTCGGCTCAACGCAATCCCCATGCCGGCATGATGATGATCAAAGGGAAAGCCGGGTCGAGTTTTCGTATCAGTTTTTTGCCGGTGGCCGAAATTACCAACACGGTAGGTAAAGGCTCTTTGTTTTTCCAATACGAAGTTTACGGCTACGAAAACGACAATCAGGGAGCCAGCGAGCCCATCGATGCTGCAGAGCGTATTTTAAAAATGAACAAGGAAGGGCTGTATTATTTTTGGATAGGCGGCCGCATCGACATCAGAAAGGCCCGCCCCGGCAGTTACAGCGGAGAATTTACCATAGAAGTGGAATATATTTAATCATAAAAGATGAACAAGTCCAGGCGCTATTTACTCGGTTTCTTGATCCTTGGTTTGATGCAAGGCACACAGGTCTATGCCCAGCGGATTAGTTTCGGGACTTATGCCACGGACGATATTGTATTGACAGCTTTGGGGACAGGGGAACTCAATTTCAACAACAAACAGCCGGTGATCAAGTCGGGCGATGTAATTACCATCAACCTGACCGACAACTCCACCGCTGTTTTAAGTGTCACAGGCAACCGTCATTTGGACGTTACACTCACCGTCGAAGCCCCTACGGTCTTAGAGTTGGATGCCTCCAACACTATACCCCTGGCTCTGCGTTTTGCTTATTCCAACCAGGGCCTGGCCGAATCCTCCGCCAAAGCCGCCGCTGTAGAAGTGCCTCTGGGATTCAACTCGGCCACTTTTCCCTTGCAGCGAAGGGCTCCCGGTACGCCGCCCCCGCCACCGCCCACGCCGGGCCACGGTGGATACACGGCTCCCACCGCCACCGCCTACGTTTTTATTTACGGAACACTGGGTACGGTGCCGGGCAATGCCGCCGCCGGCCTTTATTCGGGTCAAATCGATATCAGGGTAGAGTACAGCACCTATGACTAACAACCACAGCATAATCAGGCTATGAAAAAAGCAACACAGATAGCGACTCAGAGCAAGACCACCGGGAGTCTTTTTTCCGGTCTAAAATCCGTCCTCCGGGCGGGGAGCCTAACCTTGGCGTTGCTTTGGCTTTCTTTGGGTGTGCAGGCCCAGTTTATTCGCATCGACCTCGATATTGAGCCCCAAACCAGCTTATCGGAAAGCAGTAATTTTGATCTATTGCTCAGGCCGGTCGACAGAACGGAGTTGCCTGCCGAATGGATAAGCCTGTTCGACAAAAAAAAGAATTTCTACCGGGGGCATTATTTTTTACAAATCCGGGGTAACGAAAACTTTTCGGTTCAGGCAAGGATTCATAATAGTCCTGCTTTGCTCAGCGACAGGGGCGAAAGCCTGCCATTGATGGTTCAACTGGCCTGCCGCAACGACGGAACCGGTCTGATGCCCCAAGAAATCGGCGGCGATTATTTATTTTTTCCCTTGAGCGACAGCGGTCTGCTCATTGAACATATGAAAGACAGTCCCCAGGTACTCGTCGCCTCCGTTTTTGTGCAGGTAACCATTGCCGCTCCTGCCTTAACCCAGCATATTTATCGGGGAAATATTCATTTGCAACTGGAATATAATTAAAAAATTGTATCTTTGGCACGGCATTTGTCTCTGAATGTATGGATAAAAACGCTTTTTTAACCTAAAACAAAGATTAGAACATAAAACATCAAACAAAACACAAAAAAGTAAACTCAATTACTAACAAGAAAATGAAAATGAGTATGAAAAAAACAATGAAAACAACAATGAAAATTATGGCCGCCATGGCTGTGATGATGGGATTCGCTTTTAATGCGATGGGGCAGAGCAATACAGATAACGATGCTATTGCCGGTAAGGCGCAAGTTCTGCAAGCTATGGAAGTGACAAAGCAAGTTGATCTGGATTTTGGGATGGTATCTCAGGGTTCTGCAAAGACAATAGGATTAACAAACAACGTAACAGGAACACCCAATTTAGGAACTCAAACGACAGGTCGTTTTCTGGTATCAGCTGCAGCCGGAACCAATGTAAACCTGACGTTTACGACACCTACAAATCTAGTTTATGATGTGAATAATTTGCCAATCGGTACTTATGTATGTGGTTATGCAAACGACAATGCTTACACCTCTAATAGTGTCAGTTTTGGTGCGCCTGGCACAGTAACTAAAGACATCATCAGTTTTCCTACTAATGACGTGGGGTCTAGTGTGAATGGAGTATATGTATTTATCGGTGCAACAGTTTCGCCTACTTCAAATCAAGCTGTTGGATCTTATACTGCCAACATCACCCTCACCGCCACCTATAATTAATATTCATTTTTTTAATCATAGGGCGACCTCGGGTTGCCCTATGATTTTTTATGTTTTTTGCGTAAAACTTGTTGTAACGCAATTTTTTGTATATTTGGAACCAGTTAAATCAAGCCTTAACCGGGCTAAAGATGGTTGTAATAAAGTTTTAATCTAAGCCGCATGAAATCCTTAAGAACTTTGCTGATTTTGCTGGTATGCTTCGGTTTAGCCCCTCTGATGTGGGCCCAGGTAGCCTTGGCTCCCTCTTTTGTGTTTATAGACGAAAATTCGGGAGTGGGCAATGTTTTTGTGAGCAACAATAGCCAGGAGGCCTACGAAATTTCCATCGATTTTGCCTTTGGTTATCCCGACAGCGACGCCGAGGGTAATTTGGTGATGAATTACGAAGACAGCGGGGCCTATGCCATACATGCCCTCGATGAGATGATCCGGGCTTTTCCCCGCAGTTTTGTGTTGCAGGGAGGTGAACAGCGCACCGTCCGCATCCAGGTATTACCCAATCAGCGCCGCAAGGAAGGTGCCTTTTTTACCCGTATGAAAGTGTTGGCTCAACCTCAGGCCCGGGAAGTGACCGAAACGGTAGTCGAAGAGGGCATAGGAACCCGGATCACCTTCAATTTTGAACAGGTTACGGCTGTGTTTTATCACAAAGGCAGGGTGAGTACCGGTGTGGAAGTCAAGGGGGTGGATGTACGTCAAAACGAAGGAGTGCTGGAACTACGGCCTCATTTATTGCGCAGCGGTAATGCCCCTTTCCTGGGCAGTATGTATGCTCGTCTTAAAGATAAAAACGGCCGAGTGCTGGCTGAAACTCAAAGCACCACTACGGTTTATTTCGATGAAATCCGTCGTATCGATCTCAATCTCGAAGGAGTGGAAGCAGGCAGTTATGAGTTGGAATTAAGTTTCGAAACAAAACGCAACGATATGATGGCCTCCGATTTGGTGCAGGCAGCCCGTGTTGTGCACGTGCAGGAGGTAAAGGTTAATTAAGCCCCTGCGCATCCTTTGTTGCCGGTGCTTTTTCTTTATTTCCCTATGAATCAAACAGCTTTTCTTACCGGCAATATTTTTAAAGAGCTAAAAGCTGTTCTTGCTTCTGTCTTCTTGTTTCTTATGCCTCTTTCGGCGAGAGCTGCACAGGAAGAGGTTCTGTTAACCTTCCAACATACAGGGATAGGTAATTTTTACGTCAACAGCTTATACGATTACGAAAGCGAAACGGTGTATCTTCCTTTTACCGAACTCTTTTCGCTGCTCGAAATCAATTATCAGCCCGATGCCCGAAATTTTACGGTCAAGGGAAATTTTTTAACACCAGATCAACCTTACACCATTAATTTTGCCGCAGCTAGGGCCAGCCTGGGCAAAGAAGTTTTTGAATTCAGTCTGGAGGAGGTGCGTTTGACCCAGACCGAATTTTATCTGCATCCCCGAGTATTCGAAGAAATTTTTGGTTTGAACTTTACGGTGAATATCAATCACTTGATGCTTACGCTCGAAACCCAACACAGCCTGCCGGTGCAGGAACGTATGGCCCGGGAACGCCTGCGCGAAAAAATGCAGGGCCGCGATCTGATCCGCGAAGATTATCCCTTGCTTTACAGCCGCGAGCGCGATTTGCTGGACGGGGCTATGCTGGATTATTCCATTACGGGTAATTATTCGGGCGATAACCGGAGCTTAGGTTATAGCCTGGTGGGAGGTATGGAACTGTTGGGGGGCGATTTGCAGGGGACATTCTACGGCAACCACGCCAACGGAGGATATAATTCTCTGGATGTAAGTAATTTACGTTGGCGATACGCTATTTTGGACAATAAATACATTTCGGGTATTACCTTGGGCCAGACTAGCACGACCGGCTTGCAGTCGGTAGCTATCAGGGGTATTTCCATCAGCAACGATCCCATTGAGCCTCGTCAAATGTACGAAACCTACGTGGTGGACGGCAACACCGAGCCGGAATCGGAAGTAGAACTCTATATCAACGACCGCCTGTCGGGCTTTATACGTGCTGATGAGCTGGGTTATTACCGTTTTGATGTGCCTCTGAGTTACGGTACTACCCGGGTGAGTCTGCGCATCTACACGCCCTCGGGCGAACTCATCGAAAACGACAAACAGATTCAGGTGCCTTTTACTTTTCTGCCCAAGGGCGTGTTCACTTATAACGTGCAAGCCGGCCAAGCCGAAGATTATGCTTACGATACGTTGCGAGGGCAGTGGCTGGGGCATGCCAATGTGGCTTTGGGTATCAACCGCTGGCTGACCGCTTCGCTGGGTACACAATACAGCGGCGCCGATTTGTCTGCGGGCAGGATGTCGTATTACGGCAGCGTGTCGGCACGCATTGCCAAACAATATTTGCTCAGTCTCGACCTGGCCCCTCAGGAATTCTATCGCATCATGAGCAGTGTGATGTATGCCAACAATTTGAGCATGAATCTGCAGTACACCAAGTACGAAGCCCAAAGTTTGTTCAATACCCGTAGAGCCAGCGACTACTTGAACGCCAATATCTATCTTCCCTTTAAACTTTTCGGCGCCCATTCGGGTATCCGCCTGGGTGGGGAGCATACGGTGTTCAAAAACAGCAGCCTGAGTTCACTTTTGGGCGATTTCACCCAGCGCATCGGTAAAGTAAACCTGCGTCTTAATTATCGCGAAAACTTTTCCCATTCCAATCGGCAAGTCAACCCTTTGCAAAGCTTGCTGAGCACTACGCTTACCTATACTGTTTCTCGTTCGCCGGGCTTGCCGGTGTATATTCGTGGCATGTATATACGGGCTCAGAATCAGTTTGATTTTAGGAATTTGCGCTTGCGGGAAACTTCGCTGGAGCTTTCGCGTACGGTGTTTAAGATCGGCCGCTTGGACATTGGTGTGGCCTACAACCATATTATGAATCAATTCAGTACCCGTCTGGGCTTGATTGTTGATTTCGAAAAGATGCGCAGCAATACTACCCTTCATACACGAGGCAAAAGCTTTACTGCCCGCCAGAGCCTGAACGGCAGTATAGGCTACGACGCTACGTACCGTTATTTTACGGCCGACAACCGTCAACAGGTAGGACATTCCGCCTTGTCGGTGAATATGTATGTGGACGAAAACAATTCCGGCCGTTACGACGAGGGCGAAGAACGCCTGCCTTTCCAGGGTGTCAGAGTGGACCGGACAGCCCGCATGAAAGTGGGCCGCGACAGCGTGTTGCGTGTTAAGCAATTGATGAATTACTATCGCTACAATCTCAGCGTGAATCGCGATGCTATCGACGATCCTACCCTGGTGCCTCTGCAGGAGGAATTCTCCTTTATTGCCGATCCCAACCAGCACAAGTCGATAGAAATTGCTTTCTACAGGGGCGGCATTATTGAAGGTTATGTGGAGATACTGAGAGATGGCGAGTATGTGGGACAAAGTGGTCTGCGATTGAATGTGCGTTCGGATGACGCCGATTTTCAAACGGTGGTGAGAACCATGAACGATGGTAGTTTCTATGCTATGGACCTGCATCCGGGCAAATACACGCTCGAAGTAGATTCTACGCAATTGGGCTTTTTGAATGTGTGCAGCGAACCGGCTCAATTGCATTTTGAAATCAGAGCCCTCTCCGAAGGCGATTACCTCGAAGGGCTGAAACTGACGTTGATTCCGCTGGAGGAAAGCGAAGCCGAGGAGCCAGAGGTTGTTGAAGCTGAAGCAGAGGTTGTTGAAGCTGAGGCCGAGGAGGTTGAAGCTGAGGAAGTTGAAGTTGTTGAGATGGAGGCTGTCGAAACCGTTGAGCCTGTTGAAACCCCTAAAGCTGTTGAGGCCGCGACTAAAATTGAGAAAGTTGACTCAGGTAAAACCGCTGCTGAAACCGCTGCGGATACACCGGAGCCAAAAACAACCCAAGAGTTAAGTGCCGAACAGGAAAAACTCTTTAGTTCCGGAGTCAATCGCGAGCGCAGAGGAGTGATCGCTTTCACCTTTGCTTCGGCGGAATTAACCAAAGATTCGGCTCCTGCAGTCCTTTGGATGGCCAATAATCTCAAGAGCGGTGAGTGGAAAGCCCTGACCATTTACGGTAATGCCGACAGCACAGGCGAAGAAGCTTACAATATGATTCTTTCGATCAGGCGGGCCGATGCCGTCAAAGAGGCATTAGTCCGGCAAGGAGTATCCGAACTGCGCATCCGCACCGTAGGCAACGGCGAAAATAAACCTTTTGCCACCAACGAAACAAAAGAGGGACGCCGGCTTAACCGGCGCATCGATCTGGAGATTGTGGAATAATGGAATTTTGTTTGAGGATTCGCCGGAATGAAGGTACATTTGTGTTCTTTAAATTTTAAATTCATTTTCTATGAAAGCAGACGCTATGCGTTATATTAAAACGCTGTGTTATATTTGTTTATGCTCGTTATTTGTACTCCTTTCCTCTTTGCCTCTGCAGGCCCAAAAAGCTTTGTATTCCGATCAATTTCCTTTGCAGGATGTTCGTTTGCTCGACGGCCCTTTTAAGCGGGCCTTTGACCTGAATGTTCAAAACTTGCTCAAGTACGATATGCCTCGTTTATTGCAGCCCTATTACAAACAAGCAGGTCTCGACAACGGAGCCCAGGCTTTCGGCAACTGGGCGGGTTTGGACGGTCACGTGGGCGGGCATTACCTTTCGGCCCTGTCCATTCATTATGCCGCCTCGCAAGATCCTTACACCAGGGGCCTGCTCAAAGCCAGGATAGACAGCATGATTGCCTGCCTGAAAACATGTCAGGAGGCCGCCGTTCAACTGGATCCCAAAATGGAGCATTACCTGGGAGGTGTTCCCGACAGCAAAAACCTCTGGACCCGTTTTGCTCAGGGCGATTTCAGCATTTATAACCGCACTTGGGTGGCCTGGTATAATGTGCACAAGATGTTTGCCGGTTTGCGCGATGCCTGGCTGTATGCGGGCGACAGCACCGCTTTGGAAATGTTTTTTAATTATTGCGACTGGGCCCTTGCGATTACTTCAGGATTGTCTGACGCTCAGATGCAGACCATGCTGGATATTGAGCATGGAGGCATGAACGAGGTGCTGGCCGACGCTTACCGGCTCAGTGGCGACCTCAAATATTTGAACGCAGCCAAACGGTTTACCCATAGATTATTCCTCGATGGCATGGCCAACGAGAATGCACGTTTTCTCGATAACAGGCACGCCAATACCCAAGTACCTAAATTTGTTGGAATCCAGCGAATTTATGAGCTCTCGCCCTCCTTGCTCAACTACGCCAAGGCGGCAGAATTTTTTTGGAAAGACGTTGTTTATAATCGTTCTCTGGCTTTAGGCGGCAACAGCCGCAGCGAGCATTTTATTGCACCCTCGGCCTGCGGTGATTACGTCACTTACCGCGAAGGCCCTGAAACTTGCAATACTTACAATATGCTCAAACTGACCGAAAACCTTTTTCGCCTCAATCAAAAGGCAGCTTACGCCGATTTTTACGAACAGGCGCTCTACAACCATATTTTATCGACTCAACACCCCGAACACGGGGGCTATGTGTATTTTACTTCGGCCCGGCCCCGGCATTACCGGGTGTATTCGCAGGTGAATCAGGCTATGTGGTGCTGCGTGGGCAGCGGTATGGAAAATCACGGTAAATACAACCAGTTTGTTTATACTCATCGTGGCGATTCCTTGTACGTGAATTTGTTTATCCCCACGGAACTCCAATGGCGCGACAAAGGAGTGGTTATTACCCAGGAGACGGCTTTTCCCTATGAAACAAGCAGCCGCCTGAGCATCCGGATTCCCGGAGGCGGATCACGTGATTTCAGCCTTTGGCTGCGTCATCCTTATTGGGCCGACAGCAGCGCCTATTGCTTGCGTATAAACGGGGAAATCGTTGCTCACAACAGCCGTCCGCAAACTTATGTTTGCATCAGCCGAAGCTGGCAACACGGCGATGTGCTGAGTATAGACCTGCCAATGAAAGTCCATTATAAAACTCTGCCCAATGTGAACGAATACCTGGCTTTGATGTACGGCCCCATTTTGTTGGGAGCCAATGTAAGCACCGACCGGCTGGACGGTTTGCTGGCCGCCGAGGGCCGTATGGATCACGTGGCCGAAGGGCCCCTGCTGCCCTTGAATCAGGCGCCGGTATTGGTAGGGAATCGCGATTCCCTTGCTCAGGCCGTACATTTGGTCGATTCGGCTACATTGAGTTTTGAGGTAACTGATTTTTTGAAACATAACTACGATACCACCTACAAGCATTTGAAGTTGCAACCTTTTTATTCCCTGCACGATGCCCGTTATATGATGTACTGGATGCAGTTGCGCCCCGATGAATACCGGGAAATTTACGATCTGCTGAACCGCGAAGAGCAGGAGCGTCTGGCTCTGGAAGCCCGCACGGTAGACCAGATTGCCACCGGCGAGCAACAACACGACCAGAATCACCATGTTCAGGGAGTGAATACCGGGGTAGGGGTGTATCAAAATACCTATTACAGAGAAGCCACTCAGGGAGGCTGGTTCGGTTATGAAATGAGCACTCTGGGCGTCGATACCCTGGTGTTGAGAGCAACTTATTGGGGTTACGAAAGCGGTAACAGAACTTTTGACATTCTGGTCGAAGGCGATACCATTGCCCGCGAAAACCTGGTCGGGAAATGGAATATTTCGGAGTTCAGATCGGTGGATTATGAAATTCCGGTAGCCCTGACGGCAGGCAAAAGCAGTATCAGAGTTACCTTTGATGCGCTGGAAGGGCATGTGGCCGGAGGCTTGTACCACCTTCGCCTGATGTCCGATCCGGGTAGGGCAGGCAGACTGCGCTACGAGCAAGTGTTGGTGGCGGACATCGATGCTGGCAATGCCGCTTCGGAAAGCAAATACAGGGTTTTCGTATCGGGTTCCAGCACCGGCAGCCATCAGGGCGAGACCTGGAGAGATGCCTACAACGGAGGATATATTCGTTACACCATTCCACTCGACGGCCAGGACAGTATGTTTTTGCGTGTGCGCTACTGGGGCAACGAAGGCCTGAGCCGCGAATTCGATATGTTGATAGACGAAGTGGCGTTTGCCAGCGAAAGCCTGGTGGGTAAGTGGAATGTAAGTGCCTTTCAGGAAGTAGATTACAACATCCCGTCGCACTTGTTTAAAGGGAAAAGCAAGATCAACCTGAAATTCAGGGCAAGGCCGGGCAATTACGCCGGCGGATTGTTTTACGTTTGGCTCTATGCCCTGCAAGCTCAGGAACCGGACGCTCTGGCTTACGAGCGTGAAGACAGCAGGGAAATGGATGTTTTAATCACCGACGGCATGCTTCGACTCAGGCTGCCCCTCGAAGACCGGGGTTTAAACAACAGTTTGCGTATTTTTGGGATGAACGGTTCGCTGATGTATTCAGGAACAATTCGGGAGGAGGTTAGGGACGAAGTTCAGGTGTTTGATCTTCGCCGTCTGCCCCATCCGCAATGCTATGTGTTGCTCTGTTCCAACGAAAAAGGTTCCAAGGCTCAAAAGCTGATGATCCCCTAAAGCTTTACCAATCTATCCAATAAGCAGTTACGACGATACGAATTTGCAGCGGTTATTCAGTCCGTCCGGCAAGTGATCAAACCAGGCGATTTACAAACCAAGTGAGTACAAGTAGATTTTAAGACAAAATAAAATGACAGAATTAGTAGAACAATATCCTTATTTGTTGCCCCTTCTGATTTTCTTCGGGAGAATTTTTGACGTTACACTGGGTACCTTGAGAATAATCTTTGTCTCCAAAGGGAAAAGGACGATAGCACCGGCTATCGGTTTCTTCGAGGTATTTATATGGATTGTGATTATTTCGCAGATTCTTTCTCATGCCAACGATTTGATATCTTATCTTTCCTACGCCGCCGGTTACGCCGCCGGTACCTACGCAGGTATGCTGATAGAGAGTAAATTGGCCTTCGGCGTGTTGTTATACAGAGTGTACACCAAAGAGAGTGGCGCCGAGCTTGTACAAATGCTGAGCAAAGACGGATTCGGGGCAACCATGATTCACGGCGAAGGCTCGGTTGGAAAGGTGGATGTGGTAGAAACGGTAGTGGCACGGCAGCAAATGAAAAAGGTAGAAAGGGTGATAAATAATTTCGACGAACACGCCTTCTACGTAACCGAAGATGTCCTTACAGCCCAAAACGGCATTTTCCCCAAAACCGCCAATGTCTTTAAACGCTGGAGACCGGGGAAGTAAGTTAAATAATGATGAATCACTCACGCAATCCATATTCTACATTGCGAGAATCCATCATAAATCTGGGTTACGAATGGCAGGAAAAAGATTATTTTTTCTGCCATGGTCTGCTTCCGAAAATCGACAACACGATTACCGACATGAAAGAGTATGTGGGTGTGTTGTTGTGTACGGATGGCGATATTGATATAAGTATCAATAAGGTAGATTATAACCTGACGGCATCGACTTTGCTTATCGCACATCCTTTGTCCATTGTACATATTATACGATCGAAAAGACAATACAAAGGCATTCTTTTGTTTGTGGCGCGAGACTTTTTGGCTAAAAACATTGTAAATGCTCAACTTGCAAAACCTTTTCGTCAAATCAGCCATCACCAATACACACTTACCAACCTTAACAGAGAACAGCAAAAGATTCTGATCGATATTTACAAATTGATTTACAGAAAAAGGGCAACCAAACAATCGGTGTTTCAACTTGAAACCTTGCGCAATTTGTTCTTGGTTTTTATTTGCGAAGTAGCCGAAATATTCTTGGAAAGCAAAGAAGTGGAAAGCCATTCAACAAGAAACGAAGAAATCGCCGATGCCTTTTTCAATTTGCTTTTGAGGCCGGTAAAAATAACGAACAAAACGGCCTTCTTTGCCGACCAATTAAATATCTCCCCTAAACACCTGATCAAAGCGGTTAAAACAGTAGCCGGAAAAGCTCCCGGCGTTTTTATCCATGAGAAAATTACCGACGATGCCAAGATATTGTTGACCGATAAAAAGCTTACTATCGGCCAGGTTTCAGAAAAATTGGGATTTTCCGAAACCTCGTCGTTCAGCAAATTTTTTAAAAAGCAAACAGGCACCTCTCCATCCTTATTCAGAGAGCAGTTCTAAAAGAGAATTTTAGGCAACTGCATGTGAATTTCGGACAACGAAATGCCTGCTGTGTTTCTTAATTTTGTGGGTCATAATTCGCATTATTCAGGACTTGTCTCGTAAGTGCTCAACTGCTGTGTTTTTGATATGTGTTTTGAGACAGCCCCGGAAAACATTACAAAGCAAAGCATTATAATTTATAGAAATGGATAAGAATAAAATCACCGACGATCCTTCGCAAAGACCCAATAACAATTGGAAAAGTTTTTTGTGGACACTTGCCTTATTGCTGATACTTAATTCTTTGGTTTTTCCAAATCTGTTCAAACCTAAAATTATTCCGACAACGTACAGCGCTTTTATCAATAAAGTCGATTCCGGATTAATCAAGCAGGTAAACATTGATGGAAACAAAATTTATTTTGCTACACCCGGCGACACCATCGACCGTAAGGGCGACACCATCGACTTGATTTTTCAAACAGGAAAAATGAACGATGCCAATTTGGTTGACCGTTTATTAGTGGCAGACAGCCCCAACGAAAACGGAAAAATAGAATTTACCGAAACCATTCCCCGCGAAAATTCCCCCATATTGAGTTTCTTGCTTTACTGGGTATTGCCGGGAGCGATTTTCTTCTTTATCTGGCGAAATGCCATGAAGTCGATGGGTGGAAGAATGGGCGGAAATTATATGAGTTTCGGGAAAAACAAAGAGAAAATTTACGCCGAAGACGAGATAAAAACCACCTTTGCCGATGTGGCGGGGCAAGATGAAGCCAAAGAATCTTTAAACGAAATAATCGATTTTCTGCATAACCCCAAGAAATATAACGAAATGGGTGCTGCCTTGCCCAAAGGTGTTTTATTGGTTGGCCCTCCGGGAACAGGTAAAACACTGATTGCAAGAGCTGTTGCGGGCGAAGCAAAAGTGCCTTTCTTTGCTCTTTCCGGATCCGAATTTGTTCAAATGTTTGTGGGAATGGGTGCCGCCAAAGTGCGCGATTTGTTTAGTCAAGCAAACCAAAAAGCACCCTGCATCATCTTTATCGATGAGATTGATGCCATCGGCAAAAGGCGCGACGGAATGACTTCCAACGATGAGCGTGAACAAACATTGAATCAATTGCTCACGGAAATGGACGGTTTCGACGGACAAAAAGGAGTGGTTATTCTGGCAGCGACCAATCGCCCCGAAAGTCTCGACAAAGCATTGCTCCGTCCCGGCAGGTTCGACCGGCGGGTTCAAATGGAACTTCCCGATTTGGAAGGACGTAAAGCCATCTTGCAGGTGCATCTGAAAAAAGTAAAGCACGAAGAAATAGATCTGGATTTGATTGCACGCGCCACCTCGGGTGCATCGGGTGCCGAACTGGCCAATATTGTGAATGAAGCCGCTCTGAGAGCCGTAAGAAACGAAAGTAGCAGCGTGACAACCGCCGACTTGGAAGAAAGCATAGAAACCGTAATCGCCGGAGCACAGAGAAAAGGAAAAGTGATTTCCGACGAAGAAAAACGCATTATTGCTTATCACGAAATCGGACACGCTATGGTTGCCGCTATGCAGTCGCATTCCGCTCCGGTGCATAAAATTACCATTATCCCACGTACATCGGGGGCCCTCGGTTATACCATGCAAATTGACGAAGGTGAACGTAATTTATATAGTAAAGAAGATTTGGAAAACAGAATAGCCACATTTACCGGTGGACGCGCCGCCGAAGAGGTTATTTTTAACCGAATTACCACAGGTGCATCCAACGACATTGAACAAGCTACAAAAATTGCCCGTGCCATGATTACCCGCTACGGAATGAGCGAGGAATTTGATATGGTGGCGTTGGAAACAATAAACAATCCCTATTTGAGCAGCGACACATCTTTAAGTTGTTCTCCTGAAACGGCAGCCCGTATCGACGATGTAGTGCTTTCCATAGTGAAAAATGCGCACGAAAAAGCGAAAAAAATCATTCGCGAAAACGAAGCCAAAATGCACGAGTTATCGGAATATCTCATTAAAAAAGAAACCATTACAGGAGAAGAGTTTATGAAAATATTGGAAGCTAAAAAATAAATAACGTATAAAATTCAACATCATGAGACAGTCATTTAAGAAAATAGAAAAAGCCATTAAACGATGGTATTTAATGCTCGTTGTAGGAGTGATATTTATAGTTTTAGGTATTTGGACACTAGCCACGCCGGTAGATGCCTACATAGCTTTGTCTTTTGTGTTTGCTATGGGATTTCTAGTCAGCGGAATTACCGAAATGGTTTTTGCCTTAAGCAACAAACATCAAAATTGGGGTTGGTCGCTGGTATTGGGGATATTGAGTACCGTTGTGGGGGTTCTTCTACTGATCAATCCGGCTGCGTCTATGGTAACTTTACCGCTTTACGTGGGATTCACCTTGCTTTTCCGCTCCATATCGGGCATGACCACGGCTTACGACATGAAGCAATACGGTATTTTAGATTGGGGTACCTTAATGGTAACCGCCGTATTGGGCTTGATTTTATCTTTTGTTTTGCTTTGGAATCCGGGGTTCGCAAGTATCAACGTGGTTATTTGGACTGCTGTAGCATTCATCGTCTTAGGAGGTTATTCCATTTATTTCTCCTTTGAATTGCGAAAGCTGAATAAATTGATGAAAGAGGAATAAAATTTCAATGATCTTTCATAGGTGTTCGTGCGGGTGCGCTTTTTTTTAAGCGTGCCCGCTGTTGTGTTTGTTTGTCAAGAATTATGAATAAATTTGTGGCAAATAGGGGTAGAATTAAACAAAAACACAATAATATGTACGAAAAATTTAAAGAATTTCTCAGTAATGAACTCGAAAGCATTCGTGCTTCGGGATTGTATAAGGACGAAAGGGTGATTCACTCTCCTCAGGCGGCCAACATAAAATTAGCCGATAACCGTGAAGTGTTGAATTTTTGCGCCAATAATTACCTGGGATTGTCCAACCATCCTCTGGTGAGGGAAGCAGCGGCCCGTGTGCTCGAAGAGAGAGGATACGGCATGTCGTCGGTGCGTTTTATTTGCGGCACCCAGGATTTGCACAAAGAATTGGAAAAGGAAATCTCCCGCTTCTTCGGTACGGAAGATAGTATTCTCTACGCCTCTTGTTTTGATGCCAACGGAGGTTTGTTTGAACCTTTGCTGAGTGAGCAGGACGCCATTATTTCCGATGCGCTCAACCATGCTTCCATTATCGACGGGGTCAGGCTTTGCAAGGCCAAACGCTACCGTTACGCCAATGCCGATGTGGAGGATTTGGAAAAGCAATTGAAGGAAGCACAGTCTCAGCGTTTTAGGCTGATTGTAAGCGATGGAGTTTTTTCGATGGACGGCAACGTGGCTCCATTGGATAAAATCTACGCCCTGGCTCAGCAATACGATGCTATGCTGATGCTGGATGAATCGCATTCGGCAGGAGTGGTCGGGCAAACGGGCAGGGGAATAACCGAATTGTTTGGGCTCAAAGGCCGGCCTGAAATCATTACAGGCACCTTGGGTAAAGCTTTTGGAGGGGCCATAGGCGGTTTCACCACCGGGCGTCGCGAAATTATTCAGATGTTGCGTCAGCGATCCAGACCTTACCTGTTCTCCAATTCCATTCCGCCCATGGTGGCCGCTGCCGGTATCATAGTGTTCAGAATGCTGCAAAACACCAACGAACTCCAGGATAAACTACATCGCAACACGGCCTATTTTGTGCAGAAAATGTCTGCTTTGGGCTTCGATTTAAAACCCACGGAGTCGGCCATATGCGCCGTGATGCTTTACGATGCCAGGCTTTCGCAGGAATTTGCCGACCGTATGCTCGACGAAGGCATTTATGTGATAGGGTTCTCTTATCCGGTGGTGCCCAGAGAGCAGGCCCGTATTCGTGTTCAGCTCTCGGCCGAACATGAAACCGAACACTTGGATCGTTGCATTGCTGCCTTTGCCAAAGTGGGCAAGGCTCTGGATGTGATATGATAATTTCAACTAGAGCGTTGAACTATAAGAGCTTATTGGTTTTATTTAACAGATTTCTAAGATGAAAGCTTTGGTAAAACTGCGCCCCGAAAAAGGCATCTGGATGTGTGAGAGACCCATTCCCACGCCCGGTATCAACGAGGTGCTGGTCAAAATCAACAAAACCTCCATTTGCGGCACCGATCTGCATATCTACAAATGGGACGAATGGTCGCAGCGTACTATCAAGACACCCATGATCATCGGACACGAGTACGCAGGAGAAATTGTGGAAATGGGTAAGGGTGTGGAAAATTTAAAAGTCGGCGACAGGGTGACCGGCGAAGGACACATCGCCTGCGGACATTGCCGCAATTGCCGCCGGGGTAAGCTGCATGTCTGCGAAAACGTGGTCGGTATTGGGGTGAATCGCGATGGGGCCTTTGCCGAATACCTGGCGGTTCCGGCTTCGAACATCGTAAGACTCGACCCCCGCATCAGCGACGAGATGGCATCGATCATGGACCCTTTCGGTAACGCAACACATGCGGCTTTGTCGTTTCCCCTGACAGGCGAAGACGTGCTTATCACCGGAGCCGGCCTGATCGGCTCCATGGCAACGGCTGTTTGCCGCTTTGCCGGAGCCCGTTACATAGTGGTGAGCGATGTTATCGAATACCGTTTGGAGCTGGCTCGGAAAATGGGCGCCACCCTCACAGTGAATCCTGCCAAAGGCGAAAGCATCGAAGCTGTGATTAAGTCGCTGCGCATGCGTGGTTTCGATATAGGCCTGGAAATGTCGGGTTCTCCGCAGGCCTTCGAAAGCATGATCGAAAATATGTACAACGGATCGAAGATTGCTCTTTTGGGTATTTTGCCCGATTCTACTCAGGTAAACTGGAGCCAAATCATATTCAAGGCTTTGACCTTAAAGGGTATTTATGGCCGCGAAATGTGGGAAACCTGGTATCAGATGGAGCAAATGCTTATCACAGGCATCGATTTGAGCCCGGTTATTACACACCGTTTTGATGTAGACGATTTTCAAAAGGCCTTCGATGTAATGGAGTCTGCCGCCTGCGGCAAAGTTATTTTGAACTGGGCCTGAACACTTTGAACTGGGCCTGAACACTCGTTTAAGACAAAGGAGAGTCGGGCTCGGCTTTCATCATTTTGTATTCCATGCGGCTGACGAGCTTCGGGAAAAACTTGTTCACCAGCACTGCCGCTTTACCCAGGGGAGTGAGTATCATCTGATCTTTACGTTTGCGCAGTCCCCGTAGCATATGACGGGCCACGGTTTCGGCCGACATCATTTTTTCTTCCTTGCGGGGAGTCTCGCCCTGAGGGCTGCCATCGGCTGTCAGAGCCGAAAAGCGCACATTGGAGGCTGTAAAGCCCGGGGCAAAAATCATCACATGCAAGTCGTCGTACAGATGTTCGGTACGCAGGGTGTCGAGAAAGCCGTTCATGGCAAATTTTGAGGCCGAATAGCCTGTGCGGGCGGGCAGTCCCTTGAAGCCGGCTATGGAAGTAACGCCCACCACCGAGCCCTTGCGTTCGAGCAGGCTGGGCAAAGCGTATTTGGTGCAATAGACACAGCCCCAGAAATTTACATCCATCAATTGATGCAAGACTTTCAAGTCGAGGTCTTTGAAAACGGCCCGCATGGAAATACCGGCATTGTTTACCAGGATATCGATGCCTCCATAGGTTGCTATGGTTTGCTCTATGAGTTTTCGGCAATCTTCTTCTTTGCTGACGTCGGTTTTAACGGCCAGTACGGCTGCAGGAAGTTCCTTCTGTATGACTTGTAGTTTGTCGAGGGATCTTGCTGCCAGCGTGAGTTTTGCACCCTGAGCGGCAAAAAGCCGGGCACAAGCCAGACCTATGCCCGACGACGCTCCGGTGATCACTACAACTTTGTCTTTAAAATACTGTTGTTTCATAACCTCAGTCTTAAATGTTTATAAACCCCTACCGTGGCAATTTTTGTACTTTTTGCCCGAACCGCAGGGACAGGGATCGTTGCGACCCACCTTTTTTTCTACCCTTACCGGTTCCAGCTGGCGTTGCTCTCTGTCTGACCCAGCTCGGCGAGCCGGACTTCCGCCCTCCAAAGAGTCTCTTTGAGCACGGTATTTACTGTAGTCGTGGCGTTTTTGCGTTTCGGCTTTGCGTACCGATTCGGGTTCGCGTATAGGAATTTGTCCGCGCATCAAAATGGAAATACTCTTCTTATTGATATTGTCGATCATGGTTTTGAAGAGGTTGTACGACTCCAGTTTGTAGATAAGCAGAGGGTCTTTTTGTTCGTAGCTGGCATTTTGTACCGATTGACGCAACTCGTCGAGCTCGCGGAGATTTTCTTTCCAGGCTTCGTCGATGGTATGCAACAGTATGGCTTTTTCGAACGTTTTTACCACTTCTTTCGACTGGCTTTCGGCGGCAGCCTTCAGGTTACAGGGGATGTTGTAAGTGCGTTTACTATCGGTGATGGGTATCAAAATGTTTTCGTATTGGGCAGCCTGCTTTTCGTAGACCTGCTGAATGACAGGATTGACTATGGAGGCCATTTTTTCGGTTTTACGCTTGTAGAGGTTCAGGGCTGCTTCGTATATTTCGTCTACGCTGTTTTCGGCTCTCTGATCGTAAAAATGCTCTTCGTCCATGGGCACTTCCATAGCCAGATATTTGAGTATGTCCATTTTGAGACCCTCGAAGTCGCGTTGGTCGTAAGCTTCTTCGACTAAGCTTTTGATGGTGTCGTAAATGGTGTTGGCCAGGTGCATACCGATACGTTCTCCCATCAGGGCATGGCGGCGCCTGGTGTAGATGACTTCGCGCTGGTTGTTCATAACGTCGTCGTATTCGAGCAGACGTTTACGTATGCCGAAGTTGTTTTCTTCCACTTTTTTCTGTGCCCTTTCGATGGCTTTAGAAATCATGGAGTTTTCGATGAGTTCGCCTTCTTCCAGTCCCATGCGGTCCATGATGCCCGAAATACGTTCCGATCCGAACAGACGCATCAGGTCGTCTTCGAGCGATACGTAAAACACCGAAGATCCGGGGTCGCCCTGACGGCCTGAACGTCCGCGCAGCTGACGGTCGACACGGCGCGATTCGTGACGTTCCGTGCCTATGATGGCCAAACCTCCGGCCTTTCTAACTTCTCCGGTGAGCTTGATGTCGGTACCACGTCCCGCCATGTTGGTGGCAATGGTTACCACGCCTTTTTGTCCGGCGTTGGCCACGATTTCGGCTTCGCGCTGGTGTAGCTTGGCGTTGAGCACGTTATGCTTGATTTTACGTAGGGTGAGTGTACGGCTCAACAATTCGGAGATTTCTACCGAAGTAGTACCTACCAGCACCGGTCGCCCGGCTTCGACCAAGCGGATGATTTCTTCGATAACGGCCGTGTACTTCTCTCTCTTGGTCTTGTAGAGGCGGTCGTCCATATCGTTACGGGCGATGGGCTTGTTGGTCGGAATCACCACTACATCCAGTTTATAAATATCCCAGAATTCACCTGCCTCGGTTTCGGCAGTACCGGTCATACCCGACAGCTTATGGTACATTCTGAAATAATTCTGCAGCGTGATGGTGGCAAAGGTCTGAGTGGCCGCTTCGACGGTAACTCTTTCCTTGGCTTCGATGGCCTGGTGCAAACCGTCGGAATAGCGGCGGCCTTCCATAATACGGCCGGTTTGTTCGTCAACAATTTTCACTTTGTTGTCGACTACCACATATTCGTCGTCACGGTCGAAGAGACAATAGGCTTTGAGCAATTGCTGAACCGTGTGAATGCGTTCCGATTTGATGGAGAAGTTTTGCAGCAGTTCGTCTTTTTTTGTCTGCTTGTCTTCCGGATTCAGCCCCTGGTTTTCGAGTTCCGACAGTTGTGCCGCTATGTCGGGCAAAACAAAGAACTGGCTGTCTTCGCTGTCGCCGGTGATGAAATCGATCCCTTTGTCGGTGAGCTCGATGGTATTGTTTTTTTCGTCGATGACAAAATACAGGGGGTCGGTCACAATATGCATTTGTTGGTTGTTGTTTTGCATATAGAACTCCTCGGTTCTTTGCATACTGGCTTTGATGCCCTGCTCGCTGAGGTATTTGATCAGAGCTTTGTTTTTGGGCATGGCCTTGTGAGTGCGGTAGAGCAGCAAAGAGCCTTCTTCCTGTTCTTTTTTGTCTTCCGAGGCCATGAGTTTTTTGGACTCAGCCAGCAATTTTGTGGCCATTTCGCGCTGAACGTTGACTACACGCTCTACCTTGGGACGAAATTCTTCGAAGAGTTGGTCGTCGCCCTTGGGCACCGGACCCGAAATGATGAGAGGGGTACGGGCATCGTCGATCAAAACGGAGTCGACTTCGTCCACAATGGCGAAATTGTGTTTGCGTTGCACCAGGTCGAGCGGGCTGCCGGCCATATTGTCGCGCAGGTAGTCGAAACCGAATTCGTTGTTGGTGCCAAAAGTGATGTCGGCCAGATAAGCTTGGCGCCGTTCTTCGGAATTGGGGCGGTGTTTGTCTATGCAATCTACCGACAAGCCGTGAAACATATAGAGCGGTCCCATCCACTCGGAGTCACGCTTGGAAAGATAATCGTTCACCGTTACCACGTGGACGCCGTTGCCGGTGAGGGCATTCAGAAAGACGGGCAGGGTGGCGACCAGGGTTTTACCTTCGCCGGTGGCCATCTCGGCAATTTTACCTTGATGCAGTACTACACCGCCAAAGAGTTGTACGTCGTAATGTACCATATCCCAGACTATTTCGTTGCCGCCGGCTAACCAGTGGTTTTGGTAGATGGCTTTATCACCTTCGATATGCACAAAGTCGTGAGTGGCAGCCAGGTTGCGGTCGAAATCGTTGGCGGTGACCACGATTTTTTCGTTTTCCTTGAAACGCCGGGCGGTATCCTTTACGATCGAAAAGACCTGTGGTAATGCATCGTTCAGAGCTTTTTCGAGTTTGTCCGTAATGTCCTTTTCTATTTTGTCGATTTGTTCGTAAGGTTTTTCGCGTTCTTCGAGTTCCAGTGTTTCGATTTCCTCCTTGAGGCGTTCGATCTCTGCTCTTTCGGCAGAAACCGATGCTTGGATGTTGTTGCGTATTTCACTGCTCAGAGTCCTGAGTTGGTCGTTGCTTAGAGCTTCGACGGCAGGGTAAGCAGCTTTGATTGCTTCGACAAAGGGGTTGATCTCCTTTAAATCGCGTTGCGATTTATTGCCGAAAAGTTTGGTTAATATATTGTTGAATCCCATAATGGTATATTGTTAGTATTGTTTAGTCTGATGATTTTTGATGTAGTATTTAAAATAAAACCTGTCCTGTGGATGATGTGGGCGGGCGAATATACAACATTCCGCAGAGGGTAGGAGTCAGGTCAAAAATGGAAACAAGCTGACTGTGGTTACTGGCCTTGATTCCCGCTCCGTAAAAGACCAGTATCGTGGTTTGGTTAGCATATTGTATTTGCCGGTTTTTGCCCGGGTAGGATTCCCAGCGGACGTTGCGTCCGTTTTCAAGTTTCAGCAGTAAATCGCCGGAGCGTTCTTTGTGATAATTCAGGCTAAGAGCCGATTCACTGCTCCAATCGCCCAGCAGAAAGCGGTAAGCGGGTACCACCTGTTGTATACCCTCGACCTGGGTCAGAAACAGAGCCGCTTTGTTGCAGATTTCCCGGTAATCGAGGTTGAGCTCATTGATGCGTTTGCGGTTGAGGTAAATTTCGTTTTCCGTGCAGCCTTGTACCCAGCGTTCGCTGCCGTAAATAGCTGTCAGATAAAGGTTTAGCAAGGCGGTAGTGCGTTCCGGATAATAGTTACCGTAAAATCCTGGAGCCTTTGGGTTTTCTTCCACAGCCAGCCTGGTCGCTCCGGTACCGCAGAGATAAATCAGGACATTGTCGAGTCCTATTTTCCGGTCGATTTCTTTGAGTAACCAGCCCAGATCCTGGTCCAATCTGAAATACAGATCCTGCATTTCAAGGGCGGCCCGGCTGTCGTTGCCGCTCAGTTGGCTGCCGGTGTTGAAATGCAATATCAACAGGTCCGGGTATTCGTCTTCTCCCAGCTTTTCTTGATCGATAAGCTCCAGAGCCAACTGATTGAGTTCGGTGTTGGCCATGGGGGTTTGTTTGAAGTCTCTGTAACCCGTACCGTTGATAAAAGAGAGAGCGTAACTGAAAAAGCCCGGATTTTTTTGGTGAGGCATATACACATAGCGGCTCAGAGGAAATTTCGGCCTCCAGCCGTTTTTGCCGTTGTTTGTTTCGAACAGTCCGTAATCGTTGATTTTTTGAAGCCACGACGGCATATAATTGTAATAGGTGCTACTGCACCATTTGCCACTGGCATCGTCCATCCAGAGGGCTGCATCGGCGCTTCGCCCTCCGGCAACAATGGCGGCCTCGGCTTCCAGCCCTATCGAAAAGACTTTGGAACGTCCTTTGCAGGCTTTTTTGAGTTCATCGCCCAAGGTATTGCTTCTCAAACTCAGGGGCGAAAAGGTTGAAGTGGTGTAATTTCCCAGGTAATCCGTATCGTAGACGCAGGACACGGGCCTTTCGAGTTGCCGGTCGTACCATTCACGGGCAATGATGCCGTGATGCATGGGAGCGCAGCCGCTCAACAGGCAGGCGTTGGTGTTAGCCGCATCGGGACAGTTTAAACCGTAGTTGCAATTATTGTATACTTTGCCCCGTTCCAGCAGTAACTTGAAGCCTTCCTCGCCAAATCCTTCCATAAACCATTTCAGGTATTCCTCCTGTAACTGATCCAGGTGTATGCCCAATACCAGGCGGGGCGGTTGTTTGCTGTCTTTAGGAGCGGAACAGACCTGAGAACTCAGGCTCAACATCAACAAAATAGGGAGTATATGTGAAAATGACTTCATAGATTTTTACCGGATTTGCCTGAGCCTTGCCCGGGCACTTTTTTGTTACGAATGCTCTTTGGAAGAGGATTGATCCAGGCCAACAGGCTACGCGACAATAAACTCAGCAGAAGCGGGATCATGGCCGGATGTACGTATTGCGGCAAAAAGCCGAAACCTGCCAGTGCAAAAACTAAAACGGGAGTATTTATTTTTAAGTAGCCATTGTAAAAAATGCTTCGCCTGAAAGGCTTGAATGCGATTAACAAAGCAAAAAGCAAATGCAGGGGGTGCAACCAGAGCAGAAGGTAATTGGTTTTGGTAACGGGATGTACCGAAATTAAGGCCAAAAAAGCAATAATCAAGCCCGCAATCCCTGCCAGTCCAAAAATAAGGGCGTTTGCCAGGGGATGCCGGCGAGCTGTTTTGAGTTCCCGCAGCCCCAAGGTCAGAACCAGCGCAAACAAAATCCAACTGAATGTTACAGGTCCGGGCAGGGTATTTTTTTGTTCGGCCGGCACTGTTTTGATTTCGTTCAATATGCTTTGTTCGCTTATCAGGCAACGCTCCGCTTGAAGGCTGTCTTTACCGTTCGTTGCAGGAGCTGTGATTGTGGCCTTTTCAAAAGCTTCCATCATCAATTCGGGAGCGAAAAGCAGATCGAGGGACGGAGCCGGAGCATCGGCCAGACTGCTCAGTGCAAGGGAAATACCGAACCAGGTCCAGGGATGTTTTGCGGTGTAATGTTGAATTACTTCACGCATGCTGCCGTAGGCGGCCTCGTAGTGATAATCGACGGCTCCGTCCAGGCATCGTTCAATTATTTTGCGGGCCCGGGTAGAGCAATTGTCGTAGTAAAAATTGTAGCGATAAGTCCGGTTTTCGGGTAGGCTATTGATAACCAGAGCCTCCCATAGTTTTGCTTTTTCTTCTTGCGAGAGGTTCAGCTTTTGAGAAATCACCCGGCGATTTTCGTTGCGGTAGCTGTGCATAAAACCTTCGAAACTGCTGATTCCCAAAATATAGTCGATTTCTCCCCGCACAAAATTCCACAGGAAGTTGTCGGAGTTGAAGTCAAAAATACCGTAATTGAAAACCACATCGCGGCGGGTCGGCGGATCCAGCACCCGGATGCCGGTATGTCCGTAATGCGCCCAGACTTCCTGCCCGGGAGAGCAAGTGAGCAGGTAAATCTCTGCCTGTCCGCTGAGTGCAGGAACTGTTTGTGCTTTGACACCGGGGCTGATACCCACAAAGAACAACATTCCCATTACGAATAAAATGAGGGATCGTTGTGCTTTGTTGATCAAAGAAAAAATCGATTTACGGCTTGCTGACATCGGTCTCTTAAAAATCAGGCAAAAATAGGCAATTTTAGCGAGATTGTTTGTATGATATGGAACTTGTTATGCCTTAAAAAAAGCAGTTTAGGCTTTGATATTCCGATAAAGTTACGAACTTTGCGAGTCTAATACGGGTTTCGGCGAAGATACCAACGAAATCAATAAACAGTTATAATGCCGGCAAAATATGAAAATTAACTACAGCCAATTGGGAGAATGGATACAGCACAACACTTTGCTTATGGTATTCTTGCTGGGTTTTGTTGCCATACTGCTCTTTGTCTTTCTGATTGTTCGTTACAAAAACAACAAAAACCGTTTGCTGTTGGCCCAGGAATACCTGGCAGCAGGAAAGGAAATTCCTCGTTATTTGCTGAGAGAAAACAGCCTGTACGCCAGGGCTGTTAAGAATCTTTTTTTGGGTATCGGCCTGGTCTTTTTTCTGGGCTTTCTCACCGAGACCTGGGGCTGGGCTTCGGCCGGCTTGCTGTTTATTGCCCTGGGAGTGGGGCAAATGATCGTCTTCAAAAAATCCAGCAAAGATTTTACCGGCAGCGATTTAGACCGCTGATTTCGACAGCTTTATTTATTTTCCCTTTCTCACTGTTTTTGGTAAACTCTGACGTAATCGATCTCGTAGAGCAATGGAAAGGCAGATTCGTCGGGTTTTCCGCCGTTGCTGCCTATGGCCAGGTTTAGCAGCAGGTAGTGTTCTTGCCGGAAAGGATTGCTGTAATTACCTATGCTGCCGTTGCTTGTACGGTCTAAGGGAATTTCGTTGAGTAATTCGTCGTCTAGATAGAGCTTGATGGCTTGCTCGTCCCAATCCATACGCCAGATATGGAATTTGGAGCCCCAGTCGGGATCGGCGTTGGTGAAATGACTCAAAGGATAAACGGAAGAATCCCAAATAGCCTTGTAGCGCTGTTCTCCTCCCCAGGCTGCGTTGGCCAGAATATGGGGTTCTCCTTCGATGCGATAATACTCCATGATGTCTATTTCGCCGCACGAAGGCCATTCCATGGTATTACCCAGGGTCCAGATAGCAGGCCAGGATCCGCCGGCCAGCGGAATCCGGGCTCGAACTTCGAAGCGTCCGTAAAGAAAAGACCTCTTGTTCCGGGTAGTGATAGAGGAAGAAGTGTAATCGGCTTGCTGTCTGGAAGTTCGCCAATCTCGCGCCTGGGGATTATAGCGGGGATTGGGAACTTTCTCCTTGCGTCCTTCAATAATCAGGAGGCCTCCCCTGCAATAGGCGTTGCCGGGCTGGTACCATTGCAATTCCTCGTTGCGTACAAATCCGCGTTCGTAATTCCAACTGCCGGAATCGGGTGGCCCTTCTGTGTTGAATTCGTCGCTCCAGACTAATTTCCATTCCTGCGCCTGAAGTGTTCCGGCAAGGCTAAACAGCAGGCACAAGGCACAAAATCTCAATCTTTCACAAAATCTGATCGTTTGCATATGATGTCTTTTTTTATGGGACAAAAATAGGTTATATTTACGGCTTTTTTAAAAAAATGTATTTATTGGGATGATTATTGAAAGGAGTTCTTGCTCTTGTCTGTTTAGAGCGGAAAAATTAACTTTGCAAAAAATAATAATTCAATGTCCGAAAAATTTAAAATAAACCGCTTTGTTCACTACGTAGGCGTGAACGACCGCAAAACTCATCTTTTTGAAAATCTCTGGCCTTTGCCTCTGGGTGTTTCGTACAACGCCTATTTGGTTGTTGGAGAAAAAATAGCTCTTATCGATACGGTTGAATCCTGTTATGCTTCGGAATTGCTCGAAATGATAGTCCGGACGGTGGGTAATCGTCCTTTGGATTATCTGATCGTCAATCATATGGAGCCCGATCATTCTTCTTCGATAAATGCCATACGTCAGGCATATCCCGGCGTTCAGATCCTGGGCAATGCCAAGACCATACAAATGCTCGAAGGCTATTACGGAGCACACCAGGGAATCATCGAGGTAAAAGAGGGTGACAGCCTTTGCCTGGGCGGCGAAACCCTGCGTTTTTACCTGACCCCTATGGTACATTGGCCCGAAACCATGATGACCTATTGCGAGCGGGAACAGTTGCTTTTTTCCGGCGATGCATTCGGCACTTTCGGGGCCCTTAATGGTGCCGTGTTGGATCAGGATATGGACCTGAGTCCTTATTGGGACGAAATGTACCGTTATTATGCTAATATTGTCGGTAAGTACGGTTCGCCGGTGCAGAAAGCCTTGCAAAAACTTTCGGGTCTGGATATTCGGGTAATTTGCCCTACCCATGGTCCCGTCTGGAAAAAAGAACTCAACAAGGTCGTCGGCATTTACGATAAACTCAGTCGATACGAGGGAGAAAAAGGGGTGGTAATAGCCTATGGAAGCATGTATGGCAATACGGCCCGAACAGCCATGCGCATGTCGAAAGAGCTGGCAAGTCTGGGTTTAGAGACTGTTGTTATGCACAATCTGTCGGTAAGCTCTCTTTCGGATGTGTTGCGTGATGTGTTCAAGTACCGTGGTCTGGTGATAGGTTCTCCTACCTACAACGCCGGGCTGTTTCCTCCTGTAGAAGCTTTGGTGAATGCTCTGGCAGCCCGTAATGTCAAAAACAAAGTCTATGCCTGTTTCGGCTCTTTTACATGGGCAGGTGCGGCTGCCAAAAAGCTGCAGGAATTTGGTGTCACGATGAACTGGGAAATCGCCGGAGAGGCTGTAGAATTGAAACAAGGTTACAGTCGCGAAAAAACAGAGGCTTGTGCCCTGTTAGCCAAAAACTTGTTGGCCAAACTTTAAGTGTTTTATAAAAATTACTATTTAGCCCTCGCCGGCTTGTGAGTGAACAAAAAAAACACGAAATTTGTGTCGTTTTTTTACGAACTTTATTTATTCCCTTTATGACCAAAAGTGCTTTACAAATTGCTCGTGCAGAGTATAAGCCCAAAATGCCCCTGGCATTGCTTGGGCCGGTAAAAATAAAAGAAGGTGCTCCCACAGAATCGGTTTCGGACAAAGAGGAGATTCAAAAACTTTTTCCCAACACCTACGGGCAGCCCATTATTGAGTTTGAACCTTCCAGTCAACACAGTAGCTTTCCTCCCATAAACGTAGGAGTTATTTTATCGGGCGGTCAGGCTCCCGGTGGGCACAACGTCATTGCCGGCATATTCGACGGCATTAAATCTCTGAATGCCGAATCCCGTTTGTTTGGCTTTATTTTGGGCCCTGCCGGTTTGATTGAGCACAATTATATGGAACTGACGGCTGACATCATCGATGAATATCGCAATACCGGCGGTTTCGACATGATAGGCTCGGGCCGCACCAAGCTCGAAACCAAAGAACAATTCGACAGGGGTTTGCTTATACTCAAGGCACTCGATATAAAAGCTTTGGTTATTATTGGGGGAGATGATTCCAATACCAATGCCTGCGTGCTGGCCGAATATTATAAATCCATCAATGCAGGAGTGCAGGTAATAGGTTGCCCCAAAACCATCGATGGCGATCTTAAGAACGAGATGATTGAATGCTCTTTTGGTTTTGATACCGCCTGCAGAGTGTATTCCGAAGTTATTGGCAATATACAGCGCGACTGTAATTCATCGCGCAAATATTGGCATTTTATCAAGCTCATGGGACGTTCGGCTTCGCATATTGCGCTCGAATGCGCTTTGCAGGTGCAGCCCAATGTCTGTCTTATTTCGGAGGAAATCGAGGCCAAGAATCAATCTCTCGATGATGTAGTGACGGAAATAGCCAAGATAGTAGCCCGCCGGGCCGAACAAGGAAATAATTTTGGTGTTGTTCTAATTCCCGAAGGCGTAATTGAATTTATTCCCGCCATGAAGGCTTTGATTGCGGAGTTAAATGAATTCCTGATGGAATACCAAAGCGAGTTCGGACTGATTCGTAAATCCGAACAACGCAATTACGTTATCAACAAACTGAGTCCCAAAAACTCAGCCGTATTTGCCTCATTACCCGAAAACGTGGCTATGCAGCTCACGCTGGACCGCGATCCTCACGGCAACGTGCAGGTTTCTATGATCGAAACCGAAAAGCTCCTGGCCGAGATGATAACAACCAAACTGGCTAAGTGGAAAGCCGAAGGTAAGTTTGTGGGCAAGTTTGCCACTCAAACTCACTTCTTCGGTTACGAAGGACGTTGTGCCGCTCCTTCCAACTACGATGCCGACTATTGCTATTCGTTGGGTTATACCGCTTCACGACTGATTGCCTATGGAAAAACCGGTTACATGTCTTCCGTACGCAACACTACCAAACCGGCCAAAGACTGGATTGCCGGCGGGGTGCCCATCACCATGATGATGAATATGGAACGTCGTCACGGTGAAATGAAACCCGTAATCCAAAAAGCCCTGGTAGATCTCAAGGGTAAACCATTCAGAACTTTCGTTTCAAAACGAGCCGCCTGGGCCATTCAAACCGATTATGTTTATCCCGGTCCCATCCAGTATTTTGGTCCGACCGAGGTCTGCGATCAACCGAGCAAGACTCTGCAACTGGAGTCCGGCAGTTAATTGAATCAAGAAAGTGCTGATTAAAGCCTGTCATCGACCAGTTCCCGCGGCAAAAAGCTCTTGACGTCGTAGACTAGTCCGTTTTTGTTGAGCAGGCCTCTGATATCCAGCTTTCTGAATGCTTCGTGAGCCACTGCCAACACCACAACATCGAATTTTTCTTTACGGTTTTCCAGGCCTTCTCTGAGTAAGGGAAGGCCGAATTCTTTTTGGAAATCGGCCGGGTCGGCGTGGGGGTCGTAAAGCACTATATTGGAGGTATATTCGCGGAGGGTATTGTACACATCCACCACTTTAGTATTGCGTGTATCGGGACAGTTCTCCTTGAAAGTCACTCCCAGAATCAGTATCCTGGCGTCTTTCACCAACAGGCCTTTTTTGTTCATCAGTTTGAGCACCCGGTGGCCTACGTAGCTGCCCATACTGTTGTTAAGTTGGCGGGCATCGCTCATCATGCGGGGCAGGTAACCGTGAATATGCGCCTTTTCAATCAGATAGTAGGGGTCGACGCTTATGCAATGGCCACCTACCAGTCCGGGGCTGAGGCGTATGAAATTCCATTTGGTGGCAGCGGCGTCCAGTACTTCTTTGGTGTCGAGATTCATTGCGTTGAATATCCTGGCCAACTCGTTAATGAAAGCAATATTGACGTCGCGCTGTGCATTTTCGACGATTTTGGAGGCTTCGGCCACTCGTATCGACGACACTTTGTAGGTGCCGTTCAGTAATACGGAATTGTACAAAGCATCCACTTTGTCGGCTGTTGCGGGAGTTGAGCCTGAGGTGACTTTGATAATTTTCTCTATGCTGTGGACACGATCGCCGGGGTTGACACGCTCGGGAGAATAACCTACAAAAAAATCCCTGTTAAACTGCAAGCCTGAATCTTTTTCCAGTACCGGTACGCAAATATCTTCGGTGACGCCCGGATAAACGGTAGATTCGTAAATAACAATATCCCCTTTTTTCAGCACTTTGGCCAGCAAGCCGCTGGCTTGAACGAGCGGTTCCAGTATGGGATGGTTGTTCTTATCTATGGGCGTGGGAACGCATACAATGTAGTAATTGCAATCTTTTATATCGGACAGTTTGGAACTGCAGCTAAATCCCTTTCCAAGAGCTTCGGCCAGTACTTCGGGACTCAACTCTCCGGTTGCGTCTCTGCCTTGCATGATGGCTTCCACTCTGAGCGGATCAATGTCGAATCCCCTGGTCGGATATTTGGTAGAGAAAAGCCTGGCCAGAGGCAAACCCACATAACCCAGTCCAACGACCGCAATGCGGATAGGGGAGTCTGAATGGTATTTTGTTTTCATGGCCGAAAATTGCTTGAATGGATGCCCGGGCATCCGTTATTTTTAACGCCTTTTTTTGGCTTGTTGTCTGATTTGCTCTCTTTGCATGCGTTGAGCCTCTTCGAGTCTCTTGGCAAAGCTCGATTTTTTGATGGGTTTATTCTTGTTTTCCATCAGTTGTTTAAGCATCTTTTCTTCGTCAATCGTTGCTCTGAAAATATAGGTTTGTCCAATGGTAAACAAAGTTGAAACGAAGTAGTAGAAGCTCAACCCGGAGGAATATTGATTGAAAATAAACAGGAGCATTATGGGCATCATGTACATCATGGCCTTCATACCGGGCATTTGATTGCTTCCGCCGGTGTTGTCGCTGTTTATTTTGGTGTAAATCAGGTTGGTGATGGTCATCAGCAAACAAAACAAGCTGATGTGGTTGCCAAAGAATTTACTGATGAACGGAATATTGGCCTCCCAGCTAATGACGGCGTCGTAAGTGGACAAGTCCTTGGCCCAGAGGAAACTTTCCTGCCTTAGTTCGATGGAAGCAGGAAAAAACCAGAACATGGCAATCAGTATGGGGAATTGCAGCAACATAGGCAGACAGCCTCCCATAGGATTGACTCCGGCGCGTTTATAGAGCTCCATGGTGGCGGTGGAACGTTCCTGAGCTTTGCTTTCGCCTGCGTATTTGGTATTGATTTCGTCGATCTGGGGCTTGAGCAAACGCATTTTGGCTGACGACTTATACGACTTAAAGGTCAGGGGCAGGATCAGCAGTTTGATACAGATGGTCATCAAAATGATGATGATACCGAAATTACCGATAAAGCTCCCGAAAAAATTGAACATGGGAATGATCAGGCCCACATTGACCCAACGGATAATGCTGCCTCCCAGGGGAACCAGATTGTCCAGACCGAGTCGTTCCGATTTTTTGAGGCCTTTGTCAAATTTCTTGAGAATGGAATATTTGGTGGGGCCGAAATAAAAATTCAACTTGGCTTCCCTGTTGCCTCGCATATCAAAATCAATGCCCGAACGTAGTTTGTAATCTTTGATATGGGGCGACAAATCGCTTTCTAATTTAGAGCTCAATTCATTGGAAATAAGGCCTTTGTTGCAAATCAGGACGGAGGCGAAAAACTGATCCTTGAAAGCTATCCAGTGTAGGCGGTTGTTCACTATTTTGCTTTCGTCTTTGTTTACACTCATTTTTTCGACATCGTCTCCCATAAATTTATACTGCAGCATGGAATAACGTTGTTCAAATTTCCGGCCTTTTTCCTGACTGCGCATTTTGACGGCCCAATTCAGGTCCAGATTGCTCAGACTGGGCGAGAGCATATTTTCGAGTCCCTGTCCGCAGATATCCATAGACATCAAATAGCTGTCTTCCTGCAAGGTATACACAAAGTCAAGATACTGATCCTGAGCCAATGCCAACCTGAAAATAAATTCCAGAGGGTTTTGTCCCTGCACAGGAGTGAAATGGAGGTCTTTGGTGTTGATAATACGATTGTTGGAGCTTATAAGGGTAATATCAAACGAAGAATTCTTTTCGTCAAACAGAATCAAGGGCAGAGAATCGTGAGTGACGTAGTTTTTAATCCGGACGGAGGCGATGCGTCCTCCTTTGGAAGCCATGCTGACCACCATCAGGTCGTTTTCGATGTTGTAAATTTGGTTTTCGCCGGTAAGAAAAGCAGCAAACTGACCATAGTTGTCGTTGAGTGCCTGAGCTTCGGTTTGTCCGGCTTCTACCAGTTCTTGTTCGTAAGAGGCCGTTTGCTGGCTGAGCGGTTGTTGAGGTGTTGCTTGTATTATGCTGTCTTGTTGGATGGCTTGTTGCACTTTTTGCTCCGTGGGTTTTTGGAGCATGCTGAATCCGACAAGAATCAATAAAATAAGTCCAAATCCGATTAAAGTATTTTTATCCATAATATTATTTGTCGATGCAGGCTTTGATAAAGTCTACAAACAAAGGGTTGGGGTTAAGTACGGTACT
This sequence comes from Bacteroidales bacterium UBA1402, assembly GCA_002305085.1. GTDB lineage: Bacteria > Bacteroidota > Bacteroidia > Bacteroidales > UBA1402 > UBA1402. The sequence goes on along the minus strand of DBQE01000019.1, from coordinate 81,451 downwards.
ATTGTATTCCGGATGGAATTGAGTGCCGAGATACCATTTTTTGTCGCTGAGTTCCACTATTTCCACCAATTGGGTGTCGGGATTGATGCCCACGCATTTCATGCCGGCAGTTTCAAATCTTTCCTTGTAGTTGTTGTTGAATTCAAAGCGATGGCGATGTCTTTCCTGAATATGCTCGTTTTGGTAGGCCCGATAGGCGATGGAATTCTTGTCTACTTCGCAATCGAAATTACCCAAGCGCATGGTACCTACCATATTGGCGACGCTTTTTTGTTCATCCATCAGGTCGATGACATTATCGGCAGTATTGGGATTGAATTCGGTGGAGGTGGCATCTTTTAAGTCCAATACGTTACGGGCGAATTCTATGCACATGCATTGCATACCCAGGCCAATGCCGAAAGTGGGCAGGTTTTGTTCCCGTGCAAATTTTAAGGCAGAAATTTTACCTTCGACGCCCCTTATTCCGTAACCGGGGCCGATCAATAGACCATCCAGCCCCGAGAGCGTTTTTTCCACATTGTTTTCTTCTATTTTTTCGGCCGATATCAGGCGCAGGTCCAGGCAATGATCGCTGTAAGCCGAAGCGTGTTTCAGCGATTCCGTAATGGAAATATAAGCGTCGGGCAGACTGGTATATTTACCCACCAGACCTATGTGAACCTTTTCGCTGGCATTTTTCATCTTGTTGACGAAATCGATCCACGGCTGAAGGTCGGATTCTGTATTTACCGGCAGATTGAATTTTTCCAGAATAATGGTGTCCAGGTTTTCCTGGCGCACTTTAAGCGGGATTTCATAAATGCTGGGTAAATCGATGCATTCGATAACGGCTTTTTCGTTTACGTTGCAGAACAAGGCTACTTTTTTGCGTATCTCTGTACTCAGGGGGTGTTCGGTGCGCAGCACAAGAATGTCGGGTTGTACCCCCAATTCGAGCAGTAATTTGACGGAATGTTGTACGGGTTTGGTTTTTAGTTCCTTGGTTGCCGACAGATAGGGAACATAAGCCAGGTGGATGCACATGCAATTGCTGCTGCCCAATTCCCAGGTTAACTGACGCACGCTTTCAATAAACGGCAAAGATTCAATGTCGCCTACGGTTCCGCCAATTTCGGTGATGATGAAATCGTATTGCCCTTTGAGGCTGAGTTGCCTAATGGAGCGTTTTATTTCGTCGGTTATATGAGGAACTACCTGCACGGTTTTGCCCATGTAATCGCCTCTTCTTTCTTTGTTGATGACTGTCTGATAAATACGTCCCGTAGTGATGTTGTTGGCGCGGGTGGTTTTAATGTTGAGGAAACGCTCATAATGGCCCAGGTCGAGATCGGCTTCGTGACCGTCGCAGGTTACGTAACATTCTCCATGTTCCAGCGGATTGAGGGTGCCCGAGTCAACATTGATGTAAGGATCAAACTTTTGAATGGTTACTCTGTAGCCTCTTGCTTGCAGGAGCTTTCCCATAGCTGCCGACAAGGCTCCTTTTCCTAAAGAAGAAACTACACCTCCGGTAACGAAAATAAATTTGGTATTTTTCACAATCACAAGTAGTTATATTAACTTTACGTTCTGCGTTACTAAAAAAATCTAAAAGCGCAAAAGTACGAAAAAAGTTTTAAAAAGAAAGTCTTACTTTCGCAGAAAATCTCAAAGTATGCTAAACAGGATAATTGGTGGTTTTGTATTGCTTTTTGTTTTGCAAATATTACCAATGAATGCCCAACAAAGTATCATACCCGGAAATTCATTGCATTTTAATGCTATTCCGAATTTTGATAATTATCTGCAGCCGACTCCGGAAAAAGATTCTTTGCCGAAAGCACCTTCTACCGAAATCGAAATTGAATATTCGCTTGAGCGCGCCTTGCTGGACAGCTTGTCGGCTATCCTAAGGAAAAGCCAGGGACTGGAATACGACCCTGATAGTCTTTGGTTTGACTCAGACAGTCTTTGGTTTGACTCAGACAGTCTTTGGTTTGACTCAGATACTCTTAGATTTTATTCTGACAGTCTTGGCTGGGAAAATGCACTCGACAGCCTTGGAAGAGTCCTGGGCGACACATTGAATCTTCAGCTTTCCGATAGTTTGTCGGTCGATACCATACCCCAAGAGGAGCTTGTTCCCAAAGAACCTGAACTATCGCCTTTACACCGTTACATAAGGGACTACGATATTTTCAAAGACCGCGTGTATCCTAAGCCCCCCATGGAATTACCGGAAGATACCGTGTTGGATTACCCGAAGATGAGCCCTTTGTTTATGCCTTTAATCTTTAGCGCCAGAAAAAGAGAATTTAAACTGGAATGGAGAGAACCCAAAAGGCAAGTCATTCCCGAGAGTTGGCTCCAAACGCAAGAATTGGGGCAAAGCATCGGAATCCCTTATGTCAAGCGCCTTGCCAGACAAATCCTGCTTGCCTTCGAAGTGGAACAAATCGATAAGATCCGCTACCTGAATACGGATTTACCGGAACCCGAAAGGCTGGAAGTGCCTCTGGAAGCTAATCGCCCCATACAATGGAGTGCACCCCAGAGAGTTCTTCCCCGGAGTATTGAAGAGCCTCCCACCGCTCCCGTACGTTATACTCACTGGGTTGTCAAGGGCCGTTTATCCAACCAGTTGACACAGACGTATGTATCCCCCAACTGGTCCAGCGGAGGTGTGAGCAATATGTCTACCTTGTCGGCCTTCTACTGGGTGGCCAAATACGACAACAAAAAAGGTATACAGTTCGATAATTTTATTGATATCAAATTGGGATTCAATACTGTATCCAACGACAGTCTGCGTAAGGTGAATATCAGCAACGACCAGTTCCAGGCTTCCAGTAAATTGGGTATAAGAGCAATCAAGAATTTTTACTACTCGGCATCGGTCGATTTTACCACTCAATTTTTGAACAATTACAAGCCCAATACTTACGACATGAAAGCGGCCTTTTTGTCGCCGGCTAAACTGTATCTGGGTTTGGGTATGGACTACAAGATCAAAAACAAAGAAAAGGGTTACTCCTTTTCTGCCTTGCTGACCCCTTTTACTTACCGTCTGAATTATTTGCAAAACATAACCGCTTTCAATCCCAAAGCCTTTGGTATAGAGGAAGGAAAACATTTCGGGCAGGACATGGGTTTCAAGATTGCGACCACCATCGATATGCAAATCACGGAATTTATTAGCTGGAATTCGTATTTTTATTTCTATTCCGATTTTAAATACATAGATTCAGAGTGGAAGAACACCTTCAACTTTAACGTGAATCATTATCTCTCGACTCAATTGTTTATTCATATGAAAATGAACACCAAAAACGAAAGGCCCGAAGGTGAAAAACTCATACAATTCAAAGAGTTCCTTAGTTTTGGCCTGGTCTATTATTGGTAACATCAAAATATAAATTCAAATATTAACCGACAACCTTTGCAGATTTGTTATATCTTTGCCTCGTTTTATTACAGGACGAAGCAAAAGGAAGATCATGGATGAAATTCGCCATTACGGATTGGTGGAAAGTATTGATGAAAAAGGCCTGCATGTTCGAATAGACCAGTATTCGGCCTGCGGAGCTTGTCAGGCGAAAAATTATTGCTCTTCATCCGGGAAAAAAGAAAAAATCATCGACATTTTTAATTATCAGGGCCGATACAAGGTGGGAGATAAGGTCGAAATAGTGGGCTCGACTGTCATGGGCTACAAAGCTGTGCTTTGGGCTTATGTGGTTCCTCTCTGTCTTACCGTGTTGATTCTGGTGTTGAGTCTGACTGTCTTATTTCCGGGAAAGGAGGCGCCGGCAGCCTTGTTGGCCCTGTTCAGCCCCTTGGCCTATTATTTGGTGTTGTACCGTTTTCGTTCTGCTTTAAAAAATGAATTCAGATTTAAGGTTCGATCGTTGGAAGACGACTTAAGTATTGAGCTATGAATGTTATATTGATCGCTGTTATTGTTTTGGGAGGTACCGGTATTATACTGGCCTCTGTCATATTTTTGACAGCCAAAAAATTCCGGGTTTACGAAGATCCCAGAATCGATGAAGTACAAAATGTTTTGCCCGGAGCTAACTGCGGGGGTTGTGCTTATCCCGGTTGCCGGAATTTTGCCGAAGCCTGCGTCAAAAGCGAAAGCCTTGACGGGCTTTTATGTCCGGTGGGAGGTAACGATGTAATGAAGTCGGTGGCCTCTCTCCTGGGTCGGGAAGTGGTGGAGGCCGATCCTTTGGTGGCTGTTTTACGATGCAACGGGACTTGCGCCAACCGGCCCAAAACCAGCCGCTACGAAGGGGTATCGAGCTGTATGGCTGCCTCCCTGCTATACGGAGGAGACACTGCCTGCACCTATGGTTGCCTGGGTATGGGCGATTGCGTCACCGTATGCCAGTTTGATGCTTTGTACATAGATAAGGAAACCGGTCTGCCGGTTGTGGACGAAGCTAAATGTACATCTTGCGGAGCCTGCGTTAGGGCCTGTCCCAGACATCTGTTTGAGTTACGCAAAAAAGGCCCCAAATCGAGACGAATCTTCGTTTCCTGTATGAACAAGGACAAAGGAGCGCTGGCGCGTAAAGCTTGTTCCGTGGCTTGTATAGCTTGTGGAAAATGTGAACAGGTGTGTACCTTCGATGCTATCTCCATAAAGGATAACCTGGCCTACATCGACTACAATGCCTGTCGTTTGTGTCGCAAATGTGTGGAGGCTTGTCCGACCAATTCCATATGGGAATTGAATTTTCCGCCCAGGAAGAAAGCAGCCGAACAAGAAGTTTCGGCAACAAAAGCCGAAACGGGAAAAGACGCAACAACAGTATAATTAACTATAGAATACCGGGAGAAATTAGAGGAAGACTCCGAAAATATATGTCAATGAGAACTTTTTCGATGGGGGGGATACATCCTCCCGAAAATAAAATCTCGGCCGGAAAGGCCATAGAGCAAGTGCCCCTGCCGGCGCAGGTGGCAATATTGCTGAACCAGCATTCAGGTGCACCTGCCGTTCCCGTGGTTCAAAGGGGGGACAGGGTCAAAACAGGACAGCTGATTGCCGAGGCGGCCGGATATATTTCGGCCAACATTCACTCTTCGGTGACGGGTAAAGTATTGAAACTCGATGAAGTCTACGATGCGAGCGGTTACCGTTGTCAGGCAGTTATTATCGAAGTGGAACCTGCCGATGAATGGACCGAAGAAGTCGTTTTGAATTCCACCCTGAAAAGAGACTGTACACTGAGCCCCGAAGAGATTATTCAAAAAATTAAGGAAGCGGGCGTAGTGGGTATGGGAGGTGCCAGTTTTCCCAGTCATGTCAAGCTGAGTCCTCCTCCGGGTACCAAGCCCGAGGTGCTGATAGTGAACGCTGCGGAGTGTGAACCTTATCTTACCTCCGACCATCAGCTAATGTTGGAAAAAGGCATGGAGATCATTGTCGGAACCAAGATAACAATGATGGCTCTCAAGGTGAACCGGGCGGTAATTGCCATTGAAAACAACAAACCCGACGCCATTACCTTACTCGAACGATTGGCCATTCCCTATTCTCAAATAGATGTGATGCCTCTGGCAGTTCATTACCCCCAGGGTGGAGAAAAACAACTTATTGAAGCTGTTCTTGGCCGTCACGTGCCTTCAGGAGCTTTACCGGTGGTTACCGGCGCCATAGTATTGAATGTTGGCAGTATTTTTGCCAACTATGAGGCAGTACAAAAAAACAAACCTGTCATAGACCGGGTGGTCTGCGTAACGGGCAAAAGCGTTAAGAAGCCTGGCAACTATCTTTGCCGTATAGGAACTTCCGTACAAGATCTGATTGATTTTGCCGGCGGTATGCCGGATTCCACAGCCAAAGTAATTTCCGGCGGCCCCATGATGGGCAAGGCTTTGATAAATACGCAAGTCCCCGTCACCAAAGGGACTTCGGGTGTTTTACTCATGGACGGCAATGAAGCCCACCGTAACGAGGTATACAACTGCATACGCTGTGGAGATTGTATCGAGGCTTGTCCTATGGGTCTGGAACCCTATTTGTTGATGAGTCTTTCGGAATTGTCCGAATGGGAAGCTATGGAAAAAGAATGCATTATGAATTGTATTGAATGTGGTTGTTGTTCCTATGTTTGTCCTTCGAACCGGCCGTTGCTTGATCATTTAAGGGTAGGTAAATTCAAGGTGGGAGCCATAATCAGAGGAAGAAAAAACCAATAAGCTATGGAAAATAAACTCTATGTATCTATGTCACCCCATATTCACGGTGGTGATAGCATAAGCAGAAAAATGTGGGATGTCATCATTGCCTTGATACCTGCATTGCTGGTTTCGCTTTATTTCTTCGGGCTGGGTTCCCTGCTGGTAACTTCTGTTTCGATTGCTTCTTGTGTGCTGTTCGAATACCTGATTGCACGTTTTTTGCTCAAACAAGAAAGCACTCTGCGCGACGGTTCGGCTATATTGACTGGTTTGCTACTGGCTTTCAATTTGCCATCCAATCTTCCTTTGTGGATAGTGGTCATTGGCGCTTTGGTGGCCATTGGCATGGCTAAGATGTCGTTTGGCGGCCTGGGTAATAATATCTTTAACCCGGCCTTGGTGGGCAGGGTCTTTCTGTTGATTTCTTTTCCCCAGCAAATGACCTCGTGGCCTTTGCCCAAACCGTTTAATCTTCATTATCTGGATGCCGCTACGGGAGCTACTCCTTTGTCGGTTATGAAATCGAGTCGTTTTGATCGTTTACCCGATATGCTGGATATGTTTATCGGCAATACCGGAGGCAGTCTGGGCGAAGTTGCTGCGGCAGCGCTGATTCTGGGAGGCCTCTTTTTGTTGATCCGAAAAGTGATCACCTGGCATATTCCGGTATCGATATTGCTGACAGTCTACATTTTTACGGGCATACTCAGGGTGGCCAATCCCGAAGTTTATGCAGATCCGCTCAGCCATTTGCTTACGGGTGGGCTGATGCTGGGAGCTATTTTTATGGCTACCGATTACGTCACTTCACCTATGGTAAAAAAAGGCCAGGTGATATATGGGATAGGTATAGGAATTATCACAGTGTGCATAAGGGTTTTCGGCTCCTATCCCGAGGGAGTCTCTTTTGCCATTTTGATGATGAACGGGGTAACGCCTCTGATAAATGCCTATTGTAAACCTAAACGTTTTGGGGAGGTAAAAAAGAAATGAAAAAACTGGAATCTTCATTCAAAAACATGGTCCTGGTGCTGGGCAGTATCTCTATAGTGGCTGCCGCTGCCCTGGGATGGATAAACGAACTCACTTCCGAGCCGATACGATTGGCTGCCATAGCCAGACAGGAGAAGGCTATTCGCATGGTGTCGCCAGAGTTTGACAACCAGCCGGTAGAGGAACAATTCGAGTTGATCGATTACGAAGGCAACAGCCTGATCTGTTTTCCGGTTAAAAAAGAGGGAAAACTTCTGGGGGTGGCTATTGAAACTTTTTCTATGAAAGGTTTCAACGGTGAAGTCCGGCTGATGTTGGGTCTTAAGCCCGATGGCAGTATTAATAACTATGAGGTCTTGAAGCAGAGCGAAACGCCTGGCCTGGGTACACAAATGACCTATTGGTTCAAGACCGACAAAAACAACCAAAGTATACTCAATAAAGATCCGGGAAAGGATAAAGTTTGGGTGGATAAAGATGGTGGAGATATTGATGCCATCACCGCTGCCACCATTACTTCCAGAGCCTTTCTGGATGCTGTAGACCGGGCGTACCGAGCTTATATGGAGCATGGAGGCACCGTGGTAGATGTAGTTACAACAGCAACTATCGAAGAAAAGGAGGCGCAAAAATGAAGAATAAAGTTGGCATAATTTTGAACGGGTTGATCAAAGAGAACCCTACTTTTGTACTTGTATTGGGCATGTGCCCGACCCTGGCCACCACCACTTCTGCCATTAACGGCATAGGCATGGGCCTGGCTACTGCATTTGTTTTGATTTTTTCCAATATGGTGATTTCGCTCATTAAAAACCTGGTACCCGACAACGTTCGTATACCTTCGTTCATTGTAGTGATAGCCACTTTTGTAACCATTCTTGAGTTGGTGATGCAGGCGTATTTACCCGCCTTGCACGAGAGTCTGGGGCTTTTCATTCCCCTAATCGTAGTCAACTGTATTGTGCTTGGCCGGGCGGAGGCCTTCGCCTCCAAAAACTCGGTGCTTGATTCGGCACTCGACGGTATAGGTATGGGCTTGGGTTTTACTTTTGCCCTGGGTTTGCTGGGTATGATACGTGAATTGCTGGGAGCAGGAACCTTATTTGGTTTACAGATCATCCCTGAAGATTACGGCATGCTCATGTTTATTCTGGCCCCCGGAGCCTTTGTCAGTCTGGCTTATTTGATAGCAATCGTCAACCGCATAAGAAAAGTATCATGATTTATATCACTATCTTTATTGCAGCCGTGTTTGTCAATAACATCGTGCTGTCGCAGTTTTTAGGGATTTGTCCTTTTTTGGGAGTATCAAAAAAGATCAGCACGGCTTTGGGAATGTCCGGAGGTGTGGCTTTTGTGCTTACTCTGTCGACTCTTATCACCTGGTTGATCTTTCGCTATTTGCTGGAACCTTTTGAATTGGCTTTTCTGCAAACAATCAGTTTTATCTTGGTTATAGCGGCCTTGGTTCAATTGGTCGAAATTATAATAAAAAAGATCTCTCAGCCACTCTATCAGGCCTTGGGCGTGTACCTGCCGCTTATTTCCACCAATTGCGCCATTCTCGGTGTAGCTATCCTCGTAATTCAAAAGGAATACAACTTATTGGAATCGGTGGTTTTTGCTTTTTCGACGGCCATAGGTTTTGGGCTGGCTCTGGTCTTGTTTGCGGGCATTCGTGAACAACTCAGTCGCACCAAAATACCCAAGGGTATGCAGGGCACACCGATAGCTTTGCTGGTGGCCGGTTTGCTGGCCATGGCCTTTATGGGATTTTCGGGTATAGTTAAATTATAAATTATTAAAATATGGCAGCATCTATTCTTGTGACAGGCGGCACAGGCTACATAGGTTCTCATACCGTAGTTGAACTGCAGCAATCGGGTCACCGGGTAATAATCGTCGATAATCTTTCCAATTCAAATAAATCTGTGCTCGGAGGCATTGCAAAGATCACCGGCACCAGGCCCGATTTTGAACAGGCCGATTGTACCGATTTCAAAGCGATGGATGCTTTGTTTGCCAAGTACGGAGACATTAAGGCCGTCATACATTTTGCGGCCAGCAAAGCCGTAGGCGAATCGGTCGAAAAGCCTTTGCTTTATTACCGCAACAATTTGACATCACTGATAAATTTGCTGGAACTGATGTCTAAATACGGGACGGAAGCGCTGGTTTTTTCCTCTTCCTGCACAGTTTATGGCCAGCCCGATGTATTGCCCGTCAACGAAGACGCTCCCATTAAGCCTGCGCTGTCGCCTTATGGCAATACCAAACAGATTTCTGAAGAGATTATTACAGACAGCATCAAAGCCGGAGCTAGGTACAAAGCCAGTATTTTACGCTATTTCAATCCCATAGGCGCTCATCCTTCGGCAGAAATCGGCGAGTTACCCCTGGGAGTGCCCCAAAACCTAATCCCCTATGTTACCCAGACTGCTGCCGGTCTGCGCGAGATGCTCAGCGTATTTGGCAACGATTACAACACGCCCGACGGATCCTGCATCAGGGATTATATCCATGTGGTCGATTTAGCTAAAGCGCATGTCGTTGCTTTGGACAGGATGCTCGACGGCAAATCGGCCGATAAGCTGGAAATATTCAACCTGGGCACAGGCAAGGGACTGTCGGTGCTTGAGATTGTTGAAACTTTTCAACGGGTCACCGGTGTCAAGCTCAATTACCGGATTGTAGGACGTCGTCCCGGAGATATTGAGCAAGTTTGGGCCGATCCCGAAAAAGCCAATAAAGTATTGGGCTGGACTGCCCGCGAGACGGTAGAAGAGACCCTCTTGTCGGCCTGGCGTTGGCAACAAAAAATCAGTAGCTAACCGGAGCCTTGTAATGTAAAGTCGGGTATTTACAACGACAGGGATAAATTTACCGTAATATAGTAGAGAGCATCGTCGTTTTTGGGTGCTACCATCCGGAAGTTGGGTGCGAGTTTAACACCTTTGATCGGTGCATATTGAACGCCCAGTATGGCCATTTGCTGGTCTCCGGGATTCCAGATATCCAAGGGATTGTCGTAATCTTTGTTGGAGGCTGCATAGTCCCAACGGCCGAAAAGCTGAAAATCTTTAGGCAATTTGATCGTAGTGTAGGCGGAGTAACCGTGTTGATTTCTGTCGTTTCTGAATTGCGAGTGAAACATACGGAGATATTCGCCGCCCAGAGAGAAAGCTTGGTTTTGATAGCCGGCAAAAAAGGAGGCGATTTGTTTACTTTTTTCGTGGGTGAGATTATCCGGGTCTTTGTCGTGCCTGTCGTAGTAAAGCCTGAATATCAATTCTTTAATGGGAGTAATGCTGAGCCCCCCTCCGTAGCGAAAATACTTATCGGTATTGATTTTTTTGTAGCCTTCTCCGTTGGTAATGGTGGCATCTGCCGTCAGTAGATCGTTGATGCGGTATTGAACGCTCAGCCCCATATCGGCACTGTATCCGTAACCGTATTGATCCAGAAAAGATTTTAAGATATAGCGATAGCCCCAGAGTTTTTCCTGAACACTGAACTGCTTCAAACCGATAAGTCCGGCATCCAGACTGAAGTTCCCTTTTTTCCAGCTAAGCATGGCGTTTTTGACGTAAGCAATGCGTTCCAGAGCCGATCCTGCCAATTTACTGCTGCCCATATCAAAAACCACCTTACCCGACAGACTTTCGCTGAAGGCGTGTTGATAACCCAGGTAAGCCCTTTCCAGTCCAAAGCCGGTTTCTTTTCCGGCAGCACCTATGCCTGTATGGAAATCACTGAAAACGGTAATAATGGCTTTTCCATTGGGTTTAAATTCGGGATTCGCTTGTTGCGCTTGAATAAAAAAGAAAGAGCTTGCTAGCCAAAGCAATAAGAATAATCTGATTTTCATGGTTCATTTATTATCTAAATCCTGACAGCCGAATGTTTTTTTAGGCAGAATTTAAACATCAGTCCTCCTTCCGGTCTGTTTACTGCTATTATATTGCCCTGGTGAAACAACACAGCATGCTTCACTACCGACAGTCCCAGTCCGGTGCCTCCGGTACGGCGATCGCGGCTTTCTTCGAGTCGCACAAAGCGGTCGAAGATTTTTTGCAGGTATTTTTCTTTAATACCGTAGCCTGTATCGTAGTATTTAAAGTGGTAAAATTCAGTATCTTCTTTAGAGCATTCCACAACAATTGAGCTGTTTTTGCCGGCGTAGTTGATCGAGTTCTCGACCAGATTTCTGAAGATGGCGTGTACCAGGTTGTAGTTGCCGGAAATTTCAAGATCGGCACCTAATCTATTTTCGACCTTCATACCGGCTTTGTCCAGTTGGGCTTGCAGTTCGTTAATCACATCTTCGGCAATCCTACCGATGTTCACTTTTTCCCTCGGAAAGAGGTTTGAAGCTTCTTCGAGTTTGGTAATCAGAGCAATATCCTTGATTAATGCCGAAAGCCTCAAGGTTTGGGCGTAGGCACGTTCCACAAAGTATTTCCTTTTGGTACTCTCCAAATCTCCATTTTCGTTCAGAATTTCCAGATAGCCCTGAATGCTGCTCACAGGGGTTTTGAGTTCGTGAGCTATGTTGTTGGTCATTTCCTGTTTTATCAAGCGGTTGCGCTCTTTTTCCAGATCGGTTTGTTGTTTGCTTTTTTCGAGTTGTTCGTAGAGGCTTATTATTTTTTTACCAATAATGCCCGAATCGGAATCGGGAAATTGAAAACTTTTATAATCTACCGTACCCTTTTCGATATCCGAAGTAAAACGCCTGAGAGAACGCATTACCCGACTGAATTTATCGGCTTTGTACAGCAAAAGCGCCAGCACTACTATAAAGAGGACTGCCAGTCCGTAGAAAATCAGATTTTCTTGTTTCATGACATCGCTTAGTTTTACGTTATAGGGCAGTGCTAGTCGAATGTAATGTCCTGTATTACAGCGGTGGGCATAGTAGAGATAATCCGTTTGGGTCGAAACCGAACGGCGGATGGCGTAGCCCGAACCCTTGGTCCTCGCCGACAGTATCTCAGGCCGGTTGGCATGATTGCTCATGTCTTCGATATGGCCTATTACATTATCAAAAATAACCGACCCTTCACTATCGATGATGGTAAAGCGCAAATCTTCGGGCAGTATGTGGGTCACCTCTATGGTATCGCAGTTCTGCAGCAGGTATGCGTCTATCATCTCGGAATAGGCAGCGAGTTTGGATCGTATTTCCTCGGTTTTGTAGCGTTTTTCCCTGTCGAGCTGGAAGAGAATGGTGATAAACATAAAAGCCAGCGCAATCAGGCCGAAGTTAAGGTATAATCTGGTTTTGTAATGCATGATGTCGGGCTGTATTAAATGTTAGATTCAGGAAAGCCAGCGGTAGCCGAAACCTGGACGGCTTTGCAAGTATTCGCCTGCCGCACCAATCTTTTTTCGTAATCTGGCAATATGTACGTCTACGGTTCTTTCCAATACGTAAGATTCGTCTCCCCAAACACTGTCGAGGATTTGTCCCCGCGTGAAATAACTGTCGGCCGAATGCATCAGCAAATCCAAAATCTGGAACTCCTTTTTAGTCAGTGCCAGCGTTTCTCCATCCAGACTGGCGGTTTTTGCTTTGCGATTTAGGATCAGCCCCCGGGATTGTAAGATTTCTTCGTCTCCGGAAGGCTTGTTGCTCTCGCTGCGACGGAAAATGGCTTTAATGCGTGCCAACACTTCCTGAATAGAAAAGGGTTTGGCAATATAATCGTCTCCGCCCAGGCTAAAGCCCGTCAGGAGATCGTTTTCGGTGTTTTTGGCAGTCAAAAAAACGATGGGCAGTTGACTGTTCATTTCTGTCCTGATTTTTCTGGCCAGTTGATAGCCGGACATGCCACCCATCATGACATCGAGAATCAGCAAATCATAGCTCAAATTCTTGTCAAGCAGGAGTTCGAGGGCTTGTTCGGCAGAGTTGGCCGACACCACTTCGTAACCGGCGTTTTCCAGATTAAACTGAAGAATTTCGCAAATATCCTGTTCGTCGTCTACAACTAAGATGCGTTTCATTTCGATTTATATTTATCCGTGACGTATATCCCTGCCTTCGGAGAGGAAAATAACAGCCTCGGCGATATTGGTGGCTCCATCTCCAATGCGTTCCATTCCGTACAAGATGCGACCCAGGTCGAGAATATCGGCTATCCAGTAGGGATGATCTTTGTCTGTTTTTTCGTGTTCAAAAAGTTTCTTATGGCTCAAATGATGAAGCTTATCCAATTCTTCGTCGCTGTTGATTATGCTGCGGGCCATGGTATTATCGGCCCATAAAAAGGCAAAGATGGCATTTTGCAACATGCTGTCGGCAAATTCAAATAAATTTACGGCGTATTTTTGGTATTCGGGGTAGATGGAGTCTTGCCTGTTCAGGTATTGCATCCTCCGGCTGATACTGTCCATGGTATCGGCAATGCGTTCCAGGTCGATCACTGTATCGTAATATGAAACGATGCGCCTGAGGTCTCCGGCCCGGGGAGTATACAACACGATACTATTGATTATGTCATCACGAAGCTTGATCTCCATATCGTCGATGGAATGCTCGTTTTTCTGCATTTCATCCATCAAGGCCTGGGTGGTATCGCCTGCCAGTTGTAGTTTAAGAATCTGCGCCTGACGCAAAACCAGATTAGCCATCGCCTTGAAATCCTGGGTCAGCCGGGCCAGATAAGTTTCTCTTATTGTATCCATAGTCCTGTAATTATCCGAATTTTCCTGTCAAATATTCTTCTGTGCGCTTATCCGAGGGATTGGTAAACATAATTTCGGTTCTGTCGTATTCCACCAGTTCTCCTAAGTACATAAACATGGAATAATCCGATATGCGCGCAGCTTGTGTCATATTATGCGTTACGATGACAATAGTAACTTCTTTTTTTAACTTGACCAACAATTCTTCGATCAGGTTGGTAGCAATAGGGTCCAGAGCCGAAGTGGGCTCGTCCATAAGCAGGATATCCGGCTTCAGGGCCAACGCTCTGGCTATGCACAAGCGTTGTTGCTGTCCGCCCGAAAGAAAAGAACCTCTTTTACTCAGGCCGTCTTTAACTTCATCCCAAAGTCCTACGCTTTTTAGAGAGCTTTCGACTAATTCATCTTTTTCATGACGCGATTGCTTGATGCCGATGAGTTTGTAGCCGGCCAGCACGTTATCGTAAATACTCATAGTGGGGAAGGGATTTGGGCGCTGAAACACCATACCGGCCATTCTCCTTACTTCGCTGGGGTTGATGTGCAGTAAATCCCGGCCTTTAAGCTCTATATTACCGCTGATGCGAATGTCGGGATAAAGTTCGTGCATGCGGTTAATAGCCCTGATCAGGGTGCTTTTACCGCAACCCGACGGGCCCATTACCGAAGTAATTAAGCCTTCATAAATATCGGCAGATACGTTGTTGACGGCGAATTTACCGGGAGTATAAGATACACAGAGTTTTTTGAGACTCAGGATGGGTGTTTTATTTAAATTCTCCATTTTTTTGCAAGTTGTTTGGCCAGAATATTTAAACTCAAAACCAGCAAGAGTAAAAACAGGGAAGCGCTCCAAATCATGCTTTGAAGGTTGGGATCGTTGTAAAATTCCCATATCAGCAATGAAACAGCCGAAGCGGGCTTAGTGATGTCCCATTGTATGGTTGTTGCTCCCAAAGCCGTCAGCATCAGCGGAGCGGTTTCGCCTATAACTCTGGACACAGCCAGCAGGATACCGGTAAAGACGCCTCCGAAAGCCGAAGGCAAAAGCACTTTCAACACTACCGATCTGTACGGAGAACCCAGAGCCAGTCCGGCTTCTTTGAGGCTGGCCGGCAAAAGGTTCATGGTCTCTTCGGTAGAACGGACAATCAGAGGTAACATCATAATAGCCAAAGCGACACTCCCCGCCAAAGCCGAATAGCCCTTAAGGGGAATAACCACCCAAAGATAAGCAATTATACCCAAAATAATAGAGGGAGTACCCTGCAATAAGTCGGTCAGGAAACGAACCACGGTCGAGAATTTGGTTTTTCGGTTCTCGGAAAGATAGATGCCGCACATCACCCCCAGGGGAATGGCAATAACCGAAGCTACAAGCACCATCATCAAGGTGCCCACAATACCGTTGGCAATACCGCCGGGTATGGGCTGGTTGTTGTTGATGGCCAGCAAGGCATCCAGGGTGGTGGGGGTGGTCTTTGTGAAAAAATCCCAATTGATTTGTCTCCAGCCCTTGAGAAAGACTTTTCCTATAATCAGAACCAGTGGTACTGCCGTGAGGGCAGAAAATATTACCACCGACAGCGTCAGTAACTTATTTTTGAATAATCTGTATTTTAATGAACTCATACACTGTGTCGTTTAATCATCAACCTGCCCAAAAAATTAACGATGGCCGTTATCAAAAATAGTAGCAGGCCGATAGCTATAAGCGAAGACAATTTAAGTCCGTCGGCTTCGCCAAATTGGTTGGCTATAATGCTGGCCATGGTGTTGCCTGTGTCCATTAAACCGCGGGGAATTCTGCTGGTGTTACCTATAAGCATGGTTACGGCCATAGTTTCGCCGATAGCTCTCCCCAAGGCCAAAACATAGGCCGAAAAGATTCCCGAAAAACTGGTTGGGAAGATAATGTTGCGTATAACTTCGGCCCGGGTAGCTCCCAGGCTGTAGGCTCCTTCTTTCAACTCCTGGGGAACCATACGAATAAATTCGGCGCTCAGCGAAGCTGCATAAGGAATAATCATGATAGCCAGCACCAGCGATGAGGTCAATACGCCAAAACCCTGTTCCGATAGGCCCAGGGACTGGATCAAAGGCCTCAGGGCATAAAAACCCCATAAGCCGTACACTATCGAAGGAATACCAGCCAGCAAATCGACTATGCCGCCCAAAACACCCGCCACCTTTTTTCCCCTGAAGTATTCTCCTACAAAAAAAGCTACAGGCAAGGAAAAGGGCAAGCAAATTAACAGGGCCAGTATAGAGGTCATTAAGGTCCCCGCAATGAAAGCCAGGGCACCGTATTGTTCAGTGCTCTGGCCCGTTCCGGAAATCCACTTATCCGAAAAAATAAAGCCAAAAAATCCGAATTCTCTGAAGGCAGGAACCGCTCCTTTGCTCAAAGAAAAGAACATACCTGCAAAGATCAGCAAGAGGATCAAAGCTGAGACCAGGAGCAAGGATCTGAAGATTTTGTCCGACATCAGCAGCCCAAATTACAGAGACTTACCGTTATAAGTAATCTCCGACAAGGCCTTTTGTGCTTTGTCAATGACCTCTTTCGGGAGCGGAGCATAGTGTACCATGGTAGTTTGAGCTTGTGCTGCCGGGCTAAGTATAAAGTTCAGCAGGCTGAGCGTGGCCCGGGCCTGATCTTCGCTCCTATTGGCGTAAGCCTGATCTTTGTACACAATTATCCACGTTAGGCAACTGATAGGATAGGAGCCTTTTGCGCTGGAATTGGTTATCATGCTGCGAGTATCGTCGGCGATTCCCTCCTGAGCTGCGGCCGAGATAGAAAGACTAGAAGGCAAAATAAATTCTCCGGCTGCGTTTTGCATATAAGCGATGGGGCTATTAAGCGCAAAGGCATATTCAGAACCTATGTAACCTATGGCGCCTTCGGTCTGGCTGATGGTGCCGGCCACTCCGGGATTACCTTTGGCGGCTATGCCATGGGCAAAATTGAGCGATTTGCCTGTGCCGAGAGTATTTTCCCAGTCTTTGTTTATTTTGGTCATATAGTCGCTGAACACAAAAGTGGTACCGCTGCCGTCGGAGCGATATACAGGAGTAATCGCTTTATCGGGTAAATTTAATGCAGGATTGATTGCTTGGATGGCGGCATCGTTCCAGCGGGTGATTTTACCTAAGTAAATTCCGGCGATGATATCTCCGGTCAGATTCAGGGAACTTACATCCGGCAGGTTGTACGACAATACAACGGCTCCCAGACAGGTGGGAACGTGAATGGTGGCTTTCATCTCGGCCATCTCCTCATCGCTGAGATAAGCGTCGCTGCCTGCAAAATCGACCACTTCGTCTTTAAGGCTGCGTATGCCCCCGCCACTTCCTATGCCTCCGTAAGAGACATCGATGCCTGCGTTTTCGGTAAAAGCTTTAAAGACTAAATTGTAATAGGGCAGGGGGAAAGTGGCTCCTGCTCCGGACAAACTGGTTTTCTGACTACAACTGATCAACAGTAAACTGCTGACAGCCAAAAGGAAAATTGCTTTTTTCATTTTCTTCGTTTTGATTAAATTGAAAGGTTTAATTTTTACGCGAAAATCAACAAAGCATATGTCAGACCTGTTTCAAACTTGTTACGATCCTGTTAAGATGTTAAGTTTCGGTCGGGTTCAATCGCGTGAATATACCAGAGCATTTTGGAGTTTGTATAGTATAAGTCCATAATTCTTAGCCAGATAAATTTCTTTTACCGTGTGATTTTCCCATTCCTCTGCCAGATCAAGACAGCAAAAATGCATTAGTCCCCTATAAATGCTGTTTCCTATCCGGAGACTGTCCAGCAGGCTGAGTGTAGAAATGGTTTGGTATTCACAGGGCCGGCACCTGCTCATCAACAACAGGAAAACCAACAGCAGCACGACAACGAAGTTTTGTTCATAAACAAAAAGAGATTAGTTGTTCCCGGCTGTCGTCCCAAAAATCCATCGGTTCGGGATAAAGCGACTCGAGCGGAATCAGTTGTTTTTCCGTGCGTTTGCTCGACCACTTGAGTTCCAGTACCTCTTGCCGTCCGGCCAGGCTTTCGATTACTATATTGTGCCGGTGACTGTTGAAAGGAGGCAGTTCTACCGCATATTCTACCGGTTTCTTGGTGTTGGGGGTGATTAATAAGATTCTTCCATTGATGTAGAGTCTGCTGGCTGCGGTGGTGTTCAGATACAGAGAGTAGGCTTCTCCGTACCGGGTTTCGAGGCAGCCCGACCAGCGCAGGCTTTTTACGTTGGTATTAAGGGGACTACCGGGGAGGCCCGAGGCGGAATCGATGCAGTTTGAAAAACGATTGTCCGAATAACGATAAACCCTAAGCCCGCTGCCGGTAGCCGGTTTTGGATTGTCCAACAAATAGTCTATAATACTCAATTCGTTGTTTCGGGCCAGGTAGACAAAAGACAACAGACCATCGTCGATAGCGTTCCGATCGATTTGCGGCTCTGAGCAAAAACGTCCGGCATCGAGGTTGGAAACCAATTCCCAATCACTGTAGGCGGCTGCTGAGGTAGCAGCGTAGATTTCAGCTCCGTTGGCAACGACATAGGCATTGTCGAAAGCATCCAGGATAATTTGAACCCGGCAATAGGAATTGACTTTTTGGCCTTTGTTGTAGATGTAATTGTGATGCCAGTTGCCGTCGGTGTCGCGGAAGCGGTGGTGCAATACGGCTTTGCTGCGTGAACTGCTCCAGTTGGAGTCGGTGCCCGAGTCCATATATGAGTTAACTATATGTACCCTGCCTTTGCTGTCGCAGGATTGTGTTTCCTGATTTATGTAGCCTTTGTTGTGGGGAATATCGGCTATTTTGAGTGTCGCGATGCCCTGCCTCAGGCAATTGCCCGGACTGCGACTGTCGGTATAATTGATGGCTTCACTCGTGGCTACCCGGTTTCCGTAGGTGTCTTTCCAACTGCGGCCGTGGTCGTCGCTGTAAGCGTAGCAAAGGTCGTGGTTGGTTTGTCCCCCAAAATCGTCTCTCCAGCACCAGGACACATGCAGGCGGCCTTGTTTGTCGTAATCCATGCGGTTGATGTAGGCGCAGGTGTTAGGATTGGTGTCCATGCCCTGGATGTAGCGGCCTACAAGGCTCCAGTTGTGGGTGTCGCCGTCGTATTCGCGCAAGTAGCTGTCGCCGTCTCCGCTCAGTTTGTATCGGCACTCAAAAAGCAGGTTGCCGTCGGGTTTTTCGATAAAACGGGGATAGGTTACATCGGGTACGGGAACGCCGGCTTCGAGTTCGTCGGTGAAAGGCCCGAAATTCCCGGCCGTCCAGGCAAGCTTTTCGTCGTTGGCCAGGCCCGTAACCGAGCGGCAATAATGCAGAGGATCGTTGTGGTGGTCGCAGGCCAGGTGAATACTGCCGTCTTTTTTGCAAATACCCATGGTAATGACGTTGTGGGCATCGTCCCGGTTGTTTTTGTAGGGGAGCACCACTTCGTTCCATTGGCCCGCAGGCAATTTACGGCGGGCTATGCACACTTTTCGTTCCAGATTATAATAAACAGTGTACTGCCAGCCCCGGAAGCTCACCAGGGCATCTTGTTGAAAGGCCTGTCCGATGAGTTGTTCCTGTGAATTTTGCATAACGTGGCAGCCGGAACCGGGTTTCGTCTCGGTTACCCGGTAGAGGGCGGGTTCAGCTCTGGAATAAACGATGGAGGAGAAAAAAAGAACGGTGAGTATAGAAAACAATCTGGACATAATACAATTCTTGTAACGATTTAAGTACTATTAGAATGGCGAAGATACAGCTTTATTTTATTTTGAGAAATAAGGCTTTTTGATTTACTTTGTGCACAAATACCTGAAATACCATGTCCACCCGCCTTACCGGATTACTTGTTTTTGCAGCACTGTTTATTTTTCCCTTGCGGGGAGAAATGCAGATTTCGTTTGAATATTTTCCTTATATGGACCAGTTGCCTTCCAGTTCGGTGAGAAGAGTATTGCAGGACAGCGAAGGCTATATATGGCTTGGCACACTCGACGGAGTCTGTCGTTACGACGGCTATCAGGTAAGAACCTTCCGGTCTGATATGCATAATCCTTCACTACTGACCAACAACGACATTCAAAGCCTGGCCGAAGACAAACAAAACCGCATTTGGATAGGCACCAAGCAAGGAATCAATCTTTTGGACCGTAATACCCTGAAAATTACACCTTTCGAAGAATCCCCGGTACAGGGAGACAACATCAATGCACTCGCCTGCGACGATAAGGGCGATATGTGGATTGCCACTTCGCGGGGTTTGTTTTGCTACGACAACACACGCAAAGTGCTAAAAACCTACTGGAGCGATCCCTACGATGAAAAAACCCTGCCTGATCAGACTATAAGTCACGTTTCCAAAGACAAGCAGGGGAACATCTGGATTATGTTCTGGAACGGGGGCTTGTGCCGGTATCTGCCCGAAAGCGACAATTTTGAACGTTTCCCGGCCACGAAAGAAATGAGCAGCCCCTTTAGGCTTTATCAGGACAAAAACGATCAGTATTGGCTCTGTACCTGGGGCAGCGGTTTCTTTAAATTCAATCCTGAAGCCCTGCCCGAAAACAGGTATACCCGTATACAACACGGCAGGAGAGGAGGAGAATATCTTTTTCAGTATGGTACAGGACGATCGCTACGGTTATTTTTGGCTGATGTCCCTAACCGGTTTATATGTGTTCGATTACGATGAACAAAATACCGCATTAAGTCCGATAGATATCTCTGAACATTTGAGCGGATCCAGTAAACTGTACAGCGAGATTATCAAAGACAAAGACAATAATTTATGGATAGGCGCCTACAGCGAAGGAACCATTTTTGTGAATTTCAACCTTCATCAGGTGCGTAATTACGGCATGGAGGTGCTTCGCCAAAAGTTGGGTTTCCCCATCAGCATCAGGGCTTTGTCGGAAGACTCCGATGGATTGGTCTGGCTGGGGATAAACCGTTATGGCCTGTTTCTTTACGATCGCAGCGAAAACAACGTATTCAGCATCAATGATATACCCTCTGTTATGAATCATCAGGAATTGAGCAACCTGAAAACAGTAAATTATATCCGTGAGATTAAAAGCCGCGGGGAGCATTGGGTTTGTTGTGACGACCAGTGGATATATATTTTCAAAAAAAACGAACGGGGCATATACTATGCCGGACGTCTCAACCTGGATGTCAGTGATGAATTGAACTGGGCCTCTGAGAAAGTGCTCTTTGAAGACAAAGACGCTTATGTCTGGGTGGGGATGCTCAACCAGGGATTGGTCAAAATCGGTTCCGACAACAGGGTCATCATGGTGGAACCCGTACCCATGGTAACAGGTATCACTCAGGACCTGCACGGAGACATTTGGGTGAGCAGCGAAAAAGTGGGCCTCTGTTGCCTGAAACCCTCAGGAAGGACGTATCGGCTAATTCGTTACGATAAGTATTCCGAAGGATTGAATACCAGCAATATACAGTCTGTCTGCACCGATGTTTCCGGAAAATTGTGGCTTGGAACCAAAGAAGGCCGCCTGCTAACCTTTGACAAAAACACCAGCCGCTTCGAAGACATGAGCCTGACCTGTGCCATGACGGGCGAAAGTATTTTGAATTTGTTGATTGGCCGGGACAATAATTTGTGGATATCTACCAATAAAAAAGTGACCAGTTTCAATCCCAGAACCTTGATTTCGACTTCGTACAGTATTTCCAACAACCTGGTCGTCAAATCTTTTATCAAAAGCTCATATTCCGCCACCAACACCAGTGAAGTGCTGTTTGGAGGCAACAAAGGCTTTTGCGCCTTTTCGCAAAGCAGGCAGCAGGACGACAGCCTCAAAAGCGTCCGGGTACATATTACCGATATCAAAGTACACAACCAGTCCATTTTAAACAACAACAACGATCACGGCTACAAGCCCGAACTCAAACGGCTGATTTTGGGGCCTGCTGAACGTAATGTGGAATTTGAATTTTCCAGTCTGAATTACGCCGCACCGCTCAAGGTGCAATACGCCTATAAATTAGAAGGACTCGACACTGAATGGACCAAAGTGAACACTAGCCGCCGTTTTGCTTCGTATAATAATTTACATCAGGGCAAGTATGAGCTCATGCTTATGGCAACCGACGAAAACGGCCGCTGGGGCGAGCCGCTCTCCGGCCTCGAAATCATAAAAAAGCCCCCCTTGTATCTGAGCTGGTGGGCCGGCCTGTTGTATCTTGCTTTGCTGATTCTGTTGTTCTTTGCCTTGTTTCGGTATTTTGCCAACAAGGTCCGTCTGAATCAGCAACTCAACATTGCTCAAATCGAAAAAGCCAAATCCGAAGAGCTTAGCCAGACCAAGCTGAGGTATTTAACCAATATATCGCACGAACTGTTGACCCCTCTGACGGTGATCTCCTGCCTGATTGACGATGTGGACCAGGTGTCGGGGGGCGAGTATTGGCAGCACGAAGTGATGAAAGTCAATTTAAGCCGGCTCAAAAGATTGTTACAGCAAATACTCGATTTCAGAAAAGTAGAAAGCGGTTCCATGAAGCTCAGGGTGGCAGAATCGAACATGATCGAATTTGTGGAGCGCATTTGTGCTTTTAATTTTGTTCCTCTGGCCAAAGAAAGAAACATCTGTTTTGAATTACAGTTTCCCGATTATCCCGTTCAGGGCTGGTATGACCCTGAGAAACTGGATATTATGTTGTTCAACCTGCTTTCGAATGCTTTTAAATTCACGCCCGAAGGGGGATCTGTACGCCTGGGCCTCTCCCTGTTGCAAAAAAGCAAAGGCCGCATCGTTCAGCTGATAGTCAGCGATACCGGCCGGGGTATACAGCCCGGCGACCTGGAGCAAATATTCATCCGTTTCTATTCGAACGATCCAAGCCTTACGGTCGAGAACCACGGCATTGGGCTGACTCTGACCAAAGAACTTGTCGAAATGCATCACGGCAGCATTCGGGTTGAAAGCGAACCCGGCAAAGGAACCACCTTTATCCTGGAATTCCCCATCGAAAAATCAGCCTATGCTCCCGAAGAACTGGCTGACGAAACAATCACAGAAGAAGTCACCCTTCCTGACCAGGACAGCGATACCAATAAATCAGAAACGGCAGCCACGCACAAGGAGGACGTGCATATCCTGATAGTGGAAGACAATGCGCAACTCTGTAATACGATCGAAGCCATTTTGGAAAGGAATTACCATACCCACAAGGCCTCCAACGGCAAAGAAGCGATTGCCCTTATTAACAGCAGGCACATCGATTTGGTGGTCAGTGATATTATTATGCCCGAGATGGACGGCCTGGAATTATGCCGCATTATTAAAAACAACCTAGACACCAGCCACATCGAAGTATTGTTGTTGACAGCCAAAAATTCCATCAACGACCGCATTGAGAGTTACAACGCAGGTGCAGACGGTTATTTGTCCAAACCCTTTGAACTGAAGGTCTTGCAAGCCAAAATCAACAGCCTGGTTAGAAACCGCAAACGCAAGACAGATTCTTTCAAACAAAATGCCGAGATCAACATTTCCTCGCTCGAATATACCTCGCTCGACGAAAAATTCCTTGAAAATGCCGTGTCCATTGTTGAAGAACATATTGCCGTAACCGATTTTAACCTCGATCTTCTGTCGAGTCGACTGAATATGTCCAAGTCGTCGCTTTACCGCAAAATTAAGTCACTCACCGGCCTCTCGCCTGTAGAATTTACCAAAAACATCCGTCTGAAACACGCCTGCCAGATGCTGACCGACCGGGCCGGAAATATTTCCGATATTGCCTATGCCGTTGGCTTTGCCGACCTTAAGTATTTCACTTCTTGCTTTAAAGCCGAGTTTGGTTTAACCCCCACTGAGTACATAAAAAAGATCAAAAAGGAAGCCCGGTAAAAAAGGACTTAATTTTTGCGGCTTAGTCATATTGGCAGAATAATCACCATTAATGAACAATTTTTGGTATTATAAGCTGTTGATTGCTTCTACTTTTGTCAATCAAGAGTCTTTAGTTATATGACAACGTCCGAATTTTTTACGAGAAGGTTTTTGCGCCCAGTCCTGTTTTTCTCTTTTACAGTGCTGCTGCTTTCGTGCAGGGCTAAGGATCGGGACTGCATTCGTCCCGGAGAAATCTGGCCCGACAATAACGGAGTGCATATCAATGCCCACGGGGGCGGTATGCTGTATTACCGGGGACAATATTATTGGTTTGGCGAAGACAAGAGCGAGCGCAGCAACGCTGCTCTCAAGGGCGTTCGTTGTTATTCCTCGAAAGATTTGTGTCACTGGAAAGACGAAGGTATTGTGCTTGCTGTTGTAGAAGACGAGCCCGCTCATGAATTGACCAAAGGCTGTATCATTGAACGCCCCAAGGTGGTTTACAACAAAAAGACCGGCACTTTTGTAATGTGGTTTCACCATGAATTGCGTTGGCGAGGCTACAGCGCGGCGCGGGTGGGTTTGGCCGTGAGCGACAAGGTGACGGGACCTTACCGTTTTATACATTCCTACAGGCCTAATCCGGGCATCTGGCCCGAAAACATGAGCGAGGAAGATAAGTCGCTCGATATGGAGGAAGCCTCCCGCCTTGAATCCTGGACTCCCGAATGGTTGGAGGCCGTCAGGAAAGGCTTTTTTGTAATCCGCGATTTCGAAGGAGGACAGATGTCGAGGGACATGACCGTTTTTGTTGACGATGACAGCAAAGCCTATCATATCTATTCTTCCGAAGAAAACCTGACTCTACATATTGCCGAACTCAGTGACGATTATCAGAGCCATACAGGCAAATACATACGTATCATACCGGCAGGGCACAATGAAGCTCCTGCCATTTTCAAAAAAGATGGACGCTATTTTATGATCACTTCCGGTTGCACCGGCTGGAGGCCCAACGCTGCCCGCCTGCTGACGGCCACTTCCATTTGGGGACCCTGGGAGCAAAAGCCCAATCCCTGGCAAGGTGAACAGGCAGATATTTCTTTCGATTCACAAAGTACTTTTATATTCCCGCTGGCCGGCAAAAAAGACGCTTTTGTCTTTATGGCCGATCGCTGGAGACCCCGGAATCCATCGGACGGACGTTATATTTGGTTGCCGCTTGAATTTGAAGACGGGCTACCGGTATTACGCTGGAGAGACAGTTGGTCTCCTGCTAAAGCTTTTAAAAAATGAATAGAGTTATGAAAAAATCCTTGTTGATTTATTTGTTGATTTTAGGAGGGTTCAGCTTGTATGGGCGAGGCACCGCCCCCTATGTCCTGCAGAATGTGTACGCCCGCAATTACGAGACTCTGAACGGATCGTGGAATCATATAGTGGATCCTTTCGACAACGGCTACTACGATTATCGCATGAACATCAACCGGAGCGGTTTCTTTCGTAACCAAAAACAGGCCAATCCTTCGGATCTGGTAGAATACAATTTCGATACATCGCCTTGCCTACAAGTACCCGGCGACTGGAATACCCAGGACGATCGCCTGTTTTTTTACGAAGGCAGCGTTTGGTATAAACGAGATTTCAACTTTGAGCCCCGGGAGGGAGAAAGGCAATTTATCTATTTTGGTGCCGTCAATTATTTTTGCAATATATATCTGAACGGTAGGGAAATAGCCACTCACGAAGGAGGCTTTACCCCTTTCAGCGTCGAAGTGACAGACAAGCTCAGAAAAGGACATAATTTCCTGATTCTAAGAGTAAACAACGATCGTCGTCCCGAAAATGTGCCCACCGTCAATTTCGACTGGTGGAATTACGGAGGCATCACCCGAGACGTACTTTTGGTAAGTTTGCCTAAACTTTTTGTGGACGATTATTCGTTGAGGTTGAAAAAAGGAAGCTACAGGGAGCTAGAAGGCTATATATCTTTGAGCGATCCTCAGGCAGGAGTGGAACTGAGCCTCGAAATTCCCGAACTGAAAATCAAACAAACCATTCAAACCGGAGAGCAGGGCAGGGCAGACTTCAATATCAAGGCCAAACCCGAATTGTGGACGCCCCAAAATCCTAAACTCTACCGGATTATCTTGCGTCAGGGCAACGAAGTTATCGAAGACAACATCGGATTCAGACACATCACCACCGAAGGCAAGAAAATATTGCTCAACGGCCAACAAGTCTTTTTGAGCGGTATCTCCATACACGAGGAAGCCCCTTACCGTCAGGGCAGGGTTTATTCCAAAGAAGAATCGGTTTTGCTCCTGTCGTGGGCTAAAGAAATGGGCTGTAATTTTGTGCGTCTGGCCCATTATCCGCACAACGAACATATGGTGAGAGCTGCCGAAGAAATGGGTCTGATGGTATGGTCGGAAATCCCTGTTTATTGGACCATAGCTTGGGACAACCCGGATACCTACCAAAATGCCTCCAATCAGCTCCGGGATATGATGGAGCGCGATAAAAACCGCTGCGCCGTGGTGGTTTGGTCGGTGGCCAACGAAACTCCTCACAGCGAAGCTCGGGATAAATTCCTGATAGGCTTGGCTAATCAGGTGCGCGAAAAGGACGACAGCCGCTTGTTGAGCATGGCTATGGAAGTCACCGGCCAGGGCAACAACATCAGCCGGGTACGCGACAACATGAGCGATTATGTGGATATCATAAGTGTAAATACTTATCTCGGATGGTATGGCGGCTCCTTGGATGCCATTTTAAGCCGCACCTGGGAAATACCTTACGACAAACCGGTGTTTTTCAGTGAATACGGTGCGGGTGCCTTGCAAGGTTTGCACGGTGAAGAAAACGTTCGCTGGACCGAAGAGTACCAGGAGCGGTTGTATAAAAATACCATTGAAATGTTTGATAAAGTGGAGGGATTTTCCGGTATGTCCCCTTGGATATTAATGGATTTCCGCTCTACCCGGCGCCAGTTAAGAGGCGTTCAGGATTTCTTCAATCGTAAGGGAGTGATCTCTGAACGAGGAATCAGGAAGAAGGCTTTTTACGTGTTGCAAAACTACTATAAAAGCAAGGATTATTAAGGGTTAGGACTGATGCCGGTCTTCTGTGTTGAACGCCGGCAGACTATCAAGGAAGGCTGTTCAATCGGGCAGCCTTCTTTATTAGTATTGAGCTGTTAAAGAATTCCCCGTGGGTAATCGACAGCTCCTACTGTTCTCCCAGTGTTTGTTGTTCCAAAAACCTAATTATTTTGACCTCTTTCAGACCGGATGCCATCAAATCATCTCCCGGCTTCATAATTTGAGGATATGAATAGGTTATACGTTGCTCTTCGGGTAAAGTTGCATCATAAACCATGCGGTTTATCAACGAATTGGCTACGTGGATCTCAAGCGTATTTTCACCCTCCTTTAAATAGTCCGATATTTCGAGCTGCCAGGGTGAGCACCAGACGATGCCGGCTTCGTTGGAGTTGACAAATACTTTGGCTACAAAATGGGGATTTCCTAAATCAATAAAAGTCCTTTTGTCCGATTGTTCAGCGTAAAAATTCCTTTTGTAGACTGCTGTTCCGGAATAATATTTTATTCCCGCTTCATTATTTTTGGTCCAATCATGCAAAGTATCAAACACCACTTCCCCGGGTCCTCCCAAACCGGGATCAAAAAACACGTTCCAATTATCGTTTAATAATGTTGTATCCTTATCTGATTCAGTCCAAACAATAGGAGGTAGGTCTTCATAGATATCGGTTATTACAACAAAAAACGACTCACGGGCAGCCATATGCAAAGGAATGGTAAGCGAATTTCCATTGTGATTGCTAACAGGTATCGAAAACCTTTTACCTGTAACGCTATTCCAAAGTTGTGCTTGTTTGCCTGATGCCGAAAAGCTAAATAGATTTTCTTCAGGCTCATCTTTATGATTATCTAAAAAGTAGATTTCAGCGTTGGAAAGACTTCGATGTGTAAAATATATTTTATTGGACTTTGTGTTTCCGGTTTCCATTGAAATATCGGGTTTAATTTTTGCCTGATTTAATGCTTCCGACAAAGGCATACCCCAATAAACAGTTCCCTTTCCGACCGTGTTAGATCCTTCATTATTTGGGTTTATTCCCCAAAGTTCGTCTGCCAGTTTTTGATATGCCGGTCTCATTTCACGGTCCCGGTGTGATTCTGAAAAAGTTGGTTTGTCACCGTAAACTTTAATGCCTTTTTTTACCATTTCTGCAATCTTCTCCAGGGCCTTATAGGGTATGTTGCTGTTTCGCGGCAATATCATCATTTTGTAATTGACACCACCGGGTAAGTTTATCAGGCCATTCTGTACTGACATGCGCGTATGTAAGGCATGTGACGTAAAGGCGTCAAAATCGAAGCCACCGGGAATGTCCGGCAGACGGTAAGTCAATATTTTGACGGGTGCGTTTTCTCCAAGGTAAACACAAAGGTCTATGGATGGTTTGCCCAGGCGTAAAATACCTGCATTTCTTGCCTGATAATTCCAGAAAGGTTCACTATAGTCCCACCATGTGTTGTTGCGATTAATGGCGTATTGTCTGCCACCGCCCGTGCTGCCCGGTATTTTATCGAGCCAGGGCTGATACGGCGATGCGCAAATCACAAATTCGTTTATTCCAAAGGCATAAGCATAATCGGCGTAGGATTTTAAATCGGATAAAGAGTGGTAATATTTAGCATCGGTAAAAGCTTCGGCAGATGCAATGGGCTTGTTGTACAAATGGGCTGCCGACGAACTTTCTTTAATATCGTAGTTCCCATCAGGATGAATAGGCCAGAACTCGCCTTGTGGTTTTGAAACTTTACTTTTAGCTTGAATGGGATCTCCCACAATGCACAGGGCATTGCCTATCGCCTGTGCTGTAAAAATCAATCCATTTTCATTACACAAACGTTCAAAACTGCCGTAATAATTATCCGAAATCATGTCGGCAATATTTCTTCTGACATCGAAGAGAAATCCGTTGGAGGTTTCTACATCGTTTATCACATAACCCATCATGGCAGGAAGATATGGAGTCGGATCGTATCCCTGACGGGAGGTGAATTCCTGGATAAAATTGTCCGTCCAATTTTGAGCACCCGCCTCGTGGCTATCCATGGCTACACCCGATAAAATACCACTATTTGAAGATTTCAGTGAGTCAATTATCACCTGAACATAATGCTTCCAATGGTATTCGGCTGCTTCAACCGAAAGCTTATCGCACTCACGACCCATCAGGTTTTTACGGCCATGTTTGGTGCTGCCGCCGGTTGGAACATAAGCAAAGCGCATCACCATCCATCTGCCCGCCGGGACTTCCCATTTCAAAGTACCATCGGGCAACATCTTATCGGTGAGATTGATGATTTTAGAAAGATCTATAGCCTCGCTTGCCGGATAATCGGGTGTTTTGTCTTTTTCAATATACTCTGAAAAGAAACCTGCTTTTTCTTCCCATTGGTCAACTTTGGCGGCAGCATGTAAAACAAGATTTCCAATCTGCATATCGTCGGGTGTTTTTTCATCTTTTTCCCACCAATCATGGAGATTCAGTCTGTAATATTTTCCTTCTACAGCCGCGAAAGAAATGGTTTTTTGTCGCCAGCTCTCGTGTGCCCGGTAAACAGGTTTCAGGTCACAAACTTTTGAGTAGTTAATTCCGTCTTGTGAAACTTCCAGTTGACCTAAATCGGGTAGAATGCGATAGCCTGTACCTACAAAAGTTTCCTGTGGCGGCCCCGGAATGTTGGTTGCACTGGTTGTGGCTTTGCCTTTTGGCCTCACCTGGTAGGTAATACTTCGTGCAGTGAACGGCTCATCAAATTCCAGATTTATGTAAACGGGCTTACCATCAGGGGAAAACGGAATTTTGCTTAGTCTATCCGACTTTGGATCGAACAAATTCTTTAAATCAATTTCTGCCTTGTTCGATGTTAACTTAACAGGTCGGTTAGACGATGAAATGCCGACACCGTTTGGTGCCGGAAAAGCCAAAACAGCCACATCCTTATAGAAATTGTATTTGTTCAATGGAGCTTCGAGCACACCTTCAAAATACCTACCTCCATCAATCATCAGTTCAGTAGAGGCAAGTCGCTTCATAGCGTATTCATTGCTTATCCAGGAACCTCCGGCAACATAGCCGTTTGAAATATGTATCTCAAACGAAAGACCGATTCGTTCGGCTTCCCTGGCTGCAAAACAGAGCATTTCCCACCACTTATCGGAAAAGCCGTCCAAAGCATCGGGAGCTTTTCCGTGTGACTGGTCGTAATAAACTACACCGGCTATACCCGCTTTTTTGAACGCTTCCAAATCGGCTGTAATTCCCTCTTTCGTTGTTTCGGTCTCTCCGTGAAACCACCATGTTTTGGTGCGTGTGCTGTCGGGAACAGTTACAAAACAATCTACGGCATCGGCTAAACTATGTCTGCCGAATTTTTGATTTGGATGTGAGCATCCAAAAAGAATTATTGTAAATAGTATCGGAAAGAATCTGCAGTGCATTTGTTTGTGAGATGGTTGTGATTTAATGTTGTTTTGTTCATTCATCATGAAGTACAATTCTGCTTGTTTTTATGGAACGAAAACAGGCTTCTTACCAGTTCCCGGAAAAAGGACCTTTTGATTAGCGTCTTGCTTGATTCCCTTCCATATATAATTCCGGCGGTCAAATAACTGATAAGTAGCTCCTATTCCATCGATCCCCCGACGATATCCAACAACTCGCTGGTGATGGCTTGCTGGCGGAGCTTGTTGTATTGTAATTTGATTTCTTCGAGTAATTCATCGGCATTGTCGGTGGCGGTTTGCATGGCCAGCATACGGGCTGTATGCTCTGATACGCTCGAATCCAACAATGCTAAATACAGGCGCATATTGATGATGTAGGGCACCAAATCGTGCAATAAATTTTCCCTGTCGGGCTCGATGATAAAGTCGTCTTCATAAATACGCTCTCTGACGACGGGTTTTTCTATTACATCCCTTTCTTTCAAATCCAGAGGAAGCAGTGTGCGTGCCTCCAAAACCTGCGAGCTCTTGCTTTTGGCGTGGTGATAGATGAGTTCAATTTTATCAACTTTACCGCTTAGATACAATTGTTTCAGTTGATTGGCTAAATCGAGCACGACTTTCGCATTGGGTTTGTCGAGGATGAAGTCCAAATTTTCAAAACCGGAGGGGATGTTGTATCCCATTTTCACGCTTGCCTGGGCTATCTTTTTCCCGATGGGAATAACCAAAATGTTTTCATGTCCTAAAGAGGCATAATTCCGAATTTCCACGTTCAGTCTTTTGGCAATATTGCTGTTGAAGCTGCCGCAAAGACTGGAGTTGGATGAAAACACAACCAGGGCAATGCGTTTCAATTCACGTGCTTCGGAAAAATCTGTCTGATAGTCCTTACCATCATCCAAAATCACCTTTAAGATATCGTGTAAATGATGATAAAATGAATGAATGCCGCCTATCATTCTTTCTGTTTTGTTGAGCTTCGCCATGGAGACCATCTTCATTGCAGAAGTGATCTTCCGTGTGGATTGCACGGAATGAATGCGGTTTTTTATTTCTTTCAGTGAGGACATTATACAGAAAGACTCAGGATTACGTCTGCTGCCACTTGTTCGATGACAGCAATAATTTCATCGTTAAAAATACCCTTTCGAATGGGATTTAACACATTCTCTCTGTGGAGAGATTCCAGCCTGGCTAAAAATTCTTTTTTAAAGGCATCTATTTTTTCCAAAGCAAGATCTTTCAGCAGGCCCTTGGTACCGCAGTACAAAACGGCGATTTGCTTTTCAACTTCGAGAGGGGAGTGAACGGGCTGTACCAACAAGCGTTCGTTCTTTCGACCTTTGTCTATGGTCATGGCAGTGACCGCATCCAAATCGCTGCCGAACTTGGAGAAAGCTTCCAATTCCCTGTATTGAGCCTGATCAATTTTCAGGGTGCCGGCAATTCGTTTCATGGTTTTAATTTGCGCATTGCCGCCGACGCGCGACACGGAAATTCCTACGTCAATAGCCGGTCGATTGCCGCTGATAAAAGCATCTACATCCAGGAAAATCTGACCGTCCGTAATAGAAATCACGTTGGTGGGGATGTAAGCCGCAATGTCGCCGGCTTGTGTCTCGATGATGGGGAGGGCAGTCAGTGAGCCGCCGCCTTTAATCTTACCTTTCAGACTTTCGGGCACATCGTTCATTTGTTCGGCTACTTCCTGCTGGTTGATAATTTTGGCTGCCCGTTCCAGGAGGCGCGAGTGCAGGTAGAAAATATCTCCCGGATAGGCTTCTCTTCCGGATGGGCGCCTCAATATCAGTGAAATTTCGCGGTATGCAACGGCTTGTTTCGACAGGTCGTCGTAAACCACCAGGGCATGTCTGCCGGTATCACGGAAAAATTCACCTATGGCTGCACCTGCAAAAGGAGCATAGTATTGCATGGCTGCGGGGTCGGAAGCGTTGGCCGCCACCACGACAGTATATTCCAATGCTTTGTGCCTGCGCAGGGTTTCTACGATGGAAGCTACGGTTGAACCTTTTTGCCCGATGGCCACATAGATGCAATATACGGGGTCGCCTTCTTCGAAGTTGCGGCGTTGATTGATGATGGTATCTATAGCAATACTGGTTTTGCCGGTCTGTCGGTCACCGATGATGAGTTCCCGCTGCCCGCGTCCGATGGGAATCATGGCATCGATGGCTGTGAGTCCGGTCTGCAAAGGCTGGTTTACAGGTTGCCTGTAGATTACGCCCGGTGCTTTGCGCTCAAAGGGCATTTCATACAGTTCGCCTCCTATCTTTCCTTTTCCGTCGAGGGCTTCGCCCAAGGGATTGATAACCCTGCCCAACATGTCGTTGCCCACCATGATGGAAGCAACTCGTTTGGTACGCACGGCGGTATCTCCCTCTTTGATCTCGGAAGACGATCCTAAAAGTACGGCACCTACATTATCGTCTTCCAGATTCATGACGATGGCATGTACGCCGTTTTCAAACTGAAGCAGTTCACTTGCTTCTGCGTTATGTAAACCGTATAAGCGTATCACACCATCGCCGACCTGCAATACCGTCCCTATTTCATCAAACTTAGGATCGGCATCCATACCGGCTAATTGCTTGCGCAATACCTGCGAGACTTCGCTTACATTTATCTTGTTGACCATATTATTTTTCGTTTCCGTTCAACATGTCTTTTCTCAGTTGTTTCAATTGTCCCGATAAAGTGGCATCCCATCGCAAATGATTCACTTCGATTTGAAAACCTCCTAAAATTTCAGGACGGATCTGTTTCTCCAGTTCAACCGTTCCGCCTACCTGAGCTTCGATCAATTTGATAAGGCGTTGTTCCGTTTCCGCATCTATCGGGGTTGCCGTAATCAGTTTGGTATGGTTGATTTTGTTGTCCTTGCGGTAAAAATCTATATACTTCAACATTATCTGCCGGAGTAAAGCTTCCCGTTTGTTTTCCAACAACAAGTCCATAAAACGCTTTAGGGTGCCGCTCAGTTCTTTCCCGGTCAGTTTCAGCATCAACTCCCGCTTGTCCTCATCGGGTAATTTCGGGTTTCGTAGAGCCAGGTTAACTTCCTTTGTCTTGTTTAAAACCAGCACAATCACTTTGGCTTCTTCGTATACCAGCTCTGCGTTAGAGTTTTCCTCAGCAAACTCCAACAAAGCTTTTGCATATCTTGCCGGTATCAATCCGATGCTCATAAGTGGTTGAAAAAAGGTTTACGATTTATAGACGTTCATGTCATCAATCAGCTGATTGATGACAGCTTCTTGCTCTGCCTTTTGATCTAAATTCTTGCGCAAGATCTTTTCGGCTATATCGAAGGAGAGGTTAACTACCTCTTTTCTGATGTCGCGAATGGCGTCGTCTTTTTCTGCTTCTATCTGCTTGCGGGCAAGGCCAATCATTACGTCGGCTTCTTTTTGGGCCTTATCCATCGCATCGCGTATGATGGTTTCGCGGGATTTGACGGCTTCAGCCAAAATTCTAGCCTGTTCTTTTTTAGCCTGTTCGAGTATCTTTTCTCCGTCTGCCTTTACATTTTTGAGATCTTCCTGGGCTTGCTTTGCTGCTGCCAGCGACTCATCGATGTACCTGCGTCTGTCTTCCACCCCTTTGATGATAGGGGGAAAAGCAAATTTAGTCAGAATAAATACGACTATTCCAAATGCGATTAACATCCAGAAGACCAATCCCAAATCGGGTGTAAGTAACGACATGGCAACGATTATAAAATGAATCCGGCAACAACGATGGCGAAAAGCGCTACACCTTCGATCAACGCGGCAACAATGATCATACTGATCCGGATATCACCCCCCGCTTCGGGCTGACGAGCAATCCCCTCCATAGCGGAGGCTCCGATTTTACCGATACCGAATCCGGCTGCAAAAACTGTTAAGGCAACAGCAAGAGCTTTTCCTAAAATAGCGATGTCGGTGGCAACTTGTAATAAAATGCTTAGTAACATAATTGTTTGTTTTAAAATTTATCTGTTAATAATTCGTTGAATTTAGTATTTAAGTTGATTTGAGAGACTTTTCGGTTTTTGGTGATTTAACCCTTGCTCCACTGATGAATACAGCTGTGAAAGTGGTAAACACATAAGCTTGGATATACGCCACCAAAATCTCTATGAAATAGATAAATATGGTTAATACCACCGAAAAACCCGTCATGGATGAACTGAGTGCAGCTCCCATACCTGCCGTTATAAATATCAAACTTACCAAACCCAATACGATAGCATGTCCTGCCATGATATTGGCAAAAAGACGAATCATCAATGCGAA
The DNA here is from genome assembly GCA_002305085.1 of Bacteroidales bacterium UBA1402. Classification (GTDB taxonomy): domain Bacteria; phylum Bacteroidota; class Bacteroidia; order Bacteroidales; family UBA1402; genus UBA1402. The sequence goes on along the minus strand of DBQE01000019.1, from coordinate 46,862 downwards.
GGGTTTGGTAATCAAGCCAACCAGCTCAATGATAATCATCAAAGGCAAAGGGAATTTCAGCCAAACCGGTACATCGGGCCAAAAAATGCCTTTGTAATATTCTTTGGTTCCTGTCAGGTTTACAATCAGAAAAGTGCACAAAGCCAAGGTAAACGTAACGGATATGTTTCCGGTAACGTTTGCCCCTCCCGGGAAAATGGGCACCAATCCCAAAATATTATTGAAGAAAATAAAGAAAAACAGGGTCAGCAGATAATACCTGTATTCCTTGTAATCTTCTCCCAAAACCGGTTTGATCACGTCGTCGTAAATAGACAGTATAAAAACCTCCATGGCTCCTATTAAGCCCTTTTTAGGTTTGATGGGTTCATCTTTATAGGTACGAGCAATGAACAGCATGAGGAGAATTAGCAGAAAGGAACCGATGAGTAAAGAAAGGGCATTCTTGGTCAATGATAGATCAATCGGTCGGATTTCGTTGCCGCTTGCGTCCGTCTCCACTATTTTCCCTTTGTACTTCCCGCTTTTGCTGATATAAAAACCCTTGTAATAACCCTTGTTTTGATGAAACTTAGCCGAAGAGAACAATTGTGCCCCCGAGTTTTTACTGTACAATATGACGGGTAGGGGGATGCCGATGTCTTTATCTTTATAAGTGGCTATGTGCCACTCGTAATCGTCTTTTAAATGTTCAAGTATCAACTCTTTAACATCCAATGGTGCTGCTTCAGCCTCCAGGCTGTCAGCCTGCGATACGACCCCGGCCGACAAAGAAGTGCTCATTGCCAGAAACATCCATGCGGATAAAAAACATTTAAGAGCTTTACTGAACATTGTTTTTAATTTTTTTCTCTACCTGTATAAAACTCCACGTTTCAAAAGCAAGATATGTCAAATAAAACACAGCAAAAGTCAGGGCGAAGCCTTTTACATCTTCGGGTTTAACTAAAAACCAATACAATAGGAAAAAAGCAGCTCCCAAGAAAATTTTGATAACGCGCACCAACATGTATTTGTTGGCTCTCTTTCTGCCGTTGTTTTTATATGTGATGCCGTTTTTAGTAATCGTCAGAATGGACATTACTCCGACAAATAAGAAAAATACGGGTATAGAAACGTAACAAGTTGTGATGTCGTGTTTAAAGAGAACAACCACCAAAAAACACAAGATGCCGCCGACACCGGCCAGGGTGGCAGTCAGACAGAGCATGAGTTTTTTTCTGAGTTGTTTCATCGCACGTGTTGGGAAGAAGTTAAACAAATGGTGACTACACCGAGATTTGCTTTAATAAATCCACCGGAAATATTCAATTTGTTTTCAGCTTGATTGCTCCTGTATTTAACAGTACCCTTCGTCAGGCTCGATACTATGGGGGCATGATTTTTCAGAATGGTAAACGGTCCCATAGTTCCCGGAACTGTCACAGATTCGACATTTCCGGAAAACAACTTCTGCTCTACTGTTATAATTTCAAGATACATAAAACTCCTGCTGAAATTCTTGGGATATTATTGTTGATCCGTTTGCTTTAGCAAAATTTTGCCTTTTTCAATGGCTTCATCTATGGTCCCGACATTTAAAAATGCCATCTCCGGATATTCGTCCAATTCGCCGTCCAGGATCATTTTAAAGCCGCGTATGGTTTCTTCGATGGGTACCATCACTCCGGGCACACCCGTAAATTGTTCAGCCATAAAGAAGGGTTGCGACAGAAATCGTTGTACTTTCCGGGCACGTCTGACCGTGATCTTATCCTCTTCCGACAATTCTTCCATACCCAAAATGGAGATAATATCTTGTAACTCCTTGTTTCTTTGAAGTATTTGTTTGACACGTTGAGCTGTTTGGTAGTGGTCTTCTCCCAAAATCTCAGGACTTAAAATGCGGGACGATGATTCCAGGGGATCAACCGAAGGGAAAATACCCAATTCGAATATTTTACGACTTAGGACGGTGGTTGCATCCAGGTGTGAGAACGTGGTTGCCGGCGCCGGGTCCGTCAAGTCGTCGGCAGGTACATAAATGGCCTGTACCGAAGTGATAGAACCGTATTTGGTGGAGGTAATGCGTTCCTGCATGGCTCCCATTTCCGTGGAAAGGGTAGGCTGATAACCTACTGCAGAGGGCATGCGTCCCAACAGGGCCGAAACTTCTGAACCTGCTTGTGTGAAGCGGAAAATATTATCGATAAAGAAAAGGATATCGTTTCCACCTCTCTTGTTTGTGTCTGTTCCGTCGCGGAACGATTCGGCAACCGTCAAGCCCGACAAGGCTGCTGAGGCTCTGGCTCCGGGTGGTTCGTTCATCTGTCCGAACAACAGGGTGGCCTGTGATTTCTTCAGTTCCTCGTAATCCACTTTCGATAAATCCCAGTCGCCCTTTTCCATACTTTTTTTGAATTCTTCCCCATAGCGGATGACACCCGATTCGATCATCTCCCTGAGCAAATCATTGCCTTCCCGGGTGCGTTCTCCTACGCCGGCAAAAACCGAATAACCGCTGTGTGCTTTGGCTACGTTATTAATTAGCTCCTGAATCAGTACCGTTTTTCCGACTCCGGCTCCGCCGAAAAGTCCGATTTTTCCCCCCTTGGCGTAAGGACCTAGCAAGTCGATGACTTTAATGCCGGTGAAGAAAACTTCCGTTATTATGGATAAATCTTTAAACTTAGGGGCCGGCCTGTGGATGGAATAGGCACCTTCACGATTCAAATCCTGCATGCCGTCTATAGGATCTCCGGTGACGTTCATCAGTCTGCCTTTGACCTGTTCGCCCACGGGTACGGTGATGGTCCCGCCATGCGTACGTACGGTCATGCCTCTTCGTAAACCGTCGGTTGAATCCATGGCGACCGCCCGCACGGTGTTTTCTCCTATATGCTGTTGAACTTCAGCGTATAAAGTCTGACCGTTTTTACGCTTTATCAGCAAAGCATCGTGAATAGCCGGCAGTTCCTCTTGTTTACTTGCGTCCAGGTCGAAATAAACGTCCACTACCGGACCAATAATTTGCGAAATAGTTCCTATTGATTTAATCATACTCAAACTGTGTCCTAATATAAGAGGGGGCAATAGTTTGCAAAATTACAAAAAAACAGAAGCTTTGAAATTATTTAGAACTAATTTTATTATAAAGTTGGGTTGCAGGGTCAGCTACCGCTGTAAGTCATGCTCCGGTTTTGTCAAAGTTTCCAAACAAAAATTCAAAATTCTGTTTAATCCGTCTTATTTTTGTGGAACATTTTCCAATATTTTACTAACTTGCGGCTCTCTAAAGTGCACAGTGGTCGTTAGTTTGAAATAAAAGACAGGGAAAACGCGCTTTGCACACTGTTGGGGGACAGAACCTTTTTAAAACCTAATGAGTTGTAAAACAGTATTATCAGTAGCACTAATAGCTTTCATATCGGTAGCTGTTACGTCAGTTTTTCCGGTGTCAAGGACTATCTTTTTTGAATAACAATTGAATAACAATACTAAATACTAATGCTTATGAAACGTTTTTACCCGGTTATCATTACATTTTTAATACTGGCATTGCCTATACAGGCCCGCAAGTCGTGGGATGTGAGAGAAAAAGGGATAAGCGCGGCTTCCGTGGAGAAAATCCTGGCAGACACCGAAAATTGGAAACAAACCATCAAAGATGGAGTGGAAGACACACGTGCTACCAACCTGAACGCTTTTACGGGAGAAGTCAAAGCGCAAGGCGAGATCTTGCCCGAATTCAGTGAGCTCTATTTTGCCAATGTCCAGGCCAATACTTTTGAAGTCCGTTGGCAAGAAGGCAATGCTTATTTCAGAATGAATAAGGATGTTCAGACTTTCACCATAAAAAAATTGGTGGCAGGTCAGACCATCACCATCATTACCAAATCCGCCAACAGTAGCGACCCTCGCGGCATCGAGTGTAAATCGGGCCACTGTACGCGTACGGCGGGTGCCGAAAAAATGACGGGAGCAGAAGGCGACAACGTCAATGTCTTTCAGGTGAATGCAGATATCACCGACTCTGTGGACGTTGCTTTTGGTCCCAATGTGGGCGGTCTGCTTATCTACAGTGTCATTGTGGACCAAGGCGACGAAGAATTTGATTTCAGCGAATCCAAAGTAGCTTATTTGTACGATGCATCGACCCAGGACATCGACAGCGATCCCTTCTTTAATTACACCAAAATAGCGGAAGTGGCTTCCGAATCCGTCGACATTAAAGACTTTAGCTCAGTCGACACCGATACGCTGTCTGCTTTGGAAAACTACGATTTGGTGGTGCTTTCTTACGGACTGAAGGCCGATCATCCTTTTGTGGCCATGTTGAAGAAAGAAGTGAATCGTGTGCCTATTCTTAACCTGAATGCTTCGCTTAATGAGGCTTGGGGATGGGCTACCCTGAGGAATCCGAGCAATGCGGCCGAAGAGGGCGGTATCGGCACAATTAAAATCCCTGAGGGCGCCGAAGCACACGCCATATATGCCGATATCGATGTCAGCAGCGCAGAGATCGCTCTGTTCTTCGAGAGCGACCCCGCTTTGCTTAAATGTAATTTGATACAGGCTTACCAGGCCGTCGAGGGCGGATTATTCGCCAACGATTCCGTGCTGGCGGTAGTAGAAGGGCCGGCGGGAACTTTTAATGCCATTCACGAACATGCTTCTGCCAATACCTATATGTTGATTCCTTTTGGCCCGGATGCAGTGGTGGTAGAGGGCGAAAGCAATTTGTCGGACGATGCTATATCGTTGATTAATAATGCAGTGAATTATCTGATTGAAAGCAAAGCTACGGTGGTGGCCGTAATGACGCCTTCCATTTCGAGCGACTATCGAGACGAGCTAACCATAGTCAGCATTAAGTGTGCCACTCCCGATGCCACGGTTTACTACACCACCGACGGCAGCGAACCCACCGAAAACAGCCCGATTTACACCGCTCCATTCCAGGTGACGGAAGATTCTACTTTAGTCAAAGCTTTTGCGGTGAAACAAGGTTACGATGATAGTAAAACCGCCGCTGCGACGATTTTGGTCAAGAAAGTGGCCAAGACACCTGTCATCGTTCTGGAAGCACAAGAGGGCAAAACCGTGGTAAGCATCACCTGTGCTACCCAAGACGCCACCGTTTACTATAATTACACCGGCAGCAATACTATAGCAGCGAGTGCTGTATATACTGCCCCGATAGAAGTGCGTTATCCCTTGACTATAACCGCTTTTGCATCGGGTGGTACTTATATCGACTCCGATATTACTTCCAAGGAAATCGGCGTAACCGGTATTACCAAAGACAATATCCGTTTGGACACCCTGGCCCACTTCGATGCCAACAGTACCGACTGGTATTGGGAAACCGAAGGCGGCTCGTCCAAAGTAGCCTATTATGTGGGTAAAAATGCGAAATCCGCTTATGCATCTATCGACACCATTGTGGAGGGAAACGATACCACCTACAACTATCATTTTGTAGATGACGTCTTTATCTATGCGCAAAACGATAGTTTGAACGCCAAAGACAATGGTTGGTTCATGAGAACGAAAGGTCAGGTGCTTCAGTGGGAAAACACTAACCCCCTGATGGAGGTGGGTTATGCCGGTGCTACCGGTTATTACGCCGATGCCGTTGAAGACATGATTACCACTCCCACCAGGTACCATATCACCTTTGGTCCTAAGAAATCGGGCGAACCCTTCACCGCTTCCATCGAAACTTCTCAAAAGCATCAGGGTCCGTTTGATATCATCACCTTTGCCGGCAACAACAACAGCGACGGTGCCAGCATGACCTTGGTTCTGGAGACTTCTTTGGACGGCAGCGACTGGACCACCATCGATACCTTGAAGCATTCTTATTACAGACGTTTCTGGAAACGCAACGTATCGCATTACGAAGGTTCCGATCAAGTATTTGTTCGTGTTACACAAGTGTCCGGAAGCACCAAAGCGGTTGTTTACGACATTCTGTTGATGAACAATGGCGAAGTGTCTCAGGGTTACGTGGCATTGCCCGTTCACCGGCAAGCCGCCGAAGTGATTGCCACCGAATATTATAACTTGAATGGTATACGCATGGCAGGCCCCGCTTATCAGGGTATCACCATTGTCAAGAAGATATATTCCGATGGTCATATCAAAGTGGAAAAAATCTTTATTAAATAATTAAACAATTAACCATCAATTAAACCTATTGAAAATGAAAAAAATCCTTGTGTTTTTGTTGGCAGCTACACTATGCTTCGGCACTTCGTATGCAGCCAAAAAGAGAGTGGCTTTCATTTACCAGGAAGGCTACAACAGTGGTAAGGCCGTTGATTACGGTTTGAAAGAAGGAGGCTATACTCCCGACCAGGACCCAATTCACAATGCCCTTGCGGCCGAGTTCGATCTGACTTTGTACAACAGTCCCTCGACCGTCGAGGTTGATTACGATGAGCTGGCCACCTACGACTGCGTGGTGTTCTCGGAAGCCATGCCGGGAAACTCTACCCTGACGAACGGCTTGGTGAAACTGGTCGGCAGAGTGCCCGTCGTTTCGATGAAAACTTACAACTACACCAACGGACGCTGGTCGTGGGCGGCACCGAGCAATCCGGGCACCAGGTGTAATACCATCAACATTAATGAAGGTTTTGATTCTCACGCCATTTTTGCCGGCCTGACCAGAGAGTCGGACGGCAGCATTGCTCTGTACGATCCCGCCAAGCCGGCTTCAAGCAACCGTTTGCAAGGTTTTGCCACTTCGGGCATCATTGCGGGTTCTCCCATCGATGCGGAAAGAGATAAATTGCTGGCTGTTACTACTTCCGACAATTACAACAATGTGCATGAAATAACCCTATTGGGCAAGCCTTATGTTTTGGTAGGTCTGTCCAGCGACAACATCTGGGCCATCAACGACAACGGTGTCAGAATAATTATAAATGCAGTGAAGTATGTTATGGGTGAAGGCGATATCGTAATGGAAGAACACGAGATCGCTTACATCTACGATGAATCGGCAACGGGCTATTGCGGTATAGACAATGATCCCGTTTACAACGGTACCAAAATAGCCGAGATCAACACCACTGCCATCAATATCAAAGATTTCACCGCAGCCGACACCGACACCTTGGCTGCCTTGGAAAACTTTGACGCTGTGGTTTTGTGTGGCGCTTTGAGCCCCGAGCATGCCTTTGTTGAGATGCTGGGCACCGAAGTGAATCGCGTTCCCATGCTTAACTTCAATGCTTTCTTGTCTCAGGCCTGGGGCTTTGGCACGGGCGTGAATCCCACTGCTAATGCTTCTGAACAAGGCGGTATTGCCCAGATCGATGTTGACTCTGCCTACCTTGACGATGCTCTCTTTACCGATATGATTATCGAGGAAGGCGGTGCCGTGGTTTTATACCATAATTACGATGCATCGTTGATCAAGACCAATTTGGTACAAGGCTTCACCGCCACCGACGAGCAATTGTTCAGCAAAGGCGAAGTGTTGGCAACGGTGGTAAGCGGAGAAGATACTTACAATGCCCTTTATCGTTTGGGTAATAAGAATACGTACATTTTGTTGCCCATGTCTTTCGAATCGATTTTTATAGAAGGCGAAAGCAACTTGTCGGACGATGCCGTTCAATTGATCAATAATGCGATAGATGCTATTATCAGCAGCAAGGGCTCTGTGACTTCCTGTATTATACCTAGTTGCACTTTCGAATACAGCAATCTTTCCACTCAGGTTACCTTGAGCAGTGTTACCGAAGATGCCGTCATTTATTATACCTTGGACGGTACCGAACCCACTGCCGAAAGTTTGCGTTATAAAGAACCTTTCACCGTGACGGTAGATTCTACTGTTATCAAGGCCATTGCCACGAAGCAAGGTTTCAACAACAGCGGTGTTTATTCGGGTATTATCCTGGTGAAAGCGGTGGCTGAGGCTCCTGTCATTACCCTGGAAGCACAAGAGGGCAAAACAGTAGTAAGCATTACCTGTCCCACCGAAGACGCCACCATTTATTACAATTACACCGGCAGTAATATTATAGCAGCGAGCGCCGCATACACTGCGCCGGTAGAAGTGCGCTATCCCTTGACCATAACCGCTTTTGCAGGTGGTGGTAGCTATATTAGTTCCGGCATTGTTTCCAAGGAAATCGGTGTGACAGGTATTACCAAAGACAATATCCGTTTAGACACTCTGGCTTACTTCGATGCCAACAATACCGACTGGTTCTGGGAAACCTCGGGTGGCTCGTCCAAAGTAGCCTATTATGTAGGTAAAAATTCGAGATCTTCTTATGCCTCCATCGACACCATTGTAGAAGGTAACGATACCACCTACAACTACCACTTTATCGATGATATCTTTATCTATGCTCAGAACGACAGTTTGAATGCCAAAGACAACGGTTGGTTCATGAGAACGAAAGGTCAGGTCATTCAGTGGGAAAATACTTCGCCTCTGATGGAGGTAGGTTATGCCGGTGCCACCGGTTATTATGCCGACGCAGTCGAAGACCTGATTACTACTCCCACCAGGAACCATATCACCTTTGGTCCTAAGGTTTCGGGTGAGCCTTTCACTGCTTCTATCGAAACTTCTCAGAAGCATCAGGGTCCGTTTGATATCATCACCTTTGCCGGCAACAACAACAGCGACGGTGCTAATCTGGTACTGGTTCTGGAGACTTCTCTGGACGGCGTGGAATGGACCACCATCGATACCTTGGGTATTTCTTATTACAGACGTTTCTGGAAGCGCAATGTATCGCATTACGAAGGTTCCGATGAGGTATTTGTTCGCATTACACAAGTGGCCGGCGGTACCAAAGCAGTCGTTTACGACATTCTGTTGATGAACAACGGCGAAGTGTCCCAGGGTTATGTGGCATTGCCCGTTCACCGGCAAGCCGCCGAAGTGGTTGCCACCGAATATTACAACTTGAACGGTATACGCATGGCAGGCCCCGCTTATCAGGGTATCACCATTGTCAAGAAGATATATTCCGATGGCTACATCAAAGTGGAAAAAATCTTTATTAAATAAAGTTTGATCTCCAAAAGGGTAGGGCCGTCAACCAGACGACGGCTCTTCCCTTTTTCTCTTCTTTTTTCTCTTATCGACTTATTCTTAATCGATCATGAAACGATTAGCTTCTTTTTTCGTTTTTACCATTTGGGCAATGACGGTGACGGCTGCCGATGCGCTCCCGGCCTTTCCCGGGGCCGAGGGATTTGGAAAATACGCCGTGGGCGGACGTTACGGATCAGTCTATCGTGTGACCAACCTAAACGACAGCGGCACGGGTTCTTTACGCGATGCGGTCAGCACGGCTAATCGTATCATTATTTTCGACGTTTCGGGTGTGATTAAGCTCAACAGTCGGTTGGTTTTCAAAAACAACCTCTATGTAGCCGGACAAACTGCTCCGGGTGAGGGTATTACCGTTTACGGCAATGGCGTTTCGTTTTCGGGAGCGAGCAATACCATTGTCCGTTATTTGCGATTCCGTATGGGCTCCGGCGGCGATGCCGGCAAAGACGCAGCGGGCGTGGCTAACGGAACAAACATGATATTCGACCACTTGTCGGTGTCGTGGGGATTGGACGAAACTTTCTCCATTTCTTCAGACGGCAAGGGCGCTCTGGGTGATATTACCATCCAAAACAGCATCATGAGTCAGGGATTGATGACTCACTCGGCCGGAGGATTGATGCAGGCCGATCACATTACTTTGTATCGAAACTTATACGTGGACAACAGTACACGAAACAATAAAATCAAGGGTACTAACCAATATGTCAACAATATTGTTTACAATTGGAAGAATGGTTGCTATATTATGGGAGGCGACTCTCAGGGTACCAGTTATTGCAATGCAACCAACAACTTATTTATCAATGGCCCGGCGGTAGGAGGCAACGCTTTTACGGGCGGCAACAGCAATTTCAATATCTACGCCGACGACAATTGGCAAGACAAAAACCGCGACGGCATCTTAAATCCATACAGCATTCCTCAGTCGGAATATTCCGGGCCACCTACTTTTCAGTCCCAACCTTACGATTACCCCGCCTTACCTGCTTATCCGGGCAATGCTTTGATAGACAGTCTGCTCCCGACGGTGGGTGCTTCGTTGCCTTATCGCGATCCGGTGGATTTTTATGTGATAAACGAAACCATGTCGTTTGGTAAAGAAGGAGCTTTGATTTCCAAAGAAGCGGAACTGCCCATAGGTATTCCCACCTCCTGGCCGCATCAGTCTTTTGCCAAACCGGTCGACACAGACGGCGACGGCATGCCCGATGCATGGGAAACAGCCAACGGTACCGACCCCACCGTCAACGATGCCATGACCATTGCAGCCAATGGCTATGCTAACATCGAAAACTATATCAACAGCATTACTATAGACGACCGCGCCTTCTTCTTGCGCCGTCCCTTTGTATTGTCCTTGCAAGAATCTTCTCAGAATCAATTGGTCATCAATTGGTTCGACTACACCGAAGGCGAAGACGGCTTTATCGTCGAGCAACTGATCGACGGCAATTACACCGAAGTGGCACGCATTTTGGCCGCCGACTATAAACTCAGGGGTACCGACGGAAGTGCTCCGGGCAGTGCCGCCGGAGAGAGAACTGGTTCGGTCGCTTGCACCATCAAGAACCTGATGCCTGCCACAGCTTATTCTTTCCGCGTCAAAGCATTCAAAACAGAGGGTAACCATTTTTCGGAATATTCGTCGGTTTTGGAAGCCAAAACCCAACCCGAATACGTACCTATGGTGGAATGGGATAGCTACGAACCCGATTTGATTTGGAATATCGCCTCGGGCGCATGGAATTTTACCGACTTGAATTGGGGTGAAAATGTCTATACCGACAGCACCGCTGTTTTGCTGACTCCTTCTGAGAGTGCCACTATTACCATAGACTCGGTGGTGTCGCCCAAAACCGTTGTGGTAGGGCAAGACCACGACCTGACCTTGGCGGGGGCAGCCATTGCGGGCGAAGGGACTTCGGTCAATAAGTTTGGAAAAGGCAAGCTCGACATGGGTTCGGCGGCTCACACTTATACGGGTGCAACGGCCCTTCACAGTGGCGTGTTGCGTTTCGCCACGCTCAAAAACGGTGGTGAGAACAGTAGTATAGGAGCCTCACAGGAATTTGCACAGAACTGGATTTGGGACGGAGGTTGCTGGGAATACACCGGTGGTAACACATCGACCAACCGTTCGGCCAAAGTCTATCAAAACACTACCTTTAATATCAGCAGTGGCGCCAAAGTGACGATGACCGGAACCTTGGAAGGTACGGGCGGTGTCACCGTCAAAGGCGGACAAATCAGCGTGGGCAGCACCTCGTTCTTTGGTTACGAAGGTCCTACTCGTTTGGAAGAAGGCGGCAGTATTTATCTGAGCACCACCGAGATCAGTAAAGCCGGCCTTGGAAAATCCTCTCAACTGGTCTTGGCGGGCGGAAAACTCAGCACCAAAGGCGAGAGCAACAACTACGAAACCTATTCCTTCCCCATTCACGCCGAATCGGGCACCTATTCTTATTTTGCACCCAATCGCAACTGTTCCATTAACAATGTCGTGACGGGCGACGGTACCATCGAATACCAGATTCCATATGTTCGCGAATACATCTGTAAAAGCTGGGACGGCTTTACGGGTAAACTCATCGCCAGGGGTATGAGTTCCAGCTCGGATGGTTCGCAACTGATGCTGTACAACGGCATTGGTATTCCCAACGCAGTGGTCGAATTACGTGGCAATACCCGCGTGATTTGCTGGAAAGCGGCAGCCACTTACTATTTGGGCGGATTGTCGGGTGCATCGGGTACTTATTTGTCGGGAGCGAGCAAGAACACCAGAAACACTACCATGACTTGGATTGTGGGCGGTGCCAATACCGACGAAACTTTCTGGGGCGTCATCGACAACCGCTGCAGTGCTGCTAATTATGATTGTACCACTCACATTCAAAAAGTGGGAACGGGCGACTGGCGACTGGCAGGTACGAGTATCTATTCGGGCAGCACCACGGTCAACGGAGGTCGTTTGGTGGTAAACGGTTCACTGACAGGCAACGGAGCCATCGCGGTGAACAATGGTGGTACGCTTTGCGGCAAGGGTTCGGTCAAAGGCAGAGTCACTGTAAACAATGGCGGCAAAGTCGCTGTGGGAGACACGCTTTTTAATAAGTCGGATGTCTTTACACTGAATGGTGGTTTGAACTTACTCAACGGAGGTATAATCCAGGTGCCCTTGTATCGTAAACAGATATTGAATAACGCTGCCAGAATTAAATTTGCCGCTAACAGTACATTAAACGGTACGCTCGAATTGGACATGACCGATGTGACGATAGACATTCCCAACAATAGTTCGTTTACCGTCTTTACGTTTGCGCCGGGTGTGACTCTGAGCGGAAGCATTTCTGCCGTTGAACCTGCCGAACCTTCGGAAACGCAGGAATGGGATTTGTCCGAATTGTTTACCACGGGTAAGATTTATGTTCGTGAGAAGGGTTACACGGCCTTGCCTCAGGTAAGCGTGGTTCCCGTAAGCGAACAATATTTCAGTCTGGAAGGCCTGCCCCTAGGCATGGAGCCTCCCTACACGGGGTCGCCTGCTCTGTTTATTGTCAAAAAGAAATATCAGGACGGCAGTGTCCGCATCGAAAAAGTTATGGTATATTAAAGCAACAACATAAACTATTTAAACAATGAGAAAAAGAATCTTCTTTTTTAGTTTGACGGGGATCTGTCTACTGCTGACAGTATTGACTTCTTGCCAGGAGGAACTGGCCAACCGTCCGCATTATGCTCCCCCCGACTGGTTAAAGGGAAGCGCCTACGAGGTGCTTCAAGACGAGGGCAACTACACGATGTTTTTGCGCGGTGTAGATTTGGCGGGTTACGCTCCCATTGTAAAAGGCAAGAGCATCCTGACGGTGATGGCCCCCAACGATTCTGCCTTCACGGCCTATCTGCAAAAAGCAGGTTATGCCGGCATCGACCAAATGCATGCAGAGAACCCGGAACAGCTTTCAAAGTTGATAGGATTTCATTTGCTTTATTATGCATTCAACTGGGATAATTTAGTTAATTTCCGTCCGATAGAAGGCGACGAAGCCTCCGCCGAAGCTTTGTTGGTGAATGCGGGCTGCTATTACAAGTTTCGCACCAAAAGCGCCGACCCCATTTCTATGGAATGGGACGGAAAAGACTCTGTACGCGTATATCATTTTGAACGGTTTATTCCTGTTTTCAACACACAGTTGTTTGCTACCAGAGGCATCGACCCCAAATACAACTATGAGTACTTTTTCCCCAATACCGAGTGGACGGGCAGCCATCACACCGGAAAGATCGATGGTTTCAATGTGTCGAACGCGTCAGTGATAGACGACGATCATGTTATTACCGATAACGGTTATCTTTATCATATCAGTCAGGTGTTGGATCCGCTCGAAACCATTTACACCGAGTTGAAGAACAACGCCGATTATTCCATCTTTTTCGAGTTGTTCAATTCTTACGGTGAGTATCAGGAAGAACCCGAACTGACTACCGATTTTGGCAATGGACAAACCTTGTATCTGCACACTCATCCCGGTTTAGTGAACATTGCCTGCGAGTGGCCGGTGACCGATTATACTGCCATGGACAGGTTGTCGAGTGTGGGATATAATTTGTTTGCGCCCTCCAACGATGCTGTTCAGAACTTTTTCACTACTTATTGGACGCCCGGTTGCGGTTACAGTAATCTGAACGAATTAGACCCGCTTATCTTGCAATATTTTATAAGCCAGACCTTTGGAAGTGACGACGTGGTAGCCTTTCCCGAAGAAATCAAGAAAGGTTTGATCAAGACCGTTTACGGCACGCCCGTCAACATCGATCCCGACCAGGTAACCTGGAGGCAAATGTGCTGCAACGGTGCTCTGTACGGAATGGACCGGATGACGCCTCCCGCCATTTTCTCTTCGGTGATAGGCAGTGCTTTTCGTGATAAACGATTCTTACCTTATTTATATGCTTTAGACGGCTCGGATTTGGTGTTGGCATTGGCTTCTCAAAACACCGAATTTGTGGCTTTGATTCCCGATACGGCTCAGTTCCGCGGTGCCGCCATACGTTTCGAAACGATAGCGGGCGGTCGTCATGAATTGCAAGTGATTGGCGACGACGGCAATTATGCCGCCATGAGCGTTGGAACCATGCGCGATATGGTTAATATGAACGTGTCATCTTCGGTAAACCAACTATCGACTACCGGTTTTCAGGTGGTAGAAACCAATACGGCATTCAACTATTGGTATCTGTACGATGGCAAAATTACCACCAGTGCTTTGTTTAATAAACAGTTGAATCCCACCTACGTCGACGAAATTTACTTCGATTTTGCTCCCCTCGAAATGAACCCAGCTCAGCCCAACGGGGGCAAATGGGACAACGGAAGCGTTTACACCTACACTGCTCCGAGTATTTTTATGCCGGGCGAGGATGAAGGCCTGAACCGCACCCTTGCGGTTTGCAACGACAACACTTATCCTTATTATTTGTTCTCACAATTGCTCAGCAAGGCTGGATTGGTCGAGGAACAACAATTAAAAATAGTGATGGATGATGCTCGTTTCATAGCTTTTGTGCCTACCAACGAAGCCATCAAAGCGCGTATCACCGAGATCCCCGGTTGCGACAAGTGCAGCGTTTCCGACGATATGGTACTGATCGGTAACCCCAACAAAGCGCTGCTGGCTAATTATCTTCGCAGTTATTTTATTATCAGCGATTTGACTCCTTTCAGCGTTTATCCTTATCCGGGCAGCGGCATGAAAGGCAGTTTCGATACTTCGGGAGCTTACAAACTCAATATCACCGATACGGGTACGACGCTCACCGTTAGTCTGACCGACAAAGATGGCATAAAAGGAGCGGAAGTGTCTTTGCACAATACCGAAAAATTCCATTCCTTGCCTTTCTCGTACAGCGACGGTGCTTTCCATTTAATCAACGACATCTTGTTATAAATTGGCCATTATGAAACAAATAAAGATATTTTTGATAGTGTTGGTCGCTGTATTGGTTTGGCCGCAGTTACAAGCTCAAAATACGGTGGTGACGGGTACGGTCACCGAATTGTACGACGGCAAAGTAGAGCCTGTCTATAATGCGAATGTCGTGGTGGTCAGTTCCAATAACCGTTATATAACAGGTGCCATTACCAATATCGACGGACAATACAGTATCGTTGTTCCTGCTTACGAAAAGGAACCGCGCATTCGATTCTCCTACATCGGCCTGAAAACCCAAACGATCGACTATACGGGACAAAAGGTTTTGAATGTGCGTATGGAACCCGACAGCAAAAGTCTGGACGAAGTACAAGTGACGGGCAGGAGAGTAGACAGAGATGAAATGGGTATTTCGTTCACGGAGCAGACTTCTTCGACGCAAAAAATTGAAATGTCGGATATTGTGCAGAGTACGCCTATCTCCGACATCACCGAAGCCCTGCAAGGCCAGTTGGCGGGTGTGGATATCGTGGTGGGCGGCGACCCGGGAGCGCGCAGTGCCATCCGTATTCGTGGTGTCAATTCATTGAACGCTTCGTCGGAGCCGCTCATTGTGGTCAACGGTATTCCTTATCACGTCGATATCGCCGACGATTTCAATTTTGCCACGGCCAACGAAGAAGACTTTGGCGCCTTGCTCAACATTGCACCCTACGACATCGAATCGATCGAGGTATTGAAAGATGCTTCTGCTACAGCTATTTATGGTACTAAGGGTGCCAATGGTGTCTTGTTGATTACCACCAAAAGAGGTTCAAAAGGCAAGACCACTTTTGGTTTCAACAGCAAGTTTACCACCAAGTTTGAACCCGATCCCATTCCTTTGCTCGATGGTAATCAGTATGTGGCTTTGATGCAGGATGCCATTTGGAATGCCGCTAATGCCAAGGGTTTGACATCGGCCAGAAACGAATTGGAACAATTGTTTAATACCTACGATATCAATTATGTCAGAGACTGGCAGTATTTTGATGAATACAATGTGAATACCAAATGGTTGGACTATGTGCGTCAGAATGCTTACACCACCGACAATAACTTTTCGCTGTCGGGAGGTGGCGACAAGGCTACTTACCGTTACTCCCTGGGTTATCTGAACGAAACGGGGACCACGGTGGGAACCGCATTGAACCGTTTCAACACCTCGTTCAATATACGTTACGACTTTAGCGAGCGTCTCATGGTAAACACCGAGTTTACGTATACACAGACCAACAGGGATGCTAATGCACTTTCGACGCTTCGTTCCGAGGCACAACGCAAAATGCCCAACAAAAGTCCCTATTACATCGACGATTTCACGGGCGAAGCCTTGCCGAGCTATTTCAGTCGTCAGAACGAAGATTTCCAGGGTGCATTCAACGGCAGTTATCATTATAACCCCGTGGCAATGGCGGAGATGGGTTTCAATAGAACCATGCAGCGCGAAGAAAAAATGACTTTGAACGTGCAATATGTTTTCCCCTTCAGTCTGATGTACAAAGGTTATGTGTCGATGAATATGCGTACTTCCAAGAACCGCAAATTCATTCCGCAAGAAGCTACGGGCGTACTCTGGACCAGCAACTATGCCAACCAGAGTACCGATGCTTTCTCAGATAGAATGACCTTGCAAACAGAGCACAAATTATTGTACAACAAGACTTTTAGAGATGTTCATGCGGTGGTGGCTACCGTTTTGGCCAATATGTCGCAAAACGACAGTTACAGTTACACCAGTGCTACCAGCGGCAACGCCTCGCCCAATTTGAGCGACCCGGTAGCGGGAAGTGTGGTAAGCAGTATCGGCTCGGGTTTTTCGCAAGTACGCAGTGTGCGTGCAGTGGCTCAAGGGGTCTATACCTACGATCGCCGGTATGTTTTCAGGACTACCGTCAACCGCGAAGGTAACTCTGCCATGGGTAAGAGCGAACGCTTTGGTACTTTCCCTGCATTCGGTGTGGCATGGAACATCCACGAAGAACCTTTTATACGCGACAGGGACAATCCCTGGCTCACCGAAGGTAAATTGCGTGTCGGTTTAGGTTGGAGTGGTAATGCCCCTTCGGGTGCATCGATGTACCTGGGTGCATATCAGTCTTTAGGGGAATATATGAGCATGCCGGCCATTTATCCTGTCCGCATCCAGCTCGATAAACTCAAATGGGAAACCTCGCGCGAGTGGAACTATGGTTTCGACCTGGAATTCTTTAGAAAATTGGGCTTTACGTTCGACCATTACAATAAATACACCAGCGATTTGTTGCTTGGAAACGTCAGCATTCCTTCGTCAACCAGTTACACCAGCATTAGGTACTTTAATAGCGGTGAACTGAGCAACAAGGGCTACGAATTCCGTATAACTTACAATGCCATCAACACGACCGACTGGAAATTGAGCTTCAACTTTAACATCAGTCACAACGAGAACAAGGTAGAAAAACTGCCCGCCAATATGAAGGAAGAAAACTACACATTTGGCAACGGTAATTATGCCGTGCGTGTGATAGAGGGCGACCCCATCGGTTCGTTCTATGGCTACCGTTATTTAGGTGTGTACGACAATAAAGAAGAAACTTATGCACTCGACGAAGAAGGCCGGGTGATGCACGACTACAAAGGTCGGCCCATTGTAATGAAGAATGGCTCCACCACCGTGTTTCCCGGCGATGCACGCTATCAGGATATCAATTACGATGGTGTAATCAACGAATACGATATCGTATATTTGGGCAATTCCAACCCCAAATTCTATGGTGGTTTTGGCTTTAACCTGAGGTATAAATTCTGGTCGCTGACGACTTTCTTCTACGATCGTGTCGGACAAAAAATCATCAATCAGGCCTGTATGGATCTGGAAAGCATGTACGGCACCAACAACCAGAGTACGGCTGTGTTGAGTCGCTGGCGCAGTCCGGGCGATGCCGCTTCGACCAATATTCCGCGTGCTTTGTATGGTATGGGTTACAATTACTTAGGCAGCGACCGTTTTGTAGAAGATGCCTCGTTTATTCGTCTTAAGACTTTGTCTTTGACTTACAACGTGCCGCGCAATTTACTGAGAAAGTACAACATCAACACCTTGAGTTTCTTCTGTACGGGTTACGACTTGTTAACTTGGACCAACTATACGGGACAAGACCCCGAAGTCAGCATTCCTTCTTCGGCGACGAGTTTGATAAGAGATAACGCCTCCACGCCTGTGACCAAGCGTTTGGCATTTGGTTTTAATTTGAATTTTTAAGGAGGGTACACACAATGAAAACAATGAATAGATTTCTTTTGACGACGATGACCTTGTTGGCCCTGACACTCAGTTCTTGCAACGAGTGGCTGAATATTCTGCCCAACAACGAACAAGTCACCGATAATTACTGGAAAACCCGCCAGGATGTAGAAGCGGTGGTAGCCTCCGGTTATTACTATATGCGTCAGGCAGTACCCACCATGCTGGTATGGGGCGAGGTGCGCGGCGGTGCTCTGTATTCGAGCAACAGCCAACACAGCTATCTGCAAAACTTCAACCTGACACCTTCGTCGGGCATTTGTAATTACGCTTCCCTGTATAAGGTGATAGGTATGGCCAACAGCGTGTTGAAATACGCGCCCTCGGTGACAACCGAAGACGAAACCTATTACGAAAGTGTGATGAAATCGCATTTGTGCGAAGCATACTTCCAACGTGCCTATTGCTATTTGGTTTTGGTTAAGAACTTTCGCGAGGTGCCCTTGGTGGTCGAGGCTTTTGTCAACGACGATGCCGATTACATGACACCCAAATCGAGCGAAGCCGATATCATTGCGCAAATCAAGGACGATATCGAAAAGGCGCTTGCAACGGGTGCAGCCAAGGATATATACGAAGACACCGACGGTTACACCTGGCAAACCAAAGGCCGTGCTACCAAATGGGCCCTGTATGCCCTGATGGCCGATGCCTGTTTGTGGAACCACGACTACGACGAAGCCATCCAATATTGCAATTACATTCTGGATGCACCCGAAGGCGACACTTCGTTCCGTCCTCGCTTTATGTCGGATATGACCAAATGGTACGAAATTTTCTATCCGGGCAATTCCAACGAAAGTATTTTTGAGTTGAATTGGGAAACTCATATGTCTCAAACCAACAACTTTGGTTCGTGGTTCTCGGTAGGAGCCTCATCCACTTTGAAGGTTACCGATCATCTCAAGGCTAAATTGATTACCGAAACCGACGAAGTCATGGCCAATTCGATTAGAAACGGCTGGGCTACCGACGGTCGGGTGGGGCGTATGATTTTTGGCACCTTTGTGTCCGATGCGGCTGACCAGACCAAATACGGAACAGCCAATTACCTGTCGGTATGGAAATACATGGGTACCGATATTGCCGACAGAGGCAACACGCGTCCCGCTCAGGATGCCAACTTTATACTGTATCGTGTGCCCGATGTTATGCTGACCAAGGCAGAAGCTTTGGTAATGAAGGGAGGTGCGCAGTCCTGGCAAACAGCATTGGATTTGGTTAACCGGATTCGCCAGCGCGCAGGTTTGGATTCGGTTAATATCAATGTCAGCGAAACCGACGAAATGGTGATGCTCGACGCTGTTATGAACGAATGGACCATGGAGTTCCTGGCCGAGGGTAAGCATTGGTACAATCTGCTCCGGATGGGACGCTACGACAAGGGCGACGGTGTTTACAAAGAACGCTTCATCAACGAAATCATCGAGAGCAACCAGACCACCAAAGACGAGTGGATCAAATCGGTGTTGATGGACGAAAACGCCTGGTACATGCCTATTCCGTACAACGAAATTTCGGTGAACGAAAATTTGGTTCAAAATCCGTATTATAAAACCACTAAATGACAAGCCTTATGAAACAGACAAGCATAAAAATATTCATGTCTCTGGCGGTCGCGTTGTTGCTGGCGGCTTGTCAAGACGACAAACTGAACAGTGTTTATCAGATATTCGACGATAATCCCGCTTCCAAAACTTTGGAAAAAAACGAAAACCACTCGGAATGGGTAAAGATTTTACGTTATTCCGATATGTACAATGCCTTGAACCAGGCCACTCAAGCTTTTACGCTGCTGGTTCCCGACAATGATGCCGTTTTTGCCTTTTATCAGCAACGCGGCGTGTCGGGCATTGAAGATTTGGGCAAGGATTACGCCAAAGCATTGATTCTGCATCATACCATGTTGGATTCCATCATGGTGGAGTCGATGCAATTAAAGAACTCTTTGAACAACCTGAACGGCGATGCCATCAGCGTGGCCATCGACACTCTGAATCCGGGGCAGTTTATCTTTGGCGGACTGGCCCGTACCACAGAATCGGGCGTGCATGCCTACAATGCGCTGATGTATTACATTGATGCAGTGCTTACCCCTCTGGTGGAGAGTGTTTACGACAAACTGGTCGAAGACGGCCGCTATGGTATCATGAAAGCAGCTCTCGACGCAACCGCCTGGACGCAACAACTCCATACCATCTACGACACCGTGCCTCAAGAGGGTGGAGGTTATGTGGTAAACAGACGTGCTTACGCATTGCTGGCCGTATCGGACGAAGGCTTCAGGAGAAACAATATTCAATCTTTCAACGATTTGGTAGCCAAATTGTCCGCGGGAACCGACTACACTGAACCGGATAATGCACTGAACGAATACGTTGCCTACCACATTCTGACCAACAATTACACTTTGGCAGACCTCAAGGAAATGTCGGGCGACACTTCGCGCATTTGGGAAACTTCTGCTAAAAACCAGGTCTTTATGATAACGGTAGATACCACAGCGGGCGATTGGCAATTCAACATCCTGGACAGCGCTATTTTACCCACCCGTTTTGTGGAAGAATATTGCGACGTCCTGTGTAAGAACGGTTATCTGCACGAAATAGATGCCTATTTGCCTGTTTGGGAACCCAAACCTTCGATTGTGGTTTGGGATTTGGCCAACTACATCGAGGTAAAAAACACGGTGATTGAATCTGCGGGCCCTGAAGAATATCAACCGGCCGAACCTGTGTCGTCCGAAAAGAAAATAGACATCACCAAATGCGGCGCCTACGATTATGTGGTGTCGGAATCGGGTGTAGGAGGCAGCAGTTACGCTTACATTACCTATGTTACTTGCAAAAACAATCTGAGAGATTGTCTCAAATACGACCGCGTGGTCTTCAATCTGGGTTATATGGGTTCCGTTTCGATGAAAACCCCGACTTTGGTGCGTGGAAAATATAAAGTGGAACTGAATTTCGTTTATTTGAGCGACCACAACTTTATGCGCCAGATGACAGACGGCAACGGCGGTATGATAAGGATGACCATAGATGGCGAAAATCTCAAGAGTGTGACGCCATACACCACCGTTCCAAGAAATGTTGCAAAAGTGTATACAGCTACTTTGTACGACGAAGTAGAGTTTGAGCAGACTTCCACCCACGACTTCAAATTTGTGGTGATGGATCCCGCTGCCAGCACCAACAGCAGATTCAGTCTGCAATTCGATTGTATCACCTTCACTCCCATAGAATAAAGGCTTATGAAAACGATAAACCGCATTTGTTTAACCGGCTGCATGCTTCTTTGTCTGACTGCTTGCGACGAAAATTGGCAACGGCATTATTATCAGTCGGAGACGACCATAACCAACGAGCAGCTTATCATGGTTAGTCAAACCACTCAGGAATACCTGTCGGGCAACGATAGCAGGCATTTGAGCGATATGTATCAGTTTTTACAAGACAACAAGGTGTTCAACATGTTGCAGAAAAAAGGACAGTTGCACACTTTGCTGATGGTAGAAAACGATGCATTCAAAGCTCCTGAAGCCGAGAGAGCAGAATATATTGCCCATTCGCACGTCACCGATATTTGTTTGTCGCCAAGCAACCTTTATCACGGTGAGCGTGTGCTAATGTGGCATCAGAAATTTGTTACCGTCGGTATCGACTCGCTTGGATTGTTGGGCGATTTGACGCATATTACTTTTAACGGTTCGCCCGTAAAAGAAGTAGTCAAAACCACCGATGGTTACATTTATGTGTTGGACGCGATGATAGAAACACCCATCTCTCTGCAGGATTATATCAACGATTTGCCCGAAGAATACAGTCTGTTCAAAGACATGGTGCTGGCTTCCGGCGGCAAGCTGTTCGATAAGAATAACAGTAAGCCTATCGGTATCGATGCCACCGGAAACACCTTGTACGACACTGTCTGGATTTATACCAACGACTTTTTCGATGCCAAGAACTTTAGCCTGAGCAGCGAGTCGCTGACGGCTACTATGCTGTTGTTTTCCAACGATGTCATCGCTCAGGCTATGGCGCAAGCCGATAGTACTCTGGCAGCTTGGGACATGACCCGCGACCGCGAGGTGCTGATGCGCTGGATTCTTGAGGTGGCTTTTTACAACAAGATGTACGAAGCCTCCGATCTGATCGACAGCGACGACGAAAAGTTTGTCGATCTTAAGTCTATTTACGATCGTCAGTGGAGAGTAGAAGAACAAAGCCTCGATCTGGACAATCCCATCAAAGTGTCCAACGGCATTGTTTACGAAGTCAAGAAATTACGCTTTCCAAACAATATCCTGATTTATCGTATCAAAGATTTTTATCGCAATTATGAATATTGCACTGCCGAGGAGAAGGAACTTTATTTCAAGTACGACAATCTCAAGAACATCGAAATGAAATCGGAAGTGGAAGCATGGACGCCCATGCCGGGTGTGTGGCCCATGCACGGCAATGTCACTTTCAGTTGCTATCTGACCGATGCTTCGCAAGGCTTCTATCTGGATATGCAGTTGATTAAACCCGTCTACGACGAAGCGGGTAATATCAGCAGTGTCAGACCTTATTTAATCCCGCCGGGCAGCTATCGTTTTGCCATGGGTTTTTTCCAGAATATGGGTGTCACTATGAATGTGAGCGTGATTGTTTTGAACGGCAGCGAACGCGTCAAGTTGGGCGAGGCTTCTGTGACGCTTGCCTCCACCACCGAGTTTCACTACGACCGCGGCACTTTCTTGTCGGATACTTGGCCCGAAGGCTATAAAGAGGTCAAGAACGATTATACTCATAGCAAAAAGAACAATTACAACACCGACGGCGGAGCAGTTATGGCCGAGCTGGAAATACCCGACCTGAAAGGAGACGGATCGGCACTTCCCATGATCATCAAGTTGGAAATGTCCACCGGCAAAGACTCCCGCCTGGCGTTTCACCATTGGTGTTTGCGTCCTACAAGTGATAACTATTAATATTGCAGATAATGAAACAGTTTTATACAATCATAACGGCACTAATGCTGGCCTTGCCCACCTTGGCGCAAGCTGTGGAAGGAATCGTTATTTCGTCCGATGGACAAGCAGTACGAGGCGCCGTGCTATCGTCGCCGGGACAAACCACAGTGGTGACAGGAGAAGACGGAACGTTCCGAATGGATTTGCAAAAAGACGCTGTGCTGTCGGTGTGGGCAGATGGTTATTACTACCAACAAATTCGTTACAAGGGACAATCCTCACTAAAAGTGGTTCTGGCACGCCAGGATGCGCATAAATACACCGAGTCCAAAGTACTGCCTTTTCGTGTGGAACAGAATGTCAATTTGCCGGAAGTCAATACTTTGTCCAAGAAAGATTTTGCATTGGGTGCTCGTTCGGTGGAACAAGCTTTGCAAGGCGAACTCGCCGGTCTGCAACTGATCAACAAGAGCGGCATGACGGGCGAAGGTGCTTTTTTGTCGCATCACGGCATTCAGACTCTGGCAGCCAACGCCTCACCTTTGGTGGTAATCAATGGTGTGCCGTTTATGCCTTCTATGGATGAATCGCAATTGATAGGCGGCTTTTCTAAAAGTATTTTCCAGGCTTACAATATCTACGACATTCAGGATATCTCGTTCCTGAGTGGGGCAGAGGCTTCGGTTTACGGTTCGCTGGGTGCCAATGGCGTGTTGCTTATAGAAACCGATGGAGCCAGTTCCGACGATATGGATACCAAGATCTCGTATCATGGAAAGTTTGGCTATAATTGGAACGATCGTCGCTTGCCTATGATGAAATCATCGCAGTACAAATCTTATCTGTCGGACATCGGTATGACCTATTACAACAATATGGAAACTTTCTTTGCGAATTTCCCGTTTTTGTCGCCCGACGAGAGAGATGCTTACAATTATCTGTATCGCTTCGACACCGATTGGCAAAACGAATTGTTCAGACGTGGCGTAACCACCGACCATTTGGTTCGCGTAGAAGGTGGTGATGCTATTGCCAAATACGATATTTCGCTGGGCTATCAACACGACGAAGGTGCGCTGAAAAATACACAGAGCGACCGTTTCAATGCGCAAATCAATTCGAACGTCATTGTCAGCAAAAAGTTCGAAATAGGCACCTCTATCGGCCTGGCCTTTTTGAACGGTTCGTATCAGGAACAAGGCCTGATCATGGAAACCAATCCTTTGCTGGCTGCTTATCGTCGAGCACCGGTGCTTAGTCCCTACAAAAACGATATGGCCGGCAACCTGCTCGAAACCTACGCATCGTATTATTACGGCAACAACACCAATACCGATTTTATTGTCAGCAACCCCCTTGCCATTGTTAACACGCTGGCTGCAGACAAGCGTCAGTACGATATCAATATCAACGCCCGAGTTTTGTATAAACCGACCAATCAGTTGTCGTTCATGGCCTTGTTGGGGCTTTATTACAACTACGACCAGGAAGGTATCTTTGTGCCGGGTATCAACAACAAGGATGTGGTGCCTCAGTTCGATACCTACGGTGAGAGTAAAAACATAGTGCGTCAGGGAGTCAACGAAACCTTTAACAGTTTCTATCACCTGAATGCTGCCTACAATAATGTTTTTGACGATGTTCATGGCGTTGATCTCCGTTTGGGAGGACAAATCATTAGCAACAGTTTCGAAACGGATATGGGCGTGGGCCGCAACACCGCCAACGACTTTTATCAAACCCTGGCCGATGTGCAAAGGGTAGGCCGGTTCTTTAGCGGTTACGGAGCTAAATGGAGCTGGCTCAATGCTTATTTGCAAGCCGCATACACTTACAGCGATTTGTTCCGTGTAGCTGCAAACGTCTCCACCGACGGTGCCTCTTCGACGGGTGTCAATACGACAAGAATGGGTGTTTTCCCCTCGGCTTCCGCCACAGTGATGCTGGCTAATTTCGACTTTATTAAATCGGCAGAGGCCGTCAACCGCCTGAATCTGTACGCAGACTACGGCAAGACGGGCAACAGCCGTTTCTCCCATACTTACGGCAGCTATTATTACGTCAGCCGTTTGTATCAGGGCATTGCGGGTATTGTGCGTAACAATGTGCCCAACACCGAAATCAAATGGGAAGAAAACCTCAAAGCTAACATGGGTATCGATATGGCCCTGTGGCGTCATCGTGTACAAATAAAATTAGGCTATTACAACAATCGCGCCACCGATGTGTTGATGGCGGGTTCGGAATCGGCACTTTACGGTACAGGTGTTCATTATGTCAACGATGCAGCCATCGATGCCAATGGTTTCGATTTGTCGTTGAATGTGTCGCCCGTTTGCACCGGAAATTTCAAATGGATTCTGGGTGGCAATATCACGCAGTTGAACAACAAGGTGACCTCGCTGGGTAACAGAACCCATATAATCAACAAATTGTCCGATGGAGCAGCCATCATCACCAAAGTAGGAGAGAGTCCTTATAGCTTCTATGGTTATCGGACCGATGGCGATTATCCCGTTTATTCTACGGTAAAAGAAGCGCAATCGGCTTACAAATACACGGAAAACGGAGTGGAATACAGCCGACCCATGCGCAACCGCAACGGGGTGGAATTCCAAGCGGGCGACATTAAGTACGTCGATCAGAACAACGATGGTATCATCAACGACCTCGACAGAGTGCTGCTCGGTTCGGCCACACCCGATTTCTACGGCGGCTTGTTCAACCGTTTTCAATACAAAGGCTTTGCGATCGATTTGAATTTTGTTTACTCGTTGGGCAACGAAGCCTACAACGCGGTGCGTCGCATTACCGAGTCTTCGCTGGACATGAGCAACCAGAGTTTGGCCGTGTTGCGCCGTTGGACTGTGGACGGACAAATTACCGACATGCCGCGTGCCAATTACTATGATTTGGTGGGCAACAACGATTTTAGCGACCGCTGGATCGAAGACGCTTCTTACCTGAAGCTGCGCGATATTACCTTTAGTTATACCTTCGACAATATTTTGCTCGGATTTATACAAGGCGGCACTCTTTACGTCAGTGGGCAAAATCTGTGGTGCCTGACACCTTATTTGGGCAACGATCCCGAGTTCTCCTATTCGTACAGCGCCATGATGCAGGGCGTGGACTATGCCAAGCTGGCAGCTCCCAAAACCGTAACGTTCGGAGTCAATCTTAAGTTCTAAGCATTAAACCATCAAGATTATGAAACAGAACATGATATATCGTATTTTTGCCGCTTCGTTGTTAGTGCTTTCGATGACGGCTTGTTCCGGTTTTTTCGAATCCAAAACAGACGATGTGCTTTCTGCGGACGATTATATTTCGTCGCAAACCGAGGTCTATACGGGCTATCTGGGCATCATCACCAAATTGCAGGCGGTGGGCGACAAGGCCATCTACCTGACCGATACACGTGGTGAGCTGCTTGAGCCTACCGAAAATTCATTGCCCGAACTCATTGCTTTATATAACTACGAACAGGATTTGACGGGTAACGGATATGCCAGTCCTGATGCTTATTACGAGGTGGTGATTGCCTGCAACGATTATTTGGAGAATATGCGCGCTTTCCGCAAGGCTCGTCCGGAACTGGTCAACGATGAGCGTTTTGATGCCTTGCAGAGTCTTACTTTGCGTGTCAAGGTGTGGGCTTATCTTACTTTGGCAGAGATTTACGGGCAGGCCGTCTGGTTCGACGATCCCATTGTCAAGATTCAAGATCTAACCGATACCGGCAGGTTCCAGCTGATGAACATCGATCAGGTGGTAGACCGTTGCATCGACTTTCTCGATAATGGCGATGCCTCTACCGACTACATCAACGGAAAATTGGACTTTTCGTGGTATCGCTGGCTCGATCCGGAAACGGCCTTGGCCAGCAGTCAGTATCGTTATTGGGATTACATGACCCCGCCATTCGAGGGCCTGATGGCTAAGCTCTGTTTGTGGAAAGGAGCCGCATTGCAGGGAAAGGGCGATTACGACGGCGCCCGGCCTTATTATCAACGCTGTGCCGATTTGATATTAGAAGCTTTGAACGAAGTTATTTCTGTCCAGAGCAACGCCGGCAACGGTTATTATCTGCCTACTGCTTACGTTCCGGGTCGTTATGCACGTTTCTGGGACAATGTAGAACCTTACGCTACCGAGGTGGTTTGCGCCATTATTTACGATTATACCCGTAATCAAACCAATAAACTTTTATATCATTTCAGCTCGGAATACCCTAACCAATATCTTTTGCGTCCCAACGTGGCCATGGTGGAAGAACGTTTCGAAACCGACGATAACAATCCGGGCTTCTCTACCAGTGTCGAGGCACGAAACAGAGTGGTTTTGGGCGACCGGGAAGGCAAGCCTTACCTGGCAAAATATCGTCCCATTGGCAGTGCACGTCGTGCAAATGCCTATCAGGACGATGTGCACATCTATTTGTTCCGTTGCTTTGAGTACCATTTTTTCCTGGTCGAGGCTTTGAATAATCTCGGACGCTTCGAAGCAGCAGATGCCGTTTTTAACGGAGGTTTGGCGCCTACCGACTTTTTGACGGCAGCAGACGGCAGCATGATTAAAGACTCCGATGGTTACGGTACACCCAAACCCGGTTTCGAAGGCTTTATCAACGACTGGACATCGGTGGCTTCCTGGGGAACCCGCAAGTACAGCCATATGGGAATTCGCGGCTGCTTTAGTTTGAAAGATCGTCCCTTTGCTATAGAGTATTACACCGAAGCAGGACGTCGCGCCAATATGAAAGCCAACGATATGGCTATACTGGACGAAGCTATGCTGGAGTTCGCCGGCGAGGGCAAGGTTTATCCCATGCTGATCCGTATGGCCAAACGATGGGGCAACGGCACTTACGACGCCACCATCATTTCGTCGCGCGTAGCCCCCAAATACGGAGCAAGAGCCGCCGAAATGAAACCTAAAATAGAATCGCAGTTTTTTGTGCCTTGGGATTTGTTGCTGGAGTAGGGTGCATAACGAGTGTCAGGGCAACATCCAGTCTGCGCGTTCCTTAAACTCTGCCTGAAAATCTTTGCTCCATTTGGAAATCGAAGATGGCCCGATGCCGTCAACGTAATGATTTGTTGATTCAACACGTTTATACTCTCCTCCCCAACCGGGTTGTGTTGGGTCTTCAGGATCATTTATGCCCCGGTTTGCACTGATCAAATAGAGAAATGAGGGAGAATCACCCTCAATAACGCCCTCCCCGGCAATTGCCCTTGGAGGATAAATCGCGCCTAAAGGTCCGTGATCATTGATAATATTCGTTTCAGCCCAAGAACGGTTATCTGCTCCAAATATGCCTTGATATGTCCTTTTTGATTCGATAATGAAGAGGTTCGGAAAATTCTCCATAAGCCAGTCATGAGTAGCATCCTGACATGCAATCAGGAAGATACGAAGTTTACCGATAAATTCGTCTAATTCAGTTTTGCTCCGGGTATTTTGAACCTTCCAGATTGCTTGTGCAATTTCACGTGGTCCTCCCCAAACGCAAATATAGATGGGTCTCGGGTCAGGCTTATCGGCTGCTGCTATTATTGCATTTGAAGCTTCACTGTCTCTTCCTTCGCCTATTATTTCGGTCCACGGCTGCTTGTTACAGCCCCATATAATTTTAATATTATGATTGTTACCCAGCCCTTCATAGGTGACCGAACGCAGATATTCGGCTGTAGGATATTTGGCATCTCTTTTTCTTAAGTTTTCATCGACCTGATCATATTTGTCTAGTACTGCCAAAATGTTTTTCTTTTCCGCAACCATACCATATGTTCCGGCCGAAGCAATCAAGCCTTCTACATCAAATTCATTGGTATAAAGTAAAAAACGCACCATTGATTGGACATCGTCCGGATCGCTGTTTGTAACCGGGAAAGGTGGAAAATCGGACGATATCATTACTCTGTAGCGTGCAAATGCAGCTTGATTGATCAACAATATCACACAGCCTATAAGCATTAGTTTTATCTTTTTCATTGCTTTTAATTTTTAGATGTTATGATAATTCGGCGATAACTTGTCAATGCCGGTTTTCCGCTGTCTGTTACCTCACAAATAATATGAATTGTACTACCTGCCGAATCATTTGGCAGATCAATTGCGATTTTGTTTGAATTGTGATTTTGTATTGTAACCTCACCCTTATATGTGCCGGCTTCCGGTATTACCCACCATTTGAAATTCAGTTGGTCTCTTTCCGGATCATAACTCTTTGAGGCATCAAACGTTATTGAACTTCCCTGTCTCTTTTCCATATGAATCTGACTGATTCCCTCATCTCCGTCAATCACGACTATCGGGTTTCTGTTTCCTTTTCCTTCGGCTGCCCAGTCCATTCTGGCAGCAAAATTATTGAAGGTTGCAGGATAAAAATAGTTTAGATATTTGTTAGAGATCTCGTTTGCCTTGCCTTTGTGGTTGTTGTAAGCATTAGTGGCATCATCGGGAGAAACACCCCATTCAAAATAACCGCCCCAGCTAACCTGATTGGGGATGAGCGGGTCGTTTAAACCGGTTGGCATCACATAGAGAAATGAAGGAGTATCGCCTTCAACTCCATTTTTATACTTTGGATATACTTTCCCTAAATTTCCATGATTTTGAATGTTATTGGCATACTCATCCCAATTTGACCTTCCTGTACCGTTTTGAAATTTCCATGCAGACTCATCCCAAAGGAACATCAGCTCTTTTTCGAATTCACGTCTCATCCATTGATGCGAACTTATGTCATACGGAGTACCTCCGGCATATGGCCTGTCCTGATCGGTGATTGTATAAGTTTGTATTTTATGTAAGAATTTATTCAATTCTGCTTTACTCCTGTTTTGCTGAACCTGCCAAATAGATTGTGCCAAGGTGTTTCCGCCTCCCCAAACTAAAATCCAAAGAGGACGTTCATCGTTTTCATCGGCCAGTTTTATAATTAGGTTACTGCCATCGGAAATATTGTCTTTGCCGATTTTATCAATCCCTCTTTTTTTGCTTCCAACAACAGTACGCTGTCTTAAATATTCAACACTTGGCCAATACCCTATAGTTTGCCGGGATTCATCTTTATTGAAACCAACCTGACCGGAGCGTTTCATCAGATTTGGCAAATCTTTTTCATAGGCATTGATGGCATCGTGGATCAGTTGAAAAAAATCGTCCCGAATTACATCCAGACTCCATCCGGTGGTATAAATTATTGCTTCAATCTCTAACATATCGGCATGGACCAGTAGTCTGACCAATGATTCGCTGTCGTCGGTTTCCCATGTAGATACATCGGTAAGTATGACAATACGAGGTTTCAATGTTTCCGTTTTTCTGTTTTGTTGGGCAAACAGAGGTATAAACGAAAAGATTAAACCAAGTAATATCAATTTTTTAAATCTCACAATCCTTCATTTAATGAAGTCAATAGACGAAACCACATCCTCTGACCCTCTAAAGGTCAGCGGCAATTTTTCTATTATCTCACATCGGCATCGGTTTCAGTAAAAGAAATGGTGTAGTGTCCGTTATCGCCAACAAAAGCACCCAATTCAATATAGAAAAATGAATCCGATCCACTTGTGTTGTTCATTGAACCGGTTATTGTCTGACCGTCGGGTCCATTTGCTTTTCCAAGATATTCTTTGTTCGCATCATAAACACGGAAATGTAGTTCCGTATTTGAAGCTTTCGGAGTAACTGACCACAATACCTTTTTGTTATTAGCCAACGACACTTTGAAAAACTCATAGTCTCCATCGTTATTGTTGGCAGCAGTTGCTAAAATTGTCCCTGTCAGGGTCAGGCCACTGCTTGGGATTGAAGTGATTTCCCTTGCTTGTTCAAATGTGTCGTCGGGCTCATTGTCGTCGTTTCCGTTAACTACCGGAGTCAATGTATAACTGCCGCTTGATGAATGGTCATAAGCAATCCCATCCCATCCCAATACTTGCAGATAAAACTCATCCTCTTTAGAAACAAAGGTGTATGAAAGATCTGCTCCTGCAGTAGTAGCACCTGCAACACGCAATACTGACTTGTTGGCTCCGTAAAGGTAAATTCTTACTTTTAAGTCGTCGGATACATTGGTAAAGCCAAAGGTATAGGAATTCCATACGCCGGGTGTAGGATTCGTAAATTTATAATAATCGTCTTCATGTTTCGATACAATAACCCCATTATAGGAGTTTCCAAATACAAGCGATTTAGCCGTTTCAATAGTATGGTTTGGTGCGAATTCATCGTTGGCATCCAAATTAGAAACAGTAAAGGAGTAACTGCCTTTTGATGTGTGGTCATAAGCAATACCGTCCCATCCACTAAACCGGACATAATATTCAACCCCGGGTGTGACAATTGTGTAAGTTAAACCCTGTCCTCCTGTTGTAGCGCCAA
This sequence comes from Bacteroidales bacterium UBA1402, assembly GCA_002305085.1. Classification (GTDB taxonomy): domain Bacteria; phylum Bacteroidota; class Bacteroidia; order Bacteroidales; family UBA1402; genus UBA1402. Next base: position 15,174 of record DBQE01000019.1, on the reverse strand, counting down.
GTTTATCGAGGCTGACACCATCGGAACTGTAAAGTTCCAGGCGAATCTTTAAATCGGCCGATACATCGGTTACACTAATTAGCACCTTATCGTACGTGTCGCTGCCGTGTGACGGGCTTATTTTAAACCAATCGTCATCCGTGTTTTCACTGATCTTAGCATTGTATTTAGTGTTTAAGGCGATCGCGTAAGCTTCCGATCGTTGATTGTTGGGTTCATACTCATCGGCAATGCTTATAGGATCAATAATAATATCACAGGAAACCACCAAAAATGGTAATGCCAAAAATAAAATGGTCAATAATGAAAATTGATTTTTGGACTTCTCGAGATAGGTGTTTTTTTTGTTTTTCATGATAAAAAATTAATTAAACGGATAAGAATTCAATGTGCAGCTTGTTTTGCAATCGATATCATTCCAGCACGATGCTATAATACTCGTCGTCATTAGCTCTGTATTTTAACATTAGCTGCCCGTCGGTATAGGTTTCAAAAAATAATTCGCTTCCCGGCAGGTAATTAGCCCTGCATTCTTCGATCTCATTATTGGCTGTTTTTCGGTCCGGTATATTTATGAGTTGATAATATGTTTCAACCCGTCCTTCACCAAGCTCAGCCGGCATCGATATTACAATGGCCCATTTATTATCGGCCGACACATCGATAAGCTGTAAAACCGACTGTGGATCGTGGTAAATTACTATACCTTGGTTTTGATTGTCATCGGCTAAAAGGCTGTTTTCTGCCTGGTTTATGTAAACATTTTTTATTGTTGTCGATGGAGTTGAACTATTTAATGTGCAGTCTTCTCCGGTTAAAAAAAGTTCCGAGATACAGATGTCATCGTATTTGGTTCCCGGCAATGATTCTAGTACATCGATTTTTACAATCAAACAGGAATCGAGTAGGGGCGGCCCAAAAAACGACCTTGCCTGCCGGTATACTTGTTTGCTGAATTCATTCAGTTCTTTTCGCGAAAAATCTAATTCAATGGTTTGAATACCAAAACTATCAACCAATGTTATAATTTGTTCGCGCGGGTATTTAAGGCCTTCATATCCATCGGCAATTTCAGTAACATATCCTTCGGGATGAACAGTTGCATAAACCGATAATCGTATTTTTTTAGGGCGGGCATTTTTGTAAAACAGCTCCCGGCTCTTTCCGTATCCGGTAAAAATATTAAGATACACCTTATCGTTAGGGGGCATCTTGACATACGTACCGGCAGGATTATTATTTATATACGAGCCACATACCCAGCAAGTTTTAATTTCACCATCAAATAGATTCGATTCAGGGTAGGGATCAACGGGCATATCTTCGTAATCGTAAGCAGCAACATTCAATGCAAAACTTTCCCATTCACTTTCCGGTTGTGCCCATCCGTTAGTTGCTGTATAAATAGCAATTACAATAAGGCAAACTACTTTATAACAATGCTTTGATTTGTTCATAGCTGTCTTTCGAATACAATTCGAATTCGGTTTTCTTTAATCCTTCAAGACTGTTTTTATAATCATCCATTTTTTTGAGTAACAATTCAATCTCGGATTTACTCAGTTTTGCGATTATTTGCTCAATTACAGCCCGCCGGGTTTGGGATGACGTATTTCGCAAATAAATTGTTTCTTCAATATATTTCCTGTCCGGTTTAGGATATATTTCCTGCGGATTCAGACCCCAATCCGCCAAAGGAATTTTCGCAAGTTGTTTATTGAGCGAAGTCAGATTGCAACTATAAGCATCTTTCGATTCAGCAAAAAGATTATTGAACACCGTGGAATCAATAATTGTTTCGGTTTTGGTAAACATGTTAAATGCATAGGGCAGCTTATATTTTTCTTTTAACGACGCTAAAAGCTGTGATTTTTCGGGAATGAGGGGATGTTCAATTTCCCGGTCCCAGCCCAGAAGTGGAGATATTGAGTAATAGACCATGGTATCTGTAAGTACCAATTTTACTTCCCACCTTGTTCTATTCGTGCCTATACAGCCGGCCAATTCATTAAAGCTAATTAATTCGTCGAGTAATTTGTTTTCATAATCAAAAATATAAAGTCCGACATCCTCTAATAGATACAGCGATCTTCCCCCAATGGGAAAACGGGCGATATCCTTTACGTTACGCCAGGCTGTTTTTGAGGCTACAAAAGCCACATTGGTATGTTTATCGTTCCAAACAGCGCCGGAATGGACTTCGTAGTTAATGGATAAATAACCGGAATAGCACGATGTAAGTAAAAAAGCCATAGTTACTGTAAGCATCTTAACAGTAAATATGGCTTTAAAGTACAAAGAGCATTTTTTCATCGTTGTGTTTTTATCGATATCGCCCCTATATTGGTCTTTTCTTCCGGCGTTCCCCGGGCTATGACTATCAGTACCTCAGCTTAAAGTCTATTCCATTTTTTTCCAGACAATTTCTTTTTTCCAATTATCTTTCCCCTGATAATAATCCTTGAACAATTGGATGGTTTCATCTTTTGTGAGTACCTTTTCAACAGTAAACTGTTGCTCGTTTTCTTTATATTGAACATCAAATTTACCATCAGAAAAGGCGGCTTGAATGAAATTTTCTTTGTCCTTAAGAATAATAAAGAAATTATCGTCATTGAGGCTATTGATACATTCCACCATTTTTGCTTCGGTTATTTTATCGAAAGTATCACCATTGGCCAACTCGACCGAGAAATTTGACGCTGCTTTTGATTCTTCTTTGCTATTGGCCGGCTTGGCTGAGGATTTTGCCTCTTTTTTCGATTCTTTTTTCGCCCCATCGGCAGGTATGGTTACGCTCAATTGTTCAAATTCTTCTTTTTTTAAAGTACCCAGGCCGGTGCCTATAAAAACCCAGTTTTTCCCGTTATCCAAGCTTGATAAAAGGACAGCATGAATTTGATCTGCTCCCGCATCAGCGTAATAGGCCGTAGCCGAAATCATTTTTCGGCCCATCAAACTACCAGTGTCATAGCGTACTTCTTTTATTGTGCCATCCCATCCGGCAACTGCTTTAGCATCTTCCTGTACATTTTTATCTTCGAAATAACTTTCCGAGATTGTCAGTTTTAGAATTCCGGAGGCGTTCTTTTTAAGCAATTCAACATCCTTGTTTTTGTACGCATTCAACACCTCTTTGGCTACATTTTCCACCTGAGAAAAGGCAGTAATGGTAGAAACAAAAATAAAAGTTAAAATAATCGCAAGTGTTCTCATAGTAACAGTTTTTAAATTAATAGATAGAATTTTTCCATGTTAGCAAACCTTAATTCTTTATCAACCTAATAATTGCCTTTTTATTTTTCGATTGAATGGTCAACAAATAAAAGCCCGGCTTAACATCCAGATTCAATTCAAACTTTTGTGTGTTTTTGTAAGTCGATTGTTTTAGCAATTTTCCGCTTACGTCTGTTATGCTAATAGCAAACTCCGACACGGTTTCACCCAAATTGACTATCAAAATGCCGTCAGTTGGATTTGGATAAACAGTTATGTTGTTGTCAAAAGTATTTTCCAAAATTTCGGCAAGTGTAATATCATAACAATCAGACATATCCGTACAATTGTTTTGGCTGACAACAACAGCATAGCTTCCATTTTGAGTTGCGGTAAAGGATTGATTGGTTTCTCCTTCAATTGGAGCATAATCATTGTTGCAATCTACCCACTGATAAGCTGCATTTTCCGCATTCGCCTTCAATGTTGATTCATCTATTTGAGTTACAGAAACATCAACACTGTTTACCGTTAAGTTCAATGTTACCGTACTATCACAGCCATGAACGGTTTGGAATATTTCGGTATAAGTACCGCTTGCCGTCAAACTCTGACTTCCAAAACTATAAGGCAATTCCGATTCACAAATCGACAAATTGACTTCAGGAAGAAGATTGCTAATGGTAGTTGTTTCCAAGTTTTCTGTAACTATTTCAAAAATGCCATAAGCAGGATGAACGGTAATTGCCAAGGTTGTGTCATTGGAAACGCCGCTTGTTGTATGCTTCATTGTTGCGGTAACCGTATAAGTACCGGCTGAGGCATAGAGATGTTGTACAAGGCTTGTGGCAGTTTTTCCCTTGATTTCTGTTCCGTCTCCAAAATCCCAATAGATGCTGTCGGCATCAATTATTGCATCAGGCGTTATTTCGAGCATTGTACCCAAACATAACTCACTTTCCACTCCGTCAAATTCTGCCCTTGGGTTATAATCTTTAACAAATGCTTTCGTAAATGGAATGCTCCACATATCCAAACTATCTTTGAAACGAATGCTTATCTCGTGATCTCCTCCTGCCATATTACCCGGCAAAGTCAATAATTCAGCCCAACTGTGAGTTTTTACGTTTTCCGGTAAAGTCACTGTGGTCGCATTTGCAAAATCATCGTCAAACCAGTATGTATAATCTGTTAACTTATTATCAACAATCTCAGCATTAGGCAGTTTCATAAACAATTTGCTCAAAGTACTGCCGTACTTTCCGTTTCCATCTTTGTATCGGATATTCAATAAATTCACATTGTTTGGCAAAGCCGTAACGTCAAGATTGGCGTCCAATACATGTGTCTGCGATGGAGAAACGGCAATGGTCTGCGCGTTTGCATAATCGTTGTTAAACCAGTATTCGTAGGAAACCAACTTGGAGGTACCCGGAACTTCTGCCGCCGGTAATTTCACAAACAATTTGCTTAAAGTGCTACTATATTGTCCATTTTCGTTTTTGTAGCGAATATTCAGCAAGTTTACATGACTTGGCAAAGCCGTAACGTCAAGATTGGCGTCCAATACATGTGTCTGCGATGGAGAAACGGCAATGGTCTGCGCGTTTGCGTAGTCGTTGTTGAACCAGTATTCATAGGAAACCAATTTGGAGGTCCCCGGAACTTCTGCCACAGGTAGTTTCATAAACAACTTGCTCAAAGTACTGCCGTACTTTCCGTTTCCATCTTTATACCTTATATTCAGCAAGTTTATATTATTTGGCAAAGCCGTAATATCGAGCTTGGCGTTCAATACATGCGTTTGCGACGGAGAAACGGCAACGGTCTGCGCTTTTGCGTAGTCGTTGTTGAACCAGTATTCATAAGAAACCAATTTGAAGGTACCCGGAACTTCTGCCACAGGTAGTTTCATAAACAACTTGCTCAAAGTACTGCCATACTTCCCATTTTCGTCTTTATATCGGATATGCAGCAAGTTTACGTTATTTGGCAAAGCCGAAACATCAAGGTTGGTGTTCAATACGTGTATTTGCGTAGGTGCAATATTAACGGTTTGCACGTTCGCATAATCATTATTAAACCAATATTCGTAAGCAACCAAATTGGTTTGTGCTGAAACTATGCCTGTGAACAATGTGAAAACTATTAATAATCTTAGTTTCATACGTTTAAAATTTATTTTTTAGTTGTCGTATGGAATCTCGATGAACTAGTTATCTTGCGCTGCCGCTTTGATTTGCACATTCAGTTGTCCGCCTGTTGCTGTCGGAGCAATGTTTTCTTCTTGAAAATGCGGATTGGATGGAATGGCTCCTTCCTTATAAGTGAATGTTCCGCCGTAAATACCTATTTGTGTGTTGTCGGTACCTATCCAAACTTCAGGCTGTTTCAAATGATAATCATGCGAGTAGTTAAAGGTTACACCTGTTTGGTTTACAAAAATACTATTGGTTGCCACACCTGGATAATTGCCCGAAGCAACAGCATTAGTGCCTAATGAAGGATTTGAAACATTAAACAGATTGTTGTAAAAAGTGTTTCCAATAGCATTGCTTATATGGCTGGAATAAGCACCTCCCGTTACTATTATATTATTTTTAATAATATTGTTTCCCCCGTTAAAAAACACAAAAGTGCTATAAGCAGGTTCATACATTATAATATTATTCTCAAATAAATTGCCTGAAGAGTTATTTATACAACTGTTTGAAATTACAGAATTGGCAAAATAAACATTTTGTGCATTTTCCAAATTACAATGTCTCACAACACATCTGATAAAACTTATGTTTTTTGAAGGTTTTGATAAATCTCCCTGAAATGATATAGTGCCACCAATCGAAGAAGATTTCACCGTTAAATAATCTACAGCTTCATTGTTCGCAGTAGAAAACGTGCCTGTTATGTGCACTCCTTCAAACAAACAATAGTCGGCAGTGTCCCTTAAAACAATGTTTCCGTTGATAAAGGTCTTTCCGGTTACAACACTTGAATCTGCATAATGCCCTGCCCCTATGATGCTAAGCGTTTTAGTAAATTCGGCAGGCGGATTGAACGAACCTCCCGGTAAATAAATGGTATCACCGGAAGCACTTGTATTATACGCATCAATAAAGGCACTTGCACCTTCAAAATGCTGTACTGTTCCATTAGAATGTAATGCTACTTTTTGAGCATTAACGGTAATTGCAGTTGCTATTGCAACAATTAATGTAAATAGTTTTTGGGTTTTCATTTTTATGTGTTTTTAGTGTTATATGATTTTTATACAGCAATTTAAAGTGTCCGTTGGAAATTGGCCTGACAACATACATTATTAAGCAATACTACTGCTTAACGAATTGTTTAATAACAATTCCCTCAGCTGTTTCCATTTTGAGCATGTAAACACCGGGCGTAAGGCCGGCGGTATGAATAGTTCTTGTAGCCCGGGGTTCGAGTATCAAGATTTTTCCCAAAATGGAAACAATCGAAATCCTGCTGATCCTGTCAACATCGTCTCCGGTAATATAAAGCACGTTGCCAACCGGATTTGGGAAGATATTTATATCAACGATATTTCCGGAATGAACAGACGAGCCCTTATGGGTTTTAAACCACCAAGCACCGGACCACTTACTTATCGACGATTCATTTGACGATCTTAGTCTCCAATAATACTTTGTGTTATTGTCCAGTCCCCACAGGAAATATTCTGTAGAGCCATAGTTAACCAGATCAACTATCAGATTTTCAAAACCTTCATCTTTTGCAACCTGAATAGAGAAACTTGCAGGAGGGCCGGTCCAATTCCACTTCAATGAAACATCGCTAGGCATATCTTCGGACTCATTTGCAGGACTGATAAGTTCCGGAACTTCAAGAAATGCATATGTGGTAATTTTTGATGTAAGGCTATACGCTGTTTCAATGCTATCACGATTACGCGCTTTTGCCCTTATGGCATAACTGGTTTCAGGATCTGCCTCAACAACCATCCTTGTCCAGCTATCCTTAAGCTGCCATGCGGCATCAATTCCAAATGAACCATCCGTTTGAACAAACCTTCCCGATAAAGAATCCTGAAAAGCAAGCTCAGTGTTGTTTGGATTACTGCCAAGTCTTGCCTCCCACAGTGTAAAATGGTCGGATGATCCGGCAGATACATGCAGGTAAGGAGGTGGAGGAGTAGCGGCAGTTGTTAAAAATCCACATGCCTCAGAGCTGGCTGTTTGGGCACCTCCACCATTTCGTGCTCTGATGGTTATGCTATATTCTGTATTGGGATTAAAAGCAGTGATCAGGGTTTTATCCCAAAGGGCTTTGGTTTGCCAACCCGGCCCATAGCTAAGAGTACCATCCGTATTAACATAGTTGTTGCTATAAATGTCTCCAATGATAATGCAGAACTCAACATAATCGGGATTTTTCCCCGGATCGATGGTAACTTTCACTTCCGAATTGCCCAGGTCGGTTACTGATGGTGCTCCAGGCAAGGCGGCTAAAGTATAACAGATGACGGGAACACTTGGTTCGGTTTCAATACCGTCGTCGTTTCGGGCAATGGAGCTGAATGAATATTCTGTGGCTATGGATAGACCCGTCAGGGTAGTACCGATTTCACCTCTTGTCGCCCACACTGTATCCGGTCCCAAAGTTCCATCAAGCTGAACAAATTTTTGAAAATTATTCTCCACAATGGCATACTCAGTCTCAGGTGTATTGAGTGAGAAATCCATTGAGCTTGAATAGACCGAAATGTTCATTGTGCTGTCTGTCAGGGACCCCAAACAGGTTGGATTTGGTACATGTGCCAGCGTGAGAATACTTTCGGTTTCACCAATTTCTGATTGAACAGCTGCCCCATTTCGGGCAATTGCCCCAAAGGTATATTGTCTGTTTCCCGTCAATCCTAAATTTGCGTAAAGCGAAACCGTTTTTTCACCCCAATCCTCCAAAGTTTTCCAAACGGGAGAAGTGTTCATGGAGCCATCATCCTGAATGTACCTGGCGGTTGTTGTTTCGTAAATGGCATATTCCGTATAGGCGGGGTTATCATCTTCGGTTAGCTCAATCCGAACCGTTGATGTGGTGATCTCGTCAACTATGGGTGCACCGGGTGCTTCGGCGTGAGTCCAGAAATCCAGCGTCTCGCCGTATCCTGTTCCCCCGTATTTATGGTCGCCATTGTTAGCATACGATCTATAATTGTAATGAGTATTGATGTCAAGATCTTCGATTGTCAAGGAGAATGCTCCTTTTTCGAACGAACCTGCTTCGCTTATATCTATAACAATGGTATCGCCAATTTCTTTATTCTCCCCATCGTATGGCCAGTAAATAATCCCTCTGCTTACGACATCCCTTCCACCGGCATGTACAATCTCAGCATTGATTTTTACCGTATCAGGCGTCAGATGAGATACAGATCCTGTCTCCATTACGGGCAGAATTGCGCGTGCACTACCCTCAACATGTACCGTCACCTGCTGGCCGGAGCTTGCATTGGTAATATCACCATGTGTATAATCCTCCACATCGGGAAGGTAGCGGGCGTATATGGTTGTATTCACATTGGAATGGGTGTGCGGAACTGAAATAGACTGAGCAAAGCCCTCATCGCTACTGAGCGATACCTGGAAGTTTGCGGGTGCGGTAACCACCATGTTGTTTGACAGGTCAATGCCAACTAATGAGTACGATTGCGGTGCGGTGGGTGTTAACACATAAGTCGAATCAAAATCCAGATCGACCACGGGGTCAATAATTATCGGTTTCGTAAACTCATCTGCCCCCATATCAGGGAATAGCGGATTACGGGTATTCCCATCGAAATCGGTTGTGATACCGGATACAGGAGTTGCTTTTGCATTTACATCAGCGGTGTTGGTATGCAGATTGGCAATAGCAATATTGGTAAAAAGCACCTCCGAACTAATTGAGTTTTCATCCTTACCCGTTAGTATAGGCAGCTCTGTTACATCAGCGCTTCCATTGTAGGCCAGTACCGTTCCTGTGCCATTTATCCAATAAGCATTGTGATCAAGCGTCATAAGATCAGCGTCGTCGGAATGGCTCAGGAAGAATGCATAGTTATTACTGTGGTTGTCATTAGTACGGGTGTTGACAAAAATATTGTTCATAACAACTGCTTCTGTCGAAGCCCAATTGAGTCTAAAGGCATAGCTTCCTCCATTAAGAGTTCCTGTTGTAACACTTCCCGAAATTACAACGCTGTTATAGTAGAAGTTACCCTTTTGTGTGTTATGTATTCCGTATATGTTGTGCCCGGCAGTTACAGTACTGCCAAGACTTATCATATTGTTGTAAAAGTCTGTAGCTTCGCCATTATCGGAATAAATTCCTTTGATTTCCGATGCTGTGCCGGCACCGGATCCTGAAGAAGTAATGCCATAAATACGGTTACCCGCAACCCGATTATTTCCGGTTCCGGGACTTACATAGCGAATACCCGAAAGCTTTGTATATTGATTGGTGGCATCGGTTTTAAGATTAAATATTAAGTTGCCGGTAATCTCCTGTTCCAACGTATCCGATTTGGCATATATTCCGATTACCTGATCGACCCGGGTATCTGTCGAGGTGGTAGTAAGATTGGCAATTGTGTTTTTGTCTATTACATTTGCTCCATCTGTGGCAGCAATGCCTATAACCATATGCCCATGTGGCGATCCGTCCTGACTTGACCAAGAGCCAAGCGTTGAGTTATGAAGATTTTTCACCGTATTGCTCCGGATATTGCAAGTGGTTGTATTAGCATTGTTGACAATTCCGATGAGATGCTGTCCCGTTGCGCTATGCGTACATTCGGTTGACGCATGTATACTTTTGGCTGTATTTTCACTTCCAATCAAGTTATTATTGATGGTAATCTTCGTTGCTCCATCGTTCTGTATGCCTGTAAAAAGATGCGAGTAGTCAAAACTACCAGTCGATACATCAATGCTACCGATTGTATTGTTCGAAATACTTATGCTATCACCATCCTTTCCCCCTCTTATTCCATAGCTGGCTACGTGGTAGTCGGTAGTGGTTTTAATAACAATATTATTAGCATCTGTTGAAGCACCTATGGTATTTTCTGTTATATCAATTATTCCGCCTCCATAAGCAATGGCAGTCCATACGCCGGCACCTTCGTACATACTTGAATCGGGAGCGGCAGTCCAGCTAAAGTTACTTATGGTATTCCCGCTTACTGTGGATTCGCCTGTGCTCTCCCCGCTGATGGATATTCCGGCAAAACTGTTGGCAAATGCACCGCTTACGGTCCAGGCCGCTCCGCCGCACTCCTCGCCGGATCCTCCAATGTAGTTGTTGATTATATTGATATTCTTAGCTGATAGCGATTGGATCCCAAAGTGTGCATTGCCTCCGGTTGCTGTAATTGCCTCAGTCTGGTATAGGTGATTTTCGGTAATATCCCAATTTGAATTATTCTCATCGAGGTAAATACCGGCCGATGCGTTACCGTTACTCCAGAAGTTGACTATTTTCGATTCGGTAATGGTGTTGTCATTATTTCCAACATTGGCTGTACCTGCCGATATCAGGCCGTACCGATAGCTTGATGCGCCGGCCCCAAAGGTACAGTTCTCAATAATATTATTGTTGTTTCCTTCCCCATCACCAGCCCCACCGAAAGTGATAAGCCCCTTATTGGAAAGCTGCGTATTGCCCACAAAATTACAATTCGCAATGTGGTTGTTGCTTGCCGAATTGGTAAACTCGATGCAGTAGCCATCGGCGTTCTCGTTCTGAATGGTAAGGTTAACCATGTTTACGTCATGTGCCCCGTTGAAGGAAACAATTGGTGCTGTACTATTTCCCGAAACGCTAATATTTTCGGTAACAGTACCAATAGATACGCTAGTGTAGTTCGATGTTCCGTTGTAGCCGCTTTCGTATAGCGTGGCAGTGGCGGTTTCCGTGGTGCCCGATTGTAAATTAATGGAAATGTTTCCGGTTATTGTTCCATTATTAATGGCATCAAAAGCCTGCTTGAGGGTGGTGTAAGTCTGTCCTTCGCCAATCACCACCGAGCCGGTGTAAGACTCATCGCAACCAATATCTGGTAGCCGGTCGCGAATATCGTCGTCAATATCAACCACAAGCGGGGAAATCGACGTTCCTTTATTTATCATGGGCGATGAGGCGGTGATATGCAGGTTGGGTATGGTGTCATCAGCTCCAACAAAAAGCGGATCGGCGCTTAGGCTGTTGGCATCACATCCTGTAGCAGCTTGCCATTGTTCCAACGAACAAGAAGAATTCGGATAGTAGTTATTATCTACATCAGTACCGGCAACAGCACTCGCGTTTACGCTGTATAGATTGTTGTAATTACTTTCAAGTGATGATCCGGCAGATTTTCCTATGGCGTAATGTTCAAACCACCCTGATTCAGATGTCCTGGCATTGTAAAAGATGTTATTATACACCTTGTCGGTTACCGGATAGTCTTTACGGTATGCATAGGTTACATTATAGGCTTCTGTTACCGTTCCGCCAATATAAACCGTGTTACCCAGAATGGTGTTATTGCCGTAGGAGTTTATTCCAACGAACGAGACATTGAAGGGTTCACCCACTCCCAAACGTATGGCGTTGTTCATAACCATTGACTTACCACCAAGCAGCCAAATACCATTTCCGATAACAAGGTTCCCGGAGGGTAATGAAATATCGTAAATCGTATTATGCGATATTGTTCCGGAACCACTTTTCATCAATATACCACTAACTATTGTTTGGGGATAACCATTGTAGGTGTTTGATAAATGATGAATGGTATTGCTCTTTACCAACTGTCCATCAAGGTTGGATTCCAGTGATATACCGGTCGTAATGCTGTATATATTAAACTGAATGTAGCTTGAGCTTGAGGCATTCGCCAGCTTGCTTATGGAATTGCCAACTATTTTGTTTACACCCTTGTTGCAAAAAATGCCGACCACATCGCCTTTGCCAATCGTGTTATTGCTTAAGCTGACAATGTTGTTGTTGCTGATGTTGGTGTTTGCATTGGCACCATTCACAATTCCTCTTACATTCTGCTCATTGCCGGTAGATTCGTTAGGGTTAGTACTGATGATGAAGTTTGGAATGGTTTGATGGCCAATGGTATTATTCCTAACGCTAAGGTCGCTGGCCGCTCCAACATGAATACCCGTAAAGCTATGCCCATTGGCAGTTGATGACGAGTTCAAGGTAAATGAACCGATGTAGTTATTGTTGACATCGGCAGTTGAAACAGCCGAGTTTATTCCAATTCCATAGCTTGCAACATTCGAGGTGCCGGTTGAGTTAACGATAATTGAATTAGCTTTCGTGTTTGAGGCAATAATGTTATCGCCAAAATCGGCATCACCCCCGCCCAGGTATATCCCGCACCAGATACCGGGTAGTGAAGTCGCATGGCTTGTGCTGTGGTAGGTGTGATTGAAATTGTGGATAATATTGTTCTCAAGGTTTGCCGGGTTAGTTGTACCGACATTCAGGTAAATACCCACAAATTTATTGGCATATTCTCCTGCAATGGTCCATGCCGTTCCTGCACAAAGGGGTCCGGAACCACCTATATAATTATTTGAGATCGTATGGTTTTCTCCTCCATTCATATAAATACCATAATGCGTATTGCCGGCAGTAGCTGTTCGGGCAGAGGTTTGGTAGAAGCTGTTGGAGGTAATGGTCCAGGCTTCGCAACCTTCATTTATACTAATACCCTTTGAGGATAGTCCCGGATGCCAGACGTCGGCAATTTCACAATTTTGAACAGTTGCCTCAATATTTCCACTGCCAGAAGCCTTAGCATAGATGCCGTTGGCAGCGTTTCCGTTTGGATTTCCAATTTTACAATTCTCAATAACTATCCCTGTTGTTGCTGAGGCTACATTGGAAAGTACATTAACAATACCTGCTGTGGTGCTTTCGACTACTCCTTCAAGATTGAGGTATTTTAGGGCAATATTTTCAACTCCATAGTAGTTTATAATATTAATGGCCGGGCCGGAGCTATTGCTAAATGTAAGCTGATTACTGCTACCATTGCCATCTACTCTTCCTTCTATTACAATGTTACTACCCGCAACATACAGAATTGGTTCAGTAATGTCTGCATTTATCTCCCGCACGTCACCTGAAGGTCTTATTGTAATGGAACTATAATCCCAACTACCCACACCCGATTTTCCAATAAAACCTGCGTTTGTTTCGGTAATATCGGAGATAATATTAAAAATTATGTCCCCATTTAAGTTGCCATTTTGAATGTCAGCAATTGCTGCATTTAATGTTGTGTAATCACCCCCGCTGCCAACCGTTTTGGTGGTTTGGGCAATGGCTCCTCCATTATTAAGGCAAATGAGTAGAATAATTGATAATGAAAAGATTGTTGTTCTCATGGTATCTGTTATTTAGTTGTACAATTTAGTAATAGTGTCTGATCCTTTAAATAAGCCTGTAAGCTAAACATTAAAAATAAATCAAACAACAATTTTATGTGTTTTACAACGTAAAGATGGGTGTAATTTTTTAGAATTAAAAATATCTATAGCATAAGTTGCGGCAATACAGTCCAAATAGCACTTATAGCTTGATGCCACGCATATTACGAAAGTTACAAGATTGTTTTTGCTTGCTACGCTATGTATAGGGCCGCTTTTCGGCGCTTCATGCAATCCGGAACAGGATATTGCGGTGGTGGTTATGTAGCATACGGAAGTGGAAGACAATCCTTTTCGAATGTGCGAGTCGTTACTTGGGGGCGTGGCTACTGCTAGTGCCAGTGCCAGTGCCAATGATGTCAGTGTTCGTTTTTATTCATTCAACAAACTTGAAATTATATTTTTCACATTTTCGGGCCTTAAATGTGAACCTTTTTCTACTATAGTTCCACTCCGGTCTATCAAAAAGTAGTAGGGTATTCCCTGAACTTCAAAGACTGCTCTTAAATCGTTGCTTTGTGCACTTGTCAGGAAATAGTGTTGCCCACCTATTTGGAGTTCTGCTAAGTTAGCTTTCCATAATTTTTCTTCTGAATTGATGCATAGAAAAACGAAAGCAACATCCTTATCTCTAAGATCTTCCATCAGTTTTTTTGAATTTGGCATTTCTGCTTTGCATGGACCACACCATGTGGCCCAACAATCTATATAGATTACCTTTCCTCTATTGCTTGTCAAAATCGAATTAAAAAGTTGTTTGGCTGTTGTGTTTTCAAGCTTGTTTAAATAGGCATTTGTCGCCATTACAGGGTTTTCAATTCGATTCTTTACCTCCGTGTATAATTTAAATAAAGGCTCTCTTAAAAATGGTTCAACAATATAATCATCGGCAATGTTTTTATACTTTTCATACCGTTTTATGTCTGATTTATTTAATTGTTGTTGAAAATACTCGGTGAGGACCATTTGTCTCAACAGGGTGTCGGGCGTGTATTTTACGATACCAAGAATTGTAATGGAATCAATAATTTCAGTAGGCCCGGCAACAACTCCGCCGGGAAATTTGTATTGTTTGTTTTGTTCTTCATCCCAAATCTTACTGTTTGAATATCTGTAGTGAAATCTATTAGTGAAACCAGATAATGCATGCCCGCTTATGAGCATGTCTTTTTCTATTGGCAGACGTGTTAAAAGTGCATCGTAGTAATCATCCGGGACAGACCATTCTTCATTCGTTAAATTATTTGCCCTTAAATGATCCATCGGATACCACGATAAAGCATCGTAATAGTCTTTTTCGATGTATGTTTTTGCCCAAATTTTAACCTTTGAGCCGGGATTAACTTCAACCAGGAAATCGTTATACAAATCATTTATGCGCTTTTGAAGAGTATCCAGATACAACAAATATTGGTCAACATCGTATTTTTGTTTTGCCTGTTCTTTAGCTTTCCAATCATAATATAAAGGGTTCGAGAAATACATGTGCCAACCCCCTATAAGTTGG
>DBQE01000010.1 GCA_002305085.1 Bacteroidales bacterium UBA1402 | reverse complement strand
CTCTAAAGAACAAAAAAGCAAGCGGGCTAAAAAATTGGCAGAAAGGCTCCGGCAAGAAAAAGCTCCCGGGCGAGAAAGGCCCCCGCAAGAAAAGGCCCCGGACAGAGAAACTTTCCGACAGGAATAGGACCGCCAGGAGAAGTCTATCGGAAGAGAAGCTTTCCGGCAGGAAAAAGACCCATGCAGGAGAACTCCCGGGCAAGAAAAGCCCCTCGGGAAGAGAAGCCCCAATAAGAGACCGGCTTTTTATTTATTGTGCTCCAAAATAAACTCCACTATCTCCGCCGGATCTTCCAGGCTGTGGGGATGATGCCCTCCGCCTTTTTTCAGGATTTGCTTCACTTCGAGGCCGGCCTTTTTATAGGCCTGATACAAATGAGCTCCGTTGTGCTTGTAAGGCACTAATTTATCTTTGGTGCCGGCCACCAGTATCAAAGGAATCTGCGTTGCAACGAGGGTTTCTGTGTTGTCCACCGGGTTGGCTGTAAATTGCTCGAGTTGATCCTCGCCCAGTTGCCATTTTTTCAGAAAATCCTGCCATTCGGGACGCTCCCGGCCGGGCCAACTGTAAACATCACAGACAGGGGCATCCAGGTAAAGGCAAGCCACTTTTTGAGGATAGCTCAAAGCCCAGTTAAAGGCATACAAGCCTCCGCGGCTGAAGCCTTCGAGCACGACCCGGGGCGACAAGGCGTAATATTTGACCATGTATTTGTAGAAGTCATCGCCTGCCTTGAGCGAAGCCGGGTTGGCAAATTCATTGTCGAGCTCAAAATAAACCACGTGATAGCCTTTTTCCAACAAGGCCAGGTCGACCGAAGGAAAAGCTCCGAAAAAAGCCGGCCGCCAAATCCAGGGCTTACCTTCGGCGGCTTGTATGGGCACCACCAGGGTAGCCTGTTTTTCCCTGAAATTGAAATTATAGCGTTCGTAACCCTGCCAGTCGGAGCGAACACCGGGATACGCCTGCGGACGATAGCCGGCCGGCACTTCCTCACCTTTGAGGGCACGGTAAACCTCTTTGGCCAACACCAAAGCCCCCTCTTCGTTGGGATGGATGCCGTCGGCAAACAAATGTCCTTTACCGATAAAAGGCGTGTACAGGTCGATGATGTTCAGGTCGTGTTTTTGGGCCACCTTGCGAATATAAGGGATCACCTGGTCGCGGACTATCGTATCGTTGATGCCCCAGTCGTAGTGAAAGGCCGGCACAGGATAGCACAACCAGATTTGCGGTTTTGAGCTTAACCGGCTAAAGGCATTCACCATTTGTTCCAGGTCGCGCATAAACTCGTGGTGATGCACCCAGTTGAAGGGTTTGGTATCGTTGGTACCCAGTTTGATGGTAACAATGTCGGGTTCAAAGGCCAGGGCATCGAGAAACATCTGCTCCTTCATATAGGGGCGGTCGCCCTTATTGAGCAGGGTGCGGCCGCTGAATCCGTAATTGCGCACTTCGTAACCGGCTCCGAGCATCTGCCCCAGCAAACCCGGATAGCTGTCGCGTTGCTGATTGGAAATGGCTGCCCCTTGGGTGATGCTGTTGCCCACACAGGCCACTTTGATGGTTTTCTTTGCCTGCAGGGTCAGACTTGTCCCCAACAACAAGCACAAAATAAAAATTTTAGTTTTCATTAGTATCTCTTATATTAAACGGCGTTTTCGGAGAGCAAAAATACAATTTAACTGTTAATACGCTAACAAAACTTTGTCTATTTAACTACTTGTACCTACATTTGTGCTTCACATTAGAGGAACTTAGCAATTTATCACATTTTTAACATTTCATATCATGAAAAAAGCATCTTTTCTTATCGCCTTCATAGCACTCTTGCTCAGCTCTTGTTGTTGCAAAGAAAACGCTTTGACCGTACAAGTAAATAACCCTTCCGCTCTCAACAGAGAGCGTGAGAGCATAGAAATCGAGTTGGACGCCATCAATAATGCGCTGGGAATCAAAAACGATACCACCAGCCGTTTTGTTGTCTTCGACGCTCAAGGTCAGGAAATCCCCAGCCAGCTTATCCTCAGTTCCACACCGGCCACACTTCTTTTTCAGGCCACGGTCAAAGCCGGCGACTCCTGCACCTTTACCATTAAAACAGGACAGCCCACGCCCTACGAAAGCATGGTGCAGACCACCTTTATGCCTCGTCGCCTCGACGATATGTCCTGGGAAAACGACAAAGTCAGCTTCCGAGCCTATGGGCCGGCTCTGGCAAAAGATCCCCAACAAGGTATGGTAAGCGGTGGCCTCGACATCTGGGTAAAACGCACATCGAAGCTGGTCACCCAACAATGGTATCAAGACGAATTCGACGGTAAATCCTCCTATCACAACGACAACGGCGAAGGGCTCGACTTCTACTCCGTGGGCAAAACCCTGGGAGCCGGAAGCCTCTCACCCTTTATCGAGGGCAAACTCTGGCTGGTAGGCAACAACTTTGTATCCTACAAAATATTGGAGAACGGCCCCATTCGCACCACGTTTGTTCTGGAATACGAAGCCTACGACTGCAACAGCAAAGCCCTGAGCGAAACCCGCACCATCAGCCTCGATGCCGGCTCGCAACTGAATAAATTCAGCATACTCTACAAAGGCAACGACGGCGAAGTGATTCCGGTGGCTGCCGGCTTCCCATTCAGAGGTTTTGAACAGAAATCCGGCAGAAAAGAATCGCACGGCATCGACGACTGCAACAGCATCGCCTACGACAAAACCCTGGGTTATATAGCCTACGCCGAACCCGCACACGCCGAAAACGGCATCATCTTTTTGGGCAGCCTCATGCCCGAAGGCTCCGACCAAGCACTGATCGCCCAGGGCCACGTACTCAACGGCAGCCACGCCACCATCGGCAAAGAATTCGTATACTATTCCGGAGGCGGCTGGAGCAAAGGCGGTTTCAGCGATTTAGTCGCCTGGACAGCCTATATGAAAGACTTCGCTTTGAAGCTCAGAGAACCTTTGAAGGTCAGCTTGGAGGCGGGGTGTGCTAATTAGCAGGCAGATCTTCGTATTCTACTAAAAAGTCCCACATGTACTTCATGTCGGACGGGCATTCTTCCTCGAGGCGGTCTACTCCGCAGTCCCATTGGCGATTGTTGTTTTCGTCGATCAGGTAGTTGATGCAGTGAGCGCTTGCTCCGGCTCCCAACCTCATGGAAATGGTAGCTTTTTTGTTTTCCATGATAGTCAGGCTTGAAATTTTTTCACCCTCGCTGGCCATTTCAAAGCGTCCCTTATCGTTTAAAATATGATTGCCGTCGGTACTGAAGTAATTGGTGGCGGCCCAACTAGTGTCGGCCACATTGCATGGATCAGTCCAACTTCCCATAGTCTCGAGCAATTCATAGCTTACCTGGGGGTCTGATACCAGACGTACCTGCCTGTAAAATATATTTTTTAAGCTTATTTTAATGCTCTTGTATTCCCCTACGGGAAGCTCTTTGGGCGGAAAAACATATTCCTCAAACAACTTCATTTCGCGATTGGTTGCGGTGGTCAGCCGAATCCATTCCAGGTTGTCCTTTTGGCCAACCTTCACTTCGTCCCTGGCCACCCAGACATCTCCAATGATAACACGCAGACTGGTCATATACGTCGTTGTAACCGGTCCGGTGAGGGGCGGATTCTCAAAAGCAGCTCTAACCGCTTCCTGAGAGGGACTTTGCATCTCAGCGAAAGGGTTGATGCATTTAAATTCGATTGTTCCCGTTTCTCCTGTTTCCCCGGATGTGGTCTCTTGCTCACAGGAATAAAACAGACCGCTTGCAGCAAGTAATACACTTAGAAAGAGAATGTTTTTCGTACGAACAAAATGAAAGCGTTTCATGGTAAATTAGGTTTTTTAGTGTTAATTATGGATAGGGAATTGGTCGGCGTTTTTGTGTTCGGAGTCGATCGTGTTGTTTGTGATACAAGTATACGACAAGGTTTTTATATCGCAATAAATTTGGTTTAATTTAACTTAGTTTTTTAAAAATCTGCCGTCGCTGAAAAGATGATTTTCAGTGTTAACTGACCTTATTTAGGGCAATAGACAGAATATAAAATTTCCCCGTTACGCAAATGGAACATTTAATAAGTTTCGTTTGATTTTTAGCGTGCAATATGTCATCTTTGCGAGAATAAACACCAAACGAAATGACACGCATTTTTCTAAAAAAACACTTTACGAAGCTGTTATCTGCCCTACTGTTGTCACTCGCCGTGGCGGTGCAGGCAGAAGATGTAGCCGTAAAAACAGGCGATTATACGCCCGATTGGGAAAGTCTGTCGGGATGGGACTGTCCCGAATGGTTCAAGGACGCCAAGTTCGGCATCTGGGCACACTGGGGGCCTCAATGTTTTCCCGAAGCAGGCGACTGGTACGCGCGTTTTATGTACTATCCGGGCAGCGGACAATACAATTACCACGTTGCCAACTTCGGAAATCCGTCTGCCTACGGACTCAAGGAACTCTGCCACAACTGGAAGGCCGAAAACTGGGATCCCGAAAGACTGGTAAACCTCTACAAAAGCGTGGGCGCCCGCTATTTCATGGCACTCGGCAACCATCACGACAATTTCGACCTGTGGAACTCACCCTATCAGGAATGGAACTCCGTTAATGTGGGGCCAAAGAAAGACATCGTGAAGGGATGGAGCGATGCCTGTAAAAAAGCAGGCCTGCCCCTGGGCGTCAGCATTCATGCCAGCCACGCATGGACCTGGCTTGAGCCCTCGCAGGTCTACGACGGAAATCTCACCAAGGAAGACGGCTATACGCTGAACAACGACAGCACCGAAAAATGGTGGAAAGGGCTGGATCCCCAGGAACTGTATGCCCAACGTCATACCCACTCCACGGGATGGAACAATTCAGGCACGATTCACAGTCAATGGAACTGGGGAAACGGTGCCAGCCAACCCTCAGCAGCCTACAAAACCAAATTCCAGAACCGTGTGCTGGAGCTTATCAACGACTACAATCCCGACATGCTCTATTTTGACGACACAGCCATGCCGTTCTACGGATGCGACGACGCCGTGGGACAAAACATTCTCGCTCACTATTACAACCACAGTGCCGGCCTGAACGGAGGCATACCGAATGTAGTGGTTACAGGAAAACAGCTTACCACAGAACAGAAAAACTACATGCTTTGGGATGTGGAGCGCGGCATTCCCGACAGGGTTCAGCAAAAATACTGGCAAACCTGCACCTGCATCGGCGACTGGCATTACAACAAGAGCACATACAACAACGGCAGCTACAAGAGTGCCACCCAGGTGGTAAACATGCTGGTGGACATCGTATCGAAAAACGGCAACCTGCTGCTCAGCATACCCGTTAAAGGCGACGGCACCATCGACCATAAGGAAGAAGCCGTACTTGCCGGCATCAAAGGCTGGATGGACATCAACTCAACGAGTATCTACGGCACCCGCCCCTGGAAAACCTTTGGCGAAGGCCCGCTCGCAGAGGCAGCCAATCCGCTTTCGGCTCAGGGATTCAACGAGGGCAACAATTATTCGTCGAGAGACGTTCGCTTCGTACAGAGGAACGACACCGTCTTTGCCACCATCATGAGGTGGCCGGCAAGCGAGACTTTCAGCTTCGCCTCCTTCTCCATGACTTCGGAATACTACAGCGGCAAGGTGGAGAGCGTTCAGCTACTCGGCTATGGCGATGTGGCGTTCACCGAACACCTGGAAGGCGTAACAGTGACCCTTCCCGAAACCAGGCCCAACGAGATCGCTCCCGTTTTCCGCTTTGTATTCGACAACAGCGAAGTTACACTGCCCGAAATTATCGGAGCTTATGAGACCCGGGCCGACCAATTGATGAGCCGAACGGGAAGAAACACCGGCAATTACATCAAAGGAAGTATTCTGGCCTTCAAAGAGCAGCTTGAAGCGGCCAAAAGCCATCTTAACGACAGCATTGCCGCCCAAAAGGTGATCATCAACCAGCTTCGTGAGGCCTATAAAGCCCTGAAGACTACGGGGAGGCATCAAGCGGGTGGACCGGAAACAGGTCATCTGGCCGATTTAACCACCGCACAGTTGATTCAAGCCGGCGGATTTACGGCCAGTACGCAAGGCACACGCTTCGGCACTCCTAAAAACTGGACGGTAGAGAATTTTAGAATATCTCAAAGGAATTCTGCAGCCGGTGTAAAGAACGGCATCGACAACTTCCCGAAATACAACACACTTAGTCTGGGGATCTGGTCGGGCGACGACGTGGAGCCTTATACCTGCGACCTGACAAACGCCCGCATTTACCGCAGGGTACGTCTGGAACCGGGCCGTTATTATTTCGGATCAACTTTCGAAGCCAACTACCAAATGTCGGACAAGAGCTACATCTTCGCCGCCAAAACGGTACTCGCCACCGATAAAATAGAAGACGAGGCGCTTGCTTTTGCAAAAATCAACCGGGGAGGCACCGGGAAATTCTATGGCATTTACTTTACCATCGACGAGGCACAGGATATCGTGCTCGGATTCCAGGCCAACCTTACGGAAGGTGCGAACCAACAGGAGTTCCGTATTCAGTCGGTCAAACTGCTCTCTTACGGCATTGTTGACCTGGCTGCATTAAACAGGCTCATCCATGAGGCCGATGCCGCCCTGGCCAATATCATCATCAACGAGAACACGGGCTATTACAAGAGAGAGACCGCCTTGGAACTTCAGGCCACCATCGACGCTGCCGGACTGGTGACGGAAGAAAGCCCTGACGATGAATTGGCCGATGCGTTTGAACAGTTGAAGCACGCACTGAACACCTTCCTCGAGAACGGCAAGAATCCCGGCGGCCATCCCGACACGGAGAATGCCATCGATATCACAACGGATAAACTGACGGAAGCCGACCATTTTACACGGGCAGACAAGTCGGTTACCACCCGCTTCGCAGCTCCCAAATACTGGACGGTAGAGAACTTCCGGATTCCCAACGGCAGCGATGGCGTAAAAGCCGGACTCGACAAATACGACGGCTACGACTGCCTGTATCTCGGTTTGTGGAACGACCGCTCGAGCAACCAGGCAGGTAATCTGGCCAACGCGCGCATCTATCAGAAAGTGTCTCTGATGCCGGGCAGGTATTACTTCGGCAACACCTTCTCGGCACTCTACCAACTCAACAAGGCCTACCTGTTCGCCTCCGACAGCTTGCTGACCACCAACGAGATCGAGACAAAATCCATCGCCTTCGAGCCCTTGATGAACGGCGTGAGAGGCGACGGGCAGTATTACGGCATTTTCTTCACCCTCGAGGAGGAAAAAGACCTGTATCTGGGATTCCAAGCCGACCTCGCCACCGGCAGCAACACCCAGGAATTCCGTGCCAGCAGCGTAATCCTCTACAGCTACACCCCTCCCGCCGGCATCGACCGCATCAAGCCAGAGCCTCCATCCACATCCGAAGCCCCCTCCTACTACACAATCACCGGCATCAAGCTGCAATCACCCCCCGAGCACGGCTTCTACATCGTCCGCCAGGGAAATAAGACCTACAAGGCTTTTAGGAGGTAGGTTTGGAATCACATTTCATTGAATTTCAATATCCTATAAATCGAGCTGGCCCAATAGTTTTGTAATCCGAAGCCTCTTACTTTGCCTACTACTTCCTTTTTGGAGAGGATTTCCCTTGTTGCTATGTTGAACGTTATTAAATCGTAGGTTGCTTCTTTGTTGGGTTTGTCTAGGAGCTTGGCTATCAGCACTACTCCTGTGCCTTCGGTTTGGGGAAGGGAGTAGCTTCCGATTATTGCCGGGTAATCAATATCCTTGCCTCGTGGGGTCAGAGTAATGAGGTTTTGAAAGTCGGTTGCGGAATTTCTTTTAAGCATTGGTTCAATTATTACCTCGGGGATGCGTCCCAGCATACGGGAAAAATCGTATTTTCGGGGCTCCATGATAAGTAGCCGGTTGATTTTCTCAAAAGCCACGGCAAACTGCTGGGGAGACTCTTGGGCAGCATACACTTTGGCCTGTGTAAAATCCACGCCATAAACATAATATTTACCTTCGTCCGATTGTGCATTTAAGCAAGTAAAGCCGGTTGCACACAACAGAAATAAAAATATTTTTTTCATATATCCACGATTTTGTTGTTTACCATTAAGTTAGAACTCACGGGGAACAAATGTAATATTTCGTTTTTGCAAAAAATCAATCTTCGTCTTACTTCACAGTATTATTATTCCTTAAATCGAAAAACTTTACAACTTTTCGGCTCATGGGTGGCATTTGAAGCTTTGCGATGAGTTCAACAGGCTCAAATTTGACGTCGGGAGCTACGCGGATTTTGGAGCGGAAAACATCTTTTATCTGCTTTACAAACGCGTCTGAATGATTGTTGCTGCCTACGCGAATTTGAATTTGGTCTGTGCCCAACGAATTTGTATAAACTTCAACTATGTAGTTTTCTACTTCGGCTATATTGTCGAGTATATCGAAGAGTACCGGCGGATATACGGTGGTGCCTTTAAATTTTATCATTTGTCCTTTTCTGCCGATCACTGAACTGAGCCGGGGGCTTTTTCTGCCGCATCGACAGGGTTCGTCGAATCTGACGGCAATATCGCCTGTGCGAAACCTCAGCAGCGGCATGGCCTCTACTCCAATTGTGGTTATGGTAACCTCGCCCTCCTCGCCGTTAGAGACAGGCTGCCGGTTTTCGTCCAACATTTCTACTATTACCAGGTCGGCAGGAACGTGCCCGCCCCAGTGTATTTCGCACTCTGTAAAGGAGGTCTGCATCTCTGTGGAGGCGTAGGTGGAGAATAGCTCTAAAGACTGCCATTTTTCGTTGATTTTTTTGCCCAAAGTGGTGAGTTCTCCGTTGGGTAAACGCAAAGCTTCGCCAATGCAGACGGCTCGTTTCAGACTTGAGGAGTTGGGGTCGATTCCGTTTTTTTCGGCAAATTCGATCATCTTGGTCAGAAAAGAAGGTA
Source organism: Bacteroidales bacterium UBA1402 (assembly GCA_002305085.1). Taxonomy (GTDB): domain Bacteria; phylum Bacteroidota; class Bacteroidia; order Bacteroidales; family UBA1402; genus UBA1402. Next base: position 144,190 of record DBQE01000010.1, on the reverse strand, counting down.
CTACTATACAGGCGGTCGCTCCCACCCGGTTGATGGTGTCCCATTGCAATTCGGGGATCCCGTTGCCCACACGCACCACCCCGCAACCCAATTCTCTGGCCCCAAGGAAATAGGCCAGGCCGGCCATAAAACGGCGGTCGATGGTGGTCATCAGTTGCAACACATCCTTTTTGCTGCAACCCGCCATTGTAAAGGAGCTTGCCTCGTTGTAGGCAAGCCGCCGGAGATCGTTTTCGGTAAGCGCAAATGTTACGGGTTCGCCCAGTGTACCCGATGTGGTAACGTAGTCGATAACATCAAGCAAATCGACACAAAGAAAATCGAAGTTATGCATTTGCAGGTCTTGTTTTGAGGTAGTCGGCAATCTTTGCATATCCTCGATGGTTTTTATAGAATCGATGTCTATATTTTGCTCCGAAAACATCCTTTTGTAGAAAGGTGAATGTGCCGCCAAATAAGCTAGAGTTTCTCTGAGCCTCAGCTCCTGGAATCTTTTAATTTCAGTACTGTCTTTGTAATGAAGTTCACAATCTTTTACCATGTCTTTTATCGTATTTTTGAATCTTTTTCTCTATCTCTTTTCGTTCGCTCATTCCGGAAATTTCAAGTGTCAGAGCCTTCTGAAAACAGCTTAGGGCCTGCTCCGTTTCATCTATGGCTATCAGAAAGTCGCCCAGAGCATTGTATGTGTCGAAATAGTTCGGATTGTTTGAGACGAACTCCTCTATTTGTTTTTGCTCTAAAGCTCCCTTGTGGTGGGTGGCTTCTTTTACAGCCTTATATTGCTCTTTGTAGAGAATAACTCTATGGTATTCACTGCTTAAAGCAGCGGTATCGGCGGCTATATTATTCTCGTCCAAAGCGTATGAATAGCCCGAAGGCAGCTCTTTGCCAAACACTTCGTTAAGGTCGTAACAAACGTATTCGCCCAATTGCCAGGGAGAGGTGGATACCCACATACGCAGCCGGCCGGGCTGAAACACCACCGAGTGGTGAGCGATAAATTGGTTGATAGACTTTTCGTTGGTAAGCCCGATGTCTTTGCCGCCCAAACCGAATCTGTTTCGAAGTACGAAGGCTGCCTCTCCGGTATCTATCGGCGACAACTCTTCCAATAACTCATTCAGTCGCTCGTATCTGTATGGGCTATCGGAAGTGGCTATGTTTTTTAAATTGTTTTTATCGCGGCTAAAAGCCTCCGACTGGTAATGGTTGGTGCAAACAATGCGGGAGGATTCTGCCCGGTAGATCGATATGTTGTCGGGACTCTTTTCTATTATTGCGGCGAAACCGTCTTCTGCCGAGCCAATCAACAACGACTCCGACACAAAGGTTTCGCAGCCTTGTGCTATCCGGTAGGCTTCGTCTATGTTTGAAGCGTATTGCAAAATTTGTCTGGTCAAAAGCGAAATAGGCATGGCAGAAGACAGCGGCATGGCTCCTTTAGCGGCATTTATGGTAACAGTCAGTCCGCGTTCGTTCATGCCCGACAGCACGCCCATCATGCCGGACCACGCTATCGAGGCAAATTTATAGCCCTCTGTGGGTTCTACGAACAAAAGAATTTTGTTTTTGGCAAAATCGTCTCCCACATAGAAGTCGAAGTTTCGTCCCACAACAAGTTCGCCGTTTTCGCTTTGCTCGTCCCATACGGCAAACGAACTGCAACCCACCAACATATATTCCTGCATGGCATGTCCTATGTCGTGGGCGGCATGGTAATTGAGTTGTCGTCCGTAAGGTGTACCGTAAGAGTTATACTCGTCTGTACAGGAGAGCGACATGGCATATATCTCCTCTCTGAACTCCTGAGGTATGTGTTTTGCCATGTTTCGATTGAATACGACAACGAATTTATGCAAAAACTTTATCCAGCGTTCCGATGAAATCAGTTGGTGTATTTGCCTAACGAATACATCTTCCTGGTATTTCAGTAAATCTTTGCCCATCGCACCGTAGGCGGCACCTCGCTCAATAGGGGAACCAAGGATTTTAGCTTCCCACAGGCCGTATTTATTCAAATATAAGCTGCCATAGCGAGAAGTCCTCAATGAATCGCCGTCTTCTACCAACTGATAATCCTCCATATTTACCTCAACATCCGGTTGCAGGAAGTCGGCCGTACGATAGAGGCAGGCTCCTACGGTAAATAGAATCAATGTCGATACCAGAGGTATGCCCACGATTGCCGAAAGCAGAATCAGCCATATTTTTTTTACTCTCAACCTACGCATTTCCAATTTTTTTAGAAAGGTATTCAACACCAAGTATTTCCGAAGAGGTAACGGCAGACGATACCGTAGTGCCGATACAACCGTGTATGTTTAGATTTTGCCCTGTAAGCAGCAGATTTGATATCCGGGTTTTGGCCGGAATATGTGTAACAATAGGATTTCGATAATCTTTTACGATGCCGTAGGCGGTTCCAAGGGGCGTGGCCGTATAATCTCTGTAAGTGAGCGGCGATGCGGTATAAACTTTATCGATATGGCTCCGTATGTTTGGGTAAAATTCAGCTACAAAATCTATTACAGCCTCGCTAAACTCGGCTTTGAACTCCCGGTATTCTTCTCCCCGGTTCTCCACTTTGGTGTGGAGCCACTTCTGATAGTAAGTCAAAGGCATAGGAGCAAGCAAGGTGACCACCTCGGTATGTTCGCTCAAGTGGTTTGGCTGCATACACATCAATACCGAAGGGATATTAAAGCCTTTGTAATGTCCCTCGGTAGCCCAAACGTCCTGAGTATTGAACATATAATTGTTGCGATTGACGTATTTCAATGTTCCCCGTTTTGTAAGCAGATAGGTGGAAAAGATTCCGTGGGTATTTTTAAGCGAATTGATCCGCGTGAAAAATGCCTTTTTATAAACCGTATTGTTTTCCAATAAAGAGAAGGTAACAACAGGGTGTAGCGAGGAGATAATATATTTGCCCTGCAGCCTCTCTCCGTCGCGGGTTTCTACGTATTCTACGGTATTGGATTCGAGACGGATTTTCAGAACTTCGGAATTGGGACATACCTCTCCCCCATTGCTCCTGATAACCTCCGCCAGAGTGTCCGCCAACTGTTGCGAACCATCTACGAATGCGTATGCTCCCTGAATATTTGAGTGGGTCACCATCCCATACTCATAGAGCGAAGTGACAGACTTTTCGCCGCCGTAAAGGCGGCAATTGCCCGCCAAGACGTTCCGGAGTTTTTCGCTTCGCAGGTGTTTACGTATCTCCTGGTAAGCCGACTCGGACATATATTTGATACCGTCGGCAGATAATTTACCCTCGAGAAGTATTTCGGGAGAAATCAGGTCGCCTATATCCTGAATGGTCTTACAGAGTGTTTTTAATCCAGAACGCTCATCGGGAAATTGCGAGGCAAGTGTTTCGATAAAATTTTCGTAACCCATTGCATGGCAGTAGCTTGTGCCGTCTTTGAAGTGAAATTCGTCGAAACCGTTCTCGTCTAATTTTTGCAGACGAAGCGAATCTATCACGCCGAAATACTTCAGATACTGATGCATAATCTGCCCTTCGGAAAGACTGCCTACGTAGTGCATTCCCGTGTCGAGTGTGCGGCCCTCCCTCCGAAACGATTGCAGACAGCCACCCACAACACTATGCTTTTCGAGCACACATACTCCAAGCCCCTCTTTGCTCAGTATTGCACCACAGGAAAGTCCGCCAAGGCCTCCGCCGATTATCACCACATCAAAGCTCTTCATCGCTCTTTCTGCTTAAAATGTATAAGGTCTCGGAGGTCCTATTGTCGCACCGCCGTATCTTGATATCCACGCCGTTGGAAGTAGCGAATTGCTGCATCCACTCTGAGCTGACAAAGCTCAACTCTTGGCTGGTCTTATTGAACCTGATTATTTTGGTCGACCACACTTCGGTTTTTTCGATTTTATCGTGCGTTGCCTTTTGCGACGAGTCTCCATCGCGTACCACAATAACTCCCCCGGGATTCAAACAATCGAGGGTTTTTTTCAAGATTTCTTCCTGAGTGCCGGAATCGACGTAGTGCAGGCTATCGTTGAAGATCACTGCATCCGATTTGGGTAAATCGACGCTTCGCATGTCTGCACAAAGGAAGCGCAGCTTGGTCAGTTTGGTTAAAAACGAATGTTCCGCCAAATCTACTTTATTTCTGTCGTAATCGATACCCAACAGCTCTCTTTCGGGCGATAGCAATCCCAACATAAAGGATAACTGGCCGTATCCGCAACCAAGGTCTGTAATTTTGCCATTGCGGGGCAGAAGCCTGTCCCAGAGGTCGTAGTAACCGTCTATACGGCATTTTATCCGCATATACCACTCAAGCACAGGAGTTTTATAGATATAGTTTTTTATCAATGCGTCTCTGAAATAGGCGTTGCAAGTACGTCCGTAGCGGTTGTTGAGCTTACGGTACTGCTCGATATACCACCTCCGGTAGTTTTTTGCCTGTTGCTGGTAGCTTTCTCCAAAAGATGTGTCGCCGTACGCTACCCGCTTCATTGTTTTAATAACGACTAAACCTCGTTTTATATAGAATCCCTGTTTTTTTGCCGAGATTTGCCCCGCTCCGTATATCATCATCGGTAATATATCCAACTTAAGGAGTTGTGCCAGGTAAAATGCTCCTTTGTGGAACCTTTGAATCGAACAATCTACCGAACGCGTACCTTCCGGGAAAATCACAACGGAATAGCCTTCGGCAACCCGCTCTTTGAGCTTTTCGGCTAGCGGTTCATAGCCGTCGGCAGAGTGATGAAAGTCTGCGTATTTTACAATCCAACCGAAAAATGGCGAATTCCATACCCAACTATTGGTTACCATAACGATTTTGGGACTGGTAGACAGCAGAAGCAAAATATCGATGAAAGATTGGTGGTTTGCTATGATAACAGCGGGCTTTTCGTAGGTTTCGCCGTGGGGATTCTCTCTGATTTTTCTTACCGTTGGCACCGAGTTGAGAAATATTCCGGTAAAACGATATACTGCCTTATGGAAAGCGAGCTTTTTTGTCTTTCGCTTTACCGGCAAAACCATAAGTATCAGTATGTATATCTGTAAGATTATGCAACCCATGAGGAAGTACAGGAAGCAATAGAGAGTGTTGAGTACGCTTAGAATGGTGTGTGGGAATCCTCCCCTTTCGGTCTGGCTTGTAACTAACAGCCTGAATAACATTGGCTGCACCGTGTAGGATACAAGCACCACAACGCTTAGCCCCAAAACCGAGATCAGGGCGATGGATTTCAATGCCGGATGCCGGGCAAATATAAGCACTCCCATACCGACAATAGAGGTAAAGGCCGCAAAGAATATGGCTGTTTTGTGTGCTCCGAGAACCTTTTTACCGTCTTTATAGTCCTGTAGCAATCCGTCCATTATAAAGACACTGAAATCGTCTCCCAGACCAAAGATAAAGGTGGCCAAAACGATATTGACTATGTTGAACTTTATATCGGCAATTGCCATAAAAGCGAGTATTATCACCCAACTCATAGCCATCGGCAAGAATGTCAGAAGTGTCAGTTCGAGACGTCCGTACGATATCAAAAGTGCCAAAAAGACTATCAGAGACGATATGAACAGTATGTAATTGAAGTCCTCACTGGTGGACTCCACCATTTTCGACGAGAAGTAGGCTCTGTCTATTACGGCCGTATGGCTGAGTTGATCGATTTGTTCGTAGAGGGCGGCTTTATTCTCTTCCTCGACGGTAATTCTGCACAGCATGGATGTTGTCTCGCCCGAAGAGCTCACCCACTCGGAAATAACGGGTACATCGCCAATCTCCGAACGACTGTAGGTGCAAGGAGCATATTCTTTGGAAAGTAAGTGCCCGAATTTATCGAAGGCACCTTTGCGGAAACCATATCTTTGGGCCGACTCATCGATTTGCTTCAGGGTTTCTGTTTTGCGCTCCGCCCAAAAGCTGTTCCAACGGTCAATCCTCCTCTTCTGCTCCTCAACGGAGACCACAAAATCGTTGACGGTAACCACTTTGGAGACATCACCTCTCTGCAAATGTTCGTTGAGCAGTTTGGTAAGAGAGGAATATTCCCGGGTAAGTTGCTCTATATTATCGCTTCCGGTAACCAGGTAGATATCTTTGCTGCTGTCGCCAAAAATCTCTGCCGAGCGAGCTTCGGCTTCTGCGATATGAGGGGGCGTAAAGTTGATGTTCGACATATCGTCGTCGAACTTCACGTCTTTGTAGAAAAACAAGCCTACAACCGTAGCCAGTACAATCGGTAAAACAACCCAAAGATTGGTTTTGTATCTGTCAAACCCTACGATACGTTCTATTTTGTCCAAAAGGAAGCTCTTTTTGGTAACTGTGAACCTTTTCAGGAAGTGTGGAAGGAATATCAGGCAGAACAGAGCGGTGCCAATCAGAGCAAGCATAGAGAACAGCCCCATATCTTGCAGCAAGGCCGACGATGTAAACATCAGGGCGGCAAAGGCTCCTATGGTAGTTAAGCAGCCGATGGTAAGGGGAGTTGCCAGCTCTCTGATAATCCTTGTGGGTGAACTGGTATAGTTGAGGTGAGAAACAAAGTGAATGGAGTAACTCAAAGATATGCCCAGCACCACCGCTCCTGCGCCCATGGCTATAGCAGACATTTCGCCCTGTATAAGCCACACCATAGCCAAAGCAAACAATGCTCCGAATATGGGCGGTACCACAAGAAGCAATATCGACCACCGGTTGCGGAACGAAAAGAATATCACAACGACTACTATCAGCATTGCCAGGCTCAGAGTGATCGTTGTATCTTGCTTGATCTGCCGGGCGTTGTACACGGCCACCACCGGACCACCCACGTAATCAATCTTCACACCGTTTATTTCGGCTTTCAGTTCTGCCTTTTCGAGTCTCGATACAAGCTTATCGTTCTCGCCCGTGTTTGCCATTCCTTTAGAGGGTTCCACAAAGATAAGCATGGTGGATAAATCGCTCGTAAAGAGACGTCCATCGTAGATTTCGTATTGTAAATCCGGATTGAATTGTTCGAGCTTTTGCAGCAGATGGGTGGCTATATTCAGGGGATCGCGCATTACAATATCGCCTACAAACATGCCCGAAGGCGAGGTCAGAAGTGCATAAACCCTGCCTATAGAGCTGTCGATCGCATCTTTCGACAACTGCTCCCCGATCCTCCGATAGTCGCTATCGTCAAGGAATATCGGCAGGTATTCGTAGATAAAAGATGTAACCTTAGCTATCACCTCCTCGTCTGCATAGGCCGTAACGGAATTGACAAGACTATCCCGAATCAGAGATTCCAGCTCTTCCTGAAATATTTCGGCAGATTCGATGATTTGGCCGGGGTCTTCGCCCGAAAACAGCACTATGATTTTATCTTTTGCCTTAACGCTCTGAAAGACGGCATTTTTGTTGCCTCCCGAAGTGTCGAAAAAGTTGGCAATATTTTCCTGGAACGAAATACGCGAAGCCATTACGGCAAACACTGCTACCAACAAAATCAGTACAGCGTAAAACAACTTTTTGTGACGCTCGAACCAATTGAAAATATGTATAAACAGTTTACTCATTGCCGGCTCTTCTTTTAAAGACAGTCATCAGCAGTAAAGATATTAAAAAGACCACCAGGCCTGAAATCAGAGCCAAAATTAAACTGCCAATCACATACTGACCAAGTCCCAAACCGACGGATTCCAGCGATACATTGCTGATAGAGAATTGATTTTCAATGTTCAACACCTTTGCTCCGACTACCATACTTCCGTAAAGTATAAAGGGTATCATCGGAGGAACACTGATATTTGAAAACACTATGGCTATCACCTTGTTCAGCTTAAGGAAGTGGGCCGAGACCCCTGCAAATATCATCTGATATCCCCAAATAGGTATAATACCGCAAAATACGCCCCAACCCATAGCTGCTGCCATACGCGGGTTGGTATCGGAGCTGTGAAGGATCTGAGTATCTATAAATTTCCTGATGTTCTCAAGGGTAAGAGAGCGGGCAAATTTCCAGGGATAATAAAAAAGCAGTGCGTGTATTACTAAAAAAGTGTTTAATATGCTGATTCTGGTAAAATCGCGCAATGGACGAAAATGTGAAACACGCTCCCCGGCAGGTGCATAAAAAACTTTTACGGGGACATTTTCCACCTTAACGCCTCGCCAGGCTGCACGCACAATCACTTCAACTTCAAACTCGTACCCGCGCGTCAGTGTGCGAAGATTTTTTAGTTTTTCGAGCGGATAAAGCCTGTATCCCGACTGCGTATCGGAGAGTTTCTGTCCTGTTTCTACCCTGAACCAGAAGTTCGAAAATTTGTTGGCAAAAGTGTTTTTGGCCGGCATATTATCGGCGGTCAGGTTTCTGGCTCCGATCAGCAATGAGTCGGGCGATTGTTCTATACGATCGATGAATACGGGAATGTCGTCTGCGTAATGCTGGCCGTCGGAATCTATGGTGATGGCGTATCTGTAACCCAGGTCACATGCCCTTTGCAATCCGAGCTTCAGGGCGTATCCTTTACCCCGGTTTTTCGGGTAATCGATGACGGTAATATCTTTTATAGTCGATAGGATATCGGAGGTATGGTCTGTAGAACCATCGTTTACCACAATTATGTCTGAAGAATATTGCTTGACGTCTGCTACAACTGCAGCCAGAGTTTCGGCATTGTTGTACGTGGGAATTACCACAACGCACTTAAATGCAGAAAGTTTTTGCTTGTATATTGTAGCCTCTTGTTTCATCAGCTCAAACTTGCTTTAAGTTTTATAACAATCTGCTCTCCCTCCGGCCCCGGCGTGGTTACAAGCCCTTTCAGTTGCCCGGAGTCTGTAATGGTAAAGTCCATACGGATGCGCAAATCTTTTTCAGGAATAAGAGCAGATACAAATTTACACTCCTTTATTGCAGCAAAAGCGATCTCCCTGCCCATTGCTTTGCTCAGGCACTCGCGTATAACGGTAAGAGTGCAAACACCCGGCACAACGGCACCTGCAGGGAAATGTCCTTCGTATATGCGGTGGTTGGGATTAATGGATACTTCGGCCGAGAAAACGCCTCGCTCATACTCCAACAACTCCAGGAAATAAAAATCATCGGCTAATCTCATCTTTCTCTGTTTTTTTATTTTGAAACGTCAATGATTATTCCGAAACATCAATATTCATTCTGAAACATCACCACTTATCCCGAAACATCAGTATTCATTCTGAAACATCGGCAAACAATGTGCTTTCTATTTCTGTGTTGAACTGCTTGTTGTAGAACTTATATTCTGTGTAGTCGCCCGATTCTTCTTCCATTCTAAGCAGATTGAGAGACATGTCTTTTTTATCGAAATGTACCAATATTTTCGAAACCTTTGACGCAGATTTTCCCCTGCGGGGAATCATCTCCACTACCCACTCGCCGGAGATAGACTCGGCTTTTACCGTGAAACCTTTGCTTATTTGAGAAAAATCGCCCACCATACAGGCCGAAAGAATAGAACTCAGATTGCGCAACATCGGATTTGAATCGACCTTCGTGGTGTTTACTTTACCCGCATTTTTTATTTCGAACCGGCTTGGGGTCATTTTGATGTAGTCGCCATCGTCGAACGATAACAACATATTGCCGGGAATTTGGAAGTAGAATTGCCCCTTTTTATTCACTTCGTCGGCCAATACCGACACCATGCGGCTTTGAGTAAACAAGCACTTAATGGTGGATAGCTCGGTGTTCTCTTTTTTCAACTCCTGTTCAAATTGCTCAAGCGCGCTCTCTTGTGCAAAAAACAAGGTGGAAGCCATCAGCATAAGAGCCACGAATGTTATACTCTTTTTAAACTTCATACACATCTATTTTTAACATCTCTTCGATGGGAGCAAAATTATATCCTTGTCGTTTAATTTCAGCAATAATCATCTCTAAAAGCCTGTCTGCCCCGTCACATCTGTCGTGGAGCAAAACTACGGCACCCGGATGCAAGCTGCCGGCCACTCTCCGGCACACCTCTTCCCGGCTTTTACTCTCGATGGTGTCGAGCGAACGAATGCTCCAACCTATGGATTGCAAACCCAGAGACCTCACTGCCTTGCCCAATATTGGGTTGGTCACTCCAAATGGCGGTCTGAATAACCCGGGCAGCTTCCCCGTAGCCTTCTCTATTGCCTGAGTGCATCGCTGAATCTCTTCTAAAACAGCACCGTAGCTGCTCATGGGGAATGTGGCTTTGTGTGAATAGGTATGGTTGGCTATGGTATGTCCCTCTGCTACAATTCGTTTGGCTATGTGGGGAAACTTTTCGACCTTGGAGCCAATCACAAAAAAAGTCGCTTTTATATCGTGTTTTTGCAATACATCCAACACTTTTGGGGTCATCACTTCGTCGGGTCCGTCGTCGAACGTCAGGGTAACAAGCTTATCCGCTCTATCGCCTCTGCATAGCGATTTCAGATAGATATTGCCGCCAACATCCGCCGAAGCCCACACTAAAAAGAGCGTAAGGCATATCAACAATATGATCGCTATCCAACACATTGAACTACCGACACCGCAGGTGTCGCTCCCAAATATTCGTTATATACTACCACCTCGCTTTCGCCGCACCGAATCAGCTCTACGGCTCTTGCAAAAGAATGAGCCGAAGCTGTGGGAAACAGTCCCTTATCGCGGTATGAATTGAAGAGCAACAGCGAGGCAGACGATGAGGCGTATCGCTCTAAAACCTCTGTTTCGTTTAGACTATTGCCTGGAAAATCGAGCCTGACAAGCTGAGCCAGGCTGCTTTGGCTTTTTTCTGAAAGAATGCTAACAAATACCGAACCTTCGCCCGGCGACTGACTGCGAAATACTCCCATACGCTCCATTATTCGATATTGCGACTGAGTCTGCTCATCGAATGCTCCTACCAGAAGATTCCGACTGCTGCCATCGGCTACTCTTATCATCGAGTCGAGCAGTGCATCTTCGAAGCTATGGCTGCGATTGACGTAAGTCATATTGTAGCAATGATTTTTACCCATAAGTGCGATTATTCCACCTACCGTATTGAAGGTAGATTGGATAAATGGGGTGGGGTTCAGAAGTTGCTCATCCTCAGATATCATATTTCGCAAGAACCGCTCGCTATCGGTGAGGCAACCCCAGCCTGTAGCGGTGATTATGGCATCTAAAGAGGCTATGTTTTCTACTCCTCCCACGCAGCTCACTGCTGTGGCAACCGCCGTTCGCAACAAACGGCTCATACGCCTGCGCAAAAGGGCATCCGGAATCAGTTCCCTAATGTCGTCTGCCGGTATCCGGCTATCTACCACAACGCTGTCTATATAGCACTTCATATACTTTCCTCCCTCTTAGCGTACAAAAACCAATGAACTGCAATTCCCGCCAAAGCCAAAGGAATTGGAAAGTACACAGTCGATGTTATTGCCCTCCGAAAACTCAGAGTTGGGAATCAATCCAAACTCCTCTATTGGATGACTAAAATTCAGGTTGGGATATAGAAAACCCTTTGCCACCGACAAAACCGAATAGGCAGCCTCTATGCCGCCCGCCGCCGCCAGCGTGTGACCTGTAAAGCCTTTAGTGGAGCTAAACGCAGGGATATTTTCGCCGAAAAGCCTGATAAATGCGGCGGACTCGGCCGAATCGTTGTTTTGAGTGCCTGTGCCGTGAGCATTAATATAGCTTACCTCCCGGGGAGATAAGTTGGCCAGCTTCAAGGCCTCTGCCATGGCCAAAAAAGCTCCTTCGCCCTCGGCTGAGGTCGCCGTTTGATGATGGGCATCGTTGCGGTTGGCATAACCTGCCAAACGGCAGTAATAGTTAGGAGCTGAATTCTTATCACCCTGCAAAACAAGGTAACCGGCACCTTCGCCCAGGTTTAATCCGGCACGGCTGCGGTCGAAGGGACGGCAAGCTTGCCGGTCGAGTATCATTAGCGACTTAAAGCCATTCAGGGTAAAAGCACTCAAAGCGTCGCTACCACCGGCAACTACATAGTCGACCACGTCATGTTCTATGAGCTTTGCTCCAAACATCACCGCATTGGCTGCCGAAGAACAAGCTGTGCTGATGGTTGTAGTGTAGGCATTGATGCCACAATAATGAGCCATGGCCGATGTGATAGCACCGCAATCGTGCATTCTGACATCGCGCAGCCTGCCCGCCGAATCGTCCTTCATAAATTCGCGGAAAAAGCCCTCAGTGAGGTCCATACCCCCTACTGAAGTGGACGAAACCAAACCGATACGTTTCGAAGGTTCTGCCTTTGCATCTGCCAAAGCCTCCCTTGCGGCAATTATTCCAAGCAGCGCAGTGCGGGAAAGGTGCTTGTGCACCGGGATATCTGCCAATCGATGAAGCTCATCGTTAGTCATACGGAGTTCGCCCACAGGCAAGATATTGCCTGTTTTTAGTATCGAAGGATGTGCAGAGATGCCGCTGCGCCCCTCACGCATAGAAACAATATTGCTCTGAACGCCCACTCCGAGCGCCGATACTATGCCCACTCCCGTAACTACGACTCCCATGCCGGCTTGCTTTTCTGAGCTTTATTTACGATTCTTCATAATATACTCCGCCAAAGTTTTTACCGAATAGAATATTGGCTTTGCCTCGGCAGAGTTAGAGAGTTTAATACCGTAATATTTTTCCAAAATAAGGATAATCTCCAATGCATCGATCGAATCGAGCCCTAAGCCATCTCTGAAAAGCGGCGCCTCGCTGTCGATGTCCTCCGGAGTAATCTCCTCAAGGTTGAGCTCTTCTATCAAATGCTCTTTTAGTTCACCAATAAGCTGTTCCATATCAGTCGTATATTTTTTTTAATAATTTAAGATCAACATTCCATTCTCCTTTCAGGTATTCGCACCAACCGCAAATAACGGCGTCTGCTCTGTCGCGGGCTATCAGCAGCCGGGCATAATCCTCTGCCAGACCGGAGTCTCGATTCTCTATAAAAAAGGTGTTGTCGCCCTGTATCTTGTGGCGAATACACATCTCGCCGGCAGAGACGTTTGCCAAAGTATAGACAAATACAGCGGGAGACGGGCCTTCGGGTAAACGCTGAGAAACAATCTGTTGATGGGCAATATCGGAATCGATAGACGCAGAGCGGTTTGCAAGAATAATTGCCCGTCTCGTGGGTTCGATTTCAGAAAAACCCTCGATAGCCAAAAGTCTCTCTACAGCAATATAAAGCGCTTTGCTCATGTCGCTCATCTTGTAAAACTTCAGGTTACTCTCTCCAAGCTGTTTAAACTCTACGCGAATATAATCGGCAAACGCCTTATCAGACTGTGGCAGGGTGTATTTCGCTACTACATTCACTTTTTGAGGCAGTATATTGTGGTTTTCTGTTGTAAGCTTTGCACTATCCGAACCCTCCAATACAATAGCTGCATTGCAACCTCCAAAGCCGGAGGCCGTTTTCACGCAACAAGCTTTTGTAATCTTTTGTTTCCCTGACGAAATAGCGATAGGATGAGGCAGGTCAGATTCCTTAAAGCCGTATGTTCCAACAATATATCCTTGCCTCAACTGCTCTATGGCAAGCACCGTCTCCACTACGCCCGATGCTCCAAGCGTATGTCCAATGTGGCCTTTCAGGCTGTTGAGCGGTTTGGTGTTCAGTCCCGATAATGCCAAAGCCTTGCTTTCCATCTCGTCGTTGTACCTGGTAGCTGTTCCGTGTGAATTCACAAAACCGATATCGTCTGCAGAAAGTCCTGCCTCTGCCATGGCCGAACGGATGGCGTAAAACAATCCGTCTCCTGTGCGCGAGGGAGCAGATATATGATTCGCATCGTTTGTGATAGCACCTCCTGCAAGGCGAATATATGGCGACACTGCCCTGCTTATATCGGTGGTTAGCACCACTGCTCCGCAAGCCTCGCCCAGACTAAGCCCGTCCCTTTGTGCATCGTAGGGACGACAAGGTTTTTCGCTGATCGATTTAAACGATGCAAAGCCCGATGTAATAAATTCAGACAGCACATCGCAACCAACCACAACCGCGTGGTTAAACCTCCCCGAAAGCAAAAGCTCGCGGGCTACAACAAACGAAGATACGCCTGAAATACAGGCATTTGAGATTACTATCGGAGGGTTCGAGGCAGAAAAACGAGCTGCCACCAACTCTGCCGAAGTGTATAAAAATGTACGTTCGGAAGGATGGTCAACATCCTCCTCAAGTAGCTCTACATTTCCTTTTGTGGTTGATATGATGAGTTGAACAGATGGGTCGGACAGTTTGATATTCGTACGGCTTAGTACTTCGATCAACTGATCTATCATCAGCGACTCGAAACGGGTATAAGTCTCCATCATTTCTACTTCGAGCGAACCCGTGAACATAGAAAATTGCTTGTTAAAACTCAATCCTCCTCTGCCTCTGTTCATAGCAGCCAAGGTCTCGAATTTATTGCCCAGGCAAGTATAAATGGAAGTTGTTCCTATGTAAATATTTACTTCTGTTTTTCCAACCATTTTCTTTTCCAATTCTGAAAAAATTCAGGATTATTCAAACACATATTTCCATCGCTATCTATAAACACCTGAACGGAACTTCCCTTCGCAATCAAAGCAGAGTCGCTTTGCCGGGTGATGATGTACTCAAAACATAATTTTGCCGCAGGCGTGTCTATGTAACGAGTTTCTATCAGCACTTTATCGTTCAGACGGAGAGGAGAAATACATTGCAGTTGCAGATCCACTATGGGGGCGGTGTAGCCTTCTGCATAAAAGTCTAAATAGCCGATACCGGTAAACTGGCGTCCGAAAGCTTCCCGCCCGTCTTCAAAATAGCGGACATACTCGCCGTGCCACACTACCTGCATGGAGTCCACTTCGCTGAATCTGACCGTTGTTTGAGTGATGTTTCTCAATATTGGCTCCGTGGTGCCTATTTTGCGATTTCGTTTCATCTATTCTTTTATAAATATCTTCATTTTACTTGAGGCCACTTCTTTGTCGTTTATGTAGCAACGGGCCTCTATTAAAGTGATGTTGAGCACTTCCTGCAGCACCTTTACGGTGGTTTCTATAGTTTCTCCAGGCTTTACGGCCCTCGAAATTATGAAATCATTTACAGAGCCTATGTAGCCAATGGGTACCGGCTCGTTTTTACTCTTGAATATATAGCCGATTCTGGCTGCTGCCGACTGGGCGATGTGTTCGATCAGGCCGCATTCGGAGAGCTGTCCGTTATCTACAAACAGATTGTCTTCCCGTACTGTAAAGCGGGTTTTCGATACAGCCTCTCCCATGCCGAGGAACTCATCTACCATCACCATGGGTTCTCTTTGCGGTATGAGCTCTAATATATTATTCATCGCTTTTTCTTGCATACCATTATCGAATGTCCCAACCCGAGGCCGTCTACGATTTTTTCAACTTCCAATCCTGCATTTCCGACGCATCGAAGCATATCGTCCGAATGATACATCTTGCTATTGCCATTGGCCATTGCGGTAAAGTAGATGCTTGTGAGCGTAAGGCAATAGGCCGCGGTCTCGTATTTTTGCCTGTCCCAGAAGGTCTCCATAATGTAAAGGCGCGAATGCTTATCCATCGACTCCGCTGCCCTGCTGCATATACTCACCACCTCCTCTTCCGAGAAGCAGTCGAGAAATTGGCTCATCCAAACGACGTCAAATGCAGGCCCGGGGAACTTCGCACCCGGGTCGAGCAGATTGCAACCATAAGCTTTAATGCGTTCTGCTCCCTGCTTCCTTGCTATATTCTTGCGCATCATCTCCAATTGCTGTGGCAGATCCATAATTGTTACCTCCACATCTTTATCGTAGTCCACACATTGCAGGGCCCAGCGACCGGTATTGCCGCCCACGTCGAGCAAACGATTAATCTTTCTGTTTGAACCGAACACCACTTCCAAGGCAGCTGCAAACGATTCATCCGAGTAGAAATGGTCAAAGGCAAACCAACTCTTCTGAACATGTTCGGGCAGTTCAGACAGAGCCTCGTAGATTGTAGCCCAATTGCCAAAAACTTTCAGCCCTGCAGGTTTTCCCTCTCTAAGAGCTTCTTCCAAATGGAAAAGTCCTAAATAATTGACGTCTTGATTAAAGTTCATATTTACCCTGGCCATCGGGTCGTTTAGCAAAAACCGGCCTGCTTTAGAAATCTCGTACCTATCTTGTTTTATTAATACCGTGCCTATGGAGAGCGATGCCTCCAACAACACCTGTACGGCATATTTCGATAAGCCCGTGTGCTCCACTATCGCCTGTTGAGTAGCTCCGTTACGACTCTTTGCCAAATAGTCTAAAATTCCAAATTTCACCATTAGGCGAGAGACTTGAAAAACCATAGGTGCAAAAGCAATCTCCTGCGCTCTCCTCTGTGCTTCGAGAGCCGTCTGTTGCTCTTTGCCGTATATATCTTCAAGTGGTTTAGAGAGTTTCATATCTTATACTATAATACTTTCGTTCCAAAAATCATAGAAATTAAACCATTGGCGAGGATAGCTTTTCAGTATCCTTTCTAACGACTTAACATACTGATCTGTAATATTTTGTTCGGAATTTTTACCCTCAATCCCAGCCTCCTCGAATATAAACCTGTAAGTGCGAGCCGGTTCGCGCATCGCGTAGTAAAACACCACAGGTGCTCCGCATTTTGCGGCAATCCGAAATGGTCCGATAGGGAAATTCGCTCTGGCATTCATAAATTCAACTGCCCGGGCGTTGTTTTTATCGACGTATCTGTCGCCATTGAAGCAAAGATACTCTCCGTTGTTAAGGGCAATTTTCATCTGCAACACGGCCGAAATGGCATCCTGATTAATGGCAATAATTTTGTAGTTATTCTTGCTACTGGAATTACTTTCGAGCAGCTCCTTTATCTCTTGATGCTCTACATCGAACATCGCTATATTGATCTTTTTGCCATACTCGCCAAAAAATCCGGCTCCGGCCTCCCAGCAACCCACATGAGCACCAATCATCACTACTCCCTGACCACTGTTGAGCAAGTCCAAAAAACGTTCGTAGTTGTCAAACACATAGTTGTAACGATTTGTCATTCCGGCATTCATTGCAACTTTATCGATCAGGGTTTGACCAAATACGTAGTAGTGGCAATACAGCTCTCTGAGAGATCGTAGCACTCCAAGTTTTCTTCTACGCCTATGGTAAAGCCAAACGCTTTTGGTGGCTTTTGGTGCAAAAGGTATAAAATAGAGTACAACTAAAGCCAAAAAGAAATAGGCACAGCGAATTCCAAACAGTCTGATCGTAGAGATAAAAAATGTATAGCCCCAACGACCGCCTCTGGATTTGCCTTCCCACTGCTTTTCGGGTTCTTTAGCCATTGATTTTGCGATTCAGAAGCTCGTAAAAGTCGTTGAATGTTTTAATCCCGACAAAGTCTTGTCCCTTGAGAGTAACACCAAAATGCTGTTCTACGAGAACAACCACATCTACCAAATCGAGGCTGTCTAAGCCCAATGTCTCCTTAAGAGAAGCTTCCGGTGTTATCTCAGACTCTTCAACTTCAAACTCTTCTGCCAATATGGTTGTTGCTTTTTCTACAATCTCTTCGATAGTCATATTTCCGGTTGTTTATTTTTTTATAATCAAAGTTGAATTGGTACCTCCAAAGCCAAAAGAGTTGCTCAAAAACATATCAAATGCCGTATCCACCCTTTTTGCCGGTATGTTCAAATTTATCGAAACCTCATCCGGTTCCTCAAAATTTAAGTTTGCTCCAATAAAGTTGTTTTGCATCATAAGTATAGAGTAAATAACTTCGCTTGCTCCCGCCATCCACATTTCGTGCCCCGTCTGCGATTTAGTTGATGTAACGTATGGTTTATGCTCGCCAAACACCTCTAAGATTGCTTTTGCTTCATTAATGTCTCCAATGGGAGTAGAAGTGGCATGAGCGTTGATGTATTTTATATCTCCCGGCTTAACGCCTGCACCGCGGATTGCCATATTGAGCGAACGAACCGGTCCGTCTATGTTTGGCACGGATATATGGTCACCGTTCGATGAAAATCCGAAGCCTATTACCTCTCCGAGTATCCCGGCTCCCCGCTTCCGAGCGGAGTCGTAACTCTCCAGGATTAATGTGGCGGCACCTCCACTTGGCACCAGACCATCGCGATTCTTGTCAAAGGGGCGAGATGCCTTTGCGGGTTCATCTTCGCGAATAGAAAAGGCACTCAGAGCATCGAAATTTCCCACGGAATACTTGTTGACCTCTTCGGCTCCACCGCAGATAACGCAGTCTTGCAGACCTTGCCTTATCAGCAGATAACCCATGCCTATGGCGTGCGAACCGCTGGCACAAGCACCCGATACGGTAAAATTAATTCCACGAAGATTGAATATGGTAGACAGATTCATGGTGATGGTCGAATTCATCGACTGAAAAATATTACCGGAGCCCACCAACACGGTGTTTTTCTTTTCCCTCATAATGTCGACTCCGTTTATCACAGCCTCGGCGCTGCTATCGTTGCCGTAGAGGATTCCCACTTCGTTTAACTTTAGATAATCGGGCGATATGGAAGCCTGTTGTAAGGCCTCTAAGGTGGCAACATAGGCATAATGTCCATGTTCGGACAAGCATAGTCGCTGACGGCGGTCTAATAACTCTTTCAGATTTGGTTTTTCCAAAATGCCGCTAAGAGCGGAACGATAGCCCAATTCCCGTCTTTCGGGTACTATGCCTATACCGGACTTGCCCTCGAAAAGCGACTTCAAAACCTCCTCTTTGTTTTTCCCAATACAGGAGTATATACCCATTCCTGTAATCACTACTCGCTGTGCCATAACTCCTTAAGTATAAATTCCTCCGTTAATGGATATCACCTCACCCGTGATATAGGCTGCTGAGTCAGATACTAAAAAAGCTACAAGTTCTGCCACCTCGTTTGGTTCCCCGAAACGTCCGGCGGGAATAAGACTCTTTAGTTCAGCCTCGTTCAAATCGGCAGTCATATCGGTTTTTATGAAACCCGGAGCCACGGCGTTTACCGTAACCCGTTTTTTAGCAACCTCCTGAGCCAAGGCCTTTGTAGCGGCTACAAGCCCACCTTTGGCAGCCGAATAGTTTGCCTGCCCGGGCATTCCTTTTATGCCGGAAAGCGAGACGATATTTACTATTCGCCCCCATTTCTTAACAAGCATATCTTTGAGCAAGGCTTGGGTAACATGGAAAAATCCGTCGAGCGAAACAGAAAGCACATCGCGCCAATCCTCCTGTGGCATCCACATCATAAGGTTATCCTTTCGGATACCGGCATTATTGACCAACACGGAAATATACTCCTCAGGGTGTTTCGACTTCCACGTCTGAAGTGCTTCGAGCGTAGCCTTGCTATCGCTTACATCGAACTGTAAAAGTTCAGCGCTACCGCCGAGAGCCTTAATGTCGCTTAAGGTTTTTTCGGCAGCAGCCGTATTGGATGCATAATTTATAATTATTTTATAACCTTCGGTGGAGAGCTTTAGAGCAATTGCCCGTCCAATGCCGCGACTAGCACCTGTTACTAACGCATATTTAGTTGGGTTCATTTCCATTCTTATCAATCTGTTGTCGGTTTACAGCCCTCCTCTTAGCCTATTTTCTATTCTCTCTATCTCCTTGTATTTTGGAGTATCTTCTACAAAAGCCGGCACAAGTAAACGCAGCTCCTCGTAAAGTTTACGAGTGGACGGAGCCAGCTTATCGGCCGCTCCCAGACAATCGACCGCCTGAGCCAAAGCAATCATGTGGATAGCCATCACCTGATAGCTGTTTTCTATCACCTGTCTGCATATCAAGGCGGAATTTGTTCCCATCGATACTATATCCTGATTGTCGTTATTGTTTGGTATAGAGTGGACATACATCGGATTTGAAAGCGTCTGACACTCAGCCGTTGTAGAGGTGGCTGTAAACTGAGAAGCTTGCAAACCGTAGTTTAATCCGAGCACACCAAGATTCACAAAGGGCGGTAGTATGCCATTGATACGGTCGTGAAACAGATAATTCATCTGTCGTTCTGCAAGCATAGTCATCTTGGTAACGGCCATTTTCAGCTTGTCCATCTCAAAAGAGACATAATCACCGTGGAAATTTCCGCCATGAACAACCGTTTTACTATGTGGGTCTACAATAGGGTTGTCGTCTACTGAATTCAGCTCGTCTATCAAAACCTTTTCGGCATTCTCCATAGTGTCCCATACCGGTCCTAAAACCTGTGGTACACAACGCAAAGAATAGTATGGTTGAACTTTATTGGAAAACGACTGTTGCTCTGTTCCCAGATACAATTCATTTTCTCTGCTACGCAACATCCGGCTGCCTGCAGCTATCTGCCGCATCTTTGAGGCAACTATTTTTTGCCCTGAATGGTGTTTGAGTCCGTTTAATACACCGGACATAAAATCGTCGTATGAAGAGGCTATTTCGTTCATCAATACCGAGGCTTTCAGCGACCACTCCATCAGTCGCTTCGCGTCAAGGAGATTGACCAGGCCTATTCCCGTCATAACCGCCGTTCCGTTGGTTATTGCCAGGCCCTCACGGATGTACATTTTCAAGGGCTCCAGGCCCAACTCTGCAAACACTTCGGCAGTATCTCTACGCTCGCCTTTATAGAACACCTCGCCCTCTCCAATCAGAGCCAAAGCGACATGGGCCAACTGTACCAAATCTCCGCTTGCTCCCACACTTCCATGCTGCGGAACCAAGGGGTATATCTCTCTGTTGATAAACTCTACAAGTAACCGACAGGTTTGAAAATTCACTCCCGAATGTGCCTGCAGGAAAGTCATCAGACGGGAAAGCATGGAGGCGCGCACATAAATCGCCGGCAGAGGTTCGCCTGCACCGGTGGAATGACTGCGAATGATGTTATATTGCAACTCTATAAGGTGTACATCAGGAATACGCCATTGAGACATCGGACCAAACCCGGTATTGATACCGTAAATAACCTTGTCCTTCGAAAAATCCTCCAAAAAATCAAAACACTCTACTACACTTTTTTTTACTTCGTCATCGACATCTATCTTAGCTTTTCCCTCTACAATGGCCCGAAATTCCTCCAGATTTAACCTCTTACCAATAATCATATTATTTCTTGCGCATTTTTTAAAAAAGACAATACAAACGGTTTACAAAAGTCCTTAATGTAAGCTGCCCTCTACATAGGGCAGCCTGGAATTAGGCCGTGAAGTAAGCATTTTTTGTTTTTATCTCAAAATGTTTTTAGGACTGATTTTGATATATTATGAATATCAGCTAAATGGCTTTTCTGTTCAATTTTTTCTTCTTACTTTTGAAAAAGAAAAATAATCACAGGTTCCCAATGGAAAAAGAAGAAGACAAGAAGAATCCTATTACGGAATTTTCACCCAATTTGTTTTGGGACGTAACTGTTGAAGACTTGGATATGGAGCAACACAAAGCTTTCATAATAAACCGCGTACTCGACTACGGACAATGGGAAGACTGGAAGATAATTCTCAACCATTATGGATTGAATCAGATCGCGTCTATTGCTCGAAATCTGAGAAGTCTGTTTCCAAAATCATTGGCTTTCATTTCCACTGTGAGTCATATTCCCGAAGATCAATTCCGATGCTACAAACATTTACAGTCGAAAAACAAACTTTGGCACTTCTGAAAAGACTTCAACAGCTGCCCGTTTTTCATAACGCACGGCTTGTTGGCGGTACTGCTCTGGCTCTACACTTGGGTCACCGCAATTCTATTGATCTGGATTTTTTCGGTTCCTTCGAATATTCGCTTATTGATTTTACCGACGCTTTCAATCGCGAAGGATTTACATTTAACTCAACACAAAACACATCTTTAATTAACATCTTCGATATCGAAGGAGTGAAAGTTGATATTGTAAACTACCCATTTGAATGGCTCGAAGCTCCGGTCGAAGACGACGGAATAATTCTCGCTGGCATGAAAGATATTGCCTCGATGAAACTCGCTGCCATAACCAACAGGGGCACAAAAAAGGATTTCATCGATATCTACTTCTTATTGCAACATTATTCATTGAATGAAATGTTGCAATTTTATAAATTGAAATACAAGACCGATGCTATTTACAATGTAATTCGTAGTCTGGTCTATTTTGCTGA
Organism: Bacteroidales bacterium UBA1402; assembly: GCA_002305085.1. Lineage (GTDB taxonomy): Bacteria > Bacteroidota > Bacteroidia > Bacteroidales > UBA1402 > UBA1402. The sequence continues at coordinate 122,105 of DBQE01000010.1, read as the reverse complement.
TGCCGAAAGCGATCCTTTGCCAAAAATGTATGTGCCCCTTCAATGGAACGATGTAAAATCAAGCATTAAAGACTCTGTGAAAGAAATTTCTATCTTTTAATCCCGGCATTACACCGGCCAGGCTATTCTAAAAAATCAACACCCGAACTCCCTCTTTCAGGAGTCCGGGTGTTGAACGTTTTAAGTGACAGCTAATCAATAACCCGGATTCTGGAAGTCGTCGGGGTTGAGCTGATAGTTCAATTCCATTTTTTCGGGCACGGGCCTTACAAAATGAATGTCGGCATCGAAAGCCTGACGTTTGCTGATGTCGGGATTACTCAGTATGTAACTTGAGAAGATGGCTTTACCCATTCTTTTCAAATCCATAAAGCGGGTATATTCGCCGCAAAGCTCGCGGGCTCTTTCGGCCAGAATAAAATCGACACCTATGTCGCTCATGGCTATATTCATGCTGCCGTCGTGGTTGAGGCAAGCGCGATTTCTGATTTCGTTGAAATAATTCACTGCCAGAGGATCGTCCAGCCTGTAGAGAGCTTCGCCGGCCAGCAGATAGGTTTCGGCCAGACGATAAGTTAGGTTGTCGGACCAGGAATACGCTTTATGTAATTCGCCGGCATACATGCCAGGTGCTTCGTATTTTTTGAGCGCCGGATAACCGTAGTTGGTGTAGTTGATGTTGGCTGAGCCGTCGGCATTGTAGATAAGATCGCGATCGAAACAGGCATAATTCAGGGCAAGGGGATCGGCGATATCGGCCCGGGTAAACAACATAGCCAGACTATCGGCAGCTATGGTTTTGATACCTGCAAAGGTGGCGATGTCTTTGCCAAATTTTGAACAATGGCCTTCGGACCAGGTATAATCGGCCGTAGCATAATATTCCTCGCGGAAAAAGGCTTGGTAACGCATATCCTTGGGGCCGTACAAATCCAATAATTTGAGGCTGGGCATAATGCGTTTATCAAATTTTACGTATTCACTGTTGATGTCGTGAAATACACCGCAAATACCGTTTTCCTGAAGACAACCAAACTGCTTGAATACCCGGTTCCAATATTTTGAACCACGGGGATTCAGGGTGCTGCTCTTCGAGTGGGTGGCCACCCATACCGCCTCGGTGTTGTCTTTGTTGTTGGCTACGTTAAAAATATCGGCCGGCTCGGCGTAAAGAGCAAGTCCGTAACTGGCTTTGTTGTTGATAATTTCCAAAGCAGCGTTTTTAGCCTCCGTATAAAGAGCCCTCTTGTCGATAGTTGCATCGTAAGAGGCGTATTGCAAGCAGGCTTTGGCGTAAAGATGATAAGCGGCGGCCCGAGTTGCTCTACCTCTTTCGGTCTGGATCTTGGGTAAATGGGTCATGGCAAATTTCAGATCGGAAAAGATCAGCTCATAAAATTCGCTCACGCTCGAACGGGGAATGTCGGTAATCGGTTTTGTCGTTTCCACCTTAGGCAAATAAACCCCGCCAAATTGCTCTACAATAAAGAAGTTGAAGAAAGCACGCAAAAAATGAGCTTCTGCCACTTTGGCATCACGTACGGCATCGTCGGTGTATCCCGCCTTGGGAGCAAAACGTATGGCAGCATTACAGTAGTTGATGCTTTCGTAGCTGCTTTGCCAGCCTTCGTTCAGATGAGCCGTGCCACCGTTGAGCCCGGTATAATAAAACACTTCTTTCATCCAACCCTCACCCTGGGGACAGGTCCAAAGGTCGGTTCCGCATTCGGCCATAAACACCACGTAATCTTCTCCGCCCCCTGTCCACGATCTGGTCAGAGGAAAATAACAGGCATTGATCAGTTGCTCGTAACCGGTCGGTGTCGAAAAATACTCGTCGGTGGTGGGTCCTCCCGAAGGATTGTATTCTTCCAGCGAACAAGCATTGAACAGCAGTAAACCTAAAACTACTGCCGTAAGAATCTGTAATTTATTAATTGTTTTCATATATCTCTGTTTTTCTTTACGTTAGAAGGATAAGTTTATACCAAAGACCAGTTGTTTGGCCAAGGGGAATTCGTCGGCACCTCCCAATTCCGGGTCATAATTCTTCAAGTATTTGCTTTTGGTAAAAATGACCGGATTCGACGCGGTGGCGTAAATTCTGGCTTTGTTCAAATTCAACTTCCTGAGAAGATTGTTCGGCAAGGAATAACCCAGCGTAACATTGCGCACTTTGCAATAGGAACCATCGATATAGAACAAACTATTGGTTCCCAGCGGAAGATTGGCAAAACGAGAATAAGAAGCGTTCGGACGAGGGAATCTGCCTTCAGGGTTTTCGGGAGTCCAGTAATCGACAACAGCCGGGCCGTTGCCTTCGCCATTGGGATTGTACCAACCCAAAATGCCGTAGCTCATCGTTTGTCCGATGCGGGCATCCAAGAGTACGGTAAGATCTATGCCTTTGTAGGTAAAGGTATTGGATAAACCAAAAATAAGCTTTGGCGTGGGAGAACCGATTACCTGACGGTCGGCGGTAGTATAGGTGCTGTCCACAAGCACCTCTTCAATTTTCACATCGCCGGGTACTCTGCCGTACAAAGCGGCTTCGGTAGCTTCGTCTTCTTGCCAGATGCCCAGGTATTTATAATCATAAAACGACTGAATGGGATAGCCTTCAACCAAATAGGTGCTGCCGTTGGTCACAGGATCTTCGCTGACAAACTTGGTAATCTTTTCGCGGTTGGCTGCCAAAGACAGGGTGGTGGACCAGCTGAAATTATTGCTTTTGATATTGACGGTATTCACCTCAAATTCTATACCTCTGTTTTGGGTTTCGCAGACATTTTCCCAAATGGAATAATTACCTGCCTTGTAACCGCCGGTGGAAGCCGGCAGATTTCTCTGGAACAGAATATCTTTGGTGTCTGTGTTATAAAGTTCTGTAGTAATGTTCAAACGGTTTTTAAACATATTCAGATCTATACCCAGGTTCCAGTTGTAGGATTTTTCCCAGTCGAGTACCTGATTGGCCAAATTTTGTGAAAACATGTAGTAAGGAGCCGGGGTTTCTTGGAAAGCCAGGTTTGATCCGGCCACTCCGAAGTTTAGGGTGGCATAAGCCGAAGCACCGGCGTTACCGGTAACACCGTAACCCAAACGAAGCTTCAGGTTGTCGAGCTTGTCCAGGCCCTGCATAAATCCTTCGTCGCTGATTCTCCAGGCTAGGGCGGCAGCGGGGAAATAATCCCATTTATTGCCTTCGGCCAAAATGGAGGCTCCGTCCCAACGGTTGGAAACGGTCAGGAAGTAACGCCCCATGTAGTTGTAGTTGACACGGGCGGCATACGACATCATCTGGGTGCGTACATACGAAGAGGTGGCTACCCTGCTCTGCATATCGGTAGCTCCCAGGTTGTAGAAGAGGTATTTGTTCCAGTTGAGATTGTAGCCCAGGATACTGGCATTTTCTCCCTGATTTTCGGACCAACTGGTAACTCCGGTTATTCCGAAATTGTGTACATCGTCGATGCTGAAATCGTAAGTGACAATGTTTTCCCACTTGTAATTGTATCTGTTGCCGTTGATGATCTGCGCCGAGCTCTTACCTTCGCCGTAACCGTCGGCCGACAAAGCTCCTTTGAACAGTCCTTGTCTCGAAAAATTCAGGTAGGCGCTAAACACCGATTTGGCAGTGAGTCCTTTGATGGGATTGATTTGCAGATAAGAAGTGGGATTAACGCCCAGAGCAATCCGGTTGTTTACGTACTGATCTTCGGCCATGTCGGCAATAGGGCTCAGCTGGGTATCTCCGGCAAGAGGAAACGGATTGATGGTTCCATCTTCATTGTAGGGCGTACCCAGGGGCAGCAGGCACAAAACGCGGGTAAAGTACTGGCCTTTTCTTTCGTTCTGGTCTGTAAAAGCTCCGTTGATATTGAGTCCGGCTTTTAACCATTTTTTGGCCTGATGTTCTACGTTGGCACGGAACGAATACTTAGAAATGTCGTCGCTTTTGAGGATACCTTCTTCGTTGTAGTAGTTGAGCGAAAAATAACCGATCGTATTTTCGCTGCCTCCCGACACGGAAACGGAATGGTTTTGCAAAACTCCGTCTCTTGTGCCCAGTTCAAACCAATCTACCCATTGATTTTTTTGGATGGCATCCCATTCGGGATCCGAGAACAGTTTGGAATCAGCATCACCTCTTGCCCAGGCTCCGGTGGTCAAGTTGGCCTGACGCCTCAATTCGATGTAATCCTCGCCGGTACGAACGGGAGGAAATTGAAGAAATCCGTTGACACCGTAATAAGAATCAACATTGACAACGGCTTTGCCTTTTTGACCTTTTTTGGTGGTTACAATAATAACTCCGTTTGCTCCCGCCGAACCGTAAATGGCCGTTGAGGAAGCGTCTTTCATGATTTCGATCGACTCCACATCGTTGGGATTGATGTCTTCGTAGTTTCCAATCACTCCGTCAATAATAAACAAGGGTGTATTGCTGCCGCTGATGGATCTCTTTCCACGCAAAACCATTTCGACGCCCGAAGTGGCCCTTCCCGATCTGCGGACTATGTCGAGACCGGCTACCCTGCCCTGCAGAGCCTGCATCATGTTGCCCGTAGGAATTTGGGTGATTTCGGCGCTCTTGATAGATTGAACAGCTCCGGTAAGATCGCGTTTTTTAACGGTGCCGTAACCGATGGTCACGACCTCTTCGAGACTCACGGCATCTTCTCTCATTACAACGTCAATGCGGGTTCTGTTCCCCACCTGAATTTCTTCTCTTAACATCCCAACAAAAGAAAAAATCAGGGTTGAATTTCTGTTGACATCCGTCAAAACATAGTTCCCGTTGACGTCGGAGACGGCAAAATTGTTGGTCCCGTCTTCGACCACATTCACTCCGGGCAAAGCTTCGCCGGACTGATCGGTAATGCGTCCCTCAATTCTCACTTGAGCTAACAAAGAAAACGAAAGAGCAAAACCACTCACAAGAAGTAAAATTAATTTTCTCATACCTTCACGATTTAAATTAAGAATTGATTTAAGGTTGGCTGCTTGTTTCTCTACTTGCCTGAAACTGATATAAATGTAGACTTTATTTAAACGATTTAGTCTTATAAAATGAGAAGGTATGTTATATTTGTTCAATTTGCATTTCTGACCCTGAAATTCAACAAATTGATCTTTTTCCTCCTTTGTGTTTTTATGCTTTTCTACTTGCTGTTCTGCGATTTATCTTGTTCTGCGTCCTAACATGGGTAATACTGTTTGTTAATTACGTTAACACCTGCATCATAAAAATCCCCACCCCGCTGGGCTTATGGGCGTGCGGGGCGGGGTTTAATTTACCCTTTTGTGGATTTGTTTCTATCGAGCGAGACGGGCGTCAGGTCAAAAGCGGTAAAGATTAATTTACTCTATTCCGGATTGTTTCTGCCTCGGAACAAAATGTTGCACGTATATACATGCCAACAATAAATCAATTCCGTTTAAACATCCAGTAGTCAAAATTGAACAATGCTCCCTCGCCGCCCTTAAACACAAAGCAGAGGTCGTGAACGCCATTGATCTTTTTTAATTCGCAGCTCAGCGTTTTCCATTGTTGCCGACCTCCGGTGTTGAGCACTTCGAGTGTGCCGATAAGTTCGCCTTCGGGATGACCCAGCCGGATTTCAATCAGGCCTCCATCGGAGTCAGAAGCCAGACTGGCCTGAAATACTTTTGCTCCTCTGCCAAAATCAACATTTCGTATTAGCTGGAAATCGCCGTTGTTGATATCGGTAACGTAAACCCCTGTCAGGCTGTCGCTCCCGGTCTTTAAGCCCCGGCTCCAGGCCATGGTTTCGGCTTCGACCTTTTTGAAGGGTTTCAAGACCGACAGAGCTTGTTTTACACCCTCCCTTGTTGAAGGAATGAGCGGAATACTTCCGTCGCTGTTGAAATCGAATTGTTCAACACTAACCGAACGTTTAAAGCCCTGCCCTTTGGACAAAGCCTGGTCGTGATAAAAGAAATACGAATTTCCTTTAAAGTCGATGATGGCCGGGTGAATGGTAAAAGCCAGGTGATCGGCCCGGTCCATAATAACGCCCCGGTAGGTCCAGGGACCCTCAGGCGACGTTGAGGTTGAGTAGGAAATGCGCTCGGGGATTCCGCAGGAGGCGTAAACCATATAATACGTCTTGTTTCGTTTGTATAACCAGGGGCCTTCGGTGTAAGTGGTTCTAACCCGGTCTCCGGGGCCTTTTTGGGAACCAAAAGCTTCGGGGGTCATATCGACGGAAACAATACCTTTATCTCCGATGCCAAGGTCGTACGAAACCATATCCTTGTTTAATTTGACGTACCACAAGTTGGGATTTCCCCAGTATAGATAAGCCTGCCCATCATAGATAGCAACCATCGGATCGATATCCTGCCAAATATGGTCGCTTTCGACCAGGCGCTTCCCTATGGGATCTGTGAAGGGGCCGGTGGGAGAATCGGACACCAACACAGCAATACCTTCGCCGTGAATGGGAACATAGAGATAAAACTTCCCGTTTCGCTCGATACAATGCGGAGCCCATGCACCATTAGTCCTGTCCATCCATTTAAAATTTTTCAAAGAGGCTACGGCACCATGATCGGTCCAGTTCACCATATCTTCCGACGAATAACAACGCCATTCGTACATGGTAAAAAAATTATTAACCGTTGAATCTTCGTCGTGCGAAGTATAAACATACACCCTGCCCTTATGCACCATAGGTGCCGGATCGGCCGTAAAACAAGTCTGCACGATGGGATTTTTGACACTTAGACTTGTCGTGCCGTCCTTCACGAAATTCTTTTCGGGCTCAGAGACCTTGTTGCATGAATAAATCATACTCATTGCCATCAAAAGGGCAAAAGATAATACGGTGGTGGTTTTCATAGGTATTTGGTATTAAAAGAAATTATAGAATATCGACTTTCCGGAGACTATCGGAATTTTACAACCTCCATTTTCCCTCAAGAATTTTGACGGAGCTAAGGTAAAAAACATTTTAATTAATCAACTATTTTTGCTGTTTTTTTGTTTTATGAAACAGTTGATTATCATCAATAAAAAAAAGAGGCCGTGATGGCCTCATTCCCATGTGATTCGTAGTGGACTTGAACCACCGACCCCTTGCCTGTCAAGCAAGTGCTCTGAACCAACTGAGCTAACGAATCGTTTTTGTGCTGCAAATGTACGGTTTTTTGCTTAATCGCAAAAGGACTGCTGCAGAAAAAGATAAAGCAGCGGCTTCTATGCTGCCGGCACCGGCTTGCTGCGGTATTTTCTGATCTGGGTGATAATTACGATCAGGGTGAGCAGAGAGGCCAGAAAATCGCCCAGGGGCATGGCTACCCAGACGCCTTTCAGTCCGAGAAGGCGGGGCATTATGATGATGCCGGGAATTAAAAAGATCAACTGGCGGCTCAGGCTCAAAAAAATGGACCAGGCGGCTTTGCCTATGGCTTGGAAAAAGGTGGTGGTTACCATTTGAAAACCAACAACGGGAAAACTCAACACAACAGTTTTAAGGCAGGTTACGGACAGATCGATCATTCCGGGATCATTGGTGAATACCGAGACGATGGTGCGGGGAAACAAGAGAGCCATGAAAAAACCGCTGGTGGTAACTAAGCTGGCAATCAGTATAGTATTGTGATAAGCCTGCAACATTCTGTCGTTTTTTCTTGCCCCAAAATTATAGCCCACCACGGGTTGCATACCCATGTTAAGGCCTAATACCAGCATCAGAATCAGCATTACCACGCTGTTGACTATACCGTAGGCTCCTATGGCAAGGTCGCCCTGTTCGCCCCCGTAGGCAGCCAGACTTTTGTTGATGACCACTACTACCAGGCTGGCCGATAAATGCATAAAAAAGGGCGAAAGGCCGATGGACAAGATGTCTCCTATCACTTTCAATCGAAGTTTGAAATAGCCTCGCTTAAAGTGCAAACTGTGTTTTTTATTCGCAAAGTGGGCCGTCACCCAGATAAAACCGCTCAACTGCGCAAAAGCCGTCGCCAAGGCCGCCCCGCGTATGCCCCACTTAAACCCGAAAATAAACAAAGGAGCCAGGGCTACATTGACACCCACGGTGAGCAAGGACGACCACATGGCCTTTTTGGGGTAACCCGAAGCCCGCATGATACTGTTCAGCCCCAGGAAATTGTGGTTGAGCACGTTGGCTATGAGAATGATCTGCATAAAATCCCGGGCGTAAGGCAAGGTTTTTGGGCTGGCTCCGAACAGAATGAGCAGGTCGTCCAAAAAAATCAAACCCAAAATGGTGAGCAAACCTCCAATCAGAAAATTCAGTATCAGTGTATTACCCAAAATACTGGTGGCTTCTTCGCGACGTTGTTGCCCGAGACGTATTGACACCATCGAAGAAGCCCCTGCTCCCACCATCGAGCCAAAAGCCGACAATAAATTCATTACCGGCATGACCAAGGCCAGACCGGCAATAGCCATGGGGCCGACGGCGTTGCCTATGAATATGCGGTCCACAACGTTGTAGATCGAAGTGGCAGTCATGGCAACAATGCTCGGAATGGCAAACTCGAGCAGGAGCCTGTTGATACTTTCCTTACCCAGCCTTTCGTCGGAAACAGAAGAAGTCAGCAGAGCTGCGCCCTGCTGACTTAAGTTACTTTCTGTCGAATTATTGTTAGATATCTCCGGGGCTATTACCGGTGAAGATTGCGCCTTTCCCATGAACTGTCAAAAACTCGCGCAAAGGTAGTCATTTATTTACAAAGCCCCTTTATTTGGTATACTTGTTTATAAGCCGAACCATCAATTTATTGAGCAATTCTACCTGATATTCGCCCACGCTGGCCTGAAGGTGATCGTTGCCCACTCCGCTGTCGTTGGTGATAAACACGTAGGTGCCGTTGGTGGTCATAGCCATCAGGCGCATCAGAAATTCCGTTTCTTTGTCGATGCCGCTGGCGGTAATGGGAATTATCTTAATACCCTTTGCGGCAGCGAGTTGCAGCGAGGCATGAATACTACTGATAACAGCGGTAGTATAGTGAGGCGGAGCATCGAGCAACAAAAATGCAATGCGGGTTCTGGCCTGTTCCGACCATTGCAGTTCGGTCAGGGTGGTATTCAGTGCTGTATGCACAGCTTCGGGATAATCGCCTCCGGCATCGGCCCGCTGTGCACCGATGTAGTCGATGGTCGTAGCTGTTTCCGCGGTAAAACCGGAATGTTTCACCACATATTCGTCGCCCTCGTCACGATAGAAAACAGCCCCGGTAAATAAACTCAAACTGCTGTTGTTTTTCGATACGGAATCGAGCACATCCTGCAAATCACTCTTGAGAAATTCCAACTCGTCGGCCATGGAACCGGTGGCATCCACCACAAAAGCCAGTTCGACCCGGTTGGAATTTTCACCGGCACTGCTCAGGCTGATTTCGTTCCAACCCTGATCAAAACTTTTAAGCTCGCCTGTCCAGGCTTTGCCGTCGATGTAAAGCACATAATCGCTCATCGAAATTCTTTCGGTTTTTTGAAACAGCGATATCCACATTTCTGCTCTGCCCAGGTTGTCGGTGCGGGCTTTCCAAACGCTGTATTCCGCCTTTTTCAACTCCAAAGCTGCATTTATGACGGGATTTGCTCCATGGTTGATCCGTATGGCGACACGATGCTTGGGGTAAAACTTCCAGTAAGGCGGATAGGTGTTGTAAATAGTATCGTTGACCAGATCGGTCCAAAAAGTCCAGTTATCCAGATCGTTCCACTCGGCTGCCGTTACTACTCCGGCCTGAGCCCCGCCCGAACCCTGATTATTACCCGGGCTGCCCGTGCCGTCAGCGTATTCGGCAGAATGCTTCCCCGCAGGCGTTATATCAATCCCATATTCACAAGCGACAAAGAACGCCAACAAGGGAAGTAAAAGCAAAAGTTTGGAAATTTTTTTCATAATGATATGTTTTTAAGTATTGAAAAAAGACTACGAACAAATAGATGAAAAAAGAGCCGGGACGCTACAAAAAAGCCATGGTCTTTTTCGGATTTCTGCGAAATAAATCTTATCTTTGTGTTTGATTTTTTTAAAACATAAGATGAAAGAAATAGAAAACCTGGAACTTCTTTTTTTAAGTATAGAGGATTATCCGGAATTGAAAGAAGTTATGCAAATGGCCTACTCCAGCATGGAGAGCTCTTACTGGAAAAAACACCATATCGAAAAGCTGATCAGCCTTTTTCCCGAAGGCCAGGTGGTGTTAAAAATTAACGGCGAAATTGCGGCCTGCGCACTTTCGCTGATCGTTCAAAGCGGGCGTTTCGAAAAAAACCATACCTACAAACAAATTACCGGTAATTACAGCTTCGACACCCACGATCCCTTAGGCGATGTGCTTTACGGCATTGATGTATTTGTCAAACCCGAGTTCAGAGGGATGCGCTTGGGCCGACGTTTGTACGACTACCGTAAGGAATTATGCGAAAAGCTCAATCTCAAAGGCATTTTGTTTGGCGGCCGCATTCCCTATTACCACAACTATTCCGACAAATTATCGGCCAGAGAATACATCCGCCAGGTGCGCGAACGCAAAATTCACGATCCGGTTTTGAATTTTCAGTTGTCCAACAATTTTCACCCCATACGCATTCTCAAGAATTACCTAGAAGGCGATCAAGCCAGCGAGGAATACGCCGTTTTGCTCAAATGGGACAATATTTATTACGAAGAGCCGGTAAGCAAGGAGATTGCCAGTCCCTCGATCGTCAAGAGTTCTGCCCGTCTCGGACTGATTCAGTGGCAAATGCGTCTCTACAGAGACATCGACGACTTAATGCAACAGGCTGAATATTTTATTGATGCCGTTTCGAGTTACCGGGCCGATTTCGCACTCTTTCCCGAGTTTTTCAATGCTCCTCTGATGGCGGCTTTCAATCACCTGGAAGAACCTCAGGCCATCAGGAAACTAGCCAGTTTCACCAAGGAAATCGTAAAGAGATTTGCGGAATTTTCCATTTCGTACAACATCAATATTATCACGGGCAGTATGCCCGAACTGGTCGACGATAAACTCTACAACGTGGGTTATCTTTGTAAACGCGACGGCTCGGTGGAACGTTACGAAAAAATTCATGTCACGCCCGACGAGGCCAAAGTCTGGGGCATGGTGGGCGGTAATCAGCTTAAGACCTTCGACACCGACTGCGGCAAAATCGGCGTTTTGATCTGCTACGACTCTGAATTCCCTGAGCTCAGCCGCCTCCTGGCCGATGAAGGAATGAATATTTTGTTTGTTCCCTTCCTCACAGATACCCAAAACGGCTATTCGAGAATCAGGAATTGTTCTCAGGCCCGAGCCATCGAAAACGAATGCTACGTAGCCATCGCCGGTAGCGTGGGTAATTTGCCCAAAGTAAACAATATGGATATTCAATATGCTCAGTCTATGGTGTTTACTCCTTGCGATTTTGCCTTTCCGGTGAACGGCATCAAAGCCGAAGCCACACCCAATACTGAAATGATCCTGATTGTAGACGTGGATCTCAATTTGCTGACTGAACTGCACAACAACGGCAGCGTACGCAACCTGATCGACCGTCGCAAAGACATCTATGAACTGAAACGGGTTTCAAACTAAGATGGGGAGACAAAGGGATAAAGCTGTGAAAATAGGCGGCAAACAGCAACTGGTTTCGAACTTAGATGGGGAGACAAAGGTAACGTCGGCTTACGAATTTATGAGCAAGGTTCTGAAAGTTTCTAAATAAGCCTGGGAAATAAAGCCCAAAAATCAGTTGTATACGCTTAGATGATGAATAAAAAATATATATCTTTGCGATCGTTTCTTCAAATATGTAATTATCCCGTAAAATAAAAACATAAACTAAAAACTAGAAAAGAGTATGAAAATCAAGAAAGTAGAAGCCATTGAAATTTTGGATTCCAGAGGCAATCCCACCGTAGAGGTTGATCTTAAATTGGAAGACGGTAGTTGCGGCAGAGCAATGGTGCCCAGCGGTGCCTCCACCGGCGAACGCGAAGCCACCGAATTGCGCGACGGCGACAAAAAACGCTATTTCGGCAAAGGTGTACTCAAGGCAGTTGACAATGTCAACAACATCATAGCCAAAGAACTCGAAGGCAAATGTTTTGCCGGACAACGCGCTGTAGATTACCGTATGCTGGAACTTGACGGAACCCCCTTCAAATCAAAACTGGGTGCAAACGCCATTCTGGCCGTATCGATGGCCTTTGCCCGTGCAGCAGCTAAAAGCAGCAATTTACCTCTGTATCAATATCTTGGCGGAAGCAACGCTTACCTCCTTCCCGTTCCTTGTATGAACATCATCAATGGCGGACAACATGCCGACAATAATGTTGATTTTCAGGAATTCATGATTGCCCCCCACGGAGCTACTTCTTTTAGGGAATCTATCCGCATGGGCGTTGAGGTTTTCCACACCCTCAAATCTGTCCTCAACAAAAAGGGATACAGCACCGGCGTTGGAGACGAAGGCGGCTTTGCTCCCAACCTCAAGTCCAACGAAGAAGCTGTAGACGTTATTCTCGAAGCTATCACCAAAGCCGGTTTCAAACCCGGAGCCGAAGTAAGCATTTGTCTCGATCCCGCCGCCAGCGAACTCTGGGAAGACGGTAAGTACAAGATGCTCAAGAGCAGCGGCAAATCACTGAGCAGCGATGAACTGGTAGCACTTTGGGCCGATTGGGTAAGACAATATCCCATCATCTCCATCGAAGACGGTTTGGCCGAAAACGACTGGGCCGGTTGGAAAAAACTGACCGACACCCTCGGCAATAAAATCGAATTGGTAGGCGACGACTTGTTCTGCACCAACAAAGCCATCCTCAAAGAAGGCATCGAAAAGGGTGTAGCCAACTCCATCCTGATAAAACTCAACCAGATCGGAACGGTTACCGAAACTCTCGAAACCATCGAACTGGCCGACAAAAACTCTTACAACAACTTTACCTCGCACCGCAGCGGCGAAACCGTCGACAGCTTTATTGCCGACCTGAGTGTAGCCGTCAACGCCGGACACATCAAAACCGGTAGCGGTTGCCGTGGCGAACGCATCGAAAAATTCAACCAGCTTATCCGCATCGAAAAAGAATTGGGTACCGCCGGTCGTTTTGCAGGCATTGCTGCCTTTAAGAATGCTAAATAATTAGTTGTACGGAAATAAGAAGGAATCCTTAAACTGAAACAAGCCGGGTGATTATTCATCCGGCTTGTTTGCTTTGGCGGTAAAGCCTGATTTATTTCCTAATGTACTTCACCAGCCACCTACCCACAGCTGCGGTTGAACGTGCCTTCTTGAAGATCCCGGTGGTGATGTCTTCGGTTACATAACCTGTGTCCATGGCCACGGTAACTGCTTCGCGTATCAACTTGCCCTCTTCGCTCAGGCCAAAAGTCTGTTCAAACATCATGGCTGCCGACAACACGGCGGCAAAAGGATTGGCTATATTTTTGCCTGCTGCCTGCGGATAAGAACCGTGTATAGGCTCATACACCGAAGTATGCAAACCTATGGAAGCCGAGGGCAACATACCCAATGAGCCGGTAATGACTGAAGCTTCGTCGGTGAGAATGTCGCCAAACATATTTTCGGTAACAATAACATCGAAACTGCGCGGCCATTGAATAATACGCATGGCAGCGTTGTCCACGTAGAGATATTCCACTTCGATATAAGGATATTGAGGTGCCATTTCCTGGGCTATCTGTCTCCAGAGGCGCGAGGTCTCCAACACATTGGCCTTGTCGACCACGGTGAGTTTCTTGCGACGTTTGGAGGCAAATTCAAAGCCCAGTTTCAGGATGCGTTCTATTTCTTCGCGACTGTAGGTACAGGTATCTACGGCGCTGTTGCCGTCTTCGCTGCGTCCCTGGGGACGTCCGAAATAAATACCGCCGGTGAGTTCGCGGATGCATAGAAAATCGACATTACGAACCAATCTGTTTTTGAGGGGCGAACGGCTGATCAAACTGGGAAAAACCGAAACCGGACGAATGTTGGCATAGAGTCCCAGTTTTTTTCGCATTGACAGCAAGCCCTGTTCGGGGCGAATTTTGGCTTTGGGATCGTTGTCGTATTTGAGTGAACCCACGGCACCAAACAGCACGGCATCGGAATCCATACAGAGTTTATGGGTTTCTTCGGGATAAGGATCACCGCAAGCATCTATGGCGGCAGCGCCCACCAGACCTGTTTTATAATTCAATTCATGGCCGAATTTTTCACAAACGGCTTTGGTGACGTTCAAGGCCTGTTCCACAATTTCGGGGCCTATCCCGTCGCCGGGTAATACTGCAATGTTCAGTTTCATGTTTTTATTGTTTTATTGTTTTATTCTTGTTTCTGTTCTTTAATAAAGAAAGGATTTAAAAAAAACCGGTCCAAGACTTTGAATAGGTTTATATATTCATTTCCTCAATAATATTGAGCATTTTCATGGTCGCTTTTATAGCGGCTTCGGTTTGGTCTGCGTCCAGCCCGCTGGTTCTGAAGCTCTTGTTATTGTACGACCAGAAGATAACGGTTTGTACAAAAGCATCGGTGCGTCCGCCGGGCGGTATGGTTACAACGTAATTTACCAACTGGGGCAAATTGCGTTTTTGGCTGCTGTAGATCTTGTGCAGGGCTTTCATAAAGGCGTCGTACTGTCCGTCGCCGCTGGCTGTTTCCTGAAAAACCTCACCGCAAATATCCAACATAACGGTGGCTACCGGACGCAAGCCATGCGCCAGCGAAAGAGCGTAATTAAGCACTTTGACAGGCTCTTCCTGGTGATTTTGCTTCAGCACGTCTGATATGATGTAAGGTAGATCCTCTTGAGTTACAAGCTCTTTTTTGTCGCCCAGTTGAATGATGCGTTCGGTAACCAAACGCATAGCGTCGTCGTCGAGCTCTATACCCAGAGCTTCCAGGTTTTTTTTGATGCTCGCTTTGCCGGAGGTTTTACCCAAGGCATACTGGCGTACACGGCCAAAACGTTCGGGCAGCAGATCGTTGAAATAAAGATTGCTTTTGACGTCTCCATCGGCGTGAATGCCCGCTGTCTGGGTAAAAACATTGTCGCCGATTACCGGCTTGTTGGCAGGAATGCGCACGCCGGAATAAGATTCCACAATGCGGCTTACTCTGTTGACCCTATCCTCCCTGATGCCGGTTTGAACTTTCAGCAAATCGTGCAACACGGCAATAACACTGGTAATGGGAGCATTACCAGCTCTTTCGCCCAAACCGTTTACCGTAGTGTGCACGGTAGTTACTCCTGCCCTGACAGCCTGAAAAACATTGGAAACGGCCAAATCGTAATCGTTGTGGGCATGGAAATCAAATTTCAATCCGGGGTAACGTTCCACCATTTGCCGGCAGTAAAGGGATGTTTGTTCAGGAGTGAGGATACCCAGGGTATCGGGCAACATAAAGTGCCCAATGGTTTCATCGCGCAAGCTGTCCATCAAGTAAAAGACATAGTCGGGCGAATGCATCATGCCGTTGGACCAGTCTTCGAGATAGAGGTTCACTTGCACCCCCTTGGCTCTACACAGGGCTACTTCGTCTTTGATATCCTTTAAGTGTTGTTCAGGAGTTTTTTTCAATTGCTCAGTAACATGCCGGTATGAACCTTTGGAAAGCAAGTTGATCACCCTGCAACCGGCATCGGAGGCCCATTGCAAGGACAAGCCTTTATCTATAAAGCCCAGAATTTCAATACGATCGAGCAAACCACGCTCACCGGCCCATTCCGAGATACGCCGCACAGCTTTGAATTCACCCTCTGAGACTCTGGCAGAAGCCACTTCTATACGATCAACTTTGAGCTCTTCGAGCAACAGCCTGGCAATGCTTAATTTTTCCTGCACTCCAAAACTTACACCCGAAGTCTGTTCGCCGTCTCTCAACGTAGTATCTAAAATTTCAATCGTTTTCATTTTCCCAGGCTTGAATCTTGTTTTTGTTACTCAGCAAAAAGTCGATGTCGTCGTAGCCTTGCAGCAGACAATTCTTTTTGTAGGCGTTGATACTGAATGATTCTTCGCGACCGTTGGCATTGTTGCGAATGACTTGCTTTTCCAGATCCACCGTAAGGGTGCTTTTCGCATCGGCATAGACGGTATCGAAAATTTCCTGAAGAAAAGCCTCGCTCACCACTACGGGCAAAACTCCGCTGTTGAGGGCATTGTTTTTGAAAATATCGGCAAAAAAGCTTGATACCACCACACGAAAGCCGTAACCGGCCAATGCCCAGGCTGCGTGTTCGCGACTGGAACCGCTGCCGAAGTTTTTGCCGGCCACCAATATCGAACCTCCGTAAAGCGGATTGTTCAACACAAAATCCGGATTGGGTCGATTGTTGCCGTCGTAACGCCAATCTCTGAAAAGATTATCGCCAAAGCCTTCTTTGGAAGTAGCTTTCAGAAAACGGGCAGGTATGATTTGATCGGTATCCACATTTTCCATGGGCAGTGGAACGACGGTGGAAGTAAGTGTAGTAAATTTTTCCATGATTCAATAAGTTCTGGGATCGGTAATGCGGCCGGTGACGGCTGCTGCCGCCGCAACCAGGGGGCTTGCCAGTATGGTTCTGGCTCCGGGTCCCTGACGGCCTTCGAAATTGCGGTTGGAGGTGGAAACAGCGTATTTGCCGGCGGGAATCTTATCGTCGTTCATAGCCAGACAGGCCGAACAACCGGGTTGCCTAAGGGCAAAACCGGCTTGCTCCAGAATTTCGGTCAAACCCTCTTCGCGGCATTGTCGCTCTACCGCTTTGGAGCCGGGTACCAGCCAGGCCACAACACCGGGAGCTTTTTGACGTCCACGGACGAATTGGGTAAAAGTTCTGAAATCTTCTATTCTGCCGTTGGTACAACTGCCCAGAAAGACGTAATCGATCTTTTTCCCCAACAAAGTTTCTCCCGGCTTAAAACCCATGTAGTCCAAAGCTTTGACAAAAGAGGCCCTGCCAGCCGGATCGATGCTTTCCAACAAGGGAATACGCCCGGTAATAGCCATCCCCATACCCGGGTTGGTACCATAGGTAATCATGGGCTCTATATCTTCGGCTTTGAATTGCTCCTCTTTATCGAAAACGGCGTCCTCGTCGCTGTAGAGCGTTTTCCATTTCTCTACTGCTTGCTGCCAGGCCGCTCCCTTGGGAGCAAATTCCCGGCCTTTGATGTAATCGAAAGTGGTTTGATCGGGAGCAATCATACCGCCCCTGGCTCCCATTTCGATGGACAGGTTGCAAAGCGTAAGGCGACCCTCCATGCTCAAAGCCCGCACGGCTTCTCCGGCGTATTCCACAAAATAACCGGTGGCACCTCCGGTGGTCATTTTTGCAATGAGATACAAGGCCATATCTTTGGCGCTTACGCCCGGACGGAGTTTACCCTCTACCCTGATACGCATTTTTTTTGGCTTGGTCTGCAAGATGCTTTGAGACGCCATCACCATCTCAACTTCGGAAGTACCTATGCCAAAGGCTATTGCTCCCAAAGCGCCGTGAGTGGAAGTATGCGAATCTCCGCAGACTACGGTCATGCCCGGCAAAGTAAGACCGGTTTCAGGCCCTACCACATGAATCACGCCGTTTTTGGGATGTCCCAGCCCAAAATACTTAATACCGAATTCCCGGGCGTTTTCCTGCAAGGTCTCTACCTGCTTGCGCGAAACAGGATCCTGAATAGCCCGGTCCTGATTCAGGGTAGGAATATTGTGATCAGGGATGGCGTAGGTTTTTTCGGGACGCAAAAAACGCAGCTTTCTGTCTCTCAAACCCTGGAAAGCCTGGGGACTGGTAACTTCGTGGCAATAATGCCGGTCGATGTACAATTGGGTAGGCCCGTCGGGCACAGTAGTGATTACGTGCCTGTCCCATATTTTATCGAATAAGGTTTTTCCCATGCTCGTATTATTTTCAGTCTACAAATTTATTGATGGCGTCGATATAAGCTTCGATAGAGGCGGTAATTATGTCGGTATTACCAGAAAATCCGTAATAGACAGAGCCCTGGTGTTCTACCTGCATGTGTACCTTACCGGTGTCGTCGCTGCCCTTGGCTATGGCCTGAATCAGGAATTCCTGCAGGGTCATTTCCCGGTTTATTATGCGTTTCAGTGCCTTGATTCCGGCGTCCACCGGTCCGTTGCCCGAAGCAGTGGCTTCAAATTTTTCACCGGCAATATCCAGGGTTATGCTGGCCACCGCTCTTACACCCTTGCCCGAAACCACCTGGAGATGATCGAGTTTGATGCGTTTTTTCTCGCTTCTCTCCTCGCCTGTCAGCAATAAAATATCCTCGTCGTTGATGACTTTTTTTCGATCGGCTAATTTAAGAAATTCCTGATAAACTTCTTGCAAACGTTCGTCCCCAATCTCCACACCCAAAAGCTGTAAGCGGTGTTTAAGCGCCGCACGTCCGCTGCGGGCGGTCAACACGATGGAGTTTTCGTCTATGCCCACGTCTTTGGGGTCCATGATTTCGTAATTTTCGCGGTTTTTCAACACCCCGTCCTGATGAATACCCGAGGAATGAGCAAAAGCATTGCGGCCCACCACGGCTTTGTTGGGCTGCACCGGCATATTCATCAGGCTCGATACCAGGCGGCTGCTGTGCATAATATGCTGGGTGTTGATGTCGGTATGCACGCCCAGGTTTTTGTGACAGCGAAGTATCATGGCTATTTCTTCGAGAGAAGTATTGCCGGCCCTCTCGCCAACGCCGTTGACGGCGACTTCCACCTGACGGGCGCCATTTAGTATGCCCGACATGGTGTTGGCTGTTGCCATGCCCAGGTCGTTGTGACAATGAGTTGAAATAACAGCCTTGTGGATATTGGGCACATTTTCCATCAAATAACGGATTTTGGCTCCGTACACATCGGGCAAACAATAACCGGTGGTGTCGGGAATATTTACAACCGTGGCTCCGGCTTTAATAACAGCTTCTACCACACGGGCCAGGTATTCGTTATCGGTACGGCCGGCATCTTCGGCATAAAACTCCACGTCTTCGACGTACTTCTTGGCGTATTTAACGCAAGCGATAGCCCTTTGTAAAATCTCGTCGCGGTTGGAGTTGAATTTGTATTTGATGTGGTAATCCGACGTGCCGATACCGGTGTGAATACGCTTTCTCTTGGCGTATTTAAGAGCCTCGGCAGCCACATCGATGTCTTTTTCGACCGAACGGGTCAGAGCACAAATGGTCGGCCAGGTAACAGCCTTGGAAATTTCCACCACCGAATTAAAATCGCCCGGACTCGATACCGGAAAACCCGCCTCAATAACGTCCACGCCCAAAGACTCGAGGGCTTTGGCCACCTGAATCTTTTCTACCGTATTCAACTGACAACCCGGCACCTGCTCGCCATCGCGCAGGGTGGTATCGAAAATAAAAACTTTGTCTGACATATCCATTAGCATTAAAATTAGTTCATAAAAAAAGCTCCTCCTGCCTGGTAGCAAGAAGAGCTCTATATTTTTCGATCGTCGTTCTCCGATATATACACCTGTCTCACTACCTACCTGCCGAACAGTAGTATAGCAATTAGAATCAGGGAAATCAGAGCCGTATGGATCATAGTTTTGTTTACTTTCGGCCGCAAATATAGCTATTTTTTATAATATGCAAGGGGGTGGGCTATTATTTTTTTACCCCTATCCAAGTCCACTTATGCCAAATATACTCCAGAGGGCCTTGTTTGTGCTTGCGCAGCCACCATTTGCAGAGCTGTAGTTGAAGCAGGAAGATCAATATGCCGATGAGAAGGCTTATCGTGTAGCCGCAGTAAGGAGCAAGGTAGAGCCCGAAGGGGAAATAGATAAAGGCTCCTATGATAGACTGGGTGATGTAATTTGTAAGGCTCATTCTGCCGTAAAAGCGCAGACCTCCAACTTTATCACGGAACTTTTTGCTCTGATAAAGGAGTACAAAGGATGCTATGAGCACCAGTGTAAACGCCAGCTTCTGCCACATGTCGAATATGGTACCTACTGTTTGCTGTACGATGGCGCTGTTCTGCATAATAAGCTCTTTGAGTGTGTATAAGGGGGCAAATGCGATGGCCGAAATTATGAGTATCTTTACCCATAAACCTAAGTTTTTTTCTGAGGTAATGAACAGCTGTCTCCTGCCGATGAAGAAGCCCAGCAGAAACAGACCGACAGTTTGGAAGAAACGCCCTGCATTGACAGCCCACAGTAAGCTGGCTTTTTGTCCCAGTGTAATATTCGTCCAAATAAAAGCTCCGAAGTTTCCGGCTTTTGTGTATTCCGCCACTTCGGCATACATCTCGTCTACCCTCAAATCGGGTAACCGATGTGCAGGATTCAGCAGGTTGGCTATATAGTGATACCACTCCATAGGCTGCAACATGAATATGACCGAAGTTATCAGAAGAGCCTTATCGCTCCAGTTACGGGTCAGAAACAGTACGATACCGACCACCACAAAGAGCAGCAGCACGTCCCCGGCCGGAAAAAAGGCGGCATTCAGTGTAGCAAAGCCTGCCAATAAGATCAAACGCCATAGAAAACGGTATCCGAAATCCTTACCCCGTTTTTTCTGGTTATTGCTCTGAATATAAAATGTGAAACCGAACAGCAGGGCGAAGATAGCGTATGCCTTTCCTGCAAAGAGAGTGAATACCACGTTAAAGACTCCCTGGTCCAAAACATTCAGCCAACCGGGGGAATCTGTCGGATAAACCGGAAATATGAAATGCTCCAGATTGTGGACTAAAATGATTGCCATCACAGCAAAACCGCGAAGGGCATCTACGACTTCAATACGAGGATTCTGACAATAAAACATTTTAATAGACGGATAGATAAGTAGAACTTCCCGATTGAAGAGAAATTTCAGTCGGGAAGTTTTTGTTTGTATCAGGGATATTCGTTTAATTCAAATTTTAGAGCAGGAATGATAAATATATTGACAGGATCACATAAATATCAGTAAATCAGATTTGTTATCAAACTATTTCACCAAGTTTATCACCTCGTTATTGACTGCCCTCACACGATCTTCTTCAACTTTTATCACTTTTCTGTCATAGGTTATAAAACCATTTACTTCTACTTCCACATCTGTGGTTTGGGTATAAATAGCAGCAGAGAAACCACGTAAAATCAATTTTTTCAGCATTTCTGCATATTTAATATACTCATCTGTTACTTCTTTTGAACTGTTGTATTTTACATACCCCCAGTTCCTGTCCGGAGCCCAAAGATGGTTTTCCAGCGCCAGCCCAATTCCGCCATATTCACCTAAGACATTGATCCGCTGCGCATCATAAAGATACATTTGAGGTTCCGGGTAGTTGTGTAAGTCCAATATATCTCCGGTAGGATAATGATTTCCACCGCTTGCCGGATTTACCAGGCGAGTAGGGTCATAAGACTTTGTCCACTCCGCAATTTCAATCGTCTTGAATTGCCCCCAAGCCTCATTGAAAGGAACCCAAACAGCGATACTTGGGTATGAATATAAGAAATCTATGATCTCTTTCCATTCTTTGCGATAATTAGCTTCGGAAACAGCCGATCTAATAACTTCCACTCCGTTGAAGTACTGACGGTTTTGCCATTCAGGACCTTTATCGCCACTCGGCATATCTTGCCACACAATGATTCCCATTTGATCGCAGTGGGTATACCACCGTGCAGGCTCAACTTTGATGTGCTTTCTTATCAGGTTAAAACCAAAATCCTTTGTTTTCTTGATATCAAATTTCATGGCTTCATCAGATGGTGGAGTGTACAACCCATCCGGCCACCATCCCTGATCCAAAAAGCCGAACATAAAAATATTCTTGTTATTCAATTGAAATCTCATGATGCCATTTTCATCTCTTTTAGCAGAAAATTTGCGCATTGCAGCATAGCTGTTCACAACATCAACTACACGTTCATTCTCTATCAGCGAAACTTCTAAAGCATAAAGGAATGGATTTTCGGGAGACCACAGACAAACATCAGCCGGCATTTCTATTTCAACAGGTTGATTGTTGATGGATTCGCCAATCGAAACGACTTCATCATCATTTTTAACTTTCACCTTCACGAGGTGATCATTCGTTTGTGAGCTAATTTGATAGGCAACTGTAAGCATATTTTTATCAATATCCGGGGTGATTTTTAATTGCCGGAAATGACTGTGCGACACGGGCTCAATCCATACTGTTTGCCAAATTCCTGTTACAGGTGTGTACCAGATACCTCCCGGTTTTTCCACTTGTTTTCCATGCGGCTGAAATCCTCTGTCTGTCGGATCCCAAACTTTCACTTTGATTACATTTTCATTTTTCTTATTTAACGCATTAGTTATATCAAACGAAAATGGAACAAAACCACCTGTATGCTGACCAACTTTAATTTCATTTACCCAAACTTCAGCCTTCCAATCTACAGCACCAAAATTCAGAATTATTCTCTTTTTCTTATCCCATTTAGAAGGAATTGAAAATTTACGGGTGTATATCAATTCATTTTCTTCGCCAACCCTTTTTCCTACACCGGAAAGAGATGATTCTATAGGATAAGGCACCAGGATCTTTCCTGTCTCTAAGGGTTTATCACTTCCTATTGGAAATATTTGAAAATCCCACAGTCCATTGAGATTCAGCCACTCCGATCTTTCTAAAATAGGTCGTGGATATTCGCTCCACACATGCTCAGGGTCCAGATTTTCACCCCAAATAGTCTTGATTTTATCTCCCGCAGGTTTCCACTGAGAAAATGAAGGAGATACTATGAATAAGGTAACAGATAAAATAACTAGCATGCGCCATCTCTCCAAATGATTTAAAGATTCAAATTGTTTACCCTGATTCATTTTTATTCTTTATATAATTTTAGATTAATATTTTCTTTGCCCAATTGCTTTGCAATCAATGTTTTATAATCCCCAAATATACAAAACTAAGCTTGACTTGCAATTCGTTTTCAAAAAAAACTTTTCTACAATCCATCGACGGTTACTGAGACACTGTGTTTGCTAGGCTTTAAATAGAAATAAAGTCTTTTTTGAAGGGAAATTGGAGGGAATTTAAGGGGAAATTTTCCCTGATTTAATGATGGGATTTCCTGATGTGCCAATTTTTTAGAGTACCCTGAGAGTTGGTGATGATTTTTGATTTGAGGGGGTTTGTTTATGTGGGAAGTTGGGGAAAGTTGTGTATTTTTGTAGGGAAATAACAATAAAACATGAAAAAACGATTACGTAAAAGACTTCATTTAAAAGAATTTCAAGAGATAGGATGTGCCCTAAAAGTAGCAACAACTGAAACGGATATTCAAACTACTCTTGACGATATAGCAAACTTAGCAACAGATAACGATATACAGTTTATTGGTGGCGGATTAGGCTATATTATTTTACCACACGTGGAAGATAAAAACAGTGAAGTTCCCGATAAAGCTGCTTTTTTGGTAGAAAGCCTTGCAACAATACCCGATTTATTCCCCGATTTTGTAATGGGATATTTAATCAATGCAAAGGGAAAGAAAATTACTGAAAATCAAAAAACAGCTATTCGCAACTATATTTCTACACTTACTGTAGAGAGCGATGTGAATTATAAGTGTGATTTGTGGAATTAATAAATAATAAAAATAAATAGAATATGAAAAACAGAAATTTATTTATTGACATTGAAGCAGACAATAAAGGTAAAAGTCATCTGAAACTAGATGGTTATGAAAGAAACTATGTAAACGTAGCCCACATTATCCGTGTTGAAAAATTAGAGAAAAAAGAGGACAGCAAAATTGTTGTTTATCTTTCTGATGGAACAACTTTACATCCATTAAGAACTTATGCTGCATTTAAAAGAGAGTTGGACGAACTTTCATCTCAATAAACGTAACCCTTATGATACACCAAATTATCCAATCCAACGAAACCCTAACTCCCAATCACCGCGAGATAGAAATCTTACGTAGGCATTTCCCGCAATGTTTTACCAACGAGGGAGCTTTTGATATAGACCTGTTTAAAGCAGAGATAGAGGAGAAAATAGATATTACCCACGAGGGTTACGACTTGAATTTTTTGGGTAAAAACTACGCCAAACTTTTATCGAGTATGGATACTACGACAGTTATTGTTCCCGATGAAGAGCATAACGCACTGCCTGAAAATGCCGAAAGTCAAAATATCTATATCAGCGGTGACAATTTGGATGGACTGAAACATTTGCTTAAATCTTATGCCGGAGCGATAAAATGTATCTATATAGACCCGCCCTACAATACCGGAACTGACGGTTTTGTCTATAACGACCGTTTTACTTTTACAGCCGAAGAACTTTCCATAAAGCTGAGCATTAGCGAAACACAAGCCGAAAAAATTCTCGACCTTACACGGCGAGGTTCGGCATCACACTCTGCGTGGCTTACCTTTATGGCGTGCCGACTACAATTGGCACGTGATCTGCTGACCGATGATGGAGTGATTTTTATTTCAATAGACGATAACGAACAGGCAAACTTAAAACTACTATGCGATAGCATTTTTGGGGAGGAGAATTTTGTAGCTAATTTAATATGGCAGAAGAAAACAGGTTCATCTGATGCAAATAATATTGCTACTATTACTGAGTATATTTTGGTTTATTCCAAAAACATAAACAGTTTAGAGTTTAGTCAAAACGAAGATGCACATGATAAGGATAGGTACAAGTTAAAAGATGAATTTTATGAAGAACGGGGACCATTTTATTTTGATAATTTAGACCGAGGAACATTAGGTTATCATGAAAGCTTAGACTTTCCAATTACTGCACCTAATGGTAATTTAGTATATCCAAATGGAAGAGACAAAAAATATAATGATGGTTGGCGTTGGAAATGGAGCAAAGATAAGGTAGATTGGGGAATAGAAAACGGTTTTATTGATGTTCAAGAAACACCATCTAAAGATAGTGGTTGGGGGGTATATTATAAAATATATCTTAATGTGGACAATGAAGGTAATAAAATTAAACGCAGTTCACCATTTAAAAATATAATACAAGGAATTTTGAATACACATGCATCAAATGAAGCTAAGAAACTATTTGGCACAACATCTCTTTTCTCAAATCCTAAGCCAATTAACTTAATTAGTAAAATTTTAAATATATCAAATTTAAACTCAAACGATATAGTTCTCGACTTCTTTTCCGGTTCAGCCACTACCGCCCAAGCCGTAATGCAGTTAAATGCAGAAGATGGTGGAGAGCGGCGTTATATTATGGTGCAGTTGCCCGAAGAGACACCGCCTAAGAGCGAAGCTCGTAAAGCGGGTTACGATATGATAGACCAAATAGGAATGGAGCGCATTCGCCGTGCTGCCACAAAAATAAAATCAGAAACCGATGCCGTTATCGACTACGGCTTTAAGCATTACACGCTTGCCGAGCCGGACGACAATACTTTGGATAAGATGGAAGTGTTTGATCCTAAAGCTATTTTTGCCGATGAAACTCTGCTTGATGCTTTCGGCAAACCTACCGTTTTGGAAACATGGCTTGTAAGAGACGGTTATGGGTTTGGTGCAAATGTACAAGCCTTGAAACTCAACAACTATACCGTTTATCATATAGGCAAACATCTCTATTTTATCGATACTGATTTTGACGAAAACGATATGGTGGCTTTGATTGACCATTACAGTGAGCAAGCATCGTTCTGTCCCGATCATTGGGTGCTTTTTGGTTACAGTTTCACATTTACCCAAACCGAAATGTTACGCAAAAATATTGTTATCCTTCGTGACGGAGATAAAAACTTGAATGTAAATATTGATGTGAGGTATTAAGTAAACAGAGAAAATTATGAACACACAACCTATAATAATATATAATACACCTGACGGGAAAAGTCGAATTACTCTTTTTAATAGAGACGGTTCTGTTTGGCTTAATCAATCGCAACTGTCAGAACTTTTTGCCACCTCGGTTCCAAATATCAGTATGCACATATCTAACATATTGAGTGATGGGGAGTTAGACGCAAATTCAGTTGTTAAGGATTACTTAACAACTGCCACAGATGGCAAACAATATTCTGTATCGTTTTACTCTTTGGAAATGATAATGGCTATTGGGTTTCGTGTCCGTTCTGTGAGAGGCAAGCAGTTCAGACAATGGGCAAGTCGTAATTTGTCGGAATACTTGGTTAAAGGATTTATCTTGGATGATGAACGTTTAAAAAATCCAAACTTATATTACGATTATTTCGATGAACTGTTGGCACGCATTCGAGATATACGTTCTTCTGAAAAACGTTTTTATCAAAAAGTCAGAGATTTGTTTGCATTAAGTAGCGACTATGACAAATCAGATAAGGCTACTCAGATGTTTTTTGCTGAAACACAAAACAAGTTACTATTCGCCGTAACAGGGAAAACAGCAGCCGAAATAGTCGTTGAGCGAGCAAGTGCAGAGTTTCCTAATATGGGATTAACTTCTTGGAAAGGTTCTGTTGTACGTAAACAAGATATTTTCATTGCTAAAAACTATTTATCTGAAAACGAAATAGATGATTTGAATAGATTAGTGGTTATCTTTCTGGAAACAGCTGAATTTAGAGCTAAAAAACGACAAGACTTAACAATAGATTTTTGGCGTGATAATGTAGATAATATATTGGTATCTAATGGATTGAGCTTGCTGAATACAAAGGGTAGTATTGGCAACAAACAGATGGAAAAACAAGTAGAGAGAATTTATTTGGAGTTTGATGCGTTAAGAAAACAAAAAGAAGCAATCGATGCAGATGAGATGGAAATGAAAGAGCTGAAAAAACTCGAGGAGAAGATTAAAAGCAAAAAGTAATAATGGAACTAATCCTACAAACCGGACTTGAACATCAGGAAATTCCCGTAAAAGCTGTGGCTGATGTGTTTGATAATGTACACATCGGCAATCCTAATCAATATTACGAAAATCCGATTTTGGATTTTTCTAATAAGGGTGCTTTTATAGAAAATATAAAGAAAGTGCAACAGCGAAATAATTTGCATGTATCTTTATCTCAAACCACACTTCCTGAAAACGACTGTCTAAATTTAGATATTAAGATGGAGACAGGCACGGGGAAAACCTATGTTTATACTCACTTGATGTATGAACTGCATAAACGATACGGTATCAATAAATTTGTGGTAGCAGTGCCTACTTTGCCTATCAAAGCCGGGGCAAAACAGTTTATGGCAGATGATTACGTACAACGCCACTTTAAAGACACACGAAGCTACGGAACTAATATTGAGTTGTGCGAACTTAAAGCGATGACCATAAAAAAGGGAAAGCGATTTTTTCCGAGTGTAGTACGCAATTTTGTAGAAGGTTCTAATCAAAATAAGAATAAAATTTTCGTCTTGCTGGTAAATATGAATTTGCTTACCGGAGCAAAACTTTTGTCGAGAGACGATTACGATTTTGGTGTAATGGGTTATTATCGTCCGTTTGATGCTATTCGTGCTACCAAACCGTTTGTAATTATTGATGAACCGCATCGTTTTCAGCGTGGTCAAAAAGCCTATCAAGCAATAACGGAGGAGCTTCAACCACAATGCATTATTCGTTTGGGTGCAACCTTTCCCGAAACTACTGTCGGTCGTGGCAAAAACAAAGTTACAAAACCCGATTATCTCAATCTGCTTTATGATTTGAATGCTTGTCAGGCTTTTAACAAAAATCTGATAAAAGGTGTTGCCAAAGAGCATTTTGACCCTTTGTCATCATCGGGCGAAAAAGTAAAAATCACATCCATTGACGGGCGTAGCTCTGTTTCGGTACGCCATATTTCGAGCAATGCACCCGCACGTACTTTTAGCTTATCAAAAGGTGATTCGCTTTCGGTAATAAGCAATGAATTGTCCGGACTTACCATTGATGGGATTGGGTCGGGATTTGTAGTGTTTTCCAACGGGCAGGAAAAACGGACAGGAGAAGAGTTTACGGTAGATGTGTTTTCACAGTCGTATCAAGAACAGATGATTCGCTTGGCACTTCAGAGGCATTTTGAGACCGAACGAGAAAACTTTAACCGTACCAACAAAATAAAAACACTAACTCTGTTTTTTATTGACAATATTGTCTCTTATCGCGGTGGAGATGACGGAAGTGCATGGCTAAAGGACATGTTTGAACAATTGCTCACGGAGAGAATTAATGAAGAATTGGCGCAATCAAATTCTGACGAGTACAAAGAGTTTTTACAGGCAAGTTTAGACGATATTTCGGCTTGCCACGCGGGATATTTCGCACAAGACAATTCGGATAGTGACGAAGCCATTGCTCAAGAAGTGGACGACATTTTGCACAACAAAAAACGTTTGCTTGCATTTACCGATGCGGATGGAAATTATTATACACGTCGTTTTTTATTCTCAAAATGGACACTGAAAGAAGGTTGGGACAATCCTAATATTTTTACAATTGTAAAACTTCGTTCGAGCGGAAGCGATAACAGTAAAATTCAAGAAGTAGGTCGCGGACTTCGTTTGCCCGTTGATGAATTCGGCAACAGGCTTGGAAACGAGGAGTTTATGCTTAACTATATTGTTGATTTTACCGAAGCCGATTTTGCTAATAAACTGGTAGCTGAAATAAATGGTTCAATGCCGGATACTTTACCTGATAGATTGACAGCCGAAGAGATGGAGCGTGTCGCGAAATTAAGAGGATTGGATGCAATGAACTTGATGATGGAACTGTTCAGCAAAAAATACATCACTGATATTGAACGCACAATTAATAAAACATTACTTGATGATTTTTATGCCGAGTATCCCGAGTTTAATATGTTTGGTATTAGTGGAACGAAAGTAATTGACAAAAACAAGAAGAAGTCAAATACCGTAAAAGTTCGTCAGGCACGTTTCGACGAAATTAAAGAGCTTTGGATGGCGATAAACAAAAAGTATGTGCTGTTTTATCAAAGAGAGATTGACGAGCTGATTCGTGAAGAACTACCTAACTTATTAAGTAGCGGAGTGTTTTCTTATCAAACTATAACAAGCGAAAGAACTGAAATTCGTGCAAGTGATTTTAATATAAGCACAGCGCAAGAAGCCGGAGTAACTTACATTATAAAAGGACGTGAACTGCCCTACAACGAATTTTTGAAGCGTGCCAATCGTGCCACATCTATTTCAATTAAAACCTTACACGAAGCTTTGTGTAAATATGCTGAGGAGAATGAGTTTGAGCCGGAATATATCAACGAAACCACATTGGCTAACTTGATAGCTAAGTTTAAAGAATGGTTGAGCAATAAACTTCAAGGTCGTTTCCGCTATCAGCAAACACATTATACGCCACTTTCTACCGGACTTACCAATATGGATGGAACAATGAAAAAAGAGGTGGTACAAGGCAGTATCGGAATTCGTTTAGAAAACGGCAACGCATCCGAACGCTATCTCTACGATGCGATTGCTTACGATTCGCCATTGGAAAAGAAAAATATTATGGAGACCATTTCGCAAGTGATAGTTTTCGGTAAAATTCCACGAAAGAGTATTGCTATTCCTACTGTTGCAGGTTCATCCTATAGTCCTGATTTTATGTATGTAGTACAAAGAACGGACGGTAAGAAAGAGTTAAACATCATCGTTGAAACAAAAGATGTGGAAAATTTAACCGTTTTACGTGGCGAAGAAGAGTTGAAAATCAATTCAGCCAAAGAGTTTTTCAACCAACTAACCCTTGACGGATACGATGTAAAATTCCGCGAGCAACTGAATAGAAAAGCTATGGCGAGTATTATTGCGGAGTTGATGGAGGAAAACTAAATAATTTATAGGTGTATGGCAAAAGATATAAACAGTGATGTTTTTCCAGAAGAAACAAAGCTTAAACTTTCTATTTTCAGAGAATGTTTCAAAGAATGGTTCCCTGTGTTCTTAAATAATGGACATATTGAAAAAATATTTATTTATGACTTGTTTGCGGGGAGCGGTAAAGATAGTGAGGGGACGAGCGGTTCTCCATTGATTCTTTTACAGGAAACTAAAGGAGAGAATGGAAAATACTGTGAACAAGTTTACAAAAACAATAATAAGCCTACTATTTTGTTTGGTTTTAATGAGAAAGTGAAGAAAAAGTTCTTCTTATTAAAAGAGAATGTTGAAAATGAATTAAAGTCTTGTGAAAAAACATGTCCATTAGGGAAATGCATTTTAAGTGAAAATTGTTATATAGACAATAAAGATTTCAAAGAATTAATTCAATCTCAATCTTTTTTGAACATATTGCAGAATAGAAAATTTGGGAAATTTATTCTATTAGACCAGTATGGCTTCAAACATATAACAGACAATGTTTTTCTAAAATTAGTTTATTCTCCATTTACAGATTTTATTTTTTTTATTTCAAGCTCTTTTATTAGAAGATTTAAAGATGAACCAGCTGTAAATGCATATTTTAAAAAAGAAAATATAAAGTTTGATGAGGAGAAACCAAATGAATGTCATCGCGAAATAGCAAAATATTTCAAAGCTTTGATACCCAAAGAAAAGGAGTATTATGTTCACAATTTTACAATAAAAAAGGGGGCTAATTATTATGGACTTATCTTCGGGACTAATCATTCTTTAGGCATGGAAAAATTTTTAACAGTTTGTTGGAAACAGGATCCATTAGCTGGAGAGTCTAACTGCAATATTGATAATGATTTTGAAGAAGGAACTCTGTTTTTTAATCCAACAAACACAAATAAAATACAAATGGTTAAAAACAAGATTAAAGAGAAAATTAAGAATGGGATAATTAGGGATAATCTCACAGGATTAAGATATGCGTTAAGTGAAGGATGTAGGCCAAAATTGTTTGTTGAGGTTGTCGATGAATTACTCAAGATGAAAAAAATAACAATTGTAGGAAAGATAAATCGTACGGCATCAAGTGTCCACAAAGCAAAAAAATATGAAATTTCTGTATTATGAAAACAACTAAGATTGAATGGACTGAAAAAACTTGGAATCCTATTACTGGATGTACAAAAATATCAGATGGATGTGTGAATTGTTATGCTGAAGTTATGTCACGTAGACTTAGAGGGATGGGAAAGCAAAAATACAAAAACGAATTTGAATTAACATTGCATGAAAATGTTTTAGCTGAGCCGTATAAATGGAAGAAACCTTATACAGTGTTTGTCTGTTCTATGAGCGATTTGTTTCATGAAAAAGTTCCTTTTGAATTTATTGATAAGGTTTTTCAAACAATTGAGCAAACGCCACAACATCAATATCAAGTTTTAACAAAAAGAGCTGAAAGAATGAACTTGTATTTTCAATCAAGGCATATACCAGAAAACGCTTGGTTAGGTGTTACTGTTGAAAATAAAAAATCTAAAGAAAGGATTGAGTTTCTTAGACCATTACAAGCTTCTGTTTTATTTTTGTCATGTGAGCCATTATTAGAGGATTTAGAAGAGTTAGATTTAACCAATATAGATTGGGTAATAGTTGGTGGAGAGAGTGGATCTAGAGCAAGACCTATGAAGGAAAACTGGGTGCTATCTATTAAAGAGCAATCTTTAGCACAAGGTGTAGCTTTCTTTTTTAAACAATGGGGTACTTGGGGAAGTGACGGTGTTAAAAGAAGTAAGCTTCGTAACGGAAAGCTACTTCAAGGAAAAATTTGTCAAGAATTGCCAATTAAATAATTGATTATAAGCTTAATATATGCTAACAAAAAAGAATCTTTTTAAATCTTATTTCCGCCACAGAAAACTCTCACGTAGAACGCACCATATCCACTAGCGATATGGATAAGTTCTGCCAAGCTATTTGTGCCTTTTCCAACGATGTTTCGGGAAGCGAAAAGAATGGCTATTTAATCATCGGGGCACACGATAACGGGAAATTATCGGGATTAAAAGTGGACGACAAACTGCTACTGAAAATATCTAATATCCGCACTGACGGAAATATCCTGCCACAGCCGGTTATGACCGTAGAGAAATTTACTTTCAACGATGCTGACCTGTTGGTTGTTGAAGTTCAACCTTCCGAGTTTCCACCTGTACGTTATCGTGGACATATTTGGGTAAGGGTTGGTCCAAGGAAAAGCGTGGCTACAGAAGCAGAGGAGAAGATTTTAACAGAACGCCGTTTGTCCAATATTCATACATTTGATGCCATGCCCTGTTTGGGTACAACCATCCATGACTTAGACGTAAAGCTTATCGAAAAAGAATATTTGCCCAAAGCAGTAGCTGAAGATGTGCTTGCGGAAGATAAACGTAGTATAGAGGAGCAACTTGCATCGCTCGGGTTTTACGATTTGCGTTACAACTGTCCGACCAATGGAGCCATTGTACTTTTCGGGAATAATCCTGAACGTTATCTGCATGGTTCGTATATTCAGTATGTCCGTTTCAAAGGGAAAGACCGTGCCGGTGATATTATCAACGAACACAAATTCGCAGGAAATCTTTGCCGGGAACTTCCTAAAATCGACACATTTATAGAAACCAGCATTGCACAAAAACGCCCCATCCCCGTAAGCGTGCTGCGTGAAGAAACTTTTTCAAAGTATCCCTATTGGGCTACTCGTGAGCTTCTGATGAACGCCCTTATGCACCGTGATTATGAAACCAATGCACCCGTACAATTTTATGAATACGATGACCGAATTGAGGTGCAAAATCCCGGTGGATTGTACGGAAAAGTAACTCCGGAGAACTTTCCGAATGTCAGCGACTACCGAAACCCGTTTATTGCCGAAGCAATGAAGGTGTTGGGTTACGTTAATCGATTTAGTCGTGGCGTGTATCGGGTGCAAAAAGAGTTGGTCGAAAATGGTAACGGCAAAGCTGTTTTTGATTTTTCATTGGTAACGGCTTTTAGGGTAATAGAAAAGGTTTCAGATAAGTATTTGGAAGAAGGTTTCGGAGCAGAAACTACCCAAGAGACTACCCAAGAAACATCCAAGAAAAGCCCAAGAAAAGCCCAAGAAAAGCCCAAGAAAAATCGAAGAAGAAATAGTAATAATTATGGGAAATAATCCCCAAATTACAAGAAAAGAACTTGCCGAGAAATTAGATAGAACAGAGGACAGCATTCGTTATTACCTACGAAAAATGACCAAGCAAGGCATCATTAAGCATGAAGGTCCAACAAAATCAGGAAAATGGGTAATAAAAAGAGTTTGACTCTGTCTTGAGTCAAACTCTTAGTTAAACGAAATTGTTTCAAGCATTTATCTATTAGAAGCTACATATCGGAGCAACTCATAGGGTCTGTCTGTTTGAATTATTCGTGCCCCGTTGTCAATTAACCATCCCCATGTTTCATCTTCTTTACCTTCCTCAACGGCTTTGTCGTCATCGTGCCCTGCGTTCAATGACGGCCAAAGTGAATTGAGCCAAATTTTGGCTTTCTTCTTTTGTAAGTACTGCAATCTACGTAACACATCGGGGCTAAGCGTATTGAAAGTGCATTCAAATGCTGCCGGTTTTATCGTTAAATAATCTTCTATGATTTTGTCTGCATCGGAATTGTCAATCGCTACAATGGGCATGTAAAGCACTTTACTTAGAATCTCTTTGTTTTCTGCTTCTACTTTCGACAAGGGATGACCTGATTTGATAACCACTTGCCTTGTCGTTCCAGTTTTCTGTAAAAGTTGGTAAACATCATTGAAGTAGTCGTATCCTTTATCGATATTGATTAATATTTTTCCTTTGCAAAGCTGTAACACTTCCTCCAAAGTTGGGATGGGGTGTGTTGTAACACGCCCCAATCCGTTTTTAAGTCGAAATTCCTTTAATTCAGCCAGTGTGTAATTTTCCGGGTTTCCTTTTCCGTTAGTTGTTCTGTCGATGGTCTTGTCGTGCATGATGATTAGATGTCCGTCTTTTGATTTCTTTAAGTCGAGTTCAATCATATGTACGCCATTGTCAATGCAATTTTTGAAAGCCTGCAGGGAATTTTCAGGTGCGTTTCGCCAATCACCTCGATGTGCCACAACCAAAATCTCATCCGTTTCAACATCATTTAATATCGCGATTAAAGAATCTACTCTTGTTTGAGCAAAGGCACAGCTAATAAGCGATACAAATACCGCGAAAAACAAAGTTCTTTTCACCACTAATTAATAACCGGTATTTTGATACATCTTTTCAGGATTCAGTTTCACTTCATCAAAAGGAATCGGATAATATATGTCTTTTATACCAAAATTTTGAAGATTGGAAATTCCATAGTCATTTTGATTTTTGGCATGCATATATGTAACTAATTCATCGGGAGTGAAGAAACGAAGCAAATCATACCAACGGTGGTTTTCAAAAGCAAGTTCTACCCTTCTTTCGTGTAAAATCGCAAGTTTCAGCGTAGGATATTTACTTTTGTAATCGCTGTTGCTTTGCATAGTTTCGTAAGTTGGTACACCTGCTCTATTTCTTACTTGATTTAAATATTCAATGGCTTTTTCAGTGTTGCCTGAATACATTTCAACCTCTGCTAACATTAAAATAATATCGGCATAGCGCATTAATATCCAATCATTTCCACCGTATCCCAATTTTCCGGCAGCATCACTGGTATCACGATATTTGGTGATAATGTAATTTCGAGCAACAGGATTCGTTGCATATTTCACAGACCAGTCCTTGCGGGGGTCGTTTTCTTCGTATTCTTTTACTAAATCCGGATTTACAAAATTACCGGAACCGCTCGATTTATATTGAGAATTGATAGTCTCACCTTTTGCCTGATTGTTTCGTGCTACTGCAGAGCTGTAGTTTTTATCGCCCTGTATATATACTATTTGGAATATGATTTCGGGGCATGTCGATTTTTTATCCACATTAAAGACATCTGAATAAGGAATTTCGCTCAGGTCATTGAATTTTCTCATTCCATACGAAGCGGATAAGTATTGCTTGGCTTTTGACAGATAGGAAGCTTTATTTTCCGATTCCAATGTGGTGTACATGGTTAAGTACACCTGACCCAACAATCCGTTTATTGCTGCTTTGCAAGTTCTTCCTTTTCCCGAGACAGGCTGAATATCAGGCAAATCACCATTTAATGCCTCAGTTAAGTCTTTTGTGATTTGCTCATAAACTACTTCCTTTTTTTCTCTAAAAGTATGAGCTGCTATCTCATCGGTTGTTTGCAAATAAGTCGTTACCAAAGGCACATCTCCCCATTTTCTTACCATATGAAAATAAACCAGAGCTCTGATAAAAAGAGCTTCTGATTTGTGGATGGCTTTTGCTTCAGGGCTTTCAAACACCACAGATTCTATTCCGGCTAAAGCGAAATTTGCTCTGCTTATAGCCTCAAAGTGATCATCCCAATGTCTTTTTAAATAAGTATTACTGGGTAGCAACGAAAAATCCGTGAACTGAAAAGGTTCTCCGGAGGACGATTGATTATCCAGCCTTCCCATATTGTCTGAGCGCTCTTCGGTATAAGTCGTGCTGGTCTCACCCAATAAGTAGCCGCTTCTTAAAGCTAAATATGCTCCATTTACAGCTCTGACTACATCGTTTTCATTTTTGAAATAGGCCTCTACAGAAGTTTTATTAGGATTTTCCTGATTCAGAAAATCCTCGCATGCAAAAGAAATCAGCAGAACCCCTGTCAATATAATTGCCTTTATAAAAATATTATGTTTCATTTTAGTAATGTATTATGTGGTTAGAATGTAAGTTGAATTCCAAAGTTATAGGCACGAACTAAGGGATATTTTCCATAGTCCACTCCCGGAGTCAGGTTGGCCCCATTGTTGTAGTCCACTTCCGGGTTATATCCTTTGTATTTAGTTAAAGTAAAAGGATTGTCTATTGCCAGATAAAGCCTTAGCTTTTGAATGTTATTGCGAGTGTATTTAGCAATAGCGGGCAATGAATAACCTAAAGTAAGATTGGTCATTCTCAAAAAAGAACCATCTTGCAGGTAGAAAGTGGATAAGCGTGTGCTATTACTCTGAGTACCACCTCTCGATGCTTTATAAATTCTACCGTTTCCGGGATTTTGTTCATTTCTGTAACGTTGTGTTACTTCTTTATATTGATTACCGGAACCTTCCATGTTGAAGATGTAATAATCTTGTCCGTCCAAAACTTCATTTCCTACCGAGCCATTGAATGATGCGCTTAAGTCGATGTTTTTATAACGTCCGTTGATATTAATTCCAAAAATAAAGTCCGGATGCGGAGAGCCAATAATAGCTTTATCATCATCATCCACTACACCGTCACCGTTAACATCTTCGAAGTAAAGATCTCCGGGTTGCAACTTGATACTTTGAGACAAAGAACGAGCAGGTCCTTTTAGTTTGTATCCTTCCGGAAATGATTTGGTAGCTTCGTTGTAGTGCTTATCATCTTCTGCAATATTAGCCATATCCGACTCTCTTACAATACCTAACACTTTAAAGCCATAGAACATTCCAATTGGTTGTCCTTCCATGGTAATATGAGTTTTGTATGAACGTTCTGCTCCGTTGGTAATAATTGTGCTGGCACCTCCTAAGTCAAGTACTTTATTTCTGTTTGCAGAGGTGTTTGCACCTATTGTCAGATCATAATCTTTGTGTGCTAAAATCCGTCCGTCAAGTTGCAAATCAAAACCTCTGTTTCTAATCTTAGATTCTCTCAGATTGGTGAGCATCTTTGTTGAACCTGATAGAGCTGAAATCGTTTGGTCGAAAAGCAAATCAAATGTCAAACTATTATAATAGTTAGCGGATACGGCAAGTCGTCCATTAAAAAGACTTAAATCTGCACCTGTATTAAATTGAGATGTAGATTCCCAACCCAAATATTCATCTTTAAAGTCCAAAGGATACATGGCCGGAGCAAGCGATCCATTTCCAAACACAGTACCTTCAGGAGAACTCATTACCTGAATAAAATTATAGTTTCCTATATCGTTATTACCACTTCGTCCCCAACTAGCTCTCAGTTTCAAGATTGAGTTGTTGCCGAATGCATTTTTGTAGAAAGGTTCATTGGATATATTCCATGCTGCAGATACAGAAGGGAAATATCCCCAACGATTTTTCGGTCCGAACAAAGAAGAAGCATCGCCACGGAAAGAAGCCGTTAAGTAATATCTGTTTTGATAGTTGTAGTTTAATCGAGTAAAATAAGAAATAATCGTCCAAATCGATTTACCGGTACTATTCGTAAGAGATAGATCACTCGGATCTGCACCGTGTCCTGTTACTTCTGTTATGTGGTCATCCTGAAATCCCTTAGCATTAACTTCCAGTACGTCATTTTTATGATATTGAAGCGAATATCCGGCTACTCCGCTGAAGTTATGAATATCATTAAAAGATTTGTTGTAGTTTAACGTGAACTCTCCCAGGTAGTCGCTTACGTTCGTGTTCTTTGCACGGGCATAAGCAGCCGCTATAGCTTGGGGAGAATAGGGTGGATATCTTCCGCTTGATAAGCTGGTAGGTTGATAGAATTCGTATTTCTCCGTAAAATTGTAAGTCCCTAAATTTGCTTTGAGAAACAGATTATCAACAAGTTCATAGGTTCCAAACACATTATAAGTATTTCTTACCCCATTTCTATTTATTTTGGTTTCAGATGCCAATGCCACAGGGTTTTCAATTGATTGCAAAGCGTACATGCTTGACATGGAGCCCATTTCATTTTTGGCAAATGAACCGTCTTCATTGTAGGGTTTAAAAATAGGAGCATATACCAATGCACCCAAAATAGGTCCTATATGGAAACGTCCTTCTCTGACTTCCCTATTCCAAGTTGAAGTAGAAGCGAGGCTGGTTCCAACCTTCAGTCGTTTATTCACGTCAATATCAATGTTGCTACGTACATTTAAACGCTTCTGTCCGGTTGTAACAATAATACCTTCCTGGTCTTGATAACCTAAACTAATTTGATATTTCACTTTATTTGAACCGCCGGATATGGATATGTTGTGTCGATGCGTTGGAGCATTGCGGTAAAGTTCATCTTGCCAATCGGTATCGTATTCCGGTTTTAAAACTTTTTGATTCTCAAAATCATATAGGAAATCCGGAATATTCACCCCGCTATTACTGGCTCCTAATCGCTCAGCTCTTTTTTCATTTGTATCACTAAACATAGAGTCATCCCAAGCTTTACCGGCATTAACCATCAGGTTTTTATAGTTATTGTTACGTCCATCAACATACAATTCTGCAAACTCCATAGCGTTAAGCATATCTATTTTCTTTGCCAGTTGTGTAATGCCGAATTGATATTCGTAACTTACTTGAGTTTTACCCTCTTTTCCTCGTTTGGTTGTGATAAGTACAACACCACCGGCAGCACGAGAACCGTAAATAGCTGCAGATGCTGCGTCTTTTAACACTTCTATCGATTC
The DNA here is from genome assembly GCA_002305085.1 of Bacteroidales bacterium UBA1402. Lineage (GTDB taxonomy): Bacteria > Bacteroidota > Bacteroidia > Bacteroidales > UBA1402 > UBA1402. Next base: position 83,777 of record DBQE01000010.1, on the reverse strand, counting down.
GATATCGTTGGGGTTAAGAAAGATATCTTCGTTGCTGGGATATCCGTCAATTACGTATAAAGGATCGGAACTGGCGTTAATGGAGGCTGTACCTCTAACCCGAATTTTAGTTCCAACATAAGGAGCTCCACTCACTTGTGATATTTGAACTCCCGGAACTTTACCAACCATACTTTGTCCCACTGAAGGAGTGGTTAAATTAAGCTCTCCGGCCTTAATACTAGCTACAGCCCCTGTCAAATCGGTTTTTCGCATGGTTTGATAACCCACCACTACCATCTCTTCAAGCTGTTGTACATCTTCTTCGAGTACAATCCTAATATTGTTGGCATTTTCAATGGGGACTTCTTGCGTAATGTATCCAATATAAGACACAACGAGAACGCCATTACGATTTGAAACTTGTAATGAAAATTTCCCATCCAAATCACTTATGATACCGTTAGTTGTTCCTTTTTCTATGATGTTGGCACCAATAATCGGAGCATTTTGTGCGTCCACTACGATACCTTCTATCACACCATATTGTACAACATCTGCATACGACAAATTACTAAAACTTAAACAACCAATTAGCAATAATGCCGGTAGGAGTTTGAAACTCCTTTTATTACAATAACTAAAACTATTAAAACTATTCATAAACATAAAGAATATAAATGTAAATAATTAAATGTACGTTAATCAAAATTCCTATTAAGGGTCCAATGGTTCAATGGGATTTATCTGAAGAGCATTCAGTTGCGGATAAAGTTCTACAAAGTGGGCACTAACTCTTTTTTTCAGTACGTAGGGAACTAAACCAAGTTCGCGCTTACATCTTTCAGCAAAAGCATCACTCGATACAGAATTAATGTGTCGCTCTGACGAAGTAACTAACATGGGTTTTGCTGTTGGAATACCATTTCGGATGATAATTCGGGATGTATTGCGAATATTAGAAGTGGTATGACGAGCATGCGGCTCTATAATAATGTTGTTTTCAGGAATGTTAAACCTGTCCATAAGATATTGTTTCATATGGTAGGCTTCAACATTTCGGGTTTTGAAAGGATATACTTTACCTCCTGTTACTATTATAAAGGGAGCAATACCCTCCTTGTATTTTTCCGCTGCAATTCGCAATCTGATTTTACCACCGGGGTTTAACGGGAAGTCGTAATTATCGGGACCGGAGCCAAGAACAATCAACGCCGAATAGGGATAGTCGTCCCAATTGATGGTTTTTATTCTTTCGTAAGCTGCTCTGTTATCATTTTTCCATAACGGTTCATAAACAACAGCTTCGTCACGGTCATTTATATCGAGTAATACCTCTGAAGCCAAATATGGTATATGATAAAATAAAAAATTGTCTTCCGATTCAAATACGATCAGAGCTTTGGTTAATAGCATTAACTCTCGATGTTTTTTGCCATTTACCGGATAACTTATCGAGTCTATACCCGGATAATAGGGTTTGACGCCAATTCCATACACATCGATAATGCGGTTCATGGCTTTTGCATCTTGCTCCCAAATCTTTTTAATATTTTCTGCCTCAGAAGATTTGTTCACTAAAAGATAATAGCACCCGGATGCCACAATGTGATTTTTGTAAAGCTCCTTAAGTGCCTGTTCTTTTTCGTAAAACTCGGCTAACCTGTCTGCAATTAACTTGATTTCCCCCTCAGTAAACTTTAAGGCATTGCTGATAGCAACTGGAGTATCCTCCGACTTGGTTAATTGCAAGTACTTTTCTTTCGCTATTTTGCTTAGTGTACCGTCTGCTGCAAAAACATCTTTCAGCTCTGACGATTCATTTAATAATAGAGTAAAGTAAAAGTTTTTCGACTCTATCTTATCAGGATGAATTAACCTGTAACCGACATAAGGTTTGTTTTCTTGAGCAGAAACTAAAAACAAATACGAAGTAATAGCAATTAAGAATCCTAATGTAATTTTTTTTTGTCGCATAGCTTGTTGTTTTTATTCGCAACGAAAATAGGATAATCGAGTTACGTCGTAATTGAAGAAATATGAAAGTTCTGCTTCGGATTAATTACATTGTAAAGGCTAAAAAACCACGGCCTGGAAAAGTTGTGATTTTTTTTATTTACCTTAAAATTCCACCCGAGTTTTCTCCTGTGCGTTATCCGGAGCGTATTTAGATGTGAGTTAATCCGCCGATGCAGTGAAAGTGCCGGACTAGGTCAATAGGCTTAGTCGTGGTACGTATTGAGAAAGTCAACTTTTTTCGACATGAAAAAATAGCATGTTAAGAAAAGTCGATTTTCTTAACACGAGAGATGTGATATGTATAAAAAATCTCATTTTCTTTACATAAGGAATACGATATGTTTAAAATAATCGTGTTGGGGGTGTAATTAACAAAAATCAGATATATTTCATCGGCTAAAGCATCTTAAACACCCACATACTTGCCCAAAAGGAAAAAGAAAAGAACAACAACCAAAAAAAATAGCGGCAAGACGAAGGTCTTGCCGCTATTTTTTCGCTTATATAACTATTGACTGTTTTTGATTACAATTTACTTCACTTCCTCGAAATCCACATCGGTTACGTTGTCGTCCTTGCCGGCGTTTTCCTGAGGGGCACCCTGAGGTTCCTGTGCCGGGCCGGGTTGGGCGTTGGATTGGTTGTACATTTCCTGCGATGCAGCTTGGAAGACACTGTTGAGCTCGGCGGTGGCGGCGTCGATGGCGGCCAGGTCCTGAGCTTTGTGGGCTTCTTTGAGCTTATCGAGGGCGGCCTGAATCTCGGTTTTCTTGTCGGCCGGCAATTTGTCGCCCAGTTCTTCGAGTTGTTTTTCGGTCTGGAAGATCATGCTGTCGGCGGTATTGAGCTTGTCGATGCGCTCTTTGGCCTTGGCGTCGGCTTCGGCGTTGGCCTTAGCTTCTTCTTTCATGCGCTGTATATCGGCGTCGGTCAATCCGCTGGAAGCTTCGATACGTATGCTTTGTTCTTTACCGGTGGCCTTGTCCTTGGCGGATACGTTCAAAATGCCGTTGGCATCGATGTCAAAAACAACTTCAATTTGAGGCGTACCGCGGCGGGCGGCGGGAATGCCGTCCAGGTGGAAACGTCCGATGGTTTTATTGTCTTTAGCCATGGGGCGTTCGCCCTGCAGGACATGGATCTCAACCGAAGGCTGATTGTCGGCAGCCGTAGTAAAAATTTCCGATTTTTTGGTCGGGATGGTGGTGTTGGATTCGATGAGTTTTGTCATGACACCTCCCAGGGTTTCGATACCCAACGAAAGAGGTGTTACGTCGAGCAACAGCACGTCCTTGATGTCTCCCGACAAAACGGCTCCCTGAATGGCAGCTCCTATGGCAACTACTTCGTCGGGATTAACACCCTTGGAAGGAGCTTTGCCAAAGAATTTTTCGACCAGTTCCTGAATAGCCGGCACACGGGTAGATCCGCCCACTAAAATAACTTCGTCTATATCGGAAGGTTTGAGTCCGGCATCGGACAGGGCCTTGCGGCAGGGTTCCAGGCAAGCCTGAATGTATTTGTCGGCCAATTTTTCAAACTGGGCACGGGTAAGTTTTTTTACCAGGTGCTTGGGTATACCGTTTACCGGCATAATATAAGGCAGATTGATTTCAGTAACGTTGGAGCTTGAAAGCTCGATCTTGGCTTTTTCGGCAGCTTCTTTAAGGCGCTGCAAAGCCATAGGATCTTTGCGCAGGTCCACGTTTTCGTCTTTGATAAATTCCTCGGCCAACCAATCGATGATGGTCTGATCAAAGTCGTCGCCACCCAGGTGAGTGTCGCCGTTGGTGGATTTCACTTCGAACACGCCGTCGCCCAATTCCAGGATGGATATATCAAAGGTACCGCCGCCCAGGTCGAAGACGGCAATCTTCATGTCTTTGCTCTTTTTGTCGAGCCCGTATGCCAAAGCGGCAGCGGTAGGCTCGTTGACAATACGTTTTACCTTGAGCCCGGCAATCTCACCGGCTTCTTTGGTAGCCTGACGCTGAGAGTCGTTAAAGTAGGCCGGCACGGTGATAACCGCTTCGGTCACTTCGTGTCCCAGGTAATCCTCGGCTGTCTTCTTCATTTTTTGCAGTACCATGGCCGATATTTCCTGCGGCGTGTAGTTTCTGTCTTCGATCTGTATGCGAGGGGTGTTGTTTTCGCCCTTGGTGACTGTGTAGGGCATACGTTTTACGTCGGTTTGAACATTATCGAAACGTTCTCCCATAAAGCGTTTGATGGAAGAAACGGTGTGTTTCGGATTGGTAATGGCCTGTCGTTTGGCCGGATCACCTACCTTGCGTTCTCCTCCATCGATGAATGCTACGATAGAAGGAGTGGTTCGTTTACCTTCACTGTTGGCTATCACTACCGGATCGCTGCCTTCCAACACGGCAACGCAAGAATTGGTGGTTCCTAAGTCTATTCCAATAATCTTTCCCATAATTATAATTCTTTATTCGTTTGAAATTTTTTCTAATCTGTTTGTCTGTAAATCTTTGTTGATAATCAAGTTGTTTTTTGGTAATCACCTATCCTTTCTCAAAAGTCGTGCCATGGGGTCAACAAAACAAAATCTGCCGAATTGTGGCAGAAGCGCTGACAATTCGGCAGATTATATGAATATAAAAATGGGAAGTGCTTAGTCGTTCATAGAGGCCAGAAACTCTTCGTTGCTCTCTGTTTTTTCGAGACGGTCTTTCAAAAATTCCATAGCTTCGATGGGGTTCATATCCGACAAATAACGGCGCAATATCCAAAGCCTGTTCAAGGTGAGCTGATTGAGAAGTAAATCTTCGCGGCGGGTGCTGGATGCCAGAATGTCAACGGCCGGATAAATCCTTTTGTTGGACAAGCGGCGGTCAAGCTGCAGTTCCATATTGCCGGTGCCTTTGAATTCTTCGAAAATGACTTCATCCATTTTGGATCCCGTTTCGGTCAATGCCGTGGCAATGATGGTAAGACTGCCTCCGTTTTCGATGTTACGGGCGGCTCCAAAAAAGCGTTTGGGTCTGTGTAGGGCGTTGGCATCAACACCTCCCGACAAAACCTTACCCGAAGCGGGCGACACCGTATTGTAGGCTCTGGCCAGGCGGGTAATGGAGTCGAGCAGTATCACCACGTCGTGTCCGCATTCTACCATACGTTTAGCTTTTTCGAGCACTATGCCGGCAATCTTGACATGTCGTTCGGCCGGTTCGTCAAAAGTGGATGAAATCACTTCGGCTCTGACGCTGCGGGCCATGTCGGTGACTTCCTCGGGACGTTCATCTATAAGAAGAATGATCATATACACTTCCGGATGGTTGGCCGCAATGGCGTTGGCAATATCCTTCAGTAAAACGGTTTTACCGGTTTTGGGTTGGGACACAATCAATCCTCTTTGCCCCTTGCCTATGGGCGAAAACATATCTACCACCCTAACCGAAGTATTGGCATAGGCTTTTGTGCCGGTAAGATTGAATTTTTCTTCGGGAAACAGGGGAGTTAAATGATCGAACGACAGGCGGTCTCTAACGTATGAAGGATCGCGTCCGTTGATTCTTTCGACCCGTACCAGCGGAAAGTATTTCTCTCCTTCTTTGGGCGGACGGATAGGTCCCAGAACCATATCGCCGGTTCTCAGACCGAATAATTTGATTTGCGATTGTGAAACGTAAATATCGTCGGGCGAAGACATGTAATTGTAGTCGGAAGAACGCAGAAAGCCGTAGTTTTCCGGCATAATTTCCAAACAACCGCTACCCATAAGGATGCCTTCGAATTCAAAAATCTTTTCTTCTTCGGTTTTGGGCGAACGTTGACTTTTATAGCCGGCGTTGTTGCCCTGATGTTTTTGTTGACGACCCTGGTTGTAGGTGTCCTGCGCTTTAGGAAGCAATCCGGCCAGTCTCCTGGCCTCGATCAAAGCCTCTTCGTCTGCAGTCTGCAGAGAGGGTTTCTCTTCGGAATCGATTTGAGTGCTTTCGGTGCTTAATTCTTCGTCGGTGCTTCCTTCGTACAAAGCTCCTGCCTGTGTATCTTCGGGAGCACGTCCTTTTTTGGGAACGGGTTTGTCTTCGGCAGAAGGCTTGTCTTCGGAGGAAGCTTTTCCTGTTGGGGTTTTTCCGCCTTCGCCGGCCGGCTTACCGTCTTCTTTTTTATATCCGGAAGCACTGCGTTTTTGCTGCTTTTGAGCTTCAGTAGCATCTTTTGCCGCAGAACTCTTCTTTGTTTGTGTAGCCTTATCTTCTTGCCGGACTTGCGCATCTTGCTCTTTCGTTGCGTCAGAAGCCTTGGAAGATTTGCTCTTCGAGCTGGTCTCCTGGGCGGTCAAAGTTGCGGTTTCCGGTGCACCCTCTTCGTCCGGTTTCTTTTTCCTGGGGCGGCCGGGCTTTCTGGGTTTTTGCTCCTCGCTTTGTGTTGCAGCATCGCCGGAAGTAGTTGTCTCTTTTTTTGTCACTGTTTCTTTTTTCTGTGTGGAATCCTTTTTCTGTACCGGATCTTTTTTCTGCGCTGAGTCTTTTTTATCTGCACTCGTCCGGCTTGCCTTTTTGCTCAGTACTTCTTTTTGTATAACATCCAGATCTGTTACGGGCAAAGCAGAAGACAGAAGATTCTTATCCTGTTGTGTCTTTTTTGACGAGTCGGATGGATTGCTTTCTTTGGCCTTATCTTGTTTTTCGTTTTTGGGAATTCGCTTGCGCTTGCGACGCTCGTCGGCGGCATTTTCTTTCATTTGGGCCACTGTGCGGCTGGCCGACTGAAGTGCTTGTTCATCCAGAATGGCGTATATCAAAGCTTCTTTGGATGAACTGTCCACTTTTTTAATGTTAATGGATTTTGCAAGCTCTATAAGCTCTTGCAAACTCTTTGCGTTGAGTTGCACAATATTGTAGTTGGGCATAAAAAGAAAAGAAAAAAACTATATGTTATTTTGATGACGTGAGGCAGAAAATGCCTTCGTGAAGGAACGCCGCAAAGGTAATTAATTTATTTGTTTCGACAAAATAAAATATCGCCGGGCGGGCTATTTAAGTGCATTATAACAGACTAAAACAATAAATGCGTTTTGTTGAGTTTGTTACCCGATAACGATGATCAATACGCTCTCCCAGCACCCAGACAATGTCCTGGCCGGATATGAGGAGCCAGCAGGACTCTTTTTGGAATAAATTCTTTTTGGAATCGCAAAAATAATCGCTGAGCAATTTACGTCCTTGCATCCCCAAAGGCACAAAACTATCTCCGGGCCTGGGTCTGCGCAAAAACAAGGGAAATTGCAGTTTACCGGCATCCAGGCAGGCACAGGCGGACGAACGGGGAAAGGCTTGGCCGGCTTCCAAAATCGCCATCTTCAGCTTTACCGGCTCCGTCCAGACAAATACACCCTCTTTCAATTCATAAACACCTTGATCCCGGGCTTTTTTCTCGCTCAACAAAAAGCTCCCCCGGTCGAGCAACAGGCGATGAGTTTCCGAAAAATACTGCTTGCCGCTCTGCCCCTTTCGCCTCGTCCAGATTTGTTCCACGCTGCGGAAATCAAAGCCGTAGCCGGAAAGCCATTCGTAAAGGATATCGGCGGCTAAGGGCTCCTGTTCCAGGGCTGAGATGCTGAGAGTCGTGTATTCCTCAAGGTCGTTTTCTGTCGGCGCAGTCACTTTTGTTGAGGCTTTAAAACTACCTGCTAAAGAGGGGGTTATCGATATGGGGGTTTCTGAAAAATCATTTCTCTGTGCATCAGGAGACGGGAAGGGCACCGTTATCGATATGGGGGTTTCTGAGAAACCCTGTTGTCCGTCCCGAATAGCATGTTTCAGGTTTAGTCTTTTCATCGCCTCCGCTATGGCTTGCTCATATAGAGCTGCCGGAGCGCCCAAGTGCTGCATACTTCGGAATATAGCCGCGGCAGCCGAAGGTTCTACGCTTTGGAGCAAAGGAAGCACCTGATGGCGTATTTTGTTGCGCCGGTAAACTATTCCCTCGTTGCTGCTGTCGGTGACAAACGAGAGTTTTTTATGTTCCAGCCACGACAAAATCTCCTGCCTGTCTGCGCAAAGCAAGGGTCTGACAACCTTGCCCTGAACGGGGCTGATGCCCTTTAGTCCGCGAATTCCGCTGCCACGCAAAAGATTGATAAAAAAGGTCTCTATGCTATCGTCGATGTGATGCCCTACGGCTATTTTGTCGGCTCCCGTTTTGGGCAACATCCGGTGGAAATAGTCGTAGCGCAGTTTCCGGGCAGCCATTTCGATGGAAAGAGAGTTGTTTTTTGCGTAAGTATTGGTATCGACACGCTCTACATACAAAGGAACGGAATGCTCGCGGCAGAAATCCGCGACAAAGGCTTCGTCACGGAAGGATTCCTCTCCTCTAAGTTGAAAATTCATATGTACAGCCACACAGTTGTAGCCCAGGTTAAGCAGCACATCGAGCAAGGCAAGCGAATCCGCTCCCCCGCTGAATCCCACCAGGACCTTGTCTTTGGCATCCAATAAACGGTGTTCTTCAATATACGATTGAACCTTGTTCAGCAAGTCCATAATAAGCTGCCTTTTCTGTACGGGCAAAGGTAGAAAAAACATCCGATATGCTCTTTGCCTTACCCAAGTATGAAAATAAACTCGTACATTTGCGGGTCAAAAATTTTGCATATCTATGATTGAACGTATCGAAACACTCTCGGACCAAGTCGATACCTGGTCGGCTCAGGACCTGAAAGAACTCGATGATTTGCGGGTCAAATACCTCAGCAAAAAAGGGGAAATCAGTCAATTGTTCAACGACTTCAGATCGGTGCCCGGCGAACAAAAAAGACTGGTCGGACAAAAGCTGAACGAGCTCAAAGATAAAGCACAACAACGTTTGAGTGAGCTAAAGGAGCTGCTCGACAGTCAAAAACAAAGCAACCGGAACTACGATTTAAGTCGCAGCGCCTATCCCTACCCGCTGGGGACACGTCATCCTTTGTCAATTGTAAGGAACAATATAATACGTATTTTCTCGATGCTGGGCTTTACCATAGCCGAAGGCCCCGAAATCGAAGACGACTGGCATGTGTTCAGCTCGCTGAATTTCCCGCCCGAACACCCTGCCAGAGATATGCAGGATACTTTTTTTATAGAAAAAAATCCCGATCTGGTTTTGCGCACTCATACTTCGTCGGTACAAACCAGGGTGATGGAAAAAACCAGCCCTCCCATTCGCATCATCTGCCCGGGCAGGGTGTACCGCAACGAAGCTATTTCCTACAGGGCGCATTGTTTCTTTCATCAAGTCGAAGCGCTCTACATAGATAAAGACGTCTCTTTTGCCGATCTGAGGCAATTGCTCGAATACTTTTGCAAGGAAATGTTCGGAGAAGATACCAAAATCCGCCTCCGCCCCTCCTACTTCCCCTTTACGGAACCGTCGGCCGAACTGGATATTTCCTGCAACATCTGCCACGGCAAAGGTTGTCCCTTTTGCAAGCACACCGGTTGGGTGGAAATTTTGGGCTGCGGCATGGTCGATCCCAACGTTCTCGAAAACTGCGGAATCGACAGCTCCATCTACAGCGGCTATGCCTTGGGTATGGGCATTGAACGCATCGCCAACCTCAAATACCAGATCAAAGATTTACGTATGTTCTCCGAAAACGACCTCCGTTTTCTGGAGCAATTCCGGGCTGCCCACTGATGACTCTTCAGGAACGTTATAAGCAGGTAATAGAGTGGTTTTCGGCAAACATGCCCGAGGCTCGCAGCGAATTGGACTTCAGCAATCCTTACGAATTACTGGTGGCTGTCATTTTGTCGGCTCAGTGTACCGATAAAAGAGTGAACACGATCACTCCGGCCTTTTTTGAAGCCTTCCCTGACGCGGAAACACTGTCTCAAAGCAGTGTCGAAGAGGTTTTTGAATACATTCGGACCTGCTCCTATCCCAACAACAAGGCCAAACATCTGGTGGGCATGGCTCAAGCTTTATGCCGGGAATTCAACGGACAAGTGCCTTCGACTATGGACGAATTGCTGAGTCTGCCGGGCGTAGGCCGCAAAACAGCCAGCGTGGTATTGGTTTGTGCTTTCAACAAGGCAGCTATGCCTGTAGACACCCATGTATTTAGGGTTGCCAACCGCCTGGGACTCACACCCGGCGCCAAAACTCCGGAACAAAGTGAAGTACTCCTGATGAAACACTTTCCCGAACACTTGCTTGGGGTAGCTCATCATTGGCTTATCCTGCACGGACGTTACGTCTGCCAGGCCCGCAGGCCCAAATGCCTCGATTGCGGCCTTACTTCCTGTTGTGAGTATTTCAACCGAAATAAATAATACGGACATTGCGGTCGTCGAATCACGGTAAAGGAAAAAAACAGCGGCTATTCAGGTGCTTTCCGGCGGTCTCCGGCCAACAGGTATGCCGGCGGTCTGACCTAATCCGAAGTAAATACCAGCCCGCTGACCTCCTTTTGAATGCTGCTCTCCTGCCCTTCCGCCAGGGGGATATTCAAATTGTGAAAGCTGGAATTGTGCACGTCCTGTAGATACAAAGCCGGGCGTGGGTCTGCTTCAATAAAGCTTACATCAAGATTACGGATAGTCAACTTATTGACGTGACGCAAAAACAAAGTCGAGGAGGGCAAATATCCAAACATAGAAGGCTCAGGATAAGATCTTTCTCTTTCGGGCGGTTCTATACCGGCCCATTCCTTGTTGCCTCCCCCTCTCTGAACGATACGGACATCGCTGATGCTGACCTCTTCGATTTTGGCCTGAGGTATGCCGCTGATCAAAATGCAGGCAAAGCGGGAATCGATGTTAAAACAGTTCAGCTTACTGATACTGATGCGCCTCATGCTGCCGACTGCCCTGCCCTGGGGACTGCGCATCCTTGCGCCCAGACGCAAAAAGATGGCCGGATTGACAATATTACGCATGGTGATATTTGAAATCACAATATCTTCCATTATTCCGCCGTCTACGGTTTCGAGAGCCAGGCCACGACAACGATCGAAAACGCAATTACTGATGGTGATATTACGGAAGCCTCCGCTGGATTCGGTACCGAACTTGATGCGTCCGGTGGTAAAATCCTGATCCGGAGCCTGAGGTTCGTCCGTCTGATAACTGCCGTCTATCATACTGCCCTGATCGTAACCGCTGACCATGCAATTGCTGATGTACACGTTCTCGGTGTCTTTGTAATAACCGAGCGCATAGCTGGCCTTGAGCACTATGGCATCGTCCCAGGGAGCATTGACAGTGCAATCGCTGATACGGACATTGCGGCAGGCGTCGATATCGAGACCGTCGCGGTTGGTATCAATCTTGACTCCCCTGATGCCTAAGTTTTCGACCCCGGTGGCCAGGAGGGCAAAATGCCCGCAACGAATCATGGTGATGTCTTGAATATCCACATTAATACATTCTTTGAGAGCGATGGCCTTGTTGGCGGCTCCGGGCAAACGGCTTTCTTCGCGGCTCAGTCCGTAACCGTAAATAGTACCGAAGCCGCTGATACGGATATTCTTCAATCCTATACCCCAAATTAGGCTGTTCTGCCAGTGGCTGTGTCCAAAATCCTGATAAGCGTCGTGAGGATTGGGTTCTGCGGGGTCATAACCCTCTTCGGCCGAAGGACGGGCTGCTTTCAATACTGCTCCTTCGTCGAGATACAAGTGGATATTGTTGGAGAGCCGGATAGAATATGAAAGATAAGTGCCGGCAGGAAAAAAGACGGTACCCCCTCCCGCCTGCGAGGCAGCCTCGATTGCCCGGTTGATAGCCGGAGAATCTATGGTTTTGTCGTCGCCTTTGGCACCAAAATCCTTTACGTTATAATTGGCGAAAACAGCAGAATGGATCAAAAGGCCAAACAGTGAGACTAAGATGATTCGATAAATTTTCATGGTTGCAGGTTTTTGTCTGATTCTTGAAACAGGGCCGGCAACATAAAGGCGTTGTAATCACTTTTTCTGTTTTGCCGGTAAATGCAATAATAATAGGTAGAATTGGCTCTCAGCGGGTTGCGGGCCACCATAACGGGAGTATCGGTTTTCTTACCTGAATTCCACAGCATCATCGGATTATCCATAGATCGGGCATTTCCGATACGGGTTTCGGTATCCATAGGCGCCACGCCCATCATCACCCTGAGACTGGTGCTTAAGCCGTAATAAACGGTGAAGGTATTGTTTTCACGACTGAATACATTGTTGGGACATTGTTCAGGCCGAAGAAAAAGTTCTCTTTCGGCCGGATCTTTCGAGCCGGAACAACCTCCGTAAGTCCAGACTAAACTGAGGTTCCCGGGTAGCTGAGAGGTCTTGAGTTCTACAACAAAGCCGTTGCTGTGCTGCAGAGGTCTCAATTCAAAACGCAGGGCATTGGTGCCAGGGAAAGGATCTTGAAATTCCATGATCCAGCCTTTGGAAGTGGGATAAATGTTCGCCTTGCGAGCATCACTCAACCAGAGAGATTTGTCTTCCGACATCAGGCCTAACTTAAGATAACCGGCCGTTTCGGGCATAAAAAAACCAAAATCGCCGGCTCCGTAAGCCAGTATCCCGACCCCGTCCTCGTCGCCTCTCAATAGTGTTTTCTCGAATTTAGCTTGTTGACGGGAGTTTGGAGAGCCGGTCTGTGACGAAGTTTGCACTGAGGTTTGTGATAGGGTTTGTGAAGTTTGCAGGGTTTGCAATGGGTTTTGCTCTAAGGCTTGCAATTCTGTTTCAGGCCGGACTAATGAGTTGACTTTTGCGGCGGCAGCACTGAGTTCCAGTTGAGCTTCTCCTCGGATGCCTTCGGCTTCGGCCTTGATCGTAATCTTGCCTTGATCGCTGCCGGCTCTGACAATGGCGATACAAGTGCCTTGGTAAGCTGTTTTTTCGGGAACAACATACATCTCATGGTTTTGAGGATTGGCATTGCCCGTTGCCACCAGACATCCGGCGCCTTGCACTTCGAAGCGGATGAGGTGATTGGCTGTAACACAGGGTATGCCCTTTTCGTCCACTACGGTAGCCCTGACCACGGCCACTTCGTCCCAGTCGTTGTTTAGAACCTGTTTGCTGGTCGTCAGAACGATTTTATCGGGATCGCCGGCCGTGTGATAAGAAGTTTCGGCCACTTTTTTCCCCTGATTATATCCCAATACTTTGCATTCTCCGGGACGAAAAGTCAAGCGGTAAGCGGCAGGCGCAGCGTTTTTATCCATTGTTTTCCTGCCCTGAGAGACTCCGTTGAGCAGAATTTCCACCTCTTCGCAATTAGAATATACCTCTATTTCGGCCTGATCGTAGGTATCCAAATCAATGGGTGTCCAATCGGAGACCCAATGGCCGGCCCCGTTATTGTCCGATTTGCGAACCATGGCTACCATGGGCTCGGTGCTCCACCAACTTTTGCGTTGCAGCCCCTGTGGTTTGGGTTCGGCGGTAATATCAAGCAGCGAAATGGTGTACATCACGTTCGGCCAGAAGGCTTCGCCCAGGTAATCGATACCCGTCCACAAAAATTGCCCGCTCATATAGGGCTTATCCCTCAACACCAACCAGGAAGCTATGTCGTGGATGTTTTCGGTTCCAATCACGGATTTTTCGGGATGTGCTTCATGATAGGCCACCAATTCTTCCACCCGGTAGTTTTGTCCTACCACATCCATCATTTCGGCAAAGCCGTTTTGATACACACCCGAACTGTTGGGACGGAACAATGCCATAGTCACCGGCCTGCTGCCATCGTACTTGTGGACGCAATCGTGCTGGTTTTTGTATTTGGCAAAACCTTCAGGATTATTGAGGTTGTCGCGGATTTCGTTGCCCACACTGAAAATCACCACCGACGGATGGTTGCGGTCGCGCAGTACCTGATCGCGGGTATCGGCATACCACCAGTCTTTAAAGAAAAGATTATAGCCTTTTTCGGCGTGATTCTTGGCTGCCTGCCAGGTATCGAACGATTCGTTCATCACCAGGAAGCCCATTCTGTCGCATAAATCCAAAAATTCCGGAGCCACCGGATTATGTGCCAGGCGGATGGCATTCACGCCCAGATCGCGGAGTTTTTCGAGCCGGTATTCCCATAAACTCAGCGGAACGGCCGTGCCCACGGCTCCTCCATCGGAATGCAGACAAACCCCATACATTTTGACATTTTTTCCGTTGAGAAAGAAGCCTTGTGCCGGATCGAAACGGATGCTGCGTATTCCGGTCGTTACTATTTCGGTATCGAGCAATTCATTGCCCTTATACAAAGACACTTCGAGGGTATAAAGTGCCGGATCTTCCGGGCTCCAAAGCCTGGGCTTATTTACTGTCAGGGTCTGATCCACACGGCCCGAATCTCCGGCTCCGAGGGCTTTCAGATTACTGTTGCTCCTGCGGACTTCCTTGCCCGAAGCGTCTCTGAGTACGCTCACGATCTGTACGTCTGCTCTTTCTGTTCCGTCGTTCCGAACGTCGATCTGCACATCGAGTTCTGCCCGTTCCGAGCTGACTTTGGAACTGCGTACAAACACACCCCATTGCGGCAGATACACGGGCGACTTTATAGACATTCTGACGTGACGGTTGATGCCCGAACCGGTATACCAGCGCGAAGCCGGCTGTATGGAATTGTCCACCCTTACACTCAATTGGTTGTTTCCGCCATAACGGAGGTGTTCGCTCATATCGTAAGAAAAACTCACATAACCGTTGGGGCGTTTTCCCAATAATTTCCCGTTGATATAAACTTCGCTGTTGGCCATGACTCCGTCGAATTCAATAAACACCCGACGTCCCTCACAGGCAGCGGGCAACAGAAATTCTTTGCGGTACCAGGCTGTCCCGGTAGGTAAATAACCACCTCCCCTGCCGCTGGGATGGTCTTTGTCGTATTTGCCTTCGATACTCCAGTCGTGGGGCAAATCCAGTTGACGCCAGCCTTGTTGCACAATAAATACCGAATCGGTCGGCAGGTCTTTCAGGCAAAATTCCCAGTTTTTGTCCATGGATACGGTTAAACGTTCCGCTTGCAGAGAACTGCATACAAGCGCCAACATCAACAATCCAAGCATTCGTTTTAATCTGTTCATTGTTCTGTATTATTTTTCTTGTATTAATCGTTTGAATTCTTCTGCCACAATGGCAGCGTTCATTTTGGCTCCCAACTCGGAGGTATGGGTATGGTCTCCGTAATACAAAGTATTGACAAAGTTTTTGCCCAAAACGTCGTACTTGTCGCAAATCAATTTGTTTAAATCGATAAAATAGGCGCCTTCTATGCTCTCGGCTGCCTGTTGGGCCCAAAGGGCGTAAGTATCATCGTTACGGCCCACTTTGCCGTCTTGCCAAATATTGCGGGGAATCAGGCTGCAAA
This sequence comes from Bacteroidales bacterium UBA1402, assembly GCA_002305085.1. Lineage (GTDB taxonomy): Bacteria > Bacteroidota > Bacteroidia > Bacteroidales > UBA1402 > UBA1402. The sequence continues at coordinate 68,466 of DBQE01000010.1, read as the reverse complement.
CCACCGGAACAGCCTTTTTGTCGAGAACATCCTGAATGTAACGACGCATATACCAACCGTAAGTGTGTACCAAAATGGTGTCGCCGGTGCTTTCCATCACAAAAGACTCAGCCTGATCGCCGTTGCCTTTGAGGGTGGCCCGGGCACGGCCGCGGTGAGGTTCACCACCGTCGTTGTGTCCGAATTGCATCAGTACGTAATCTCCTTCCTCTACCACATCGAGCACTCTTTGCCATAGACCTTCTTCAATAAAAGTTCTGCTGCTACGGCCGCCCAGGGCGTGATTCTCGACCGAGAAGGAATCGGGATTCAAAAAGTCTCCCAAAAAGTTGCCCCAACCCCATTGTCCGTTGCGGCCGCTGCCGTCGGAATTGCGCACAGTGGAATCACCAATGGTAAAAACCACCGGCCGCCGTCCTCTGCGGCTGTGACCGGGCACTTTAAGTCCGTGATTGCTTTCGATTCTTTCTTCGAAAATGGGAACCGCGGTGTTGAAGTGATGAGTATAAAACTGTATGGCTGAATCGTTCATTTTGGGATGAAAATTCTCCAACAGCCTCAACACCTCGGCACCGGCCAACAAGACGGGGCCGTAACCGTGAGCCGCGTAGGGACTGACGGGTCTGTGAGCATAAAAAGCCGGATCAAAAGCCATACCGGTTCCAACGCAGGTGCCCTGCACCATGCCCTGCGCATCTACCTTAGCCGCAACGGCATTCCAGGCCAACAAAACAGCCGGACCGTAAGCCTGCGCATCTACCCAGCCTCTGTTGATGGCTTTGGCAAAAGCATAACAAAATATGGCCGAAGCTGAAGTTTCCAGGTAAGTATCGTTTCTGTCGAGCAGTTGATGCCATAAGCCTTCGGGAGACTGCAGCGCCGCCAGAGCCTTGATGTGAGCTCTGAGCATATCCAAAAGATAAGCCCGCTGAGGATGTGATTCGGGTAAAACCTCGAGGATCTCGACCAAAGTCATCAAAGCCCAGCCGTTGGCCCTGCCCCAAAAAAAATCGGGATGACTGTCCATGCCTTGTACCCAGGCATGCCTGAATAAACCTTGCCCGGGCACAAACATTTTTTCGGCAAAAAGTTTAAACTGACGGCAGGCCTCGTCGTAATAACGCTTGTCGGAGCCGTACCGGCCCATTTGCACCAAAGCAGGCAGACTCATAAACAAATCGTCGAGCCAGACTGAATTGAAAAAAGGGCGGTTGCGCGACAAAGTTCCGTCGGACAGACGGGACTGCTTGCGCATAATATAATCGACGTAGTTGTTTATCAAAGGCTTCAGGTCGGTATCCGGCATAAGGGGAGCTGCTTTTATCATGGCGGCACACATGGAGCCGCAATCGTCGAGGGCAGCGGGCTGAAGCATTTGTCTCATCTGGCTGTCCATCGGCCGGCCGGCTTCCATCTGTTGCCTGAAATAAGGAGCCGTTTCGGCCAGAAAACGGAAACGATCCAGCGTATAATCAGTAAAACGCTGATCACTCAAGGCTTGTCCGGCCGACAACATACCCATATAAGTGACTCCCCATTCGTAACTGGCCAATCGAAAGGCGCCCTGCTGCAGCCTGGCGTCCGCATCAATCCGGCTGTAATCGCTCAGGACCTGCTGAGTTTTGCCATCCAGCACCTGCGTCGGTGTGGATTCTTCGAGAAACACGAGTACGCGTTCCAACACCGACTGAATGTCTTTCTGTTGCGGAATGCCGTAAGGAAACTTGTAATCGGCTTGCAATAAATGCAAAGGAGTGTTGAAGTCGTTCTGGACTGTTTTGCGACTTTTAGCCTGAACTTGAAGCACCGGGCTCAATACAAAAAAACAAGTGATGAAATAAGGCAAAGTCTGCCTGTTAAAAAAGATTTTTTTCATGGCGTTTTTCTTGATGTCTACAAAAATAGCTTATCCGGTGCGTAGATGTATGCTTAATTTGATATTTTATTTGTTAAAACTGAGCCTCTAAGCGGCAATTTTGAGTACTTTTGAGTTCTTTAGCTCCTGTCTATGAAAAGACTTCTCCTGTTTTGCGTTGTATTATTGACGTTATCCGGTTGTCGTAACCCACAAGCCGGCCTGTTATTCACCAAGGAGGCTCCGGATATTTTCCCCGATTATCAATTTGTATATATTCCCTGGAATATTGCTCCGCTGAATTTTATTATCAATAACCAGGGCAGCAAAGCGATTGTCCTGATCGAAGGACCGGAGGCAACGCTTCGGGTAAAGAGCGACAGGAAAGTGCAATTTCCCCTGCGAAAATGGAAAAAATTTCTGTTGAAAAACAAAGGAAAAACCCTGGAGGTAAAACTGCGCTTGAAACAGGAGAAAAGCTGGGTGGAATACCCTGCTTTTGAATGGTATGTCACCCGGGAGGCTGTAGATCCTTACCTGGTGTATCAACGCATACGGCCCACCCCGACTGTGTGGGCCAATCAGGGCATTTACCAACGCAATCTGGAGAATTTCGACGAAGATTGCCTGTTGGACAACAGTTTTACCGACGCCGACGGCCTGAATAGTTTTGCCTTCTGTGCCGGTCGTCCCGATCGACTGCTTTTTCATAAACGAAGGCCCTCGTCACAAACTTACTTGTTGCTGAACGGGGAAAAAACAGAGCTCAGTCAACAAAGCTTCAACCTCATGGCCTATCCGTCCTGGCATCCCTCCGGCAATTTTGTAGCCTTTGCCATCAATCATTCCGATCTTCCCTTCTACGGAAACATCGGTTTGCCCGCACAACTGTACAATCCTGCTTCCGACATTTTAGTTTATGATGTGGTAAACAAACAGTTAATCACCGGATCTGAGCTGATTTCCAAGGATAGTTACGAGACTTTTCCGGCATTTTCTGCCGACGGCAGGAGCCTGTATTTTTGTACGGCAACTCAAACGGAATCAACACAAAAGGGAGACATTAGTTACGACCTCTGCCGTCTGGATTTCTATCCCGAAGACAGACGTTTTGGCAACCGGGTAGATACCCTGGTCAGGGCCGAACGAATAGGCAGAAGTATTTCCTTCCCCAAGCCTTCCCCCGACGGACGCTTTATCTTGCTGACCCTACATTCCGGTGGCCGTTTTAATCTCTGGGGACAAGACAGCGATTTGTTTTATTATTTGTTGAAGGACGAACTGCACGGAGTAAAATCCTGCTACGCCAGCAACAGCCAGCACGCCGAGGATTATGCTTCCTGGTCGTCCAACGGAGCCTGGTTTGTATTTGGCAGCCGCAGGCTGAATGGCCTGAGTTCCCAGTTGTATCTCAGCTATATAGACGAAAAAGAACGACCTCGTAAGGCCGTATTATTGCCCATAAAAGATCCGGACTCCTACCGGAACCCGGATCAAATCTCTTGTCACCTTCCGGAACTCCTGCTCCGGAAAGCTCTCCGTATGGAATAAATCTATTCTTCCGCTATCACCAGCACATTGAAGGATTGGGCTTTGACCTCAAACTCGAAAACATTTCCTGTCAGTTTAAAGCTGGCTTCGCCCGGTACGATATTGAAGGGCTCGTCCAGAGTATTAACCACATTCAGGTCGTTGGCTTGCATCGTAATCCACTTGGCGTCGGGATTGAATTTTTTCAGGCCGGACAGTTCAATCTTCATGCGCTGCGGCTGATTGCTACTATTACCGATTTTAAGTATAATTTCTTTTTTACCGGCGTCTCTGACAGCACTGGCATAAAGGTTGTTTTGGCCGCTCAAGGCTTCCTTGCCGCTGGCAGAACGCAAGACTCCGGTGCCTTTATAGTGGCCGTATAATTGTTGCACATACCAGTTGGGAGTTTTAACGCTGCGTAAATTATCGAACCAGATCAAATCGGGATTCCATTGCCAGGCATCCACATGAGCAAACAGAGGAGCATAAGTGGCCAGTCTGACCACATCGGCATTGCGTTCCAATCCGGTCATAAAACAGGCTTCGGACAAGGCGGAGCGAAAATTGTTGGCTTTGCCCCGTGGATGATCGTGCGAGGCGTATTCACCGGCAAAGACTTTGGGACCTTTGCGGTCGTATTTATCGTAACGGGAAGCATTGGCAAAAAACCAATTGGGGTCTTTGTAATAATGCTCATCTACCAAATCGACTTTGAGGCGTTTCATTTCGGGCCATAAGTAGTCGAATTGTTCACCCTCGGCAGAGGGACCCGAGCTACCTATGATCTGAATATCGGGATACGCCTGACGTATAGCTTTTACAAAGACTTCGAGTCTTTCGGGAAATTCCGGTCCCCATTGCTCGTTACCTATGCCCAAATACTTCATATTGAAGGGTTCGGGATGTCCCATATCGGCCCTTAATTTGCCCCATTCGCTATCGACCGGGCCGTTGGCAAATTCAATCAGGTCGAGGGCATCCTGCACATAAGGGTCTAACTCTTCTACGGGCACATGAGCGCTCATATCGTTGTTCTGGAACTGACATGCCAAGCCTACGCTCAATACCGGCAGAGGTTCCGCACCCATATCTTCGGCCAGTTGGAAGAATTCAAAAAAGCCCAGACCGTAGGATTGGAAATAATCCGGGAAAAAGCGATTGGTAAACGTATAATGCCAGCGGTTTTCGTTCAGGGGACGATTTTCGACCGGCCCTACCGAGTTCTTCCAATTGTAACGGGTATCCAGATCGGTGCCTTCGACTATGCAACCTCCGGGGAAACGGAAAACGCCGGGTTTAAGATCGGCCAAAGCCTGAGCCAGGTCTTTGCGCAAGCCGTTTTCCCTATCCATCCAGGTGTCTTTTGGGAAAAGAGAAATATGCTCCAGGTCCACAGCACCCCGGCTACGGGAATCGAGAAAAATGCGAAGCAGAGCTTTGGGTTCGGTTCTCGAAGCGGTGATTTCTACCGAATACTTTTGCCATTCTCTGGAATCGATGCTCAGATTCTTTCTGTCCATAATATTGTTTTGTGCATCAATAAACTCGATGCGTATGGTCTGAGATTTTCCGTCGATCGATCTGGCCCAAACCGAAAAGCGGTAGGTGGCACCTTCTTTGAGGCCTATACCCCTGAAACCCTCGTTTTCTAGCCCGGTATGTTTGTGTCCGTGCCCCGAAGGAGACAAACGTACATAATGAGGATTGCGCTCAAAGGGAGCATCGATGCTCCTCAGCTCCACTTTACCAAAGGTTTTCCAACCCATAAGGTTTTGAGGAAATTCGAAGGAACGGTTTTTTATCAATTCGGCATACAAGCCCCCGTCTGCTCCAAAGTTGATGTCTTCGAAGAAAATGCCGTACATGTCGGGGTTAATATCGGAAACCGTCTTGTTAGTCTGCACTTTCCACTCTACAAGATCATTCTGTGCCTGCAGCGCCGGTAAGAACAGCGAAACGGCCACTATCAAAAAAATTTTTTTCATAAAGAAATGATTAAACGAATTATACAATTTTTACTTCACGTCAAAGATAAAACTATTTTTTATTTTTTAAAGGAATCAAGCGCGGAGTCTGGAGTAATCCCGAAGGCTGCACAGGCCATACATCGAAAGTGATGGGTTTGTAAAACACACTCACTATGTTGATGTCTTTGAATATGCGCCAGTTTACACCCCGCCGGTCGTAATCTGCAATAAGATTGGCAGGCATGTTGGTAACGGCAATTTCGATGGTGTTTTTCTTGCCGGGAATCAGAAACTCGCCCAGTCTGATCTCGTAGGGCACGCACCACACCATTCCGGCATCTTTGCCGTTCACGCGTATCCTTGCACTTTCGGCTAAGGAGCCGAAATCGAGCAACCAGTCGTCGGCGTCCGCTTTGGGTAACTTGAATTCCAGTTTATAAACCCCGGTACCGGCATAGGTGTCGGCTCCTTCCACCTGCAGTTCTGTCCAGGCTTGAGGCTGGCCTTTCATTTTGAATTGTCCGGGAATAAGAGGCTGGCCCTCTGTAAATTCAAAGCTCCAGTTGCCCAGCAGGGGCAGCGCCTCCTGATTTTTTTGTTCTTTCCGGCAACCGTAATTGAGCGTACTTGGCTCGTAAACGGGATAGGTTGCTCCCGGTAAGTTGCCCTGATCAAAAGTACGGACGATCAGGGATTGCCCGGGTTTGATTTGCAAATAAACCTCGGCCAGATCTCTCTGGCCCCTGCGCAGGGGAGCCGGGGCTTTTTGGCCGGTCAGAGGATCAAAAAACATCACCGAAGAGGCAGGCTTGGCCAGGGGCACCCAGGCATCGACCAGGCGATTGTGCTGCATGGCCACAAAATAAACATAACCGTCTTCGTAACGGCGTCTGATATAATCCAGCTCCTGAACGGATCTCATTTCTTCGGGCTCGATACCGGAAACTTTCATAAGCTCTGTCAAATCGGAAGCCACCGTCAGCATTCCCCGACCGTAAGTCACCGACTGCTGATTTTTCGGATCGTTTTTCAGACCGGTTTCTCTCCATAATTGACGAAGTTCCTCTCGCCTTTCGGCGGCCTCGTGCAGACCCGGCACTTCTTGAGGCAAACTGCCCAAGAACATAACATTAGCTCCCTGGTGGGCTAAATTGAGCAAATGACGTAAGGTGGCCGGAGGTATTACCCGACAATGGGGCACCAATATTGCCTTATATTGCGCACCGGGCGTTTGCAGGCTGCCATCGGCAAATCCTGTCTCCAACAATTGTCTGTCGGAAATATAATCCATATCGTAACCGGCCTCCCGCAGCTTATAAACCAAGCCGTTGAATTCGGGCAGTTTGTCGGAAATACTGTGAATAACGAAGGTTAGGTAATTTGACTGACGGTAGTTTTGCCAAATGTCGTAAATGGGTAAATACAACAAAAGTTCATTGTCGGGTTTGCCTCCTTGCATAAAGGATTGAACTCTGGTTATGTAGTCGTTCAAAGCCGGCATATCCCTGAAAATGGTATTGTTGGGGTTCACCAGTATGGAAGCATAAAACAGCCAGCCCGGCCAGGCCGCCTCTTTGGGCGTATATGGCGTGCCGTGGTAAAACACCCGGTTGATACCATTCAGAAACAATTGGTCCATTTCGGGCTTGATCAGGGCCAGCGAAGTTCTGAAATGTTCGGTCAGCCAGGTCATACTTTCGGATGAAGTGTAGTTTTTCCCGCTGACGTGGGCGGCAGATGAAGCGTATTTGAGGGTGGCCGGATTGCCGTCGTTACGGCGTATCTCTTCGTCTACCCGCAAATTGGGCAGATCAAAGTTGGTACAACCGAAAGACTCGCATTCGGGAATGTCCATGGCGGCATAGAGATCCAGCAGATTTCCCGGTGAACCGTGGGCCTGATTCCGGGTTTGACTGCCGCGTTCATGAGCCCATTCCGTCCAGGGAATAGTGAAATTTTCCAGCAACATATCCGAAATGGTCTCCCTGTAGTCGCAAACGACCCTGGCAATAACTTCAGAGTCGCCTTCGCCCAGCAATTCCGGCAGATATAAGCGTAAATCGTAGGATCTTCGCTTCATAAATTCCTCCAGTAATTGCTCCGACCAGTCGGCCCCGTACACTTCGTAGGAATCGTTAAAGAAACTGCTGGGCCAAGCGGCATCGGATTGTTCAAAAGCCCGGTCAAACTTCTTCAAGTAATGATCGAGAGCCTCTTTCGAGAGGTGATTCATAACCAGGCCTTCTCCTCCGGGAGCCGAACGCTTGACCTGTTGCAGGGTCTTGCCGCAGTAAAGGGCAATGAGTTCGCCTTTTTTTTCGGCAGGCAATTCCAGTATATTATCTTTTACTCCCTCTATGGGCAGAACTTCTCGACTACCGTCGGCCGACACAAACAATAATGCCTGCAACTGAGCATGAGGCCGCTGCCGGTTGTCCTTTACTTCGAGATTAATGCTTTGTGTGGGAGTAGATTTGGAACCGGCAGAAGGAGAAACGGCTATACCTTCGAGCTCGTAACGCTGTATCAGCTGACGACTGGCTGCATAGGCAGGATCTATTTCGGGTCCTCCGAAGGGCCAGCCGGTACCTCCGTTCATATCCACTATCATCTCCAGGCGGGCAGCTTCGTCTTGCACATGCTTGAGCATCTCCATCCAGCGGGGCGACAGATAGGGAATATCGCGGGCTTCTTCGCCCTGTACACCGTAAATGGGGGTGATTTCCACACTACCTATACCTGCCTGATGCAAATAGTGCAAATTCCAGTCCAGATTCTCCTTGTCCACGGCGCTGCCCAACCACCACCAACGGGTTCCGGGCTTATATTCGGGACGAACTGCGGGCCATTCTGTGGCCGCAGCAGCAGGCGCAATGGAAGTGCCCGCAGCGACAGGGGCGGCCAAAGCCTTGCCGTACAAGAGCAGTACGGCCACTAAGCAAAAAGCTGTTTTTCTCATGATATTCCTCTTTACTTACCACGGAGGGTAAAAATGTACTTTTACAAAAATAAGCTTTTCTACTGTCAGTCCAGGAGCTTTTTGATATTTTTACATTTAAATTCACAACTGCGGCCACGCAACCCGGGAAATTGGGTTATAATCTCTGAGATCAAAAAATTTTACAGAATAATTCTGCTCAAGAAACAGAACGCATTGCTCGATAACATGCTTCTCTCAGGAAAATATTGCTTAATAACAGATTTCCCACAATGAAGCCTGAACTTTAAATTTTCGACTTTAGGTCCAGATTCAGCGTGAGCAGCTTACCATCTCGTTCCAACACAACTCGCAGAGTTCTTTTTCTACTTTGTTCAAAATAGCCTCTCAATTCCGACAAACTCATGGCATAAGCATTATCGCCTTCTACCTGGCGAATAACATCGCCCGGCAAGATCCCTGCTTGTGCCGCCGGGGAATCGGGCCACACCCCGGCAACCTCATACCTGGGCAAACCTCTGATGCTCTGAATAAGCTCCAGTCCGGCCACATTGTAGCTGAATTTCTTTTTAAAATGGCTGTTGGGGTGTAAATGCAGTTGTCTGCCCCCGACATCGATAAAAAGAGTGAAGCGGCTCAACAACTGATTGCCGACGGTGCCGTCTCTGCCCGTATGGATAACCAAATCGGAAATACAGGCCGAATCGGGAAAAACCACCACCGGATTTGAAAGGCAAAAACCGCCCAGGCATATGGTGGGAATTCTGGCCAGATATCCCGTTACTTCGCCACTGATGCCTTCGCCTATACGCCCGTAAACCTTCTTTTCGGGTATAGGCACCACATCGCTTCCAATGGTTCTAAGCCAAGCACAAAGGCCAGCCCCCGTATCGAGAAGCATTTTTAGTTGATATTCTTTGGCATTGTCTTTGACTTTTAACGGCACATAGAGCTTCTGCTGTTCTATGGTCAGGGGCAGACTCTTGTATTTTCGGGGTAATTTGAAATCTTCTTTGAGATAAAAAATTAAGCGCTGTGCAACAAAATCAATCTGCACCACGTAATCTTCCAGTAAATCGGCGCCCAGCAAACCATTGATTGGGCTACCGATTCGCCGGCTCAGTTCCAATACGTCTTCATGCAAAAGAACTATCGTTTTCTTTTCGAAAGTCAATTTTTTCCCTAATTGGATACTGTTGTTTTCGCTGACGTAGGCAAATATAAGATCGCCCCCTCCCAGTCCCTGAACATAGCGTTCTTCATTGATTACCAGCGACAAACTATCGTTGGTATGCCACTCGGTAAGGATGGTGTTGCGTATGCCCGTATCCAAAATAAAATGCAGGCCCGAAGATTCGTTGATCTTGGCTTTGACCACTATATAACTGCCCAGCATATTAAATGGAACTCTGGCAACACTTTTGTTTTGAGCGTTCCCTAAAGGGGCCGTTGTCAACAGCAGGATAATTGAAATGCAAGCCCAAGGCCTCATGGTGGATTTTTTATCGAAGATATTTATTTTCATTCAAAAAATGAATTTCATCTTCATTTGGTGAAAAAACCTTTCCGGAGACGGGCGTATCCGCGGGGGCCTTTTTCATCTCCTCTTCATTCTGCGAAAAAATCCTTTCCGGAAACGGTATATCCGTACAGCTCTTCTTCATCTCATCTCCATCCCCGCGAAAAAGTCCCCGGCATAGAGAAGTTCCCGGACTGTAAATAATGAAGAACTCCCGGCTTATGAACAATGGGGGAGTCCCACTTATGAACAATGGGGGAGTCCCACCTATCAACAATGGGGGAGTCCCGGCCTATAAATTACGATAGGAATAGTTTATAGCATCGGGGCCGACACTTACAATCAAATACGAGGGAGTAGGATATGAATCTCTCAGGGCATCCAGGGTGATAAAGAGGGTCTTTCCGAATACGGCAGCATGACTTTTGTGATCGTGTCCGCTGATGACCAGATCCACCCTGTGTTTGAGGCATAATTCCAACAAAACCTCCAATTCTTCCACATAGGGATTGGTGGCCAACATTCTGCGCAGCCTGACCCAATTGTTGTGATTAACCAGTACACAATAGCGGTGTTGAGGACGCTCGTAAAGCAGCAATTCCTTTAACCATTCCAGTTGCAAGGCTCCCAAAGTTCCGCCCGCATTGTCCAAACAGATATACAAGTCACTGGTCTGTGAAGTTTTAATACTGAAACTGTAAACCGACGATCCGAATAAAAGTCGATATTGTTTCCAGCCCCCGAAATAGAGGTCATGATTGCCCGGTATCGGGAAAAGCGGCAATGAATCCTGAGGCGGCAAAACGGCATACAGTTCATGATAATCGTTGGCATTTCCGGTAGTCAAGTCCCCTGCCATAAAAACCGCTATGGGTTGCTGCAACAAAGCTTGCTCTAAAAACAAGCCGAGATTGTTGGTTTTACCTGCGTGAATATCGGAAACGGCATAAAACTCGTATTCTTCTTCGGAGCTGACCAATGTCGGAAAAGGATGCTGATCATTCCAAGTCATAGATTGCTCAAAACGCTGATCTACAGATTCATACGAAACAAAAAAACCTCTGGGTTCAATCTGTAGACAAGCAGAAAGACACAGGCCCATACAGCACAAGCTTAATCTTAGAATGCAGGAGTCCATATAAATCCTGTTCTAGCAAAATAACCAAAATAATGGGCACTCATATTAAGTGCTCCTGCCGGTTTATACCAATTTTCGAGATAAAGTCTCATGGTAGAACTGACGTATGTCTCAGCCCTAAGGCTCAACATGGGGTTGGTTTCCTGATTTATCAGAAAATAATCCCGGTTGGTCAGGCTCAAACTAATGTTCCAGGGCTTTTCGGGACTGTTTACGAAATAGGCAATGCGGTAAATCAAATTGAAGTTTTCGCGAATCACACGACCCTCCGTTTCGTAAGACAAAGCCTTCTCCCGGACACGATACGCCTTAAAATCTTGGCCCAAGTCAAATCGCCAATGTCTCTTCCATATACCGACAGCCAGGCCCCAATTGGAAATGAACATCAGACTCGAAAAATTTCGATACAAATAAAATGCCTCCGCTTCAAGGGTTTGTTTCCCGACACAAAAGCAGCGGCCGGCAACAAATTCGGCTGCCGAAAATACCCGGCTGGAGGGATGGATCAGTTGAAACTGTGCACCCGCCTTCAGAGTATATTTATCAAAGCTGTAGGCGCTTACTAAGGCCGTTGAAATGTATAAGCCCTGCGACACATTGGTCTGCCCCAAATCAAGCAAATAATCCAGTTCAACCTGAGAATTGGCAGGATAACAACAAGCCATTATTAAAAGAATAAGGTAAAGGGCTTTGTAGGTGTTTTGCATTGGTATATTCTCAAAAAATATTAAGCAGAAATCACCCCCGAACCCAGCAACTCATCGCCCCGGTACCAAACGGCAAACTGTCCGGCCACGATGCTGCGCTGCTCTTCCTCGAAAGCAATGTACAAGGCATCTTCGAAACAATGCAAATGGGCCGGCTGTAAAGCCTGACGATAGCGGATACGCACCGAATAATCGGCAGACTCTCCCGTTTTCAATGCCAGGTCGGGCCGGACCCAATGCACTTCCTGATGATTAATTCTAAGTGCCTTTCGGAACAAACCCGGATGCTCTTCTCCCCTGCCCACAAAGACCAGGTTGTTTTCTACGTCGGTGGCCAAAACATAAAGCGGTTTTTCGGTTCCGCCTACATGCAAGCCTTTTCGCTGTCCTACGGTATAAAAATGAGCCCCCTGATGTTCGCCTACCAATACGCCATCGGAAGCACGATAAAAAAACGGACGGGCTTGTTTTTTGATTCTTTCTTCCGGGTCCTCGGGATAAGAGCGATGGTAGGCTTTAAAATAGGCAGGCACCTCGAGTATCCGTCCCTTTTTACTGCCGAGTTTTTGTTGTAGAAAAACGGGCAAATCCACTTTGCCGACAAAGCAAATGCCCTGCGAGTCTTTTTTTTGTGCCGAAGCCAAACCCAGTTCCTCGGCCAGCTCACGCACTCTGCCTTTGTCGAGTTCCCCGATGGGGAAAACGGCTCGTGAGAGTTGCTTCTGGCTCAATTGACATAAAAAGTAAGATTGGTCTTTGTTTTTGTCTCGACCGGCCAACAGGCGATAATACACTTTGCCGTCGCCGGTGCTGACACTGTCGCAGCGGCAATAATGCCCGGTAGCAATCTTGCCGGCACCAAACTTCTGTGCAGTTTGCAAAAAAGCATCAAACTTGATTTCCCTGTTGCAAAGCACGTCGGGATTGGGCGTCCTGCCCCGTGCGTATTCCTCGAACATATAGTCGACCACCTGACGGCGATAAGTGTCGCTCAGATCAACCACATGGAAGGGTATCCCCAATTTGCGGGCTACCAGTTCGGCTATCAACACATCTTCTTCGTAGGGACAGGCTCCCGACAAGGTGCCGGTAGTGTCCTTCCAATTAATCATGTAAACGGCAATAACCTCATAGCCCTGCTCTTTGAGCAAGAAAGCGGCGACGCTCGAGTCGACGCCGCCGGACAAGCCAAGGACAATTTTTTCTTTCAATGCCGATGTGTTTTATCCGCTTTCAAAGCCTGATCAAACCGGCATAGGAATCAGACCACGGATAAGAATCAATACCAAAAGCGCCAGGATGGCGTAAAGTTCCGGAAAAACGGCCAAGACCATGGTCATACCAAACACATTATGACCCGAACCTATGGCTGTGATACCATTGGCACAAACATCGGCCTGACGTATAGCCGAAATCAAACCGGACAATCCCAATCCCAGACAACCGCCAAAGATAGCTGCAGCAGCGTACCAGTTCATTCCCGGCAACAAATAGGAACTCATAAAGAAATAGCCGACAAAACCGTAAAGCCCCTGAGTGGAAGGCAAAGCAGACAAACCGATATAAGCTCCTGTTTGGTCGGGGTTCTTTTTTAAGGCTCCGATGACAGCGTTACCGCATATGGTTACACCAATGGCACTTCCCACACAAGTCAACCCGACCATCAATCCAATTCCGAGATAAGCAAATACAATAGGTTCCATAGTTTGAGTTTTAAATTTAGACGATAATATTCATAGTTTTAATAATTCCATTGAGAGTGATTTCAACTGGTTTGGGCCGATTTTCTAAAGGGATTGTAGGCTTTGCCCCCACCCTCGAAACCGGCATTCTTATAAAATTCCACAAAAGTGAGACGCAAGGGATGCACCAAAGCTCCTATGACGTTCAAGGCTATGTTCAAACCATGCCCCACCAACAAAATAAGCAGTACAGCCAACCAGCGTATCCAGCCGGGCATGGCTTCGGTCATTCCAAAGGCCATAGAATTGAATACAGATCCCAGAATACTGCCCGTCAGGCCCAAAGCAAATAAACGCACATAAGAAAGTGTGTCACCCAGCAAACCGGAGGCCATATTGTATGTATCCCATATCGCGGACCCGACGTTGATGAAAACATTTTTGCCGGGAGAATTGTAAAACACAATTATCAGGACAGCCAGGCCCAGAAGACCGTATAAACCGTAAGTAAGAGGCACCGACAACGTCACTCCTAAAGCAGGCAAACCAAAAGTGACCATAGAGGCAATAAGCAGCACCACCCAAGCCAGATTAGACATAGCGTATTTAAATCCCACTTGTATGCTTATCTTGACCACATTGATGCACATGGCGTACAAAATTTGTACAACCCCTATCACAATCGACAAAATCATCAGCGGATGGTAGCCGCCAAACATGGCCCCGAAATTATTTTCGGTGAGAAAATACTGTTTTACTCCCTTAAGCCATGACCATTCGAGCGATTCCAGAGCTACTCCGAAAAAAGACCCGGTCAGTATGCCAACCAGCACGGTCGAAAATCCCAGGACCTGCGCCAAAGTGGCAAATAACCTGGTGTTTTCGCCCAATTTTGGTTTGATCAGAGTTGCGGCCAGCAGAATCAACAAGCCATAGCCTCCGTCTCCCAGGCAAAGTCCGAAAAACAACATAAAAAAGGGAGCCAGCAATGGGGTTAGATCCAATTCCGAATAATTGGGCAGGGAATACATTTTGGTTATGGGCTCAAAAAGCCGGGCAAAACGGTTGTTTTTGAGCAATACAGGTATTTTATCCTCTTGTTTCGGTTGTTCGGCCAGGTAATAGATGCCTTCGCGGCTGAGTAAGTCTTTGAGTTTGTCTTCCCTGTCGCAGGGCACAAAACCTTCGAGTATCATTATTTTGTCGCCCGCCGCTTTTTCTGTCCCAATCAAGACTTTGGAAAAATTAAACTGATCGCTGAGCAATTTATCCTGATACAAAAGGCTTGGGTATTGGTTCAGGGCTTCGGTTTTGAGTTGATCTTCCAACTCCAAACGGCGAGCCTTTAAAGCGGACACTTCCAATTGGAGTTCGGAAAGCGACTTTTGCGGCCAGCGGAGATGTTCTGCATCGATTTGGGGTTGTTGTCCGTCGAAGCTGAACGTGGTAAAATAAACGGCATTCCCGCTGTCGGCTATTTTCAGAGCGCGATATTGCTCCTCCCAATCGGTTTTGAAACCGCTTCTGGGACAGAAATAAAAATCCAGACGACAACCGGCTTCCCGGAGTTGTTCCAGACGTTGAGGATCGAAATCACCCCAAACCGACAGGTTGCTGATTTCACGGTTTAAAACCTGTATTTTGGTTTCCAGCTGAGTCTGCTCACTTAATATACTTTCAAAACGACGAAGCAAGTCTTCACGCTGGATCCTTGTGTCGACAGGAGCCTGATCAAGTCCTTCGGGAAAACGCTGTTTGAGCAATTTCAGCAAGTCGTTGATGCGCTTACGTTCTTCGAGCTTTTCGTACAACTCGCTGTGCTCCTCCACATGACCCAATTGCTTTTCGATCACATCGACCACGCCGATTTCCCTGAGGTTTTCGAGAAAATCTATATAAATGGCATGATAGACCAAAAAGCTGTATTTCTTCATCGGAACAATCATAGACTTTCCTCCTGCTTTTGGGCATTTTGCCGTGTTTTTACTATTTTTTGCGAAGACTTGGATAAATTTTCTTCGTCTTCCATATAGCGTTTAATCTTTAATATGGCGTCCTGGTAACCGGGAATCTGAACTTTTTCGAATAAATTCACTTTTTGAGTGGTTTTTTTTCGGGCGTATTCCAACAATTGCAGCTTCCGGACGCTAAAATCCTGTTCTATACCGGCTGTGGCCAATTTTTTGAGTAAATCCAATCCTCCGGCATACCATTTGGGAGCATGAAACATACTGTAGGGGGCGATTTCAAACAGCACCTCTTCCAGTACCGGAATTAGTACGCCGGCTACTTTTCGCACACCCAATTCAACATCTTTTACCTTGATAAGCTCAGCGTTAAATTCAGTCCACAGGGCGTGCATCTCCCTGTAGTTTTCAATGAGCATTTCGAGTTTTTTCTCCAACTCCCTGGTTTCGGCTTTGGCCTTCTTCACTTCAAGACGCAGGGCGCTTTCCTTGTTTTTGATGGTAGGAAGAGCTCTCTCACGAATCTTGAGTTGCTTTTCAAGATTCTGCAAGGACGTCTTGTTGTATTGATATTGAATAGCCATACTTTACGAAACTTTGGGCATATACTTGTTGACCAGGTCTTGTCTGATGTTGAGTTCTTCCACCCTGAAATGGCCGGCCAGAATTTTCCAGGTGGTATCGAGCATTTCGGTGGTATCGATGTTGACGTCGATGGCTAGAATTTGGGCTGAATATTCTTTGGCAAAATCCAGGCAGCGCTCGTCGTAATCGCTCAGGTCGAAACCGTTTTCCAGTTTGGTTTTGGCATTGGCGGCATCGGCAAACAAACGCACAGCGGCATTCATCAGCTGAGGATGGTCTTCGCGGGTCTTCTTGCCGATGACCAGTTGTTTGAGCCGAGACAAACTGCGGAAGGGATCTACAATAACTTTGCCCACATCGGTATCGCGACGCAAAAACAACTGTCCTTCGGTGATATAACCGGTATTATCGGGAATGGCGTGCGTAATATCTCCTCCCGAAAGGGTGGTTACCGCAATAATGGTAATGGAACCTCCGTCGGGGAATTGTACAGCTTTTTCGTAAATCTTGGCCAGGTCGGAATACAGAGAACCTGGCATGGAATCTTTGGAAGGAATCTGGTCCATACGGTTGGATACGATCGAAAGCGCATCGGCATACAGGGTCATATCCGTGAGCAACACCAATACTTTTTCGTTCTTCTCCACGGCAAAATATTCGGCCGCCGTCAAAGCCATATCGGGTATCAGCAAACGTTCCACCGGAGGATCTTCGGTGGTATTGACAAAACTGATGATGTGGTCGAGCACCCCGGCGTTACTGAAGACATTTTTGAAATACAGATAATCGTCGTTGGTCAGCCCCATGCCGCCCAAAATGATCTTGTCTGTCTGGGCTCTGAGGGCTACATTGGCCATTACCTGATTATAAGGCTGGTCGGGGTCGGCGAAAAAGGGAATCTTTTGTCCGGAAACCAGGGTGTTGTTCAGATCTATGCCCGCAATACCGGTAGCAATCAACTCGGAGGGTTGTTTGCGCCGTACCGGATTGACCGAAGGGCCGCCAATTTCGACTTCTTTGCCTTCGGGCACCGGCCCTCCGTCTATAGGATCGCCAAAGGCATTGAAAAAGCGACCGATAAGCTGATCGCCGACATTAAGGCTGGGTGCCTTGCCCATAAAGACCACTTCGGCGTTGGTGCGCAAACCTTCGGTACCTCCGAAAACCTGCAAGGTGACTTCGTCTCCGATAATCTTTACCACTTGAGCCAGATTACCGTCGACGGTAGCCAATTCTTCGTTTCCGACATTGGCAGCTCTCAGGCTGCAGGTGGCTTTGGTGATTTGGGTGATTTTGGTGTATATCTTTTGAAATGCTTTTGTTGCCATTATCCCGGATTTTATTGTGTTACTCGTTCTTTTAATACTGCTTCCAATTCGGTTTCCAACTCTCTAAACGGCTCTGATTGAAACTCGGAATAGTTCATCTGGCGAAGTACGTGGATAACTCTCTTAAAATAATCCATCACCTCGGTAAAATTATCAAATTCGAAATTCAAACGGGTTATGCCCATCACCTTCTTGAGCATATATTGCTGACGCTCAATGGGACAAAGAGCATCGACCTTGTCGAAAGCGTCCTGTTGCAAAATGACAAAATCGATCACTTCCGATTTCCAGTAGGTAATATGATAATCGAGGGGCACCCCGTCGTCTCCCAGGATATTGATTTGTTCCTGCACCTCCTTGCCTCTTTGCAGCAAGGTTTTCATTTCGTTGACCGTGGGGATCCATTCGTCCGACAAATTTTCGGCAATGTAGGCTTCAAATTCCGGGTATTCAATGTACTTGGAATACGAATCAATGGGATTGATGGCCGGATAACGTTTACGGTCGGCCCGGATTTGTTCCAGCGCAAAGAAACAGCGTGCGGCTTTTTTGGTTCCTTCGGTTACCGGTTCCTTCAGGTTACCGCCTGCGGGCGAAACCGTACCGATAAAGGTGATGGATCCCGTCTGTCCGTTATTGAGGATAACATAACCTGCACGCCCGTAAAAGCTTGAAATAATGGCGGAAAGGTCCATAGGGAAAGCGTCCTGACCGGGCAATTCTTCCAGGCGGTTGGACATTTCCCGGAGTGCCTGCGCCCAGCGCGAGGTGGAGTCGGCCATCAACAACACTTTCAATCCCATAGAGCGATAATACTCGGCAATAGTCATGGCGGTATACACCGAAGCCTCGCGAGCGGCCACAGGCATGTTGGAAGTATTGGCCACGATGATGGTTCTTTCCGTCAGTTTGCGTCCGGTGTGGGGATCTTCCAGCCTGGGAAATTCGGTAAAGATTTCCACTACTTCGTTGGCTCTTTCCCCGCAAGCGGCCATAATCACAATGTCGGCCTCCGCCTGTTTGGAAATAGCGTGTTGCAGCACCGTTTTCCCGGTTCCGAAAGGTCCGGGAATGAAGCCGGTTCCGCCCTCGACTATGGGATTGGCGATGTCGATGATACGCACACCGGTTTCCAGCAGCCGGAAAGGCCTGGGTTTTTCTTTGTAGGCTTTAAGTGCTTTTTTTACCGGCCAGCGCTGTACCATGGTGACGGGTATTTCATTGCCGCTGTCGTCGAGCAAAACCGCGATGGTCTCTTTGACAGTATAACTGCCTTGGGGTACTATGCTTTTGACGGTATAACTACCCTCGAGCACGAAAGGAACCATTATTTTATGCGCCTGAAAATTTTCTTTGGTTTCGCCCAACCAATCGGCAGCCTGAACCTTGTCTCCGGCCTTAGCCAAAGGTTGAAACTCCCATAATTGCTTCTCATCCAAAGGTGAAGTATATTCCCCTCTGCTCAGAAAAATACCCTGCATTTTGTCGAGGTCGTTTTGCAGTCCGTCTAAATTGCGGGACAATAAACCCGGACCCAACTGAACTTCGAGCATGTGGTTGCTGAATTCAACCTCGAATCCCACTTTCAGGCCGCGGGTGCTTTCGAATACCTGAACATAAGCTTGCTGACCGACCACCTTGATGACCTCGGCCATCAGCCTGGCCTCTTTGTGTAGAATATAACAAATTTCGTTTTGGCTCACCGGGCCATCTACCTGTACTATAACCAGGTTGGAAATGATCCCCTTGACTATTCCTTTTGTTGACATATCAGTGTTTTAGTAATTTACTTTATGTGTGCATCTGCCGGCATACGGACGCTGGTTCTAAGTGAGTTTACCAGGGAACGGAAACTTTCCTCCCCGCTTTTGGGATCGAGCGATAACCAGCGTTCCAGGCTTTTCAACTTGATTAAAAAAACCAGCAAAATCTCGACCGAAAAATAATAATGGACACTGTGTTCATCCAGGTAATCCCATTTTAAACGGTCGATCATCTTTTCTCTCTCCAAGAGGTTTTCTTCGTCGGCAATAGCGAGCAAACCGTCCATTCGGGAAAAAAGCCCGGAAACATTGAAATCGCGCACGGTAGATATCTTCAATGATTCGGCTATGGCGTTGTTTCCAATTATTTGCCCGGCAACGGGCAAACGATACTTGCGACAATTCAATGCCGTAAGAATATTGTTCATATTCAATTCAAACTCGAACCATTCCCTGACAAACTTATTGGGAGTTAGTCCGACGTAGTCGTAATAAAGCTCGGTCAAGCGTTTTTTTTCTTTACCGGCCTCGAGCTGTTCAGACTTCCACTCGCGCAGAAAAGTGAGGAAATAAGGCGGAATACCCTTAAGAGGAGCTCTTTCGTCGTAATCGAGCAATTCCATTTGCTCCTTGAGGTCTTCGGGGCTTATCAGGCCCAGCGGATGAAATTCGGCTTCTTTGTTGTTGATCCAGGAAAGCAGGTTCTCGTTGTCGTAATCCAGACGGAACAAGCGGAGTAAATCCGCGTCTCTGCCGGAAAACGACCTCAACAATTCCTCTATAAAAGCGGTGTACGTCAGCTGCAGTTTATTGTCATCCAAGGAAATGTCGGGAAAACCTGCCACCAGGTAATGGTATTGACTCATAACTAAAACAACATTTCCACCAGTTGTGGACGTAAAAATTCCTTGAAATAATTGATGAATTCTTCCTCTCCGAATTGAATTTTGTAAGAACCGTCTTTGGCGGTCAATATAAAGTGGGTATCCAGATTGTTTACTTGTTTTATTGTCAAACCTTTATTTAGAAGTTCTTTTGCCTTTGCCTTGAAAAAGTCGGTCAAAGCTTTGGCTTCGCTTGTTTGAATTTCGAGTTCTCCGTTTTCGGCCCAGTTTTTAACAAAAACCAATAATAAGTTTTGCATAAACGTTTTATCGTTGCTGCTTGTTTGAATGGCCTCTCTCACTACTTTGTCGGTCAATAAGTTGACAATTTCCGACCTTAAAGCATCCAGGGCCTGACGGGCGAACAATTGCAATTCGGCCTTGGTATTTTTATCCAATTCCTGTGCCTGTTTTTTGGCAGCTTCGATAATTTGAGCAGCCTCTTGCCGGGCAGCTGCAATAAGTTCGGATTTCTTTTTTTCGGCCTCGTCAATAAGCTGCTGGGCTTCCTTCCGGCCTTTTTCCACACCTTCCTGGAACAACTGATCGGTTAAGTCTTTTATCGAATTCATAAGATTGTTGAAATATGATTTAGAGCCACAATATTACTAATTTATTTACTGCACCGCAATGCAATTAAGTAAAAAACATTCTATGTATTGGCAAATTATAACATAAAAAACCTCCCGGCCTTTGGTCCGGGAGGTTTTTTACTTCTGTCGCCAAAACCGACAGGAATTAAAATAGGGTAGAAATATAAAATTTATTCTACATCCGGATAGGGCAAATACCAATTGACCGGATCCATCATTTTGGCATAAACGGCAGCGTAATTGGCTTTATGTTTTTTGGCGATGGCTCCGGCAATAATGGAATAGTTGCTGTTATGCAGTGACATCCTCATCAAATCGTGGAAGCGGTTGCCCTGAAAGGCCGACTCCAAAGCGCATTCTTCGACAAGCACTTCTTCGACAAAAGCGACCGAATCCTGAAGGGTTTGCAAACTGCCCGGGAAAGTCACTTTCGACTTATTACCCTGCCCTCTGCTGCGGGTTCCGACATTCGAAGTAAAAACATCCGCACTGAATTCCTGCCAGGGCACGCCGGAATCTATCTCGTTAGGCTTTACGTAGGTTTGTATATTGGCTTTGCTTAAACCATAATTAATCGCTGCCAAAGCCAGACTGGGTTTATTCAACTGATTTACTGCTTCGGCATAACGTAAATACAACAAAGCATTACGCTGCAGATAAACAGCTTCTCCGTTGTATATGGTAATTCTGGGCTTATCGGAAATCTGAATGGTATTATCCTCTAAGCGTTCGGTGTATTCGTAAGATCCGCTTTCGCCTCTCAGGTCACCGGGAACAATAATGGTGGCAACTTCTTCCTCGCCGTACATATACACTTGGTTTTCGAATAGTTCCAAAGCATTGGCCGAAGGAGCAAGGGTATAATTGGTTTGTGTCATCAAAGCCAGAGACGATTCTTTGTAATCTCCGAACGAAGTGGAATTATAATAACCGATGGCAGCAGTAATCTCCGGCCCAAAACGTAATTTATCAAAAATAGCATGCCAATTGGGCGACACCAGGGGTGGCGTAACGGAACGCCAAGTTGATGTATACGTGGAGGTTACACTTCTGCCTTCGTCCAGGGCTAATTCAAAATATTTTGAAGCAGCCTTTGCGTATTCATTTTTCCATAAGTAGAGATCTGCCAACAGGAATCTGGCCGAAAGGAAATAATAGGTACTGTAGAAGCTGCTCCCAAAATCACCGTAATCCGGGTTTTGTACATATTGAATGCTTTCCAGATCAAGAATAAGAGAATCCAGAATAGCTTCCTTTTCCAAGACAGGATAAGAATGCAGGGCTTCTTCAATGGTAAGAATAGGCGTACTTAAGTAATAAGCTTTGCCGTAATTCAGGGCCAGTTGCATATAGGTCCAGGCCCGAATCACTTTAGCCTGGGCAAATTCAGGTAATAATATATTTTTCCCTCCCGACATCAAAGAAGTATCCAAATTGTTAATCAAATAATTGCAATGATTGATCACCTTGTAATAATCGTCGGCTTCGAGCCAGGGATTGTCTTTACCGGCTTCCAGATTGCTCAAAGCCCTGAGTTCAGACTCTGAATTTTCGGTCACATCCATAAGATCTGCCCTGAGTTCGCCCAAGACGACATAACGATCGCCTAATAATTGTAGTTTAGTGAGCACTCCCATCATGGCATACATGGCATCCAGTTCGTCGTCGATAATATGGTCCTTTTCGGGAACAAAACGTTCTGAGTCCGTATCCAACATTTTTTCGCAGGAAGTAGTCAGCAAGGCGCCTAAACTCAGTAATAAAACCAA
Source organism: Bacteroidales bacterium UBA1402 (assembly GCA_002305085.1). GTDB lineage: Bacteria > Bacteroidota > Bacteroidia > Bacteroidales > UBA1402 > UBA1402. The sequence goes on along the minus strand of DBQE01000010.1, from coordinate 46,238 downwards.
TTTTGTTATATATTTCATTGTGCTGTCTTATTAGTATGATTACAAACCTATTTTTACCCCTATGTAGAAGGAGGGACTCTGAGGAGTTAAACCTATGTCTATCCCCTGATAAAGGGCTCGACTGGAAATCGAAGTTTCCGGATCACCCCCCAGGTATTTGGTTCCCGTCCACAAATTATTGCCCGAAGCCCATACCGTAAGGTTTTGAACCATAGGAATGTGGTAGGGCAACTCCCACGACAAACACAGCGTTTTTAACCTCAAGTACGATGCATCTTCGATCCAACGATCCGAAAAGCGGGCATTTCCTGCCGGATCGCCCCAAACAGCCTTAGGCATACTGGTGACATCGTTTTCCGAACGCCAACGATTCAATACGGCAGTGGATTGATTGTGGACATCGCTCACCGATTCGAGTTGCCTGCGGATGAAATTGTACACATCGTTACCGTAGGAATAGTTGAACAAGATATCGAGATTGACTCCTTTGTAGCCTATACGGCTGCTCAAAGTACCCACAAAATCGGGGTTGGGGTTTCCTATAATCTGCTTGTCGTTTTCATCAATAACTCCATCGGCAACAAAATCTTCAAAGATAACATCACCGGCGCCAAAACTATAATCAATCAAATGAGTCACTTCGTCTCTGTTGACCAAACCATCGGCTTCGGCCTCTGCCTGAGTGCCGTAGACGCCTTTGGTTTTGTAGCCGTAGAAAACTCCGACAGGTTGGCCTACGGCTGTTAATATTTCAGCGCCGTAAGCCGTGGTGGAATAGTCTCCGTCGGCCAGCCTAAGCAATTCATTCCGATAATGTGCCAACGAAGCCCCTACTTCCCAGCGGAATTTTCCAATATTCAGCAAACGAGCGTTGGCTGAGAGTTCATAACCTTTGTTGGACAGTTCGCCGTCGTTGCTCCAGTAATAATCGAAACCGGCTATGGAAGGCAATTGTTTCAGTACCAACAAATCGGAAGTATTCGAGCTAAACAGATCGGCAGACAAAGAAAAGCGGTTGTTAAATAAGGAAAGGTCCACGCCGGCATTAGCTTTGGTTGTTGTTTCCCATTTAAGTTGAGGATTGCCGAGGTTGGCCAAAACCAGGGCTACTCCGCCACCCAAGTAATTCTCAGACGAGAAATAAGGATAGGTGACATAGTCCTCAATATCGTCGTTACCCGTCAAACCGTAACTCAACCTGAATTTGAGTAAATCCAGACCTTTAAGAGGAGCAAGGAAATCTTCCGAAGATGCGATCCAGGAAGCATTTACCGAGGGGAAAAGGCCCCAGCTGACACCAAACAAATCGAGGGCATTGCCCTTGAGGTTGTAGCCAAAGCGCGAGGAAGCATCCATAGAGGCAGCCAGACCGGCAAAATATTTTTCATTGTAATTCCAACTTCCGCTCAAATACCAGGACAACTCTTTGGTCTGTTGATCTATACCATCGGTTACCCGATACTTCAGGTCCTTACTGATATTTACCAGGTTGTCTTCTCCGGTATTAAAACCTTTGATATAATCCATTCCCATCCTGTGGCCTATATAACGAAAGCCTCCTATAGCCTGCAAGTGATGCTTTTTAAACTGTTTGGTAAAAACAAGGCGGTTGTCGAGATTGGTTTGAATGCTGCGCATAGTCTGGCTTCGGGCCTCATTCTCTATGGTTATATCCTTCATCACATAATCGGAGATACTGGGAGTCAGGTAATAGGGCGCTACGCCTTCTTCGGGTGTAAAATAAGATTCAAACAATTTATTCATACTGTATCCCAAAGTAGCCTTCCAAACCAGATTCTTATTAATTTCCCATGTCGGATAAGCCGAAGCGATAAAACTGTTTTGGGTATTGATTTGCTGCGATTTCTTCAGTATGGCCTCGGGATTATTCACGCCCAATTCGTCGTAATCCTCGAACAAAGTGGAAATAATTCCCGTCATTTTTGCGTAGGAATAGGGATACAAGGCGGGAGCCTTGATGTAACTCAGTCCCGAAGGAGATGTCGGAGATATTATTCCATCGTTCTTCAGGTCGTAACTTTGGTTACTCAGGGCAAATTTGGTAGAAATGCTTATGTTGTCTCTCAATACGATATCCGAATTAAAGCGGGTACTGATTTGCTGCATACTGGTATTACGCACCAATCCCTGGTTGTTTCTGTAGTTCACAAAAATGGCGTACATTCCCACTTCGTCACCCCCGGTGGCAGCCAGAGAATAACTCTGACTTACGGCGTCGCGGTAAACAAAATCCTTCCAGGCGGTGTTATTGTGATTCTGTTTGTAGTAAAGGAAAGTGGGATTATCGTTGAAAAACTTCATTTTGTCCAATCTTGCCGCATCGTAGTCGGGATGATCCTTTAAAATATCGCTGACCAAAAGACGATGCTGCTCGGCATCCATAACAGGAATCGTTTGCGGTTTGGAGCGCACTCCCCCATTTATATTGGCTGTGATATGAGTTACCATATCTTTGCTTCGCCTGGTTTCTATCATCACTACGCCGTTGGCAGCCTTGGCCCCGTACAGCGAGACGGCATCTTTAATTACGGTAATGCTTTCTACTTCTCTAAGATCTATATGTGTTAAGGGATTGGAGAAAAAACCATCGTGTACCGAGGCCTGATCGTCGAAATTTTGCAACATTACCCCGTCCAAGATAAACAAGGGTTTAGCATTCACATTCAGCGTATTGATTCCTCTGAGAAACATAGCGGCACCTACGCCGGGCATGCCTGAATGTGTAACCGAACGTATGGTTCCAAATTTCGATTGCAGAACACTTTCGACGGATTCCATGGGGTTGGTCAGGTCAATTTCTTCCATGGTAACAACCGCCGCTCCTTCTTTATTGATGAACTCGTCCAATTCAGCCTTTTTAGGTTTACTTCCCAGGGCTTTTCCAAATTGATCGCTCGACAAAGTGAAGTTAATAACAGCCTGACCTCTGTGAGGAACCTCACGGGTATCGTAACCCGGAGCAGTAACAATAATAGTGGGTTTAAGTTCTCCTATCACCTGAAGTTTAAAAAGGCCTTCCTCGTTGGTAAATGCGGAAGATTTTCCCATTTTGATCGTAGCCGCATTTATAGGCTCACCGGTAGCATCGTCTGTGATCTTGCCCTCTATAAAAACTTGCGACTTGACCGGTTTAATTTCGCTTTGTTGCGCAGCAAGACCCGTACTTCCCAATAAAAGAATTACCGCCAAGGCTAAACGACAAACACGAGATTTAAAATCATTTTTCATAGTGTAAAGCTTCTTTTATAGATTAGTAAACGGGTTCAAGTATAATACAGTCTATCAGCATATCGCGGGTGAACTTCTTGGATTCAAATTCCGCATTGGTAACAATGTTGGTCAGAGTAATCCGCACCGTAGTAAGTTCTTCTTCGTAATTACAAAAGTTGAAGCGAAAAGGATCGGGTACCCCGGCAGCGGTTTGCGTGATAAGCATCTTGGTCATTTCACGAGGATTGGTCACGTACAGTGCGGGACGACTGTAAGTTCTGGAAGTGGAATTACCGTTGGCATTCAAATACTCAATACTATAACGTATTTTGGTCGGCAATAATTCTGCCGTATCTTTATTCTTGTTGTTCACGTTGGGCGGCACAAACACACAATAAATATTGTAAGCGGTACTCAGGGTGTTGGGAATATCAAAAGTAACAACTGGCTGAGCACTGGCAGAGATGGGACTTACTTCAATATAACCCGAATTGGATATGGCGGTATCGAGCCATGAACGCAAAGAATTACGGTTATTTAATTGGCAACGATCGTGTATACGTCCGCGAACATGTTCGGCCTCCACCACTATGGGTTTACACCAAACATCGGTGGAATAATTCAGTTTTGGAGTGATGAAACATCTTCCGTTGCTCATAGTGGAATCGGTCGCAGAAGCAAAAAGTGAGGCAGGGTCCCTGAAAACATGTCCGCCGGTAGAAACCAGAGTGTCACTTGCCAATAGTTCATCTCTTGTCATGTTTCCCCTAAAAATCAAATCTTTTGCTATAACGAATTTGGTTATTGAGCTTTGATTTAAATCGGCCTCAGCCTTTAAAACAGTGTCTGTTGAAACAGAACCGGAATACTTGAAATAGGTACTGATCGTATCGTAAGCTTCGGTCCAGGCCTGATTGTCGGGAAAGAGCATGGTGTACAGGCTGTCTTCGTGATTCAGATTTCCCAGATAATCGAATAGTTCATTGGAATAAATAATGATAGAGTCGTAAAGAATCTGTCCCTGATCGTTTGTTCCGATAATTAAACTGTTTCTTTCGTCAAAAAAGTATTCTTCGAAAGAATACATGAAATCCCGCAGGGAATCGACATTGGCGGCGCTGCTCAGGTATTCCCAAACGTTAGGATAATAGGTCACCATTCCATCGATAACGTGCAAAATACCATTGCCCACCGCGAGATCCTCTTTGAGTAGTTTCCTGTCGCCAAAAACAAGCCCCTCCTCTTTTTGTATAAAATGAACGTTCTTTCCGTTCAACATACTGACTGCCACATTTTGCACTCCGGAACTGGGGTAGGAAAAACGAGCAATATGATTGCGAACAATTTTGTTGACATCGTCCATATCGCTGGTATCAACGCTTGCCAAAGCGGCATTATCGGGGGCCCATACCGTATACGCCTGATTGGCCGACAACACTTTGTCGTAGCCTGATTTTTTGAGCATAGAGGCAAAAAGGCTCAAATCGGACTGTTCGTTAATGAGCTCCATCAATTTCTTTTCTAATAAAGCCTCGTTTTGCGTCTTGTAATGATCTTCCCAGGACTGATGGCAAGAATAAAGTATCAAGGCCAAGACTGTAAACAAAACGGTTTTAGTTAAATGCTTCATATTGAGTATATTTATTAATCGTATTGGTTAAGCATTAATTCTTGGCAGAGGTCTCTTCCAATTGATAGAAAGGGTTTTGCTCCAATAATTCGTTACTTAAAATTTCATCCTGCAAAATCGGAAAATACAAGGCATCCATTTTGGACATCTTACTTACGGCCAAAATTTCAGCTCCTGCTTCCATATTGAATTTACGGCGTACTATGGTGGTCAGTTTGAAAATCGGTTCTCCTTTGTTGACCATTCTGACCAAGTCAAACCAACGCTTTCCCTCGAACATGAATTCCCGTTGACGTTCCAGCAACACCAGTTCGCGCATGGCTTCCACATTGCCGTAATCGACTATACTCAGCGAATCGGTCAGAGAGGGATTGGCGCGCATATAGGTTTTGTTAACCAGCGAAAGGGCCTGTTTCAAATGGGCTTCACCCAACTCATTCAGCGCCTCGGCCTCCATAAGATAAATATCCGATAAGCGATAGAGTATAAAATTACTGGTAGTGCCCCTAATAGAATAAGAAATAATGTTGTCGTATTGTTCGGGTTGAGTTCCCACGTACTTATTAATGAAGAGATAGCCGCCTGAACCCACACCCCGGACAAAACTCAGCCATCGTACATCTGTTATCTTAAAGGGAGCCGACATACTGCCGTAGGAATAATCCAAAGATTTTGAGGGAGCCGACAGATCGCTGTTAGAGGCACCACTTGAACCTCCTCCGTATAATTTATTCAAAGCGGAGTTTGTTATTCCGTCGTCCGCAAATTGAAATTCCAATATACTTTCGGAGGAATTTCCCCGATTGAAGACCTCGGTATACATGAAATCGGCATCTATCAACCTCAACTGGCTGGCAAGGGGTAAGAGGGCATTCTCGCGGTGAAATTCCCGGCAAATATCCACACATTCCTGATAACGTCCCTGCCACAGATAGATATCGGCCATCAGGGCCCTGATGGATTGCCTGGTAAAACGCCCCTTATTGTGTTTGACGTTGCTCACACCATAATTGTTTTGAGCATAGGTTTTGGCTTCTTTCAAATCGAGAATCAGTGAATCGAGAATAAGATGCCCTTCGGTTTTGGCCATGGCAAAGTCTTCGGCGCCGTCAACGCTGGGATGCGTAATATAGGGCACATCCCTGAAAGCCCTAACCAGATAAAAGTAGCACAGGGCACGTATGGCCAGCGCTTCTGCTCTGTGAGCATTCAACTGGTTAATAGAATATGTGTTGTCTATATCAACCACTCCGGGAGCATATAGTAACACCGTATTGCAAAAATTAATGACCGTATAAAAGCTGGACCAATTAGCATAACCGTTGGTAGTCAGAATATTGACATCCAAAACATCTCTCAGATCACCCCCAACATTCGGGCCGGCCACCATATTATCGGAACGGACTTCGCCCCAGACCAACATGCGTTCTATACAGGCCGGCTCTATCAAAGAGCGGTAACAGGACGCCACCACCTGCTCCACATGAGCGCCTTCTTTCCAATAATCTTCGAGTATCAGCTCTCCTTCGGGAAAAATGGTCAGCCAATCCTGACAGGAATTCATACCCAGGCTTAACAAAACAGCCAGGAATGCCACTTTTATTTTATGAAATGCTGTTTTCATTGTTCGATTTAATTAAGCTTAGAAACCTATTTTTATACCCAAAGTAAAGTCCTTGGGGCGAGGTGTTTTACTGCTGTCCTTGGCCACCGATCTGGAGCCGTAACCCACTTCGGGGTCAACACCGGTGTAGTTGGTAAAAACAAGTAGATTCTGGAAGGTCAGGTAAAAACTCAAGGTATTCAATTTATACGGTTTGAGGTATTGAGTAGGTACCGCGTAATTGAAAGTCATGTATTTGAAGCGTAAAAACGACGCGTCTTCCACATAGCGGTCACTGCCCAGCCAGTTATATCCGTAGTTATACAGAGCACGGGGCATCTCCGTAACGTCACCTTCCTTGCGCCAACGCCAGTTGACCGCAATGCTTTGATTGTTGTTGGTGTACATATTTTCTGCTTCCATACGGGCGGCGTTTACCACTTTATTGCCTGTACGGAAATTAAAGAAAAGATTGAGGGACAATTGTTTCCAACGTAAAGTACTACCGAAACCTCCCATAAATTTGGGCAAGGAGTTGCCCAGGTAAACGATATCCAATTCATCTATAGTGCCGTCGTGATTGATGTCTTCGTAAATGGCATCGCCCGCTTTAAATTCGTACTGGGCCGAACCGCCGTAAGCATAATACATAGGCTTGGTTTTGCCGTCGGCATCAAAAATAACATTGCCTTCTTTATCGCGAACTACAGGGGCACTCTCCTGAACATCTTCTATGTAATCGTTGTACTGATAGACCCCTTTGTAACGAAAACCGTAGATGGAACCGTAGGGATTTCTTTCCTGAATACGCGTCAGGTATTCTCCGTTGGAGTAGGTATAATCGGGATTCATGGTGGCCAGGATGTCGTCGTCCAATTGAACGATGATATTCCGGTTGTTGGATGTGTTGAAATTGAAGGACATTCTGAAATTCCCTGCTTTAATCAGGTCGCGCACATGTAAATTGGCTTCCCAACCGCTGTTGTTCATAGTTCCTCCGTTGCGGGCACTTAATTGGGCATAGCCTGTATGACTGGGTAAGCCGATTTTGTTAAACAACAAATCGGTGGTATGCTTCATGTAATAGTTCAGGTCGATGGCATATTTCCCTTTCAGAAATTCCAGGTCGACACCTAAGTTGATTGAATTTGTTTTTTCCCACCTCAGGTCGGTGAGCCTGATATTGAAAGGATATACGGCAATCATGTCGATATAACCCTTATCGTAGCTCTTGTACCGACTCAAGTGCAGGTATTCGGTAGAGGGCTGGTTACCCCCGATACCCCAACTGGGGCGAAAAGCAAACATATTGACGATGTGTCTGTAATCGTCCCAAAAAGGCTCGTCCGATATAATCCACTTGCCCGAAATGCCGGGAAACAAACCAAATTTAAAGTTATCACCAAAACGGGAGCTTCCGTTGAAGTTGGCCGTAAAATCAAAAATATAGCGCCCCTTGTACGCATAGTGTCCGCTCCAACTGTAACTCAATCCGCGGCTTTCACTGGTTGAACTGCTGGTTGAGCCCAAAATACCGGGCACCGTTGCATCGCGGATGATGGTAGAAGGAAGACCATACGCAGAAATACCCAGAGATCCCGAAGTTCCCGTATTAACACGGAAATTGGCGCGCAGCATCAGGCTGTGGTCGCGATTCTCAAAAGCCGGTCGATAGTCAACACTGGTAGAGAATTGAACATCGAGGCTTTCGTCTTCGGAATTACTGGTCAGGTTTACCTTATCGCTATTCCAACGAGCATTGGAAATATCGCTGGGTAGAAAAGTACTTTTTTGGCTGTTCCCCAAACTAAAGGACACGGTTGAATTAAATCTCAACGTTGAATTGTACTTATAGGGATCCAGCAAATCGTAACGCAGTGAAAAATTCGGCGAAATACGATAACTTTTGGTGTTGTTTTTGGCTAACATACCCACCGCTACCGGATTGCTCAGGTTTTTCTGACTATCGTGTAATTGAGAGTCTGTACGAATGTTGTAATACACGTCCGTGTCGTTCCCGTAAAGGTCTTGCTCATAAATACTGACGTTGGGCATTTTTTTGTAGGCATTGCCCAAAAGGTTTTCGTAGTTCCTGTCGTTGTTTGAATACGTATAGGCAAAGTCCGAAGTAAATAAAATACGGTCGGAAACACGGTATTCTATGCTGGAGCGGGTGGAAAAACGTTCCAGCAACTGACCGATAACCGTTCCTGTCTGATTGTAATAACCGGCCGACACGCGGAAAGTGATTTTTTCGCCCCCTCCCGAAATAGTCAGGTTATTGTCGTGCGTAAAACCATAGCGGCTGACTGCATCTATCCAGTCGGTGTTGTTGTTGAAATTTTCGTATTCGGTAAAATTGGTGTCGTAATTTAATTCGGGTATGCCGGCAGAAAGGTTTTCGAGGGTGGGATTGTAATACGATTGCTTCATGAGCATCGTATAGTCGTCTCCGTTCAACATTTTTAAGCCCTTAGGCTGGCGGGAACCGGAAAGCCGGTAGGAATAAGAAACACGCGTTGGGCCGCGTTGACCTCTTTTGGTTGTAATCTGCAAAACACCGTTGGCTCCCTGCGATCCCCAGATGGCCGTCGAAGCCGCGTCCTTCAGAATCACAATGGATTCGATATCGTCCGGGTTGACATCAATCAATTGAGCGTACTGGTCTTCGTTGGCTGTGGCAAAATCAAAATTTTCGTCAATTTTTATGTAAGTAAGCGGAACATCGTTGACCACCACCAAAGGTTCGGCACTGGCACTGATGGATGTTGTACCCCGGATACGCATGGACATCCCGGATCCGGGTTCGCCCGATACGTTCACAATATCCAGACCGGCAATACGGCCTTGAAGGGCATCGTCGATAGACGACACCTGTATGCCTTCGAATTCTTCGGTGCTGATTTTTTGCAGAGCGGTCGAAATTTCGCGCTCGGGAATGGCAAAACGGCCGTCACTCACCACGGCCTGTCCAACTACCACAGCTTCGGCCAGGTCCAAGGCCTCTTCATCAAGAGCCACATTGATAACCCTATTGCTTCCAATGGGAATTTCCTGAGTTTTAAAGCCGACGTATTTAAACTGTAGTCTGTTTTGTGTACTTTTTACCTGCAACACGTATTCTCCGTCGTAATTACTTACGGTACCGCTGATAAAACGATTGGACGGATCCACTTCCATGATGGTAACGGAAATCAAAGGTTCATTATCGCCGGAACTCGTCACTTTTCCTCGTACTATTTCGGAACTGCCCTGTGCATAAACCAAAGTACTGCTCAACAAAAAGGCAATGAGTAACAGTATGCTGATTTTGGGAAATGTCTTCATGATTAATAAACTATTGTTCCTTTTTTGGTGTTGATACATAACTCTCTACTATAGGCACTCAGGCGTTTTTTGGATGCATTTTCCTCTAAAGTTCCGTCACTGCCGTCTACTGCCCATTTGCTTTCGGTGTAGGCACGGATGTATAATAATGTGTCGGCAGGGTTGGACGATGCGGGGAAATTCAAGGTGTATTTGAAATTAACAATGTCCGAAGCGGCAGCTACCTCAGTCTGGTTAGCCGAACCTGAAGCGGACCATTCGGGTTCTCTGGAATAACTCCAGCAAAATCCTCTTTTGGTGATGATATTCTTATCGTAAGCCACTCCGTCTCCGTTATCGGTAATATCGGCCGTCAAAGGCACCAGTGCCGTGGTAACGTAATTGGGATTGTTCATGCGAATGGTAGGTACCTTGATCGGATTGAAATAGGTATCCACCTCGTGAATAACCGTCCTCGATGTCCAGGCAGTGGTAGTAGCCGATTTAAGGTCACCGGGGGTAGCGCAGTTAAAGAAATAATCCCTGGCCATCAGATTATACAGTCCATTGGCTTTGTGTACCTGTACGGGAGGCCTGTTGAAAGTCTCAATACCGGAAGCATTGGAAACAGACTGATAAATAGTTATGTTGGAACCATCCTGAGTTAAGCGTAAAGAATGGAACTTATTGGTAATATTATTTTTGGTCGCCGTCTCGTACTTTACGTCACTCAGCAATTCTCCACCGATGTAAACCGAGTTGTCCTGGAAATGATACTTCAGGAAACGAGCCACTTTCTGTATCATGGCAGCCCTTTTGGCGCCCTCGTCGTCGGCTGTAGGTACGGCGGCAATTTGATCCCAGGTGGGTAAACCGGCCGCATAGGCCCTGTCCATAGCCGCATTATTAGGCGCATAAAGGGTATAGTGAAAGGCCGAGAAAAAGTTGATATTGAAATCCAGCCCCGGGGTTCTGGGATCTTTGGTCAGCATCAAATGCTCTTTCATGTCGTCGGGAACTCCCATCATGGCCGACAGAAATTTGGAAAATTCGGGTTGGTTGCTCAATGTTTTATAGACCGAAGTGATAGGCTGTTGCAATAAATTGGAGACAAAGTAAGTTTTACCGTTCTTCAAATTCAGGATATCGGTCACTTCGCCTGTGTATTTGCTGTCGTCCCAGTTACTGCCCCAGCGCCGGTTCATCTCCATATTACCGCCGCCCCATACTTTCATGCCTATACCGCTGCCCTGAACACGGATTTCTCCTTTTCCTTTGGTTTGATAGTATTCCTGTCCCGATTCAATATCCCCCACCACAATGTGGTAATCCATAATATCGTTCAGGCAGTCGAGGGCAATCGCGGTGGATACAACGTTTATGGAATCTTTTAGTTGACCTGTAGCTTCGTCGTAGGTGTATGTTACAGCATCAACCATTTCGGAAGTAGTATTGAATTTGAGTTTGATCATCTTCTTGGTTTCGTGTCCCTGTCCGGCAGGATAGAGATAGGTGGTAAAGGATTCGTCGAAGGGAACCAGGAAGCTGTAAAAGCTTTCCAAAGATCTCAGGTATATATTGAAATCCAAGTTTCTGAGAGCAAAGTTAAATATTTGAGTCCGCTCATTGACCAAAACGGGAGCCATTACAGAAGCATAATCTACCGGAGGAAAGACTTCGTTGGTAACATATACAGCTCCATTGCATAAAACCCTGGCACGAAGGATATTGTCTTTTTCTATGCCAATCTCAAAACCGTCTTCGTCCTTGAGACCCTGAAACTTGCTGGGCACCGAACTGATAAAGGAATACTTCATGTGGGCATTGATGAACATGGCGACTATGTCGTTGGGAACACTGTCCCAAACCTTATAACGTTCATGCAAAAAAGAGCCGTTTCCTTCGGGAGAAAAATAAAATTTCATCGCATCGTCGTCGGGCACAAACATCGCACCCATATCCATGGACAATGAAGTGTATTGATAAGAATTCCAGCCCGGGTCGTAGCGGAGCAATTCATCGGAAGGAATCAATTCGCCGTGGGGATCTAAAATGGAATACGCGCCCGATGTACCGCTTACCTTTTGGAAATAATTACGCACAAAGATGGAATCCCTGAATTCCGGATGCAGGGTTTTGTATAATTCGGTACCGGAGGAAGTATAATAAGGTGCGCTGAAGCGATCCATCAGAGAAGCGAAGATAGACAGGCTGTCGGATTTCCGGATGTAACCGGCCATGTTGTCGCGCGGCAACATTAGGCTTTCCAGCACATGGATGTAACCGTTTTTACAAGTGATGTCCCTTTCGATCACCTTAATACCGAATAAGTGAGCATCGTTGGTCTGACGTGTTTTACCGTTGAAGAGAATGCTAAAATCTTCGTCGGTAATGCCCTTTTCTTTCATCTGAGCCTCAAAAAAATGAATTAAGGTGGGCGAGGTGTCATCGTTCAAAATATATAAACCCTTTTCACGATAAGGCTCAAAATACTTGTTCTTCGGAATTTCATCTCCCTGCTCAAAAGAAAGCATATCAAAGGGGTCGAGCGAAGTGGCACGGCGCATCACCTGGCCTTTAACGTAACCAACGGCATAAGACAAGGTTTCGATCAATGAGGCATCGTTTACCATAGCGTATTCCATTATCTGATTCAGTTGCTCTACACTGAAATCTTCGAAACGACTTATGCCGTCCGTGTTGTTTCTGAAATACTCCTCAAAAGCGGAATCCTTGCAGACAAACATCGTCTTGCTTCCTGTTTTGGCCAATACTTCACGGTAATTACAAGTATCGATGATCCTTGTGAAATAGGTGTATTCGCCCTTTTCTACTAAATAATCGTAGATGCTGGAACCGAGCCAGTCGGGTTCTTTGTCGTCGTAGGGATAAGGATCGGAACAAGCTCCAACGACCAAGAGCAATGAAAGTAGAAACAACCAGGCTCTGTGCGTGTTTTTAAACATACTCTATGAATTAAAAGGCGTTATTTTAGTTAATTTTGGACGTAATTATTGAGAGTTCTGTATATAAGGTACTATTGAGGAAGTAAATTTAGCGCTTTGCGGCAAATTTAAGGTATATCTTGAGGAAAAATCCATACTGAATTTATCAATATTGGCATTTATGTATTAATTTTGCCCGCAAAGATAAATGAAATACTTAATACACCTAATTCGATTTAGCGATATTTTTGATAATTTTAGTTATCATCCTAAACACCTGTGTAATTTGACTTTCGTTAAACCTAATAGTCGTATTTTTAACCAAGTTTTCGGAGCACCCCGGCACACCTTCGAGCATGATTGATCAAATCACCATAAACAGAATATTAGACGCAGCCCGTATAGAGGAGGTAGTAGGAGAATTTGTTCATTTACGCAAAAGAGGAGTAAATTATCTTGGCCTCTGCCCTTTTCACGACGACAAAACGCCCTCATTCAGTGTTTCTCCGGCCAAAGGCATTTGCAAATGCTTTAGTTGCGGCAAGGGAGGTAATGTGGTTCATTTCATTATGGAACACGAACAACTCAGTTATTATGAGGCACTTAAGTGGCTGGCCAAAAAATACCATATCGAAGTTGTAGAAAAACAACTTAGCCCCGAAGAACTGCAAAGCAAAAACGAGCGGGAAAGCATGTTTGTACTCAACGAATTTGCCCGGGATTTCTTTAAATCCTGTTTAAAGAAAGCAGGCGAAGGCATGAGTATAGGTCTTAAATATTTTTTAGAAAGAGGTCTGCGCGAAGATACCATAGAAAAATTCCAGTTGGGCTACGCCCCCGATGAACGCGACGCTTTCACAAAAAACGCCCTGGCAAAAGGCTACCAAAAAGACTTTCTGCTCAAAACCGGCCTGTCTGTAGCCGACGAGCAGGGACAGTTGTTTGACCGTTACCGGGGCAGGGTGATTTTTCCCATACACGGCATTTCGGGCAAAATAAGGGCCTTCGGAGGGCGTATTCTTAAAAAGGACGCCAAAGCAGCTAAATACATCAATTCTCCCGAATCGGAGATATACAGCAAAAGTGCCGAATTGTACGGGATTTATTTTGCCAGGCAAGCCATCGTCAAACAAGATCGTTGTTACCTGGTGGAAGGTTATACCGATGTGCTTTCCCTGCACCAGTCCGGTGTCGAAAACGTGGTGGCTTCATCGGGCACAGCCCTGACCAAAGGACAAATTCAACTTATCCACCGTTTTACCGACAACATCACCGTGCTTTACGACGGCGACGCTGCCGGCATTAAAGCTTCGCTGAGAGGCATCGACCTGCTGCTTGAAGAAGGCCTCAACGTTAAAATAGTTTTACTGCCCGAGGGTGAAGACCCCGATTCTTTTGCCCGGGGACACAGTGCCTCGGCATTGCTCGATTACCTCAGGAAAAGCGAAACCGACTTTATTCGCTTCAAAACCGAAGTGCTCCTGCGCGACGCCGGCGACGACCCGGTGAGAAGGGCAAAGCTCATTGAAGATATTGTCGAAAGCATCTCCCTGATTCCCAACAATATCATTAGATCCGAATACGTCAAAGAATGCAGCCGACTGCTCGATTCTCCTGAATTGCTGATTCAAAAAGAAGTCGACAAAAAACGCCGGAAATACATCGAACGCCTTCGTCAACAGAGAGGGTTGAGAGAAAGCCCCGGAACTGAGCCCGCTTATACGCCTGCCGAGCCGCTGCAACAGCCAATCCCCACGCAAGCGGATGCTCAAAAAAAAGAAAGTACACCATTCAGCCCTTACGATGAACACGAACGCAATTTGATGCGCATGATAGTCCGCTACGGCGAACAGCAAATAAACCTCGACAAAAACCTCTACCCCGAAGACTTTCGGCCCACGGTGCTCGAATTTATTTCCATGGATCTCGAAAACGAAGAGATCGAATTTCAACATCCGGTTTACAAATTGATGTACAAAGAAGCCCTGGCTCACCACAAAGAACCTCATTTTGTAGCCGAACGCTTTTTTCTAAACCATCACCGGGCCGAGATCAGCCTGATGGCGGGAGAATTGCTCTCTGAAGAATACGAACTGAGCAAAATTCACAGCCGGTTCCAAGTGGTCGTAGAAGAAAAAGACAGATTGCATTACCTGGTTCCCCAATTTCTCGAGGAACTGAAATGGAAGATTGTCAAAGAAGAACTGGCCGAACTCAGATCTAAACTTAAAATAGCGGAACAAAACAAAGATGAATCGACCCTGCGCGACTTGCTCGAAGAAATAAAGATACTCCAGGAGTTGGACAAAGAGCTGGCCAGAAGCTTGGGGGAAAGAATAATTACACCCTGATTTTACACATTCAAATTAACTACAGCACTGTATGTATTATGTTGAAACCCGAAGCATTGTTAAGCAATACACCGGACATTTGGCTTTGGACAAAGTAAGTATACAGGTGCCCGAGGCTAAAATCTACGGCCTGTTAGGCCCCAACGGCGCCGGAAAAACCACCCTTATCCGCATTCTTAACCAGATTACTTATCCCGACAGCGGAGAAGTTTTGCTGAACGGAAACCCTCTAAAAGAAAACGATGTTTACCACATTGGCTACCTACCCGAAGAAAGGGGCTTGTACAAAAAAATGAAAGTAGCCGAGCAAGCTCTTTACCTGGCCAGACTCAAAGGCTTGTCAAAACAGGAGGCTAAAAAAAGACTCAGGTACTGGTTCGACAAATTCAATATCCGGGACTGGGCCGATAAAAAGCTTGAGGAGCTTTCCAAAGGCATGCAGCAAAAAGTTCAATTCATCATCACCGTTCTGCACGAACCCAAACTCCTGATTTTCGATGAGCCCTTCAGCGGCTTCGATCCGGTGAATACACAGATGATAAAAGAAGAAATTTTAAACTTAAAAGCCCAGGGATCCACCATCCTTTTTTCGACGCACAACATGGCCTCGGTCGAAGAAATCTGCGACGAAATCGGTTTGATCAACAAATCCAAACTGATACTGCAAGGCAAAGTGCAGGACATCAAGCTTAGCCACCGCAGCGGCATTTATCTGGTAAAGCTCAGGCTACCCGAAGACCCCGACAGGGCCAAAAGCCAACTGGAGAAATCTCCTTTCTTCAAAATCGAAAGCAGCTCGCTCGACCCATACTACTGGCAACTGGAATTGAGTATCAGAGACGGATTAAATAACAACAGTGTTTTCAAAGAACTCTACGAGCACTTCGAGATTGTTTCTTTTGAGGAAAAAATTCCCACCATGCACGAGATTTTTATTAAAAGCGTAAAATCATGAACAAACTTTCGCTAATTATCCAACGGGAATATACCTCCCGGGTAAAGAAAAAATCTTTTCTGATAATGACCTTTGTCATGCCCCTGGCCCTGATATTGATCATACTCATACCGCTTTTATTGTCTTCGGTCAAAGACAATAAAGTCAGACAAATCGCGGTCATTGACGCCTCCGGGCTCTATCTTCCCCGCTTGCAGAATACGCCGAATTATCAATTTATTCCTTGCGGCGACAGCGCCGAAGCCTGCAAAAACAAAGCCGATTATTACGCCTACCTTATTATAAAAAGGAATTTGACGGAAGGTAGCCCTATAGTTAGAATTTATTCTGAACAACAAGTGGGAGCCGACCTCAAAGATTATGTACAAAGCCAGCTCAGTCAAATGGCCTCCGAAGACAAAATTGCTTCCTACCAAATTGAGGGCCTTGAGCAGATAATCCGCGATTCGAGAGTCAGGGTGAAAACAGAAACCATACGTTGGACCGACGACGGCAACGAACAAAAAACCTCTTCGGAAATCTCCATGATCATCGGTATGATTACTGCCATGCTCATCTACTTCTTTATTTTTGCCTACGGAGGAATGGTAATGAACGGTGTGATTGAAGAAAAATCCAACCGCATTGTGGAGATCATTGTTTCATCGGCCAAACCCTTTCAGCTTATGATGGGGAAAATAATAGGTATTGCCCTGGTAGGCCTTACTCAATTTTTCCTTTGGGTAGTGGTGGTGTTGGTTTTGGTGGTAATCGGCAGCCGGTTCGGCAATATTCCGCTCGACGGACTAAGCCCTTCGATGCCTGGGACGGAGAGTTCGCTTCCACCCGGAGTCCTCGACGGTTTGCAGGCTCTCAGTTCTATTTCTATGGGAAAAATTCTGTTCTGGTTTGTGCTTTACTTTTTGGGAGGTTACCTGCTGTATGCCTCTTTGTTTGCAGCCGTCGGAGGAGCCATCGACAACAGCGAGGATGCTCAACAGTTTACCCTTCCCATGACCATTCCTATACTTTTCGCCCTGTACGCAGGCATCTACGGCGCCAGCAATCCCGAAGGGCCGCTTACCATCTGGTGTTCGTTCATTCCATTTACTTCTCCCATTGTAATGATGGTCCGTTTACCCTTTGGTGTGCCTTTTTGGCACTTAGTTCTGTCATACGGGTTGTTGGCACTGACATTTGTATTCAGCACCAAACTGGCTGCGAAAATCTACCGCACAGGTATCCTGATGTACGGTAAGAAGACCACTTACAAAGTATTATGGCAATGGATCAAGCCTCGTCGCTAAATTAATTGGTACAATGTTTGCGGTACAATGCAAATGAAAGCGTATCTTTGTCGCTGTTCAAAAACGATTCTATGGATGAAAACCAAGCTGCATTAAAAAGTATTATCCACGCCATTCAGGAACGAAAAGGGAAAAAAATCACTATAGTAGACATGTCAGCCCTGGAGCATTCTATCTGCAGGTATTTTGTCATTTGCGAAGGTACATCCAATACACATATTCTGGCCATCTCCGACTTTATACGGGAGCATTTATATGAAAAAATGAGAATCAAACCCTTTGCTGCGGAAGGTTACCAAAACGCCCTGTGGATCATTCTCGATTACGGCGAAATTATGGTTCATGTTTTTCATCCCGAAAGCAGGCAATACTACGATTTGGAACATCTCTGGAACGATGCCGTTTTGACGGAGATTCCCGATCTTAATTAAGTAAACTTTATGAGCGAAATACAACGTCCCAAAGACAGTAAACCCAAACCCAAATTCAATATCTACTGGATCTACGCTCTGATTCTGATAGGATTGTTTGCTGTTCAGTTCATTTCAAGAAAGGAAGCCAGCAAAGAAATTACCTGGACGGAAATGGAAGAGCATCTGGTAAACAACAGAGTTAAAGAAATTCTCTGTATCAACAACAAAAACCAGGTTCGCTTAAGTATAAAAGAAGAGGCTCTGGTAAGCGTATTTGGCGAAAATGTGACTAAAGACAAAGCGCCGGTTTTGGTCGTGGAAATTCCTTCGCCCGATCGTTTTTCCGAGTTTATAGAAAATTTCAATAATACTCATTCGCCGGATATAGAGGTTAAATACGACAATACTTCCAATACCTTTGTGTCCGTCCTGGTCAGCCTGGCTCCTTTTATTTTGCTCATTGTCATTTGGGTTCTTATAATGAGGAGAATGGCCGGCGGAGGCGCAGGCGGTGCAGGCGGCGCCGGGGGCATTTTCAGTGTAGGAAAATCCAGAGCCAGGTTGTTTGAAAAAGGCGGAGAAAACCCCATTACCTTCAAAGACGTTGCCGGTCTGAGCGAAGCCAAGCAGGAAGTAGAAGAAATCGTAGCCTTCCTCAAGAATCCGGATAAGTACACCGAGCTTGGAGGTAAAATACCCAAGGGTGCCCTGCTGATAGGCCCTCCCGGAACCGGAAAAACGCTCCTGGCCAAGGCCGTAGCCGGCGAAGCCGATGTTCCTTTCTTTTCACTTTCCGGTTCGGATTTCGTTGAAATGTTTGTAGGAGTGGGTGCTTCGAGGGTTCGCGACCTTTTTAGGCAAGCCAAAGAAAAAGCTCCCTGCATTGTTTTTATTGACGAAATTGACGCTGTCGGAAGGGCGCGCGGCAAAAATCCCAACATAGGTGCCAACGACGAACGCGAAAACACCCTGAACCAATTGCTCACCGAAATGGATGGTTTCGGTTCCAACAGCGGAGTCATTATTTTGGCCGCCACCAACCGGGCAGACATTTTGGACAAGGCCTTGCTCAGAGCCGGCCGTTTCGATCGCCAGATCAATGTTGAATTGCCCGACATCAATGAGCGCCGCGAGATCTTTAATGTACACCTGCGTCCCATAAAAACAGACGACAGCATTGATTCGGAATTTATGGCAAGACAGACGCCCGGCTTTTCGGGTGCCGACATCGCCAACGTCTGTAACGAATCTGCCCTGATCGCTGCCCGCAAAAACAAAACCCATGTGCAAAAGCAGGATTTTCTCGACGCAGTAGACCGCATTATCGGCGGCCTGGAAAAAAAGAACAAAATAACCACCGCCGAAGAGCGTCGTTCCATTGCCATACACGAAGCCGGTCATGCCACACTGAGCTGGCTGCTCGAATTTGCCCATCCGCTCATCAAAGTGACCATTGTCCCGAGGGGTAAGGCCCTGGGTGCGGCCTGGTACCTGCCAGAAGAAAGGCAATTGACCACCAGGGAACAAATGCTGGATGAAATGTGTTCCACTCTGGGTGGCAGGGCCGCCGAAGAATTGTTTATCGGAAAAGTGTCTTCCGGTGCGCTCAACGACCTGGAAAGGGTAACCAAGCAAGCTTATGCCATGGTCGCCTATTTTGGTATGAGCGATAAATTGAACAATCTCTCCTACTTCGACTCCAGTGGCGGTTCCGAATTCAGTTTTTCCAAGCCTTATAGTGAGAAAACCGCCGAACTCATAGACAAGGAGGTAAAAGCTTTGGTAGACGAACAATACCTGAGAGCAAAAAAAATACTGAGCGAAAACAAAGATGGGCATCAACAGCTCGCCAATATCCTGGTCGAACGCGAAGTTATCTTCTCCGAAGATATGGAACAGATTTTTGGCAAACGCAAATGGACATCCAGGATGGAAGAGTTGATGGAGTCGCAAAAACAACAAGACGAAAAAGAAAAAACCGAATCAGAGGATACTCCCGGCGAGAAATAAAGAAATTCAGCCTTCTTATCCCATCAATCTGCTACTATGAAAGAGTTTTTTGCAAGAGTTGTAAGTGGAATTGCTTTTGTTGCCCTGTTGGCCTTTTGCATACTCTATGGTCCCCACAGCTTTGCCATTCTTTTCGCCCTTATTACCGGCCTATGCCTTTGGGAATTTTACACCCTGATTGAAAAACAGCCCGACATCAAGATAAACAAATTCATGGCCAGCCTGGGTGGGGTTTATTTGTTTGTGGCAGCCTATCTATATTTCAGTGGCATCCTGCCGTCCGCCATTTTTCTTCCCTGGTTAGGCATAATGATGTATTTATCAATCGCCGAACTATTAAAAACCAACTTGAAAAATATGCATTCCCTGGCCTATACTTATTTCGGACAAGTATATATCGGCCTGGCGATGGTGCTTCTGGCCCGTATGGCATTCTTGTCTTCCACCGGGGAAAGCGGAACTTATAATCGGGTTTTGCTGATGAGTTTCTTTGTCTTTGTCTGGATTGCCGACTCCTCGGCTTACGTCTTCGGCAGTCTGTTTGGTAAGCACAAACTTTTTGAACGGATTTCACCCAATAAAACCTGGGAGGGATTCATCGCAGAATTGGTCATCACTGTCGCCGCCGGTATACCGGCCGCTCTGTGGTTTCCCGATATCTTCAGTAAGGGCGAATGGATGGGATTTGCAGCCGTGATCGTTGTTTTCGGCCTGCTGGGCGATTTATTTGAATCGCTCATCAAAAGAACGATACATGTAAAAGATTCGGGGAAATTAATTCCCGGACACGGAGGTCTACTCGACCGGCTGGACACTGTTTTAATGGCCATACCGGCTGTCAGTCTTTACCTGCTGTTAATTCAGTGAGTTTAGCAAAGACTCCATTAAACTTTTTGAATAAATTATAGTCTGATACCATTGTGTAGTAGGAATTCTTTATCGAATGGATCAACAAAAAGAAAACGAAATCCTTGTATTGATCAGAGACCCCCTGACCCGGTCGAAAGCTTTTAGCCTGTTGGTTAGTGAAACATCGCAAAGTCTGTATTGGCAGATTAGGAAAATGGTACTTTCGCACGATGATGCGAACGATATTTTACAAAACACCTACATGAAAGCCTGGAGCAATATTGAGCAATTCAGAGGAGATTCCAAAATATCCACCTGGATGTTTCGTATTGCCATCAATGAAACATATACCTTCCTCAATAAAGAGAGAATTAAAAACCAGTCGAACTTTACCGACATGGAAGATATTATGGTTCAAAACTTGCGGGGAGACCCCTATTTTTCCGGAGACGAAGCCGCACTGAAGCTTCAGCAAGCTATTTTGACACTACCCGACAAACAACGCCTGGTTTTCAACATGAAATATTTCGACGACATGAAATACGAAGATATGTCCGAAATCTTAGGAACTTCGGTAGGAGCTTTAAAGGCCTCGTACCACTACGCTGTCAAAAAGATTGAAGCATTTATGAGAGCAGATTTTGAGTGATTTTTAAACCTTATTTCATTATCTTTGTCTAAGATGATGTTATTTTCCAAAAATACGGAGGTACATTTATGAGCAACAATTTTAATTTAGACCAGCCCGGCAATAAAGAAGTATTCAAAGTCCCCGAGCATTATTTCGAAAACCTGCAGGCAGAAATCCAGCACCGCATAGAAATGGAATCTGCTCCTGCTCAGGGAATAAGGCTCTTTATGAACCGTGTGAAGCCCGTGCTTTACATGGCTGCCGTATTCGTATTGCTCTTGTTTTCGATACGTGCCGTACTCAACCTGACCAACACGGACAATAAGCAATCCATAATCAGTAAGACAGACGGAGTAGAAATAGAAGAATTTCAGGAAACTGCCATGACTGCCGAAGAAATCCTTCTGAGCTCACTCGACGAATACAGTCTTATGTATTATTACATTAATCAGGACGAACTCGAATAAATTCAGTCCAAAAACCAGCTAGAAATGAGATCCGGCTTTATAATCGCTTTATGCTTTTTATTCAGCAGCGTTGCTTTTTCACAAAGGCCCGGCGGTGAGGCAAACCTACCCGGCAGGGCACCCAATCAGGAAGAAAGGCAACAACAATGGGAAGAAATGCGTCTCAAAAGAATTGCCTATTATACAGACAAAATCGGGCTTACTGCCGAAGAAGCCCAGTTGTTCTGGCCTATCGTAAACGACATCCAAAACAGAAGTCTTGAACTAAACCACGAAATGATGCGTTTGATGCGCGTCTCCAGACAAGGGAGAGAGAACCAGAAAATCGATTACGAAAAAATCAATACCAGAATGGCTGAAATCCGCCAACAACGGGCCGATCTGGAAAAAGAGCGCTACGTTAAACTCAAAGCCATACTCAGCCCCGAAAAACTTTTCAAATATTATTTGGCCGAAGAAGGCTTTTCCAGAGAACTGCTCCGATCTTTCAATGCAGGCAGACAAGCCAACAGCAGAGATCGCAACTAGATACTTCTGAACGTTTTTACATGCAGAAACGAGGCAAAAAGTCCGCTCAACCTGCTAATTTTGAGTCTTTTTTACTTCCTGTTTAAGTTTTTTAGTGGCTCAGACACACTTTTTGAAACAGTATCTTTTCACTGCACATCAAGCCTTTCGAAACACAGGCCATCCATATCGGGCGAAGAAAGAACAATCCGGTAATGACCGGCGTTGATGAACGAACCGGTAGTGGTGCTGATCAACTTCCAGCCCCTTTCATTGATGGGGAAAGTCAGTTTATCTTCTTTGAGCACGGTGCCGTCTGCGGCTATTATCTTCATATCCACCAGCATATCGCGGCCGGAGATATTCCGGTAATTAAAACGCAAAGCGTAGAGCTGAGCCAGTCCGGTTGTAATATCCCAACTTATGCTGTTTGTGCTTGCTGCTTCAAAAATCACAGCCATTCTGTTGTTCATCTGTTCTTTCCTATAATTGCCTTCGACAACGGCCTCCACGGCGGGATAAGACACACCGGGCCTGACATTGTTGTCTTCGGGCAATCGCTCGGTTGGAAAACGCCCCACCCGCTCCCGGTCTGCCTTTTGCCAGCTCCAGTCCGAAACCGGAGGCACATAAGGCTTAATGCTTTTGTCGCGGCTGGCAATGGCGATAGCCGACAAAACGGCCTGACCGGCTTTTATCTCAGGAAATTCGAGGTTTAGAAAACCGCCTTGTACTTTCACCTGGAAAGTCTTTTTCAAAGCGACATCGTGACCCGATTCGGCCCATATATCCAGGTCGTTCAAGAGAATTTTTCCGTTTGCGGAAACATCAAAAAGGCGCAGACCGGCGCAATCGCCGCCCTTACCCGATCCTGTACCGTGCCAGGGTTCGATAAAATACAACTCCAGCCTGTACTTACCGTCCGGCAGAGGAAAACGGTAAGCCAGTTTATGCCTGCCGTAACGGAAATGACCGAACAGAGGCCAATCCCGGCTTCCGCGAATGGGATCGTAAGTGACACGCTGACTGGCCTGATAGGGATTGAGACCGACAAAATCCTGAGCCCAGGAACGGGAGAAACTGGTATCGTCCTTGGCCCAAAGCTGGCCAAAACTGTCTATGTAGTCGTCGCCTCCGCAATTGACGCGATAAATGTAATTATGCGAAGACTTGCCTTTGGTCAGGGATTTGTCTTTTTTGTACAAGAGATCGAAAGAGGGTGCTTTTTCCAGGTTGTCTAGTACGATCAAATCCTCCGCCACAGCCTTACCCGAACGATAAGCAACAGCTCGCAGCACATTGTACTGCACCAAGCAGTTTTCAAAGGCAAAATGGGTACCTTTTACTTTTTGATGAACCTTTGTTCCCAGGTAAGCCCGATTGCCGGCGTCGTTGTACAATTGTACCGAATCGCAATTACTGTACACTTGTATAGTTGCCCTGCAGGGCTCCTCAAAACGATCGGGCCAGGTATGCGAAGCTATATAGACCATGGGATCCGTATCGGCCGGCACATAATTTGAACGATACATGTAATAAGCATCCAAAGGTTCTTCCCAGGGAGTAATGAGCCCCTTGTAATTGACCGGCCCCACCCGATCTATTAATCTGTAAGCTTCGTCGGGCTGACGGCGTCCGGGATTGTCGTGGCTGTTGAATATCCATTGAAACTGGCCACAAACTTTGTCGCGGGCTTTTTCGGCCAAATGGATTTTCATCTCCATCAATTGACAAAAACGTTCTTCCGAATAGGCGCCTTCCTGCTTAAAGGGTCCCGGTGCTTCGTGCAGATCCAGGGTTCTCCAGGCTCCATATTCACCGTTGAGCAACTGATTGGGCAAAGCCAGTTCTTCGTCGTAACGTTCCGGATTGCCGCTGTAAGTACCGCTCCAGTTTTGCACCACGTTCCAATCGGTGCCTACCCCACCGTTGCAGGTGGTAACCGCACGCATATTCAGCGCCGTGGGATCCATCTCCCGAATGATGGCGGTGCATTCTTCGGCAAAGTCTTTGGGCAACATGCTTTCGTTTTGCAGTCCCCAAAGCACCACCGAAGGGCTGTTTCGGCGCTCTTTTACCCATTGCCTGAGCTGAGTTTTGAAATTTTCTCTGAATGCGGGGGTGTCGTACCAGATATGCGCTGATAGCTGTGTCCAAAATAAAATTCCGTATTTATCCCAATATTTCTGATAATCGAGGTGATGGGGCTGATGGGCGTCTCTGAAAGCATTGAAACCGGCGTTGAACATTTGCTTTACACGGGCCTCCACCTGTTCACGACTAAAAGCATGGCCTTGCCCCAAAAGATGTTCATACTCGCAAGTGCCGTTCAAAAACACCGGCTTACCGTTCAAAAAGAAACGCCCGTCGCCATCGTTGCGCTTCACCGGCCAGCTGATGGTGCGAATACCGAAGGGGGTTTCCAATGCATCTTTTTTCTTTCTTCCTTGCTTAAGACTGGTAACCAATTGATACAAATAAGGATTTTCGTTGCTCCATAATACCGGATTTTCTATGTCTGCCTCCTGGCGTACAGTAACTGTCGCTCCCGGAGCCACACTGATCTCCTCGCGGAGCAGAAAAACTTTTTTGCCTTTATGCGTATTGAAACGGTTCTCGAGCAGAAGCTTTTGTTCCCGGCCGGAGTAATTCCTGATTTCGGTATCGATGAAGATTTTCGTTGCCCTGTCGTCGTTCCAGATGTGGACGCCGAAAGGTTCTATGCGGACCTCGCCGGTAACTTCCATTACCACCGGCCGGTAAATGCCGAAGGGCTGCGAGCCTTCGCTAAAACCCCATTCGGAAGAACAGCCCCCGCACACGCAGGGCATATCCGATATCATATGCGGATGCTCAACCTTTACTTCGAGCAAATTGTCTGCTCCGTAATTCAGATAATCGCTCACATCGATCGTAAACGTTACCCTGCCTCCCAAATGACGACCTAAGTCCCTATTGTTGAGCTTAATAACGGCATAAGTACCCACTCCTTCGAAACGGATAAAATAACGCTTGCCTTCCTTTTTTGGAGGAGCCACAAAGCTTTTAGCGTACATAGCCGTTCCGTGTAGGTTGCCGTGGGTGAGTTGACGATAACCGTAATAATCGTCCCAGTTATGGGGCAGATTCAGTTTAAGGGTGTCGTTGATTACAGCGTCGGGATTGGGGCTTTGCATCACAAAAGAAGTCCAGCCTTCGTTGAGCTCAAAGGACTGCCTTTGAGCAATCATGGTATTACAAAGGCCAAGGCATAAAACAGTTAACAGGAGCTTTTTCATTTTTTTCAACTTGGTTGTTTTGCACAGGCTTCGAAAAAGGCGGCTATATTCTCGGGGGGAGTATGCGGAGGAATGTCGCAACCCGACGAAATGACAAAATTATGGTATGATTTGGCTTTGTCGAGCAATTGCCGGCTGCTCTCCCTGACCTTTTGGGGACTGCCCAGCTTGAACAACCCAACGGGATCGAGGTTGCCCATCACCAAAACATCCGGAGGACAAACCCTGAGAGCCTCTTCCATATCGGTGAGGTTTCCGAAATGCAAGACCCTGGCCCCGCTGTCTATCATGGCTTGGGTGCATTGCCCGCTGTTACCGCAATTATGCAGAATAATATTGAACTGATCGTCTTGCAGAGCTTCTACTATTTGACGAACATAATCGCTCGAAAATGTTTGACAGTCTTCGTTGGACAACAATCCCGCAGCCGGTTCGGCCATAAAGACCCCGGCAGTTCCAATGGTTTTAAGGGCCTTACAATAACTGATCAAAAAACGGGTGCATTTATCGAGCAAGAGATGAATCGTATCGGGATCCATGTAAATTTCCATCATGATTTCGGAAAGACCGAACAGCCGGCCAGCCAGCGAAAAGGGCCCTATACATCCCGACAAAACAATCTTGTCTTTGATGTTTTCGACGGCCAGCCGGTTGGCCAATAAATATTCAGGCAGCCTGCCGGCATCCATGCCGGGAATTTCCAAAGCCTCGACATCTTCCCTATCTTGTACCAGACGGTCGGTTACGGAAGGCACTTCGTCTTCGGGCATGGTTATTTTTGATCCGAATGCTTCGGCTTCGACGGTCAAATCCATAATGACCGTGCAAGCCATAGAGGGATAATGGTCCGATAAATAGCGAATGGCTTCGTAATGCACTCTACCATCGGTTACAGCGTCCCGCACCGTCTTACCTATTTTTTCTATGCCCGGATGGGTCATTATCGGCAAGGCCTTGACGGTTTTCACCTGCAGCAATTCATCTACC
Organism: Bacteroidales bacterium UBA1402; assembly: GCA_002305085.1. Classification (GTDB taxonomy): domain Bacteria; phylum Bacteroidota; class Bacteroidia; order Bacteroidales; family UBA1402; genus UBA1402. The sequence continues at coordinate 19,789 of DBQE01000010.1, read as the reverse complement.
CAATTCATAATTTCTAACTTTAAAAACCATTGAAAAACAAATACACTCCTATCATACACAACACAAGGATACCCCAGGCTAGTTTTACTCCCTTACTTACTTTAATGGGCACATATTCCATTGTCTGTAAACTAGGTTTAGATGTGGCCATTGACCAGATAAAAATAAAAAGAGCCAGAACCACAAAAATAAAGAAGGAAAGATATAAATAATGCATTCCGCTAAATATCAATCCTGTATAATACAATATTCCGCTTCCGATACTGAAAGCTGTTCCGACTGTGAGCACCAGGTTAATGGCCTGAGTCGAAGTTTTCTTCCAGAAGGCCGCAAAAAGGAAACTGGCAGCCATGGGAGGAGCCAAAAAGCCCAACACCGACTGGAAAATATTAAAGAAACTCAAACCCTGAATATAAGTGATACCGATGGCCAAAAATACCGAAATCAGTGCTCCAATTAAAACCACCCAGCGTCCTATAGTGCGAATATTGCTGTCGCCGGCGTCCGGACGGAATTTCTTGATGTAAATATCCATAGTAAAAACCGTGCTTAGGGAATTCAATGCCGATCCGATAGTACTAATCAGAGCCGCTACCATAACCACAATAACCAGTCCCATCAAGCCGGAAGGGAAAACTGCATTAACCAATTGCAAGTAGGAATCGGTAGAATTAGCCAGACCGGGTAAAAGCAGGAAACACAAAATACCCGGTAGGATGAACAAAGGTATATCAAGTAACTTGAGCCAGGCGCAAAAATTCGCCCCTTTTTGGCCTTCTTTCAGGTTTTTGGCTCCTAATACCGATTGCACCATCGATTGATCGGTACACCAAAACCAGACTCCCATAACAGGATAACCTACCAATATGGCCAGCCAGGGAAAATCCTTGTCGTCGAGAGGACGGAAAAGATTCCAAAATTCCACCGGAGTATCCCTGACCACCGAACCCAACCCACCGACTTTATTAATTCCCATTACCACCAGCAACACCGAAACCCCGATCAGTAAAAGCATCTGATAAACATTGGTATAGGCTATGGCCTTCAAGCCTCCGGCCATGGTAAACAAAGCAGACACAGCCACCAGAATCGCTATGCAGGCCCAAAGGGGAATAGCCAATAATTGAGCCATAAAAACCCCGCCCGAAAACAGAGTCAGACCCAACCAGGATATCAAAATAGTCAGGATAGAATACCAGGCAATGTAGTTGCGTGTTTGTTCTCCAAAACGTTTGCCCATGTATTCGGGGAGAGTGGTGACTTTTGCTCCCAAATAGCGAGGAGCAAACACAAAAGCGAGGAGCATAATAAAGGGGAAAGCATACCAGGAAAAATTTCCCGCCGCAATGCCGCCTTCAAAACCGCTGCTCGCATTGGCAATCAACATCGATGGGCCCACATTGGTGCCCCACATGGTCAAACCTATGGCAAACCAACCCAAACTTTTATTGGCCAGGAATAAATTTCCTTCCTTTTTTCTGTTTCCGAAACTGGCCCAGGCTGCCACCAAGCCCAATATTACCAAATAAGCAACAAAGATTACTATGTCCAAAGTGGACAATTCGACAAGGGTTCTCATTTCTATCTGTATTTTTCAACTATGTTTAAGGCTTGTTCTATGTCTTTTTCCGATTTAAAATCCATCTGAATATTCAATCCCCGGTTACCAAGAGTATCCAACAAAGCTTCCAGTTCATTTAGTTGTACCCAGTTGATCATAACCGACTTACCTCCATCCAGAATTTTTTTGTATAAATCATACCAACGCGGATCTCCTCCCTGAGGCTGACCCACGCCGGGTGTCCACTGTACGGCGTTCAGTTGTTTTAGTTCGAGCAATGCATCCAGATGACGGATGGCATCCACACCGTCCAGGTGATACAAACTGTAATCCAGGTACTCACATTGTTCCTTCAAAAAAGGTAGGGAGAAAGTCCTGAAATCTTCTTCGGAAATCATGACCGAAATATCGCATTGCAACTTAGCTACTTTGCCGGGACCCCAGATGGAAAAATAACAAAAAGCCATTTCTCCGTTCACGTTAATAATATCGTATAAACAGTCGAACACCTCAAACCAGGCTGTATTGACGGCCTTGAGTTGCTGCAGACTGCCTTCGGGGTCTAATATCAGATCCATCAACACATTGTCGGGTCCTTTAAGGCTGGATAAAACATCCAGGCCTTCGACCAGATCGGGCATACCCACGAAATACTTGTCCTGCGATTTTTGACGGCATTTTGTCAACAGATCCCGGTGCAATTGCCACCAGCGATTATTTGGATCCAAAACAATGTTCCCGTCGAATCCGGCCTGATCTCTTATCCAGATGGTATCTTCCCGGCCTTCGAGTTCTGCACCCAATATGGCTCCCAGCGACCCGGGCCCCAGTTGTGTGTTGGCTACGGGTAAAATATCGGCCATAAACGAATAACCCGCCATTTTGTGGTGCAAATAGCCGGAGCGCCATTCGGGATCGAACCAAAATTGGTTCAGGTCTTTGGCAGGGGCGGGGGCCGGCACCTGTTCCCAGGGTGCTCCTTCTTTGTCGATATGTTCCCACATAGTCAACACTATGCCTTGATGTTGCCACCAATCCATATAGTGTTTTTTACTGGTTTCCCAATTTGATTTCCAGTTGTACATGATTTTGTGTTTAAAAATGTTCCCTGATTACTTTGTCCATATCCATTTCGTCCGTGCAGGATACCTTTTCGGGATAAAGAGGGATACTGCTGCCGGCTTTAACAAAAACCGGCATCTCGTCCAAAGGCACTTCCATAGCCTTGATCCACCGGCCTCCGCTGTGTTTTTTACGACTGAAAAAATGTACCCATTCCCCTTCGGGCAAATACACGTCGCGAATGCCTTCGGAATTCATAACGGGAGCTACCAGCATATTTTCCCCAAAATAATATTGGTCGTCGATATGACGGCAGATTTTATCCTGGGGATGATGTAAATACAGAGCCCTGAGCAAAGGAAAACCACTACGGGTACAGGCAAGACTTTGCTCCAGAATATAAGGAATTAGGCTGTAACGCAGGTTGAGCCATTTTTTGATGATGGGCGCAATGCGGGGATAATGCCAAGGTTCTCTTTTATGCGAGCCGTGGTAACGCAAATGCGAACTAAACACTCCAAACTGAGTCCAGCGCACGTAAATATCTTCGGGCAAAACGGAATTCATAAAATTGGGAACACCATGAAATCCGGGTACGTCGTGACTCCAAAAGCCAAAGCCGGAAAGTCCAAGGTGCAGGCCGCCTTTGAGTGAACCGGCCAATCCGTCCCAGGAACAGGCGGAATCGCCTCCCCAATGAACGGGATAACGTTGGCAACCGGCCCAACCGGCTCTGGCCCAGATTAAAGCTTCTTTGTTGACTTCTGCCGTGACTTCCCAGGCTGCTTTTTGGTAAAGCAAAGGATAGAGATTACGCAGTTTTTCCGGGCTCATACTGTGGTACTCGGCATCCATATGGATGTCTTCTCCAAAATCGGTTTTTATGCAAACCACTCCCATTTCGAGCAGGGGCCTCAAAAGAGATTTATACCATTCCGTTGCCTTATCGTAAGTAAAATCGATGGTTCCGGCGTAATCTTGCACACTGAAGTTGGAAGCGCCCTGAATCTTCTTTTTAGTTTTACAGATGTAATTGTTTTCGCGGGCTTCTTCGTATTGGGCCGCATTGTAAGCAATATAAGGCAGTTGCCAAAGGCTGACCCTGAAACCTTTTTCCTTGAGCTGACGGATAAAAGCGGGCGGGTCGGGAAAACGTTCGGTATTGAATTTCCATTCGCAAAGCCAGTCGGTTTCGAACCAGCCTGTATCGAGGTGGATCACGTCGCAAGGATATTCTTCGCTTCGCAGGCGTTCACAGATGCCCTTTACTTCTTCTTCGGAATAATAGGTCATGCGACTCATCCAGGTACCAAAACTCCATAACGGAGGCATTTGAGGAAAGCCTGTGAGGCAGCGGTAATTATAAAGTATCCTTTCGGGTTCGGAAGAGGCTATTAAAAACAAATCCAGACAGTCTTCGTCCACCAAAATTTGAGCCGAACGGGTGGAATGATCAGCCAGGGAAAATTTGGCATATGCACTGGTATGCAAAAACAATCCGTAACCCTCGGAAGAAAGGTAAAACGGAACATTCTTGTAGGTCCGGCGGTTGTTGACCCCCTGCCCATCCTGGTTATACAAAACCAAAGTTCTGCCCGAAAGATCCATTTTGGCAAAACGTTCGCCCGTACCGAAAAAACATTCATCCGGTTTGGCATGAAAGGCACAGGTCATTCTGCGCACGGCATTATCCCGTTCAACGTAAGCCAGGGCAAAAGCGTCGTGTCTGGCAGGCGAAAACATATCGTAAGCCGACAGGCAAATTTCTTTTTCCCCGTCCGGATAAAATCTCAATTCGATGGTTTCGTCGGGGGCTGGTTGCAGGTCGCTCCACCAGTCAATTTCGGGTTCGGTAAAGCTGATAACGGCCCTGACAAGCTTTTGAGTGTCGTACACAGTCCATTGACCGGGCTGTTTATCTACCGATAAGGGCTCCACTTTCAACCCGGGATCCCGTTCGAGCATTGCCGAATCTTCTCTAAATGCAGAACCGGCAGCAGTAGTCAGCCGCAAAATAGCTGAACCGTAGGCTCTAAGCCGCAAGGTGAGGATTTTTTGGGGCACTTTGATGTCCGGACGGATCTCGTTGGAATTTTCCTGTTGCTGAAAAGGCACTTGCACGAGGACATCGCTGCCTTCTACACTGATATCCAGCGGACGGCAAGCTCTCCACAAGCGTTCTCCCTCGTTCAGTTCCGTATTGAAATCCAGAAAATCGAAAAGCTGATAGTTGCTTGGTCTCATATTGGAAAGGGCTGAGTGTACTTTAGATTAAACTGCAAAGAAAACAAAATAAACCAGAACTAATACCTTTTAGGGGTCAGGCCTTTTTTGAATTTTAGAATCTTTATAATCTGTAATGTTCCCTTTTGAAATACTTCCGACTGTACTGTACTCTTATATAACTTCAATTGTAAATTCAATTAGTAAATGCAACTAAAGGCTGCCCCCATCTGAAATTTTATGCGTATTTTTGGGGGATTTCAGCCCTAACCATTAAGTATACCCGACACTATTCACGATTTGTCCTGTTAACCATCATACCATGCGCTTTATTCGACCCTTTCCCTTGCCTCTAAAACCTTTGCTGCTTTTGTCTTTTTGTTTTCTGTGGTTTTTTCCCTCCGAACAAAAACTGAGAGCCCAAAACACGGAGGAGGGGCTTTTGTTGCATTACAGTTTCGACTTGATCGAAAACACTTCCATTCCCGATGAATCGGGTAACACCAATCACGGAAGTATTTTTGGTTCAGCGTTCTCCACCGAGGGTTGGTCGGGAAATGCGCTTGAATTTAGAGAAGTGGGCGATTATGCCCTGCTGCCAAATAACATCAATGCAAGCCTCAACGATTTCAGCATTGCCGTTTGGGTTAAAGGAAATGCTTCCTGGAACACCTGGTGCAGAATCTTCGATTTTGGCCGCGGCACCGATTATTACATGTTTTTAACGCCTTTGGCAGGAAGCGGAACCGCCCGTTTTGCTTTCAAAAACGGAGGAGGAGAACAGATTGTCGATGCCTCCGGCCCGCTGCCCTACAACGAATGGGTTCATGTTTGCCTGACAGTGGATTATACCGGCGATACCGGTCTTGGTATACTGTACATCAACGGAATCGAGAGCGGACGAAACGAAAATATCGGCATCACACCGGCTATGTTAAGCCTCGAGGCCGAAACCAATGCCAACTACCTGGCCAAATCGCAATTCAGTGATCCCAGACTCAATGGTGCCTTGGACGACTTCAGGATATACAACCGGGTGTTGAGCGTCGAAGAAATCGCCCTGCTCAGCGGGTTTCCAATTGAGCTTCTACAGCAACACCAGGCGTTGGACCTTGGCGACCTGAGCCAGGTAAGTTCAAATCTGAATTTACCCCTGAGTTTGGGCGACCGGGGAGTGCAAGTCAGCTGGACTTCGAGCCATCCCGACATCATTTCAAATCAGGGCGTGGTTCAACGTCCGGAGTACTTTAATGCCAGCGTCACTCTCACGGCCAACCTTAGTCTGACGGAGGGAGGCAAAAACTACAGTCTGACTAAAATCTTTCATGCCATCGTTTTAGCCCTCAGAATACCGGAAGAATTGCTGGCCCGCTGGAATTTCAACAACGACAACTTATTGTTGGGAGGAGAGCAAATTCAGGTCTTGGACGCTTCGGCCAACCAATTTATCGCTACCTGTATGAACCGGGCAAAAATCATTACCATAGGAGAAAATCCCCGGTTTAATGTTCTGGACCTGGGTCATTCCAATGGGTATTTCGATATGGGAACTGAAATTGGGGCAGCCGTATACGCGCTGGAAGATTACAGTATCGGTATCTTTTTCAGAGTGGACGAAAGCTACGGCAATCTGAGCGCTTACGGCAACTGGGTATGGAATTTCTCCAACTCGGACCAACTGGCTACCGAGGCCAACGGAGCCATGTGGGGAGCACTGAGATCACAACAGCAAACCATCTGCAGAACACATTACGGCACCGAACAAACCGTACAATTAGGCTCACCTGCTCCACAAGGCAAATGGCACCACATGGCCGCCACTTACAACAAAGAGACGCAAACTGCCATATTGTACATCGACGGAATCGCTGTGGCCACCAACAACCGGGTAAGCCAAACTTGTGCCAATGCCCTTGCAATAAGCGGACGCAGCGGCACTTTATTCAACTGGCTGGGACGCTCCTGCTATACCGGAGATGCCTACCTGGCCCAAACCCTGCTCTACGATTTTCAACTGCACAGGGTAACTTTATCCCAGACTGAACTGAACAATCACTTCAGTATTACAAACACCCTTATGGCGCTCAACGCAGCTTACGAAGAAAATCCCGATTACCACAATCCCCTTTTGCCCCAGGAATTCGAAGCCCTGAGCCTGGTAGACACTCTCGATCAAGACCTAACCTTACCCGTTCAGGGCCGGATTGACCCCGGTATCAGCATTAAGTGGAGTTCGAGCCATCCTGAAATCCTCTCCAACGAAGGCGTAGTTAATCGCCCCGATTACGTTGATTTCATCGTCAGCCTAACGGCTACTCTCCAGAGTGGAGCCGATTACATGAATAAAACATTTCGTGTGGTAGTCAAGGCCAATGAAGGAAGCTCTTTTAAAGGAAACCTTATACTTCACCACGATTTTTCAGTAAGGGTCGACAGCCTGGTAAAAGACCGGGCAGAAAAACAATTTGACGCCGTTTTAAAAGGAGGAGCTCAAGTAAGAAAAATCGGATTGAACGACAACAGCTTCAAGGTGCTTGATTTAGGTAAAAGCCAAACAGCTTATCTGGACCTGGGCGAAGAAATCGGAAAAATCATCCCCAGCCTCTCCGATTTCAGTATTGCCTGCTATTACAGAATAGACAAAGAGTATCAGGATTTAAATTGGAACGGCAACTGCCTGTGGAATTTCTCCAACTCCGACGATATATATACCGAACCTCTGGGATATATGTCGGCCTTTTTGAACAATCAGGGTTATTATATTTCCTCCGGCAATTGGATATCGGAACAAAGCCTCGCAACAGGCAGTACGGCCGGCAAAGACTCCTGGCATCATTTGACCTACACACAACAAGCTAATACAGGCACTTTATACCTCGATGGCCTGATGGTCGCCTCGGGCGCCCTCAGCGCAAAGCCTTTGAACAGCCTGCAAAAAAAAGGCTTAAACGGCACTTCCTGCAATTGGATAGGACGCTCTCCCTACGCAGGCGATCTCTACCTGCAAAATACCCTGGTTTACGATTTCAGAGTGTACAACAAAGCCTTAAGTCTTTTCGATATTTCAGACGGCCTACTGAACGTACCCCACACGCTAAGAGCGCTCGATCTTGCTTACAGCCAAACGAGTTCCCTGGGAAATACACGCAAACAGCAGGACATTGAGCTGTACACGGGAACAGGTCTCCTCCTGTTGCGAGGGCTAGAACCGGGCGATCACATCCGTATTTTATCGTTGACAGGCTCAGATATTAAACATTATTATTCAACAGGTAACAGCATTAGCATAAACAGTTCGGAGTTTCAAACCGGTATGTATTTATTACAGCTTATTCGCGAGCAAACCTGTGTATGGACGACAAAAGTCATCATTCCTAATCCTGCTTTATGAACAAAGCCTTACTGTTCCTAGTCTTGTGCGCCCTAGCCGGCACTGCGAAAGCTGCCGTCGATTATCAGGTAAGAATTTCGGAATTTATGGCCTCCAATAAATCGACCATCCTCGATTCCGAAGGAAAATCCTCCGACTGGATAGAAATTCACAACGCCGGCAGTGAGGCCGTAACGCTCGAAGACTGGTCTCTGAGCGATGAGCGAAAAAATCCCCGTAAATGGGTATTTCCCGCTGTTGAGATAAAAGCCGGAGCCTATTTGCTGGTCTTTGCTTCCGGCAAAAATAGAAGAGATCCCGGGGAAGAATTGCACTGCAACTTTAAATTAAGCAGCGCAGGCGAATACCTCGCATTGTTCGGTCCTGAGGGAGTTGCCTACAGTTGTTTCGATACCTATCCGGCCCAGGAAGCCGATGTCTCTTACGGTTACATAGACAGTTGCCTTTTTTTCTTTGAACAAGCCACTCCCGGACATCCCAATGAACAATCGATTGCCATACGTCTGCTTGCTCCAGTTTGCAGTCATCCCAGGGGATATTACGATACGGCCTTTGTGCTGACTTTGGAATCCCTTGTCCCCGGAGCCGATATTTATTACACACTGGACGGCAGCCCGCCTATACCGGGCCATAGTACACTGTACGAGCAGACCCTATCCGTCACCGGCAACACCATTCTAAGGGCTGTTTGCGCTAAAGAGAATTACCTCCCCAGCAAGGCCGCCACACTGAGTTATTTGTTCATCGACGATATCCTGAATCAATCCAACAGCCCGGAAGGCTATCCGGAGTTTTGGGGCAGCTATGCTCAAAAAACAGGTACTGCCGTCGCCGATTACGAAATGGATCCTGAATTGATAGCCGAACCTGCCTATGCCGCCTCGGTACGCGAAGGGCTCCGCGATTTGCCCGTCGTTTCGATAGCAGGCGATAAAAATCATTTTTTCAGCCACGAAAAAGACTCTGTAAACGGAGGCATTTACATCTATACCGGGCCACCCGTGGGCAAGGACAAAACCGGAGACGGATGGGAAAGGCCGGTTTCTTTTGAATATTTCAACTCCGCCGATAACGTTTCTTTTCAAGTTAACTGCGGCATTCGCATACACGGGGGACATAGCCGTCTGGCCGAAAAAAGTCCCAAGCATTCTTTTCGTTTGGTTTTCAAGCCCAAATTTGGTCCGACCCGTTTGGATTTTCCTTTTTTCGGGCCGGGAGGGCCTGAAGAATTGAACGCTTTGGTATTGAGAGCAGGTTTTTGCAACAGCTGGATTCATTCCGATGCCGAAGCCAGAACCATTGCGCAATACATCCGCGATGCCTGGGCCAAGAACACCCAACAGCAAATGGGACATCCTGCCAGTTGCAATTCCTATGCACATCTCTTTATCAACGGCCTGTACTGGGGCTTGTACAATCCTTCCGAAAGAATTGAAGACGATTATTGCGAAATACATTTCGGGGGAGACAAAGAGGACTACGATGTTATAAAACAAGATGAGGAACAAAACAATATAATTTATGCTTCCGACGGGAACACTACAGCCTGGTTCAAGCTTATCTCCGCCCTTAAAACCACCCCCGGACAAGCCGTCTATCAGGAAATTCAAGGCAAAAATCCCGACGGCTCTCCTCATGCTTCCAAAGAAGCCTTGCTTGATATGCAAAATTTTATCGATTACATGCTGATCAATTTCTACGGAGGCAACACCGACTGGGACCACCATAATTGGATCGCAGTGCGCGACAGGACCAACTCCGCTCAAGGTTTCCGGATTATATGCTGGGATTCGGAGCATATACTAAAAAGTCCTAACGAGAACAGGCTCAGTTTGAATAAAACCAATTGTCCCAGTTTTATTTTCCAACAATTAAGGAACTGTGCTCAATTCCGGTTGGATTTTGCCGACCGGGTACAAAAGCATTTCTTCTACGGCGGCCTGCTTAGCCCCGACGGCGCAGCCGCTACCTGGACAGCCATTGCCGACATCATCGACAAAGCCGTTTACGCCGAATCGGCCCGCTGGGGTGATTACCGCAGGGACGTACACCCTTCGAATCCTCCTGGACTCTTGTATCGCAAAGACGTCCACTACGATGCCCAGAAAAAATACTTGTTGGAAACCTATTTTCCCCAACGCAGCGGCATCTTTTTAAACCAGCTCAAAGCAGCCTCCCTTTTTCCTCAGGTGGAAGCTCCCGAAATTCTGCTCAACGACGAAAAAGTCAACCGGGACACTTTAAACATCCACGATGTTTTATGTCTGAAAACCAGCCGGGGCTCCGTTTATTACAGCCTGGACGGACAGGATCCGCTCGACTGGTCCGGCGGACAGGAAGCTGTTCTGTCGGCCTCTTCGCGATTGTACACCGGAGCCTTTAGTCCCGATTCAAGTATTATTCTCAAAGCGAGAACCTTGTACAACAACAACTGGAGCGCTCTGAGCGAAAAACAATTTTTCCTGAAAAAACCGGCATCCGCCTTAAATGAGATCAGTTCAGATCCTGAAACTCCCGGGCTGACCTGTCATCCGAATCCTGTGCATCTGGATGGGGTGATAAGCTACCACTTACCCTATAAAGCCAGCGTTAAGCTGAGTTTGTACGCTTTGGACGGAACTAAAATCAGGGAATGGCAGGAACAAAGCCGGGAAGCGGGCAGACAGCAGGTTTACCTGGATGCTTCCGGTTTGCAACCCGGATTCTATCTGTTACGCCTTGATGTACGCGGAATGGAAGCCTCTTGTTCCGGCACCGTTAAATTAATCCGAAAATAATCAGGGAATCAACATTTTCCCGCTGTTTACCGTGCCGGAATAATACATCCGGTAAATATAGAGACCCGAACGGAGCCCGGAACAATCCAAGCACCGGCGTCCCACTGCATTGGGTTCATGCGAAGTCAGCACTTTTCGGCCGTCGGGCAGAAAAATCTCAATACGAATGCTGCCTTCCAAAGGTAAATTATAATGCAAGCTGCCCTGAGCGAAATAAATATCTTCGGGCACGACAGAAAGTCCGGACAATTGTGTTACAGTATCTCTGTATGTATAGGCTGCTTCGGCCAGAGCCGACCAGGTTGATCCGTTGAGCACTCTGGCTTTGACCAGAATATAGGACTGATCCAGTGAAATACTGTCGCTGTACCTGATGGCAGATTCCGACACCCCGGAAACAATAGGGACCCTGGGGTCTGTGCCGTCGAGTGTATAATAAATCTGTCCGGCCTCGGCCGATATGCCTAATTTAGAGTGACTGTAGTACTCCCCTCCTCTTTTACTGAATACGGGGGCCTCCAGAGAGGGATAAAAGCCTTCGTCCTTGAGTTGTTGCAACAAAATGGCTGTCCGTTGGGGAAAATAATCTTTCAATAAACTTTCTTTGCGAGGCTTCCAATGGTCGTTGGGAGTATACACTACTGTTGTTTCATTGTTCATCTTACGGTAATCGCCCCAGCGGGCCGATTCGGCTATCAGAGGCTTTTCGATTTCTGCCGCCAATTTTTCGTAACGAGCCGCTGCTGCCTCGGGAGTCAACAGACCCCCGTTAAACAGATGTTTATACACCCGGTCGGCAAAAAGCAATCTAAATTCCGGATTATTTTTTAGGCTTGCCAGGATTTTGGTGGGTTCACCGTCTCTCATCGAGACCTTGTTATCGTACACTTCTATTAAGGCTGTTTCGGCATCCCAGCACAGAAAGCGAAAACCTTTATCCGGCCGGTAACGGTGTCTCAGTGCATACCAGTTTCCCCTGTCCCAATCGCTGTTTCCGATGTAAAAATTAATCAGCATATAGTCGATAAAGCCTTCGAGGTCCAGGAGTTTTTCCGAGACAATCCTGGCGTAATTAGAGTCGTCGGGGCTGCTCCCCACCTGAGTGGCAATACCGTACATTTCGTTGAAGATATCTCTTCCCAAAAAGCGATCGGGTTTTCCATCGCCGTCGTCGTCTATTTCGATACCGTCCACAATTCCTTTGTCGTCTTTGTCGCTGGCCAAGTCCTTTACTACATCGTAGTCTTCTTCGTCTCCCCCTAAATAAGCTTCGGCAAATTCGCTTTTGACCCGTTCGTTTAAATCGTAGACTCCCCAATACAATCCGTTGATGTAGAGATGCACAAAACGGTTGTGCACGGCCAGATGCCCCATAGCCAACTGGGTTTCCTTGGCAAAAGGATCAATGATATACTGGGCCATTGGACGTTGTACGGCATAACTGTGTTGACCGTCGGTACCGTTCTTGATCCAGGTATAATTGTAACCGGCACGTAATATAAGATGATCAAAACGATCGGTGGCCGTTTCTTCATCGAAGATGGGATAATTCAATTTGGGAAAACCGTAAGATTTTCTGAAATAGAAACGGAAAGAACGTTTGGGACTGTTTCCCGGCTTGCGGCTGTTACCTCCGTTTATCCTTAAACCGGCATCTATTTGAAACGATTCCCCCGTTTTGGGGTTAAGGTATTCCATGGAGGCAGGACGCTCCCATTCATCTCCTTTTTTCTCGGAATTCACGTAAATACCCCTATCCAAACTAAACAGGGAATCGGGATGCAACATTATACTGATGCTGGGCAACTCAAGCAGGGCATCGAGTATTTGATTCTCGTAATCGGGATGTTGGCAAATTCCGGCATCCATCTCGTAATCGGCCGGATAAGTACTGTCGTTCCATACCTGAGGATAACCGGCAGGCTGTTGACCTTGCCTGAGTACGTCCTCCAAAAAAATGAAAGATCTGCTCACGGAAGGGCTTACGCGCTCATCTTCGGTTATACACACAGCCCGGACAACTGTCGTAGTAGTGATTGACAGAGGGGTGGTATACAGTTGAGCTTGTTCTTTGGTAGGCAAACTGCCGTCGGTAGTATAATAAATTTCCTGGTCTTCGAGCGCCACACTTAGCTCCAATTCAAAAGCCTGATGGTAAAAACCGGCAGGCTTGCTGAAAACCGGCGGCAACACCTGATCTCCGAGTAAATTTTCGGAGCCCGGACTGGGATTTTCGAGATAACATAATTGTCCCTGATAGATACCATAAGACACATTGCTTCGCTGAGGGGGATAAGCCGGTGAATAAGCAAAGGCAGGAACCAAAGCTCCCGGCTCAACCAAGGCCAGAAACTCACCCGAAGAGGCTAATTTAAAGTTGGTATGCAATTCTTCGTTTTCCGTCCTCCTGTCTTTGTCCGAAGCAAAAACCAGCAAATAGGCTCCGGCTTCCAGATTGACGGAGGGGAACAGCCATTTCTGTAAATTCGTCGAATCATCGGTCAAAGACCAGTTCTCCAGATTGACAGCCTCTTCTCCCGCATTGTACAATTCTATCCAGTCGGAATTTTCACCGTCCTCATCTTGAATAATGCCGTTGTTAATACTCAAAAATTCATTGATAAGCACCTTAGTCTCAGCTTTGGCAGCAAGGACCGGCAACAAAAGAAACAATAATAAAGACAAAGCCGTCTTTAAAGCAGCAGATGCAAATCGCAGCATACGAAAGAGAAAAAAATCTGAGTCAGAGTTATTCAAGCGGTACAAAAATCAAAAATTAAGCCGGCAAAAATAGGCAAAATTTTGTAATTGTTCCTAATTGTCTATTTTTGCGTACATAAAACGACAGCCGTGGAAAAACATAATGCAGTATTGCTACTCTGTACCGGCGGCACCATCAGCATGTCTGAAGATCCTGTTACCGGGGCGCTGCGACCTGTCAATTTTGAAAAAATTTTCGATTACCTGCCCGAACTAAACAAGATCGGAATCAGGACGGATTCCATTGCTTTTGATCCGCTTATAGACTCCTCCGATGTTGATCCTTCGATCTGGAGCAAACTGGCACATATCATCTATGATCACTATCATCAATACGATGGTTTTGTGGTGTTACACGGGACAGACACTATGGCTTATTCGGCTTCGGCTCTGAGCTTTATGCTGAACAACCTGTCCAAAGCGGTCATTTTTACAGGCTCACAATTGCCCTTGGGGGTATTGCGTTCCGATGCACGCGAAAACCTGCTGACTGCCATTGAAATTGCCACAGCCAGAGAAAACGGCCGGCCTATAGTACCCGAAGTTTGCATTTTTTTCGAAGACACTTTGTTGAGAGGCAACAGAACTACCAAGCAAAACGCAGAGCATTTTAACGCATTTTGCTCGCACAATTATCCTCCTTTGGCCAAGGCCGGAGTACACATCAGATACGCCAAGAAATTCATACATTATCCCGATCCTCAGAGCTCACTCAGCCTGCGTACCCGCATCGACCAACAAGTGGCCGTACTGAAGATCTTTCCGGGAATTTCAGAAAAAACAGTGAGAGCCATCCTGGAGATGCCCGGCCTGAAAGCGGTAGTACTCGAAACCTTCGGTTCAGGAAATGCTCCCCGGCAGGAATGGTTCCGAAAAGCCCTTTCGGAAGCCAACGACAAGGGCATTATCCTGGTGAACAAAACTCAATGTGCCGTGGGCTCGGTAGAAATGGGACGCTACGAAACCAGCCTTGATCTGCTGAAAGCCGGTGTACTGAGCGGTATGGACATTACCACCGAAGCCATAGTGACCAAGCTGATGTATTTGATGGGAGAACACAGTTCGACGGAAGAGGTAAAAAAACTTCTGCAAACCAACCTTTGCGGAGAGATCAGCCTCGAAGACGAGCAGGCCTACTTGGGACCCTTGCGATAAAACGCCCTATTCCGTAAATCGCTTAATAAGGTTATACGCCTGATACATACCTAATTCTCCTGCTTTACTCAAATCTCTCAGGCCGTTTTCGCGTTCGCCCAGATAAATACGTATGATTCCTCTGTTGTACCAGGCTTCGGCGAAATCGGGACTGAGTTCTATGGCGCGATTGAAGTCTTCGAGAGCACTGCGATAGTCCTTCTGCAAAAAGCGGATGTAGCCTCTGTTGTACCAGGCATAAACAAATTCGGGAGCTATTTCGAGCACTTTCTCGTAATCCTGCATTACCAGTATATATTCCGCTCCAAATGCCTCTTCGCCTACAGGAGTAAGTTTGGAGCCCGACTGCTTATCTTCGTCCGTTTTTTTAGTTGAATACGCCGAAAGTTGAATTTCTTCCTGAATATTCTGCGACTGTTCAAACATAAGCAAGTCGAAACGCAAGTTAGCTCTCTCAAAATAGGCCAATACGAAATCCTTATCTAAAAACAAAGCACGGTTCAGGTCGAGCAGTGCATTGTCGTTATCCTTGACCAAAGCAAAATCCAAGGCCCTGGCAAAGAATAGTACCGCCCTTCCGGCGTTTTCTCCTATCAATTTGGAATAGAGGTCAATAGATTCAAAATGCTTTTCGACTTGTTCCTCACTAAGTGACTTGCAACGGTTGGAAATAAGTAGGCCTTCGAAGCGAACATCGCTCTGATCGAGCGATTCCAGATAGTGCCGGTAATTCATGGGGCGTTTCATCCCTACGGGATGTAATTCCTCATAAAAACTCAAACGATACATGGGCTCCAGGGCAAGCCGGACTTGCTGATCCTGTACTCTGCCCCTGATCGGATTGGCATAGCGGCTCGACTGCGCCAGTTCGTTGGGAGGCACTATCACCCGGTTGTATTTAAATAAATCCTTGTCTGTTTCTTCGCGGGTTTTTTCATCCTCCCCCCTGTCGCCCGCGGCGCTGACCTCTTTGCCGGCAGCACGTTGTTCACGTATCTTGTTTTCCAGATCCCAGGCGGCAAAATAATCTTTGTCTGCTCCTTTGGTGTCCCGCATTTTTTTACGCAATTCCGAGCGTTGGTAAAAGGCGGGATAAAAATTGGGGTAACGGTCAATTATCAAGCTCAAATCCGCTTCTGCACCCTCCAGATCTCCGGTGTTCGACCGCAATACCGCACGATTGTATATGGCCAGATCGTTACCGGGTTCCATAAAAATAACTTTATCGAAGTCCTCGATAGCCCTGTTGTCGTCGCCTACTTCCGCTCTGATTAACCCGCGGTTGAAGTAAGCCGTCAGGGAATTGGGATTTATTTGTACCACCCGGTCCAAATCGTTCAGGGAGCCTCTGTAATCATTCAGATAATAACGAGCCAGAGATCTGTTGATAAAATAGGATTCGTTGTCGGGTTCCAGGTGGATGGCTTCGTTGAAATCACTAATGGCATCGGTAAAATTTTTGCGCAACAAATTGACATAAGCCCTCGAAGCGTAGGCGGGAGCAAAATAACGATCCACGGCCAGAGCCCGGCTAAAATCATCGACCGCTCCCAGCGTGTCGCCTGTTTCCACCGACAATTGTCCCCGGCTCATGTAAGCATACAGAAAATTAGGGTCTTTGCGCAATAATTCATCCAGGTCGTTGCGGGCTTCCCGGTGCTGACCGGCGTACATCCTGGAAATACCTTTATTCAGCATCAATCCTTTGTGTTCGGTGTTGAATTCCAGGCCCTGCTCGCAATCTTCTATGGCTGCCTCGTATTTTTTGAGATGCATACGGGCATAGCTTCTTACATAATAAGCCCTGACGATAAAGGGATTACGCTCGAGCGCGGCCGTACAATCTTCTTCGGCACTCAAAAAATCTTCGAGACTCAGCTTAGCGATCGCCCGGTACAAGTAAGGCTCTGCCAGATAGGGCTTTGATTGTATTACCCGATTGAAATACTGTATGGAAAGGATGTAATCTTCGAAATACAGG
Organism: Bacteroidales bacterium UBA1402; assembly: GCA_002305085.1. GTDB lineage: Bacteria > Bacteroidota > Bacteroidia > Bacteroidales > UBA1402 > UBA1402. Next base: position 2,879 of record DBQE01000010.1, on the reverse strand, counting down.
GCATTCCGGCCGATGATCATCATCCTGTCGGTGTTGATCTGCGATTTTGTCACGGACCACGGATTCAATAAGGTTATCAGCAACAGCAGAGCTGTTAGCAAGCCCCGGTTCACTATTTTATCCCCATCCCGGTTTGTCATGTATTGCTGTCTTCTGATATTTTTTTAAAATGCTCAGCGCAAAGCTCTGGTTTTATAAGTACATTCCACCCTGCCTTTTGCAATATTGTTGAGCTTTCCTTTGACCAGTTGCTTACGAATAGGATTAATACGGTCAGTGAAAACTTTGCCGTTCAGATGATCGTATTCGTGCTGAATTACCCTGGCCACATAATCTTCGAAGACTTCCTTGTGTTGCTTAAAATCTATATCCTGATATTGTAACACAATTTTTCTACTCCTCGCTACATTTTCCTGAATACCCGGCACACTCAGGCAACCCTCTTCCAAAATTTCCGTATCCTCGGAATATTCCAAAATCTTAGGATTAATAAAGCTTCGGGTATAGCCGGAAAAAGAGGGTTCCTGGTCGGTCAGCGGCCTTAAGTCAACAATAAAAAGTCTGATGGGCAGGCCAACCTGAGGAGCAGCCAGGCCGACACCTTCGGCATGTTCCAGGGTATCCTGCATATTGCTGATGAGCTCAGGGAGCCCGGGATAATCCGGCCCGATTTCTTCAGCCTTTTTACGCAAAACGCTTTGGCCGTATAAATAAATGGGTAGTTGCATAATTTATTTGTTAAATTCCATGTAATCCTGAAGCAATATGGTGGCGCTCACTTCGTCGGCCAAGGCTTTGTTTCGACGGTCTTTCTTCTTCAATCCTCCCTCCAGCATCGCTTTGTGAGCCAGCACAGAAGTGAAACGTTCATCTGAATACACCAATGGGATCTCCGGATATTTTTTTTTGAATTTTCTGACATAAGGCTCTATATAGCTCATGGCTTCGGAGGGTTCGTTGTTGAGCTGTTTTGGCAAACCCACCACCACCAGGTCGACTGTTTCTTCTTTGAGATACTGTTCGAAAAAGGCATCCAAATCCTGAGTCGCAACCGTTTTCAATCCGTTGGCAATAAGTTTTAAGGGATCGCTTACAGCTATTCCGCAACGTTTTCGCCCATAATCTATGGCCAGAATTCTTCCCATATCTTTTTAAAAACCAAACACAAAAATACACTAATTATTGTTCTTGCACAGGATTCCGGGCTCAAAAAAATCGGTTAAAGCCATTAAAAAAGCAATCTGATTAAATTAATCTACTGATTAATAGTGTAATAAACAATTAGATCTGCAAAATTGTCACCAACAACTGCCACTTTGTCGCCAACATGCTTCAGGCACAAGATTTGTGAGCTATAGAGTAGTGATGAATTAAAAAAACGAATAATATAACTTTTAAAACTTACAGCTATGACAACAACTATCAGAAAATTTCAAAACCACTGGTTCCCGAGCCTGTTCAACGACATGTTTGATAAAGAATTCACAGTCAGTGCTCCAATTTGCACTCCCGCTGTCAACGTTATTGAAGACGAGAAATCCTATCGCATAGAAATGACTGCTCCGGGCATGACCAAAAAAGATTTCAGCATCAGACTGGACGAAAACGATGTTTTGGTGGTAGAAATGAAAAAAACCACCGACAAAAAGGAAGAGGACAAAAAACTCAATTACCTGCGCCGTGAATTTGCCTATACGGAATTTAAGCGGAGCTACTACCTTCCCGAAGATGTAGACAAGAAAAACATCAAAGCCAGTATGGAAAATGGAGTACTTAATATTGAACTCCACAAAAAAACCGAGGCTCAAAAAGCCAGCGAAGTAAAACGCATTGAGATCAGTTAATATATCTCTCGGGTATTAGTCCAAAGAAAACGGGGATCCTGTTGTATAAAACAGAGTCCCCGTTTCTATTTCTATATTCATGCAATGCTTTACCGTCCTATGCTTTTCTTATAATCTTCGAAACGTTTGACATTTTCTTTGCTAAGATTGATGTAGTTGGTAGCATTCTTGTTTTCAGGATCGTATTTCAATACCTCTTCAAACAAAGTAATTGCCTCTTTATACTTTTCAGTGGCTTGGGTCATTGTCGATATGTAAGCATCTATGTTGGTACTGGAAGCTGTCCCCGCTATAGAGTTCGCTTCATTGAAAGGTTTGGAGGCTTCACGCATGAGTTGTGTACTCAACAAGCCGGACATACTACTGGCGTATCTGCTTTCAGGATAATTTTCCAGACCCTTAAGCAATACTTCTTTCATTTGTTCCACGTCTTCTCTATCCTTAAGAATTAGTGCTTTTGAGTAAAGAGAAGCATCGTCGCGGTATTTAAGCTCAATACATTGCTCGTACAAATTCAGCGCAAGAGAATCTTTTCCACACTGACGGGCCAGATTGGCGTAGTTGAACAAGAAGTTGCCGTCGGTGGGAGTATCGGAACGGCCGAAGGAAGCGTACTTGGCAAAATACTCAAAGGCGGTTTCATATTCTTTGGCCTGTATCATGGTAAAACCGGCGTACTTATGCGCAGACTCATAAAGGCTTAAGGTGTAAATATCGTCATCAACACCTTCCGCACCGGAATTCAGATATTTTTCCCAATGACTGATGGCTGTAATGTAATCTTTCTGATTATATGCCATGTTACCTTCGTTCTTAATTTTATCTGTTTCACTGGGCTCTTCTTGCGCGAAAACAGTGATCATGGGTAAAAGAGCCAAAAATAATAATGCAGTTTTTTTCATGTTGTCGTTATTATGATATGTGATGGTTAATAAAAGAACGCCTCAAAGGTATAAAATATTCTTCTCCAAACATGTGAAAAATTCTAAACAATACTTGACCATCCCTTACTTTGTAAATTCAATTAGTAAATGC
>DBQE01000004.1 GCA_002305085.1 Bacteroidales bacterium UBA1402 | reverse complement strand
TTTGCAAACCTTAAAACTCCGGAAAAATGAAAAAATCCAGCCTGATCACCCTAATCGCGTTAGCAGCCGTCACCATTTTTTTAAGCTGGTGGATTTATGTACCCAGCAATTCCTTTGTATACATTTACTCCTCTCTTAATCAAGAGGACACTATTGTTTTCGAAGGCGATCATATCCTCTACAACAACGAAAAAATCGTATTGGGAGAGAAGGCTTTTTTCGTTGACGGCAATTTGCCCAACAGGGTTGTCAAACGCCATCCCTTTGTGTACAATTCTTTCAACGAGGCAATGAAAGACATCCGCGAAGGCAGCCCCGAAGAAGCAATGACCTTGTATATTGCTCCTTATGTTTATTGGATAGACAATCCGGACGATCCTTCGGAACGAGTCGGTGAAAATGGAGGAATCCCTTACGGCCTGGTTATTAATGAAAGTAATTTGCATTTTTACGGCTTGAGCAAAGATCCTCAACATGTGGTTTTGGCCTGCAACAGAGGGCAGACACAGGGAGCTGTGGGCAATTTTACCATGTTTCGTTTCAACGGTGATAACATTCGTTGTGAAAATCTGACTATGGGAAATTATTGCAATGTAGACCTGGTTTACCCGCTCAAAACATCTCTCAACAGAACGAAACGCTCTTCGGCCATTACCCAGGCTCAACTGGCACTATGCAACAACAGCGACAAAATTTTTGCCAGCAATTGTGCCTTTATAAGCCGATTAAATACCTGTCCTTTTGTAGGCAGCAAAAGAGCTTTTTTTGTTGATTGTCGTTTCGAAAGTACCGACGACGCCTTGTGTGGCAACGGGGTCTACCTGAATTGCGACCTCGATTTTTACAGTTCAAAACCTTTCTGGAGTACACACGGCACAGGTGCTGCTTTTTTGAATTGCGATTTTAACGTAATTACCCGAAACGCCCAATACCTGACCAAAGTAGGCAGCCAAGTGGCTTTGGTAGATTGTCGCTTTAAAAACAACGGAGATTCCCTCTATTTGGGCTGGACTCAATACCCCAAAGACCATATGCGCTGTTACCAATACAATGTGAGTTTAAACGGCCGGGCTGTGCTGTTTCAATCCGACCGTCCTCACCTGACTGTAGATATGCTCGACCAGGAAGTATTGAAGGCTTACCGTTTTGAGTACGAGGATAAACTCATCTATAACACGTATAATTTGCTCCGCGGCGACGACGACTGGGATCCGCAGAACATTAAAGATATAGTGGCCGCGGCCTCTCAGCAAGACGATTTCGATTATAGCACGGTTCCTGTTCAACTGAGTGTAATACCGCAGTTTGTCGAAGTCCAAACCGGGAAAAAAGCAGATACACTTTTCTTTGCCGTCAAGCGGTTTGGGGATATCCCGGTCGAAGAAACAGTCAAATGGTCTATCAACTCCGAAGATGCCCCTTATTTGTACATTCGCAAGCTGAAAAACGGTAATTGCCTGTTGACCGGGAGCAACCGGGGCGATCAGATACGAACCGTTGTGGTGGAAGCCAGACACTCTTCCGGACTTAGAGGAGCTTCTGTGGTCAGGGTCTTACCGAACATTCTTCCTGCTCCCATTTTTACAAAAAAACCTGTGTTGTCTGCCCCCGATCAGGGCGTTATAAAGCTAAGTTACAGTCTGAATCTTCAACACAGGGCAGACCACTCCCTTATTACCTGGTACCGCTGCAAAGACGCCCAGGGCTCAGAAGCCATTCCTGTTGCCGTCAGTCGCCTGAACCAACCGGAATATAGGTACACTCTCAGTGCAGGTGATGTCGGTTATTACCTTCAGGCTAAAATCGAGCCCAAGCACATAAGGAGCCATCCCGGGGCTGCCTTTACAGTTTGCAGCGCCGAACCGGTTACAAAAGAAGATGTTTTGAACGCCCAAATTATTACCACCGATTTTCAGAATTTCCCCGCCGATACGCAAAAGCAAATCCTGCCCGGTTTCTGGACAGTCGATGCCTTTAAACCGGCCGATACCGAAGCCTACCATTGGCAAGCAAATTCAGAGGGGGCCTGGTTTTACGGAACGGCCGAAGGCGGAGCAAACGGAACCGGTTTTCTGCAAGGTCAGAGAGGTGCCCGCCTGCTTTACACCCCGGTCGACGGTAATTACGGTAATATGGAGGTAAATGTAATTGCCGACCCCTGCAAAACAGCCGGCCAGGGCTTTGGCAGCGCCACCGGTCAATATATGGATATTTACATAAAATTCGACACCAAAAGCCTGAGCGGTTACGGCCTGCGCATAGTCCGGACTCCAAAATACGCCAACGCAGTAGACTTCGTACTGATGGAATACAACAACGGGGTCAGCCGCGAAATCTCCGAAGCAATTTCAGCTACCTGTTTCCTGACGAATTGCAGCATAAAACTCGCAACGGAAGGCAATTTGTTGAAAGCGGATATTTCCACCACTACTCCCAAACCCTACGAAAGCAATCCCGATTTGCCTCACGAGGTGAAGCTGACAGCGGAAATCACCGAAAACAACTTTGGAGGCAGCGGTATCCAACACACCGGATCTGCAGGAGGCGGTGCCACTATGTTGCACAAAATGGAAATTATTTATCAAGAGCAACCTTAAATCTACACAATTATGTCAATCCGTAAGATATGTACAATTTGTCTGGTATTGCTGACCACCTGTTCCGGTTTTGCACAAGGCTTCGGCAATCGGCAGCTCATCAACAAGAGCTGGTATTTTAACTTAGGCGACCTGAAATACGGTGGGGCCGAGTTTCTGGATCATTCTTCGTGGAGACAGGTGCAACTGCCGCACGACTGGAGCGTTGAGGGCACTCCCAGCCCGCAATGGGCCAGCTGCACAGGCTACTTGCCCGGAGGTATAGCCTGGTATCGCAAAGACCTCGACATTCCCTCCAATCTGGAAGGACAAAAAGTTTTTATCTATTTCGAAGGCGTTTACAACAACAGCGAAGTTTTTATCAACGGCAAATGGATAGGCAAACGCCCTAACGGCTATATCTCGTTTATGTACGATCTGACACCCTATCTCAATTTTGGGGGCAGAAACGTACTTGCTGTCAGAGTCGACCACCAAGACTATGCCGATTCGAGATGGTATACGGGTTCGGGTATTTACCGCGACGTTTGGCTGGTGCATGCTCCCAAAACCCATATAGATCTTTGGGGTGTCAGTTATCAAACGGAGATAAAAGGGAAAAGCGCCCTCGTCAAGATTCAAACCGAAGTGCTCAACGAGGATTTGAAAGAAATGAGTTGTACCCTCCGCCAAAACATATACGACGGCAAAGATAAACTGATGGGCAGCACCCAAGGGAGAGTGATCATACCGGGAGGAGAAAAACGCAAGCTGGAACAGAATATAACAGTACAAAATCCTGAGCTCTGGGATTTGGATTCTCCCCATCTCTATCGCCTGGAGACCACATTATTGCACAACAACAAAGTTTTGGATCAAACCGACACCAGAGTCGGCATACGAAGCATACGTTTTGATCCCAACCAAGGTTTCAGTCTGAACGGCAAATCACTAAAACTCAAAGGTATCTGCATGCACCACGATGCCGGCTGCCTGGGAGCTGCCGTAGACCGTGAAGTGTGGCGAAGAAGGCTTATTCAACTCAAATCGCTGGGCTGCAACGCCATACGCACCAGCCATAACCCTCAGGCTACCTGTGTCTATGAGCTTTGCGACGAATTAGGCTTATTGGTCAACAACGAAGCCTTCGATGAATGGGAATATCCAAAAAAGAAATGGATAGAAGGCTGGAATGTGGGCACTCCCGGTTTTCAGGGTTCTGCTCTTTACTTCAGAGAATGGTGTAAGCGAGATCTGGCAGATATGGTCAGGCGCGACAGGAATCATCCCAGTGTCATCATGTGGAGTATCGGGAATGAGGTTGATTATCCCAACGATCCCTACTCACATCCCGTACTCGATAAGGAAGGTATAGGGCAACAACACGTCAGGGGCTACTTGCCCGGCCAACCCCGGGCCGAACGCTTAGGAGAAATTGCCGCCGAGTTGGCAGCAGTAGTAAAACAATACGATACCTCCAGACCCGTTACGGCAGGCCTGGCCGGAGCTGTTATGTCTAACTATACCACCTATCCCGAAGCACTCGATGTGGTCGGTTACAATTATACCGAGAATCGCTACGAAGAGGACCATAAAACCTATCCCGACCGCGTTCTCTACGGCAGTGAAAACCGCCACGGACTCGAAGACTGGAAAGCCGTCACAAGCAAAGACTATATCATGGGACAATTTCTCTGGACAGGCTTCGATTATCTGGGAGAATCGGGCAGATGGCCTTCGAGGGGATTTACCACCGGTTTGATCGACCTTGCCGGCAACATCAAACCCAGAGGTTATTTTAGAAGAGCGCTCTGGAGCGAATCGCCGGTTATTTATATCGGCACCTATCCCAGCGGAGGCGGTACCAGGCGAAGCACCAGGCAATGGCTGTCGACCGATGCTGCACCGCTCTGGAATTACGAAGAAGGCCGACAGATACGCGTGGTGGCCTACACCAATTGCGCCGAAGCCGAACTCAAATTAAACGGCAAGACAGTTGGAGAACGCAAACCCTACGACGAGCAAACCGCCATCATTTATTGGGATATTCCATACGAAGCCGGCGAACTCGAAGTGCTGGGTTATGAAAGCAATGCCGCCACAGCATCTGCCAGCGACAAAATCGTCACCAGCGGATCGCCCTATGCCATCAAGGCCAACTTTGTCGAAGGAAGCAATACCAACTTTTTGCAATTGGAAATAGAAGTCGTCGACCAAGAGGGGAATCTGGTTTATCAGGCCGACAACGAAATCCTTTGTTATGTGGCTGGTCCGGCTAGCTTGTTGGGGCTCGAAAGCGGCAGCAACAACGTAAGCGACAACTACCGCGACAACCGCCAGCGCTGCCAGAACGGCCGCCTGCTAGCCTACATCCGCCTAAGCGAAGAAGTAAGGGAAGAGGTCCGTATCACGCTAAGCTCACCCTTATTAAAAAGTCTGAGCCTTACTATACCCGCCGGTAATCAATAAATAAACAAGCTATTTGAACTGAATTAGTTATATTTCATTCTGTCCCGCACTTCTTTTTTGTATTGCTACCGGAAGCTTTTCATGTCTTTCCGAGGCTCTCTGTCCCTTGTCTACGGTGCTCCCCGAGTTTTCTCGATCCTGCCTTGACTACTATGAATCATTTGTATTTCTTAGTAGAGTTCACGCTATTTTCTAACCTCTGAAAAACATCTTCAAAAAAAAATCAACTTTTGATGTAATGTTTTTCGACTTGATTCGTCAGTAAAGCAAATGAGCTCGGAACGATTTAAAACAGAAATATTGCCATTACGTCAACAGCTTTTCCGCTTGTCGATGAAATTGCTTGGAGATGTGCAAGATGCGGAGGATGCTGTGCAGGAGTCACTACTCAAGCTATGGCATATACGTGACACGTTAGAATCTTACGAAAATTCGGCTGCTTTTGCTACAACGGTAACAAAAAATATTTGCTTGGATAAAATCAAGCTCAAAAAACAAACTAAAACGATTGACGAATATTTTGTACTAATTGATAGTGATAATCCACAATTGCAGCTGGAAAGACAGGATACTAACAAGCTTGTACGGTTTATTATTCAGGGCTTACCACCGCTTCAACAGCAAATAATTACGATGAAAGATGTAGATGAGTATGAGACGGAGGAGATAGCCGAGATAACGGGAACAACAATTGAGGCTATAAGAACAAATCTGTCGAGAGCAAGAAAGAAAGTACGAGAGGAATATTTAAGGATAGTACGGAATTATGAATAGAAAGTTCTGATTTTTAAGTGTTGGTGAATATTTAAGCTTATTATTAAAATGAAAATAACAAAACGAAATAATATTTCCTTGCAAGAAGCTGAAAAGCTGATTGAAAGGTACTACGAAGGTGAAACTTCAGTAGCGGAAGAGAATTTACTTTGCGAATATCTTTCCGGAAAAAATGTACCGGCCCGGTTTGAGGCTGAAAAAGCCATTTTAGGCTATTTTGCTAGTGAAAAAAAGAAGAAAAGCGTTTGGCTTATCCCTAATAACTTGAAGTGGATAGCATCGGCTGCAGCAGTGGCAGCCATATTCCTGGCCATTTTGTTCAGCAATCAGCCTTCTGCAACGAGCTATGCTTACGTGGACGGAAAAAAAATTACCGATAAAGATAAAATTTTTGCCTTGGCACAAACAACCGTCGGAAATTTAATGTCAGGAATGAATGAGGTGGAGATAGGATTGGAAAATATACAATCCGGTCAAACGATAGAGAGTCAATTAGATGTTTTTGCAGGAATGGAGTTTTAACAAGAAAACTAAATAGACATGAAAAATATGAGTAAAAATTTAATCCTTACGTTGCTATTAGCCATTGGATTTTTATCCGGTATGAATGCTCAGAGCGATTTGGAAATTAATAAGGTTTTCAATCAGTACGGCAGACAAAAGGGCTCAGTACTCGTGGAAATGAGTAGAGAGATGCTGGAAGGTTATGACTTTACCTATTATAAGAGCATAGTAACAACCAACAACCAGGAAGCTGCTGATTTAGCTCGTCGCTGCTTGGAAATCGACCAAAAAGATGCAAAAAAAGTGAAGCAAGTGGTTTCTAACGGTGTTCTTAGTTCAATTTATCTTCAACTACCTCAAAAAGGGGAATATTTCCGATTGGTTTTATTCAATGAAACCACAACACCCGAGCGAAAAATGACATTAATCTATATCGAATCGGAGAAAGATTCGGAAGAGATATTGAAAATAGTTTTAAAAAAGAGATAACTGAAGAAACAATAAAAGACTGAAAAAACAAAAAGATATAGGAATAATCATTTAAATACAAGTAAATACAAACACTTAATTAAAAATGAAAACAATGAAAAAAACAACATTCATTACATTGGCCCTTGTGCTAATTTCGGCTAATTTATTTGCACAAGCTGTTTCGGATACGACCTTTCATTATCGAGATAAAACTATTCAGGTAAAAGACAGTTTAGACGAAGTGAGAGTAAAAGTGTCAAAGAATGGTTCAATTGGCTATGTTCCTGTCTATGAGGGCATATTTACCCATGAGAAAAGTGTAGAGACTTATACGGTTGGTATGGATTTTAATATTAATACACCGTTTGGTCCTTTATTAGGTAAAGATGGAGAAAAACCGAGAATGCGAACCCACTGGCAGGGAGTTGGAGCCGGATTTTCATTTCTAATGAATAGCGATTTAGCTTACAGACCTTTTATGTCCGGTGAAATAACACTAAATGCATTGGAAATTTCAACGACCTTTTTAGATCGGTTTGGCCTTGTCTCGGGGGTGGGGGTTGTCTATCGCGACTATGCATTACCGAAAAATTTGGAACTGCAACAAAGTAACGGGGTTGCTAGTTTTCAGGAAATGGGGAGAGATTTATATGAAATTAATAGTCTGAAACAACTGGAATTGGTTTTTTCTCTTCTGTTTGAATGGCAACCGAAATTAAACTTAAAGCATAGGTTATTCCTATCCGGCGGTATCCTTTGTAGTGATATCGGAGATAGAGCAGGGATGCTTGTTACAAAAGAGAAAAATGGAGAGTATATTTTGAAAGCACTTAATGTCAGACACAATAATATAGATGTTTTCGGACAAATCGGTTACAGAGATTTGGGTTTATATGTGAAATACTCACCAAACAGCATTTTTCAACCTCAAAAAGGACCAAATTTCAGCCAATTATCGGTGGGATTAATGGTATATTTTTAATAAGAACCAGATGAATTTTTAATTTAATCCGACAGTTGAGGGAAAAAGTTTTACCACTTAGAGAATGTTCGTACCGGGTAAACACGAAGAAGGCCGTTCCAAAGAACGGCCTTCCTCTTTCCGATTATGCTAAAGATTACTTACTAATCAGTTATTCATGTTCGGCTTCTTCAACCACAACGTCCTGAGTGAGGCTGTCGCGGGTTGCTTCGATACGCTCAAATTCTTCTCTTGAACCGACCATCAGCTTTTCAAATTCACGTTGTCCGGTTCCGGCCGGTATCAGGTTACCCGTAATTACGTTTTCTTTCATGCCCTCCAGGCGGTCAACTTTTGCCTGTATAGCTGCTTCGTTGAGTACCTTGGTGGTTTCCTGGAAGGAAGCTGCCGACATAAAGCTGCTGGTTTGAAGAGCTGCACGGGTTATACCCTGCAAAATCTGATTGGAAGTGGCAGGAATGGCGTCTCTTACTTCTACCAGTCTCAAGTCGCGACGTTTCAGACTGGAATTCTCGTCGCGCAATTTACGGGCAGTAACTATCATACCGGCTTTCAAAGTGGCAGAATCACCCGGATCGAGCACTACCTTTTTACCCCAGATACGATCGTTTTCTTCCATAAATTCATTTTTGTCGACCTCTTGTTGTTCTAGGAAATGGGTATCGCCGGCATCGACAATCTCTACCTTGCGCATCATCTGACGCACAATAACCTCGAAATGTTTGTCGTTGATCTTTACTTCCTGCATGCGATATACATTCTTAACTTCGTTTACAATGTATTCCTGAACAGCAGTCGGACCTTTAATGGCCAAGATGTCTGCAGGCGTAATAGATCCTTCCGACAGAGGAGTTCCGGCACGAACAAAGTCATTGAGCTGCACCAGCACCTGTTTGGACAAGGGAACCAGGTATTTTTTGATCTCACCGGTCTTTGACTGGATAACAATCTCACGATTACTACGTTTGATACGTCCCAATTCTATTACATCTCCGTCGATTTCGGAAACAACGGCAGGATTTGAAGGGTTGCGGGCCTCGAACAATTCGGTAACACGGGGAAGACCTCCGGTGATGTCGCCCGATTTGGGAATGGCACGCGGGATCTTGACCAACACCTGGCCTGCTTCGATACGGTCGCCCGATTCTTTGAGCAGGTGAGCGCCTACGGGCAGGTTATAAGAGTACAGGCGTTGACCCTTATCGTCCATAATATGGATGGTGGGCACATGGGAACGATCTTTGGATTCGATGATGATCTTATCCTTAATCTTGGTGGTCTCATCCATATAAGTCTGATAAGTGACACCTTCTTCAATGCTTTCGAATTCGATTTTACCCGATTGTTCGCAGATGATTACCGCATTATAGACATCCCATTCACATATCAGATCGCCTTGTTTAACCATATCCCCGGGATCAACGTATAAACGTGATCCGTAAGAAAGATTATGTGTGGTAACCATATTGGTGACAGGGTCGATCAGGTGGATTTCAGCATAACGGCCTACTACGATCCTGACGTTTTTGTCTTCGAAAGAGGGAACTACCCGTAATTCATCAATTTCAACCAGGGCGTCGTAAGGTGCTACGAGTTTGTTTTCAACATTTTCGCTCTTGGCAACACCACCGGCATGGAAAGTACGCAGTGTCAACTGAGTTCCCGGTTCACCAATGGATTGTGCAGCAATAACGCCCACAGCCTCCCCTTTTTCCACCATGCGTCCGGTGGCTAAATTACGGCCATAACATTTGGCGCAAACTCCTTTTTTGGATTCGCAGGTCAATACCGAACGGATTTCCACCCGGTCGACGAGAGAGTCCTGAATTTTCTGTGCAATGTCTTCCGTGATTTCCTGGCCGGCTGACACCAAAAGCTCGTTGGTATCCGGGTTGAAAACATCGTGTACGGAAACGCGTCCGAGAATGCGTTCATAAAGTGATGCTACCCCTTTGATTTCCAAGGCTGTAAGCCCTCTCAGGGTTCCACAATCTTCTTCGTTGACAATGACATCGTGAGATACATCAACCAAACGACGTGTAAGATATCCGGCATCAGCTGTTTTTAGTGCAGTATCAGACAAAGACTTGCGAGCCCCGTGAGTAGAAATAAAATACTCCAGCACCGACAAACCCTCTTTAAAGTTGGCCAAAATGGGGTTTTCGATAATTTGTCCACCCTCAGCGCCAAATTTTTGAGGTTTATTCATTAAGCCGCGCATACCGGACAACTGGCGAATCTGTTCTTTCGATCCGCGAGCTCCGGAATCCATCATCATGTGTACGGAATTGAAACCCTGATCGTCTTCGGCCAACTGCTTGATGAGAATATTAGAAAGTTTGTTGTTTACAATGGTCCAAACGTCGATAATCTTATTGTAACGTTCATTGGGAGTGATAAAACCCTGTCTCCATTCTTCCATGATGGCTTCGACTTCTTCATAGCCTCCCTGAATTAACTCGGTTTTTTCGTCCGGAACGATCACATCGTCCAGGTTGAAGGACAAACCTCCCTGGAAAGCCATAGAATAACCTAAATCCTTGATATCATCAAGGAACTGGGCTGTACGTGCTACTCCGCAAGAAGCAATGACTTTACCTATTACGTTCCGCAGTTCTTTTTTGGAAAGGACGGTATTTACAAAACCAACTTCTTCGGGCACATATTCGTTTACGAGAATACGTCCTATGGTAGTCTGTATCAGTTCACCTTCAATACGCACTTTTACAACGGCATGCAAAGAAACCTTTTTCTCGTTATAGGCTATTTTGGCTTCTTCGGGAGAATAGAAAGTCAATCCTTCTCCCTGAGCCCCTATTCGCTCTTTGGTCATATAATACAAACCCAACACCATATCCTGCGACGGAACGGTAATGGGAGCTCCATTGGCCGGATTCAGAATGTTGTGCGAAGACAACATCAACAATTGAGCTTCGGCAATAGCTTCGTTACCCAAGGGAAGATGCACAGCCATCTGGTCTCCGTCGAAGTCGGCATTAAAAGCCGTACAAGCAAGAGGATGTAACTGAATTGCTTTGCCTTCTATCATTTTCGGCTGGAATGCCTGAATACCGAGACGATGCAAAGTAGGGGCACGGTTAAGCAGTACGGGATGGCCTTTCATGACGTGTTCCAGGATGTCCCAAACCACCGGATCCTTGCGGTCTACAAATTTTTTGGCGGCTTTTACGGTTTTTACTATTCCACGCTCAATCAGTTTACGTATGATAAACGGTTTATATAATTCTGCAGCCATATCCTTGGGTAATCCGCATTCGTGCATTTTCAATTCAGGACCGACTACAATAACAGAACGGGCTGAGTAGTCGACACGTTTTCCCAACAGATTCTGACGGAAACGGCCTTGTTTACCCTTGAGCGAATCGGACAAAGACTTAAGCGGACGGTTGGAATCGGTTTTTATGGCGCTTGATTTGCGGGAGTTGTCAAACAAAGAATCGACAGCTTCCTGCAGCATGCGCTTTTCATTCCTTAATATCACCTCCGGAGCTTTAATTTCTATAAGCCGTTTCAGACGATTGTTGCGTATGATAACACGACGGTAGAGATCGTTCAGGTCGGAAGTCGCAAAACGACCACCGTCCAAAGGAACCAGGGGACGCAACTCTGGGGGGATGACCGGGACAATCTTAATGACCATCCACTCGGGTTTGTTTCTGTGTCTGGCTGCACGGAAAGCTTCTACCACCTGCAGACGTTTGAGCGCATCGTTCTTACGCTGCATGGAGGTGTCTGTGTCGGCACGGTGACGCAAATCAAACGACAGTGCATCCAGATCGAGTCTGGATAAAAGGTCGTGAACTGCATCGGCACCCATTTTGGCAATAAATTTCTGCGGATCGCTGTCCTCGAGCATTTGATTTTCTCTGGGCAGTTTATCCATGAGAGCCAGATATTCCTCTTCCGATAATAAGTCGTTAACCTTTACACCTTCTTCCTCTTCGAGTATCCCGGGCTGGATGACTATATAACGTTCGTGGTAGATAACCGAATCCAGCTTTTTGGTGGGTAAACCCAGCAAATAGCCAATTTTGTTGGGTAGTGAACGGAAATACCAAATGTGAACAACCGGGACTACCAGCTGTATGTGCCCCATACGTTCACGACGTACTTTCTTTTCTGTAACTTCTACCCCGCAACGGTCGCAAACTATGCCCTTGTAACGGATACGCTTGTACTTACCGCAATGACATTCATAATCTTTTACGGGACCAAAAATCCTTTCGCAAAACAAACCGTCGCGTTCGGGTTTATAGGTACGATAATTAATGGTTTCCGGCTTCAATACTTCACCACTCGACAATTCAAGAATTTCTTCGGGCGAAGCCAATCCTATAGAGATTTTCGAGAAGTTTGTTTTGGTCTTTATATCTTTTTTGAGAGCCATATTCTGTGTGTAATTGAAGTTGTTAATCTAATTCGATGCTTAGACCCAGGCCTCTGAGTTCGTGCAGCAATACATTCAGGGATTCGGGAATACCGGGCTGCGGCATAGGTTCTCCCTTGACTATTGCTTCATAAGCTTTGCTGCGGCCGGCTACATCGTCCGACTTAATGGTCAGGATTTCCTGCAGTATGTGCGAAGCTCCAAAGGCTTCGAGCGCCCAAACTTCCATTTCTCCGAAACGCTGGCCGCCAAACTGAGCCTTACCACCCAGAGGTTGCTGGGTAATCAGGGAGTATGGTCCAATGGAACGGGCATGCATCTTATCATCAACCATGTGGCCGAGTTTAAGCATATATATTACACCCACCGTGGCCGGTTGGTCAAAACGATCGCCGGTGCCGCCATCGTAGAGATAGCATTTACCGTAACGCGGTAATCCGGCTTTGTCGGACCATTGTTCCAGATCTTCCAACTCGGCACCGTCAAAAATAGGCGTGGCAAATTTAACGCCTAACTTTTGTCCGGCCCATCCCAATACCGTCTCAAAAATTTGCCCCAGGTTCATACGCGAAGGTACGCCAAGAGGGTTCAAGACTATATCAACCGGAGTTCCGTCTTCCATAAAAGGCATATCTTCCTGGCGAACAATGCGCGAAACGATACCTTTGTTTCCGTGACGTCCGGCCATCTTGTCACCAACCTTGATTTTGCGTTTTTTGGCAACGTAAACCTTGGCCATCTGAATGATGCCGGCGGGTAACTCGTCGCCTATGGTCACATTGAACTTTTTACGTTTGAGTTTCGCATCCAATTCTTTTTCCTTCTTGAGGTAATTGATAATCAGATCGCGAATCATATCGTTCTTGTGATTGTCGGAGGTCCATTTACTCAACTGAATGGAAGAATAGTTGATTTCATTCAGGATCTTTTGAGTGAACTTAACGCCTTTAGGTATGACTTCGGTATCCAGATTATCTTTGATTCCCTGAGAAGTTTTACCGCTTACCAAAACCCAGAGTTTTTCGAGCAATACGGCACGTATGGCGGCTACTTCTTCTTCGAATTCTTCATCAAGTTTAGGCAGAATGGCTTTGTCGGTCAAGCGGGTCTTGCGGTTCTTAATGGCTTTGGAGAAGAGACGTTTGTCGATAACTACACCACTGAGAGAAGGAGTTGCCTTCAGAGAGGCATCCTTAACATCACCGGCTTTATCTCCAAAAATAGCTCTTAAGAGTTTTTCTTCCGGTGAAGGATCGGATTCTCCCTTGGGAGTAATTTTTCCGATAAGAATGTCACCGGGCTTAACATGAGCACCGATACGAATGATACCGTTTTTGTCCAAGTCTTTGGTGGCGTCTTCGCTGACGTTGGGAATATCTGCAGTCAATTCTTCCATGCCGCGCTTGGTTTCGCGAACTTCGAGAGTGTACTCATCGACATGCACGGAAGTAAAAATATCTTCGCGTACCAGGCGTTCGTTCAACACGATGGCGTCTTCGAAGTTATAGCCCTTCCAGGGCATAAAAGCGACTTTAAGGTTGCGGCCAAGAGCCAATTCGCCTTTTTCGGTAGCAAAGCCTTCGGTCAAAAGCTGATCTTTAGTCACTCTTTGTCCCTTACGAACAATGGGTTTCAGGTCGATGGTGGTACTTTGGTTCGTTTTTTGGAATTTAGGAACGTTGTAGATTTTGACAGCGTCGTCGAAACTCACAAATTCTTCGTCTTCGGTACGGTCGTAACGAATATGAATGCTTGTAGCATCCACATATTCGACCACTCCATCGCCTTCGGCCATCAATTGAGTACGGGAATCCTTTATCAGAGTTTTTTCCAAACCGGTACCTACTATCGGTGCCTCGCAACGTATCAAGGGCACGGCCTGACGCATCATGTTCGAACCCATCAGAGCGCGGTTGGCATCGTCGTGTTCCAGGAAAGGAATCAAAGAGGCGGCAATAGAGGCTATTTGAGAAGGAGAAACGTCCATCAGGTCAACCTTATTGGGTTCAACTACCGGGAAGTCGGCTTCGAGACGAGCTTTAATTCTGTTGCGAACGAAAGAACCGTCTTCATTCAAGAGAGCATTACCTTGTGCCACTACCAGATTTTCTTCCTCTTCTGCGGTTAAGAAAACCACCTCTTTTTCGACTATACCGTTGCTAACTTTGCGGTAGGGAGTTTCGATAAAACCAAGTTTATTGATTTTTGCAAACACACACAAAGACGAAATCAAACCAATGTTGGGACCTTCGGGTGTTTCGATGGGGCAAAGACGTCCGTAGTGGGTGTAATGCACGTCGCGGACTTCAAAACCGGCACGTTCACGCGATAAACCGCCCGGACCCAAGGCCGACAAGCGACGTTTATGGGTCATTTCGGCCAGTGGGTTGGTTTGATCCATAAACTGCGACAAGGCATTGGTCCCAAAGAAGGAATTAATAACCGATGATACCGTTTTGGCGTTGATTAGATCAACCGGAGCAAACACTTCGTTGTCGCGTACATTCATTCTGTCGCGAATGGTTCTTGCCATGCGGGCAAGGCCCACGCCAAACTGATTGTTGAGTTGCTCGCCGACGGTGCGCACACGTCTGTTGCTCAAGTGGTCTATATCGTCCACAATGGCGTTGGAATTGACCAGTTCGATTAAATAACGGATGATATGAATAATATCGTCTTTGGTCAGGACCCTGGTATCCATATCCGTATTCAACTGGAGTTTCTTATTAATCCGGTAACGTCCCACTTCTCCGAGGTCGTAACGTTTTTCGGAGAAGAACAAATTCTGGATTACTTCGCGGGCACTGGAATCGTCGGCCGGTTCTGCATTACGCAATTGACGGTAAATATAAAGCACGGCTTCCTTCTCTGAATTACTCGGATCCTTTTGCAGCGTATTATATATGATGCTGAAATCGGACATATCGGGATCCTCTTTGTGCAGAAGGACAGTAGGTGTTCCAGATTCAAGAATGTCGTCAATATGACTGCTTTCAAGAACGGTTTCCCTGTCAATGATTATTTCGTTCCTTTCTATGGAAACCACTTCGCCGGTGTCTTCATCCACAAAGTCTTCCACCCAGCTTTTCAGAACACGGGCAGCCAGTTTACGGCCGACGTGTTTTTTAAAACCGGTCTTGGTTACTTTGATTTCTTCGGCCAGGTTGAAAATTTCCAGAATATCTTTGTCTGTTTCAAAACCGATGGCACGCAACAGAGTAGTTACGGGTAATTTCTTCTTACGGTCGATGTAGGCATACATCACGTTGTTGATGTCTGTGGCGAATTCTATCCACGAGCCTTTGAAGGGAATAATGCGGGCGGAATAAAGTTTCGTCCCGTTGGCATGCACGCTTTGACCAAAAAATACCCCGGGTGAACGATGTAACTGCGATACAATTACACGCTCGGCACCATTAACAACAAAAGTGCCTTTGGGGGTCATGTAGGGAAACGCACCCAGGTATACATCCTGAAATTTGGTTTCAAAATCTTCGTGATCCGGATCGGTACAATAAAGTTTGAGCTTTGCCTTTAGAGGAACACTGTAAGTCAATCCCCGTTCAATACATTCTTCGATGGTATAACGGGGAGGATCAACGTAGTAATCGATAAATTCGAGGACAAAATTGTTCCGTGTATCCGTGATTGGAAAACTTTCGGAAAACACCTTGTACAATCCTTCGTTTTTTCTTTTTTCGGGTGGGGTATCCAATTGCAGGAAGTCCTGAAATGACTTCAACTGTACTTCTAAGAAATCCGGATAATCGATCGGGCTCTTTATGGATGCAAAATTTATTCTTTGGTTGTCGGTAGTTGAGGACATTTATCGAGGGATTATAAGAACTTAAAAAAGAATATAGACACAAAAGGTTTAGAACCTCCAATCACGGAGATTCTAAACCGGGGGACCTGTTGATCAGGCAAGTACTTTTATTTAAGTTCAATCTCGGCACCTGCCTCTTCAAGCATTTTCTTCAGCGCATCTGCCTCGTCTTTTGTAACACCTTCTTTCAAAACGGAAGGAGCGGCATCTACCAAGTCTTTAGCTTCTTTCAAACCAAGACCACAAGATTCTTTTACTGCCTTTACAACAGCCAATTTAGCTGCTCCGGGTGATTTCAAAACCACATCGAAAGAAGTTTTTTCTTCTGCAGCAGGACCGGCAGCAGCAGGACCGGCAGCCACGGCAACAGCAGCAGCAGCGGGTTCGATACCATATTCATTCTTGAGGATCTCAGCAAGTTCGTTAACTTCTTTGACGGTTAAATTTACCAATTGTTCAGCAAAAGCTTTCAAATCTGCCATTTTAGTAATGTATTAATTGTTATTTAAAATTGTTTATTCGTTTGTTTTTGAGACTTCTTTTTATCAGAAGACCTAATTTTCGCGTTCTTCTAGTGTTTTCAAAACACCGTGAAGTATAGTACCTCCGCTTTGGAGGGCAGAAACCACATTCTTGGCCGGTGATTGTAACAAGGCAACAATATCTGCAATCAGTTCATTTTTGCTCTTGATATGAATCAGGGTGTCCAAATGTTCGGGACCGATATAGAAACACTCTTCTACGTATGCAGCTTTCAAAGCAGGAACACTTTTGTCCTTTCTAAATTCCTTAATCAATTTGGCTGCCGCATTTCCGGTGTTGCAAAACATCAGAGCGGTATTGCCTTTTAAGGTATCAAAAAGAGAAGAATAGTCTGTTTCCAAACCTTGCAGCGCTTTTTTAAGCAGTGTGTTTTTAACTACGTAGAGCTTAACATCTTCCTTATGACAAGCCCTTCTAAGCGAAGAGGTTTCTTCGGAATTCAAGGATGCGATATCGGTAACATAAAAATGTTCGTACTCGTTTACCAATTGAGTGATTTGCTCTACTACAATATATTTATCTTCCTTTTTCATAATTGTTCTGTTTTTTAATCTTCAATGCTCTTGGGATCCACTTTGATGCCCTTGCTCATTGTGCTTGAAAGATAAATACTCTTCAAATAAGTGCCTTTGGCAGCAGTCGGCTTCAACTTGATCAAAGTGAGAATAAATTCTTTGGCATTCTCACGGATTTGATCCGGAGTAAAACTGACTTTTCCGATGGCAGCATGAACAATACCGTTCTTGTCTACCTTAAAGTCTATTTTTCCTTGTTTAACTTCTCTGACTGCATTGCCGACTTCCATGGTAACAGTACCACTCTTGGGGTTGGGCATCAAGCCCCTGGGACCCAAAATTCGGCCTAAAGCACCAATTTTACCCATGGTCGAAGGCATAGTGATAATTACATCCACATCCGTCCAACCGGCTTTTATCTTTTCGATGTAATCGTCAAGACCTACATGATCGGCTCCGGCTTCTTTAGCCTCGGCTTCTTTATCAGGAGTACACAACACCAATACCCGTACTTGTTTTCCGGTTCCATGAGGCAGCGACACTACGCCGCGTACCATTTGATTGGCTTTACGGGGATCAACTCCCAGGCGAACGTCTATATCGACAGAAGCGTCAAATTTGGTAAAGGTGATTTCCTTAACCAGTTCTGAGGCTTCTCTCAATGAATACGCTTTACCCACTTCCATCTTCTCCAAAGCCAATTTTTGATTTTTTGTCAATTTTGCCATTTTCGTCGAAGTTTAATTGTTTGTGGGTAATTCACCCTTTATTCTGATACCCATGCTTCTGGCTGTACCGGCAACCATTTTCATAGCCGATTCCAGCGTAAAGCAATTTAAGTCACTCATTTTGTCTTCTGCAATTGCCCTAACCTGATCAAGGGTGACTTCGCCCACTTTCTTGCGATTTGGCTCAGCCGAACCCAATTTGGTTTTGGAAGCCTCCAACAGTTGTACGGCTGCAGGAGGAGTTTTAACGACAAAATCGAAAGACTTATCGGAATAGTACGTAATAACAACAGGCAACACCTTTCCGGCTTTATCCTGTGTTCTGGCATTGAATTGCTTGCAAAACTCCATTATGTTCACACCCTTGGAACCCAGTGCGGGCCCTACAGGCGGAGAGGGATTTGCCGCGCCCCCTCTTATTTGCAATTTGATTTGACCGGCAATTTCTTTAGCCATTTTCGTTTTAATTTAAAATTTGAGGATTGTTTTGAAAAAAAATACAGGATGCGTAACCATCTTTTATTCTTTTTCTACTTGCATAAAACCCAATTCGAGCGGAGTTTTCCGGCCGAAAATTTTCACCATGACTTTCAGTTTCTTTTTCTCATTGTTCACCTCTTCGATGGTTGCGCTAAAACCGCTAAAGGGTCCAAAATTCACCTTTACGTTCTCACCGACATAGTAATTGATACTGATGTCGTCTCCGGCTTCCTGTAATTCATCAACCTTACCAAGGATACGATTTATTTCGGATTCACGGAGCGGCTGGGGGTTGTTCATTCCACCCAAAAAACCGAGCACATTGGGAACATTTCGAAGGGCGTGTGCCACTTCACCTACCAGATTGGCTTCGACCAGCACATAACCGGGCAAATAAGAACGCTCTTTGAGCACCTTTTTCCCGCCACGTGACTGGTAAACTTTTTCTGTTGGAATCAATACCTGAGACACGTGCTCACCAAGAGAAGAATTATTGATGGAAGCTTCAATATACTCCTTCACTTTGTTTTCTTTACCGCTAATGGCACGTAAAACATACCATTTCTTTGACGTTTCAGACATTTTTCTTCCAGCTTAAAACACCTTCTCATAGATGAAGGTCATGAGATTTTCCAAGCTTAAATCAATGATAAATACAATAAGTGCAATCACCAGGGAAGCAGTTAACACGACAATCGCACTATTGCTCAACTCAGACGGTGTAGGCCAAGAGACCTTGTGTATGAGTTCATTGTATGCATCCTTGACATAGGTGGCGACCCTTTTAAAAAACTTTTTCATAGGATGGGGTTTATGGCACGGGTCGAGAGACTCGAACTCCCGACACTCGGTTTTGGAGACCGATGCTCTACCAACTGAGCTAGACCCGTATTAAACACTCTTCGGCGGGACTATCGTTCAGACAGCCCCACCGAGAGGATATTTGCCTTAGTTATTTCAGAATTTCAGTGATCTGTCCTGATCCAACGGTACGTCCGCCTTCACGGATAGCAAAACGCAAACCCTCGCTGCAAGCCACCGGATAGATCAATTCTACTTTGATTTCCAAGTTGTCGCCGGGCATAACCATTTCGGTTCCTTCAGGAAGGGTGATTTCGCCGGTTACGTCAAGAGTACGAATGTAGAATTGAGGACGGTATTTGTTGTGGAAAGGAGTGTGACGTCCACCTTCTTCTTTTTTCAGGATATAGACCGAAGCTTTGAAGCTGGTGTGAGGAGTAACCTTTCCGGGGTGGGTAACAACCATACCACGTTTGATTTCATCCTTGTCAATACCTCTGAGCAACAAACCTACGTTGTCACCGGCTTCTCCCTGATCCAGGATCTTGCGGAACATTTCCACACCTGTAACAACAGACTTCTTGCCCTTGGCACCCAAACCGATAATCTGTACTTCTTCACCGGTTTTGATGATACCGGTTTCGATACGTCCGGTAGCTACGGTACCACGACCTGTGATCGAGAATACGTCTTCAACAGGCATAAGGAAAGGTTTGTCAACGGCACGGGGAGGAACTTGAATCCAATTGTCTACGGCAGCCATAAGTTCAATTACTTTGTCTTCCCATTGGGCAACACCGTTCAAAGCACCCAGTGCAGAACCGCGAATTACAGGTGTATTTTCGGCATCGAATTCATAGAAACCCAACAAATCGCGCATTTCCATTTCAACCAATTCGAGCATTTCTTCGTCATCAACCATATCACACTTGTTCATGAAAACAACCAGTCTGGGAACGTTTACCTGACGGGCGAGGAGGATATGTTCGCGAGTTTGGGGCATAGGACCATCGGTGGCGGCTACAACTATAATGGCACCGTCCATCTGAGCAGCACCGGTAACCATGTTCTTAACATAGTCGGCGTGTCCCGGGCAGTCTACGTGTGCGTAGTGACGATTTTCGGTTTCATATTCAACGTGCGATGTATTAATTGTAATACCTCTTTCCTTTTCTTCCGGTGCGTTGTCAATCTGATCGAAAGATTTTACTTCGGAAAGTCCTCTTTTTGCCAAAATCGTAGTGATAGCGGCAGTCAATGTGGTTTTACCATGATCCACGTGACCAATCGTACCGATATTGACGTGGGGTTTAGTCCTGTTAAAATGTTCTTTTGCCATAATCGAAAATTAAAATAAGTAAGTAATCTATCTATACTGTTTGAGCCGGTGCCGAGATTTGAACTCGGGACCTCTTCCTTACCAAGGAAGTGCTCTACCACTGAGCTACACAGGCAAGAGCGGGAAACGGGACTCAAACCCGCGACCCTCAGCTTGGAAGGCTAATGCTCTATCAACTGAGCTATTCCCGCAAAATATTTTTGGGTTCAATAATTCCAAAAAACCGATCCCCTTAAAAATAATTTGTGGGCAGTGATGGATTCGAACCACCGTAGGTATCAACCAGCAGATTTACAGTCTGCCCCATTTGGCCACTCTGGTAACTGCCCCAATTCCTTCAATTTACACGATTACGTCGAAGCAACCATGCTCTAAAACTCCCTTTTAGAGAAACGGCTGCAAATGTAGGCAATATTTTTTAACCACAAAACAATTTTTGAAATTTTATTTACCCCGGATTTTATCTTTATGTCTCTTCAATTGTTTCTCCAAAGCTTCCACAGCTTCGTCGATAGATTCCTCAAAAGTGTCACAGGTTTTGGAAGCGAACAAATCCCGGCCTGAAATATTAAGCCTGATCAAGGCTTCTTTGTTTGCGACAGTTTCGGGTTTAGTTACTTTCAGAGTTACCTCGGCCGACAAGATACCTTCGTAGTACTGAGCCAGCTTAGCCACCTTTTTTTGTATAAATTTCTCTAAAGCACTGGTCGCATCAAAACGCACGGATTGAATTCTAATTTCCATAATTATTCTCCTTTTCAATTTTCTGCCCTTGGATGGGCTTGTTTATACACTTTTTTCAATTCTTCGAAAGTAGTATGGGTATACACTTCCGTAGCAGACAAGCTGGCATGCCCCAGGAGTTCCTTGACTGCATTCAGTTCGGCTCCCCTGTTTAATAAGGTGGTGGCGAATGTATGCCTGAGCACATGCGGGCTTTTTTGAGACAAATTGCCCACCTCTGCTAATTTTTTATTGACAAGACTATATACCCGGCGAGGATTCAGAGCCCGTCCTTTGGCATTGATAAAAAAGGGCGGCTCCACTTCCGGGTAATCTTCGAGTTTATCCAGATAATCGCTGCGTAACACCAAATAATTTTCTATTGACTTTTTTAGAGCGGTCCCAAAGGGCAAAATACGCTGTTTATTGCGCTTTCCCGTAACCTTGAGCGAAGCTGAGCCTATGTCTACGTCTCCGGTTTTAAGACCAATTAATTCCGCCCGCCGGATACCTGTAAGGCAAAACATCTCTAAAATCAGATTATCACGGCTTTCGGTAAAGGAATCAGTCTGTCCTTCCTCCCTGGCTTTATCGAGTAAGTCGTTTAATTCCTCCTCTTTTAAAAAAGAAGGAAGAGCCTTTTTAATTTTGGGTGTCAGCACTTTTTGTGTGGGATTGGATGTCACTAAACCCTGACGCAACAGATAACGCCAATACGACCGGAGAGAAGAAAGTTTGCGATTCACGGAACGGGCAGTGTCGCCCTTCTCCATTAAGGCAAGCATCCATGCTCTGATAATATCGGCGTCGATGTCTGAGGGATGTTCCAGTTGAAAAGTGTCGGAAGCAAAGGCAAGGAATTGTTCCAAATCGCGTTTATAGGCAAAAACAGTATGAGAAGAATAATTTTTCTCATACCGTAAATATTGTATGTATTGCTCTACCCACACAGGCGCTGCTTGAAAAATTGCTCCGCAACGAATATAGCAAAGCTATTTCAGAACAACAAAAAAACAGACCTAATTTTAAGTGTTTTTCTGTCTGTTTTACTCTTCGTTTTGTTGCAACTGTTGAACGTAAACAGCCTTCATTTTTTGCTGGCGTTTGACAACCGAAGGCTTTCTGAAAGCTTGTCTGTTTCTTAGTTCTTTAACGGTTCCTGTTTTTTCGAATTTACGTTTGAACTTCTTCAAAGCCCTTTCGATGTTTTCACCCTCTTTGACGGGAACAATGATCATAATCGTGTTTTGTATAAAATGATTTTAATTCGGCCTGCAAAAGTAGACAAAACAAATCAGTAAACAAAAAAAACTCAGAATCTTTCGAAAATATTTTATGTTTACTACCCAAAATTCAATTAAGAGCCGGAAGTTAAAAAGCTGTTTTTTTACTACCTTTGCACTTTTACTAAACCGACCATATACCTTAATATAATGTACAACAGCATTCCGAAAAGATTGGCGGCATTACGAAATCTGATGGAGACCAATGCCATAGAAGCCTGCATAATTCCAACCTCAGACAGCCATCAGGGAGAATACGTTTCCTCGCATTTTAAATTCAGAAAATACCTCTCGGGGTTTACGGGTAGTGCCGGAACTCTGGTAGTAGGCAAGGACAAAGCCGGCTTATGGACAGACTCCAGGTATTACCTTCAGGCGGAACAGGAACTCAGGGGCAGTGGTATCGATTTGTTTAAAACCACCCTGCCCGAAACTCCCTGCATTCCCGAATGGATAGCCGAAATGAATTATCGTTCGGCCGGTATCGACGGAGAAGTATTCGCCGCTCGCGAAGTGCTCAAAATGATCCAGGTCTTCAATAAACACGGGGTAAGATTGGTCGACGATTTCAAACCTTACACCCGGGTATGGCCCGACAGGCCGGATTTACCGGATTCCCCTTTTTATGTTTTCCCTGTCGGCTATGCCGGCAAGAGCGTAAAAGAAAAACTTTCGGAACTCAGAGCCGAGCTCAGTTGTCAGGGAGCAGACTATCTGCCCGTCAGCGGTCTGGACGATATCGCCTGGCTGTTTAACCTAAGGGGCAGTGACGTGGATTTCAATCCGGTAGGTCTTGCTTTTGCCCTGATCGGCCCGGACATCGCGAACCTATACACCGACAAGAACAAAATAGACGAAAGCACGCTGGCCTATCTCAAAAAAAACAATATTCAACTACGTGACTATTCGGCTCTGTATGCAGATTTAAGTAAACTTCCGGCAGGTTCCGGAGTCTTTACAGACACGACACGTATCAACTATTTCATTTACAAACATATACCCTCAAATTGCCGCCGGGTGGAAGGTACTGCTCCCACAACAGCTCTGAAATCAATCAAAAATCCGGTCGAAATTGCCGGATTTCGTACCGCCATGCAAAAAGAGGGTGTGGCATTGGTTCGTTTCTGGCGCTGGTTCGAAGCTGCCCTGGAACAAGGAAAAGAGCTCTACGAGACCGACCTGGTCCGCAAAATGAGCGAATTCAGACTGGAACAGGATCACTGCAAAGGAGACAGTTTCCATTCCATCATTAGTTACAACGAACACGGAGCCATTGTTCACTACAGTCCTTCGGAGAGTACCAAAGCCAGAATTTTGCCCGACGGTTACCTATTGGTAGACACCGGAGGCCAATACCTCGAGGGCACTACCGACATTACCCGGACTTTTTCACTCTACCGGGGAGCCACTCCCGAGGAATTCAAACAGGATTATGCCCGCATTCTCAAGGGCAATATTGCCCTGTCCGAATGTATATTCCCCACCCATACCAGAGGCTCTCAACTGGACATTATGGCCCGCCAGTTTCTCTGGAAAGACCTGCTTCAATACGGACACGGCACCTGTCACGGCATAGGGCATTTCCTAAATGTGCACGAAGGTCCCCAGAGCATACGCATGGAAGAAAATCCCGAACTGATCAAAGCCGGTATGGTCATGTCCAACGAGCCCGGCATTTACCGCACCGGAAAATACGGTCTGCGTATAGAGAATATGATGCTGGTAATTGAAAAAGGAGAATCCGAATTCGGGCAGTTCTTGGGTTTCGAAACCCTTAGTCTGTGTCCCTTGGAACTTAAGGCCATTGAAAAAAAATATTATACCGGGCAGGAAATCGACTGGATAAACGCTTACCACCGTTTTGTCTACAACCGGCTTTCAGCCTTTCTGAGCGAAGAAGAAAAAGCCTGGCTGGCTCTAAAAACAAAGGAAATATAACATGGCATTAATAAAATCAGTCAGGGGCTTCAACCCTGTAATCGGGCCGAATTGCTATTTGGCCGAGAACGCAAGTATTATTGGGGATGTGGTATTGGGCGAGGGTTGTAGTGTCTGGTTCAATACGGTTCTACGGGGAGACGTCAATTCCATACGTATAGGAAACAACGTGAATATACAGGACGGCTCCGTGCTGCACACCCTGTATCAAAAATCTGTCATAGAAATCGGGGACAATGTTTCCATCGGTCACAACGTCACCATACACGGAGCTAAAATTGAGAAACTTGCACTTATAGGAATGGGGGCTGTAGTGCTGGATCATGCCGTCATCGGAGAGGGGGCCATAATTGCAGCAGGTTCGGTAGTGCTCAGTGGAACCAGGGTTGAACCCTACAGTGTCTATGCCGGTGTCCCGGCCAAGTTTGTCAAGTTTGCCGACGCAGAACAAACCAATACGATCAATAAAAGAATTTCAGACAATTACCGATTCTACGCGAGTTGGTATGAAGAAGAATAAGGTCTTGCATATGCTGATTTCTGCATAAATTTTCAGAAAAATAACCCGACACTGAACTGTTTTTACTAATTTTGCGCCGTTTTTACAGCTGTGAATTGGTGAATAATTGGATTTAAGCCCTCTTTTTTTTGTGATGTTGAACTTCCGGATAAATAGTTCCGAATTAATTGAAAGCGCTCTTTAATGCAAAAGAATTTAGTTATAGTAGAATCCCCGGCAAAAGCCAAAACCATCGAAAAGTTTTTAGGAAAAGACTTCAAAGTAATGTCGAGTTTTGGGCACATTCGTGACCTGAGAAAAAAAGATTTAGGTGTTGAAATTGAAAATAATTTCAAACCGGTCTATGAAATTTCTCCGGAAAAGAAAAAACTGGTGGGCGAATTAAAATCGGCAGCTCAAAAAGCAGAAACTATTTGGCTGGCCTCCGACGAAGACCGCGAAGGTGAAGCCATCGCCTGGCATTTGTCTGAGGTGCTCAATCTTAAAGAAGAGAATACTAAACGTATCGTATTCCACGAAATCACCAAAGAGGCCATCGAAAACGCCATCAAAAAACCCCGCAACATCGATCTCAACCTGGTAAATGCACAGCAAGCCCGGCGCGTACTTGACCGCATTGTGGGATTTGAATTATCGCCGGTGCTTTGGAAAAAGATCAAACCGGCACTTTCTGCCGGAAGGGTACAATCGGTGGCTGTTCGACTGGTCGTGGAGCGGGAAAGAGAAATTCAGCAATTCAATTCGGAAAGCTTTTATAAGCTGAGCCTTGTTTTTCTGGTGCCTAATGTCGATGGAAGCATAACGGAACTTAAAGCTGAATTTCCCGAAAAAATAGAACAAAAAGAGACGGCTCTTGCCTTGCTGGAATTGCTTAAAACAGCCACATTCAAAGTGGAAGATATCAGCACCAAACCCCTCAGGCGCTCACCTGCTCCACCCTTTACCACCTCTACTTTGCAACAGGAGGCCGCCCGTAAACTCGGGTTTTCGGTAGCTCAGACCATGCGGGTAGCCCAATCGCTCTATGAATCGGGAAAAATCACCTATATGCGTACCGACTCGGTCCATCTATCTTCGCTGGCCATCAATACCGCCAAAGCCGAAATCACCCGCCTGTACGGTGAAGACAACGTCAAAACCAGGCAATACCAGACCAAAAGCAAAGGTGCCCAGGAAGCGCACGAAGCCATACGTCCGACCTATATGAGTGTACACAGCGTTGATGCCTCCGGGCCCGAAAAAAAATTATATGAACTCATTTGGCAAAGGAGCATCGCCTCTCAAATGGCAGATGCACGTCTGGAAAAAACCACCATTACCATTAGTCATTCCAATGGAAATCAGTTGTTCACCGCCAGCGGAGAAGTTGTCACTTTTGAAGGTTTTCTGAAGGTCTACGAATATCCCGACAAAGAAAATGAAGCCGAAAACACCGACAGCAAATTGCTGCCCTCTGTTCAGCTCCAACAAACACTGAATTTGGATACGGCCCAGGCTGTTCAACGTTTCAGCCAAAAACCGCCACGCTATACCGAAGCCTCTTTGGTTCGTAAACTCGAAGAATTGGGCATCGGAAGGCCTTCGACCTACGCTCCGACTATTTCCACCATCCAACAACGGGAATACATCGAAAAAGGCAACCGAGAGGGTGAAAAACGCCAGTATAACCTGCTGGAGCTGTCTAAAACAAGACAAATCAACGATAAGACCAAAACCGAAATGAGCGGAGTAGAAAAAGCCAAACTCTTTCCCACCGATGTCGGTATGGTGGTCAACGATTTTCTTCTGGAATCTTTCCCCTACATTATGAACTACCAATTTACGGCCAATGTGGAAAAATATTTCGACCAAATTGCCGAAGGCGAATTGGAGTGGGTAGAATTGATAGACCAATTTTACAAAGATTTCCATCCGGCAGTACAGGAAGCCACTGCTTATTCCGGACCCAAAGTGGGCAGCCGGCTTTTAGGTAAAGATCCTAAAAGCGGCCGTCCGGTATCGGTACGCATAGGTCGTTTCGGACCCCTGGTACAAATAGGCACGGCCGAAGACGAAGAAAAACCTTTGTTTGCCTCCCTGCGAAAAGAACAAAGCATGGACAGTATCAACCTGGAAGAAGCCCTGGCTTTGTTTAAGCTTCCCCGCGAACTGGGATCTTTCGAGGGTAAAAGCTTAAGCGTGGGCAGCGGACGTTACGGAAATTATATACGGCATGGAAATCAATTTGTTTCCTTACCCAAGGAATTTGATCCTCTGGAAGTGAGTTTGGATCAAGCCATCCAACTGGTTAAAGACAAACGGGAAGAGGACCGGAAAAAAATCATCCTCAGCTTTGAACAGGATCCGGAATTATTAGTTCTCAATGGTCGCTACGGACCTTACATAAGCAAAAAGGGACAAAATTATAAAATCCCCAAAAAAACGGACCCGGCCACACTCAGCTACCAAGATTGTCTCGATCTTATCGAAAAACAAGCCAAAGAAACCAATATAAAAAAGGGCCGTAAAATGATCAGAAAAAGCCCACCCAAAAAGAAATAAACCTGCGCTATGAAAAAATCCCAACACAAAACAAGCTTATTTTTTTGGACCATTTTTTTTGTCAGCTACGTATCAACTTCCTGTATCACGGAATCAGAATACGATTCTTCACTGCTGATAGGTAAATGGGTTTCCGGTACCGAATACTACCGCTACAATGAGGATGGAACGGGACTAACCTGGGACACAGCCGACGACGTAACAGAACAAGAGGCTCAGGCATTTACCTGGACTTTGGTCTACTCCACCCTCACTCATATGCACATTTTGGAGGTTGGAGGAGTGGTGCCCAAAGTATATACAGTTACCGAACTTACAGCCACCAGCTTAAAATACGAGGACGAGTTTGGTAAAACCTACAGTTTTACCAAAAGCAGCTCTTAACAGGAGCTTTCCGAGACTTAGTACCTGATTTATGAAAAAGACCCGCCCAATAATAATCAGGATACTGGCATGCGTCATCGGTCTGCCGGTGCTGGTTTTTATTGCGGTACTGGTCTTGTTGTTGCATCCCAAAAGCCTTCATTCCATAGTACAAACTCAGGCAGAAAAACACCTGAACTGTCCCTTAGAAATAGGAAGCATCGACCTGGATCTGTTTGACAACTTCCCTAAGATGGAACTTAGCATCAAGGAACTGAATCTGCTCAATCCCTTTCCCGGTACTCCCAACGATACTCTGCTGGGACTTAAACAAATAAAGACTTCTGTTCATTTGGGGAAATTACTCTCACAGCGGGCACTGGTTATTGATACTTTTCTCGTCGACCGCCTAAACCTCTACGCTTACATCGACAGCAACGGACAGTCCAATTTTGCTGTCCTTAATCTGGAAAGCGATCCCGAAGACACCACAGCCCTGAACCTGCCTTTTGAATCTGTTCAGCTGGTTTTTTTCAAGCTGCAGGATGCAGAAATTTTCTACCTCGATGAGGCCGACAGCATACTTGCTCTGGCTAACAGACTGAACCTCAACCTGAGCCTGAACCACCGGGGACAAACGGCTGAAGGCTTACTCCGCCTGTCCACCCCCGACCTGAGTCTCGAAATGGACGGAGCAAGTTATCTTGACGGGGACAGCCTGAAAATGGAACTTCCGTTTTATTTCGAAGATAATAAGCTAAACCTGACAAAAGCTTTGCTGGCTCTTAACCATTTCCGCCTTCAAAGCAGCGGCTCAATTGCACTGCATGATCAGGGGCTTTTGTTTGACCTGGGTTTTGAAACAGCACAGGCAGCCATTCAACCAAGCTTGCAATTATTGCCTCCGGTTGCGGACGCCTTGCCGGAGGCCGTCTTCGTGGACGGGCTCTTTGGATTTCAAGGCAAAATAAACGGTTTGTACAACGACAGCCTAATGCCCGAAATTCTATTGTTTGGCGCTTTGAAGAACGGTTTTTTCAGCTACGATGATCCTACCGTTGAATTAAAGGATCTTTCTTCCGAGGTAGAGCTGTTTGTCGATATGAACCATAAAAAGGCTTCTTATGTTGTGCTTCGGGAAGCAAAAGCTCATACCGGAAAATCAAGTTTGGAGGGCGGAATTATTATCAATGATTTGCTGGGAGACGATATGCATATTGATCTCGATATGGCTCTGGATCTTGATCTGCAGGAAACAGCAGACTTCTTGCCCGAAGATATGGACATCAGCCTGATTGGCAGGGCAAAAGGTCTAGGTAAAGCTCGGTTTTTTCTTTCGGAACTGATGGAATTGAATCTGCAACAAATGCATGTTCAGACCGATTTGCTTTTGCAAAATTTTAAAGGACGCTACCGGGATTATAGGCTGGAAACGTCCCGTGGCAGACTGAATCTAACTATTCCCAAGGACAACAGTCTCACCTCGTTGCTCAACGCCCATCTCTACCAATGCCCTTTATTATCTGCCGGCATGGACAGCAGCCTGAAAGCGGAGCTGCAACAGGCCAAGGTTTATTTCGAACTCTCCGATGTGATGAGCACTACCGATAGTGTTGCCTTCTCAAGCAAACTGAAAGCCGAAAAGGCCTTGGTTTGGTACGATCAAATAGCGGCGGACATAGTCAATCCAAAAGCAGAAATTGCCATGCAGATGGATTTTGTTGACAGTACCGCTGTTTCTGATCTCCATTTCGACGTGGAAGCCGAGCAGCTTTACGGTCAAATGGACAGTGTCCGGGTGAATATCAAAAACCCGGTGGCCAGGCTGCAAATGAAAGGCCAGGAGGAGGAAAAAAGCAGAGCCTTTTTCAAAGCCGATTACTCCAGCTCTGCCCTAAACCTGCGTTACGGACAGGAAGTCGTCAAAACCGAATCCCTCGGAATCAGAGCAGAGGCATACGAAGACAATACTAAGGAGCAGCTTTTGTTGCGTTGGAATCCCAAACTGGAAGTCTACTTGCAGGAAGGCGACATTGAATTGACCGCCATCTCGGAGAAAATTTTTATCCCCGACATTCGCTTCAACTACAGCAACGAAGTCTTCAGTATTATCGACAGCCGGATCCAACTGGGCAATTCCGATTTTCAACTTATGGGCAATGTGCTGCATATCGGCGATTACCTGAATAATACCGGCAGCCTCAAGGCAGAACTCAACTTCGTTTCCAACCTTACCGACGTCAATCAGTTGATGAAGCTCACTAGCGGACTGGGAGAAACGGAAAACGAAGAAAACGCCGGAACAGAAGCAGCACAAGCGTACAATACGGGGAGCAGCGGACAAGAAGAAGCAACACCGGCAGACAGCACAGTAGCATCCGGCCCCTTTTTGGTTCCGAAAAACATAGACCTTAACGTGAATACAAGCATTATGAATGCCTATGTGGGCAATCAAATCGCCACCAACCTCACAGGAAGGCTTTACGTCAAAGACGATGCCCTGGTACTCGAAGAAATCGGTTTTGTCAGCGCCGCCGCCAGACTCAAGCTGACGGCTTTATACCGCTCACCCCGCCCCAATCACCTCTACCTGGGCCTCGACTATCATATGGTTGACATTCAGATTGACGAACTGCTAAGCATGTTTCCCGACCTGGACACCATTATGCCCATGCTGAGCTCCTTCAAGGGCCAGGGCGAATTTCATCTGGCTGCCGAAACTTACCTCGATAAAAACTACAACCTGAAAAAATCCACCCTGAGGGGAGCCTCCTCCATACGGGGCGACAACCTGGTGTTGATGGACAGCGAAACCTTTGGAAAAATCTCCAACATTCTGATGTTCAACAAAAAGACAGAAAACAAAATAGACAGCCTGAGCGCCGAATTCACGGTATTCAAAAACGAAGTGGATGTGTATCCGTTTACCATAGTGATGGATAAATACAAAGCTGTCGTGGGAGGCCGCCACAACCTCGACATGAGTTTCGATTATCATATTTCTTTGCTCGAAAGCCCGCTGCCCATGCGCCTGGGTGTAAACATCAGCGGCACTATGGACGACCTTAAGATCAGGCCGGCCGCCTGTAAATACCCCGAAAATTACCGCCCGGTAAGCCGGAGAATAGTCGATGCCCAAAAATTGGAATTACGCAAACTGATTCGGGAAACCCTGATCAAGCAAATGGAATAAAAACAGGGCGTCTTTGTGGGACGCCCTGTGTACATAGATTTGCCGCCTGCTAAAACAGATTCGGGAAAAAGACGGAAAAGACCAAAATAAGCAAGCCCAGAATCAAAACGACAATGGTTTTGGTTGATACTCCTTTCCATTCCTTGAGCAAGATTCCCCAGACATTGCTGAAGGTAACGTTCAAGGCCATCAGTATACTCCACGAGAAAGCCAGCATAATGGCATTCTCTGCCAGGAAACTTTTACCGACGGATAAACCGAAAAATTGAGAATACCAGAGTAATCCTGCCAAAGAGCAGAACAACAGATTATTAACCCATATTTTACGGCTATTTGAAGTGTAGTCTTTGAAACTCTTATTTTTGGCGTTTTGAGACAAACAATAAACGGCATTGGTGAAAAAACCGCCTAAAGTTACCATAAGAGTGGTCGGGAGAGTGGCAAACAAATCATTGGCACCAACACTTTTGGCTGCGTCTGCAATGGGTTGTCCTGCGCTGAGTCCCAGAGCAAAACAAGCACTCATTACACCGGCCAGCAATGCCACCAACAAACCTTTGGTCAAAGCAAAATCCTTAATAGCTGCTTTCTTTTGCTCTTCGGTCATGTTTTGAGCTCTCAGGCCACCGGCATAGCCGATTACGGCGATACCGACCAGTGTTATACAAACACCCAGTAAAAGAATCAGGCCGTCTCCGTGAAGCAAATCCTGTTTATCAAAAAACAAAGCCGGAATCAAGGTTCCAAAAGCAGAGCAAGTACCTAATGCTATGGATTGTCCCAGGGCAACGCCCAGGTAACGCATACTGAGTCCGAAAGTCAGGCCGCCCACGCCCCAAAGGGCGCCAAAGCCTATGGCTTTCCACGAAGCAGCGGGATCAACGCTCAACAAAGCGCCCAATGTCGACCCCTGAGGTACAGCCAGCAGGGCTCCCAAAAAGGGAAAAATCAGCCAAGCGAACACCCCCTGAACCAGCCAGAAACTTTCCCACGACCAATTCTTAATCTTGTTGATGGGTACATAAGAACTGGACTGCCCGAAACTGCCAACGGCAATCACCAGCAAACCTATCAGCGTATTCATGGTCAGCGTTTAGAAGTTACTTCTTTTTCGTATTGCTGAATCTCGGGAATGAAATCTTCACCCACGGGAACGTTGTTCTTCAGGCAGAAATAATCCCAAACGGCGTTCCAGGGCAAGCCTTTGCATTCTTCGAGCAAAGCCAGACGTTCGAAACCTTGTTCCTTGCTTTCGTATTTTCTCAGGATTTCGATGGGTTCGAGCAAAGCATGCAGGAAGCATTTTTGAGTGGCACGGCTACCGATGACATAGGCTCCTATACGGTTGATGGATCCGTCAAAATAGTCAAGACCAATATTAACACGATCCAAAGCATTGGCACGTACAATTTCTTTGGCCAATTCGAGGGTGTCGTCGCTCATAAGAGTCACGTGGTCGGAATCCCAGCGTATGGGACGGGAAACGTGCAACATGATTTCGGGGGTAAACAGCAGCAGGCAGGAAATCTTGTCGGCTATACTTTCGGTCAAGTGGAAGTGGCCTGTATCGAGGGTAACAATCTTTTGATTCTTAACTCCATAACCCAGGTAGAAATCGTGAGATCCCACTGTATAGTATTCCGCACCAATACCGAATAATTTGGATTCGATGCAATCCTTCATGTTGTTGTACTTCTGTGCAAAAATTTCATCGAGCGATTGTTCCAGAATGCGACGGTATTCCAGGCGATTGACGGTCATATCTTTTGAGCCGTCGTGAATCCAAAGATTCATTACACAGGGAGAACCCTGGTAAACGCCCATAGCCTCGGCAATAGCCCGGCAACGTTTGGTATGTTCAATCCAGAATTCACGGATTTCTTTTTTGGGGCTCGACAGGGTGAGCGCTTCGCTTTTGGGATGAGAGAAAGAGGTGGAGTTGAAATCCAACTTCATTTCATTTTCTTTGGCCCATTGCATCCAGCTTGCAAAATGTTTGGGTTCCAGTTGGTCGCGTTCAACAAATTTCCCCTGAAAATCACCGTAAATGGCGTGAAGACTCAAGCGGTGTTTTCCGGGTATAAAAGAGGTGGCTTTTTTAATATCTGCCCGCAATTCATCGATATTCCTGGCCTTGCCGGGATAATTTCCGGTAGACTGAATGCCGCCGGTCAACTCTCCGTCGGGATTTTCAAATCCACTGACATCGTCGGCCTGCCAGCAATGCAGAGACAAGGATATTTTCTGGAGTTTATTCAAAGCGGCATCGACATCGACACCAAGAGCTGCATAACGTTCCCTGGCAATTTCGTATGCCTGTTGAACGAGTTTTTCTT
This sequence comes from Bacteroidales bacterium UBA1402, assembly GCA_002305085.1. Taxonomy (GTDB): domain Bacteria; phylum Bacteroidota; class Bacteroidia; order Bacteroidales; family UBA1402; genus UBA1402. Next base: position 41,046 of record DBQE01000004.1, on the reverse strand, counting down.
TTACCATAATATTCGTTTTAAAGGATTAATGTTTATTTTTTGATGATATTCAAATACTTTTGATAAGCCAGCGACCAGGTAGTAGCGTCTTGAGGCAGAAAGACTTCGGTGGCAATAGAAGAGGATATCAGCGTACGCATCTCCTGCAAGTTCCCGACCACTCCCAGCGCTTTAGCCTGCATCATCACATTACCTATAGCGGTAGCCTCTACAGGACCTGCCACTACCGGCAGTCCGATGGCATTGGATGTAAACTGGTTAAGCAGCCGGTTTTGGGCACCTCCTCCGATGATGTGCAGTTTTTCGATTTTGAAACTGGCCACTTGTTGCAGTTTACCCAAAACATAATTGTACTTGAGCGCCAGACTGTCGAAAATACAACGAATGAATTGTGCGTGATTCCGGGGTACAGGCTGGCCGGTAGCTGTACAGAAATCAACAATGGCCTTGACCATATTTGCCGGATTGGCAAAAGAGGGATCGTCGGGATCTACCAGCGAACGGAAACCATCGGCCGATGATGCCAGCTCCACAATAGTGGGATAGGAATAGGATACTCCCGTCTTTTTCCACTCCTTGCGACATTGTTCCAGCAACCACATACCGGTGATGTTTTTCAGGAAACGGGTGGTACCGTCTACCCCGCCTTCGTTGGTGAAGTTCATTTGAAAAGTCTCTTCGTTGATAATGGGCTCTCTGACTTCAATACCCATCAACGACCAGGTGCCGGAACTCAGGTAGGCAAAACATTCGTTTTCGGCCGGCACCGAAGCCACAGCAGAGCCCGTGTCGTGTCCGGCCACGGCAATAACCGGAACTTTGCCCAATCCGCTTTCTTCGGCCAGAGCATCGCAGAGCGGACCAATCACCACACCCGGATCGGTTATTTCGGGCAATATGTCCGGATTGATACCGGCGACCTCGAGCAGAGAGGGATCAAACTTTCTGGTTCTTGGATTCAGTATCTGCGAAGTGGAGGCAATGCTGTATTCGCAAACCATTTTTCCGGTCAACATATACGAAAGAGCATCGGGCATAAACAAAATCTTGTCGGCTGCCTCCAGGGCAGATGATTTCTCCAGCTTGGCAGCATAAAGCTGAAACAGACTGTTGAAATTCATAATTTGAATGCCCGTCCGTTTGTATACTTCTTTACGGGGGATCAGTTTAAAATACTTTTCGGGAATGGAATTGGTGTAAGGATCGCGATAGGCCCGGGGACAACCCAGAAAAGTACCGTCTTTGCCGACATAGACAAAATCTACGCCCCAGGTGTCGATACCAATGGCATCGATTTTTTGTCCGGTTGCGGCGGCAGCTTTTAATCCCGCTTTGAGAGACTCATAGAGTCCGAAAATGTTCCAGTACGACTTGCCGTGTATAGGCATAATAAGATTGGGGAACCGGGTTAATTCTTTCGTTTCGAGTTTACCTCCGCCCAGCGTTCCTAAAATGGCTCGCCCGCTGGTGGCTCCCAGATCGAAGGCTAAAAAATTGTATGTCCGCATCTTGTAGCTTATTTGGGATGTCCTCACACCCCGTTACATTATTTATATTGAATGGCCGATTATTGAATGGCCAGAGTTATTACAGATTTGGCGGGAACCGTCAGAGTCAATTCACCCTTGTTTATTTTGGCCTTTTTGAACTCCTTGAGTACAACTTTTTGAGTCTCTTCAAAGGTGTTTTTGTCCGTAAGATTACCGGAACTCAATATTACTCCGTCCACGTTTTTGGCATCCACTCCCTTCAATAGGCAAAAAGCTTCAATATCGTTGTTGGGATCAATGTTGACTATCGAAATATGTATCACACCCTGAGTATCTTTCGAAGCACTAACACTCAGAGCCGTCAAAGATCTGTTCCCCAGCTTGTACACCGGGCTCAGTATTTCGACGGGGATGAGAGTGGCATCCTGATGCACTTTGTACATATCGTAAATATGATAGGTAGGTGTCAGCACGATCTTATCGTCTTTGGTCAGAATAATGGACTGCAAGACATTCACCATTTGTGCAATGTTAGCCATGCGGACACGATCACAGTATTTGTGAAAAATATTCATGTTGGCCGCACACAGCAAAGCATCGCGCAGGGTGTTTTGCTGATAAAGGAAGCCGGGATTGGTGCCGGGTTCTACATCGTACCAGGCTCCCCATTCGTCTACACAAAGGGCAACTCTTTTGCGGGCATCGTACCTGTCCATTATGGCCACGTGTCTGCCGATCAGCTCATCCATAAACAACGTCTTCTCCATGGTGGTGAAGTATTCCTCTTCGGTAAAATCGGTGGCAGATCCCTTACCTCCGGGACCCCAGCCTTTGGGGACAGTGTAATGATGTAATGAAAGGCCCCACATTTGACCGGCGCCGACGTTTCTCATCATCACTTCGGTCCAATTGTAATCGGCCGAATTGGCTCCGCCGGCAATCTTGAACAAGCGGTTGTCTCCGTAATTACGACAGTAAGTGGCGTAATTCTTGTATAAGTTCGCGTAGTGTTCAGGGGTCATATTTCCTCCGCAACCCCAGTTTTCGTTACCGACACCCCAGAATCTCACCTTCCAGGGTTTGTCGCGTCCGTTCTCGCGCCTCAGGTTAGCCATGGGCGATTCTCCGTCGAAAGTGATGTATTCCACCCACTTGGACATTTCTTCGATTGTTCCGCTGCCCACATTACCGCAAATGTAAGGCTCGGTACCTATCAATTCGCAAAAATTCAAAAATTCATGGGTACCAAAAGAGTTGTCTTCGACCACTCCGCCCCAGTGGGTATTGATCATTTTGGGCCGGCTTGCTCTGGGTCCGATACCATCTTTCCAGTGGTACTCATCGGCAAAGCAACCCCCGGGCCAACGCAGGTTGGGTATCTGAATTTGTTTGAGAGCCGTAATTATGTCGTTGCGATAACCATCGGTGTTGGGGATAGACGATTCCGGACCCACCCAGATGCCACCGTAAATACAATTACCCAAATGTTCAGCAAAATGTCCGTAAATGTGTTTGCTGATTTGAGCACCCGGTTGGTCGGCGTTTACAACCACATTGGCCTTTTCCGCAGATACAGCCATCGCGGCAATACCGAAGACAGCTGTCAGGATAAGAAGGTGTTTTTTCATAGCGATAGAATTATTCAGTTTGTTGATAAAAAGTTTTGCATTCAGCAAAGATAATTTTTTTTCTTTAAAAGCGGCAAGCCTGTAGTCGCTCCATAGCTGTTTCCAACACAGAACGCGGACATGCAATATTAATTCGCATGTGGTGCTCCCCTCCCGGCCCAAAAATACTGCCTTCGCTAAAACCCAATCCGCCTTCATGCACCAGCTTATTTTGTAAGGCCTTATGCCCCACGCCCAGTGCCGAAAAATCCACCCAGATCAGATAGGTAGCCTCGTGACGATAAAGCCTGAGGGCAGGCAATTTTTTCGAAATAAAGTTGGTTAAATAATCTGAACTTTTGTTTAGGTACTCCAGCAAAGCATCTAGCCAAGCTTCGCCATGGGTATAAGCAGCCTCCAGGGCTACGTCCCCAAAAGTATTGCCCATATTGATGTGCAAAGCTCCGTTACTTATATCGAAAAAAGCTTTTCTCAGCACGGGATTCGAAATTATAGCTTCGGAACTGGCCATACCGGCCAGATTGAAAGTTTTGCTGGGAGCCATAAAAGTAATAGTATTGCCGGCTATTGAAGGGCTCAAACTGGCCATAGGCGTGTGTACGTAGCCTTTCATTATCAAATCGGCATGTATCTCGTCGGATACCACCAGGCAATGATATTTCAGACATAATTCTCCCAGCTTTTGCAATTCTTCTTTTGTCCAGCTTCGGCCGACCGGATTGTGGGGATTGCACAACAACAACATCTTGGCCCCTGACTTCAGTTTTTCCTCCAAATCGGGAAAATCCATGAAGTATTGGTCCTCACCGCGGATCAGCTTATTGTAGAGCAAAACCCGGCCTTGTCTCTCGACCACGTAATAAAAGGGATGATAAACGGGAGGCTGTACAATTATTTTGTCGCCGGGCCGGCTAAAAGCCTGCACCGACATAGCCAAACCGGAGACCACCCCCGGAGTGAAACAAATCCAATCTTTATCGATCTCCCAGGCGTGACGCCTGCGCATCCAATCCACAATGGACTGATAAAAAGCCTCGCTGTGAGTAAAATAACCAAAAACAGGATGTTCCAGTCGTTTCTTCATGGCCCCTATCACTGCTTCGGGAACAGGGAAATCCATATCGGCCACCCAAAGCGGCAATACGTCTTCACGGCCAAAGACCACATCACAGGAGTCGTGTTTCAGACTATTGGTGTGGCGCCGGTCGATAATTTTGTCGAAATCAGGTTTCATTTTCACGATTTATTCTCTGATCCGGGCAGCAATAGCTCTGATATGAGCCGGGGTACTACCGCAACATCCCCCAATAATGTTGGCTCCGGCTTCCAATAATCCGGGAACGGAGGCCGCCATTTCTTCGGGAGATTCGGGAAAAATGGTTTTCCCGTCTTTATAAACCGGCAATCCGGCGTTGGCCTGGATCAAAACCGGAACCTCAGTGTTCACACTGCGGATTTCGCGTACTATATCTATCATTCCCCTGGAACCGTTACCGCAATTGCTGCCTATCACCGCGGCCCCCGCTTCTAACAGGGGTTGAATCATATCGGAAGGTGAAATACCCATCATGGTTCTGTAGCCGCCTCCGGCCAGTGGATCGAAGGTCATGGTGCAAAGCGCTTCAAGGCCTGTTTTTACAGCAGCACGAACAGCGATTACGGCTTCTTCCAGATCGGTCATGGTTTCTACCACTACGGCATCGGCTCCTCCTTCTTTGAGAGCTTGACATTGTTCGTAAAACACCTGGAACATTTCTTCGGGACTTAGCTCGCCCATCATCAGGAACTTGCCTGTCGGCCCCACCGATCCCAGTACAATTTTGTCCGGACCGGCAGCCTGCCTGGAGAGAGCTGCCGCAGCACGATTTATTTCATATGCCCGGCCGGCGAGGCCGTAATGCTCCAATTTGCAGGAGTTTCCACCAAAACTGTTGGTTTCGACCATATCTGCACCGGCCTCCAAATAACTGCGGGCGATGTCCTTCACCGCCTCGGGATGGTCAATATTCCATAGTTCCGGGCAAGTGCCGGCTTGCAAGCCTTTGGCCTGCAAAAAGGTTCCCCAGGCTCCATCGGAGACCAGGTATTTTTGCTTTTTGAGCAAATCAAGTATTTTTCCCATATGTGTTCGATGTACCGACAAAAATACAGGAAAATTTCAGAATCAGCGAGAAAATTACAGATTAATCGAAGCGAATGGCTTTCACCGGAGTAATTCTGGCTACCAGCGCCGAAGGCCCCAAAATCATGAGCAACGAAGCCAACAAAGTACCCAGGTTAAGTAATACGACATAGCCCAAATTTATCTCAACGGGAACGGCGTCAATATAGTAGACAGCCGGATCCAATTTGAGGAAACGGAAATAATACTGAAGCGAGCATAAACCCAAGCCGATTACATTGCCCCAAAACATACCTCTGACAATCAAAAAAGACGAAAGATACAAAAAGACCTTGCGTACCGAGACGTTGTCTGCACCCATAGCCTTGAGCATTCCAATTAAGTTGGTACGTTCAAGAATCAGGATCAGCAAACCGGAAATCATATTAAAACCCGATACAAAAATCATCAGCACCAATATCAACCAGACATTCATATCCAGCAGATCGAGCCAGCCAAACAAGTCGGGGTTCAAGTCATACACCGATTGTACCATGTAAGCATTGCCCGACAGGTTGCCTGTTTGAAACAGCAAATTATACACATCGCTCTCTACCTGAGGCAATTCTCTGATATCATCTACGAAAATCTCCAAACCGCCTGCCTGATTACTATCCCAGGCATTCAACCGGACAATTTGCCTGTCGTCGACCAAAACAAAAGTCTTATCAAATTCCGCAAAGTGGGTATCAAAGGTTCCGCAGAGCTCCCATTGACGGGTGTATAATTGTTCGTCCCGGGTAAAATAACAGAGCAGTTTATCGCCGGGGGTCAATTTCAGGCGTCGGGCAATCTCGGCGGAGAGCAACACCTGAGTCGAAGGCAGGTTGTCGTTTAATTCGGGTAGATTGCCCTCCAGCAGATAGCGCTCAAGGAAGTTCCAATCAAAATCGGGACCAAATCCTTTAAAAACAAGGGTTTGAAAAGAATCTTCCGTTTTGATGATGCCCGGCTTGGTAGAAAAGCGCTGTACATGACGTACTCCGGGGACAGATTTCAGTTGTTCGGGCAGTTGTTCGGGCAAGTCCATGGCTGCCATTTCGTAAGAATAGTTTGACTGGTAGCTGGTAACCTGAATGTGAGAGCTCAAGCCGACGATGTTTTTTTCCACCTGACGTTTAAATCCAACCACTACAGACACGGAAATCAGCATTACTGCCAAACCTGTCGCAATACCAAGGGTAGCTATTCGTACCGCCGGCCGGGAAACCTGCTTTTGATCTTCGGTTTTGAAGAACAAGCGTTTAGCTATAAAATATTCTAAACTCAATAGGCAAACTTTATGAACAATTCCTTGGACGGCCCAGGAGCCGGCTTTTCGCCGTAATCAAATGGTTCGTCCGGGGTATATTTCCAACGCCTTTTCCAGCAGCATCATGGCTGTGGCCAGATCGTCTTTGTTCAAAACATAGGCCAGCCTCACTTCGTTTCTGCCCACATTGGGGGCTGAATAGAACCCAGAAGCCGGAGCAACCATAATGGTTTTGCGATCGTATTCAAAACTATCCAGCAACCAGGCACAAAAACGATCTGCATCGTCGATGGGCAAACGGGCTACGGTATAAAAGGCTCCCATGGGCATAGGCGAATAACAGCCGGGTATTTTGTTTATGGCCTCAATCATAAAATTTCTACGCCCCAGGTATTCTTGGTACACCTTTTCCATGTAGCTTTCGTGAACGTCCAGAGAAGCTTCGGCTATCAGCTGACCGATGAGGGGCGGACACAAACGGGCCTGGCAAAACTTCATCACGTTTTGACGAACCTGTTCATTTTTGCTGATAAGAGCACCTATACGAATGCCGCATTCACTGTAACGTTTCGAAACCGAGTCTATTAAAATCACATTGTCGCGTATGCCTTCAAGGTGAAGACAAGAAATATGAGGAGCCCCGGTATAGCAAAATTCCCTATAAACCTCGTCCGAAAACAAATACAAATCGTATTTTTCTACCAGGTCGCGCATATCCTCCAGTTCCTTGCGACTGTAAAGATAACCGGTGGGATTATTGGGGTTGCTTATCAGAATCGCTCTGGTACGCGGGGTGATCATTTTTTCAAATTCCTCGGCGGGAGGCATGGCAAAGCCGTTTTCGATATTCAGCAGAAAAGGCCTGATTACTGCACCGCAAGCTACGGCAAAGGCGGTATAGTTGGCGTAGGCCGGTTCCGGAACAATAATTTCGTCTCCGGGATCCAGGCAGGCCATCATGGCAAAAAGCACGGCTTCGGAACCGCCGGTAGTAATTATGATATCCTCGGCATCGAGGTCGATTTGGAACTTCTTATAATAACCGACAAGTTTCTTGCGTAAACTCAGCAAACCTTCGCTGGGAGTATATTCCAGGATGGAACGATCAATTTTTTTTAAGGCATCCAAGCCCACCTGGGGGGTCTTTATATCGGGCTGACCTATGTTGAGATGATATATTTTAACTCCCCTGGCAATGGCCTGCCTGCTTAGGGGAACCAACTTTCGGATGGGTGATTCGGGCATTAAAGCTCCGCGGCGTGATGGAATCGGCATAAAAGTATAACTATTGTAAATGAAGCTGCAAATATAGCATGTTTCCGGCATTTCTGCTCAAGAGACCGGCTTGTTTTAGTTTCGGTTGTTTTTTGCGGCCAGCCTGGAGGAAGCTTTAAAGGCTGCCTCTAAAATAAGTTCCTCACCGGGCACTTTGCCTCCCTGCATCAGGAACTTACCGTCACAAATCACGCTGTCTATGCAAGAACTGTCGGCCGAATAGACCCAATTCGAAAGTAAATCGTACGAGGGCACCATACGCACATTGTTCAAATCGATAATCAAAGCATCGGCCAATTTACCCACGGCGATCTCGCCGGCATCCAGGCCGTAAGCCCGGGCAGCGTTCAAGGTAGCCCAACGAAAAACTTCTTCAACCTTCAGCGCTTCGCTGCCGTAATGTACTTTAGCCAGAAGAGAGGCGATTTTCATCTCTTCCCGCATGTCGAGGTTATTATTGGAAGAACAACCGTCGGTACCCAGGGCCACCTTTAATTTTTTTTCTATGATGTCTGCACTGCGAAAAACACCGGAGCCCAGTTTCATGTTGGAACAAGGATTATGCACCAGCCAAACGCCTCTATCTCTGAGCAAATCTAATTCATAGTCGTCTGCGTGAACGACATGTGCCGCCACCGTGTTGGGGGTCAACAAGCCTAAATGATCGAGCCAACGCACAGGGCTCATGCCGTGAGCCGCTATACAATCCTGTACTTCTTGCCGGGTTTCGGCCAAATGGGTGTGAATAATCAGAGAACGTTCCCGGGCCATAGCCGCCAAACGTTTAAACAAGTCTTCACTAACCGTATAGACAGCATGAGGAGCAACGGTGATCTGCACACGCGACGAGGTTTCAGGCAGATTTTCGAGCAAGCGCAAGCCCCGTTCTATATATTTTGCACCGTTACTTTCCAGAAAAGTAACTCCGATGGCAGCCCGGATGCCCATTTCTTCTACGGCACGAATGGTGTCGGGAACATTGAAATACATATCGCTAAAAAACACCGTACCCGATTTGATCATTTCCAGAATAGCCAGTCTGGTGCCCACATAGTGGTCATCACCCTGCAACTTGGCTTCCAGCGGCCAAATCTTGTCTCTCAGCCATTCCGTCAGATGCATATCTTCGGCGCAACCTCTCAGCAACGACATGGCAGCGTGGGTATGCGCATTGTAGAAGGGAGGAAGCAAGGCCTTGCCCTTGCCTTCGACAACCCGATTAGCCGATAAATCGATCTTGTCTTCGATGCGCGTAAAGCGATTGCCTTCGATCAAAACATCCTGAGACTTACGACCCAGCAATATATTTTTAATTAAAATGCTTTCCCTGTATTCCGTGCTATAATCAACAGTCATAACTTGAAGTTTGGAAGCGCAAATGTACAAAACTTCGTCGCCGTAGTAAAATTATGTATTTTTACGGACTATAAAACCCGATATCATGAAACGTTGCTTCCTATTTTTACTTCTTGTGGGTCTGCTATGGCCTGCAACCCCGTCGGCACAAAATAGGTCCTGCCGGCTCTTTACTTTCGATGCCGACCAGATGTTCAATAAGTACCTGCTCAGGCAAGTATATGAACAGTATCTGGAACGCGATGCCTTTTTTTGTTCCGGATTCAGCGCTGCTGAAGCCCGCGAATACGGCAATAAAGCAAAACAAGCTTATCTGGACTTACTCGGCCCTATGCCTAATCGCACGGCCGTAGCTGTGGAACATTGCGGCAACCACAATTTTGGAGCATTCAGCTTAGAGAAAATCATCTATCAAAGCAGCCCCAACCGCAGGGTCACCGCCAATCTTTATTTGCCCGGTCAAGCCGGAAAACACCCTGTCGTACTGATGCTTTGCGGACACGGAGCCCAAGGCAAACAAACGCCGTTTTACCAATACCAGGCAGCTTTGTATGCCGCCAACGGCATAGCCACCATGGTAGTAGACCCTCCCGGCCAGGGAGAACGTTTTCAGTTGATCGACAAAGACGGCAACAACCCAGCCCGTGGTGGCAGCGGCACCAACGAACACACCCTCTTGCTTATGAATTCACTGATAGTGGGTGAATCTATGGTCAAAGACGAATTATGGGACAACCTGAGAGCCATCGACTACCTGTGCAGCCGGCCGGATATCGATACGAGCAGAATAGGCTGTTTCGGATTTTCGGGCGGCGGCACCCAGGCGGAATATCTGCTTGCCTTCGATACGCGTATCAAGGTGGGAGGCATCGGAGGTTATTTTACGCAAAGACGAAGAAGCATGGAAGTGATTGCTCCCCAGGACGGTTGTCAGCATTTGCCCGGCGAAGGCCTCAAAGCTCTTGAACAGGTGGACTTTGTAACGGCTTTTGCCCCTAAACCACTGATCATTATCAACGGAGCCTACGATTTTGTTGACCGTATAGGAGCCGAAGCCGGCTATAGGGAATTAAAAAAATTCTATGCAGCCTGCGGACGGCCGGAGCAGGTACTCTTATACACCGGCGACGACGGCCATGCCTTTGGAGAAGAAAAACAAAGGCTGGTACTGGCCTGGTTCCTCAAATACCTCTGCAACAAAGAGCAAAAGGGCCAAACTTTTCGCAACCCTTCCTCTGAAGCCGACTATGCTTCCGTAAAGGCTTTTGCAGAGGAAACCGGCATAACACCTGCCTACGACTTTGAACCCATCCCTGCCAACGAAATGCTCTGCACGCCCAAAGGAAATTTAAGCACCTTTCTACCGAAAGGAGAACTGCTGACACCGGCACGCAATCAACAAATCTGGCAGGAGCAGGCCGGATCAAGAGCCAAATTTCACACACTGAGCCCAGAAGCACAAAACCGGCAAGTCATCTCCTTAGCCGGGATAAACCCCGGGGTCGAGGTCAGAGTGGAAAAAGCCGGATCCACCGCTTTGGAAGGCATAAGATTTGAAAGGTATATTCTGCACGCCGAAAACGAAACGCCCCTACCCTGCCTGTTACTTTTGCCCGATAAACCGCAACGGGATGCCGTCAGGATTATTCTGCACGAGCAGGGCAAATGCCTTATAGCAGACTCCTGCATTCAACTTTGCCAAAGCAGCGGTGAGATTATATTACTGGCCGACCTCAGGGGCTTGGGCGAAAGCCGCGATAAACCCGAACGCAACGAAAGCAAATATTTCAATACGGAATACAGTGTGGGCATGATGTCGCTGCACATCGGCAAGACTTTGGTCGGACAACGTGCCACCGATATTTTAATGCTGGCCTCCTTTATCGGGCAACACGAAACACTCAAAAATTGCCGCGACCTGCAGTTGGAAGCCTACGGAAAATGCGTTCCTCCTGCCCTGCATGCCGCTTTTTTACTGAATAACCTCCTGGAAATCAGGCTGCATAGCGAACTGCCTTCGTGGGAGTATCTACTGGAACATCCCACAACCAAAGAGCAGCTCTCCTACATTGTACCCAAAGCTTCAAAATACTACGACCTGCCCGATCTGCAGAAGGCTCTGAAAGCCCGCAAGATATCGGTTATACACTGAACTTAAGGCTTTAAATTCCATCGCAATATGGACATTGAAAAAAAACGCTTCAAGCTTTCTTTTTATGTTCCCGCTCTGCTGGTGTTCCTGCTCGCCCTGGTACAGGCCCTGCAAAGCGGTTTGCAGGAAAGCTGGTACAGGTTAGGCATCTATCCTCGCGAAATCTCCAGTCTTCCGGGAATAATCACACAGGTATTTATCCACGAAAACTGGGCGCATTTTTTTAATAATGCCGTTCCCCTCTTTGTTTTGAGTTGGTGTTTTTACTATTTCTATCGGGAACTCTTTTGGAAGGGCAGCCTTTTGCTGTGGATTAGCTCCGGACTGTTCACCTGGTTGATCGGTAGACCCAACTGGCATATAGGTGCCAGCGGTTTAATTTATGCCTACTCCTTTTTTTTATTCTTCAGCGGATTGATACGCGGACATAAACCACTGATGGCCATATCGTTTGTAGTGGTATTCCTCTACGGTAGCACCTTTTGGAATATGTTCCCCTGGGGGGAATTCAACAGAGACATCTCCTGGGAAGGTCATCTGTCGGGAGCCATGGCCGGCCTGCTCTGGGCCTTGCTGCTAAGAAAGCAGGGGCCTCAGGCCCCACCTCCCCCGGAAGAAGAAGACGAAGAAGAAGCGATAAATTCCGAATTGGACTCTACGGCAGAAGAACTTGCCGAAAAGAATCCGGACAAGGACGAAGTCAAAGTTACCGGTGAAAATTCAAGCTGGCAAACTGCCATCAACGTTTTTCCAAACGCTCCTGAACAGCAGCAGCCAACTGCCTGAAAGCCTGCCCCATTACAGTATCGGCGTTGAGGGCCGCCGGTCTTCCCGCATCGCCCGATTCACAGACGCTTTGCACTAGGGGTATCTGTCCCAGCAGCGGAACTCCTCTTTCTTTGGCCAACTCTGCTCCCCCGTCTTTACCAAACAAATAATAGCGGTTTTGAGGCAGTTCGGCCGGAGTAAACCAAGACATATTTTCGACCAAACCCAGGATGGGTACATTGATCTTTTCGTTTTGGAACATATCGACCGCCTTACGGGCATCGGTCAATGCCACCTGTTGAGGGGTGGTAACCACGATGGCTCCCGAAAGTTTCAAATTCTGTACCAAAGTAAGATGAATATCGCTGGTGCCCGGGGGCAAGTCTATGAGGAAATAATCCAATTCACCCCAGTAAGTATCTCCTATCAATTGTTTCAGGGCATTGGAAGCCATGGGGCCACGCCAGACGATGGCATTCTCTTTTTGTACAAAAAATCCTATAGATAACACCTTGAGCCCGTATTTTTCTTCGGGAATGATTCGGTCGCGTCCCAAAATATTCTCCATGACCGGCCTGACTTCTTCCATATCCAACATCTTGGGAATGGAAGGTCCAAAAATATCCGCATCCAGTAAACCCACTCTATAGCCTTCGGCAGCCAAAGCCACCGCCAGATTGGTGGTGATAGTGGATTTACCCACGCCACCCTTGCCCGAAGCAATAACAACAACGTTTTTCACCCCGGGCAACAGGGCTTCTTCTTCCTTGACGGGAGCAGCCGGGCGGACTACAACCTTGATATTCCCTTTTATATCGACCTCTTCTCCCACATAGGTCAGGATGGCCGTTTCGGCAGCCTTCACTACCGACTTGATAAAGGGATCGTTTTGTTTTTCAAAAATAAGTGAAAAACTCACCTTATTACCTTCGATGCGAATGTTGTCTTCTACCATACCGGAAGAAACCAGGTCTTGGGAGGTTCCGGGGTAACGCACTTTGGACAGGGCGTCCAAAATCAATTTAGGATAAAGATTCATAGCTGTTTGTCTTTTGGTAATATGCGGGCACTTCGTCCGAAACTTCTGTACTCGTCCGGCTCAATGTCAACCTCGGGCTCTTTCCAGTTCGTAACCGGCGGAATGGACCACCGGAGGTACTTGATGCTGATGCCACGCAACAACCATTGTTGTTCGTAAAATGTCTGTATATCGGGAACCGGGAGCGACTCGGAATAAAGATCCTGAGTCCGGTAATGAATTGGCAAAGCGTTGGCCTTTAAGACGGCAAGGCTGTACTCGTACATAAAACGACTGTCGGTTTTGAGGTGCAAAACAGCGTTTGCTGCCAAAACCTGCTGGTACATACGCATGAAATAGGTTGAAGTCAATCGCTTGCGCACTTTCTTCATTTGCGGATCGGGAAAAGTCAACCAAATTTCGGCCACCTCGCCGGGGGCAAAAAAACTGTTCAATAGCTCAATATGAGTACGTAGAAATGCTACGTTCCCAAGGGCCTCTTCCTTGGCCTGACGGGCCCCTGTCCACATGCGGGCCCCCTTGATGTCTATTCCTATAAAATTCATATCCGGCCGCAAACGGCCCAGTCCCACCGTGTACTCTCCCTTGCCGCAACCCAACTCTAAAACCAACGGATGATCGTTGCCGAAAACACTCGCACTCCAATGGCCTTTGAACTCGCACTCGGGCCGGCGGCCGTCTTTAAGTGGGAACTCATACACATGACTCCAGTTGCGCAGATCCTCAAATTTTTTCAGTTTGTTTTTTGCCATAGAAGGGATACAGCCTCACTCGACAAAAGTGGTCCAGCCGTAGGTATCGGGCTCATCCCCGTATTGAATAGCCCTGAGTTTATGGTATAATTTTTCACAGACTTTGCCCGGTTTGCCGTCTTTGGAAAACACATAGCTTTTTCCGGTATCCGCATCGTCTATCCTTGCTACCGGACTGATTACAGCCGCGGTGCCGCAAGCGCCGGCTTCTTCGAAATCGTTGAGTTCTTCTACCCGGATTTGCCTGCGTATCACTTCCATGCCCATATCTTCGGCCAATTTCATAAGGCTTTTGTTGGTAATGGAGGGCAGAATGGAATGCGAAGCCGGGGTTACATAGCTGTTGCCCCTGATTAAAAAGAAATTGGCCGGGCCGCATTCGTCAATGTATTTCTTTTCTTTCGAATCGAGATACAACACAGCCGAATAACCTTTTGCGTGAGCTATTTCGCCGGAATGCAAACTGGCGGCGTAGTTACCGCCGACCTTTACATGTCCGGTACCTTGAGGAGCAGCACGGTCAAACTCCCGCATAATTACCATATTGGTCGGTTTAAAACCTTCTTTAAAATAGGGGCCTACGGGCGATACAAATACCACAAACAAATACTCATCGGCCGGTTTAACTCCCACTCTCGGGCCGGTACCGATCAACAAAGGCCTTATATACAAAGAGGCTCCCGATTCATAGGGCGGACAATAGGCTTCGTTCAATTTTACCACTTTCAGCACGGCCTCTCTGAACATTTCGAGGGGAAATTTTTCCATTAAAATGGTTTCGGCCGAAGATTGCAGACGCTTGGCATTTTCGTCCAAACGGAAAATCCGTATTTTGTTGTCTTTGCCCCTAAAGGCTTTTAAACCTTCGAAAGCTTCCTGACCGTAATGCAAACAGGTAGCAGCCATGTGCATAGTAATATTTTCAGAGGACGAAACTTCCAGTTCTCCCCACTTGCCCCTGCGAAAATAGCAGCGAACATTGTAGTCGGTAGGCAGATAGCCAAACGACAATTCAGACCAATTGATGTTTTTGTTCATAGCAGTTATATATCTTGCGCTTTATTAATATGATATTCCAGGTCTTATTTGACCTTAATACTTATTTCCCGTCGGATGTCTCTCGACGAAGAGCCCAGCAAACACTTAATCGTACCCGGTTCCAGCTGCCATTCCCGTTTAATGTCGTTATAGTAGGCCAAATCGCTTATAGGCAACTCAAAAACCAATTCACGGCTTTCGCCGGCTTTCAGGAAAACTTTTTGAAAAGCCTTAAGCTCCTTTTGGGGTCGGGGCAATTCCGATTCCGGGTCGGAAACGTACAATTGAACCACTTCGGCTCCGTCGAAGCGGCCAGTATTGCTGAGGACCAAACTGAGCCGAAGTTTTTCGTTCATACCCCATTCTTCTTTGTCTGCACGGGATTCCGAGTATTCAAATTGAGTATAAGACAAGCCGTGACCAAAAGGATACAAAGGAGCAATGCCGTAAGTATCGAACCAGCGGTAACCCACAAAAATATCGTCGAAATAATCCACTTTCCTGTTGCGGCCGGGGAATTCACCCAAAGCATGGGCGTTGGACTGATCCAGGCAAAAAGGCAGACTAAAAGGCATCTTGCCCGAGGGGTTGACCTCTCCCAGCAGAACGTCGGCCAGGGCATTACCGCCTTCCATTCCGTTGTACCAGGCCCACAGCAGACCGGGAACCCGGTAATTGAAACCGGCCATATCGACCGCCGAGCCGGCAATAATCACCACAACGGTATTGGGATTGGCTTTGACCACTGCCCTGATTAACTCCAATTGACCGTATGGCAATGCCATATCGGGCTTGTCGCGCGACTCGGTATCGTAGTCGTGATTGAGGCCGGCCATTACAACAGCCGCATCGCATTGGGCCGCCAGGGCGGCTGCCTCGTCAATCAATGCCCAATCGGGCCTGTTCGAAGGACGCTGGCTTTTTTCGTAACCTTGGGCAAAACGAATCTCAAACCGGCCTTTGGCCCTGTTTTTCAATCCTTCCAAAGGAGTCACTTCGTACAAGGCTTTGATTTCGGAACTCTGCCCGCCGAAAGATTGTTTGCGGGTGGCGTTATCACCAATCACAGCCAGGGATTTTATTTTAGTCGCATCGAGAGGTAAAACACCCTTATCGTTCTTAAGCAACACGATGGATTCAGCCGCCGAGCGATAAGTAGCCTGCTGGTGTTCGGGGGTATTGAAACTACCTTCGAAGCGTTTGGCAGGATCGAAAATTTTGAGTTTCATCATCAGGCTCAAAATCCCGGCCACTTTCCGGTCGACCAGGGATTCGGGCAGCTCACCTTTGCGAACGGCATCGATCAGAGGTTGCGCAAAGTAGTATTCGCTATACGGTTTATCGGTGCCCATCTCCAGGTCCAAACCCGCTTTGGCAGAAGCCAAAGTAGAATGGGTGCCGTTCCAGTCGCTGACAAAAATCCCGTCGAAACCAAGCTCCTGTCGCATAAGACTGTCGAGCAAATAAGGATGCTCGGCACACCAGAGTCCCCGAAACTTATTGTAAGCCGTCATGATGGAATAGGTGCCCGCCTCCTGCACAGCGGCTTTAAACGCCGGTAAATATATCTCATGCAAAGCCCGGTCGCTCATGTACACATCTACCGAGCCTCTGTCGGTCTCCTGGTTGTTGGCCAGGTAATGCTTGACGCAGGCTGCCACATCGCGGCTCTGCAAACCCCTGATGTAGGCCGTTGTCATTTGTGCCGTCAGATAAGGGTCTTCGCTCATGTATTCGAAGTTTCTGCCGCAAAGCGGAGAACGAATAATGTTCACTCCGGGACCCAGCAAAATATCTTTGCCCCTGAAACGGGCCTCCTCGCCCAGCACTTCGCCGCGCAAACGGGCAAGATCGGGATTCCAGCTGGCAGCGAGAGCTGTTCCGGTTGGAAAATAAGTAGAGGAATCGTTGGTCCAACCTGCGTAATTCCAATTATCCCGGTTGATTTCTGCTCTTACTCCGTGAGGGCCGTCCGAAAGGGCCAGTTCGGGAATACCCAGCCTGGGGACAGCCTCAACGTAAAATTTAGAATTGCCGTGCAACAAGCCGGCTTTTTCTTCGAGGCTCATTTTGGAGATAAGCGAGCGTATCTTTTTTTCTTCTTGCGCCGACAGCTTGTCAGCGGCATAGAGAACACTGTTAATGTTAGTAAGCATCAGCAGTGCTGCGAGGCAAAAAAGGCAGAACCCGGCTTTCATGGATGCAGAATGAATCAATTTTTATCCTTGTAGTACTAGCGACAAAGGTAAGTATTTTCTATCTTTGGCACATAAGAATTCTTCTCTGATTTTCTGTCTCTGAGGGGAAATTAGCATTGAAAACAGCAAATGGCCCGGATTAATATTTACAAAGCCTCTGCCGGCTCAGGAAAAACCTGGCGTCTGTCGGTGGAATACATCAAACTTTTAATTAAAAACCCTGAATCCTACCGGCATATCCTGGCGGTGACTTTTACCAACAAAGCCACGGCCGAAATGAAGGAGCGTATTCTCAATTACCTGCAACTGCTTGCAAACCCCCGTATCGAAAAAGAGAATCCGGTGCTGAAAACCCTGGAACAGGAGACCGGCCTGTCGCGGCAGAGCATCGCTGTCAGGGCAGAACAAGCCTTAAGTCTTTTATTACACGATTACAGCCGCTTCAGAGTAGAAACCATCGACAGTTTTTTTCAGAGTATCCTGCGCAACCTGGCCCGGGAGCTGGGGCTTGGCACTTCCATGAACATTGAGCTCGAAAAAGACGAAATCCTGGAAGAGGCCGTAGACCTGATGATAGAAAAAGCAGGGGACAACAAAGAACTGCTCGAATGGATACAGGATTACATCGAAGAAAATCTGTTCGAAGGACGCGACCGCAGAGTGGCTCCTGCCCTCAAAAAATTTGGCGAGACAATATTTTCGGAATCTTTTCAGTCCAGAGAAAAAGAACTCTATCAGGTGCTCTCCGATAAATCATTCCTAAACGACTATCGCAAGGAGCTCTATAAACTCAAAACCCAGGCCGGCGAAAAGCTCCGGAAAATGGGCCAGCGTTTCTTTGAGCTTATCGCGCAGAACGGGCTTGGAATTGATGATTTATCCGGTAAAAGAAGCGGTGTAGCCGGCTATTTTGTAAAACTGCTCGACGAAAAATACAAAGAAGAATTTTTAAATGCCATTGTTCAACAAGCCCTTACAGATCCCGAAAAATGGGCCACCGCCAAACACCCACGCCGGTTCGAAATAATAAAACTGGCCGAAAATACGCTGATACCATTTATGCAGGAATGCGAAGCTGAGCGGCCCCAACTCTGTTCCCTCTATCATTCCTGCAACCTCAGCCTGAGACACATCTACAAAATCGGCCTGCTCACCGATATTTCCCTCGAAGTCAGGGCCATCAACCGGGAACAAAACCGTTTTTTGCTTTCAGACACAGCGGTCTTGTTAAAAACCCTCATAAGCGATAGCGACACCTCCTTTGTGTACGAAAAAGCGGGTACAGAGTTGCAACACATCATGATAGACGAATTTCAGGACACTTCGCGCATCCAGTGGTCCAACTTCAAGCCCCTGATTTTTGAAGGACTTTCCAAGGCTTACGACAGCCTGCTGGTAGGGGACGAAAAACAAGCCATTTATCGCTGGCGCAACAGCGACTGGCGAATCCTGGGCAATTTAGAAAAGGAACTGGCCGGAACGGAGCTGCAATTCAATACACTTAACAGCAATTTTCGCAGCGAACAACGCATAGTTCAATTCAACAATGCTCTTTTTAAACAGGCCAGCCTACTCTCCACAGCTTCGTTGGAAAACAAACTCGGAATAGACTGCCCAGATCTTGCCCTGGCCTACAAAGAAATGGAGCAACAATGCTCCCGGAAAGACGAAAAAGGCTGGGTAAAAGCGGTCTTTGTGCGAGACGACAACAATTATTACCGGCACAGCCTCGAGCAAGTGGTCAAGCAAGTAGAATATCTTCAGGAACAGGGAATTACACCGGATCAAATTTGCATATTGATACGTTATAAAAAACACATACCCGAAATTGCCGCCTACTTTGCGCAATATCAGTCAGATCATCCCGACAGCCCCTTTTGCTATACCATAGTATCGGACGAGGCTTTTCGTCTCGACGCCTCCCCGGCTGTGCAAATACTGATTGCCGCTCTCAAAATGTTGGCCAATCCCGACGACAAGCTGGCCAGGGAAGAACTCGAACAATGCCTGACAAGGCTTTTAAAAACCTACGGCGAAGAGCCGGACACCTTTCAGGAAGACTTACCGGCAGACTTTGAGTCACAGTTGAACGAATTGATCCACATTCCCTTGTTTGAACTGGCCGACCTGCTGATACGCCTTTTTGATCTCGGCAAAATACCGGCTCAGGAAAGTTATCTTTTCAGCTTTATGGACAAGCTGCAGGAATTTCTCGAAAAAAACACCTCCGACCTGAGCAGCTTCCTACGTTATTGGGAAGATCATCTCAGTAGCACCACCTTACCCCGGGCCTCGAGTATGAGCGGAATTCGCGTCATGAGCATCCACAAAGCCAAGGGCCTGCAATTCCACAGCCTTATTGTCGCTTTCTGCGATTGGTCCACCATAGGAAATCACCGTAACCTGCTTTGGTGTCATACAGACCTGCAACCTTTCGCCGCTTTGCCTTTGATTCCTGTAAATTTCCAACAACTTATGAATGTGACCATATTCAAGGAAGATTACCGGGAAGAATGCGTACAACAATTCGTTGATAACCTCAACTTGCTGTACGTAGCTTTTACGCGGGCCGAAAAAAATTTAATCATCTGCAGCAAAGCCCCCGGGCAAGGCAAAAAAAACACGGAAAAGAATCAGGAGATAAAATCGGTGGCCGAATTAATTTATAAAATACTGTCCGACCCGGCTCATCCCCTGTTTTCGTCGCACTTTAAAGTCGAAAACGATGAGGAGGATGAAGCTATTTTAGAAAGAGGTGGAAGAAGAAGAAGAAAAGAAGAAGAAATCGCAGATACAACAGACGATCCGGTGGAAAACACCCAATTCGCCGGTTTTGAATACGGCAAGATCTGTACCGATTCAAGCGGGAACGAAGAAGTGAGGACTGAACAGGACCTTGCCATTGAATACAGAAGTTTTCCCCGTCAAACCGGATTCCGGCAATCCAATCCTTCGCGCGATTTTGTGTCGGAAGGCGGCAAAGGCGAATTTCACAACAGCTACATAGACCGTGGCAAACTGCTGCATAAATTGTTTTCACGCATCAAAAAGCAGTCGGATGCTCCGGCCGCCGTACGTTCGCTGCTGAACGAGGGTTTGATTGACGAAGAAGAGCAGGACAAGCTGCTGCAATATACTCAAACGGCCCTGGAACATCCCCGGGCAAAAGAATGGTATTCGGGCAATTACCGCCTGTACAATGAATGCGTTATTTTATACCAAGACGCTCAGCACAAGTTGCGTGAAAAGCGTCCCGACAGAGTTATTCGACAAGAAGACAAAATGGTGGTGATCGATTTCAAGTTCGGCAAAGCCCTGCCGAAATACCGCAGGCAAGTGGCCCGGTATATGGAACTGCTTCGCCGGATGGGGCATAAACAGGTGGAAGGCTATCTATGGTATGTCGACGAACAACAGGTGGAACAAGTAGAAGCCGGGGAGGTAGAACTATGAAAACATTTCTCCAATATTGCGCCGAGGACATCTACAACAAATATGCCGACAGCCTGAATGAACTTTGCATCGTGTTCCCCAACAACAGGGCCAGGCTGTTTTTTGTAGAGGCCCTCTACAAACAAGCCGGGAAAGCCATCTGGGCACCGGAATTCAGCAGTATAAGCGAACTTTTCGGTCTCCGCTGCCCGCTGGAACTTGGCGATCCTATTTTACTCAACAGCCTTCTGTTTAAGGTGTATCAAAAACAGGGACTCGACAAAGAAAGTTTCGACGATTTTTATCCCTGGGGAAATCTGCTGCTCAAGGATTTTGATAACATCGACAAAAACCTGGCCGACGCCGGGCAATTGTTTCGCAACATCAGCGAACTGGCAGCCTACAGCGATGACTTTGAGTATTTATCGCCCGAACAGATTGCGGCCATTCAGCGTTTCTTTGCTCATTTCGAAACAGATCGCAGCGAATTGAAAAAACGCTTTATTCGGCTTTGGAATGAATTATTCAACATCTATACTCAGTTCAAAGAGGAGTTGACAGCCCGGAATATAGCCTATGAAGGTATGTTGCAACGTTGGGTGGTTGAACATTTCGACGATAAACAAGATTTCGAAGCCAACTCCTATCTTTTTGTCGGCTTCAACGCCTTGAGCGGCTGCGAAAAGTTTCTGTTCGGCAAGCTGCAGAAAGCCGGTAAAGCACGTTTCTATTGGGACTACGATCGCTATTATCTAAACAATCCCGGACACGAAGCGGGGCATTTTATCCGTGAAAACCTGAAGCTTTTTCCCAATGAGCTGAACGAAAGTTGTTTTGATAACTGGAAACAAACAGCAAAAAAAATCCGGTTCATAGATTCTTCCACCGAACATGCCCAGGTTCATTACGCCGGTATCTGGATGGAACAAAACGCAAGCAAGGCAAAAGAAGCATCCTTGTCTACCTCCCAGGATACAGCCATCGTCCTTTGCAACGAAAATCTCCTGCCCGGCCTGCTTCAGTGCGTGCCTTCACAGATAGAGGAATTAAATGTCACCATGGGTTATCCGGTCAAACAAACATCCGTCTACCACCTGATCAGGCAGGTGTTGTTTTTACACTGCGACAACCGGGGTAAAAAAACCTTTCGCTCCCGCTATGTATTGCCTTTGCTGCAAAATCCCTATATCCGGAAATGCAGCCCCGAAGCTGCAGCTCTCGAAAAAGAACTGCGCATTAAAAACCGCCTCTATCCGGAATACGACGAATTACAACAAGATGATTTGTTGAGCCTCCTATTCAGCCCGGTAAAAACGGCCTACGAGCTGGGAGAACTGCTGCTCAAGCTGTTCAGCCTCCTGAGTCAAACCATCGACAACGACGACGAAACAAATACGGAAACCGGCCAAACAGACAACAAAACCAACGAAATCTACCTACCTTTGTTCCAGGAAGCTCTATTCAAAAGCTATACCCAAGTGCAACGCCTAAACGCTCTCCTGAAAAAAGACCTGCTCGAAATCAACCTGCAAACCTATAAAAACCTCTTGCTTCAGGTACTTGACCTGAGTGTGCCTTTTTCGGGTGAACCGCTCAACGGACTGCAAATTATGGGAATGCTCGAAACCCGTTGTCTCGATTTCAAAAACATACTGATGCTCTCGGTAAACGAAGGGCAAATGCCCAAAAACAGAGCCGAGAATTCGTTTATTCCCTACAATCTGCGCAGGGCGTTCAATCTGAGCGGCCCGGAGCATCAGGACGCCATTTCTGCCTATTATTTTTTCAGAGCGCTGCAAAGGGCCGAAAACATAACGCTGGTGTATAACAGCTCCACCGAAGGCCTGAACCGGGGCGAAATGAGCCGCTTTATGCTGCAATTGGCAATAGAAAGCAAGTTGCCCATCGAAATCCTGCATTTGAGTTCGGAAATCAAAACCCTCCCGGGCTCTTCCATTCTGGTCCCCAAGACCCCAGCCCTTATGCAGCAGCTTTACGATATGTACGACCAGGCCGCAGCAAACACAAACAGTCAAAAGCGCTACCTCTCCCCAAGCATGTTGAATACCTACCTCGATTGCCGTTTAAAATACTACTTCCAATACCTGCGGGGGCTGAAAAAAGAAGAAGAGATCAGCGAACAAATGGATCCCCTGTGTTTCGGTACTATTTTTCATGCGGCCGCTCAATACCTCTATGTAAAACTGATTCTACAAAAAAACGGACGTAAGCACAGCCACGAAAACATTTTGGCAAGCATGGAAGATATCCGGGCTTTCAATCTCGCTTTGAAAGCGCCGGATTCCCCGGCCGGGTTTTTAAACCGCAATGCAGCGACCGGTGAGCGGCTCAATGAGAAAATCGAGACAGATAAACAGTTCAAGGAAAGAATCGACACCGGTGAACAGCTCAATGGAAGAATCGAAGCCGCCGACCTGCAAGCCTTATACACCGACAAAGCCTGCCTGGAACGTGCAGTGGATTATTTTATGGCCAAAGAGTTTTTCCGTCTCAAAGACGGACAAAGCCTGCCGGCACTAAATGGCGAACAACTTATTCAACGTAGATTGCTGGTTCAGTTCCTGAAATTCTTACTCAAACTGGATCAAAACTACGCACCCTTCGAATTGTTAGGCCTGGAAACTTTCGTAGAAAAACACATGGAACTCCACCCCAACCCCGGCAGGAAACTAAAACTGCGAGTGGGAGGCATCATCGACCGCATGGATAAAAAAGACGAGACTATCCGCATCTGCGATTACAAAACCGGCGGCAAAGCCGAAAGCGCTTCCTTCGACAAGGGCTTGTTCAAATCCGACCAAAAACGCAACAGGCACGTCTTTCAGACCTTTCTTTACGCCGGCATCGTTAAGGATCAATATCCCGCTTCGATGGTTAAACCCGAACTCGTATATATTCATCAGGCCGGCAAGCCCGATTACAGCTCAGATATAGTTGTAAAAAAATCCGGAAAATCCGGGGCTAAAACCAACGGCAGCAATGTGGTGAATGATTTCGGAGAATTCAAGGAAACTTTCGAAACCGAACTGCAAAACGTCGTCGGCGAACTGTTCGATCCCGCAGAAAGCTTCGATCAAACCTCCGTACTCGAAACATGCGAGCATTGTGATTTCAATACTATTTGCAGACGCAAGTAATATCCTAAGTTAAGCAAAAGCAGACTATCGGTTCAAAAAAGGACAATAAAAGGACTCTTTTTCCCTGGCAACAGGCAAAACTAAAGAACCTCCGGCTGCCTGAGGCTGATGTAGTTATCTCTACGTAAATGCTCAATAAAAACGGCTATCCGGTGCTCGTAGCCCGGTTCCTGTTCGAAATGCTCTGCCAGAGCCAGGGCGATCTCTCTGACGCTACGTTGGCCGTCTATCAATTGCACAACGGCCGATCCGTGCTCTTCGAGCTTAATGTGAATATAGGGCGATCTTCCCTTAGGAGTGAGACGACGATTCAACCAGGCTGATCTGAAACGGGGGAAGACCAGCTGCAAAAGCTTGTCTTCCCCTGTTTCTATGCGTATCCTCTCGTTTACAGAGGGTATCAGGTCGAATAAATTTTGGGGTTTATTTTTGGCCATTGGTTTTAGCGGCTTTTTTCAGAGGCAATACTATCATCAGATAGGCCATCGCGAACATCAGCACCAAGCCGATCCAATAACTGGGTTGCTCTATGGGCAACATCTCCGAGAAGAAAACATTGAAGAGAGCGAAAATGGCAATAATCAATCCCATCAAGGCTTCGCCGGCTATCATACCCGAAGCGAGCAAAATGCCGGTGTTTTCGACTTTGGCCAGTTGTACCGGTGAATAATTCATTTTGGCTGTACGCATATCGAGCAAGCCCTTGATAAGGCCTCCCACAAAAATAGCAGATACTGTCTGGAACGGCAGGTACATACCCACAAAGACCAGCATGGGGCTCTTTACACCCATCAAAATCAAAGCTACGCAAAGCAGCATACCGGCAATAATCAAAATCCAGGTCATAGAACCGGCCACCACAGCATTGGAAAGTATGGCCATCAAGCTGGCCTGAGGAGCCGGCAGGGCTTCGCTGCCAAAACCTCCTGCGTAACCTTGCATACCTCCCATGGCAATATCTGCATTATTGAGAATGATCAGCACACCGAACATCACAAAACCGGAGAGCACCACACCTATGATGTCGCCCAGCTGCATTTTCCAGGGTGTTCCACCCAGGATATGCCCGGCCTTGAGGTCCTGAAACATTTCGCCGGCCACGGCGGCAGCCACACAAACAATGGCGGCCACGCCCAGCACGGCAGCTACGCCTCCCGTGTTTTCGTCTACCCCGCAAAGCACCAAAATCAGGGCGGTAATCACCAGGGCAGTGATGGTCAGGCCGCTTATGGGATTATTGCTCGAACCGATCAAACCCACCAAATAGCCCGAAACGGCCGAAAAGAAAAAGGCCAGCACTATCATAATGGTAGCAGCAACCGCCGCCACCAGAACGGTGGTTTTGAAAATAAAATAGGTGATGCAAAAAGTAGCAATGGCGGCCAACACTATGCCTGCCAATACCCAGGAAGTTTTCAGGTCTTTTTCGGTTCTTACCACTTCCTCTCCGCTTTCGGAAGCCGCTTTTCTCAAGTCTTTCACCGAACGTTTCAAGCCGGTAGTCAGGCTGGAACGCATGCGATAAAGCGTAAAAATAGCTGCCAGCAACATTCCGCCTATGGCCACTATTCTCACCACCGACTGCCATACCGTATTGGCGGCCAGCATCCAGGCCTCCTGAGAATTGGGGGCAACACCGTCCACGGCAAAACCGTTCACAAAATCGCGACCGAATACAGCCAGTAAGAGTGGGACCATCAAACCCCAGGCCATTACCGAGCCGCTGAAATTCAGCGAGGCCAGTCTTGGTCCTATAATGTAACCCACGCCCAAAAAGGCCGGGCTGACATTGGGAGCGGCGGCGTAAAAACCTCCTTCGATGGTGTGTCCGCTGGTTAATTTAGCTATGGCCACCTTGAAAAAAGCCTTGGCACTCGAAGCAAAAAGCTTCAAAGCAGAGCCTAGCGTTACCAAAGCTCCGCCCACCATAGCCCAGACCAGGTATTTGGAATCGCCCGTACTGCTGCGTCCGCTTTTGTGAATTTCGGCTGCTGCGGTACTTTCTGGAAAAGGTAATTCCTTGTCTTCGACCATTACTCTGCGCAAAAGAGCCACAAAAAGCACTCCCAGCACACCGCCGGTAACCAGGATGAGCGAAGCCGTCATATAACTGCTCCAGGAAGAAAATTCCTCCCCGCCCCATACACCGGCAATAAAAAAGGCCGGCAGAGTAAAAATAGCCCCGGCAGCCACCGATTCACCGATGGATCCTACCGTACGGGCAAAATTTTCTTCCAGCAGGCTGCCTTTAAAAAAACGTAATACAGCCATACTGATTACGGCTGCCGGATAAGTGGCAGCAATGGTCATACCTGCCTTGAGCCCTAAGTAAGCGTTGGCTGCTCCCAGCACTACCGCCAGAACCAGCCCTATAAGCAAGGCTCTTAGCGTAAATTCTCTGAGTCCCTGACTCGAAGTCTCAGGGCGATACATTGAAGATTGTTCCATAGTATTTAAAATTCAGCGCCGCTAATGTAGCATTTTTTATTTATTAAAGCCTTTTTGTTGCATCAAATAAGCTTTAAAGTCGTCGAAGGCAGGGCTTAGGGGAATACTCTGTTTCTTTGCCTGCATAAAGGCCTGCAGGCGTTTTGGCACAACTATAGCCTCGCCCAGTATGTCCTCGACCGTATCTTTGAATTTGGCCGGATGAGCCGTTTCGAGAAAGATGCCGCTTTCGCCCGGTTTCAGACCCTCTTCCAGGGCTCTGTAGCCGCAGGCACCGTGGGGATCGAGCAGGTAGTTCTTTTCTTTAAAAGTACGGTAAACCGTATCCCGGATTTCCTGATCGTCGTAGCGAGCTCCGGCTATTTCGGCAGTAATGGCCTCATGGGAGTGCCCGTACAAATCGAGGATGCGGGCAAAATTGCTGGGGTCGCCCACGTCCATTGCGTTGGCCAAAGTGGCTACCGAGGCCCGTGGCCGGTAATGCCCGCTTTGCAGGTATTCATAAAAAACATCGTTGCGGTTGTTGGAAGCAATAAAACGTTCGACGGGCAATCCCATACGCCAGGCAAAAAAGCCGGCCGTGATATTACCGAAATTCCCGCTGGGGACGCAAAAAACCAGCTTCGAAGGATCGTTATAACGCTTCCATTGAGCATAGGCATTGAAATAATAGAAGGCCTGAGGCAGAAAACGAGCCACATTGATGGAATTGGCCGAAGTCAGATGAAAGCGCCGGTTAAGCTCCGTATCCATAAAGGCCTGCTTGACCAGGCGCTGGCAATCGTCGAAGTTGCCCTCTATCTCAAGAGCAGTGATGTTTTGCCCCAAGGTGGTAAACTGCTTTTCCTGAATTTCGCTGACCAGGCCTTTGGGATACAAAACATGCACCTGAATGCCTTCCACTCCCAAAAAGCCATTGGCCACGGCACTGCCGGTATCGCCTGAGGTGGCTACCAACACATGGACTTTCTCCTGCCCCTGCCGACGAATAAAATAGGCCAGCAGCCGGGCCATAAAACGGGCGCCTACGTCTTTGAACGCCAAGGTTGGGCCGTGAAACAACTCCAAACTGTAGATATGCTCGTCAACCCTAACCAAAGGCGTTTCAAAACTCAACGTGTCGTAAACCAGCTCCCGGAGCGTATCTTCGGGAAGATCTTCTCCAAAAAAGGCCATGGCCACCCGGTAAGACATTTCCCGAAAGCTCAGGCCCGGAAGCTCTTCAAAAAACGAAGCCGGCAAAGTGTTGATGCGCTCGGGCATGTACAAACCCCGGTCGGGAGCCAGCCCCCTGACCACGGCTTCTTGTAAAGAGACCGGCGGAGCTTGTTTGTTGGTGCTGTAGTAGTTCATTATTTGTTGATCGAAAAAAATGTCTGACTGTGTTAATTCAACATCTAAACCCTTCCTTCTTTGTAATTAAGGGTCTGCTTTCGTACTCAGGCCGAAAAAGGCACGGATAAATTCCTCCCCCTGCAGCGTGCCGTAAAAGCCCTCCCGCACCGAGAATTCATCGAAGACTTGTACAGCGTCAGGGACAAAAAGCTTGCCGGAGGGCTCCAAAATACCGGTCCCCGGGCTAAAAAAGCTGCCCGGGCCTTTGGTGGGCCGAGCTTGCGCAGAACCTGCATCGCTGCGATAAATCAAAAAGGGAACCGCCTCTGCCGCATGGGTTTTGGTCCGGCAGTAGGTGGGATGGTCGGGCAAAACAGCTATGGTGACGGCCTCGTCCCAAGTGGAAATCTCCTCCAGTATGGGGCGAATCAGGCGTTGATCGAGGTACTCTATGGTGCGGATCTTTAAATCGACGTTCCCCTCGTGACTGGCTTCGTCAGAAGCTTCCACATGCAAAAACACAAAATCTTTTTTCTTGAGTTCGTCGATGGCCGCCTGAGCCTTGCCTTCGTAATTGGTGTCGTACAAACCGGTGGCTCCGGGCACTTCGATGGGTTCCAGGCCTGCATAAACGCCTGTGCCCTTGATCAAATCCACAGCCGAAATCACCGAACCGCTTCGTATCGGATACTTTTCCCTCAACGGCAGCATAGCGGGACGGTAGCCTGGCGACCAGGGCCAAATGGAATTAGCCGTATCCAGGCCTCTGGCCTTGCGGGCCAAATTGACCGGATGAGCCGGCAAAATCTCCTGCGATCGCAAAATCAATTCGCGAAGTAAACGGGCTGTTTGTTCTGCCCGGGGATGCACGGCCCGTGGCAACACTTCGGCAAAGGCGGTACCCGACACATCGTGAGGCGGAGTACAATCCAATTCTTTGTTGCCACCCTTGAGCAGCAAGAGATGACGATAGGAAACACCCGTATGAAAAACCAAATCCTCACTGCCTAACTCCTTATTCAGAAAATCTATCAATTCCCCGGCTTCGGAAGTAGAAATATGGCCGGCAGAATGATTTTTAATCTTGCCGTCCTGTATGCAGATAAGATTGCAGCGCGCCGCCATATAGCCTTCGGGGACATCGATTCCCATACTGGCGGCTTCGAGCGAACCTCTGCCTTCGAATTGCTTACTTACATCGTATCCCAGTAAACTCAGATTGGCAATTTCACTGCCGGGAGGAAAACCTTCAGGTACTGTAATGAGCCGGCCACAACGACCCTCCCTGGCCAGCCGGTCCATACAGGGAGTAAAGGCAACCTGCATGGGCGACTTTCCGCCCAAGGTCTCCATGGCTTCGTCGGCCATGCCGTCTCCCAGAACAATCAGGTATTTCATCTTAACGAATGTTCGCGATGGAGATTATATCGCCAAACACTCCGGCAGCCGTTACACCGGCTCCGGCTCCGTAGCCTTTGATAACCATGGGATCCTGAAAATAGCGCTCGGTCTGTATCAGAATAATGTTGTTGCTGCCTTCCAGATCGTAGAAGGGATGCGATGGTCCGACTTCGTGAAGACCAACCGAACAAGCTCCGTTTTCCATTTTGGCCACAAAGCGCCAGCGCAGAGAATCTTTCTCGAGCAACTTGCGTTTTGCTTCGAAATCGGCATCCATCTCGGGAATGTTTTTCCAAAAATCTTCCAGACTGCCTTTGAAGTATTTGTCGGGAATAAAGAGATTTTTCACCACATCTTCCTGTTCTACTCTGTAACCGGCTTCGCGTGCCAGAATCACCAATTTCCGGATGACGTCGGTTCCGCTCAGGTCGATGCGGGGATCGGGCTCCGAAAAACGTTTCTCCTGAGCCATTTTTATGGTTTTGCTCAGGGGATTTTCGGCACTGATGGTGTTGAAAATAAAATTCAACGTGCCCGACAAAACGGCTTCCATTTTTAAAATTCTGTCTCCGCTGTGAATCAAGCTATTCATCGTATTTATAATGGGCAGACCGGCTCCCACATTGGTTTCGAAAAGATATTTCACCCCTTTGCGACGGGCCAGTTCCTTGAGTCGTGCATAATTGTCGTAATCGGACGATGCCGCTATTTTGTTGGCTGCTACCACAGACACGTTGTGTGACAACAAATCCGCGTAAAGGGCTGAGATTTCGGGGCTGGCCGTACAATCCACAAAAACGGAATTAAAGATGTTCATACCCAGAATTTCGTTCCGAAGTAACTCCGGACTGCTGGTCTTGCCTTCGCGTTTTAGTAAATCCTTGTAATGTTCCAGGTCTATGCCTTCTCTCGAAAACACAGCTTTCTCTATGTCGGCTATACCCACCACATTGAGTTTTAAGCCGTTTTCGGCCATCAGTTTGGGTTGCTGACGCTTGATTTGTTCCAGCAGGCTACCGCCCACAGTACCGATACCGATCACAAAAAGATTCAACACCTGGTATTCGCTCAGGAAAAAAGAATCGTGAATCACATTGAGGCTTTTACGCAGATGATCGAGCTTAATCACAAAAGAAATATTGGTTTCGGAAGCTCCCTGCGCACAGGCAATCACGTTAATACCGTTACGTCCCAGGGTCGTAAACAATTTGCCGGCGATACCCGGCGTACGTTTCATCCCTTCACCTACGATGGCTACCGTAGCCAGATTGCTTTCGGCAAAAATATCGTTGATTTCACCCATTTCAATTTCGTGGTTGAATTCTTCTCTGAGCACCCTGACCGTTATTTCGGCGTCTGAATTGCGTACGCCTATCGATGTGGTATTCTCCGACGAGGCCTGAGAAACCAGGAAAACGGAAATACCGGCTTTAGCCAGAGTTTTAAAAATCCGGTAATTCACGCCTATCACTCCCACCATGCCCAAGCCCTGTATGGTAATCAGACTGGTATCGGGAATGGAAGAAATACCCTTAATGGCCTTATTTTCGCCCAAAACTTTGTCGCGCGAGATATAAGTGCCCGGAGCTTCGGGATTGAAAGTATTCTTGATGCGGATGGGTACGTTTTTGTGGTAAACGGGAAAAATGGTAGGCGGATAAATCACTTTCGCCCCAAAATTACTAAGCTCCATAGCTTCTACATAGCTTAGATTTTCGATGACATATGCGTTGTTGATCACTTTGGGGTCGGCCGTCATAAAACCGTCCACGTCGGTCCAAATTTCCAGGATGGAAGCATTGAGCTCCGAGGCGAGAATCGCCGCCGTATAATCGGAACCGCCCCGTCCTATATTGGTGATTTCGCCGCTTTCGACATCGCTCGAGATAAAACCGCCTATTACCGAAAGCTCGGGAAGCCGGTTCAGTTGTGTCTTGATGGCCGCCGAGGTCTCTTCAAAATTGACCACATGCTTGCCAAATTTATGATCGGTTTTGATCAGCTTACGGGCGTCGTAAAGCGGAATATCCAACAGACGGCTTACCATGAGCGAGGAAAGCCTCTCGCCGTAACTCACAATCACATCTTCCGACTTGTCCGAAAGTTCGCGTATCAGAGCTACTCCTTGAAAAATGTTGCCTAATTCATCGAATATACCCAAAAGTTCTTCCCTAACCTTTTTTTGCTGCTCCGGAGCAAAAGCGCCTTCGACCAGAGAGAAATGCTTTTTTTTCATCTCGGCCAGATAGTTCAGGTAGTTGCTGTCTCCTTCGGCCGCAGTTCGGGCTGTTTTGATCAGGAAATCGGTCATTCCAGCTACGGCGGATACTACTATTACTACCGGCTTTTCGGCTTGTTTCTCTACAATACACTTCAACTGAAGCAGCGCCTGGACAGAACCCACAGAGGTTCCCCCGAATTTAATAACTTTCATTTTGCTCTATATTGATATTGTGACACATACGATTACCATAAATCATGCCATACAAACTATGCATGAATTTTTAAAAATTAGAACCCTAAAAAAATAATTGTTGTTTGTTGGAATATCGAAAAGGCCCCCGGCCTTCGCGATTGGAATGCGAAAGATAATCAGACCCCCGCAGGGGTTGTGGTAGTAGTGGTGGTTATATGTAGTTGCCAAAACATCATCTCTTTCGAACTGGGGCTGCAAGCCCTTTTGAGTGCGCAAATATAGATTATTTAGAAACAAAAACAAAAAAAAACCGTTTATTTCGTCCAATTAATTTATTTTTGCGGCTTATTGAAACTTAAGACCTCCGTTTGATAAGCCCCAGGCCTGTCCGGACGTCTAATTCTGCATTATTAATGGCTAAATCACTTAAACACCCCAAAGGTTTATATCTGCTTTTTATGACTGAAATGTGGGAACGTTTCAGTTATTATGGTATGCGAGCTCTGCTCGTATTGTATTTAACCCAGTCTGTACTCGAAGGAGGTATGGGTTTTTCCGAAGAAAACGCCACTCTGCTCTATGGCTTTTTTACCGGCCTGGTCTACATGACCCCTATCATAGGGGGCTGGCTGGCCGACAGATACCTGGGACAACGCCGTGCCATAACCATAGGCGGTATTACCATGATGTTGGGACAATTTTGTCTAGCCTCTACCAATAGTGTAACCATGCTTTACCTGGGTTTGTTCCTGTTGATTATCGGAAACGGCTTTTTCAAACCCAATATATCGGTGCTGGTGGGCGATCTCTATGAACCGGGCGATAAACGAAGAGATTCAGCCTTTACCATTTTCTACATGGGTATCAACATCGGCGCCGGGCTTTCACCTTTGGTTTGCGGCTGGCTGGGAATGCTGTACGGTTACAGAGCAGGTTTTCTGGCTGCCGGTATCGGTATGCTTATCGGGCAATTGATTTTTAACCTTATCGGCCCCAAATACCTGGGTAATTTAGGTAGTGTCGCCGTAGGTAACAAAAACCATCCCAATGCCCAGAATCATCCCCTGACCAAAGAAGAAAAAGACCGCACCTGGGTGATTATCATTATCGTACTGTTTTGCGTGTTCTTCTGGGCCGGCTTTGAACAGGCCGGTAGTTCCCTGACTTTGTACACCGAGAAATACATCAACCGCAATGTGTTCGGATTCGAGATTCCCACAGCCTGGTTCCAGTCGGTGAATTCTTTCTTTATTGTATTGCTCGCCCCTGTTTTTTCGATGCTCTGGACCTTTTTGGCCACCCGTAACAAGGAGCCCGGAGTTCCTCTGAAAATGGGCCTTGGCATGATTATGCTCGGCGTCGGCTTTCTGCTGATGGTTATGGCCTGCCTGCAACGCGGCGGCGACAATCCCGACGAAACTGTCAAAGCCAATCTGCTTTTTTTGGTTGGAACCTACTTGTTCCACACTTTTGGTGAATTGCTCCTGTCGCCCATCGGACTCTCTATGGTAACCAGACTGGCTCCGGTTAAGCTAGCCTCGCTGCTGATGGGTGTTTGGTTCCTGAGCAGTTTCGTAGCTAATATTATAGGAGGTTTTGTCGCTTCGTACGCTTCGAGGATGGGTGCGATGAGTATCTTTATCAC
Organism: Bacteroidales bacterium UBA1402; assembly: GCA_002305085.1. Taxonomy (GTDB): domain Bacteria; phylum Bacteroidota; class Bacteroidia; order Bacteroidales; family UBA1402; genus UBA1402. The sequence continues at coordinate 8,102 of DBQE01000004.1, read as the reverse complement.
CATCGCGGCCATATCGGTTATGCTCGGCCTGCTGCTGATTTCCATGAATAAGTGGTTGTTCAAGAAATCGCACGGTACTTTGTAATACATCATGGAACAAAAAGGCTTTACGGAAGTACTGGACAAATTCCGCCAACAGATTATTGATGAAGAATTTGACCAGATAGTGGCCATCGCTAACGGGGGCATTATTCCCGCTGCTATTCTGGCTCAAAAGCTCGAACTGGAAGTGTTTCTGCTCAAGATCAACCTCAGAGACAAACAGCAACGACCTCTTTACGACCAACCCAAGTTACTGGCCGAAATCGACTTTGATTGTAAAGACAAACGCATCCTTCTGGTCGAAGACCGGGTAAAGACGGGCAGTACCCTGAATTTTGCCAAACAATTGCTTAACGAAGCCGGAGCCGCCAAAGTAAAAAGCTTTGCCGTGAATGGCAAAGCCGATTACTCACTCTACGACGAAAATTGTTTTCGCTTCCCCTGGATTATTTAACAATCAGAATCCGGAAGCAACTGTAGCGCCCGCTATCCGAGGTTCGCTGTAAGAGGCTATTCCTTCAGGAGCTATTCCTTTCCGGAAAGCTGTGCGTGCATCGAGGCTGCAGCCTTGCGGCCGTCGCCCATGGCCAGAATCACTGTGGCTCCGCCGCGCACGATATCGCCCCCGGCGTAGATGGCAGGAATAGACGAACGCATGTTGTCGTCTACCACTATGGTGCCCCAGCGGCTTATCTCCAAGCCTTCTACCGAGTTAGGGATCAAAGGATTGGGCGAAACACCCACGCTGACAATGACCTGATCGACATCGATCACTACTTCGGCCCCCGGAATGGGTACGGGACGGCGACGACCCGAATCGTCGGGCTGACCCAGTTCCATTTTTTGCAGACGCATCTGTTTTACCCGGCCTCTTTCGTCGCCGTAATATTCCAGAGGATTGTGCAGGGTAAGGAACTCTATGCCCTCTTCTTTGGCGTGTTTCACTTCCTCGACACGGGCAGGCATTTCTTCTTCGGAACGACGGTACACTATAATAGCCCGCTCCGCTCCCAGACGCTTGGCAGTACGCACAGAGTCCATAGCGGTATTACCACCGCCTATCACGGCAACGCACTTGCCCATAGCCACCGGCGTATCGGATTCGGGATTGGCGGCATCCATCAGATTGACCCGGGTAAGGTATTCGTTGGACGAGAGAATATGAATAAGGTTCTCGCCGGGAATATTCATAAAATTGGGCAAACCGGCTCCGCTTCCTACGAAAATGCCGCAATAACCCTGTTCTTTGAGTTCGTCTATGGTGATAGTCCTGCCTACGATGCAGTTGGTCATGAATTGCACGCCCATCTGACGCAGATTATCGATTTCCACATCTACCACGGAATTGGGCAGACGAAATTCGGGAATACCGTATTTGAGCACCCCGCCTATTTCGTGCAGGGCTTCGAACACCATTACTTCATAACCGTATTTGGCCATGTCGCCGGCAAAAGAAAGCCCGGCAGGTCCCGAACCCACCACAGCCACTTTTTTACCGTTTTTGGGCGCCAGTTCCGGCACCGAAATACGGCCACTCTCGCGTTCGTAATCGGCGGCAAAACGCTCCAGATGACCAATAGCCACCGAGGGCTTACCCAGCTTGAGCGTGTAGATGCACTGGGCTTCGCATTGTTTTTCCTGAGGACAGACCCGCCCGCAAACTGCCGGCAGCGCACTGGTTTCTTTCAGCACTCGTGCCGCTTCAAGAAAGTCGCCGCGTTCGATGTTTTTTACAAAGCTTGGAATCTGAATTTCCACCGGACAACCCAAAATACAGGTAGGATTGGCGCAATCCAGACAACGGGCAGCCTCCAGTCTAGCTTGTTCTGCTGTTAAACCCAGATTGACTTCCAGATGATTGTGACTGCGGATTTCCGGATCCTGCTCGTTCATTTCTACCCGGGGGATATCGGTCCTTTCCTTGGTTTTACGGCTTTTACGTAAGTCCTCGCGCCAGGTTTGAGCGCGCAGAGCCGCAATTTGTTCTTCTTTTGTCATTGCTGATTCTTCCCTTGTCATTTCTGATGAAGTTTTTTCATTTCTTCCTGTTCTTCTTCTTTATAAGTACCCAGGCGCATAATCATTTCGTCAAAATTCACCTGATGAGCGTCGAATTCGGGGCCATCCACACAAACAAATTTGGTCTTCCCACCCACGCTTACGCGACAGCCTCCGCACATGCCGGTGCCATCTACCATAATAGTGTTGAGCGAAGCAACGGTGGGCACGTCGTATTTCTTGGTCAACAGCGACACAAACTTCATCATCACTGCAGGACCGATGGTTACACAAAGATCTACCTTTTCGCGTTGAATAATCTTTTCTACCCCAACCGTAATCAAGCCCTTTTCTCCGTAAGAACCGTCGTCGGTCATGATGACGACTTCGTCGGAATGCCGGCGAATCTCGTCTTCAAGCATAATCAGGTTTTTGGAACGGGCCGCCAGCACCGAGATTACTTTGTTGCCGGCTTTTTTCATACCTTCGACTATGGGCAGCAAGGGGGCAATCCCTACTCCTCCGCCGGCACAGAGCACCGTGCCGAAATTTTCTATATGAGTAGCCCTGCCCAAAGGCCCCAGTAAATCGGTGATTTCTTCGCCCACCTGCATGTTGTACAGTTTGTTCGACGTCAAACCCACTCGTTGCACCACTAAGGTAATAGTGCCTTTTTGGGTATCGGCCGACGAAATGGTCAGGGGAATTCGCTCACCTTTGGCTCCCAGTTTTAAAATAACAAAGTGGCCCGGTTTCCTGGCTTTGGCTATCATGGGTGCCTCCACCTCCAACCTTACCACTAAGTCGGACAATTCGGTCCTGCTGACAATCTTGTTCATAAGCTTAGTTTATCTGTTGAGTCCGGATTTCCGAAAGAGCTCGACGCGCAGAAATCACGAAAGCCTATTCCCGTTCCGGACGAAATCAGCACAAAAGTACTAAATTTGATTGTACCACAGCGAGTAGAAAGGGCAAATATTTATATCTATCTTTGCAAACTCAGCCACTGAGGCCTGAAACAAATTCTACGATCGTTGCCTATGATTGCTTTTAAAGCCCTTATTTTTGACTTGGACGGCACCTTGATAGATTCCCTGCAAGATATTGCAGATGCCATGAATCGTGTATTGACAGCCCGTAAGCTGCCCCCTCATTCTTACGCCGATTACAAAGAATTCGTCGGCCGGGGCCTAAAAAATCTGGTTGAACGATGTCTGCCTGCCAAGCTGCTGAATCCCGAAATACTGGAAGCCTGTTATAACGAACTGATACGTGACTACCGCGAACATTATGTAGTAAAAACCCATCTCTATCCGGGCATTCGTGAGCTGCTGGAGCAGATTTCACTCAAATACGCCGGGCAACAGAAGGCTCATACTGCCGGGGGCGGCAGGCTTTTCCCGCTGGCCGTTCTCTCGAACAAAGCCGACGAAATTACCCAACTCATAGCCCGGCAACTGGGGCTGACCGCTTATTTCGACCTGATCCTGGGCGCCACACCCCGTTTTCCCCGCAAACCCGATATTCAGTCGAGCCTGTATATAGCCGAACAGTTAGGCTGCCAACCCGCCGAAATGCTCTACATCGGCGACAGCGGCGTAGATATGCAAACCGCCAAAAAAGCAGGAATGACGGCTGTGGGCGTCACATGGGGCTTTCGCAGCCGGCAGGAACTCCTCGACAACAGAGCAGATTATGTAGTTGATACTCCGGCAGAAATCCTGGAGATACTCCGAAAGAGCTTATTGTCCTAAAACCACTTCTTCTTTTTGAAATAAATCAGCATCCCCACTATTATCAGAAGAATCAGAAACCAGACGGCAAAATAACCGTAATGCCAGCGCAGTTCGGGGATATTGATAAAGTTCATCCCGTAAATGCCGGCGACAAAAGTGGCCGGAATAAAAATAGTGGAAACAATGGTAAGGGTTTTCATCACCTGGTTCATGCGTTGCCCCTGCACCGAGAAAAACAGGTTGTTACTACTCTCGAGCGAAGATAAAATACTGTCACATTGATCTATCAAAGTAAGGCAGAGATCGCGAATTTCCAGAAAATATTTCATGTGCCGTTGTTGAATGTAGGGGCTTTTATTGCGTTCTATGCTGAAGGTAAATTCCTTGATGGGGACAATGGCTTTTTTGATAAACTGCACGTAACGCTTCTGCTGTTCGATTTGCGCCAGCACCGAGGGAGCCGGATCCGAATCCGGGTTGGAGAAGTCGAAAGCCTGAGTTTGCTCGTCCAGTTTGTCTAAGGTTTTAAAATAATTGTCCAGTATGGATTCCAGCAGGGTGTAGAGCAAGTAATCGGGCGTGCGCTCGCGCAACAAACCCACTTTTTCACGGAGGCGGTAGCGCAGATGTTCAAAATAATCGGCTTTGCGTTCCTGAAACGAAATCAAATAATTGAGACCCAACACAAAACTGATTTGTTCGGTGTTTCGTTCTTCTTTGTCGGGCACTGTGGTTTTGATGGTGAGAAAACTGAAAGATTCAAATTCCTGGTATTTAGGGCGCTGGTTAACGTCCAAAATATCCTGAATAGCCAAGCTGTGAATATCGAACTTCTGACAAATGCTTGCAATTTGGGCGGGTTTGCTTAGTCCGTGAACGTTCAGCCAGTATTGGTAGCCTTCTTCAAACTTTTCCAGCTTATCAGGCCCTTCTATAACACTCTCGCTGCATTCATCCTTGTTGTAACGAAACAACTGAATGCCTGTTTTTTCGTCCAACACCCTGCCGGTAAACACATAGCTGGCGGGGTCGGTCTTTTTCCGGTTCAGAAAGGAATGTTCGCTGTTCATCGGAAATGGTTTTTTATCATGCTTTATGAACAAATTTCGTCGAGCTCTCGCTGAACTGCCCGGCTCTTTTTAGGATTCAGGTCCAACTCCTGCAGCCATTCGGGTTGTTGCTTCAACTGACTGCAACTCACCACCAAATGCTCCATTAAATAGTTTTTCTCTTTTCTTGTGAGCGTGGTCAAAACTGTGAGCGGATATACTTTGTATTTTTCGATCAGATCTTTGAGGCCTTTTCCCCCGGGATAATCCCAGGCCAGCAAGTGCAAACCGGCAGACCGCCCATATTGTATGGAATCGGCCGAAAAACGGGTATTGGTCACCACGCCCCCTTCAAACCGCAGGTCTTTGTACAGAGGATGCTCCTTGCGTTTGCGAACGATGTCATCCACCCTGGCTCGCACATAGAGCGGCACCTGCACGCTGACATGCCGGCCCTGATCCAGACTGTATTTACATTCGAGTAAGAGCTGCACTCCGTTTTTGGTGGCGATCACGTCCATTTCGTGTGTCACGCTGTAACCCTCGACAACGACACCTACCTGGATTTCGTAACCCTGTTTTTGAAAAATCTGGCCGATGAATTGCTCAAAAGGATAACCGGTAGGACCCATTTCCATCATGGCTTGCTTGAGTTTATAGCGCAAGGCTGCAGCGGTTCTTTCGCCTCTGAGCATTTTGAATGCCCGGGCGTAAATTTTCTTGGTAGTGACCCCATTATACACCCAGGATTGGATGTCGTCGAGAATCATTTGAATGGTTGCTTGTTTGGCCCCCGCATTTCGCAGGGAAAGTTCCAGTTTCTTACTATCAAAGGGTTGTAACTCTCCCGAAGCTTTTTGAACAAGCACAGGTTGTGCTTTTCCCGGGTACTTTTCGTCCATTACGCGACTGATTTTGAACCACCAAAAGTAAAAACTTTTTTCGACTTTTATTGCTCTTATCAAAAAAGGCTTATTTTTGTAGAGGCACGAAAACCCGGAGAACAAGGGTGTTTTCTTGGTCGAAACGCGACATATTATTGTTTATCAATTGATTATAAAAACCAGACTTATGAAAAAGATTGTTTCCCTTTTTGCCTGCCTCTTTATATTGAGTCTGACGGCCGGCAGCCTGCAAGCACAAAACATAGCCGACAAAATTGTCGGTTTCTATACCACCTACGACGATAATGGCCAAGAAAGTTCACAAATACAAATTTTCAAAACCGACAACGGCAAATACCACGGTAAAATTGTTTGGCTCAAAGAGCCCCTCGAAAACGGCAAGCCCCTACTGGATAGCAAAAATCCCAACAAGGCCTTGAGAAATGAACCGATTATAGGGCTGGAACTAATCACAGGCCTTAAATACGATCCCAAATCGCAAGAATGGGTTGAAGGCATCATTTACGACCCAGACAGCGGCAAAACCTACAATTGCTTTATAAGATTCGACAGCAACGACGACACCAAACTCAACCTGCGCGGATACGTAGGCAAAGCGTGGATGGGTCTGGGCAGGACAACCACCTGGATAAAGGGCGAGCCGAAGCAATAAAACTCCACAATCTGTCCGGTGACAAATCCTTTGTTTCGGGCCCGATAATTTAGCTTGTACCATCGGAGCGCTTTAGTCCTCGGGCCCAAGGCTGAATATCTCTTCCAGCGGCTTCTGGAAATAGCGGGCAATTTTTAGAGCCAGGAGGGTCGAAGGTACATATTTGCCCAATTCAATGGCATTGATGGTCTGACGGCTCACTTTCAACTCATCGGCCAGTTGTTGTTGCGTTATGTTTTTGATGGCACGCTCCACCCTTAAATTATTGGTCACGGCCTGTCCTCCTGAATTTATACAGTTCGATATTAAACTTGATGACAAACAAAAACAAAATCAAAAACATATTCAAAAAAGCCACTGTCATATAGTATAATCCATATACAAAAACAGTGGCGAGCAACAACAATGCCGAGCCAATCAAAATGGACCAAACCAGAGAATACATACGAATTTGAGCAATGTACTCGTCTTCGTCTTTTTCTTTGGAAAAGACAATAAAAATCATCGACACAATCAAGCCAACAATCATAATTTCCTCGTAAATATCATCCTGCATCACTTCGAAATAACTGTCGTCATTAATAATAGCCAACACCTTGCATTCCAATTCGAAAAAGCTGTATTCAGAAAAAAGAAAAGCCACACCCATAATGAGAAATAGGGGAAAAATAATCCAGCCTATCCTCTTAAACACCGGAGGGAACAAATAGGTTTGTTTCATAGGAATAGAATTTAATGGTTAAAGCCACGAATGTAAAGCATGCTTTACATATTGACAAGCACAGAAGTCTTTTTGTCTGGTATTTTATACATTTTTAAAGCATTCGCATTTTCAAACAAACAAAAAAAAGCAACCCCGCTTGTCAATTCAAAAAAAACACATACTTTTGCAGCCGCTAATGCCCAGATGGCGGAATTGGTAGACGCGCTGGTCTCAAACACCAGTGGATTCACTTCCATGCCGGTTCGATCCCGGCTCTGGGTACTTTAATCAAAGACAAAAGCCCTGTAATTCAATAGATTACGGGGTTTTGTCGTTTTATTACTGAAACAGTACTGAAACATTTTTGTTTTTTGCTGCTTTTAGGGTTTAGATAATAGAAAAGCTGGCTGCCAAAATATCATTAATAAACACTTCTTCTTTCTCTTTAATTTTATTCTTCAAATCTTGATAAAAAATCGCAACTTGTCTCAGTTTTTTATCTCTACTGTTATTCTATATATATCTGTTTCCCAAAAACTTTCCAAATTCAATATCTATCATTTCTAAGCGATCCCTCTCCTCATATAGAAATACAAATACCCTCTTTACTTCATCGAAACATTTTAAACTTTAAGGAATTATCTTGATATTAATTGATTAGAATGATTTAGGGTAATTGGGTTATGTTTGTCGGAGATTAATTGGACATGTTTTCCCGGCTGGCCTGTGAAGGTCGGCCGGGGGTGGTTGATACTCCTTTTGTATATTAACGTTTTAGTGTAAGCTCTAAAGTTGATTGACAAAGCGTTTGAAAGGCCGATTTATTGGTAATTATACAACTCATATTCTTCCCAAATTTCTTTTGCTTTTTCATGACCATTTTCGTAGCTTTTTTTAATCCAAAAGGCAGCTTGTTTTAGGTCTTTTGGTGTTCCTTCTCCATGAATGTACATTGTTCCAAGATTGAATTGAGCAGTTGCATGCCCTTGCTCGGCACTTTTTTTATACCAGTAAAAA
>DBQE01000023.1 GCA_002305085.1 Bacteroidales bacterium UBA1402 | reverse complement strand
ACCCGGGAAGTCGCTCAGGAACAGGTCGTTCCTGTTGTGATCGATAACCGGATCAAGTCTCAGGTTGGGATAGTAAGTCGTATCCTCGGGGGTGTAAACCGGATCCTTGGTAACCACAGTGTCGGGACAGAAGAAGTTGTTCAGTATGTTTACTCTCAGGTTCTGCCCTTCGGCCGGGGTAAATACAGCCAGTTTGCTTTGCGGGAATTTTTCACCACTCCAGCGGTCGTAAATGACGTTGTTGTTGATGTTGATCACACCATTCAAACCACCCAGGTTCTGATTGTATTCCAGGAAGTTTCTTTCACTGTTACCGTGTCCTCCCAATCTGTAGAAGGTGTTGTTTTCTATGGTAACCGAGAAGTTGACTTCTGCACTATCGGCCGTTGTACCCTTTCTGGGCATATTAAAGAGCTGGTTGCCGTGGAAATTCATTACAAAGTTTTCCCTGAATACAAAGTGGTCCATTTCGTAGTTATTACTGTTGACCATTTGGATAAAGGTTTGTCCGTGACTTCCGGCAGGTCTGTTCCAGCCCATGTTGTCGAAATCGTTGTATTCGAATACCACTTTTTTGACGACGGCACCGGCGCAATTGTTCGAGCGGAAAATCCGTTGGTAATCCATATCCTTGAAGGTACAATTTCTGACCGTATAATCGCCTAAAACAGAGTCGGCCCTGAGTATACCAAAGGGCTGATAAGCTTCGGCGTTAAATCCGGGCAGAGTAGAGTCGCCTCCGTTCCAATGCAGGCCTTCGAAAGTAATGTTATTAACTTTCATGCCGTTGAGGGAGCTGAAGCTACCCCAGATTTGCGGCTTAGCGCCTTCTGCGGCCTTAACGGTAAGATCTCCACCTGTCTGCGGGAAAGCTGTACCTGTTCCAATCATGTAAATACCACTTTCGTCGGCACAGTCTTGCAGTTCAATGATGATGTCGCCGATGGCATAATCGTTGTACTTCAGAGCATCGAGGAGTTCTTTGGTGGTTTTTACCATAGCTCCGGTAGCTGTCTTGGTAAAGGAAGGATAGAAGTTATAGTAAGTCAGGCTTACGTTGTCTATACCCACCCAGTTGTTGGTGGCTTCTTCCATTACTATACCGATTTCCAGCCTGTTGTTGGTAACCCTGGTCATAACTTCGTGGTAAGTAGGCGCAGTGGTGTTAGCCAACACCTTGTCGTCGTTAGCATAGAGATACAGGCCGCTGCCACCGTTGTTGCAGAATACTGCCGCTTTGAGCAAGTAGTCTCCGTTGGGGACATTTTCGATTACCTGATACATCTTGCCGGTGAAGTTATTCGGACTCCAGTTTTCCCAGAAAGGCACGGTAAAGTCGCCTTGCTGATTGCTGGCAATGCCGGTATTATTTGCTCCTGTGGTGGTGCTCCAGCCCAGGGTGTTGGTGTCAAAGGTAGGATTGACTACCAAATTGGTTACAACAGGATTGGTTTCCGAGGCCGCAGCAAAATCGAAAGCGTTGTTGGCAACAGCCAAAGCGGTGATCTGTACGGCAGGGTCAATTTTGGCTGCATCCCAGGCTGCCTGAGCTGCATCGATGGCAGCACGGAAGTCGGTGGCTCCCGGAGCTTCTGCGTTGTATTTAGCTTCCGAAGCTTCGATGGCGGCTTTCAGTGTTGCGTAGCCGGCAATAGAAGCATTGGCTGCCGGAAGTGCGGCGGCCATTTCGGCTCCTGCTGCTTCCAGTTGAGATTTAACAGCGGGAGAAGCTGCAACTGCAGCTGCTGCATTTGTTCTGGCATTGGTCAGCTCTGTTGCAACCGATTCTTTCATTTTTAAGGTTAACAAGGAATCGGCTTCTGCAATTTGAGCGTTCAGCGCGTCGATCATGGCTGCGGGATCAAAGCCCAGGTAACTCAAGTGGATTTCGTCTATTGCTATCCAGTTAACGTCGGCAGCTTCGGCTTTAATACCTATCTCGGCTGTTCCTGCCGTTACCATGAAAGGAACGGTAATTACAGTATCAACGAAAATTCCGGAGAGAGCGTCGTTGGCATAAACATGTAAATTGTCTGTTGCTCCGCCTTTACCCTGAGCAGCAACGGTTAGTTCATACTTACCATTGGGCAGGTCTGTGATGATTTGGTAGATTCTGCCGGTCATGGGTTTATTTGACGCAGGAGTCCAGGCTTCGAAATAGGGAGGAGTAGCTTTGGTGAACAAAGCGTCTGTTCCGATCCCTTGATTCTGGACTGCGCTTGAGAACGACCAGTTCCAGCCTGTTCTGCCCTGATTGGCACTTGGATTGACCACTTTGGAAGTCAGGTCCATCGGATTGGTCGGTGAGGCGTTGGCTACGTTGAAATCATACATAGCGGCCTGCAGTTCAGCGCCTGCAGTTTGCAATGCTACAAGGGCAGCCATCATAGTTTCTGCCGGGCCCAGAGCACAAGTGGTGGGAACAGCTTCAAAGGCGTTAATGGCTTCTTGCAGGGCAGCAGCTCCTTCGCCCGAGCCGTCTCCGTAGAGTGCGTTGGCTTCAGCAATCAAAGCTGTTCTTTGGTCCAGCACACTGGGCGGAAAGTTTGTTCCGTAAGCCACCATTCTGGCATCGTCCAGGAACATGCGGTTCTGGGCAGCACCCGAGGCAGAACTGGCGGTTGCGCTAAAAGTGGCGTTCTTGCCTTCTTCGCCGGCAAAAACCAAATCAATGGTATTCCATCCGGTGCCGGTGGGCGATTCGGTTACAGTGTCGGCATCTGTGCTTACAGCCAGCTGGGCTTTGTATCCATCAGGTGAAGCCACTTCCATGCTGACTACGTTGTAGCCGGCCGGAGGATTGATCAGGTCTTGCTTCAGACTAATCAAGTTGGTAGTCCAGCGTAAGCGTCCATAATAAAAATTGGAACCTTCCTGAGCGGTGAGTGGCAACGCGTTGCCTCCTGCGTCGTTGAGAGAGGTAACGATTCCCTGATCCCATGTATCGAAGGTGGGGTATTCCACCGTCCAGCCCTTGGGAATCCAGATTCCACTGTTGCTTGTTGCTACCAATAGAGTAGTGTCGGGCGACTCAAATCCCGGATTGCTCAGATAATACTGAGTCACTTCCGACCCTTCTTTGGCGAAAACAACAATGCGTGTAATCCAGGTACCTCCGTTGCTGGTAGAGTTTTTACTGTCCTTGCCGGTGGGAGTAATTTTTATTTCCACCGGAGAGTCTGTTCCTACTTTAACGGGAACCTGAATCAGGTTGTAAGAGCTGGCTCCCTTCCAACTGGAGTCGGTATTGGCACTGTTGGTAACAAGGATTCCCCTGCCTCCCGTTCCCCAGCCTGCTACGATAATTGAATCGCAGGAATGCAGGTTCAGGCTGAGAAAAATGTTGCCTGGGTCGTCCTGAGTTTTGCTGATTTCTATACCGTAGGCTACGCCATCGGTTACTCCCAAAACATTGGGAAAGAAGGCGGTGTCTTTTTTGGCGGGATCCATGGTGCGGCTTCTGTAGCTCCAACCTGCACCACCAAAGAAGTCGGGTGCGACGAACGTACCGGCACTAGTAGGAAGATCCCCCGCAGTGTACACCTGCATATTCCCCGCTTTTAGCGAAGGAAATGCAATAAACAGCGCCAATAGCGCCGTCAATAACTTTGTAGGTCTTTTCATAAAGTTTAATTTAAAGGTTAAAAATGTAGAGTAGTTGTTTTGATTTTTTTCAGTTTTTGAATGCATAGATTGATGACAATTATAAACGCGGACTTCAACATTGAGTTTCAGCCCGTTGTGAATTTACGGTATTTTAATTTTTGTTCTCAGCTGCCTGCAAGCCTTATTGATTCAAAAATCAGAACCAAATATACAATTAAATCGTTTAAAAAAGCAGAACAATTACAAAAATTTAACTAATAAGCCGGGACAGTGTGAAACTGTTTGTTAATAAACAAGCCCGGAACTTGGAACCGGGCTTGTGAAAAAGATCGCCAATAATCCTGTTGAGAGAGGCCGTTTCTTACATCACCACCTTAGTGACTCTATCGTCAAGTTTGATTAAGTAAACCTGTCCCTGTTGCAGTCCTTCTATGGCGTTGAGGCCTTCTTGCAACTGCCGTTTTAGGATTTCTTTGCCCAGGATATTGTAGATGCTCATGTTTTGTGTTTTTTGAACATGCACAAAGAGTGTTTCCTGTTGGGTAAAGAGTTTGCCTGTTTCGGCGAGTTGCAGCCTTGGGCCGACCACTCCGGTTTGAGTGGTGTAGGAATCCAATGCTCCGACGTATCCTGCGTTGGTACCTGCCGTGTACAGGGGCGAAGAGACATGGATGAGGAGCTTTTCGCTGTCTTCGAAGATTTTGTCCATGAATAGGTTGGACATAAAGAGATCGTTTCTGGCAAAAGTCATTTTTTCGGTGTCCCCTTCCGTTACGGGCAGGTTCTGGCCGGTTCCGGGCAAGGCCTGCACGGTGTCGGGATAGAAGAAGTTGTTGAGTATGTTCAACACCATAACTTGAGCCGAATCGGGTGTAAAGAGGGCCAGGTTGCTGTTGGGGTACTTGTTGGCCGTACTCCACCGTTCAATAAAGAGGTTGTCGTTGATGTTGATGTAGTTGTCAAAAGCATTCTTCCTGTTGAATCCCAGGAACTGCCTGGCATCGGTGGAGTTTCCTCCCAGGCGGTAGAAAGTGTTGTTTGTGATGTTGATCACCACCAGGGAATCTGCAGAGGGCGATCCCGAAATGGCGATATTGAACAACTGGCTGCCGTGGAAGTTTTTCAGGATGTTCTCCGTAAAGCTGAAGCGGTCGAGTTCCGCCTGGGTGTTGTCTTCGAACTGAATGAAGTGGAAAGCCTTGATGCCTGTTTTTCTGTTCCATCCCATGTTGTCAAACAAACAATGAGTAAAGACCCACTCTTTGACGAGCGAACCCGTGGAGTTTCTGGTTCTGAGCACCGGCTGGTAATCGAAGTTCCTGAACGTGGAATGCCTTACCACTACGGCTTGGCGTATGGTATCGGGGCCGGAGATCTGGAAGGGTGCGTAATGTTCGCTGTTGAATCCGGCGTAGGAGGAGTCTCCACCATTCCAGTGCAGCCCTTCGACGATCAGGGAGTCGAGCTTCATGCCGTTGGACGACCACAACCTGCCAAAGAGTTGCGGTTCTTGCTCCGGTGCAGCTTTGATCGTGAGGTTTCCAAACGTTTGAGGGAAGGCAAAGCCGGAACTGCCCAGCAGGTAAACACCTATGGGATCGTCGCAGTTTTCCAGCTCTATAACGTCACCTCCGATGGCGATTTCCAGAGCCGTTTTCAGCTCAGGAACGTTGCTCACGCGCAGAGTACCGCTTTGCTGACGAGCCACGTAGCGGCTTGTTACACCTAGGGGCGACCTATCGGTACCGGCCGTATACAAGGGCGATCCCTTGGAAATGGTCAGGGCTTGCTCGTCTTCAAAGACAGTGGTAATGCCCAGGTCTTGAGCAAAGAGATTGTTGCGGACCGGAACCACCACACTTTCTCCCTTGACCTGCAGGGGCTCAACGCCTCCCAGGCGAGGTGTCAGTACCGTATCGGGTATAAAGAAGTTGTTCAGCACCTTAACTTCCAGGCTTTGTCCGTTGGCCAGGGTAGCGGGTAGTGCCAGGTAGCCCTGGGGGAACTTCTCGTAACTCCAGCGCTCAATAAAGAGGTTGTTGGAGATGTTTACACTGCCGTTGAGTCCTCCCAGCGTACCGTTGTATTCCAGGAAGTTTCTGTCGCTGTTGCCTTGTCCGCCCAATCTATAGAAGGTGTTGTGGGTGATGCCCACATAGAAGTTGCCCAACGTATCGGGGGTCGCCGTGGTACCGTTCCTTGGGACGTTGAAGAGCTGATTACCGTGGAAGTTTTTGACAATGTTGTTGTGGAACACCAGGCTGTCCAACTGGTAGTTGTCGGAGTTGACAAACTGTATAAAGCTTTGTCCGTGGCTGCCGGCCGGACGGTTCCAGCCCATATTGTCGAAGTAATTGTTTTCAAATACCAGCTTGTTGATCAGCGCACCGGCACAGGCATTGGAGCGGAAGATTCTCTGGTAGTCGAAGTTTTCGAAACGACAGTTGGTCACCAGGAATGCCTTCGTCACAGAGTCGGGTTGCAAGACGGCAAAAGGTTGGTAGTTTTCGTCGCCGAAGCCTGTCAGAGCGGAGTCGCCTCCGTTCCATGAGAGCCCTTCGAAGCGCAGGGTACCTACCTTCATACCGTTGTTGGAGCGGAACGAGCCCCAGAATTGAGGAGTAGCCCCGGGAGCGGCTTTGACGCTCAGGTCGTTAAAGCTCTGTGGGAAGGCCATGCCGTCGCTGCCCAGCAGGTAGATGCCCGACGGATCGAGACAGTCTTTCACCTGAATGAGTATTTCGTCCAGGTTCAGGGCACTGTAGTCGTAGGTGAGGGCAGCACGCAATTCTTCTACCGTTTCCACGGTGGCTCCCGTGGCGTTCATGTTGAAGTTGGGCACGGCAAAGGCCGAGGGCGAAGCCACATAGTCTACGGCATTGAGCACCAGTTGGAGTCCTTCCTCCCCGATGTTGGCGTAGTTCTCTGCGGCAAAGGCCAGCAGCATGTATTTAGCCGCGGGGTTGGAGCTGATCTCGTGGAAGCAGGTCACATTGGGGCTCCCGATGGGGCTGGCCAGGGAGAACCCTTCGGGTCCCACATAGCTATCGGTAACAAAACCCTGCAGCCCTTTAAAGTCTTTTTCGGTTTTGCCTCTCGTCAGATGCAGGGTATCAAAGATTTGTATAGAGTTGTCTTCACCTATGGTCAATCCCTTAAAGATGGGATGATAGATAAACCTGTCCCCTACGATGGCATGAGTTTCCACAGGAACTTCGGTATTATAAAGTCCGTTGCTGGGATTGGCCCATCCCCATCTTCCGCTGATGCTATAAGCGTAAGCCTTGAAGTTGAGCAGAGGTTTGTTGCCCACCAGGAACTTAACCGCCTTGGTGATGTCGGACGCTCCTCCCAGGAATTCGCTGAGCACCACCAGGTCGTAAGGAGCAAAAAGTTCGTTGATGGCTGCACTGTCGGTGATGCCTGCATAGAGATCCGGATAAAAGACCGTTACATTGTATTTTTCTCTCAGAGCGGGCAGAATCACCAAATCCAGGGAGTCGGAGGTGGTAGCCCTCTCTTGGATACGGATGCGTGAAGCCGCCGTGTTGATATAGGCGATGTCCAATGCTTCGGGCTTGTATTCTTCGTATTCGAAGCCATTGACGCTCAGGTTGGCGAGGATGAATTCTCCGCCGGGGCCGTAAGTGCCGTTATCCAGCAGCAGACGAATAAACACCTTGGGCTGGTTGGTGAGCTCAGGCAGGCTCAGGCTCACGTGGGTGAGGCCGTCGTAATCGGGCGTGGGGAATTTTCCGGCCACTGTGAAAGTATCGCCTGTGGCCGAATAAGCCACCACGCAACTGTCTGAAGCATCGCGGATGTTGAAGTCAAAGTCCAGAGAAAGTTCCTGATAGCCCAGGGTGGACATTTCTACCTGGAAGTAGTTATCATGTTCCGTTCCCAGGCTAAAATCGACCGTATCGTTGCAGCCGGCAGAAGCAAACTTAATGGCCTGCGCTCCGCAATCGTTGCCCAGTTGCATACCCCCGGCGGGCGAAACACTCGATAGTTTGCCGCGTACCACACCCAAATCGGAAGCGTACAAAGGGTAATGTTGCGATTCCCATTCGCCCTCACCAACGGAAACCGGCGATTCCAAATCGACCGTACCACTGGCTTTGGGACGGTACAAAAAATCCCAGCCGGCAACAACTCCGTCAAAGACAGGAACGTCGCCCTCTTCGATGTCTTTGTATATTTTGATGCGGTTAATAAATAAAGAGCCTCCGTATGAAGTGGGAGAACCTTTAGTCGTGTTGTATATGTATATGGTAACGGAGTCCTTGGAACGGGGACGAAGTCCCGTCGTTATCAGGTAGCCGCTGGATTTTCCCATGAAACCATAATCGTCGCTCAGGTTGCTTTCTACGCGAATACCCCTGCTGCCGCTGGTGCGCCAGCCTTCCACATAGATGGAGTCGCAAAAAGGTAATTTTAGTGTCAACACTGTTACATCAGTCGAAGAGCTCGAAGGCATCGTAATACCGTAAACCTTGCTGGTTTCGTCTGTTTTGTCGTAAAACCCGCAAGCATTCAACAAGGCTTCGCCTCTGGTTGTGAGCTTGTTTGGAGTTACGTCTACATTGTCGTGATTGGAAATTCCAAAAAAGCATTTTCCAAATTCGAAGAAGTCGGGGAAAGTTTTCGAGGGATCGGCAACACCCAATTTTCCGGTATCGTACCACACATAATCTTCGGGATCGGTAATGATGGCAGCAGTTTTAGCTACCGCCAGCGTAAAGAGAAGAAGCATAAATGCTAATCGGGTAATAGTCTTTTTCATAAACGTTCAGGTATTGAAGGGTTGGTGTATAAAAATCTTATTCTGTTATTTCATCTCTGATGGCCATCAATTCTTCTTTAATGGCATTCAGTCTGTCGAGCAGTTCCACTTTGGTGGAGAGTTTGCGCTTGTTGTTTCGGATCACTTTTTTGGCTCCCACCAGGGTCATGCCTCTTTCTTTTACCAAATGATAGACAAGGCGGATGTCTTCGATGTCGGCTTTGGTGTATTGACGGAAGCCTTTGGTGGTTTTTTTGGGTTTTATGCTGTCGAATTCCTTTTCCCAAAAACGCAAAGTGGATTCATTCAAGTCAAACATCCGGGCCACTTCGCCGATGGAATAAAAGATTTTGGAATCGGACAGAATGGTGTTTTTCGAATCGGATGTGCCGGTGTTTTTTGAATCGGACATGGCTGCTCGGTATTAGATTAGTCCATGGCCTTACCCGTATTGGCCAGGATTTGCAACATATCGTCGTATTCTTCGGGCGAAAGGTCCATAAAGTAATAATGCACCGGATTCTGGGGCTGCCCGCGCAAACGTACTTCGTAGTGCAGGTGTGGTCCAACGGATTTTCCGGTATTGCCTACTTTGGCAATGACTTCTCCCCGCACCACTTTTTGTCCTCTTTTTACTAAAATTTTACTGAGGTGAGCATAATAGGTTTCGTAGTTGAAACCGTGATTAATTCGGATAAAATTGCCGTAGCCTCCCCGTTCATAACCGGCATAAACAACAACGCCGTTCCCGGTTGCGTAAACGTCCGATCCTACAGGGGCGGAAAAGTCCATTCCTTTATGAAATTTACGGGTTCCGTAAATCGGGTCTATGCGCCAGCCGTAACCGGAGGCTTCTCTTTTGAGGTCTTCGTTCAACACCGGTTGTATGGAGGGAATGCACAAGAGTTTTTCTTCATTTTGGCGCATCAACTCAACCAACTCATCGTACGATTTTGACTGAATATACACCCGCCTCGAAAGCCGGTCAACCTCGCGGGTGGTCATCATCACCAAAGCATTGTGATTCATTTGGGCCAGACTGGCGTAGCGGTTGGTTCTCTCAAAGTTACCCCGTCTCAATTCAGAAGGAATGGGTTCAGCTTGCAAAATAGCCCGGTACATATTTTCGTCCCGCTGTTCCAGATCGGTCAGCATGCTTCCGATTTCCTGAGTTTGCCTGAGTAAAATCTCGTACTGGGCTTCCAGTTCCATGTTTTGATTTTTAAGCCGTTTGGCTTCGGGCGAATCGAAAAAATTCGAATAAATAATAAAAGCAATAAATCCAAAGACCAGACCCAGAATGCTGTGCAGCGTAAAAGTTTTGAGTTTATCTTTGGCTCTGGATTCAATGGGCTCGAAACTCAGCGTATCTTCGTTGAATCTGTATTTGATGCTTTTTTTTGCCACGAATTTCTTGCTTTTAATTTAAAATCAGAGGCAAAAGTAAGAATAAAACCGTACTTTTGCACTCGTTTTTATATTAAATTAATTATGCTTGGCGCAAAAGAGATTCGTGAATCTTTCAAAAACTTCTTTGCCTCCAAGGGGCATCAAATAGTACCTTCCGCACCTATGGTGATCAAAGACGATCCCAGCCTGATGTTTACCAATGCCGGAATGAACCAGTTTAAAAACATTTTTCTGGGACAGGCTCCCGCCAAATATCTCCGGGTGGCCAATTCGCAGAAATGTCTGAGGGTGAGCGGTAAACACAACGACCTGGAAGAGGTGGGTCACGACACCTATCATCATACCATGTTCGAAATGTTGGGCAACTGGTCTTTCGGCGATTATTTCAAAAAAGAAGCCATAGCCTGGGCCTGGGAATACTTGACCGAAGTACTTAAACTCGATGCTTCGAGGCTTTATGCAACCGTGTTTGAAGGCAGCCCCGAAGAAGGTTTGCAAAGAGACGACGAAGCCGCCGGCTATTGGTCTAATTATTTGCCCAAGGAACACATCATCGACGGCAATAAGCACGATAATTTCTGGGAGATGGGCGAAACCGGCCCCTGCGGACCTTGTTCCGAAATTCATATAGATTTACGCTCCGAGCAGGAGCGGGCTCAATTGGACGGATTGCACCTGGTCAACAAAAATCACCCCCGGGTGGTGGAAATCTGGAACCTGGTGTTTATGCAATTCAACCGCAAGGCAGACGGTTCCCTCGAGGTGTTGCCGGCCAAACACATCGATACCGGTATGGGCTTCGAACGCCTGTGTATGGCAGTTCAGGGCAAAACCTCCAATTACGATACCGATTTGTTTCAGCCTTTGATCAAAGAAATCGGCAATCTCTGCGATGTACCATACGGCCGTGAACAACAAACCGACGTTGCCATGCGGGTGGTGGCCGACCATATACGCACCATCGCCTTTTCCATCACCGACGGACAGTTGCCTTCCAACACCGGTGCCGGCTACGTTATTCGCCGAATTCTGCGCCGTGCGGTGCGTTACGCCTATACTTTCCTGGGCAGACGCCGCGCCTTTTTGTATAAACTGATTCCCGCCCTTAACGAAGTAATGGGTTCTGCTTATCCCGAACTGAAAGCTCAGCAAAACCTGGTGGAAAAAGTGATTAAGGAAGAAGAGGACGCCTTTATTCGCACTCTGGAATCGGGCATCAAAATGCTCGAAAAGAGTATGGAACACCTCAAAGCCTCCGGTTCGACAAAAATGGATGGCAAAGAGGTGTTCAGCCTTTACGACACCTTTGGATTCCCTCTGGATCTGACCGAACTGATACTTCGTGAAAATCAACTCGAAGCCGACATCGAAGGTTTTGAGGCCGAAATGCAGCAACAAAAGGCCAGAGCCCGCAATGCCGCCGCCGTAAAAGCCGGCGACTGGGTGATACTGAAAGACATCGGTTATGTTTTTGTGGGCTACGATTGTACCGAATGCGACGTCGAAATTGTTCGTTACCGTCAGGTGCAGCAAAAAGGCAAAACATTTTATCAACTGGTTTTGGACAAAACGCCTTTTTATGCCGAAATGGGCGGCCAGGTGGGCGATTCCGGTTATCTCGAGGCCGAAGGTGAACGCCTGCCTATCATCGAAGTAAAAAAAGAAAACGACCTGAGCGTGCATATTTGTACCAAGCTTCCCGCCGATCCGACCCGGGTTTTCCGTGCAGTGGTCGACCGGGAAAGGCGTAACCGTATTTCGGCCAATCATACGGCGACTCATCTTTTGCACGAAGCCCTGAGAGAAGTGTTGGGTACTCACGTAGAGCAAAAAGGTTCTTATGTTTCGGACGAACTGCTGCGTTTCGATTTTTCGCATTTTCAAAAAATGAGCGAAGACGAAATCCGCCGAGTGGAGCGTTTGGTCAACCGTAAGATTCGTTCCTGCATTGAGCTGGACGAACATCGCCATACCTCTATGCAGGAAGCCCGCGAAATGGGAGCCATTGCTCTGTTTGGCGAAAAATACGGCGAAGAAGTCCGGGTGGTGCGCTTTGGCAGTTCCATCGAATTGTGTGGGGGAACGCATGCTTCTTCTACCGGCAGGATAGGTTATTTTTGCATACTCAGCGAAAGCTCAATTGCCGCCGGTGTCAGAAGAATTGAAGCTTTGACGGGCGAGAAAGCCGAAGAGCATATCGATGCGCTCAAAGACAAACTCTCACAAATCAGAGAAATGTTTAATCAGGCTCCCGGTTACATCGACTCCATTCGCAAAACCATAGACGAAAACCATCAACTGCGCAAAGAACTGGAGGCTCTGATGGCCGAAAAGGTGCAGCAAATCAAAGCCGAAATCAAGCAGCAAGCCGTCGAAACAAACGGTTTCTTAGTGATTCGTCTGACCATGGAAATTTCGCCCGATCAGGTTAAAAATATTGCTTTTCAGTTGAGGGGAGAATGCGCCGATAACGTTCTTTTTGTAGCGGGCACCAGCTTCGACAACAAACCCACTTTGAGCATCATGCTGGGCAAAGACCTGGTAGACAAGGGTCTGAATGCAGGCAAACTGATTCGTGAAGCCGCTCAATTCATTCAAGGCAACGGCGGAGGACAAGCTCATTTCGCCATGGCCGGAGGCAAGGATGCAAGCGGCTTACAGCAGGCGGTGCAGTTTGTGGTGGATACAGTGACCGCTTGAGTATAAAGTCGGTTTTCGGTTGGTGGCTTCCCGCCGTGAAATCCGAGCCCGCTCAGCCTCTCGATTATGGATACAGACGTCTTGTTGATTTTTGGTATCACAATGGTATTAGCACTGATTATAAAGTCTACTCAATTGCTCATTAAACGCATGGATGAAAAAGACAAACAATATGAAGAGAATTTAAAAAACAAAGAGAGGATTTAAATCCTCTTTTTTTTGTCCTTTTTTTGCCGGGAAAAAGAAAACACGTTGTAAAAAAGAAATTAAACGCATCGGATGTGACGGTGTTTCCCGGAGGAAAAAAGCAGGCGATGAGGGCACTAAGGAGCGGTTTGGGTATATATCACGATTCTGGAATAGTTGAATCCTTATGCTCTGTGATCCTATACGTGAACGTTATGATGATGTTTTCGGATTTGTTGTTTTTCTTGGCCTTATGCTGCCCCTCGGCAGTAAAGTCTGTCTTCGCACAAGCAATAGCAAATAGTGGCAGAAAGATTAGACCAACAGCAGCAATAATAAATGCTACCGGCGCGATTTTAAATAATTCTATTAGAGAGTCCATCATAATGGCGGCAATTTGACAGCAATTGTATATATAATTTTCTTAATTGCAAAATAAACAAGGGGAGTGTTGTAGGCTTTATTCTGTGTTGTGAATAACTTTCGGAACTTTGTATATTTGACACGATTAATAGCAGCCGTCTTTTAATCAGACCAGTGTGGAATGTTGTGGCTTGCTTTCGGAACTTTTTATCTTTTCCCTTTTTTAAATACATTGATTAATACAGGAAACGGAGAGTTTAGGCTGGTTAGATCTCGATTGGATAAGAATAACCAAATAATCAAATCATAATACGAATCAAAGATATGAAGAAGTATTTTTTACGATTAACAATCTTTATTGTTGCAATCTGTTCAATTTCAATAGCCTCTGCACAACAGAAAGAAATTGTTCCAGGTGCAAGATGGCTTGACAACAATGGCGATCACATACAGGCACACGGTGGTGGTATTGTGCATTTTGTCGATCGCTATTATTGGTATGGAGAGCAGCGACGCAAAGGAGTAGAAGAGAAGAATCCTTTCCATCGTTTTGTAAGTTGCTATTCTTCGACCGACTTAATGAACTGGCGTTTTGAAGGAGATGTAATCAAACTGTCTAATCCCAAACCGGATCTTCTCATCGATTCTGTTCCAAAATTGCGATGGGTTCTGGAGCGTCCGAAAGTATATTATAATAAGAAAACAAAAACTTATGTGATGTATATGCATCTGCATCTGGACGGTTCCTATAAGGGTGAAACAAAAGGATATACATTTGCTCATGTTGGTGTTGCCACAAGCAAGAAAGCTACCGGTCCATTCAAATTGAAGCGTGTATTCCGCCCCTTAGGCAAGGAGAGCAGAGATATCGGTCAGTTCATCGATGACGACGGTACAGCTTATCTCATCTTTGAATGTCGTCCGGAGAAAGGCTTTTACATTGCCAAACTCTCTGACGATTATATGGACGTGGAAGAAGCTACTTGTTTCATTCCAAGTCGTTTGGAAGGCGGAGCCATCGTAAAGTATAAAGGACTGTACTACTGTATAGGATCAGGACTTACAGCCTGGAGACCTAATCCAAATAAATATGCTACAGCAAAAAGTCTTGCCGGGCCTTGGAGCGAATTTAAAGATATTGCACCTGCAGAATCAAACACGTATTCTTCACAAAGCACAATGCTGCTCAAGGTTGAAGGAAGGAAAGACACAACTGTTATCTTCCTTGCCGATCAATGGCGTCCGCTGGAGCAACACGAATCTCGTTATCTTTGGATGCCCGTTGAGATTGGCAACGGAAAGCTATGGGTTCCAGAACCTCAACCTTGGAGTATTGATGTGAAGAATGGTACACATACTCTGAATGGCAAGAAGACAATGGATTGGGGTGATCAGGGTAATCTTACTTATAAGAATCCTGTACTCTTGACCGATTTTTCTGATCCTGACGTAATCCGAGTAGGCAAGAAGTTCTATATGGTTGCATCCGATTTTCATTTCATGGGCATGCAAATGCTTGAATCTGACGATATGGTTAACTGGCGTTATGTGAGTCAGGTATATAATCGATTGGATTATCCCGGCTTTGATGAGATGAAGAAATATGCAGGAGGTTCTTGGGCACCATCCCTCCGTTATCACGACGGCAAGTTTTGGGTGTATTTCTGTACTCCTCACGAAGGACTTTTCATGTCGCAAGCTGAGAAACCTGGAGGTCCATGGTCACCGCTGCATTGTGTTAAAAATGCGTATCATTGGGAAGATCCATGTCCTTTCTGGGATGAAGATGGAAAGGCATACCTGGGTCGTAGCGCTCATGGCGCCGGTCCAATTATTCTTCATCGTATGTCTGCCGATGGCAAGGAACTCCTTAATGATGGTGATACCATTTACAAAGGGCCGGTTGCCGAAGGAACAAAAATCTATAAGATACAGCCAAAGCCTCAAAGCGGAGAACCCGCCTGGTATTATCTTCTAATCCCGGAAGGTGGCGTTTCACAAGGTTGGCAAACAGCATTGAGATCGAAGAACATCTATGGTCCTTATGAACGTAAAACAGTATTGGAACAGGCTGGAACGAATGTCAATGGTCCTCATCAAGGTGCGTTGGTAAATATCGGAGATGATAATGATTTCAGTGATGGTCAATGGTGGTTCTATCACTTCCAGCAGAAGGGTGCTCATGGTCGTGTGGTTCATCTGCAGCCTGTCCGCTGGAAAAATGATTGGCCACTTATGGGAGAGGACATCGATGGCACAGGACGCCCTTCACCCGTATCTATATACAGGACTCCATTGATGACCAATGGACAGTCCTTACCACAGACTTCAGGATGGGGACTTCAGTGGCAATGGAATCATAATCCTGTTGACTCTCACTGGAATCTGCAGAACGATGTGCTGACATTGAAAGCATTGCCTGCAACAGAGTTTAAACAGGCACGAAATACATATACTCAGAAGACTATGGGCTACGAGAGTGAGGCTACGGTTGAATTGGATTTCAGTCAAGTATCTGCCGACGCACACTATGGAATCTGTGTTATGGGTAAAACTAACGAGCTTTTGGAAGTGAACTCAGATAAGATGAAAGTAAACAATGGTAAAATCTATCTACGTGTCCATTTCGATTTCCCAAAGAAAAAGTATCAATTCTCTTATAGCACTGATGGAAAGAATTTTAATTCTTTTGGAGATTCGTTCTATGTCGACTATGGATTCTGGAAAGGTGTTCGTTGGGGAGTATATCATTACACAGAAAACACTGCCAATTCAGTTCTCCATGTGAAAAATCCGGTCTATAATATCTTAAAGTAACATCGTATGAATAAGGTTATTGATTAACAGCTTGGACCAGTTGGTTCACAAAGCCCCGCCGATTTTTGTTCTTCCGTTACGGATGTAAGGCTATAAAACAAACCGTTTTATCGAGAAATCCGTATTCTACTATTACCTATTCAGATTATATAGAATTGAGATAGGGGTGTTTCTGCAATAAAAAAAATTTTTTGGTTATTAATAAAAATTTTTGTAAGATTGTGTCGGAATTAAGTAAAAATGATGTTTTTAATTACCATATACCTTATTATTTTTTCGCTGTTGTGGTGGAAGTTGAGTAATTTTTGGGCTGCTCTTGCCATCGTTGCTACGCCTGTAATTCTTATTTATTTAGTAAATGGTAATTTGGATGCATTGTTCTTTGTGTCTAGTGTTGCCTGTGCCCTAACCATTGTTTTGTTTCAACACGCAATAAAAAATAACCGCCTTAGAAAACAACTATATTTTGAACTCAAGGAATCAAATCCTTCCATACAGGAAGCTGAATTGAGAGATCTGGTAAAGAGTGAAATAAGCCGTCAAAACGAGGAAGATGCCCAACTCCGTGAAATCATGGGTGCCAGTGAAGAAGAAAAAATGGCTGCCTCGCTTGTCGCTGTTGTTTCTTTAGTATTTGCCGTCCTTGTTACAGTATTTGTAAGTCATTATTTTCAACCGTAGTTTTATTACTCTTTATGTCCTTTTATACCCTGCTATAGCGGGGGATGTATATCACGACTCCGGAGTAGTTGGATCCTTATGCTCCGTGATCCTATACGTGAACGTTATGATGATGTTTTCGGATTTGTTGTTTTTCTTGGCCTTATGTTTCCTCTCGGCATTAAATGTCTTCACACAATCAATAGTATATAGTGGCAGAAAGATTAGACCAACAGCAACAATAATAAATGCTACCGGCGCGCTTTTAAATAATTCTATTAGAGAGTCCATCATAATGGCGGTGATTTGAAAGCAATTGTATATATAATTTTCTAAAGCGCAAAAAAAACAGGGGGAGTGTTGTAGGCCTTATTCCGTGTTGTGAATAACTTTTGGAATTTTGTGTCTTTGGGCTGATTAACTGCTTTTGCGTGAAAGCAATTTTGATGAAAACCACAAAATTTTAAGAGATTCGTTAAAGCAAATTTTGAATTTCTACCAGAACGAAACAACGAACAAAATCTTTGGGTTGATAACCCGGAAACAAAGGCTGAATTCTTGTTCACTTTCGATAAGAAGAAAATTTACAACCTCTTTGCCGATTATCCGCACAACTTAACCCCGCAAGAAAAAGCCAATTTCGACAAGGAAAACCCTTATTGGGTCGAATTCTTCAAAGGTTAGAAGGTATAATTCACCTGATAGTCCGGCTCTATACAAAAAGAAAAGACGTTTTAGCTTGTCTTCTAAACTTTGTATCTTTGGCACGATTAATAGCAGTCGTCTTTTAATCAGACCAGTGTGGAATGTTGTGACTTGCTTTCAGAACTTTGTATCTTTGACGTGATTAACAGCAAAACAAGGGAGCAGTTGTGCCTGTGGGAAGGTACAGCGAAGTGGAGCAAGCCATTAAAGCACCTACAAACATTTATAAAGACATACTTTCAAACGAACTTATTTATATTTATACACACCCATACGAAAAAGGGAAACTGATAAAAGTAGTTATTCATACTAATTATAAGTATAAAGGAGTTACATTTAACGCCGCCAAATCGTGGGGAATAATCCATGAAAAAGATATTGAGCTTGAACAGTACAAAAAAATAAAATAGGAATATCAAAAAGACACTCCTATTTTATTGAACAATCGGCACAAGGCAGGCGACGACCCTGCAATCTGCCAACCTGCAACGCAGGTCAACCCCGCTACCACTTTGCGACCATCAAGTGCCGATTGAATAACAAAGATAAAACAATAATTTTAAAATATCAAATTTCAGAAAAAACACAAACAACCGTAGATTCAACATCCCAATGCAA
>DBQE01000003.1 GCA_002305085.1 Bacteroidales bacterium UBA1402 | reverse complement strand
CGTTACGACGAGGACCGCACGGCCAATCTTTGCATCACTTTCCCCGGTTATGAGAAAAGCAACAAAACCATTCCTTTGAAACAAATGGGTAAAAACAACGATCCTGAGAACGCTGATGAGTTAGGAAAAGGGAACGAGATTTATGCTGTAGGATATGGTTACGATACCCGGGACAGATGGGCACATCCCAATTCTATAAAGGCAGAAATACTACGCACCTCAGATCTTATAAAAAAAACTTATATTTCTGCGGGAGCCATCGATCTTACTTATGATGCGGATATTATCACAGGCTCAAGTGCCTCGGAATTGAGTATCAAACTGAATGCATCGGCCAATGTGTCCGGNNTTGGGGATTCAAGGGCGAAGCCGGGGCATCGTTCGACATGAATGATTTCAAAAGCAACAAATATGAATACGCCATTGCTTATATTAACGTGGCCAAAAGAAGTGTTACGACTACCAAAAGTGCTCAAACTTTACGCGAAAATTATATGACCCCTGAGGCATACAAGGAAATCAATGGTTTGAATAGATTTAAACAACGCAATGATAGTGCCTGTGCTTATCCCTCTACCGAATTGGGCTTTGCTAAATTACTCAATGCATACGGCACCCATTTGGTTGTTAAAGCCCAATTGGGAGGACGAATAAAATACGCTATGCGAGTGGATGTCAGTGAAATAAAAAACAGCTACGACTTAAAAGCCTACGCTAAGATGAGCTACGGTGGGATAGTAAAAGCAGATGCTTCTGTTTCCGCTGATATGCAAAAATCCTATCAAAGTAATTCAAGCCACATCCACACTACCGTCTCTGCCCTGGGAGGAAGTGATAAAGCCGTTACGGGGATATTAAATGCCGGTAATCCGCAAGAGCTTGCTGATCGTTTTAACCATTGGAAGTCTTCTTTGATGGAAACGAATAATCTTGCACTGATGGATTTCAGCGCAAGTGATGCCTTGATACCTCTGTATGAAATGGTGGATAAAGAGCTGTATCCGGATAGATACAATGATTTAAAAGAGTATATGAAGACCGGACGTCTTAAAAGCATTGAGTCTATAAATATGGAGTATGAATCCGGCACAACCACTATGATTGAAGGCATACCTGCATTTGACGGCAGCTCCCAAAAGAATACGTTGATCAAGGATGTTTACAATCAAGGGCAATGGGTGGGTAGAATTTGCAATGAATTTATCCCTGTCATCAATAAGAAAAAGAGAATCACAGTGGTTTATCCGGTATTATCAAATAAGGTTAAATACAATATGGGATATTTTGTCGGCGACGGGGGGCACTGTCCGGCTAAGGTTTCCTGGCAGGGAAACAATTTGATAGTCACAGATTGTCCGGACGACAGCATCGGCGCCAGGATGACCCTCTATCTGAAGGGTACCAATGTTTCTGCAAAATGCTACACAACACCCATTAAGGGGACAATTGAAGATGCCACGATTCCTGTGCAAGAGACTGCTGCGGTTTTTAATTATCCCATCGTAAAGATATTCAATAGAATCTGGATGCGGGAGAATTTTAAAGCAGAGTATTATACAACAGGTGCTCCCATCATCAATATAAAATATTATTGGTTTGGCATGGAAAACTTGATATTTGCTTATTATTCTTATGATGAAGCAAGGAATAAGGATTTTGCACCAAACACTTGGCGGGTTGCTGCGAAAAACGATTTTCTAGCTATCCAAACAACATTAGTAGATAATGGGGTGGTGCCTTACATTAGCACCGCAAAAGCATTCTATCCGGATTCAGAAGGTGGCGTATTAGGATTTCATCATTATAATTCCGGTTTTTTTAAAGATCGATCATTTTATGATCTTAGAGAAACAGGTTATTATGGTTGCCTGACAAACGACGATCAAAAATTGACCGATGGACAAGTTGGCATAACTGCCAATGAGGGATTTCAACTGGGAAATATGCCATGGTCAGACAATCAACGTTACACCGTCCGCCTTGTTCAGGATATAAATCAGTAGTGTGCATCGTTAATTTTATAAGAGTATCAGAATTATGTGTAATTACATCAAGAGTGAGCGATGCCTTTTGTTGTTTCCGTTCATTCCTGAAAAATGACGGCCAACAAAACAGTAATTACCAAAAAAAACAACAAAATGAAAGCAACAAGATTTTTTCAAAAAGCAAGAATGGTCTTATCCTTCGTACTGCTGGGTATGACCCTATCCACGATCATGGTGTCGTGCCGGGGAGATGAAATTTCAATGATTGAAACAGAAATTGAAATGGAAGACGGGACCGACTTTATGGAGTTGTCGCGTGTGGCAAAAGAATACAAAGTCCGGATAACAACGGAAGATAATGCCGTTTGGAAAGCATCCATAGACGATATTTTAGGCTATGTAGCGCTGGAAGATACCGTGGGAACCGGTTCGAAGACCATCACTTTCTATACATCAACGAACCGTTACGACGAGGACCGCACGGCCAATCTTTGCATCACTTTCCCCGGTTATGAGAAAAGCAACAAAACCATTCCTTTGAAACAAATGGGTAAAAACAACGATCCTGAGAACGCTGATCTGTTGGGGAAAGGGAACGAGATTTATGCTGTAGGATATGGTTACGATACCCGGGACAGATGGGCACATCCCAATTCGGTAAAGGCGGAAATGCTGCGTACTTCAGAACTTATAAAAAGTAACTATATTTCTGCAGGAGCCATCGATCTTACTTATGATGCGGATATTATCACAGGCTCAAGTGCCTCGGAATTGAGTATCAAACTGAATGCATCGGCCAATGTGTCCGGCGGCGGTTGGGGATTCAAGGGCGAAGCCGGAGCATCGTTCGACATGAATGACTTCAAAAGCAACAAATACGAATACGCCATTGCTTATATTAACATGACCAAAAGAAATGTTACAACCACCAAAAGTGCCGGAGAATTACGCACAAAATATATGACCCCTGAGGCATACAAGGAAATCAATGGTTTGAATGTATCCGGCGAACGCAAGGATAGTGCCTGTGCTTATCCCTCTACCGAATCGGGTTTTGATAAATTACTCAATGCATACGGCACCCATTTGGTTATTAAAGCCCAATTGGGAGGACGAATAAAATATGCTATGCGAGTGGATGTCAGCGAAATAAAAAACAGCTACGACTTAAAAGCCTATGCTAAGTTGAGTTACGGTGGGGTAGTAAAAGCAGATGCTTCTGTTTCCGCTGATATGCAAAAATCCTATCAAAGTAATTCAAGCCACATCCACACTACCATCTCCATTTTAGGAGGAAGTGATAGAGCCGTTACGGGAATATTGAATGCAAGTGAACCGGGGGCTATTAGCACTTCTTTTACTGAATGGAAGTCTTCTTTGATGGAAATGGATAATCTTGCTCTGATGGATTTTAGTGCAAGTGATGCCATGATACCTCTGTATGAAATGGTGGATAAAGAAAAATATCCGGATAGATACAATGCTTTGAAAGAATATATGAAGACCGGCCGCCTTAAATACATTGAGTCTATAAATATGGAGTATGAATCCGGCACGACCACTATGATTGAAGGCATACCTGCATTTGACGGCAGCTCCGAAAAGAATACGTTGATCAAGGATGTTTACAATCAAGGGCAATGGGTGGGTAGAATTTGCAATGAATTTGTCCCTGTCATCAATAAGAAAAGGAGAGTCACAGTAGTTTATCCGGTATTATCAAATAAGGTTAAATACAATATGGGATATTTTGTCGGCGACGAGGGGCACTGTCCGGCTAAAGTTTCCTGGCAGGGAAACAATTTGATAGTCACAGATTGTCCGGACGACAGCATCGGCGCCAGGATGACCCTCTATCTGAAGGGTGCCAATGTTTCTGCAAAGTGCTACACAACACCCATTAATGGGACCGTTGAAGATGCTACAATTTCCGCACCCGGTAACGAGGGCCAATACAACTATCCACTAGTGAAGATATTTAATAATATATGGACACGTGAAGACCACCAGTCACAAAGAAAAAACGACGGTAATCCGATCGATGCGGATGCTATGTATTATTCCAACGCAACAGAAAAACTGTATTATAGAGCTTCGGTTGCTGCTGACCCTAATTTTCCACCTTCGGGTTGGAAAGTTCCGGCTTCATCTGATTATGAAGGAATAAAAGCCACGCTAACATCCAATGAAATATCCCCAACCGGACATGCATTCCTTAAGAACGGGGTATTAGGTTATGATGCAGAATTTGAAGGTTGGATAGACAAAGGTTATGATGAACATGTGCGCGGTGGAGATGAACAAACGGAATATTTGACATCCGATAAATACCATGTGCGTATTAGAACAGATGGAGGTTTCGCAGTAGAAAGTGGTGTGCATGAAACCAACTGGTTTATGTCTGTACGTCTTATTCAGAAATGATATTTAAATGTTTAGATCTTTGAAATATCTAATCCTTTTGACAGCATTGTTTTCCTGTTCCGGCAGTATAAACAACGCTGTCGAAGGATTGGATATTTATCCTGTCGTAACCATTGTTACCTCTACCGGCGGTATGGGCGACAACGGTTATAACGATCTGATTTTCGACGGTATCATGGGGTTTGTTACCAGGAATGACGTTGCCCTTTCCATCGTTTCACCCAAAGACCGGCAGGAGGCACTAAGGGCGGTGACCGATTGGTGCAACGATGACACCAAAAACAGAAAATCATTGCTCGTGCTGGCATCTAATGAATACGAGTCGCTTATGGACGAAAGCTTCCCTAAACCGGAGGCTCCGAAAAGCATTCTGCTCTTTGAAAGCGAGAAAGAGGATTTGCCGGACAATGTTTTTACCTTAAGTATCCGGCGTTACGGAGCTTCTTACCTCTGCGGCAGGATGGCGGCGGAATGCCCGGAAGCCTTTGTACTTGCCGCCTATCCGGGCGATGCGACACTGGAACCTGCCATCGAAGGCTTCCTGCAAGGCTATGCGGCAGGATTGGATCAGGCGGCAGAAGTTATCTACCTGGCGGAGGATGCCACCGGCTTTAACAGCCCGGAAAAAGCATATTCGCTGACGAAAGGCCTGTCGTGGAATGCCTTCGTCTTTCCGCTTGCCGGAGGGTCGAACAACGGCGTATATAAATATGTGAGGGAAGATATGTTCTCGGGAATGCTGATTGCCGGGATGGATGTGGATTGTTCCGGCTACTCCACCCGTACTCCCTTCTCGCTGACGTTGAACATAGACCGGGTGCTGAACAGATTTTTTAACGACTGGCTTGCGGGGAACACGATGGAGAAACACCTGGAAGGGGGCTTAGCGGAAGATTTTGTCGATGTGACCGTCAATGCCGGTTTCCTCCAAAATTGCATCGCTTGGGAGGACTATTACGACAGTCCCGATTATTGGCAGAAAGCCTACGATACCCATTATCAACAAGCTTTAGAGGCAGAAAAGAGCTATTATGAGAAATAAGGTGCGGCAGATTTTTTGGTTTATCCTTCCCTGGATTGTCATCGGCTGCAACGATGATGCGGATAAGCTCAAAACTGAAAAAGTATCTTATAAGGTGGCGGTTGTCATGCCTCTCTCTTCGGGCAATGACTGGAGTCGCACCATAGACTGGGCTTTGGAGAACTTCCGGCAGGCACAAGTCGGGCTTCCTAAAATCACTGACATAGAGATAGAACTGAAAAACGAAGAAGATGAGGATTTGTCCGCGTATCTGTCACGGGTGGCTTCCGATAAATCTTATACGGCCATCATTGGTCCTTACAGCTCTCAAAACGCAAGGCTGGCGGCAACTGCCTGTGCCGCAAAGCGTAAGACCTTGATTCTTCCATTGGCTACTTCTACCGAATTTCAGCGCATCTTTGCCGGAAAAGGATACGTATGGAACCTGACGCAAAGCGACCTTACACAGTGCGAAATCTTGCTGATGCAGGTGGCCGTATCGGATATGTTTGATGTCAGCCTGCTTACCTCGGACGACGACTACGGAAAGAGTTTCAGCGATTGGTTTGCCTATCAGGCCATAGAGTTGGGCCTGCAAGTGAAAGATGTGGTGATTTACCGAAACAATGAAGAGTTGCAGAAAGGGGTCGCTCATTTCACGGATAAACGTTTTATCGCAGGAGCATTGCTGTTCGCCCCCTCTAAGCAGTCCGACTTCCAATTGTTCGATGAGGTATACGACCAAATAGATAAAGAATCATTTCCTGTGGTCTATTGTTCCGATGTGGCTCATTCTAAAGCCTTGGCCGGCAAGATTAAAAACACTTACGAAGGCGTATCGCCGAGCGCCGATCCGGCTTCAGGCTTTATCAATGCCTACCGTTCCAGGTTTGGTGAATCGCCGGCGGCAGGTGAGGCACATCTGTTTGATGCCATCTCCCTGTTGGGCTATGCGCTTGCCTCTTTTGGGGATGCAGACTTGAACGGGTCGATAAAGAGTATTGTGGATGGGCGGGACAGTTGGAACCGAGGTTGGATGGCTTACGATATGCAGGCGGCCTTGCTGCGTCTGCAAGCGGGCGGTTTTCCGAATCTAAGCGGGGTAACCGGCGACTGGACATTCGACCAAAAGTATCACGCCAGCGTGTTGAACACCTCTTATTGTCACTGGGTATTGAAGGACGGTGAATACCATA
Source organism: Bacteroidales bacterium UBA1402 (assembly GCA_002305085.1). GTDB lineage: Bacteria > Bacteroidota > Bacteroidia > Bacteroidales > UBA1402 > UBA1402. Next base: position 165,700 of record DBQE01000003.1, on the reverse strand, counting down.
CGCTCGAATACCTGTCCACGGACGGAAGCGGACGAACCATTTCCATGCTGCAAACATGGCAGACCCAAACGGATTACTTTCAGGAGTTCAACCGGCAGCAGGAAGATTTCAATTACGGAGAGCACAAAGGAAATTGGGCAGTGGTGATCGGCACTTCGGACACTTGGTCAAACTACCGCCATCAGGCGGATGCGATGGCCATGTACCAAATACTGAAACGTCACGGGTACGACGATGACCACATTGTTATGATTATTGCCGACAATATCGCATACGATTCCCGCAATCTCTATCCCGGTGTGGTAAAGGTGAAGCCCGATGGGGAAAACCTTTATGAGGGTATGAAAGTGGATTATAAAATCAACGATTTGACTGTTGCCGATTTGAAAGAAATCCTTTTGGAGCGTTCTTCATCCCGGTTGCCTCATGTGGTTTCTTCGGGCAAGAACGACAATGTGATCGTTTTCTGGTGCGGTCACGGGAGTCGAAATCAATTGGCGTGGGGTTCTGATAGGTCGGTTTATGGTTATCAGGTGCGCGACATCTTGCAGGCAATGAATGAGGAACGGCGTTACCGTAAAATCCTGTTCGTTATGGATGCCTGTTATTCCGGTTCCATCGGTGAAGCATGTACCGGCATTCCGGGCGCATTGTTCATGACGGCTGCCAATGCCTACGAATCGTCCAAAGCCGACATGAAAGACCCCGAAATGGGGATATGGCTATCGAACGGTTTTACCCGTGCGTTTCAAGAGGCGATTGACGAAACTCCGGATATCTCTTTGAGCGATCTCTACTACAAACTCGCTCGTCAAACAATAGGCTCACACGCCACGGTTTACAATGTGGAACATTACGGGAATATGTATTCCAACACGATGAAGGAATACCTCAAATAGGCATTGAATCAACCAACGGCATCTGAACAACCCCATTAAAATCTTAGCAAAAACGTAATTCATTTTCTTTCAAACATATAGGTAAGACAACTACTTTTGTGTTGGTACAAACCTAGATGTGTGAAGGCAATAAGCATAATGAATAGGGTTATTGTGTTGCGATTATCAGTACTTTATAAATCATGGAATATATAGCCTTTAATAGAAACAATACGAACACATGAAAAGTAATAACAATTCAGTTACAATTTTTAATGCTCGAACAATCGGGACTTTTTTTCTATTGGTTTTTTTAGCCTATGGATTCGGAAGCTCCCTTTTCAAAAGTGCGAGTAATCCAGAAAAATATTTGGGTGCACTGTTAATTGTCGCCAACTCGGTAATGGTGCTGTTTATTGGGTTTTTATTGAGAAAAACGTTGAAACTGTATAATCCGTTGGTTGGTAACACTTATCTTTTTACAAGATTATTTGAAGCCTTAGCTCTCTTAACAATATTCCTAAACGGAAGCAAACCGGACGACTTGGGCTATATTCTTGCCATGTTGGTGTTAGGAATTGGCAGTGTCCCCATGTGTTTGACATTGCTTAAACATGAAATCACACCATCCTGGATAGCAATTTGGGGAGCAATCGGCTATGCTGTTTTTGCCTTTGGTTTTCTGATGGAGTTGTTTAGAAAGGCGTGGAGCATGTATTTTCTTGCTCCCGGCGGACTTTGGGAGGTGACTTTCGCTGCTTGGTTAATCTTTAGCGGAGGTAAAAATGTGAAAATGAAAAACACAAGCCCATCAACAGAATAAATATGAAAAAACTCTTTCTTGCAGCTGTAATAATATTGGCCATATATCTTCTGATACAAGGTGTTAGATGTTATTTGGAATTAAGAAAAGCTTGAAGATGCTAAACACCGTTTTCCTAATCTCACATTAGCGACATTTCCCGATGGTGGACATATGATGAAAGGTCATGCTAAAGAAATAGATAAAGCCTTAGATGCTTTTATAAATAAATCAAAATAAAAGGAGAATCGTTAAATGAAAAATTTAAAAACAGGAATTACACTTATAGTGTTGGGCAATGTACTCTATGTGTCAAAAGATTTTTTTGACAGTGTCGTGTCAAGTAATTTTAGTGATTTTACTCAGGGCTTTTTACTGGGTTCCGGGGTTGGACTTAACGTAATAGGGATAATCCTCGTTTTTGTTTATATGGCAAGAAAAGAGAAAAAGTAAAAACAGCAGTAAGTTTTTAATATGGATACAATATGAATGGAATATTTTACTTTTCATCAACCGGAAACAGCCTTTATATCGCTGAGCAAATCAAAGCTGAGTTAGGTGGCGAAATTCGCTATATTCCCAAGTTTGCAGGGGAGGTGAATGCGTATGATAAGATTATCATCGTTTCGCCCATCCATAGTTTTGGCTTGCCTACGCTTGTTTACGATTTTCTTTCTAATATGAACTCTACTAAGCCACTGTACATTGTACTAAATTGTGGTGGAATGCAAGCAAATGCCCCATACTATACTTATCAGCTTTGCAAAGAAAAAGGACTTAACATTCGCTCAGTTCAGGTTGTTATGATGCCTGAAATCTACACCTTAAGCTTTTCTCAGCCTAAGTTTGTGATAAATATGGTTCTACGAAAGGCTCCCAAACGCATAAAACCTGTTATTGCAGCCATACGAGACGATAAAGAGATTGTTGTTCCTAAACCCAAGAAAGATAAATGGACACCAAAACATCTTGAAAACCGTAAAATCTGGCATATGCTTGCCAAAGATTTCAGCATAACGGAGAATTGTACCGATTGCCTGAAGTGTGTCAGAATTTGTCCGGTCGGTAACATCAAGCGTAAAAATGGACAGATAATTTTTGGCGATAAATGTGTTGCTTGTTTAAGCTGTTACCACCGCTGTCCTGAAAGGGCTATTGTGTATCAGGACAAACGCAAAAAAGACAGGTATATCAATCCTCTTGTAGAAGAAGATAATATTGGAGCCGACCAACTCTGATAACAAAATAATGTATTGGAGCATGACAATTTTAAAACCCAACAAACAGGAGAATGGAAAAATGAAAAACGGTGAACGGATAGTTTATGGAATACTATTGACCACAATAGCATTTGTATTAGCAACCTTAGCAGGAGGAAACATCAAGTTGAACGTTGATTTTCTTCCTGATTCTTTTGTAACTCACTCGGTGATGCTGATACTTTCAATTGGTTTGATTTACGGATTGAGGAAATATTTGAATTACAAAATTGCTTTACCGGAGTTCAAAAAGACATTAAGACCAATGTTGTTTGGGTTCTTGGTTGCTGCTGTAATAGTCAATGCTATTATGGTGGGCATAACACAAGCCTTAGGTGGTAAACCTGAAGCGCATTTTGTATTTGGAGTGATGTCCCCATGGCAGATTTTCCTCTTTATATTTATTTATGCAAGTGTAGCAGAAGAAGTTTTGTTCCGCGGATTTCTCCAGAACATATTAAAGCCGCTTAAAGACAAAGGGATAAAAGTTTTTAAAAGACATATCAGTGTTCCTGTAATTATCAGTGCAACTGCATTTAGCTTGGCGCATTTAACCTTAATAGCATCGGGAGCAAGTGTGTTTTTTATTGTTAGGACCCTGGTTTTCACATTCACCCTTGGATTGATTGCCGGTTATTATCAAGAAAAATACGATAACAATGCCTATGCGATCATTGTCCATATGTCGGGTAATTTCATGGGTGTAATAGCAGCCATATTAACATCATTGGCAAAAGCGGGCGTGTGATAATTATTATGAAAACAGTAAAATACATACTGCTGATTTCACTGTTGTCAATCTTTTCAGGCTGCACCAATATGAAAAGGGTTTTTATAAAAGATAAATCCGAATTTATTGAAAGGAACAAAGGTTATAAGGTTGAAACTTTCACCGAAGAATCGATACAACATCTGCCTGAGCTTTTGAAAAAGTACCTTAGAGTTTGTGGATACATAAACACGCCCATTCCTGTAAATGCCAATGTGTATTGGACCGAGAGCTGGTTGAAAATGTCGCCTGACAAGGATTGGGGAGAACTTCAGACCATACAATTTAATTCTGTGAAGCCGATAGGAAGAGTTGCCTATATGAAGTTTTTAACCATGCCGGTGGCAGCCAGAGATCTGTATCGTGACGGTTACGGGGAAATGAACGGGAAGCTGTTGAATTTGATAAAAGTAGCTTTTGACAACAGTAAAGAAGTTGCGCAATCGGCACTGATAACAACATTCTTGGAATTTATGTTTATTCCGGGTTATCTGTTATTGGACAACGTAGAATGGGAACAGCTGGACGATTATTCTGTTCGAGGGACACTGGTGGATAGCGGAATTGAAGTTTCAGGGATATTTTACTTCGACGAAGAAGGATTGTTTACGCATTTTGAAACATTGGATCGTTATTTCACAACGGGCAAAAACACCTACAAAAAAGTTAAGTTTTCGGGTACTGTAGAAAGTTATAAAGCTCAGGATAACTTAAAAATTTGCGAGAAAGTCAAGATTGCCTGGCATTTACCGGAAGGCGATCTTGAGTATTACAAGGGAACGGTCGATAGAATAGAGTTTAATGTGTTTGAGTAGAGACCTTCGGGTTTGTTGACATCGTTACTCTGAGAATATATATGGTGACTCCGGCATGGATGCCGGGTGTTTAGAAATTCGAAGCAGTCAGGCTGAGTATGGTAGATTCCTGACTGCCATATGGATGCCGGGTGTATAAAAGATAATTTTGAATACTTGAAACAATTTCTTATAATCGCAGCCGTTTTTGACTCATCACTTTTTGGACAAATAATAGTATGGATTGGATAAACTTTCTCGAAGAAAAGACGGAAACAATGATAATAAACCTGGGTATTTCCGCAGATTGGGCTATCTATTTCAGGCTGCTGTCGTTTATTATCGTCTTGACTATTTTATCGGTTGCTGCATATTACATTACCAAAAAAATCATCATTCGTTTTCTCTACAAGGTATTCAAAAAAACATCCTTTGCATGGGACGACTTGTTTGTCGATACCAGAGCGTTTGACAATTTGGCTCACATTGCTCCTGCTGTCATCGTACTCATAATGGCTCCCGTTGTGTTTGCTGACTTTGAAAAATTGCTGCCTTTTGTTACCAGATTATCGGAGGCCTATCTTATCATCGTCAGTATGACGGTGTTATTTGCCATATTAAAAGTGGGCGAATATGTTATGTCACGGCATCAGGCGTTTAAAGATAAGCCGTTAAGCAGTGTGTTTCAGCTCATAAGAATACTGCTTTATATCGTTGCAATCATCTTGGTACTTGCGGTGCTATTGAATAAAACGCCTGTTTATTTGTTGAGTGCCTTTGGCGCCATGACAGCCGTCTTAATGTTGGTATTTAAGGATACTATTTTGGGATTGGTGGCAAGTATCCAAATGTCGGCTAATGATATGGTGCGTGTGGGCGACTGGGTGGAAATGCCGAAATTTAACGCTGATGGCAATGTAATTGCCATTAATTTGAATACGGTAAAAGTACAGAATTGGGATAAAACCATTACCACTATTCCGACTTATTATTTTATTTCCGACAGTTTCAAAAACTGGCGGGCAATGCACGAAACCGGAGGCAGAAGAATAAAAAGGGCCATTTATGTAGATGCCTACTCCGTAAAATTAGTGGATAAGGAAACCAGAGAGAGATTCAAAAAATACCAGCTTATTACAAATTATGTAGAAGAGCGTGAGAAAGAAATACAAGAACATAACGAAAAGAACAACATAGATACATCGGTTTTAATTAACGGCCGGAGAATGACCAATCTTGGAGTGTACAGAAAGTACATCGAAAGCTATCTGAGAAATCATCCGAGGATCAGAAAAGATATGCATATTATGGTCAGACAACTTGCCACTGAAAGTAAGGGCATTCCTTTGGAGATTTATTGTTTTACCAACACCACCGCCTGGATTGAATACGAATCTATACAATCCGATATTTTTGATCATCTGTATTCCACAGCAGCCTTCTTCGATATCAGAATATTCCAGGAGCCGGGCGGGAAAGACTTGTCTGCTGCATTCTCTCAAGTCGTCAAGGGAGCTTCTAAGCAACCTTGACCGGCTTCGGCAGTAATTCCACCTTTGCACATCCGAATACCAATCACGCGGCCACATTCCACTGTTGCCATTGTCCCCATTAAAGTCGAAATCGAGGAAAACCCTCATCCCTTTCGGTACTTTTCCCCGTAGGAGAACACCCAAAACATATAACCCCTGATTATCAGAGTGTTATTTAGATTTTAGCAGGAATTTAACACCAACTTCGCCTGGTTGTAATCGTTTTCTTTTTTGGCTTCCCTACTTTTGCATCACTTGAGATAGGGATATTTTATTTATTGTTTATTCATTAAAAATGAGATTTACGACCAGCCTTTTAATCCTTTTAATAGCACTTTCTACCGTAACTAAATCTTGTGAAAAAAATAGAGATGAGGACATTGTTCATGAACTTGATGTAAGTTTTGAACTGCCCGCCTCCATAGATATTTATGAAGGAGCAGAATATGCATTTAAGGCGAAAGATGGCAAGCTTCCGGAGATTTCCGACCAATTTTTTTTAAAAAAAGGCGTATTACACGTATTCCCTATTGTGGATGTCAGTGCCAACAGCTTTACCGTCAAATTTAACGATGTTCCGCAATCAGACAGCTATTCGGTTTATATAAAGCGAGGTGAGAGAAGAAAACTTATTGGTACTGTTTATGTAAACATTGTCAGTAAGATTTCCGGATTTGAGCCCGATAAGGATACCAATTTGTATGGCGTTGTTTCCTCCAATGGAGAAGGGGTACCAAATGTTGTGGTGTCGGATGGAATTGATGTAACTGTTACGGACGGGAACGGTATCTATCAGCTTGCTTCATCCAAAAAACTCGGCTATGTGTTTCTTTCCGTACCAAGCGGATATGAAGCTCCTTCCAATGGCGTATTGCCCGCAATCCACCAACAATTAAGAGGCGATATCAATACTCTAGAACGTATAGATTTTACACTGAACAAGCTTAACAGAAGTCAGGATAATTTTACGTTACTCACTTTTGGAGATATTCACTTGGCCGACCGTACGGGCGATTTGGCACAGTTTAGAGATTTTGCCAAAGATATTTCTACTTATATAAATTCTACGGGAGATAAACCGATATATGCCGTAACCTTAGGCGATATGACTTGGGAACTTTACTGGTACTCAAGAAATTTTGGTTTTACGGAGTACATAAATACGCTGAACGAACAGATCAAAGGATTGCAGATTTTTCAATGTATGGGAAACCACGACAACGATTACAAAGTATTTTCCGATTGGGAAGCATCTTCTAAATATGCTTATCAAATTGCACCGACGTATTACTCGTTCAATATAGGAAAGGTTCATTTTGTTGTTCTTGATAATATAGATTGTTCGGATTACGACGGCACCACATCCCGAAGATACAAACAACATATCTCCAATGAACAACTAAACTGGCTTCGTAAGGATCTTTCTTACGTGGACAAATCAACACCCATCATAGTAGTAAAGCATATACATGTTTTTTATCCTTCTTCTACCACTTCATTTAGGATAGATCACGATGAACAAAACGTCAAAGCTTTATTTGATGTTTTAGACGGTTATAAAACGCGTTTTATAACGGGGCACACTCATACTATGCATAATGTAACTCCCGATGATGGTATTACGGGTAAATATAATATATATGAACACAATGCAGGAGCAGTATGTGGTTCTTGGTGGTGGTCGGGACATTTAACTCCCGGCATTCACCTCGGACCCGACGGTTCGCCGGGTGGTTTCGGTGTGTGGAATTTCGAAGGCAGTGATGTTAACTATGTTTATAAAGCAACAGGACATCCGGAGAGTTATCAATTCCGCGCATACGACCTGAACTCTGTTTCTTTCTCACTGGCGGATATACCGAACTGTCCTTTGTCCGTTCAGAGTAGTTTTAAAAAATACATCGAGACATTTCCGGAAAACAGCAACAACGAAGTGCTTATAAATATTTGGAACTGGAGCAGAAATTCATCTCTCAAAGTGGTAGATGAGCGGGGTAAAGAACTTGGTTATACACAGGTTACTACCTATGACCCGCTTCACATTTCGGCTCTTACCATACCTCGATTTAATAATGCAAATATCACATCGGAGCCCTACTTTACGAGTTCACTCTCACCACACTTTTTCAAAGTGAAGGTTGACGATGCTGATGCTGACCTAACGATTACATTTACAGATGAATATGACAATTCATGGACCGAAAAAATGCAACGTCCGAAAGCCTATTCTGTTGAAGAATATCGACGTAAATAATCAAGGATAATAGTTTCATTATACGTTAAAATCTATTTTTATGAGAATTCTTAATTTTATTGTTCTCTCTGTTTTTATGCTGGGAGGGATAACTCTCTACGCTCAAAACAGAAATATATCGGGGAAAATCCTTGATGCACAGGAACAGCCGCTTATTGGTGCAGCCGTCGTGATAGACGGTACTACCCAAGGAACCGTAACTTCTGTTGACGGCACTTTCTCTATCAAAGTACCCGGTAACGATGTGGTTTTACACATTACCAGTCTGGGTTTTATCCCGAAAAAAGTAACTGTTCCTGCCGGCAAAAACAACGTAACGATTTACATGCAGGAAGATGCCATTCTGTTGGAGAGTGCCGTATTGATAGGTTACGGTACACAAAAAAGGGTAAATTTAACCGGGGCAGTTGCTACTGTAGAAAGTGATAAACTTGAAAAACACCTTTCTCACTCGGTAACCAATATGTTGCAAGGCTCTGTTGCCGGATTAAATGTTACAACTTCGTCGGGTAAACCGGGTGCTTCCGGTGAGATAAATATCAGGGGTGTTAACTCTATCAATTCCGCATCGCCACTTGTGGTAATTGATGGAGTAACGGGTAACACCGGTGATTTAAACAGGCTCAACCCCAACGATGTGGAAACCATATCGGTAATTAAAGATGCTTCCGCCGCTGCTATTTATGGAGCACGTGCCGCATTTGGGGTTATTTTGGTAACAACAAAATCGGGTTCGGCAAAAGTGGGCAAAGCAACCATCCGTTACAGCGGACGTGCCGGATGGGAACAACCCACTACATCTACCGATTATGAAAATCGCGGGTATTGGTCGGTCTATACCGTAAATAAATTTTGGCAGGCAGATAGCGGTACCAATTATATCAAATACAACGATTCCGATATGCAGCAATTGCTGGCCCGAATTAACGACAAAACTGAACACCCCGACCGTCCGTGGGTAATAGAACAGATGAGAAACGGACGTAATCATTGGGTCTATTATGGAAACTACGATTGGTGGGATATGCTGTTTCGCGAGAAAAGACCTGTACAGCAGCATAATGTTTCGATAAGTGGTGGCTCGGAAGGTGTAAAATATCTGTTTTCTGCCAATTATAACCGTCAGGAAGGTATGCAAAAAACATATCCCGATATTTTCGACAGATATAATTTACGCTCAAAAGTAGATTTTAGATTAAATAAATGGGCAACTTTAAGCAATAACTCCTCCTTTTTTGCATCGCAATACAAATCAATTGGCGACGGAAGCATCGACAATACGATAGCATACGGCGCGCGCCATGCATTGGCATGTTTCCCGATGAAAAACCCGGACGGAAGCTGGCTCTATTCAACACCCTACTTAAATTACAAAGTGGGAAATGGGAGACATATTATGCTTAATGAAAATACCCATAGAAACCTTGACGCCGGACGAGATTTTTCAAATACTACACGATTGGTAATTACGCCTGTTGAACAGCTTAGTATTACAGGTGATTTCACCTACCGCTTTTATCAGACACAAAGCACAAGTCGTTCATCTGAACTGTGGTATCGTGAATATCCCGATTCCGAGTTGGCATCGTACAATACGGGTGCAGGTGAAAATCAGCTCGACGAAAGCGTTTCGACGCGTCATTTCTATTCTACCAACGTTTTTGCCAACTATAAAAACACCTTTAACGATGTTCACAATCTGGCTGCCACAGGAGGATTTAACTACGAATATTTTTATAGGAAATCCATTTCTGCCTGGGGGCGTGACCTTTCGTCAATCACCTTAGATGACTTAAATTTAGTTGGACAAAATGAGGCAGGAATAACGGAAACCGGCGTTGGCGGCGGACAAGTAGACTATGCTTTGCTGGGCTTTTTCGGTCGTCTTAATTACGATTACCTTGGACGCTATCTGTTTGAAGTGAGCGGACGCTACGATGGCACATCTCGTTTTGCAAGTGATCATAGATGGGGTTGGTTTCCGTCAGCTTCTGTGGGATGGAGAATTTCGGAAGAGCCGTTTTTTACTCCGGCAAGTGATTTAATCGACAATTTAAAGTTGCGTCTTTCATTTGGTTCATTGGGTAATCAAAGTGTTTCATCCTATTACACTTACATGCGGCTGATTTCGATAAGTGATTTTGCAGGATACACTTTCGGCGAAGGAGGTGCTATGGGTAAATATTCTTCACTGGGCGCTCCGATAGCTTCTGACTTGACATGGGAAACAGCTCAACAATGGAACTTAGGGCTTGATTTTTCGATGCTTAATCAGAAATTAAATTTGGTAGCAGATATGTATATCCGGGACACGAAAGACATGCTTACCGAAGGTATTGCATTGCCGGGTGTATATGGTGCCGACTCGCCCGATATGAATGCAGCCGATTTGCGTACCAAGGGTTATGAAACAACACTTAGCTGGCGTGACCAATTTCAGCTGCTCGGCAAACCTTTTCAGTACAATATTTCTCTTAATATTAGTGATTATGAGAGCGTTATTACCAAGTACGATAACCCTAACAGATCGTTCGCCAAAAGTTATTATGAAGGCATGAGATTGGGTGAGATTTGGGGATTTGTTACTGACGGATATTTCAAGACCGATGAAGAAGCAACAGCTTATGCCAACGAAGTGGATTTAACCTACAGCAGCGGAAGATTGACCGGCGGTTGGAGGGCAGGCGACCTGAAGTTTGTTGATCTGGACGGAGACGGCATTTGGGGAATAGGACAAAATACCGTTGACAATCCGGGCGACCGTAAGATATTGGGTAATTCACTTCCGTCTCTCTCTTACGGTATTACCGCTTCAATTAATTGGGTAGGATTTGATGCTTCCGTATTCTTTCAGGGAACAGGTAATCATTACTGGTATCCGCATGGACAAACCATGAACTTCTGGGGTGGATATTCCTATCCTTACCTAACATATCTGCCTAAAGATTTTATCAAAAAAGTGTGGGCAGAAGATAATCAGGATGCCTATTTCCCGAGAGCACGTGCATATTCGGCAACAGGCGGATATCTGGCAAAAGTCAACGACAGGTATTTGCAAAACTTGCGTTACCTGCGGCTGAAAAACCTTACTGTAGGATACTCGCTTCCTTTGAATTTGACCAAGAAAGCAGGCATTGAGAAAACACGTATTTATTTTTCAGGCGAAAACCTATTTTATATTTCACCACTTAAAAAGAATACCGAATACATTGATCCGGAAGCCGGATTTAATCGTAACGCTGCTCTTAATAATGCTTATTATCCGAGACCGAAAACATTTATGTTTGGAATAGATATAACCATCTAATTTTTGGAAAAATGAAAAAAACAATCCTTATAATAACTATTTTACTGGTTCCGGTTTTGTCGTCGTGCGAGATGCTCGATTTAGAACCGAAAGATCAAATTTCGCAATTTGATTATTTCAAAAACGCCACGGACCTGGAACTATTCAGTAATCCATTCTACAATAATTTATTGGACAAATCGCCTTTTGATGAACAAAGCGATATCATTGTAGAAGCTATTTTGACCGATGTGTTGACCGGTGGCAATCGCCGTACAGTTCCTGCTTCAGGCGGAGGTTGGTCGTGGGGTACGCTTCGCCGGATTAATACATTGTTGGAACATGTAGACAACTGCGAAGACAAAGATGCGGTGGTGAAATACACGGCAATTTCCCGTTTTTTCAGAGCCTATTTCTATTTCGATAAAGTGGTGCGTTTTGGAGATGTGCCCTGGTATGATAAGCAGCTCGGTTCTGCCGACGAGGACTTGTATAAGCCACGTGACTCTCGCGAGTTGATTATGAGTAAAATGATTGAGGATATTGACTTTGCGATAGAGAATTTACCTGCAGGAAAAAGTACTTACAGAGTAAATAAATGGGCTGCTTTGGCATTGAAGTCGAGATTTTGCCTTTTCGAGGGAACGTATCGGAAATATCATAATATCAGTCTCGAAGGCAATGACTACAAATATTACCTTAATCAATCGGTTGCTGCTGCAAAAGAGATAATAGATAATAGTCCTTACAAACTCTACTCAACAGAAAATCCAACGAAAGATTACTTGATGTTATTTGCACAAAAAAACGCTGATGCCGACGAGTACATTTTGGCTATTAAGTTTGATTATGCACTTGGAATACGTCACAATGCTTCTGCTTATACATTGGTTACCACGCAAGGAAGACCCGGTTTGACCCGAAAGTTTGTAAATAGCTACCTGATGAAAGATGGTTCTCGTTTTACCGATAAGGCAGGATGGCAGGAAATGTCGTTTTTGGAAGAGACCAGCAACCGTGACCCACGATTGGCTCAAAGTATGCGGACGCCGGGATACACACGTATAAATCAGACACAAGTTTTGGCACCTGATTTGAATCTTGCCGTTACAGGTTATCAGTCGATAAAATTTGTGCAAGACCCAAAATCAAACAGCAGTAATAACGACCGGACAGGTTCTTCGGATTGTGATATGCCGGTATTCCGCCTGGCAGAGGTGTTTCTTAATTACGCCGAAGCCAAAGCCGAACTGGGAACACTTACGCAGGAGGACCTCGACATTTCGATTAATAAACTTCGCAAAAGGGTGGATATGCCCGATATGAATATGGCTGCGGCAAACAGCACTCCCGATGTGAATTACCTGGGTTCCGAAACATACGGTTATCCCAATGTTTCAGGAGCTAATAAAGGAGTGATCTTGGAAATTCGCCGTGAACGCACCATAGAATTGCTGCAAGAAGGTTTTCGCTTATCAGATCTTTATCGCTGGAAAGCAGGGAAAGCCATCGACCAATCTTTTATGGGGATGTATTTTGCCGGAGCGGGTGAATACGACCTGACCGGTGATGGAAAAGCCGATATCGTGCTTTATCCCAAAGACACGCCCAAGCCTCCAGCCCAAGAGGGTGTAGTTCCGTTTGAATTGGAAAAAGACATTTTTCTTAGCAATGTAACATCGGGCTATATTGATTTCCATCAAAAAGTTGAACGCAACGGCTTTAATGAGCAGAGAGACTATCTTTACCCTATTCCCATTGATGAGCGCACACTCAATAATAATTTGACCCAAAATCCGGGTTGGAATGACGGTCTCAATTTTTGATAGCTATTTTAATTTACTATATCAACAAAATAATAAGACGATGAAATGTTATAAATCCATATTATACTTCACCATTTTGGCAGGATTGACAATTGCATTGCAAAGTTGTGACGACACCGAAGAGGGCGATGTTCTTTCCGATGCTGTATTAGCTAGTGTAAACTCGCTTACATTTGAGGCTCAAAATGCAAAGGGAAAAATGATAACCGTTTATGCAGACGCAAATTGGGTTGCTGAAGTGCCCGATTGGGTTACCATTAGTCCGTTGGAAGGAAAGGGCGTTGTTGATGTCACAGTGTCTGTTTCTGAGAATGTGCGAGATGGTGCCATAGATAATCCAAGAACGGCAACCCTCGTTTTCAAAGGAGGAACCTTGGCAAGCAGAGCACTGGTAATGATAAACCAAGAAGGTGATAAGTACCGTGGTGTGAAAAATTACAATGTGAATGAAATCTCAAATCTTGAAGACGGTACAGTTGTGATAGTAACTTCTGCACTGGTAACAGCACTGGCAGACGGCGGTTTTATTATAAGTGATAAGCAAACCGGCAGCAGTGTTTTTGTGTCGAGCAAGTCGGTTGTTTCCATTGGTGACGAAGTGGTTGTGCGCGGCGCAAAGTCGACCGATGCAATGAATTTTTCGTTGGTAGAATGCGACGATGTGAATATCGTAGCCAATAACGTAACCATTACCTATCCCGAACCGGAAGATATTACGGGAAAGATTGATACCTACAGTGCTTCTGCAAACAAATACATTACCGTTACGGGTTATTTCAGCGGTAGTACGGTAACGGTGTCCGACCAGGCCAAAAATTCTGTTAGTATAATCAATGTGTCACAACTTCCTCAGTTTGCCGGTTTGGATGGTCATATGGTTGCTGTAACGGGCTACTTTGCCGGCTTATCGGAAACCAATATCAGACTGATTGCTACGCATGTAGTTGACAAGGGAGTGGTTGAGGTGGTTTATTTTTCAGACGATTTTGAGTGGTTGGCACCTTGGGCGGAAGCAAGTGGTGCCGGAAAAACGGTAGAAAACGATGGGTCGGGCAGTGCCCCGAACATTCATACTACCGCCGATCTGCAATCTACACTCTTGCCCGAATTTGAGCGTCGTGGCTATACATTTGTATGTGCACCCGCAACAACCACTTCAACATACATTCAAAGTAATTACCTGAAATTTGGAAGAACGGATGTACAAGCAGGTATTCAGTTGCCGTCTTTAGATAATATCCCGAATGGAGAAAAATTGCAAATTTCTTTTGACTGGGCGCCCATGGTGGGTGGCACAAGGAAGTTCGACCCTGTAGAAATTGTGGTTCTTGTAACTAACGGTGAAAACGTTGTCGAATATGGACCTGTGGGGCATACTTTTAAAAATGGAGAAGATGTTCTATCGTGGATACATAGCGATATATTGCTCGAAAATGCTACTATTACCGAATCTACACAAATAACTATTCGTACAAAAGTTTGGGGAGAATCCAGCAGCACCAACGGTGGTACGAAAATTTATCAGCGCTGGTTCATCGATAATATAAAAATCACTAAGGTCGATTAATAGTAGCCGCAACCCGAGTAAAACGTAAATATCGGAGGTTTAGTGACGAACGAGCACTTTTTCGCCGTTTATGATGTAGATGCCTCTTTTAAGATTGAGGGTTGAGGGTTGAAGCTTGCGTCCGCTGAGGTCATAAACCTCAGCGGGCTTTGTACTTGGTTCTTGGTACTTCTTCTCAATGCCCGTCGGGTCGTCGTATTCCATGCCGGCAAGTGATGTGCCGATTTCGTGGGTGTTGGAAAAATGGATATTGAACACGACGAGGGCCTGCGCCTTCTCATTTTCGGCTGTAGAGTAGTAAAAAGCCTGTGCGATGGTATATTCATCACCATTATGGCAGCGGTTTGGGTATTGGCCGATGTAAAAGGTGAGAGTGGACGGGGTAAATTCAGAATAGACATAACTGCCCGCACCCCAATTGATGACCTTTCCGTTGGCATCGAACCAATGTCCGTAGCCGTTGGCAGTCGAACCGGACAGCTGCAGTGAGCCGTCCGGATAGGCAGGATAGAACATGATTTGGTCGGCAGCAGGACCGGCGCTATTATACGCCACCAGTTTACCGGCAATCTGACTGGCATTCATCTGAAAGGCCGTGCCCACGGTAGCAGCCGCCGATTTATCGATGGTGAGTGCAGTGCCGCTATAGTCGCTCTTGGGTGTGAGCCAGACGTCGTAGGTCAGTTTGACATTGCCTACATCACGGCCATCGAGCGTCGGAGGAAAAACCACCTCAGCGGCTTCGTTCAAGTCTGTTCCCTCGATAACGAAGCGGTAGGGCCATTGGTCATCGTTCTCAAAATTTTCGTCCCATACATGTGCTTTATAATCCTTAAGAGCAGGCACCACTACCAACCAAATACGGTCGGTGCCTTCCGGAACGGTGAAACCGATATCGGCGGTTTCTTCGTTCGTTCCGGTACAATAGACGGAATCCGCATGGAAATAGTGGCGTGTACCATCGCGCATTAGGGCGACGTAGCCGAGACGGAATCCCCGGCTCGCAGCAAGCGTACCCGGATGGTTGTATCTTGCTTTCCCGGACTCAGTAAAAATGCCGCGACCATCGAGGTAGAGTGATGGGTCTCCCTCTGCCAGAGCGGAACCGGCAGGCAAGGCTGTGAAGTGGGTCGTCACTTCGGTTCCTGCATCGGGTACATTGAGCGGAATGATATTGAAACCGGTGCTCTGCGGTACACTTGAATAAGACACTTGATAATCGTGATCGCCCAAAGCTATGCAGTTGTAGCGGAAGTCGCCGATATAATTGTCGCGATAGGGTGCAGCCACATCGAAGTCGAAAGTGGCGCACTGGGCGGCATACTCATAATAGAGCCGGAAGAGATCGACGACCGACAGATTCTTATAGTCCATCAACACTTCATTGAAGTCCTTGACTTCGGTCTCCGGATAGTTCCATACGTTGGCCACCGTTCGGATGTCATTATACTTCTGACAGAGATAATAGAACCACCAGTAACTCTGATAGCGTTGCCATTCATGGCTCATGGCGTAGTTGTGGGCCAGCCGGAAGGTGAACATGCTTTGGGAAAACATCAGTTCGGGGTAGGACTGTAACGACTGCCACTGCGCCGTCTGTTCCCAGTGCTGTCCGTAGGTGGTGTGGAATCCTGTCTGCACCTCAGGCAAAGTTCCCTGCTTGGAGGCCTCGGCATAGCACATGTAGTGGAATGCATGGCCGATTTCATGGGCTATAGACTGACCGACGGGTTTTGCCGTGCTCGGACTCAGCCAAATGGCCGGTACTTCAAAGTCGTAACCTGCTCCCGTGCAAATCCAACCGTCGAAGTGATGCATGAGAATCATCAACTTGTATTTCGCGAGATTGGATGTGTCGGGCGAAACGAATCCGAGTTCCATTTCCGTCTGGTAGAACGACTCGGCCTTCTCTATCATGTCGTTCACGTCGAAACGATAGGGTTCCGGGGCATCATTAGGCAGGGTGCTGCCGTAATACTTGTCCCAGTACAGAATCACGTTGTTGCTTTCGCGGCTTCGGCTTTCCGACCACGTGTACCGGTTGTCGGGGTCATATTCTTTGTAAATCAGCGTGTCGGTACGGTTGCGCCATTCACGGGGAATATAATGCTGCTTTTGGGCAAAGTTGGTAAACACATAGCAGCCCAAACATAAAATCAGCAAAAAAAGTCTTTTTGTTTTCATATCTATAGGTCTTTGAATTTTTAACTATTATTTGGCTATAAAGTTAGCAATTTTGCCTACATCCCCATCGGATAAAATCAAAAAAACATACAAGGGTAAAACCGTAACAAACGGCCTTTTCTGAAGTTTGTTTGTTGCCAAAAAGATGGTCTTTCATAACGATTCATTGAAATGCTATTCAGAAATGTTGTAAATTTGGTTCGTCGATTTAGATATTGGCTGCAAGTGGGGCCGCTATTCAACAAAAATACCATGCAAGATTTTGAAGAATACTTACGACAAGGTGAACCAAACAAAGCAGAAAAAGCCAGGGTTTGGAAAACAGCCATCGGCTTGCAACAAGTCGATGGCTTGAAGCCTTCCGACTATCTCATAGCCACAGCCAAACAGAACATTGAAGGTAGTATTACCATTGACGAAGTAAAGCTACGCATAGACATTTACTATCAACAGCAAGCTGTAAAAAACGACAAGGATCGCACTGAAGAAGCCGATAAAGTTTCGGCACGTATAGCTGAAATTTTGAGCGAGGACAGCTTTGCATTTTCACCGGCAGAATATCTTTCCATTCATCGCCGCTTATTTCAAGGTATTTACAGCCACGCAGGAGAAATTCGAGATTACAATATTGCCAAAAAAGAATGGGTGTTGAACGGAGAAACTGTTTTATACGCCAGCGCAGCAAGTTTGAAAGCTACTTTAGAGTACGATTTCGAACAAGAAAAAAAGTTTAGCTATAAAGGTTTAACCAGACGAGAAATCGTAGAACATATTGCACATTTTATATCCTACTTGTGGCAAATTCATGTTTTTGGCGAAGGAAACACACGGACAACAGCCCTTTTTTTGATAAGATATCTCCGTAAATTGGGTTTTAAAGAGGTAAATAACGATTTATTTGCCGAACATTCCCGGTATTTCCGTAACGCATTAGTACGGGCTAATTATGAAGATTTATCGAAAGGGATTCATAAAACAGAAAAATATCTCATCCGTTTTCTATTGAATTTATTACTGATAGAAAATCACCCGCTCAAAAACCGTGAAATGCACATTCATTACATTGATACCGTAAATGACACTGTAAAATTAAAAAATGACACTGTAAATGACACTGTATTTGATTTGATAAAGAAAAACAGCCATATAACGGCAGTAGAAATCAGTGAAAAGTTGAAAATAAGTTTAAGTACCTCCATACGGAGAATAAAAGCATTAAAAGAACAAGGAAAAATAAAACGTATTGGAAGCGACAAAACAGGCTATTGGAAAGCGATTGAATAATGTACGCCATCAGTAGCCAGCACAAAGATAATTATGCGCAAAATCAAACATTTATACTTAACTCCGTGTTCTAGCTGAGTTAGCAATTCCAAACACCATAATTAAAACTCGCGTATGAAACCTAAAATGAAACTAACATTAACCCTGGCATTTGGCATTTTTTCAAGCGCACTGATGGCACAAAACCCGGTGCCTGTCAAACCCCGCATACTTATAAGTACCGATATCGGAGGGACCGATCCGGACGATAATCAGTCGATGGCTCATTTTTTGATGTACAGTAACTTGTTCGATACCGAAGGGCTTGTGTCTTCGCCGTCCTACGGCAGCGGTAATGTGTCGGAGATACTCAGGATGATCGATCTTTACGAGCAGGACCTTCCTAAATTGAAAAAGCACGCGAAAGGCTTTCCGGCACCCGAGTACTTGCGTTCCATCAGCAAACAGGGAAGGAAAGGGGCTGCTCCCTACTGCGGCTACCGGACGCCTACCGAAGGTTCGGAGTGGATAGTCAAGTGTGCCCGGAAAAAGAGCAAACAACCTCTATGGGTGCTTGTATGGGGAGGCTTGGATGATCTGGCCCAGGCTTTGCACGATGCTCCCGATATTAAAGACAACATAAGAGTGTACTGGATAGGCGGCCCGAATAAAAAATGGAGCACCAACAGTTACGCCTATATTGTGCAACATTTCCCGGACCTTTGGATCATCGAAAACAATGCCTCTTACCGCGGATTCATTGCCAACTACAAACAAATGGACGAATTCAACGGTCTGTACTACGATACTTACATCGATGGCGGCGGACACCTGGGCAAGGACTTTAAAAATTACCTGAACGGAAACACCAAGCTGGGCGATACTCCCTCTTTGCTTTATATGATGGATGGCGACCCGAACGATCCCACCAAAGAATCCTGGGGCGGTAGTTTCGTGAAATTTACACATAGCCCGCAGATTATATTCGAAAGACCGACGACGGCACAGGACACGGTTCAAATCTATTCGATTATGGAGTTTCGGGTGCAAGGTCCTAAAGTTAATATCCCGGCAGACTCGGTTTGCATGGTAATGACCATCAACAAACAGACCTGGGGCGGATTCTATCTGGGAGACGGGGTTTACGCGGTAAGACATGCCACCTATGCGCTTGGAACAATGCCCTATACCATCGTTTCCGACATTCCCGGTTTCCCTGCCCAGACGGGCGAAATCACCGTTGAGAATGTATGGCCGGGCAGGACCCGTCCAACAGATTACAGACTCGGGGATAACTGGTTTACCGATAAAAGCGACAAAGACTCGTTCGATAAAAATCTTCACGGATTCAAAACAGTAGCCAAATGGCGTATCGATGCCATGACCGATTGGGGAAAACGCTGGTCTTGGCTAAAGGACTGAACAAATTAGCCAAACGCTTGTTAATCAGCAGATCAATCATAGTATATAATTGAATCTCAACCATAGTTTATAACAATTGAAATAATGAATACAGCAAATAGAATCCTCCTTTGCTTGATTGCCTTGCTCGGAATAAACCTTAGCATGAAGGCAGCCGATCTGTCGTCGTTGAATTGGGGTCAGGTCTGCTCCGGCCAAATGGGGGCTGCGTGGTATGGATCGGCAGAGTCTCAGGAAATAGCCGACATTGTGCTTAGTGTGCAGAAAACAAACGGCGGCTGGATGAAAAACGACCAGCTACATAAACTGACTGCCTCGGAGTTAGCTACTCTACAAGCCAGCCGCAGTGGGCGTTCTTGCCTCGATAACTACGCAACAACGCAGGAAATGCGTTTTCTGGCCAAAGTTTACCAAGGTTGTAAAATTGAGAAGTATCGTACAGCCTTTGTCAATGCCCTGCAACTGATTTTTACGGCCGAGAAGAGCAACGGCGGCTGGTCGCAATACTGGCCACTTTCCGGGAGTGGCAGCTACCACGATTACATCACCTTCAACGACGACCTGATGACCAACGTCATGAAGCTGCTGCGCGATATTCAGAGCAATGAAGGCGATTTCAAAGACATCCTCGATGAGGCAACCCGCGAACGTTGCCTGGCCTCGTTCAACAAAGGTCTCGAAGTGATTCTGAAATGCCAGATAGACGACAATGGCACTAAGGCCGCCTGGTGTGCCCAACACGACCCTGTCGATTTCCTGCCCACAGAGGGGCGGCCTCATGAATTTCCCTCCGTCAGCGGTTGCGAGTCGGCGGCTCTGCTGTCGTTCCTTATGACGATTCCCAATCCTTCGCCCGAATTGCAACAGGCCATCACGGCAGGAGTCACCTGGCTTGACGCGCATAAAATCGAAGGCAAAGCCATAGAAGACTATACCAATGCCGACGGCAAACCCGACCGCCGTATAGTAGACAGGCCCGGCAGTGCTATTTGGGGACGCTTTATCCAATTGGGAGGTCCGAAGGGCGCGGAAGCTTACGAAAAGCTATTCAACAAATTGAGGCTGAGTAACAAAAGTCGAACTTACACCTACGAAGGTGTGAAATACACATACAAAGAATACGAAATCGCCACGGCATCCTATAAGGAAGACAAAGCCTATCAACCCATCTTTGGCATCTACTCCAACGATTACGCGCATCTTTTTTACCGTTTCCTCTACAACTACCACGACACTCCTCCCGTTGTCGACAGTAAGGGGGTTCCCGTTGCCACCTCGTTAATGGCCGAAAACCGTAGGAGTTACCAGTATCTCGGCAGTTGGTGCCTGAATCTGATTAATGCGGAATATCCCGCTTGGAAACATAAGATCGATGCTCAGAATGAAGCCGGTGAGGCGACACTTTACGAGCTGTCCTCCACAACCTACGAATCCAGCGAGACTACGACCTATAGATTTAAAGAGGGTTTCAGCGTCTCAAATACGGGAGGTAAAAACTACGCAACAGGAAGTTCAAACACAGTGAAGTATTCGGCGAATGTGGAATATACCATTACCATCCCCCAGGGCCTGTCGGTAGAAAAAGTAGTATTCTACGGCTACGACAACTACGATGTGGACGCCTATGTCAGTATGCTGAACGGTGTTTCTTATACATCGACAGATTATGTGTTTCCGGCGAAAGTCAGCGGTACTGCCACGTTCGTAAAGCATACTTTCGACCTTGGGTCGGCACCCGCCACAGACAAGCTCACTTTCAAGCTCGGCTCCAAGCAATGCTGCCTTATCATTTCTCTCTATTGCACCAGACCATCCGGCGTAAGGGAGGTGGTAGAAATCAAAGCACCTGAGCCGGTCAAGCGCCTACAGAATGGACAGATTGTAATTGTCAAAGAAGATAAAATTTACAATATGTCCGGACAGCAGCTAAAAACGGTAGAGTTAGATAATCAATGAGCCGGGCTTTTGAGGTGGTTGTACTTGAATTTTTCCAGGAAGTTCACTTGATCGCGGCTGGCAAATTTGCCCTAAAGGTCGTATCTTTGCGGGCATGAAAAAATTGGTCATTTTTGGAAGCGGCTATTTAGCCAATATTGTAGCAGATGCTTATTTGGATGGGCTTTTGCCTGAGTATGAATTGGTGGGTGTTTATTCCCGTACGATTGACAAGGCCAAACGTCTGGCAAGAAAAATTGCTCAGTCGGGACGCGATTGCCGGCCCTGCGTCACCCTCAATGCTTTACTGTCTCTGAAGCCCGACTATCTGGTCGAAACGGCCTCTCCGGCAGCTATGAAGCGACTGGCCCTGCCAACGCTCAATAACGGTACTTCCATCATAACCCTTTCCATCGGTGCTTTTGCCGACACCGCTTTTTATGAGCAGGTGAAGCAGAGTGCTGCCGCCAACGATGTCCGGGTGTATATTGCTTCCGGCGCCACAGGTGGCTTTGATGTCTTACGCACAGCCACTCTCATGGGTCAGGCCTCAGCAAATTTTCTTAATATAAAGGGCGTTAGAGCCCTCAGACGGTCGTCTTTCTACGAACCGGGCATGGAAACGGAAGCCAAGACCGTCTTTACCGGCACTGCCCGCGAAGCCATCGATGTGTTTCCCACCAACTTGAATGTAGCTGTTGCCGCATCGCTGGCTACGGTGGGTCCGGAAAACCTGCAGGTCAGTATGATTTCAACCCCCGAATTCACAGGCGATACACAACGGGTGGAAATAAAAAATAAGGAAGTGCATGCAGTGGTTGACGTATTCAGTGCCACACCGGCCATCGCCGCCTGGTCTGTGGTCAGTACCCTGCAAAACATCGTAAGCCCGATTGTCTTTTAGTCGGGCTTAATCCCTGTAAAGTCGGTTAAATTTTGCAAGACCTTTTCGCTCAAGCGGACAAAGGCCTGACGCGTGCGCCCTGTGGATACTTGCATACAACGTACCTTGGGGTGATCGAGCAGGTGAGGGCCACCCAAGGCACCCACCGTGTCGCAAAAACAAAGATTGTCGCCCTCTAACCAACGCAAAAAGGGCGCTTCTTCCCAGGCCGGTGAAAGCCCTGTGTTAAACAGTATCTTCTTGTTGCCCAAAGCTTCGAACTGGCGCGCTTGCATCAGGACGGTGTTTCGGTTTAAGCAACAGCACACCACCTCACTCTCTCTTAGCATATCGTTCAAGGGCAGAAAACGATAGCCTTTCTGCCGGGCTGCTTCTTTCTCCGACCGGGCGAAATAGCTGATTTCCGCGCCAAAAAAATGCAAGGCATCGGCGATCATGCCGCCCGACTTGCCCAGCCCCAGAATGCCCGCCTTCAAACCCGTAATTTCACGCGCCATGCCGTCCCAGGGTACCTGATCGAAGCCGTGCAGGCAGCGCACCAACTCACTGATGACGTATTCCACCACGCCTTCGTCGCCATAGTCGCGTATTCCCGTCACCGTGATCCCCCGGCTGTTGGCGTAATAAATATCCACATTGGCACTTTCGGGCGAATACAAGGAATTGCACATTCCGATGTACTTCAGGTGTTTGCACTGCTCTAGTGCCCCTTTCCCGAGATGGGTGGTATAGCTCAACAATACGGCATCGGCATCGCAGATACGTCTCGCGATTTCCCGGTCGGAATCCGGAATCGTATCGTATAAAACAACTTCTTTGGCAAAATCAGACAGTTTTTTTTCGGCTGAAGGAATCAGACTGACCGGCTCAATGGCCACAAGTTTTTGGAACATAGGCTGGAATTCTAAAACGTTTATAATGCTGCAAAGATAGCATTTAAAACTCAGACCGGAGTTGCTAATCCGGCGGGGAGCAGAGTTGAATGTGAAAGTTCACATAGGTGGATAATCGTCATCAAAAAAGTGGCCATCAAATCGACAGCCACTTTAATTTCTTGTGTAAACAAACCGGTTGTTTCAGTTTGTACTTTTTGTTTTAGCTTGCGCTTTTTATTTCAGTTCTTTATTTCAGTTCGTATTTTGCCAATGCTTTCAGCACCAACCAGCCACCGAAGAGCTGAACCAGCAGACCGGGCAGGCCTAATTTGAAATCTTGCAATGCGGCGGCAAAACTTCCGCTCAGTCCCCATTCAGCCAGACCTCCCAATACTTGATAAGCCAGAATTACCACCAGCAAATGCAACAATGAAAGTTTGTTGGTTTTAGAGGCAACAAAGGCAGCGGCAAAAGCCAGCAAACCCGATTTAATCAGGATGATGGGCAGCATACCCAGGGGCGGCATACCAAAAAGCAGGTAATTCACAAGAGGAGACAAGGCCGCCGTGAATAAGCCGATCTTCAGGCCAAATTTATAGGCGGCAATCAGTGTGAAGAAATAAATGGGCAGCCAGATCAAACCACCGTTGGGCATCAAGTGGCAAAGCTGAGGAAAAAGCAGGTTGCCGGCTACAAAGGCGGCACCGAACAAATAAGTGCGATAATTGGTAAAGCTCAAATTGAGGGCTTTAAAACTCAGTGAGGATATCATATCATTGAAATTTATTTGTTATACAAACGATTGCAATTGCTTAAACGGACGACAAATATAAGCAAGCGAACGAAACAACACAAAAAAAACGGGCAATAATTTGCCCGCTTTAAGTGATATTATCGTTTAAAAACCTTTATGCTTCTTCCTGGGGAAGAACAGAAACAAAGGAACGATCGTTTTTTTTGCGCTTAAAAGTTACCGTGCCGTCGACCAAGGCAAAGAGAGTATGGTCTTTACCGATACCTACGTTATCGCCCGGATGATGCACCGTGCCGCGCTGACGAACCAAAATATTTCCTGCTTTGGCAAACTGTCCGCCAAAGATCTTAACGCCCAATCGTTTGCTTTCCGATTCGCGGCCGTTCTTGGAACTACCAACTCCTTTTTTATGTGCCATAATCTGTAAAATTTAAAGGATTAAGCGACTACAATTTCGTTGATTTTCACTTCGGTCAGGTATTGACGATGACCTTTTTTCTTTCTGTAGCCTTTTCTTCTTTTCTTCTTGAAGACAATTACCTTGTCTCCCTTGAGGTGAGAAAGGACTTCGGCCACTACTTTGGCACCTTCTACGACAGGTGTTCCCACCTGTACGGCTCCTTCGTTGTCGACCAAAAGAACTTTATCAAACTCTACCACAGAACCTTGTTCTGCTTCCAGGCGATGTACATACAGCCTGCGGCCTGCTTCGGCCTTGAACTGTTGTCCCGCAATGTCTACAATTGCATACATTAACTAACTAATTTACAAGTTATTCTTCGGAAGGTGGGATGCCAGGGCAGTGCCGCTTTTTACCTTACACGAAATCGAGCCGCAAAAGTAGCTCTTTTTTTTAATTCTGCCAAGTTAAAACTTGAAATATTTTACAGCTCGTTCAAATAACGCTCGGCTTCGATGGCAGCTTTGCAACCCGAAGCTGCTGCCGTAACAGCCTGCCGGTAAACGGAATCGGCCACGTCGCCGGCGGCAAAAACACCGGGCAGACTTGTTTTGGGCGTGTTGGGTTCGGTGATTATATAACCTGTCTTGTCCACTTTGAGATAGGGAGCAAAAATATCGGAATGAGGTTTATGTCCTATGGCTAAAAACAAACCGTCTATGGGCAGATCAAAACGGCTTTCACCGGCCTGTCCCCGTTTTTTGAGCATATGAGCGCCTTCAACTCCGTTGTCTCCGTAAAGACCGACCACTTCGTGTTCAAATAACACGCTGATTTTGGGATTGTTCAACGTTCTTTCCTGCATTATCTTAGAGGCTCTCAGGTAATTCTTGCGCACCACTACGTACACTTTCGAGGCCAGAGTAGACAGATAAAGGGCTTCTTCGCAGGCTGAGTCTCCTCCGCCCACCACGGCCACGGTTTTTTGACGGTAAAAAAAGCCGTCACAGGTGGCGCAGGCCGAAACACCCATACCCGCGTATTTTTGTTCATCGGCCAGGCCCAGGTATTTGGCAGTGGCTCCGGTGGCAATGATCAGACTATCGCATGAGATTTTAGTTTCGTCGTCTACAGTGAGCACATAGGGACGCTGCGAGAGGTCGGCCGCTGTTATCGTGCCGCTCCTGCATTCACAATCGAAACGTTGAGCTTGGTTGCGCAGGTCTTCCATAAGTTGAAAACCGCTCACTCCCTGTGGGTAGCCGGGAAAGTTTTCTACTTCGGTGGTAGTAGTCAATTGTCCGCCAATTTGCATGCCTTCGAACAACAAAGGTTTTAGTCCGGCCCGACCGGCGTAAATTCCGGCGGTATAGCCGGCAGGGCCCGATCCGATAATCAGGCAACGTACATGTTCCATAATTTTACCTCAAATCTATGACCACGGCACCGGGATAGGCTTTTTGCTGAAAGACAAACATAGCGTCCGGGTATTTCTGGTCGGTTATATATTTATCAATATTAATCAAAGATCCCGATTGGTCTTTATTACGGATACGAATGCGCAGGGGTTGGTAAGTTTGCTTGTCGAAATAGACCTCAATACGCTGAATGTCCGAATAGGGCTCCTGAGGGAGCAATTCCACCTGTTGGGCAATTTTCGTGCCAAGCTTTTTTTCTCCTGCATAACGGGTGTCAAAACCGTATTTATATAGCTGAAACACCATAACAGGATTGATCATCATCAGGTCTTCGGGAGCAGGATTGCTTAGGTTTACTTCCTGAATATTTACCAAATAAAACCATTGATTCTTACCGTCGAACCAGGTAATCATTTCGCCTACATCCAGTTTGAATTTATCGCCTTTCAGTTGAATTTGGCCTTGAATTTGGGCAGCGCTTTCTCCGCCGGATTCAAACATCTCTATGCTGAATTCAGCGTGTACTCCGCTGGTTTTGTTGTATGCTTCGCCGGCTTTTTCCAGGATAGTAAGGGCCTGGTTTTGAGCCTGGATGGCCCATATCCCCAGGAGTAAAAACAACAAGCCGGGCAAGGTTTTCTTCGGTCCTGACATGTTTTAAGGATTTAAATTGGATAAGAGCAGATCCAGGTGGTGTTCATCATCTACCAGTACCTGCCTGGCCTTGCTGCCTTCGCTGGGACCGACGATGCCGGCGGCTTCCAGTTGGTCGACAATGCGTCCGGCCCGGTTGTAGCCTATCGAGAATTTGCGCTGAATCAGCGAAGTCGATCCCTGCTGGTGAATCACGATCAGACGGGCGGCTTCTTCGAAAAGGGGATCGCGCAGGCTGAGGTCTACATCGCTCAGGCCGCCTCCGCTGCTTTCGTCCACGTATTCGGGCAGTTCAAAGGCGGTGGGATATCCGCGCTGGCTGCTGATGTATTCAACCATATCGATGACCTCGGGCGTATCAATAAAGGCGCACTGGATACGGGTCATATCGTTGCCCTGTGAAAACAGGGAGTCTCCCTTGCCTATAAGCTGGTTGGCGCCGTTGGCGTCGAGAATGGTCCTGGAGTCGGTGGCGGAAGATACTTTGTATGCCAGCCTGGCAGGGAAGTTGGCCTTGATGGTTCCGGTTATAATATTGGTTGTGGGACGCTGAGTGGCAATCACCATGTGCATACCTACGGCACGGGCTTTTTGGGCAATACGGGCAATGGGGAGTTCGATCTCTTTGCCGGCCGTCATAATCAGGTCTCCGAACTCGTCGATAACGATGACAATGTAAGGCATGTATTTATGGCCTTTTTCGGGATTGAGCCGGCGAGCTATAAACTTGGCGTTATATTCCTTGATATTGCGGGTATGAGCCATATTCAACAGCTTGTAACGATCGTCCATTTCTGTGGTGAGCGAATGCAAGGTCTGGACGACTTTGGTGTAGTCGGTGATGATGGCCTTGTTTTCGTCACCGGGCAGTTTGGCCAGGTAATGCTTTTCGATGGGAGAATAGATACTGAATTCCACCATCTTGGGATCGACCAAGACAAACTTGAGTTCCGCGGGATGTTTTTTGTACAAAAGGGAAGTGATCAATGCGTTCAACCCCACCGATTTTCCTTGTCCGGTGGCTCCGGCAACCAGGATATGCGGCATTTTACAGAGGTCGAACATAAACACTTCGTTCATAATGGTTTTACCCAGCACCACGGGCAGGTCGTATTTGGTCTCCTGAAATTTGCGCGATTTCACCAGGCTGAACATAGATACCAGTTTAGGATCGCGGTTGGGCACTTCTATACCGATGGTGCCTTTGCCCGGAATGGGAGCAATGATGCGAATACCAAGGGCTGCCAGATTCAGTGCTATATCGTTTTCGAGTCCCTTGATCTTGGTGATGCGAATTCCGGGTTCCGGTACGATTTCGTACAAGGTGACGGTGGGCCCCACCGTGGCCTGAATGCTGGAAATCCGTATGCCGAAACTTTCGAGTACATCGACAATTTTACGCTTGTTTTCCGTTTGTTCCTGGTGGTTTACCACCGTTCGGTCATCGTATTGCTTTAAAATTTCCGGAGGCGGATTTTTGAATTTGCTCAGCTCGGCCCTAGGGTCGTATTCGCCCAATTCGGCCAGGGCATCGTATTCTTCGTTTTTCTTTTTGCGGAGTTGTTCCAGCAGTTCCTCGTCGTCTGATTCTTCATCGGCATTGATATTCTCGTCGCCTTTTGGTACGATAATATCCATATCGATGTCCTTACCGGCCCGGGTTTTCTGTCCGGGGGATTTTTCCTCTTCCTCATTGGTAGAAGGCAATTCTCCATTTTCTTCAGTTTGGGGATCGTCGGCAAGGGGCGGTTTGGTATAACCCAAGTCTTTCGGGCCTTCCGTGGCAGCTTCTTCTTCCATGGTATCCGCCAATTCGGCCTGCTTATTTTTTAAATAGTCCATTTTGAAGAGGGAGCGCAGCAGGGGAATGGTTTTTTTGCTGGTGAGTACTAAAAAGACGATCAAACTGAGCAAAAGGAACAGAAATGTTCCTATCCAACCAATGCTTTCCTGAAGCCAGCGGCTGATGTAATAGCCGTGAGCTCCTCCCAAAAACAAAAATTGGCTGCTTTCTTCGCGGATAAAAAAGAAACCGAAAAACAAGGAGAGCCAGATGAGTGCGAAACAGCACACAAAAAAAACTTTGCCCAGATTGGGGGTACGTACCCGCATCAGTTTTAAGGCGGCTATCAGGCCAAAGACGGCTATAAACAGTGAAGAAATACCCATCCATTTGGTCATGATGATGTTCGACAGCCAGGCGCCAAAAGTCCCGGCCCAGTTGCCGACACCCTTTACTCCTCCGAGCTCTGAAAAAGACAGGTCTTTGACCAGACTCTGGTCGGCGGCTCCCGTAAAAAAGAAAGAAATCAGCAGGATGCTAAAGTAAATCATGGCCATCAGCAACAGCAAGCCGCTGATGAAACGAGTCCGCTCGTTAGTCCAGAAGCGGATAAAACCCGAATCGCGTATGCCCGACAAAAACCCTTTTGAAGCTTTCTTTTTAACTGCCATAAAGCAAAATGTTACCTCTTTGGAATTAGGTGGCAAATATACAGAATTTCTTACGGAGCCGCAGGGGTTTTTACAAATAAAGCCGTATTTTTGTCTTCCTCTTTACCCGGGGACGGTAAGAAACCTTACAGAATGACCAGAATCAAATCGACTATCACCAAAGAAGAAATACAGAAATATCCCCAAGCGGAATTTCGGGGCAAGATACATTTGTTTCAGGATGCCAACATCCCCGAATGGGTAATACGGAAATTGAATGCTCAACAGGTAGTGGGTTTCGACACCGAAACCAGGCCGGCTTTTATTAAAGGCCGCAGAAATAAAGTATCGTTGATGCAGCTTGCCTGCGAGGACGAATGTTTTTTATTTCGCCTGAAGCCTTCGGGCCTGGCTCCCGAATTGTTGTCTTTTTTTGCTAACCCCCGCGTTGTCAAGGTCGGCCTCTCGTCCAAAGACGATTTCCATATGCTGCGGGCCAGTTATGCCGAATTTGATCCCCAAAATGTAGTAGAGCTGCAAAGTTATGTGAAGCAATACGGCATCGAAGAGATGAGTTTGCTCAAGATCTATGCCATTCTGTTTAAAGAGAGGATTTCCAAATCGCAGCGGCTTTCCAACTGGGATGCGGAACAACTCAATGCCGCTCAGTTGCAATACGCCGCTTTGGATGCCTGGGCCGTCAGGAGAATTTATTTACATCTGTCGAGCTTACCGTCGTCCCAAAACAAGGCTCTTATTACGGAGTCCGAAACGAAATAGGCCCGGTAAGCCAGTTTTATCCTGCCGTCGGTGTTCTCCAACATTCCGCCCGCCATTAAAGGCCGGGCCTGCTCAAGGCAATAGTCATACAACTCGGGGCCGTAAAGAAACAGCAGTTCGTCGGTAGTGAATCCTTCACTGGTCCTTAGGCGAGTCATAATCAGTTCATTGTAGCGGGTATAAAGATCTAAGCTTTCCTCTTCTCTAATTAAGTTTCGGTTTTGTATGCCTTGGATGTAAGCTTCCAGAGAAGCAGGGTTCCAGCGGCGGGTACGGCCGTTGAAGGAATGTGCCGAAGGTCCCAAACCAAGATAAGGCCGGCCGCTCCAGTAGGAAGCGTTGTGAATGGCTCTGAAACCCGGCCGGGCAAAGTTGGAAATTTCGTAATGATCGTAGCCGGCCTGCTTTAACTGATCGCTGATAAGAAAATAGTGTTTTTCGGCCTCTTCGTCGGAGATTTCGGTAAAACGTCCTTGCTGCCAATCCTTATAAAGCAGGCTCCCGGGCTCCAGACTGAGCATATAGACCGAAATATGTGGAACTTCAATTTTCAGCGTTTGTTCAATATTGCTTTGCAGGCTGAGCTCATTTTGTTCCGGAATACCAAACATCAGGTCGATGCTGATGTTGTTCAGTCCGGCCTCGCGGCAACGAACGACCGCCTCGATGCCTTGCGAGGCATCATGCCTGCGGCCCAGGGCCCGGAGTTCCCGGTCGCTGAAACTTTGGATGCCTATACTGATTCTGTTGAAGGGCAAGCCTGAAATAGATTTCAGGTAAGCGGGACTAAGATCGTCGGGATTGGCTTCCAGCGTAATTTCGGTACAACGGCCGATGTCGTACTCCCTGCCGATGCTTTCAAAAAGGAGTTTGTAATCGTTTGCACTCAGCAGCGAAGGAGTGCCGCCTCCAAAGTAGATCGTCGATAGTTGGTTTCCGTCAATGTATTGCTTTTCGGAGCCCAATTCTTTGGACAGGCAATCCAAAAAAACAGTTTTACCTTCTGTGCCGCAAAGGGAATAGAAATCGCAGTAAGCGCATTTGCTTTTGCAAAAGGGAATATGCAGGTAAAGACCAAAACCTTCGGACATAGTGGAAAATGGCTGAGACAAAGTTAGTTCAAATTCGGTTGTGTTGTTGTTTCTTTTTAGAATTATTTCTATCTTGCGCCACTTTTTTGAACCTTAAAAACAGAGAAATAAGATGAAAATTTATCAGACGAACGAAATCAAAAATCTGGCTATTGTAGGAAATGCCGGAGCCGGGAAAACCACTCTCGCCGAAGCTATGCTTTTCGAGGGTGGATTAGTCAAACGCAAAGGGAATATCAACGCGAACAACACGGTATGTGATTATTTCCCCGTAGAGCACGAGTATGGATATTCCGTTTATTCAACGGTGTTTCACATTGAATGGAAGGGAAAGAAACTCAATTTGATTGATTGCCCCGGATCGGACGATTTCGTAGGCGGAGCCGTAACTGCACTAAACATGACAGATGCTGCTCTGCTGGTCCTGAACACACAATACGGCATCGAAGTGGGTACGCAAAACAGTTTTCGTCTGGCTGATAAGTACAATAAACCAATCGTCTTCGTGTTGAATCAGTTGGATCACGAAAAGGCCGAATTCGACAGAGCTTTGGAGCAGTTGAAGGAAGCTTTCGGCTCCAAGGTTATGCCTCTGCAATTCCCGGTTGAAACCGGCCCCGGATTCAACGCTATAGTGGATGTGCTGGAGCAAAAACTCTTTACCTGGAAAGCCGAGGGCGGAGAACCTCAGGTAGGAGAAATTCCGGCCAACCTCAAAGCCAAAGCCGAGGCTTATCACGCTGCGTTGATTGAAGCTGCTGCCGAAAACGACGAAGCCTTGATGGAGAAATTCTTCGAAGACGGCACCCTCAATAGCGAAGAAATTCGCAAAGGAATACAATTGGGTCTGGCCGCCAAAGGAATTTTCCCCGTTGTATGTGTCTGCGGTGGCAATGGTGTAGGAGTCAGTCGTTTATTGGATTTCATGAAAGATATTGCACCCAGTGTTTTGGATGTGCCGGCACCCAAAAACAGCGGAGGTGTTGAAGTCGCTCCCGATGCCAATGCTCCTTGCAGTTTATATTTCTTCAAAACATCGGTTGAGCCGCATATTGGCGAAGTCTGCTATTTCAAAGTAATGAGCGGCAAGGTAAAGGAAGGCGACGATTTACAAAATGCCAATCGCAGTTCCAGGGAACGTATTACCCAATTGTTCTGTACAGCCGGAGCCAACAGGATAAAGGTGGAGGAATTACAAGCCGGCGACATGGGAGCTACGGTCAAATTAAAAGATCTCAGAACAGGCAATACGCTCAACGCCAAAGGTGTTGAACATAAGTTTGACTTTATTAAATTCCCAGATCCTAAGTACCGCCGTGCGGTGAAGCCTGTCAACGAGGCCGATATGGAAAAGATGATGACCATATTGAATCGTATGCATGAAGAAGATCCTACCTATATTATCGAACAATCAAAGGAATTAAGGCAAACCATCGTGCACGGGCAGGGAGAATTTCATCTCCGTACGCTGAAATGGATAATAGAAAACATAGACAAATTGGCCATCACTTTTGCAGAACCCAGGATTCCATATCGCGAAACCATCACTAAATCGGCCCGGGCCGATTATAGGCACAAAAAACAATCGGGTGGTGCCGGACAGTTTGGCGAAGTGCATCTGATTGTAGAACCCTATACCGAAGGCATGCCTATTCCCGAAATGTTCAAGTTTGGAGGCCAGGAATATAAAGTCACTAATCGCGATACTCAGGAGTACGATCTGGAATGGGGTGGTAAGCTCGTGTTTGTTAACAGTATTGTGGGTGGTACCATCGATGCCCGTTTTCTGCCGGCCATTCTCAAGGGAATCATGGGGCGCATGGAACAGGGCCCTCTGACCGGCTCTTATGCCCGTGACGTTCGTGTTATTGTGTACGATGGTAAAATGCACCCGGTAGACTCTAACGAAATTTCGTTTATGCTGGCCGGCCGTAATGCTTTCAGCGCAGCCTTTAAGGACGCTGCTCCCAAAATTTTGGAACCCATCTACGACGTGGAAATTCTGGTACCCGGCGATCGTATGGGGGACGTAATGGGTGACCTTCAGGGCAGACGCGCCGTCATTATGGGTATGCAGAGCGAAAAAGGTTTAGAAAAGCTCTCGGCCAAAGTACCTTTGAAAGAAATGTCGAATTATTCCACTTCGCTGAGTTCGCTCACCGGAGGCAGGGCTTCTTTTACGATGCGCTTTGCCAGTTACGAACTGGTACCTGCCGATGTACAGGATAAACTACTCAAAGAATACGAAGCACAGCAGCAGGAAAAGGAATAAAACTTAATTAAATTATTAATACAGCCCGGGACAGTGATTTTCGAAAATACTGTTCCGGGTTGTTACATTTTCAGGAGCTTAAGTTTTTTTTGTTAATTTACGTTTTTATACACGTTAATGTTTTTTAATCATTGAAATGTATTAATTTTTTAACGTATTTTCGTTCATTACTAAGTATTATCCATGAAAAAGTCGGTCATCTGGTTGTTGATTGGTGTAATGGCAATGACCTTTGCTGCGCTCATAGCCTTGCAGATTATGTATATTCAGTCGCTGGTAAAGATGCAGACCGATGAATTTGACGGAGCTGTCCGTCGCAGCCTGTCTCAGGTGGTATACATACTGGAACAGGACGAAACACGCCGTTACCTTGAAAATGAACTTGAGGAGCGTGACCGTAAGGCACTGAATCTTCGCTCGTCTGTTACCTCCAAAGTAAGTCCTGTTCCCCTGCCTCCTAGTAAGTTGGAAAAAATTAAGGTGGACAAGGACCCCTCCGTTTTGAATTACTGGAAAAAAAACAAGAGCATTGCTTCGAGTTTGGAACCAGGCACTATGGCCGATTCCTTCGAAAGTATGCAGGATGTTCTAAAAGACAGATACCTGCATCAACAAACTTTGCTGGAAGACGTGATACTGCGTATTCTCTATGAATCGAGTAATCTGCCTATAGCCCAGCGCGTTGACTTTAACAAACTGGAACATTATTTAGCTAAAGAATTTGAAAAAAACGGCTTGCATAACGTACCCTTCCACTTCAAGGTGAGCGACCAAAAGGAGCAGGAAGTGTATCGTTGCAACGATCTTTTTGGAGACCAAAAAGCGGATTATGTACAAGTGTTGTTTCCCAACGATCCCGGCCCGATAGCCGGTAAGTTGCATTTGTATTTTCCCACCAGGGACAAATACATACTTGATCCCTTGTGGATTTTTGTGCCGTCTGTTTTCTTTACTATTGTCGTG
The DNA here is from genome assembly GCA_002305085.1 of Bacteroidales bacterium UBA1402. GTDB lineage: Bacteria > Bacteroidota > Bacteroidia > Bacteroidales > UBA1402 > UBA1402. The sequence continues at coordinate 131,385 of DBQE01000003.1, read as the reverse complement.
CTGGGGGTTTTTGCTTTCGTCATTATTGTAATATTCCGACAAAAGAAGCTCAGTGATATGAAAAATGACTTTATAAACAATATGACACATGAGTTTAAAACACCCATTTCGACCATCTCGTTGGCTTCTCAGATGTTGCACGATGCCGATGTCGGCAAGACGCCTGCGGTAATGAAAAACATTTTGGGTGTCATAGCCGACGAGACCAAACGTCTGAGTTTCCAGGTGGATAAGGTGTTGCAGGTGTCCTTGTTCGAGCGTGACAAATCCTCCCTGAGTTTCAAAGAAGTTGATGTAAATAAAGTATTGAAAAACGTAGTATCTACCTTTAAACTAAAGGTCGAAAGCATGGGCGGACAAATTCGTGAGGATATTCCCGAAGTGGAAGCTCTGGTCATTGCCGATGAAATGCATCTGACCAACGTGCTGTTCAATTTGTTGGACAATGCCCTGAAGTACCGTGGTGAAAGACCATTGATACTGGAAGTCAAGAGCAGAAAACTCAAGGATCACCTGGTTATAAGAATCAGGGACAACGGTGTCGGCATCAAAAAAGAATACCTCAAAAAAGTATTTGAACGCTTTTATCGTGCCCCCAGCGGCAACATTCATAACGTTAAAGGTTTCGGTCTGGGCCTGGCCTACGTCAAAAAAATAATCAGTGACCACAAAGGCTGCATCACCGCCGAAAGCGAGCTCAATGTAGGAACAAGTTTCATTATTCATTTACCCCTAATAAAAAAACAGCTATGACAGAAGAAAAGATGCACATAATGCTGTGCGAAGACGATGGAAATTTAGGATCTCTTCTCTGCGAATATTTGCAGGCCAAGGGATATATTGTTGACCTTTTGTTGGACGGAGAGCAAGGTTACAAGGCTTTCCAGAAAACAAAGTACGACCTTTGTGTGCTGGACGTAATGATGCCTAAAAAAGACGGATTTACTCTGGCGCAGGACATTCGGATGATGAATGCCGATACCCCTATTGTGTTTTTGACCGCCAAAAACATGAAAGAGGACATTCTGACCGGATTTAAACTGGGTGCAGACGATTATCTGACCAAGCCTTTCAGTATGGAAGAGCTCTTGTTTCGCATCGAAGCCATTATCAGGCGCGTAAAAGGTAAAAAAGCCAAAGAAGTAACTCTTTATCATATTGGTAAATTTACTTTTGACACGCCCAAGCAAATTTTGTCCATCGGTGATAAACAAACCCGTTTAACCACCAAGGAATGTGAGTTACTCACCCTTTTGTGCAGTCACCAAAACCAGATTCTGGAGCGCAATTATGCACTGATGACCATCTGGGGCGAAAATACCTATTTCAATGCCCGCAGCATGGACGTTTACATTACCAAGTTGCGCAAACACCTCAAAGACGATCCAGATATTCAGATTATGAATATTCACGGAAAGGGGTATAAACTGGTCGTTCCCGAAGAATAAAGGATTATCTTATTTCCTTAACTACCACTACATTTCCATCGGAATAGCTTATTTTACGCAAAACGAGCTGTTTCCCGGTGGAAATGTTGTTTTCGAGGATCATCCTCCCCATAAGATCAAAAAAATCAGTACGGACTATTGTCGCAGTGGCCGGGGATGTGGATTTTAAACCTGTGGCGTAGTCCGATAAAAGGCCTCTGCCTCCCCATTCGTTTACTGCGCGAACCTGATAGTCTGTGGCGGCGCTTGCAGGCCGGTAGTTGTTCTCTGTTGTGAAACAGACAAATTTACCCCTGTAACGAATTTCGTAACAGATGGCAAAAGGAACGCTGTTCCAACTCAACAGACCGGACTCTATTTTCAGATGGGGAGCGGGCAGACGCTCTGCCATCAGGTCGGGCCGCCAGGCGTCGGAGCCTGGGATGACGTTATGGAAGGTGTAGGTGGCGGCTTGCTCATCGCTCAGGTATTGCCGGCTATAGCCCTGAACGGTGTCGTTCCCGTTCAAGTACCAATACCAGTTGTTGCGTTGGCTCAGATCAACCGGGCTGCCGTCTGCATTGCGGGTACCCCAATCGGCAAAAATGATGGGTATGGCCTGGCCGAAATGACTGTCCCAGCCTTTGGGCCGCAACACAACCTTGTCGTCGAGTTGTAAATTGATAAATACGGCTTTGGGTTGGGCTATCCAGGCACGTCCCAGATAAATAGAATCGCCTTTCTTTTCGGCGCTCAGGCCGCAATTTTTGAACACATAACCCCATTTGGTCCCACTGTGCGAGGGCGCTACAATCCAGCCGGCTTCTTCGGTGGCTTTGTCGTTTTTTATAATATTGATCTGGCAGGAATCAAAAAAGACATCGCCGTTGTCGTAGATGAAATCGACGTTTCCTTCGATCAGGCAATTTTTGAGGTATTGGCGGTAACCGCCGCTGGAGGGTGTACGCCAGGTATCCTGGTAACTCAGGGCCTTGCAGTTGTAAAAGGCGGTGCGGTCTTTGGTGCACCAAACGGCCAGAGCCTGAGGATAATTGCGTTCTTCGTAGCCCCAGAGATTGATGTAAGAGATATTTTCGGAATAAAAATTTTTGGCATCTATATGGGTCATGGCGTCAATTCCGAGAGAGCCCCTGGCATAGCCGGCGCTGAATTGAGCAGCGTAGGCCCCAAAGGCTTCCGCTTCTTCCAAAGGTCCTGTATAGCCTCCGTCCACCAAAAAAGTGCAGCAGATTTTATACCGGATAATGGTACTGTCGGCATTTTCGCCTATAAGATGAATGTATGGTTTGGATTCCGGCACCCTTATCACTTCGTTATAAACTCCATTGCGAACAAAAATCAACCAGGGTTTGGAGCGTTTTTCGGGAGCCGCATTGATGGCTGCCTGTACACTGATATAATCACCGGTACTGTCTGCCGAGACGATGGCGTCAAAAAGCCTGGCTTCGGGTTGAGGCCTGCTTTTGGCGGTAAATGTCAGTTTGATTTCGGGAGAAAGATTCGAAGGATTATCTTTTTCGATAAAAGCTCCGGCAGGAGCGTGAAATTGATAACTGACGGAATAATCCATACAGGGAAGGATGAAGGTGGCCATTTTCGAGGAAACAGCGGGTACGACAACTGTGCCGTTTAAGCTGCAGGCGATGCCCCGGCCTTCGGAAATGTTCTTGTCGAAAACAAGCACCACCCGGCTGTTGATGTCGACTCCGGTGCTGCCGTCGGGGGGTATGGCCCTGATAACGGTTAGTTCGGCCCGAACACAAAAGCAAAACAGCAGAATGAATGTTGTGTAAACGACAAGTCTTTTCATACCTACATGGTTGTGGACGGATTTAGTGTCCGGATTCTCAAAATCAGTTCAGATCGTCTGCTTTAAGGTCCCATCTGACCCAATAGTCGCCGCTTAGAATAGCGTTGCGAACTTGGTCGTAATAGGGGCCGCCCTTGTATTTATCGGCGATGCGATCTACCACCGCCTCAGCGCCGTAACGTTCGGCCATACGGCAAACAATAGCGTAGGCTCTGCCTTCTCCGGCGTATTCTGCCAGAGCTTCGTCCATAATGAGCAGATCGTACTCACGCATGCGGGCATCTTCGTCAAAAACTTCGTTTTTACTGTTGTAGAAAGGGCCTGTCCCGTCGGAAGTTTTATCGGTCTTCACGAGATTGCGAACCGGGTAATCACGCATTTTTCCGTAAACACAGCCCGCTACGCCGATATCTCCATAACCGCCGGCAGGGCAGAACCAGGTGGAGTAATTGCTGTTCCAGTAATTGGGCAGGATTTTGTCGGCAAATTCATTGGTAACACCGGCATTCATTATCACTTCGGCTTGATGCCACTGATGCAGATGATTTTCGGCTTCGGCCAGGTAGAAATGGTAGTCGTGCCCCCTGAACAAGGGAATGACCGGGTGTATTTCCACTATACGGGTACGGAGCCATTCACCCCGGTGATAATAATACTTGCAGAAACAAGTATCTCCGTCTATTACGTCCATATTGTTGCGTTGTACGATACCTCTGATGTCCGATTCGGGATACTTTGCCACGGCGTAGGAGGAAGGGCGTAAATAATATTTCCCGGGGCTGCGCGGGCAAAAATATTCTATGATACGATTGGTCTGATGGTTTTTGTAATCGTACATGATGCCGGTGATTACCTGGTAAAAATTGGTAAAGTTGCTGGCATTGTACAGCTCGTTGTAGAACATCCGGTAATATTCGGTAGCGTAAAGGTTGTCTGCCCCGGTCCGGATGGGGATGTTGCAGGCATAGCGGAAATCGTTAAAGGCTACGTTAACACCGTCGTTGATGGTTCCCATGTGGACTTTGAACAGGTAGTCCATTATGTTGTCTCTTACCCACCTGAAGTCCTCTTCCTGTCCCCGCCAGAGCAGCAATTCGCAGCGTAAAGGCAAGTATTCGGGAATCATATATTGCCAGTGTATGTAATTATCGGTCACTTTTTCTTCGTTTATCCATGAAGCCCAATCCATAATTATTTTGGAAGAAATCACTTCGTTTTTATAGAGCACCAGTCCGCTGTCCAGCAAATGAAGACAATGGTTGACGATTTGGTTCATGTTGCAACGGCTGAATACGGTATGGTCGGATAAATCTATCTTCTCTTCGAGCGGGTTGTCAAACCAGATCGCTTCGCCATAGATTGAGCCGAGTTTAAGATAGGTCCAGACTTTTAGGCGTATGGTGCTGCTGATAAGGGCATTGAAATTCCTCGAGGAATTATTGTCCATGTTTTCGCCGGCTTTTTCGCGGTAGTCCCGCATTTTGTCGATGTAGTCGTTACAGGCTATGACCACTGCATAATAGGGAGCCGGGTCGGCATAGGAATTGCCATCGGTCGGTTCGTAACTGTAAATTTTTTGCAATTCGAGCGGCGCGTTCGGAGTGACCTCGAAATAATCCCCTCTGGTATCGGTCAGGATGATGGAATGGTCGGCCGACTGCTGCATGCGCGTCATAATGCCGAGAAAGCCTTTGTACATTTCATCGTCTTCGCTGATATAATCGTCTACGTTGATGATATCGTCTGGGTCGGTGATGAACATTGCTTCGCAGGATGTCAAGCCTAAAATGGCGGACAGACTCAGGATGGTCAGGTATTTTTTCATAGGGCTTAGAAGTTCAAGTTGAATCCGATTTTAAGAGTAATAGGATTGGCCACTTTGGCGAAATCCATACCGTAAAGAGCTTCGTCGTAGTTGTAAACCAATTCGGGGTCGTTGCCCAGGTAATTGGTAAAGGTCAGCAGGTTTTCTCCGCTTATCCAGACGGTACCGGAACGGAACAGTTTGCCGATAGGTTGATCAATGGAATAGCTTAGGCTGAGGCTGCCGAGTTTAATATAAGAGCCGTCTTCGATCCAGCGATCGGAAAAAACATTGTTTCCACTGGGGTCACCGTAGACAGCGCGAGGCATGGTGGTTTCCTGTCCTTCTGCCTGCCAGCGATTGAGCACAGCCACCGATTGGTTATGAAAATTATCCATCGATTCCAGTTGGCGCCTGACGGCATTGTAAATTTTGCCTCCGATACGGTAATTAAATTGGGCGTTTAAACTGATTTGCCGGAAGCGCAACTGGGTGAAAAGTGAACCGAAACAATCGGGGCTGGTACTGCCCAGCAACTGTTTGTCTTGTTCGTTGATGATTCCGTCTGCGTGCCGGTCGACAAAGCGGATATCTCCGGCTTTGTATTTACTGTTGTACACAGAGGTGTAGTTGTCTGCCCGGGCTTCCGCGCTTGTTTCGTATATTCCATTCGTCTTGTATCCGTAAAACTGATAGGGCGTTTCACCTACTTCCAGTCTTACTATGGCGTCTTCCCCTTCGGAGAATTGGGTGTAGTATATATCCATATAAGTCTGTTCTCCCAAATCTTTGACTACGCTTTTATTCGTTGTAAGGTTCCCGCCCAGGGTCCAGCTGAACTTGTTGGTTTCGACAGGTACGAAGCGAACACTCAGTATGAGGCCGTCGGTCGAAACGGCTGCTGAGTTCTCGTAATAATTATCGGCAGCATAGATGCTCGAAATATTTTGAGGAATAATCAAATCGTAAGCGTAGGAATTGAAAGCGGCTGCGCTCAGTTGAACGCGTTTGTTCAACAAGCTCATATCGATTCCGGCTTTGAATTGGTTGTGTTTCTCGGGTTCCAGCAGGGTATTGGGAATATCACCGCGTATAATGGATCCCATAGCGAAGAAATTGGAGCTGTTGTAGTAGTTTTTGGCGTAGTTACTCGAAAAACGGCTGTTTCCCGTCAGGGCATACTCGGCACTCAGATCGAGCCGGTCGATCCATTCGGGAATAAACGAAAGACGGGCTGCCAAAAATTTTAAGGCGCCTGCCGGGTAAACGTAATACCGCGGAGCATCGATACCACTTACCGAAGATCCGTCCACGGAAAAGTTTAGATTGGCCGCCAGCCATTCTTTCCAGGTATATCCGGTATTGAGGTAGTAGTTGGCCCAGAGCCACTGACTGATATAACCGTCGGAATATTCTTCGTCTGTGGTCATATCGAGGGTTTTGTAGAAATCGTTGGCCGTATTGTAGCCCGAAGACATATCGTATTCGGCAGAGGTACTCATAATGCGGCCTCCGGCGTCGATCTCCCATTGGTGAATCCGATTCGGGGTATTTCGGTAAGAGACGTTCAGACCGTAGAAGCTGTTCCGGTTTTCGGCCACAGCCTTGCGTACGGTGTTGCGTCCGATTCCGTAGTATTGGGGATAAATGGCTTGGTTGTTTGTGCCGGGTATAAACAGGTCTTCCTGGGTATACCGGTATTGCCGGTTGTATTGCGCCGTGAGTTTAATCTTGTTGGTCAGTTGGTAATTCAGTCCAAGCAGGATGTTGACATCGTAAACTTTGTCGGCGGCTTCCAGTGTATTTACAATAGCAGTTGGATTACTGATGTTTTCGTAGGGATATTGAGGGTAATCGTTGATGTTCGAAAAATTGTACGGAGCGTAAATCCCTGTCAATTCTCCGTCGCTGCCCGCAAAATACGGATTGAGTACGGGCATCTTAAACCAGGCTGCCAGCAGGGGATTGGTTTCTTTGTTCATGCCTTGTTCCTGCAATTGGCTGCGCAAGTAAGAGAGTCCGACCGAACTGAAAATGTCGATTTTGCGGCTGACCGTTATGTCCGAGTTGATCAATGTATGGTAACGATCGGTCCGGGTGCCGTACAGTACGCCTCCGTCCGAAGAGTAGCCCACGCTCATATTGTATTTGGCAATTTCGTCGCCGCCTTCTACACGGAAAACATTGTTGGTGACCAGAGCCGGACGGTAAATTTCAGACTGCCAGTCGGTGTTGTTGTTGAAGATGTAAGCGCTGGGGTAGTCGGACGAAGTTTGCAGAAAAGGATAATCGGTGGTGAGAGGCCCCATTTGCCCGTAGCGGGACAGACCTACCGAACGAAGATAATTCTTGTATCCGCCGGCATCGAGTACGTCGACGGTACGGCCTTTGAAATGCAGTCCGTACTGTGTACAAAGCGAAATACGCGTATTCAGGTTATCGCTGGTGGCCTGTTCCGTTTCGATGAGAAGCACCCCGTTTGAACCCAGAGAGCCGTATTTGGCTGCATCGGAGCCGGTCAATAAAGTGATGCTGCGGATATCGTTGATATTAAGGGCTGCAAACAAACTACGGCTGTATCCGTTGATGGCGGTTGAAAGTTTGGTGTCGTACATGTATGGAACACCATTTACTACAATCAAGGGGGTGTTGGCAGCATACAGAGAATGGATACCTCCTGAATTTAAATAGGCACCTTCGCCGGGCATACCGCTTTTGCCGACTACTTGCAGACCCGGAATTTTTCCCTTAATGGCATGGTCAATGTCGTAAGACTTTTCCATGTCCTTTGTGTATATAACATTGCCCTGTCCCATTACGGTCGAAAGGCACAAGACTAGTACGACGCTAATTGAAAGAACTCTTTTCATATCAATAGTTGTTTTTCGTGGGACGTAGGCACCAGTGATACATCATCAGCTGACTTATATTGTGGGTATTCCGGTCGGCTCCGTAAGTATAGAGGTAACTCATGTCGGAAGATGAGATGGTAATCGTAAAATTGCCGTCTTCTTTCATGTTGACTATGCCGACGGGATAACCGTCGGTATCGTAGGCCTGAGCTTTTTCGCTCAGCGACGACCAATCGTGCCAGTTGTAGCCCTCGGGATAACCGATGGACGATTCCCCGTAATTGTCGACTACCGACACCGATCCGCGGTCGAAGTGGAAATTCGATCCCTGGGCATACATAACCATGTCCTCGACCAACAGGGTGTCGCAAAATTGAATACTGAGTGAATAAAGTAAGCTGTGTTTAAAGCCCATACGCAGGTAGTATTCGCCGGCAGGGATATGACATTCCCGTATCTGGCTGCCGCGTGGATTGTTCTGGTTAAACAAAACGCCGTCGTAGGTAACGCTGCAGACCAACGAATCGCGGCGGGCATCCTTGTCGGGTATAGCCGTCAGTACATGATAGTACATGGTAGGCATGGTCTCGCTCAATGTAAAGGAGCTCTGGGCATCGTTCAGAACCATCGGGTCGATCCAGTGATCCCAGCGGAAATACTTGTCGCGTTGTTCCTGGTTCATATTGTTCCATAGCTCGTAGAAACGGCTTTTCAGACGGTAAATAACCACGTTATTAGGGATTTTTAGCCAATCGACAAAGAAGATATTTCCATTACTGGCCGAAATCATGTCGCCGGTCCGGACTTTTTGTACCCGGGGACGCCACATGGCCATATCTGCCTCAAATACTGTTTTACCTTCAAGACTGTCTTTCTGGTAGCCTCCCACACAATCGATGTCTTCGGAACCGGTTACTTGTCCGGCATTGAGCAGTCGATCTACAAAGCAGGCTCTGATTATCCATTTTTCGAATTTGTTCCGGTCGGCTGCGGTGGCTGTACGCCCCAGCCAAAGCGGCACACGGGCCAAGGCAGTATCTACGGCTGCCTGAATGATGTCGTTGTCGGGTATAAAAACGGTGCTGTTGTAGTACTCGTTGCGCATGTTCCACATTTCCTGGCCGTCTTTACTGTAGCGGTCCATCAGAATGTTCTTTGTCGACCAGCCTTTGACGGAGTCGGAGTAGATGGTATTACCCTGTTCGTTGGTGCCTGCCGGCGTACATTTGGCTGGATCAAAATACCTGCGTTCATACGTGCGTATCAGCGACTTAAATTTTGAATACCTGGCATCGTCCAGGCCGTTGATAACGTCGTAGACCGACAGTCGGACAGGAATAACCTTTTCGTTTATCCGGTAAACGAAGGCGTTGTTGGTGCGGGTAATGGCTTCGACCGGGCAGTCGTTGATTTTTATTTGTTCACCCTGCAGGCTAATCCATAGGTTTTTGCCGTACCAGGTACTGATGCCCATGCCCTCTTCCATGTCGGCAGGAGACAGAGCAATGTCGCAGATACAGTAAGCGGCGTAGCTGTTGTCTTGGGCATAGGAGGTAGTGTCCAGTATGTTGTCCGGATAAAGCAAAATGGTATATTCTTGTCCGGGAAGCATCTTGTCGTAAATGCCCGCATCGGCAAAAAGAGCATGCTGAGTGCTGAATTCAGGAGCGGAAGCGAGAAATTCTTTCAGGCTACCCGGATAAATTTCCACATTACCGTCGGCAACCGGCGTTTGTTTGCCGTAATGATTATCCCAGGCATCGCCGCAGGCGGTAAACGCAAGCGTTAGACTTAGAAGACTGAGGGTAAGTATAGATTGATGTTTTTTCATAATTGTCGTTCTTTTTGCGTGCATAGCTTACTCTTCGGCTAAAGGAATGAATTTTACGTAATCCCACATCTGGCGGTAAGTGGAAATAGTGGAAGCATTGGCATCCATAAATACAGCTTTGAAGCTGTGGCTTTGCGTAGTTTCAAAAGTGATATTTGGAAATAAAACCTCCCCTTGAACGGCTTGTTGACTCGACTCCCAACCTTTCCACAAGTAATGCTGTTTCAGGAAGTCGTCCAGCGTGAATTTGACGGCGCTGCCTCCTCCGTAGAATTTCTTGGCCAACGCCTTGGCTCCCGCATAGTACAATTCTACCCGGTAAGTACCTTTTACAATGGTAGGGGTAGTGAATTCTATCCAGCCGGTATAGCCCAGATTGAGTATGAGTAAATTGTTCAGATGAGCGTTGAATTCGTTTTCATAATCCAGTGTAGCATCTGTATTGGCTTTGCATTTCCAATAACCTATTCTGAGCCAGGTCCCTTTGGTGGAGGCTAGCTTATAATCGAAAGAATGTATGGTTCCGTAGGGATTGCTTTTGGTTATATCTACCTTATATTCAGCAGCATCGCTGGGTGTGCTGTAAAGATTACCCAGGTTGTTGGCGGCACCGTAGCTGTTGGCAATGGCAACGATATCGGTGCTGTTGCAAAAATCCCACACCACAACAGAGGGTTCCGGACACCAAACAGGTAAAATGCCGTCGATTTTGTGGATATAACCGTTGCTCGCTTTGATGTCGGAACGGACAAAGCCACAGACATCCCGGCTGCCTCTGTTTATAAACGTTTGGCCGACCAGGGTCTGGACGGTGATGATTTCGTGGGTTTGAAAGGTGTCGAAAACCTTCGTTTCGTTGGGAGTTAAACTGTAAGTGAGTGAACTTTTTGTGTTGGCTCCTGCCAAAATATGGTAGGAAACATAGCGACGGACCACGCTGTTGCTGTCGCTCCGGGCAATACCGCTCTGACCGGCGGGGTCTTTTTCTGCCAGGTAATTTTCCAGATCATCCATAGTTTGGATGCCTGCTGACCTGAACGTCTCGTCGGAAACGGCCAGTACGGTGTAGTTGACGGGATTAACCGTATATCCGCCCATCGCTTGCTGTACCGTATCGCTGGTAATATTCAACAAGCCGGTCATACCTGCTTGTTCAATGGCTTCGAGAAAAAGCTCGTATTCTCCGTAATCGTGCATTTTTTCTACCACCGTTTCGATAAGGGGACGGATTACTCCCCCCAGTTTATAGACCATGCCGTTAACGGTTTGATGAGCGATATCCCTGACAGAGGCCATATTGTTGATGTAAATCGACAAGGTGTCTTCGGGTTTGCTGTTGGCCAGGTCTACATCATCGATGTCCCGGTTGGTGAAGCCGTAACTCAAGGTCAGGTAATCTCCGAAAAGGGTAGGTATGCCGATGCTTCCTTCGTTTAGGTATTGGATAAAAGAAGCTTCATTGAGGCTCCCCCGCAGCATGTGGACCTGAATCACCTGACGTGCATAAGCCGAATCGAGTTGATCGAAAGAGCTGATGTCTTTTATTTTCATAAAAGAATCCATGGCGGCATTGTCGGGAGCAAAAACGGTAACCGTTGAACTGGCATCGTTAAGGGCGTTGTAATAATCGGCAGCTTTCAGAAAATCCAGAAACAGTGAATAATCTTCGGGGTATTTTTCCATAAAAGCAATGTTGGTGATTTTGGTTTCGTCGCCTTCGTCCAATTCAAACATTTGACCCATATAAGGATCCCGGCAGCCTCCCGACGCGAAAATGAGCGCAACGACGGTAAGAACAAGCACCGGCAATCGTATTGGTAACACTGTATGTTTGGAATGTATCTTTTTCATAAACCTTAGTCCTTGAATTCGTTATTCATAATAGGAATTTTGCACAAGAAGAGGATTGTTTTCCAATTCCTGCTCCCAAACGGGGAGAAAGAGCGCATTGTTGTCGAGGAGCACAGAGCGGAACCAACTGGTACTGGCCTGTTTGTTGAATTCCAATAAACGGGCCGTGATGAAGGTTTCTTTGTATTGGTAGTTGTTGCGGCGGCCAAAACGCAGCATATCGTACCAGGCTTTGGCTTCGCCGGCCAGTTCGGTAGCACGTTCGTTAAGTAAACATTCGAGCAATTCCAATTCGGTGGTATTGAGCGGATCAATTTCCGTAGAACCCAGGTTGGAGCGTCTGCGGACCTGATCTATTAATTCGAGAGCTTCCGAATAACGCTCAGGCCCTTGCATAATCAGCGCTTCGGCTTTCATTAATATCACTTCGGTTGTACGGTAAAGTATAAAATTGGGATCATAGTGTTCCGGAGTGCGTTTTTCGGTCAGCACTTCGGAGCCGAAATATTTCCAGACAAAGCCTGTTTCTGCAGCCAGATAAGCAGCGGGAGGATTGCAATAGAATCCGCCGTACATGGTGCGCACGGCCTCTGCCATACGTTGTTGGGTGTGGGTATATTCCTCCACAAACAGCTCCGTCATTTTTTTGGAATAGGCGTACACGCGTCTGGAACTGGAGGGGTCGAACAAATAAGGCAGATCGTTGAGTTGTTCGTCTTCTTCGCTCCATTGGAGCTCCAGGATAGATTCGTTGCTGTTGCCGGGATTAAAAATGGAGAACCAGGAGGAATGCGAGGGAGTCGAAAGGAAGCTGGGGGCGTAGGCAGAGTTTGAATTTAAAATCAGGTTGCAATACTTTTCGGCATCCGCATAGCTTTCGCTCCAAAGGCAGACGTCGGCCAGCAAAGCATATATTGCCCATTTGGTGGCACGGCCCTTGTTTTCCCAGGCTTTGACGTAATATTCTTTGGCTGCTCCCGATTCCAAAGCAGTCAGCAGGTCTTTCTTTATTTGAGCAATCACTTCGGCTTCGTCAGACTGCGCCATGTGATAGTCCTGAGAGTCGTCTTCGTAAGGAAACAGCACCAGCGGCACGTCTTTCCAGTTTCTGACCAGGTAGAAATAACTCAAAGCCCTAAGGAAATAAGCTTCTGCTTTGTGTGCATTCAGCCTGTTTTTGTCGTAAGTGTCGTCTCTGCTCAATACTTTTTCGGCATTCGAAATAACACCGTTGGCTACGTTTATGACTTCGTAAAAGGGGCCCCAATTGCTGATGTTATCCGTTTCTTTGACACGAAATTCCTGCAGGTTGGTGTTGCCGCTGCGGCTAAAGAGTTGACCGGCCCTGAGTTCGCCCAGAGGGATCAGTTGAGAAGTAACCATTTCGCGGAGGTAGTGGTAACAACCATTGAGCATGGCTTCCACTTCTTCTTTGCTGGACCAGTAATAGTCGCTTACCTGATTGTTCTGCGGATAAACTTCGAGCCAATCGGAGCAAGCGGAATGGGTAAAGGCCAATGCCATGACAAGGACGACGGCGACTAGATGTTTTATTTTTTTCATAATGAGTCCTCCTTTAGAAATTGATGATTAAACCACCCGAAATCCTCTTGCCGGGAGGGGTCTGGGCCCTGTCCATAGCAATATCGGTTACCCTCGAGGGCAGAGTCACTTCCGGATCCTGTCCGGTATAATTGGTCCAGGTCAGAAGGTCGTAAGCCGTAACAAAAGCGTTGATGGTGTTGACTTTGATTTTCCGGCAGAAATTTTTCGGCAAACCGTAAGAGAGAGAGATGGTTTTTAACCTCAGAAAAGAGCAATCCTCAACAAAACGGTCGCTGCCCAGATAGTTGTAGCCGTATTGCCAGAGGGCTCTCGGTATATCGGTGTCGTCGCCCGGACTGCGCCAGCGCCTTAATACCGACAGGCTCTGATTGTCGGTGCCGTACATGGCCTCACTGTTCATACGTGCCTGATTGACAATTTTTTGTCCCAAACGATAATGTAAAAAGGTGGTTAAGGTCAGTTGTTTGTATTTGGCAGTGAATCCTCCGCCGCCGGTGACCACCGGATTGGCGTTGCCGATGTACACAATATCGCTTTGATTGATAACGCCGTCGTGATTGATGTCCTGGTATTTGGCATCTCCCGGGAAACAGGTATAGGTACCGTTTTTCATTACTATGGGTTTGCCGTCGAGGTCTGTCATGACGGCTCCCCGGGCATCGCGGGCATAAGTTTCCAAAGTGGTGTCGTAAACCCCCAGGTAACGGTAACCGAAGAAGCTGCCGACGGGTGCGCCTACGATGATACGCTGTGCGTAAGTACCGTTTCTTAAACTGTAACTGCTTTCGGGCAGGTTTTCCGGTAACTTTTCGATGCGGTTGATGTTGCGGGCTATGTTGTAATTGAGTGTGATGCGCCAGTCGTCGTTTTGAACAACCGTGTAATCTATTCTGAACTCCCAGCCGGTATTGCTCATTTCTCCCGAATTGTAATAGGCAATGCTGTTGCCCTGAGAATTATAACCACTGGTAGTGGGAATGGCGATCCTTCTCTGAAGCAAATCGGTGATGTATTTGTAATATATGTCGAATGTGGCTGTGAGTCTTTGATCCAAAAAACCGGCGTCAAAACCGGCGTCGTACTCACTGGCCGTTTGCCATTTTAGCTTATTCAATTGCACCGATACGGGTACGATGGAAGGATTGTCGCGGTAACCGTCGCCAAGGGCCGAATAGGTTCCCATGTAAGGAGCCGTTCCCGAAGGTGCGGCACCGCTCTGGCCATAACTGCAACGTAATTTCATGGAACTCAGCCAATCGGCGTTTTGCAGGAAATTTTCCTCTTTGATATGCCAGGCAAGGCCCAGGGAAGGAAATAATCCCCAGCGGTTGGCTTTACCCAGCGACGATTTACCTTCGTAGTTGACGGTTCCCGAAAGAATGTAACGGTTGAGAAAAGTATAATTTATACCGCCGATGCCGCTGATCGAGCGAACTTGTGAGTCGCCGGAGCCTCTTTCTACTATGGCCCCGTTGGTCGATGGATCGGAAGCATGTTTGGAAGCCACACCGTAAATGGTATTGGAGTAGTTACTGCTTTGACTGTCGCTGGTGCGCCACAAGGCAGTAGCCACAATGTTGTGAATGCCGTTCCAGTTGCGGCGGAAAATCAATTTGTTTTCGGTCTGTAGTGCCAGGTTGTCGCTGTAGGCATCGCTGCTGCGGTTGGCGTAAGTATTGTCCATAGTGACTCCTGTGGCACTCTGGGGTAAAAAGGCTCTGTTTTTGATGGTTTTGAACTTCATCGAAACATACCCTGTGTAGATAAGGCCCGGTAAGATATCGTAGTTCAAGCGAAAGTTCATTTTTTCTTCCTGTTGCAGGCTGTTGTTGAAACTTTCGTTGGCCATGGCAATGGGATGGAAGTTTTTGGACCCGGTAAAGGCTCCCTGAAATTCTTCCGCATTCTGGCGATTGAAGTAACGATCGGTGGGAGTCAACGTGATATCGTCTATCCAATAGGGACTTTTGTTGGGCATTTTCAGCATGGCTTCCGAACGGACATTGTCGGTCCAGTTCGCTTTCTTGTCTGTTTCGGCATACGAAAAGTCGGTTTCCACCCTCAATTTGTCGTTGAAGCGGTAGCCGATGTTGAGTGTGCTGGAAAAACGGTTCATGTTGGTGCCTATGGTAGTTCCGTCCTCGTCGGCGTAAGAAAGACTGAAACGATAGGTGGCTTTTTCGCCTCCGCCGCTCATCGAAAAGTTGTTGTCCGTTGTATAGGCATTCTGTACCACCGCGGCCAGCCAGTCGGTGTTGGTGTTGTATTCGTTGAAATAGCGCCATTCCTTGTTAAAGTTAATTTCCGGCGTATCGTACAGCAGCTCCAGCAGGGCGGCACTGGTCGAGACGCCCTTGGCATTGGCCGTATTCCAGATGGCATCTTCGATAAACGCCACGTATTCCTTACCGTTGAGCATCGGAATCGATTCCGGCTCGAATTTGGCCGTGAACTTCGAAGAAAGAGTGAAACGCGGTTTGCCTTTCGATCCTGTTTTGGTCGTTATCAGCAGTACACCGCTGGCGCCCGATGTGCCGTAAATGGCCGTGGAGGCGGCGTCTTTCAATACTTCTATGCTTTCGATGTCGTAAGGCGACAGGTTCAGCATGGCAGCGTAGTCTTCGTTGCTGGCCGTAGCAAAATTGAAGGAATCGTCAATGTCGGTCGAATAGGGGACACCGTTGATCACAATCAAAGGGTCTGCACTGGTATTGAGTGTGGCTGTACCGCGAATGCGAATGGAATTCCTGGCTCCCGGATCGCCTCCGGTCAAAATATCCACACCGGCCAGACGGCCCTGTAATGCTTCTTCGACCGAAGTGACAGGAGTAAATTCTATAATTTCGCTTAGTTGTATACGTTCGGTAGCGGCCGTTTGTTCTCTCAGGGTGATGCCCATCTCATTTTTTTGTTCCTGCTTGGCTGCTACCACCACCTCGTCCAGTGCTTTGGCATCTTCCTCGAGTACTACATTCAACGAAGATTGACCGTTATAGGGAATACTCTGGGTTTTCATTCCGATGTAGGAGAAGACCACGGTATAGGGCCCTCCTCCCAACGGGACACGCAGACTGTATTCACCGTTGCTGTTGGAGACTGTTCCTTCGACCATACGGTTTTGAGCGTTGTTGAAGGAGATGTTTACACCTACGGCAAGCTCTTCTTTACCTCCAAAGTTTTCGTAGACACGTCCCGTCAGCGTCTTTTGAGCTGAGCTTGTGCCGATCAGCAGCAAGCATAAAATCAATAGGGTGATTATTTTTTTCATACTATTCAGAACATGCCGTTAATAAAATGAACACAACCATCTTCAAACACAAAGGGCAGATAGTGATAATCTCCCGATACCTCGATTTCTTCGTCGCTTTCAAGCAGACGGACAGTGAGTTTATCTCCCTTGTCCGTAATCACAATTTTTACCGACAGGTAGGTGACCCGGCTGGTGCTTTCATCGTATATTTCAATAACGTTCAGTGATTCCATGCCTTTGGAGGTGTCTTCTTTCCAGCCGAGATAGGGATAATTGCTGATGCCCGCCGTGGCAAGCGGAACGAAGTAGTCTTTCAAATACATTTGCAGTACATATCTTGAACTGTCGTCGGCCACCGAGCAACAGTCGAAAATATTGCTTCCCGCGCCGTAGGCTGCCGAATCAAAACTCAATCCGGGGATGGCCGAGTTTTCGATGGCGTCGAACACGGCAGAGTTAACGGGAATAAGCATTAAATGGTTTTCTCCCTCTTGAACGAAATTAAACTTTGCCCCGTCGTACATGCCGGCTATAGTCATTAAGTTTACAAAACCATGGTAGGGGAGCAGGGAGTCTACTTTGTTGTTCTGCATCATTTGCTGGAACGATTTGTAGGTGGTTTCCGAAGGCATGCCGACAAACATGGATCCTTCGTAGGTATAGGATTTTCCGTTGCTCCAGCTGCCGTCTTCTTTGTAGGATGGCAATTCGCTGAAAGAAACAAACACCTCCCGGTCTGATTTAAGTTGTGGATAGATGCGCTCGTTGAAACGAAAACTGTTGGTTAGTTTACCGTCCATCACATACCAGTAGAAAATGTAATCGGGCGAAAAAGCCCTGAACACTTGTTGTTTGCCCGGGCTTGTTGCGTCGAGTTCCGTATCGCCGCAGGTGCTCGCCGAAAGATCAACCAGGTGGGCATAGGTTGTACTGATTTTAAAGTCATTAGCTAAGGCTTTACCACCGCGAACCAGGTAATTGTTGCGGCTGTCGTAGGTTATGCCCATGGCCTCTATCTGGGCATTGTCGGGCATCAGCGAGAGCAATTGTGTCTCGTCGCTCCAAAGGGTGTTTTGGATGTCACCTATGGAAGTGAGCATGATAAGGTAATGGCTGAAATCCTTGTATTGATAGGCCGGGCCGGTGACGGCGGCGAACATGGTGGGGACAGCTAATTCCTCGCATCCGTAGAGCAGTCCGTTTTCACAGAGTATGCGGTATTTTTGGGGAACAGCGTCGAGAGGCACATTGATAACGGCACCGTAACTATTGATGATGTCTCCGCGGCGAATCTCTTCGGGGAAGGCTAAATTGCCGTCGTAAGAGTTGCCGCCGCTTTTGAGGGCTCCCTGATAAACGCAATTGTAAAGCAGTTTCTCGACCGATTCACGGCTGACATCGTCCAGCTTTGCATAGCCGCCTTTGGCCCAGTAATTGTCGAAGAATGTATTCAGAGCAGCGTTGGTAGGTGCAAAAATACTGTAACCAACCGAGGAGAGTTCCGTCAATTTTGAGTAATCGTTCGTTGGCCATTCACTGGCAATATTCGGCAAGGGTTGGGAGAACAGGTGTTCGTACAGACGCTCTCCGTTTCCGTATTCCAGAGATAATTCCGCATTGTAGGCGAAGGTCTCCTTTTTTTTGTACAAGCTTAGAAACTGACTGAAATTGCTGTCGTTTTTCAATTCGGTATATATGGTATTCAAGGGTTTAAGCACATGATCCAGGCAATGAATGTAGCCGTTGCTCGTAATCAGATTAGCCTGTGTGACTGCTGCGCCCGCCACGTTAAATCCGGCATTGTTGGGATTCCATGCCACATCGGGAAAAAAATAGTTATAGTTTTCTGCCGCATCGATCATCTTGGTGTCGAAATACATGACCGAGAACACAGGCAAAAAACGCTCTTGATGAAAAACGGTAACATTCATCTGGCGTTTGTTGTCGTACTCGATGGTGTTGGGATCCTTGCTTTTAGTTCGATGCTTGTAGTACATGCCGGCGTTGATTTTTTTCTCTTCATCCGTAACATCGTCGCCTTCTTCGGGACGAAAGTTGATGAGCTTATCTGCACTGTAGGCATAGTACATCAGGTGGAAACCAATAAGTTTATCCAGCTCGGAGGAATCCATTTCCTCTATGCTGTTCAGTCCCTGTTCAGCCAAATAGAGGCTAAAAGCAGAATCGTTCGGTGCCATTACCGTTACTATGCTTTTGCCGTCTACCATATCGTGAAAACCTGCCTTGTCGATTCCTTTCAGAAAAATGGTATAATTGCCATCCATTTCGAGGACTTCGTAGCAGTTTCCCTTGATCCAGTCGGGACGAGCATAATATTCCGACATGTGGTCATTGCAACTGCTCACAATCGCGGCGATGAATGCCGCCGGCAGCCATGCGTGTCTTTTTCTACGGAATGCTCTGATTTTCATGGTTTTATTGATGTTTTGTTGGCTATCGAATGACTAATTTTTCTCCACGGCGTATATACAATCCTCTTGCGTTTGGCGACTCGATTGGTCGGCCGCTCAGGTCGTACCAAATCTTATTGTTCTCTTTTTTTTGTTTTGCGACTATGGGAGGATTTATGGCTGCGGGCAGATCGTTTTGGCCGGAACCGGTAACGAATTCGTAGTCTGAAAGTTCCTGGCGGACGATTTCTTCGACTAAACTATTTAGGTAGTTTTCTAAGTTGGTGTAGCCGTTTTCGGCAATGTCGTTGCGATCGAGAGGATATCTGGGATTAAGTCCCCGTGCTTCTTCCCAGGCGTCGGGCATACCATCCCGATCTGTGTCTTTGGGGGGTTCCGTGCTGTTCAAGGTGGGCCAGGGGCTCCAGTCGCTGCCGGCACCGGCCGGTTTAAGGTCGTTCTGGCTGTCGATGATACCGCCCACTGCAGTGTAACTGCCCTTAAAAGTAGCGGTACCCCGGCGGGTTTCATCCACAATACGCAGGTCAATTTCATCCCGTTGTAAGGAACAGCCTGCAGTGCCCAATACTTTTTCGAAAGCGACCTGAGCGGTATGGGTTGTAACCAGGCCGGGATTGTTGGGTTCGCTCAGTCTCATCGCCGCTTTTTCCTGGGCGCTGATAGGTTCCGATATATTGTTGTACACTCCGTAATTCCAGTTGTCCAGACAAGTATTGCGCTCGTAGCTGTCGGTGGGTAATTTATAAGTGTCGCTCAGGGAAGAACACCAATTGCCGGCGATGTAGTATTTCCCCCATTTCGGGCGGGCGCTGTCGGTGGTGTTGGCTCCGATGCCGATTATCATACTACGGCGGTTGTGATTGGTTTTGGTGGAAGGCCCCGGTTTGTAATAACAATTAATGATGTTGGCGTCCATGCCCTCTGCTCCGTAACAGCCTACTACCAGACCGTAATTGTAAATAACGTTATTTCTAAGGTCTACGTTGTCGCGTCCGTCCGTATTGTCTGCCGCGCCCAGCCGGGGTGTACGGCTGCTGTGATGGGCAAGCAGGTTGTGATGAAACGAAGTGTTGGCTCCTCCCCAGATGCCTCCGTAACCGTGATTGCCTTTTTCGTGATTGGAATGACGCAGGCTTTCACTGATAATACACCATTGCAGCGTGAGATTCTCGTTCCCGTAGAAAGAAACACATTCATCTACGCTCCAGGAGCAGGAGCAGTGGTCTATCACGATGTTTTTGATGCCTCTTCCTCCCAAAGCATCGTCTTCGTTGTTGGGATCGAGGTCGCCCATGCGGAAACGCAGAAAACGAATAATAATGTTACTCGAATTGACGTGAACCGGATAACCGGCCAGGCAAATACCGTCACCCGGTGCTGTCTGTCCGGCAATGGTCAGGTTGCCTGCATTGATATTGAGGGCGTCTTTCAAAAAGATGGTACCGGATACATCAAAAACTATGGTTCGTTTTTCGGTTTTATTCAGAAAATAGCGCAAGGTGCCGAACTTGGGATTTACAGGATCGTCTTCTAAGCTGGTGACATGGTACACAAGGCCCCCGCGTCCGCCGGTGGTAAAACGTCCGTGGCCTTCGGCCCCGGGAAAAGCGGGAATAGTGTCGGCCATCAACGAAAAATTCGCTGTGCAGAAGCATAAATGCAAAATCAGCAATAAATATTTGTTCATCGGTATCGGGTTTATTATAATCGAAACAAAAATACCTTGCTTAAGTGGCCTTGGGGTGTACTTTTTTGCGGAATAGGAGGATATTTTTTGTTTAAAAAGTACACCTATCTCAACAAATAATCCACTAAGAGAAAATTTCGATGCTTTATTTTTGGTGGTAATTGACTACTAAACCTATTAAATTAACCGACTATGAAAAAATTTACTCTTTTGTTTTGTTCATTGCTGCTTGCTTTTGTGGCTTCAGCCAATGTAATTGTCGTGGACAGCGTGTCCAATTATGCTACCAAATACGGGGCAACGGCCGACGGCGATACACTGCTATTGTACAGCGGCACTTATGCCAATCAAAATTTCCCTGTTGGCAAAGCTATCACCATTTTAGCTCCCGACACCTGCGAAGTTTTCCTGACCGGAGAGATCAGGGGTGAGGGAGTTGGCGACGGTTCGGGACTCCATCTCGAAAATATCACCCTCGGCGACGGCGCCAGCTATCTGTTCAATTTTGCTCCCGTGGGCATTATCAGGGCTATTTCTATGAAGAATTGTACGATTCGGAATATCAATCGCTGCACTTTCTATCTGAGTGGAGACCAAACCTCTTCAGCTGTGGAATTAGTTGAATTTGAGGGTTGTACATTCTATAATAACAACACGGGTAACTGGAACTTTTCTTGGCATACCACTCCCATTTACAAGTGGATTATGAATGAATGCACCTTCTACCAGAACGACGGGGTAGAATCATTTTACAATCCCAGAGGAACCTACGACGGCAAGAGCCACGAATTTATTTTTACACACAACACTCTTTATCAAGGTTGTCGTGATGCCAATCGTTATTTCTGCCAGGTAACCAATAAATTCAACGGTGAAGATTCAAAACTGGTTTTTACCGACAACATCATTATTTGCCCTGACGGCAAGGTCGGAGGTAAATTGTTCTCTATTTCTGCCGGTTATTGGGATGTTACCATCAAGAATAATTTAATTCACGGTTGGGAAATTCCTACTTTGGCAGAAGAACTTGGAGATGTTTCTATGGAAAACAACTATAGTTTGGCCGACCTGGAAATTCCTTCCGCTGCCGCTTTGTTTGCCGATCCGGCCAACGGTAATTTCTCTTTATATAAAGGTGCGACTCCGGTCGAAAACAAATCAACCACGGGTGGCGTACTGGGAGCTCAGAAATGGCTGAAAGATGCCGGTCAACTTTATAATCTCACTCACGGTCTGGCTGCCGGCGTTGACTCTCTGGCCGGAACCATTAGCGGCCCTAGTGGAAAAATACCCGAAGGCGAAAACGTAACTTTGACGGCTGTCAAAAACTACGGTTTCAAGTTTGTGAAATGGGTGGATGAAAACAATGCCACCCTGAGCGAAGAAACCAGCTATTCTTTCGAAATGACCGGCGATAAATATGTATATGCCGTTTTTGATGCCATACCTTTGTTTAGACTAAACATTACCTGCAAGGGAGGAGGTTCTTATGTGATTTCCGAAACAGGTAAAGACGGAGCTTATGAATATTACGAAGAAGGCACCGAATTGGTTATTACTTCTAAGACCAATTTGATTACCGAATTTGTAATGGGATATACAGACGATATGTCGGAGCAATTTTATGCACCGGAATTCTCCATCGTTATGGGTAAAGATTATACGATTGTACTGGAATTTGTTCAGAAAGATTTCATTTGCGGGTGGGACTTTGATACACAACGAAGCGCAGTAAACCAACAACGTCCGGCCGACTTCCTGAGTCGTAATTACCAGGATACAGCTCATGTCCCCACTTTGGATATGTATTATACCCTGTATCCCGGTGCCCCCTGGACTAAAACTTGGTGGAATCGTACCGATACTTATACCGCTGCCGTCACCTGGCTGCGTCTGACCGATTCCGGCGATGGCACCGAATATAAAACCAGTGATGGCGCCATGGATTCAAGCAAGTATTATACAGACCAAGGTTTCTATTGGCAAACGGCTGTTTGTACCAGAGGCTACATGAGTGACATTAAATATTGCTTCTCCATCAAACGTACTTATATGGGACATTACGATTATTTTGTTCAATATTCGTACGATAACACTTCGTGGGAAACTGTCGACACGGTTACTACCACCGGCGGCTGGCAGGATTTCGAGGTAGAGCTTCCCAATACGGCAGCCAAGGAACTCATCTATATCCGTTTGATTCCCGATGTCACCAGTGGATACGATACCAACCGTATCTTCGATGTTTATGGTGTATATGTGGCTAATATCTTCCTTTTGGCCGATTACGACCCTAATGCTGTAGTGGCTCCGGTAAGGGAAGAGCAGGAAGATATGATCTACGACCTGATGGGACGTCGCCTTAAGAGCGCCGATCGTCCCGGTATTTATATTATCAACGGAAAGAAATACCTGATTAAATAATTAAATTCAAAAAAATCAGCATCCCTATAAAGAGGAGGATTCTTTTGTTTGTTGAACCGAAAACGGAAACCAATGATGTTGAATAGAAAAATAAACAGGGTGATCAAAACGGCTCTTGTTTGCTTCCCGGTTGCGATAATATCGGCTTTATTGCTTGCCGGCAATGTATATGCCGCCGGGGAGGTTTTCCCTAAAATTCCGGTGGACGGACAGAAAGAGGTACCCGTGAATGCTCAAATAATACTTCAAAGTACCGTTGGATTGATTCAGGGACCGGACAGTTGTTTCCTGAACGGTGAATACATTGCTCCGGCCAGTATAGCAGGCGGAATGGCTATTTTCAAACCGGGACAGTTACAGTTTGCCACTACCTATACAATGCTTGTCCGCGACGGGGCCTTTTTGTCTAAAGTTGACAACAGGCCCTTGACGGGCGGCAGCTATTCTTTCACCACCTGCAGCCCCAAGGCAAAAGTATTCGATGCAGTGGTGGCCAAAGACGGATCCGGAGATTATACCAGTATTCGTCAGGCGGTAAAAGCAGCTCCTAACAACCGTACGGAACCCTGGCTGATTTTTGTCAGAAACGGGGTTTACGAAGAGTTGGTACGCACTTCCACAAGTCAGCCGAATATTTGTCTGGTGGGAGAAGATAAGGAGAAGACGGTGTTGAAGTTCTCCATCACCTCCTATGGCGGGCATGAACGCAATAATTCATTATTCCCCGAGGCAGAGGGCCAGGGGCCGGTGTTGGTGGCCAATTCTTCCGGTTTTTATTTGCATAATATTACCGTAATCAATTCCTGGGGTTACGACAATCAGGCGGGCCCTCAGGCGCTGGCTTTGGGAAGTTATGCCGATCGCTTTACCATGTTCAATGCCGTTTTAAAGAGTTATCAGGATACCTGGCAGACGGGTCGTGACGAACACCGTCATTACGCTTTTCGCAGCTACATTGAAGGAGCTGTCGACTTTATTTATGCTTCGGGCAATTGTGTTTTCGACAGTTGTACCATTGCTCTTTGTCGTAACGGTTCGGTTGTTGTTGCCCCTTCGCATGGCGGGGGAGTGAAATACGGTTATGTTTTTCGTGATTGCAACGTGGTTTCGAGCAAGCCGGGTACGGCTCGTACAAATAATTATTGGGGCCGCCCCTGGCACAACAGGCCGCGGACTTCTTTTATCAATACAAGCTTGTCGAAAGACATCAACCTGTCTCCGGCCGGTTGGATTGATCATATGGGAGGCTTACCGGTCGTTTTTGCGGAATACAATACCATAGATCATATGGGTAATCCCGTAAGTCTGGCTTCGCGCAACACCTATTACTGGACAGGCAGCGACAGGAATAATCCCACGGAAACCTGTATTGCCCAGGCTGTACTGAGTAAGGAAGAAGCCGATGCTCTGACGGTTCGTACGGTGCTGAGCGGAACGGACGGCTGGAAGCCGGACAATATTACTACAGAGCTTCCTGCACCACTTTTGTATTACAGCGAAAACCGTCTTTACTGGACAGCGGAGCCTCAGGCCATCTGTTACGAAGTTCTGTACAATGGGGATTTTCTGACATTCACAACTGAAACATCCCTGACTTTTGAGGGAGATGTTTCCGGCTATCGTGTACGTGCCGTTAATATGTACGGAACACTCGGACAGGTTTCAGACCCCCCTTTTGTAAACGGCATTCAGACTGAAACGGCCGGCGCGCTGAATGTCGTTTTCGACGGTAGCAGGCTTTTGGCAAGCGGCTTTTGCGGAAAAGCAAGGGTCGAATTGTATGCTATCGACGGCAGTAAAGCCGGCCAATGCGAAATAGAAGAAAATGTAAGACTTGATTTGGGTTCCGTTCGTTTTTTTATTGCTAAGGTTATTGCAAACACAGGAATCTGCGTGTTGAAAGCGGTTAGGTGAATGGTTTAAAGAATGGAGTGTGAGGAGGGCGTCTTATTGTTGAGGCGCCCTCCTTTGGTTATTTCCGGATGGATCTGATGTATTCCGAAGGACTTGATCCGAGGTGTTTTTTGAAACTGCGGCTGAAGTATTTGGGATCGTTGAAGCCGGTCTGATAGGCTATTTCCGCAATGGTAAAATCGCCTGATTTCATCAATTGAACTGCCCTTTTAATGCGCATTTCCTGCACAAAATCTATGGGCGTAAGCCCCAGCGTGGTTTTCAGTTTGTTGTAAAAGACGGTGCGGCCCATATTCAAGGCGTCGGCAAACTGATCGATGGTGAGTTCCGCATTATCCATGTTTTTCTCCATAAAGGCCAGGGCTTCTTGAATAAAGAGTTCGTCGGCCGGAGTAATGACCGGCATATTAGGTTCAATGGCACGGCGAGCCAGCGCATTGCCTCCCTGGCTCAGTATTTCCAGAAAATGCTTTTGTAATTGGCGTCTTTGTTCAAGCAAGGCCTTGACACGTGCTTTTAAATAGGAGGCGCTGAAGGGTTTAAGTACGTAATCATCTACTCCCAATTCTACTCCGTGTATGCGGTCGTCCATTTCGCCTTTGGCCGTCAGGACAATCAGGGGGACAGCATAAATATCGGCATCGGCCTTGATGTGCCGAATCATTTCAAAACCGTCCATTTTGGGCATCATGATGTCGGTAATGATTAAATCGGGCCATTCCATTTTACCCATGCGCAAACCTTCCTCGCCGTCGTTGGCGCATACGACCTGATAATCGGCGGCAAGGATACGGCAGATAAAATGGCGCAATTCCTCGTTGTCTTCTACCACAAGGATTTTGGAGCGTTCTTCTTCGGTTTTGTCCTCCTGATGCGATTCTGCCGGTTGTTCCTGATGAATGTTTTCACTAAGGTTGCCGGCGTAAAATTCAACATTCTTGTCGTTTTCGAAATGCTTTTTTCCTCCGCGGAAAGTTACGCTGAAGGTACTGCCTTTTCCCGGCTGGCTATCTACAACGATGCTGGCGTGATGGAGGTCGACGAATTGCTTTACCAGCGATAGTCCGATGCCCGACGAGGGCCTGAACAAATTGTCTTGTATTACGGTTTCGAAACGGCTGAACAATTGCTCCACGTCTTCCCGTTTGATGCCCTTGCCCTGGTCGGTGACCGATATCACTACCGAAGGTTCAACATCCCCATTAAAGCTGTTGTTCAGCTTCGAAACATTTATGCTTATTGCAGCTCCGTCGTTGGAATATTTGAAAGCATTCGACAGAAGATTGAAAAATATTTTTTCTATTTTATCCCTGTCTGCCCATATCACCGGCAAGTCGTTTGGACAATTTAAATTGAAAAGGATGCGATGGTGATTGGCCAATTCGGCGAAATTTTCCATGATACGGGACAAGAGGACTTTTACATCCAATGGCTCGATCAATAAAGTTATTTTATTGTGCTGAAGTTTGCGGAAATCCAGTATTTGATTCACCAGGTTCAGCAATCTGCGTACATTCTTCTGGACTACTTCGAGATAGTAACGCGATTGCTCGGATAACTGCTTATCCTCCAAAACTTCTGCCACGGGGCCGTCTATCAGGGTGAGCGGAGTTCTCAGTTCGTGGCTGATGTCTGTAAAAAAACGGAGTTTGGTATCGGTGCTTTCCTGTTCAAGAATCAAGCGATGGCGCAGCCGGTACATACGCTGGAAGTAGTAAACAACCAGTGCAATAAATAGTAAGACGGCCGAAATTAGGATAAGACGGCCCGGCAGCGTCTCATGAAAAAGCGGCCTAACGTAAATGAGCATAGTTTGTTCATTGTCGGTCCAAATACCGTCGGCATTGGTCGATTTTACGTGGAATAAACTGTTGCCGGGCGGCAAATTGATGTAAGTAACGGTATTCTCGGTTGTGATATTCCAGTCTTTGTCCACCCCGTCCAACTTGTATGCGTATTTGAGGTGTAGTTTATCGTGGTAATCCAGGGCGGCAAAACGTATGCTCGCCGCTCTGGCCTGATGCTTGGATTTAAGGTCTTTTGATTTGCTGCTGACAATCAAAGGGGGAGTATAAATGTCTTTTAAAACCTGCGAAGAACGTATGGTAACGATACCGTTCATGGTACCGAAAATCATAATGTTTCCCACTGTAAGGGGATGGCCTTCGGAAAATATCACCTCGGAAGGAAAGGAAGTCCTGTCGTAAATAGTAATAATTCCGGGGCTTTGCAGGCCGGAATTATCGGAAACTTCGTGGCGTTGCAGTCGCGAAAGTGCCCGGCCGCCGGTAATCCATAAGTCGTTTTGGGAATCTTCTATTATTGAGTAGGCGACATCGCTGGCAAGGCCGTCTTCTTTGGTTATCGATTCAAAACGGATCCTGTCCGAGAGCAGATCATCGGTTGTGGAGAGTATACGGCATATTCCTCCGCTGCTGGTGGTCAGATAAATGGAGCTGTCCCTTGTAACCAAAATGCTCATGACATCGTTGTCGGGCAGGCTGTTGATATCCAGAGACCGTCTTGTATTGCGAAACATGCGAATGTTTTCCGGGTGATCAAACAAATTGTTGAACGAGAACAATCCGTTTCTGGCCCCTATCAACATAAGTCCCGGCCTGATTTCGCAAATGAAACGGACGGCTTCGGGCAATTCACTGTCGTAGCCCAGATGATTGTTTTGATGATGGAAAATACCTTGTTTGAACAGATTGATACCTCCTCCAAAAGTTCCTATCCACAGATGTCCCCGGCTGTCTTCCAAAATACTGTACACATCGTTGTGACTCAGGCTCTTGGGGTCGTTGTCGTCGTGTTGGTAGCGGCTAAGCCTGTAATTGTCCGAACCCTCGGTAAATTCCAGACAGTACAAACCGCCCGGTTTGCTGCCTATCCAAATACGTTGATATGAATCTTCATAAAGGCAATACGCAGTGCCCTCGATTGGAATCTCATGTACAAGTCGATTCTTCCGAAAGCAAAGCACCCTGTTTTCTCTCAGACCGAACCAGTAGCGGTCCTTGGAATCTTTGAGCATGGAGCGCACTTCTTCTCCGGGAAAAGAGTTGATTACTTCGAAAGGCTGGTTGTGTAAAGTAAGCATATCTATGTGCCTGTTGGTTCGGTACCACAGATTGCCTTGTTTATCTATAGCGACTCCTTGCGTATTAGTTATCATCCCTTCCGGGCTGATGGGCCTTTCAAATCGCCCGGTACCTTCGTTGTAATACAAAATGTCGTTTGTGTCGTAGAAAATAGCCCATATGCGTCCGCTCCCGTCTTCGTAAAAACTCACGCGGGGATCGGAAAAGTGATGGTCCGTCGGAAGTTCTACTATTTGGCATTCAACTGTTTCACCGGAATCGGGTTTTGTGTTTATTACGACAATGTCTTTATCGGTAGTAAGGCCCCAGACGCAGCCCCGGCTGTCGACAAAAAAAGTTTGCAGTATTTCTTTGCTCAGACAAAGCGTTTGCCTGTCGGCGATCGATGTGAGATAGAAACCCGCCCCGGTAGCCGTATAGATTAAACTGTCTTTAAAATGCTGTTTATAGACGTAACCGTTGAATGGGATAAAATCCAAATAGGTAATATTGGTGTTTTGATAGGAATAGATCCCCATTTGTCTGCCATCGGCAGAAGTAAGCCATAATTCGTCCTCGGTTACGGCAGGAAAGCGAAAAGGTATTTTGCTTACAAGCTGATCCGTGTCGTAACGGTAAGTGCCACCTTTGGTAAAAATCCATTCAAAACCCTGAGGATCTAAAAACACCAGAAAAACGTCCTTCGAAGCTGAAGCTTTGATTGCTATTTCCCGGCACTTGTTCAGAGGATCGGAATCCACAATTCGAAAACATTCTCCCACCTCGCTGATCATATAGCTCACTCCGTTGCCGAGGGGAAAAATGCTCTCAATAGTTACATTTCTGAGGTATTTTTGTTCAAAGACTGTTTGCAGATTGGTAAATTCTTCTTTTTCGACATCGAACAGATAAATTTGGTTGCCTGCTTCGCACCAAAAGTTACCGCTGCTGTTTTCCCATAAATAGTTGATACGGTTGGTATTCAGCAGAGATTTTTCGCCGGGACGCGATTTGTATTTGGTCCATTGATAACCGTCATATTTGTTTAGTCCGTTGAACGAACTCACCCAAATCAATCCGCGACGATCTTGCAACAAATAAGTGATGCTACCTTGCAAAAACTCATCATCGCTGCTGTAGTGATTGTAGGTTACAAAAGGTTTTACCCGGGAATTGGCCGATAAAGAAAACTCTGCCGGGGTCAAAAAGAAAGCAATTATGTATGCAAAAAGTGACTTCCGCAAAGAGCTTGTTGCTTTCATGGGATATAGATTTTGCCGGACATCTGCCGGCTCGATGTTAAGGTCTGAGGACTGCCAACAAAAAAAGGAAGAAAAGCCAAACGTTTTTCCTCCTCAACACATTATCAGTGTTGTGTTTA
Organism: Bacteroidales bacterium UBA1402; assembly: GCA_002305085.1. GTDB lineage: Bacteria > Bacteroidota > Bacteroidia > Bacteroidales > UBA1402 > UBA1402. The sequence goes on along the minus strand of DBQE01000003.1, from coordinate 102,052 downwards.
CTCCACTCTCTTGTTAATGAAGATTTGTGTGATTAATCCAAGCACAAACAGGCCTGCAGCCACTAAAAGCCAGGTATTGGTGAGAATGCCCTTGAATTGGGTGGCGGCAAGTACAACGGTGCCTGCGAGAACAATAATAATGCCAAGGTTCTTGAGCAAAAGGATTAATATCTTTTTCATCGTAATCTAATTGAATGAATTGTTCTTGCTACTAATGTGCGCAAAGTTACACTTTTTATTCAAATATCGATTATAGTTCGGCTTTTTTTACATCCTGATTTTTTTTAAAACAGATTTTGTCAGAAAAAATAATCTTACTACCTTTGCGCCGCTCTTTTTGTGAAAACACTATTCCAGCAAAAGAGTTAGTATAAAAACAATTATAAATTTTCTTATGAACAATTACGAAACCGTTTTCATTTTAACTCCCGTTTTGTCTGAGCCTCAGATGAAGGAAGCGGTAGAAAAATTCAAAAACCTTCTCGTTGCAGAGGGTGCTGAGATTGTGAATGAAGAAAACTGGGGACTGCGCAAACTGGAATATCCCATTGATAAAAAGTCCACCGGTTTTTATCAGATGTTCGAATTTAAGGCCAATCCGGAAGTGGTGGCTAAATTGGAGGTCAATTTCCGGCGTGACGAATCAGTCCTTCGCTTCCTGATATTGAAGCAGGATAAATTCTTTGCTCAATACGCAGAAAAAAGAAGAAGTTTGAAACAAGCTAAAAAGGAGAATTAAACTATGGCACAGAATAGCTCAGAAATCCGTTATCTGGTTCCTCCCACGGTGGACACCAAGAAAAAGAAATATTGCCGTTTCAAAAAGAGCGGTATCAAGTTTATAGACTACAAGGATCCCGAATTCCTTAAAAAGTTTCTCAACGAACAGGGAAAGATCTTGCCCCGCCGTCTTACCGGCACTTCGCTGAAATATCAGCGCAAAGTAGCCCAGGCTGTAAAACGTGCCCGCCACCTGGCGCTCTTGCCTTACGTAACCGACTTGATGAAGTAAAAGGAGGAATCGACATGGAAGTTATTTTAAAAGAAGATGTAATCAATCTCGGCTACAAAGACGATATTGTTAAGGTAAAAGACGGATATGGACGTAATTACCTCATTCCAAACGGTTTGGCTGTAATGGCTACGGAGTCGGCCAAAAAAGTGCTGGCCGAAGACCTTAAGCAACGCGCCCACAAATTGGAAAAAATGAAAGCGGATGCTCAGGATATGGTTTCCAAATTCGAGGGCTTGCACCTGAGCATAGGTGCCAAAGTGAGCAGCACGGGAAAAATTTTTGGTTCGGTGGGCCCGATTCAAATAGCCGAGGCGCTCGAACAACAAGGCCTGGAGGTAGACCGCAAGAGCATTTTGCTCAAGGAGGCAGTTAAGGAAGTTGGAGAATACAAAGCCACTGTCAAGCTCCACCGCGAAGTTCAGGTGGAAATCAGCTTTGAGGTAGTCGCTGAGTAATTCTGCAAAATATACAGACAGGAGGGCGTCTCAATTTTTTGAGACACCCTCTTTTTATTATTATGCAACTGTTTCCTATCTGCAATTGTTCTCGCTCTGCAGCTGTTTCCGTTTTGTAACTGTCTCGAAAACTTCGCCTCTTAATCCCGATCTCTTTCGTCGCTTGTAATATCGAAGAAATACCCCAGGTTCATAGCATAAGTGTAAAACCAATCCCGCTTATCCTGTTTGTTTATGACCAATCAAGTAACAACACCATCTCCCACTTATTTGTTTTATACCCTGGGCTGCAAATTGAATTTTGCCGAAAGCGCGGGCTTGGGTAAAAAAATGCAACAAGTAGGTTATCAGCCGGTAAAAGCCGGACGGGAGCCGGATATCTGCGTTATAAACACCTGTGCGGTAACCGGAACGGCCGAACAAAAATGCCGGCAGAATATTCACAGGCTCATTCGCAAATACCCCAAAGCCTTTGTTGTGGTCATCGGTTGCTATGCTCAGCTCAGAGCGGCCGAACTCGCAGCTATTCCGGGTGTGGATCTGGTGCTGGGCACAGATGAAAAGATGGATATTCTGCAATACCTTCGGAGCAGTAAATTAGAAAAAGCCGAGGTGTTTTCGGGCCCCAACTCGGGGATTCATCGTTTTTTTCCGGCCTGCGCCCGAGGAGACCGCACCCGTTATTTTCTGAAAGTGCAGGACGGTTGCGATTATTTTTGTACCTACTGCACCATTCCTTTTGCCAGAGGCCGAAGTCGCAATATCGGCATCGAAGAAGCCGTCCGGCAGGCCCACGAAGTGGCTGCCGAAGGCGGTCGCGAAATCGTTTTGACCGGTGTAAACATAGGAGATTTCGGTAAGAGCAGCGGCGAAAAACTCATAGACTTACTGCGGGCTCTGGATGGAGTCGAGGGCATTGAACGTTTCCGGATTTCTTCGCTGGAACCCGATCTGCTCAGCGACGAGATCATTGAGTTTGTGGCTGCCTCCGCCCGCTTTGTGCCTCATTTTCATTTGCCCCTGCAGGCAGGCAGCAATGAGATGCTTCGTCTGATGCACCGGCGATACGACAGGGAACATTTTGCTTCCAGAGTAGCTGAAATTCGTCAAAGTATGCCCGGGGCTTTCATTGGTGTGGATGTAATCGTGGGCATGAGGGGCGAAACACAAGAACGTTTCGAAGAGAGCAGAAGCTTTCTCGAAAGCCTCGATATTAGCCAACTTCACGTATTCAGCTACTCGGAACGGCCCGGAACGCAAGCTTTAAAGATACAGCCGAAGGTGAGTAGCTTTGAGCTAAAAAGGCGCAGCGAGATACTACATAGTCTATCCGAAACAAAAAGACTGAAATTTTATGGTGAGCGCCGCGGCGAGCAGGCAGTCGTATTGTTTGAAAAAGCCAAAAAGAACAACCTTATTCATGGTTTTACCGAAAACTACGTACGCGTGGAAGCACCTTGGCGCAGCGATTGGGAAAATCGCAGCATTCCTTTGACTCTCGGTGATTTCAATGCAGATCGCTCGGCTCTGCAGGCTGTACCGATTCCATGTGGGCTGTCTTGATTTCCCGACAGGAAAAACTTTTACCTTAAAAAAATCCACTACCTTTGTGATTATAGTATAATCACCTGCTATGGGCTATGTGTTCTTATACGGATTTTGTCGCTTGCTGGCTTTCTTGCCGCTAAACATGCTTTATTTGCTTTCGGATATGATTTTGTATCCCCTGGTTTATTACCTGGCAGGGTACCGAAAAAAGGTGGTCCGTAACAATTTGGCTGCCAGTTTCCCGGACAAAAGCGATAAAGAACGGCGCAGCATAGAAAAAGATTTTTACAAGCATTTTTGTTCGGTAATAGTAGAAACCATCTACCTGGCAGGAATTTCTACCGAAGAAGCCAAAAGGCGCACTTCTTTTATTAACGGCGAATTGCTCGAAAAATACCTAGACCGGGGACAATCCGTATTGGTTTACTTGGGTCATTACGGCAATTGGGAATATCAGACCTTCCTAACACTTCATTACCCCGGTATCCATCTGATCAATGTTTACAGACCTTTGACCAGCAAGGCCTTCGATCGCCTGATGTTTAAAATCAGAGACCGTTTCGATGCCGAACTCTTGGAAAAACAGGCTGTTTTACGAAAAATGGTTTTGCTCAGGCAGCAAGGGCAGGCTGCCGTATTTGGAATGATAGCCGACCAAAGCCCTTCCAAAACCAATTTACACTATTGGACCAGGTTTTTGAATCAGGACACTTCTGTGCTCACGGGGGTGGAACGCCTGGCCAAAAGCAGTGGTGCTGCAGTGGTTTATGGTGATGTCAGGGTGATAAAACGAGGTTATTACAGCATGGAGTTTAAGCTAATAACAGACCGGGCCCGGGAGACAGCCGACAACGAAATTACGGAAAAGTACAGCCGTCTGATGGAAGAAAGCATTTTGCGTAATCCTGCCTTTTGGTTATGGACCCACAGGCGCTGGAAACACAAACGGAATCAGGCCGAAAAACCGGAAGCCGGACAGATTCGTGAGTCCGAGGAACCGACAGCAGGCTCAGCCGGCATTAGGTATAAATCTAACGCAAAGTGGGGCCCGGAAATATAAGCAATATGGAGACCAACAACACTAAAGCCGTCACCAACGAAAACGCTAACGGCGGCACCGGAACTAAAACTAAGACTAAGACTAAGACCGGGGTCAACATCAAAACCACGGTAGTTATTCTCAATTGGAACGGCAAAGCCCTGATGGAACAGTATCTGCCGGTGCTGATAGAACATACCTCTTATCCCGATGTATCTTTGATGGTGGCAGACAACGCCTCGACGGATGCTTCTGTAGAATGGCTGCAAACCACCTATCCCGGTATTCGGCTTCTTTGTTTAGATCGGAATTACGGTTTTGCCGAAGGTTATAACCGGGCTCTTGCAGGCCTTGAGAGCGATTATCTGGTTCTGCTTAATTCCGATGCAAAGGTTACCCCAAACTGGTTGCCCCCGATGATAGATTACCTGGATCAACATCCCGGTGTAGCTGCCTGTCAGCCCAAAATACTAAACCTGAGACAGCCCGATTATTTCGAACATGCAGGAGCCTGCGGAGGTTTTATCGACACTTTGGGCTATCCTTTTTGCCGGGGACGTATTCAGGATTACTTGGAGCCCGATCAGGGGCAATACGACAGCATTTGCGATGTGTTCTGGACCAGTGGAGCCTGCCTGTGTATACGGCGTGAAGACTTTTTTGCGGCCGGAGGCCTCGACGGACGTTTCTTTGCTCATATGGAAGAAATCGATCTTTGTTGGCGTCTGCGTAAAAGAGGCCGCCGTCTGGTTTGCCTGCCTCAGAGTGTGATTTATCACCTGGGTGGAGGCACCCTGAACAAGGATAATGCCCACAAAACCTTCCTGAATTTTCGCAACAATTTATTGATGCTTCATAAAAACCTTCCTAAGAGCCGCTTGTTCGGAGTAATGGTTTTGCGCCTGGTGCTGGATTATGTGGCGGCTCTGAATTTTCTGCTCAAAGGATGTCCCAAAAGTGCTCTGGCGGTATTTCGCGGACGTTTGGCCTTTTGGAAACTGCGTCCCGGATTTAAACAAGACCGAAAAAACCTGAACACGGGCACAGAAAAAAACATCCCCGAAATCTACCGGGGATGCATAGTGTTTGATTATTTTCTAAGAGCTAAAAAACGCTACAGCCAGTTGAATTTTAATCCGGGCAAATAAGGCTAATCGGAACAATTAAGGGTTTAACGAGCTGAATGTCAAACTGGGCAATAATGTATTTCAATAGCCCAGAATCTTGAGCATAGACTTATAACTCTGTTCCTTGGCAAACAATTTGGTCGTGTAGTTGCCCTCTTCGTCAAGATCGATCAAAACCATCTTGGGTGCCGGAATGAGGCAGTGTTGTATTCCTCCGTAACCTCCCAGCGATTCTTGATATGCTCCGCAATGAAAAAAGCCGATGTATTGCTCTCTGTCCGGGAGTATTTTAGGTAAAAAAACGGCGTTGGAGTGGGCTTCCGAGTTGTAGAAGTCTTCGCTGTCGCAGGTGAGCCCGCCCAGGTGAACCCGTTGGTATTCCGAATCCCAGTTGTTGATGGCCAGTTGGATAAAACGTTGGTTAATAGCCCAGGTGTCGGGTAGGGTGGTAATAAAGGAACTGTCGATCATGTTCCACAACTCCCGGTCGTTTTGTTGTTTTTGGTTGACTATGGAATAAAGCATGGCGCCACTTTCACCTACAGTGAAGGAGCCGAATTCGGTGAACACATCCGGTTCTTTTACCTTATTGTGGGTACAAATATTCTTGATTTGCGCAATTATTTCTTCGGCCATGTATTCGTACTCGAAATTGAAATCCAGATGTACCTGAATAGGAAATCCACCTCCGATATTAATGCTGTCCAGTTCGGGGCAGTATTGTTTCAATTCACAATAGAGTTCAACCGCCTTGGTCAATTCGTTCCAGTAATAGGCGGTATCCTTGATACCTGTGTTGATAAAGAAGTGCAACATCTTTAAATGCACATGCTGGTGTTGTCTGATATTGTTCAGATAATAGGGAATAATATCGTTGTAGCGGATGCCTAGACGGGATGTGTAAAAATCGAACTTGGGTTCTTCTTCCGAAGCAATACGGATACCAATCTTAAAATCCCTGTCAAGGTTCTCGTTCAATAAGTCCAGTTCAAATTTGTTGTCGAGTATGGAAATGGTGTTCTCGAAGCCATTTTTTATAAGAGATTGGATGTTTTCGATATATTGGGGACGTTTAAATCCGTTGCAAAGAATGAATTTGTCTTTGTCGATTTTTCCTTCTTCGTACAAAGCTTCTATAATATTTATATCAAAAGCCGAGGATGTTTCTATATGAATTTTTTGTTTTAGAGCTTCTTCCAGGATAAACGAAAAATGGGAGCTTTTTGTACAGTAGCAATAATGGTAATCGCCCTCATAGTCAGCCTTTGCCATAGCTACGTTGAACATTCTCTTTGCCCTTTGAATATTTTGGCCTATTTTAGGTAAGTAAAAGATTCTCAGAGGTGTACCATATTGTTTGATGATATCCATCAAGGGTATGTTAAACCATTGCAGTTCGTCTTCGACCAACGAAAATTCCTCGTTTGGAAACTCAAACGATTGTTCAATTAGATGTCTGTACTTGTTTTTCATTTTTACAATAATGGTTCAAAATGTAAGATCCAACTGAGTTGGATTGTAATAATTTCTCTAATCCAATTAAAACGGATTTGTCCATTCTTTAGAAAAAAGAGCGGCAAAAATACAATAATTTGGACAATTACAATGAAAAATAGGAAAAAATCAATCAGCGTTCGAGAATTATTTCTGCACTTTGCATCATGCCCACAATAGGCGGATGGCATTTTTTAAGACGGATTTCGATGTATTGAATTTCGGGGAAGGTATTACGTAGTTGAAGGCAGATCTTTTCGGCCAGATGTTCTATGAGATTGCAAGGGATTTTCATAACAGCGGCTACCTGTTTGTAAACACTGGCATAATTGAGTGTGTCTTCAAGTTGGTCGCTTTGGCAGGCTTTGCTCATGTCCAGGCCAAGCTTGAGGCTGACCAAATAAGTATTGCCCACTATGCGTTCTTGTTCGTTTACGCCATGAAAGGCAAAAAATTTCATTTCGTTCAGTAGCAGGTAATCCATAATGAGGTTTTGAAAGAGTCTTGATTAATACGGCAAAAGTACGATTTTTTATAATTTGACTCAGCACAACGAACAAATTAGATATTTAATACTATATTTGCACACAATCAAAACGGCTTCACACAATTAAATTAACCTTTATGTCAAGAGACAAGACTGTCAGCAATGGAGTTATACATAACGCTATCGCCCCGGGAACTCAAATAACCGGAAGTATCATTGCAGAAAAAGATTTTCGCATAGATGGCAACATTGACGGAGATATTGTTTGTCAGGGTAAAGTCGTTGTTGGCCGGCAAGGATATGTAAAGGGCAGGATGGCATGCATTAATGCAGAGATTGTAGGGCAGGTAGATGGTAAAATACAAGCATCGGAAATACTGACTCTCAGAGCCACAGCCGTAGTTCAAGGCGAAATCAAAATTTCCACCCTGATAGTGGAGCCCAATGCTCTATTCAACGGGACCTGCGAAATGTTTAGAAAAGATGCTCCTGCTGAATAAAGTATTGTTGCGATAAATAAAAAACGGCTGAACCTATAAGTTTCAGCCGTTTTTTTATTAGCCGATTGCAAAGACCACTATGCGCAACGCGAAAAATCGCAATTGACGCAATGGGCGCATTTCTCCTGGTAAACAAGAGTATTCCCGCATTTTGGACATTTTTCTCCTTGTACTTCGGAACCATCGGGTAAATAATTTTTCAGGGCACGTTCCACTCCGTTTTTCCAGGTATTTATAGATTTGCTGTCGAGTTCCAGACTGCCCACTAGTTTTATTACTTGATCGATGGGCATGCCGTAACGTAATACGCCGGAAATCAACTTGGCATAGTTCCAGTATTCCGGATTAAATTTATCCGACAAACCCTCAACGGTGGTTTTGTAACCCCGGCGATTGCTAAACTGAAAGTCATAGCGTTTCACTCCATGGTCGTCAAAGTTTTTGATAATCTTTCCTTTAGTGACGTTTTTGGGTAAAGCTATGCCTTCGTCGTCGTCTTCGATACCGGTAAAGATTTCGTAAGGACGTCCGTTTTGCATACCGATAAAGGCAATCCATTTCTCTTTGTTGTTCTGAAAACGGAGTACGTCGGCAATCAATTCCCGGGGGCGCTTAGGCGTAAGTTCCGGGAAGCAGATCAGTCTTCCTTTGTCCTTTTTTTCTGAGGCATCGAGCAGTACACCCGAACGGGAACCGTCGCGGTAAACGGTGCAGCCCTTACAGCCCGAGCGCCAGGCTTCTATATAGAGTTGGTTGACCAATTCTTCGCTGACATCGGCGGGCAGGTTTATGGTCACACTGATGGAATGGTCCACCCATTTTTGTATACGTCCCTGCATCTTGACTTTCTGCATCCAGTCGACATCTTTGGAAGTGGCTTTATAATAGGGCGATTTGGCTATCATTTCATCCAGTTCTTCCTGTGTATAGTTCTTGGCCGTGGGGTAACCCTGAGCTTCCATCCAGGTGACAAACTTATGGTGGAAAACAATGTATTCTTCGAAGCAATCTCCGTTTTCGTCTTTAAAGTCTACCCGTGCTCCGGGATCGTTGGGGTTGATTTTGCGGCGGCGTTTATAGATGAGACTGAAAGCCGGTTCTACGCCCGAAGTGGTTTGAGTCATCAGGCTGGTTGTGCCGGTGGGAGCAATGGTCAGACAGGCAATATTGCGCCTGCCATAGGCTTTCATATCTTCTTTAAGTTCGGGAGCTTCGTTGAACAGTCGTTTTATATAGGGATTGTTTTCTTCACGTTCATAATTATAAATACTGAAAGCTCCGCGTTCTTTGGCAAGGTTTATCGAAGAACGATAAGCTTCGATGGCCACCAGGCGATGAATTTTTTCGGAAAAATCGGAGGCCTCTTCGGTGCCGTAACGCAGATTCAGAGCCGCCAGCATATCGCCTTCGGCAGTAGTACCCACACCGGTTCGGCGGCCTTGGGCTGTTTTGGCTTTGATCTTTTCCCAGAGTATGCGTTCTGCGCGTTTAATTTCGGGGTCTTCGGGATCGGAATCAATCTTTTCGAGTATCCTGTCGATTTTTTCCATTTCCAGATCGATGATATCGTCCATGATGCGTTGAGCCAGCGCCACGTGTTTTTTGAAAAGCTCATAATCAAAACTTGCTTCTGTTGTAAAAGGTTTATTTACATAGGAATACAGGTTGATGGCCAACAGGCGGCAACTGTCGTAGGGGCAAAGAGGAATTTCACCGCAGGGATTGGTGGAAACCGTACGGAATCCCAAATCGGCATAACAATCGGGTACCGATTCGTTCAATATAGTATCCCAAAACAGTACCCCGGGTTCGGCCGATCTCCAGGCGTTGTGAACAATTTTTTTCCACAAAGCTTTTGCGTTGATTTCTTTGGTAATATCCGGGTCGGATGCGTTAACGGGGTATTGTTGCACAAAAGGGAGGTTTTCTGTGGCGGCTCGCATAAATTCATCCGTCAGTTTAACCGAGACATTGGCTCCGGTCACTTTGCCTTCGGTCATTTTAGCGTCAATGAAGGATTCTGAGTCGGGATGTTTAATGGATACCGTCAGCATCAGGGCGCCACGTCTGCCGTCTTGGGCTACTTCGCGGGTTGAATTGGAATAACGCTCCATAAAAGGCACGATACCTGTGGAGGTCAGCGCGGAATTTTTCACCGGCGTGCCTTTGGGGCGAATGTGCGAAAGATCGTGGCCGACTCCGCCGCGTCTTTTCATCAGTTGAACCTGCTCTTCGTCAATTTTGATGACAGCTCCGTATGAATCGGCTTCTCCGTCGATACCAATTACAAAACAGTTGGACAGCGAGGCTACCTGAAACTCGTTTCCGATGCCGGTCATGGGGCTGCCTTGAGGAATAATGTAACGGAAACGATCGAAGAGATCGAAAAGTTCTTTAGCCGAAAGAGGATTGGGGTAGGTGTTTTCGATCCGGGCAATTTCGTTGGCCAGGCGCCAATGCATATCTTCAGGAGATTTTTCGTACAAATTGCCAAAGGAATCTTTTATGGCGTATTTGTTTACCCAGACTCTGGCAGCCAGTTCATCGCCTTGGAAATACTCAAGCGAGGCATCAAAAGCCTCCTCCCGTGTGTAGATTTTTTTTTCCATGATAAAAAGTGGTTATATAAGTTGATGAAATTTTTGATTCTTCTGCAAAAGTTTTGGGTTTGTTCTATTGAGTTTGCAATATTAGCTCAAATAATCAAGTGAAAAAAAAATTCAACATGAATATATTATTAATTCTTACAAATGATAAATCGAAAACTTATAAGTATCAGATAATGTGCTATATAACAAAAAGTAATAAAAAGAGATAACGATAAAAATAAAAACTTTCAACAAAAATAGAATTAGTCAAGTTGACAAAAAAAATAATTGGGAAGATTTTTTTTAAACCCTATCTTTGCAAAGAAAAAAACCACAACCTAAATTATAATTCTATGGATTCGATGAAAAAGAGAGCCACTGTACGTGCCTATTCCCAACAAGATATCAGCCCGGAGCTGCTGGATGAATTACTGGAAATCGCCTGCCGTTCTTCCAATACCGGCAATATGCAAGCCTACAGCATCGTGGTGAGCCGCGATCCCGAACGCAAAAAAGCCCTTGCAGCCTGCCATTTCAATCAGCCCCAGGTGGTCAATGCACCGGTGGTTTTGACTTTTTGTGCCGATTTCAACCGGTTTAGCAAATGGTGTGCACAGCGTAATGCCCAGGCAGGTTTTAATAATGTTCAGGCCCTTACCTACGCTTCCATTGATGCTGTCATCGTAGCTCAGACTTTTTGTGTAGCTGCCGAGGAAAAAGGCCTGGGTATTTGTTATTTGGGCACAACTACCTATCTGGCCAAAGAAATAATCGAACTCCTGGAACTTCCGCCTTTGGTTTTTCCGGTCACCACCGTCAGTGTAGGCTATCCTCTTGAGCCTCCCAAACAATGCGAACGTCTTCCACAGGAGGCTGTCGTTCATTCCGAAACCTACCGCGATTATACGCCCGCCGACATCGACCGTCTGCACCTGGCCAAAGAGCAATTGCCCGAAAACCGGCATTTTGTTGAAATCAATCATAAAGAAAACCTGGCTCAGGTATTTGCCGAAATCCGTTATACGAAAAAAGACAACGAACATTTCTCCGATACACTGCTCCGGGCAGTAAAAAAGCAGGGTTTCTGTTGAAGCCCTGCTTTAAGATTAATTCCTGAAGTTTGCTTTAGACTGGGAAACTCTCGGATATTTACCGTAACAAAATCTTTTCGATTTTTTGAATATCGCTGCGTAAACCTTTATCGGTCTCTATCCAGTTGTTTACTGTTTTGCAGGCATGGATCACGGTAGCGTGATTGCGCTTGCCCAGCAGCTCGCCTATTCGGGCGTAGGAGCTGTCGGTGTACTTTTTGGACAGATACATGGCAATCTGCCGGGCGTGAGCCACCTCCTGCTTTTTGGAGCGGGTTTGTATCAGTTGGGGTTCCAAATTATAGTATTTGCACACCTCATTTTCTATGAGTTCCACCGAAATGGGGCGTTCTTTTACCTGGATGGAATTGTCCACTACCTGTTTGCAGAGCTCCAAATCAACGTTTTTACCAATAATGATGGAATGAGCCATCAACGACACTACGATGCCTTCCAGGTCACGGATATTGTCTTTGGCGTGATGGGCAATATATTCTATCACTTCTTCGGGAAATACCAAACCATCCCGTTGGATTTTACTTTTGAGAATATCCAATCGCAATTGGTAATCGGGCTGGGTGATTTCGGCCGTAAGCCCCCACTTAAACCTGGTCAGTAAGCGATCTTCCACTCCCTGTATATCCTTGGGTGCCCTGTCGCAGGTCAGCACCAGTTGCTTGCTGTTTTGATGCAGGTGGTTGAAAATATGGAAAAACACATTTTGCGTTCCCTGTTTACCCGACAACTCATGAATATCGTCTATCAACAGCAAGTCGATGCTCTGGTAAAAATGGATAAAGTCGTTGATGCTGTTGTTGAGATAAGCCTGCGAATACTGCACCTGAAACAAATGCGAGGAAACATAAAGAACTCTCAGCTCGGGATTTTTATAGAGCGCGTGATTGCCTATAGCATGCAAAAGATGGGTTTTCCCCACGCCGGACTTACCATAAACAAATAGCGGATTGAAAATGGTTTTGCCCGGGCTTTCGGCTATTGAAACGCCTGCCGTACGCGAAAGTTTATTGCTGTTGCCGGCAATAAAGTTTCCAAAATGAAAACCCGAGTTTAGTTGAGGATCCAGTCTGTTAGGTAACAATTGCTCAAAAGGACTTACCAGTGAGGTCTTGGTGTTGGCCGGCAGATTTTGGATGGCCTTTTCTTTATTGGGTCGTTGATCGGGGGTGATATCGATATAATTGTCCGACAATTTGATTTTGTACAGCAGTCGGGTAGGTTTGCCTGTAATACGTTGTAAGCTTTTACCGATTACATCCGAAAAATGACTTTCGATGTGCTCAAAAAAGAAATGTGTGGGGACTTCTACGAGCAAATCCTCGTTTTGATATTTAAGAGGAACGATGGGGAGCAGCCATGTAGAAAAATTAGATTCCGGAACAATATCCCTCACTATGTCGAGGCATTTGCTCCACAATTCTTCATGGTTTAAAATAAAGTCCATAATTATTCCTCTGAGTTTAGCTTGAATCGTCCTGCAAATTTTTGAAGAAAAAACGAATAAAACAAATGAAGATTTTGTTCAAAAGTTTTGCAAGTTTGTATCTGTTTTAGTTTTAATCGGTTAAGATTAATAGTTTGATAATCAGATTCTTGTGTAAAAATTTAAATCACAACAATCTTATAAATAGGGCTTTGTAATTTTGACAGCTTGGATTGTTAAATTGGCAGTAAAACTTCCAATCGCTTTAGGGCAAAGGGGATAACAGACCAGTATTATTTTTACATTAAGTTTTAAAACCTGCTATTTAATTCTGAAAACAGTCCGAAAATTCCTTATAAAACATTGGGGCTATTTTTTGACAGGCTTAAAATTCTTTTTTTTTCTACACCTGATTTTTCTGCATCCTGCTATTTTTTGGAACCAAAGAGCGAAAAATGAACATAACGTTTCGGTCGCTCTCTTAAATCCAGCAGGAGTTCGTTAGCGCTTGAGGCTGTTTTGTTTAAGTTAAAGTACAATTCTGTATCGTTCAGTAATAAGCCCAGGCTGTTGTCCGGCCTGGTCAGGCGCAGACTAACGTCTTGTAATATCAGCAAGGTGCTGTCGACGCGATGGCTGATGCCGGCAAAATCAACAGTTCTGAGTTCCCGGCCTAAGGCATTGAAATTACTGCTCAGGGAATTGATGTTTCCGATAGTCGAGGGAATTTCGTTGGCCAGCAACAAATCAAGACTGGCTGATGCGGAGGCCAACCTTTCGCTCGTCTTGCGCACCGAAGCCAGGCTCTTGTTTAGGTCGCCTCCTTCGTCCAGTTGAGCTTCGAGTTGGGAAACGACTCTGCCTGCTCGTTGAATCAAATCTTTTATGCCCGGTATAAGCTCTTCTTCCAGCATAATCATCAGGTCGGCCTTGCGGTCGGCCGTCAAGGTATCACCTACGGCCAGCAACCGAGGACCCGGACCCAGAATCAGGCTGATGTTGGGGTTGCCCACCAGGGCAGGCTCCAAAACCGCCTTAGTGCCCACGGGCAAGTTGAGTTGTTTTTCGAGGTTTAGCTCAACCAAAATATGACCGGGAGAGTTATACTGATAATCAATGCTTTTAACCAGTCCTACCTGAAAACCGTCCAGCATCACCGGTGCCGAGGTAACCAGGCCGTCAATTTGATTGTATACAACATAATACCGCTGAGCTTGTTTGAGCAGATTGATACCTTTGAGGTAATTCAGCCCCCAAACAAACAAGGCTATGGCGATAATGACGGTCAACCCGATACGGCTTTCCTTGTTAAGTTTAAATTTCTTCATAATAACCTTATTACTTTTAACGTGGGTTTTCAGCCGGTAACTTTGTAGCTAAAGACCGCTTACTTTCTTGAAAATGTATTACGGTTTTGATCTGGCTTCTTCCAGACTGATACGGATGTTGTCCTTAAACACGACTATGAAAGCGTCGGGAAACAGCGAGGCAATCTTTTTGCGTTCGGCGGCCGCTTCCTTTTCTGTAGAGAAAGCGCCGTAGGTGTATTTATACAAATCCTTTTCCCGATAATAATCGATGTTCTTCAGTCCCAGGAATTCACTATTGTTTTCGTCTAATAATGTGCTTGTGGCAAAGAGCTGTATTTTGTATACCGGAACATCCTGCACAGCTTGAACATCCTGAACCTCTCGTGCTTCTTGTGTATTCTGGGCAATTGCTCCCGCTGTATCCGAATTTTCCTCAGAGGTTTTGGCCATCGATTTCCGTTGGTAATCGTTTTTGAACTCAACCACGGCATCGTAGATACAACGCACCAATTCATCCTGTCCTTTCTCGCTTTTCAGGTAGCGTTCTTCGTCGGGATTGGTAATAAAGCCCAGCTCTATCAGTACCGATGGCATGCCGGTGTCCCAGAGTACCCAATAGGGGGCCTGGCGCACGCCCCTGTCAGTGCGTTTTTTACGTACAAAACCGTTTTGTACAAGCGAAGCAAAAGCAATACTCTGATCCATGTGAGCATCCTGCAAAAATTCGAACATAATGTAAGATTCTGCCGAAGTAGGATTGAAACCTTCGTAACGTTGTTCGTAATTTTCTTCGAGCAGTATAACACTGTTTTCGCGTTTGGCCACTTCGATGTTTTCGCTGAGTTTATCCTGTCCCAGGGTAAATACAGAGGCTCCCGAGACCTTTTTGTTGGGTACACCGTCGGTATGAATCGAAATAAATAGATTGGCTTTAGCTTTGTTGGCTATTCTGGATCTTTCTTCGAGTTTAACGAAAACGTCGGTGTTACGGGTGTAAATCAGGTTGATGTCTTTGTTGTTGGTTTCTATGAGCTTTCCCAGTTTCAAAGCTACCGAAAGCACTATGTTTTTTTCGAAGGCGGTGGCTCCGACTGCTCCCGGGTCTCTGCCCCCGTGACCCGGATCGATGACTACCGTAAAAGGTTTTTCTGCTCCCGATAAGTTCTGATGCAACGAAGTGGCAAGGAACAGAGCCAAAAACAGGAGACGAAAGTACATAGATTCAATGTTTAGCTGAATTTACAACAAGCGCAAAAATAGAAAATAAACCCTGATGCGGCAAGTATGAATTTATTCCTGATAATCCGGATATAAAAGATACTTCGACCGTATCTTGCGATAAGATACCAACTCCTCTTGCCAGCCGGCCCGAATTTCCGCCTGATTCCATCCTGCCAGGATTTGCTCTCTCAAGGATGAGTTGCCGGCCAATAAATCAAAAAATCGTGCATGGGTAAAAAAGTCAGCCCCCATGCCCGAACGGCGATACATACTCAATACATACTCCAGATTCAAGCCCCCGACACAGTTTACCCCACTCAAATCCAGCCCGTAACAGGTTTGATCCCGATATAAACTCCCCTTCCCGGAAGGAGTAAAAATAAATTCTCCAAAGCGGGGATCGGGATATCCCACCACTTTGAAAGGGGTGGCGGTACCTCTGCCTACGCTCATCAGGCTTCCTTCGAACAAACAAAGCGAAGGATAAAGGCAAACAGCCTGTTGGTCGCGAAGATTGGGCGATGGTCTGATGGGCAGGGAGTAGGCTTGTCCGTGACGCCAGCCTGCTACGGGAATAACCCGAAGCTCGCAGCGCAGGCCGTTTGGCAGCCAGCCTTCCGAGTTGATCATCATGGCCAGTTCGCCCAGCGTGCAACCGTGTAATAAAGGAATGGAATGCATGCCCACAAAGGAGGTATATCCTTCGTGCAACAAGGGTCCGTCGATGGTGTCGTTGGGATTGGGCCGGTCGAGCACGACGAGTTCCACACCGGATTCTGCGCAAGCTTCCATCAGGTAGTGCAGGGTGCTCAGGTAAGTATAAAAACGGGTTCCTACATCCTGAATATCAAAAACAACCAAATCGAGTTTTTGCATCAGCTCCGCACTTGGCTTTTTTTGTTGACCATAGAGAGAATAGACTGTTAGATTCGTCAGACTGTCCACTCCGTCCTGAATAGTTTCGCCGGCTTGGGCCTCGCCTCTGAAGCCGTGTTCGGGAGCAAATAAAAAAGCCGGTCTCAAGCCGGACCGGCAAAGACTGTCGGCCAAGCTGGTCTTGTCGATCAGGGAGCTTTGGTTCAATACAAGGGCAAAACGTTTGTCTTGTAACAATGGGAAATAAAGCTCGGTTTGATCTGCGCCTGTTCTTAAAGGGGAGGCCGGAGCTTTTCCCCGGCCGGGGGAGCAGGAACCGAAACAAGAACAAAGACAAGTAACGAGGCAAACTGCAAACAGCGTAATTTTGGTCATGGGCGTGCCGGATAGTTGTGCGTACAAAAATAATTCTTTTTCTTTGCCCTGCAAGCGCCCGGGGCCCGAAGCCGGGTCGCCAATCTCCGTATATTTATGGAAGCACTGCAATTGTTACATCGATATCTTGATCCTTACCCCGGGCTTTTTGATATAGTTTATTCCCACGGCCGGTCTGTCTCCAACAAGGCCTTGGAAATAATGGACTTACATCCCGAAATACAGGCCGACAGAAAGTTTGTCGAAGAAGCAGCCCTGCTGCACGATATCGGTGTGTACAAGACTTATGCCCCCGAGATAGCTTGCTTCGGTTCTCTACCTTATATTTGTCACGGTTACTTGGGAGCCGATCTCCTCAGAGAGGAGGGTTACGGGCGGCATGCTTTGGTTTGCGAACGGCACACGGGTGCAGGTATCAGCCTTCGAGACATCGTAGACAAAGAATTGCCCTTGCCCCGTCGCGATATGTTGCCTGTCAGTATCGAGGAGCAATTGATCTGTTTTGCCGATAAGTTTTTTTCTAAAACCGAGTTGTTAAAAGAACGCAGTGTCGCAGAAGCACGGCACAAACTGGAGCGATTCGGCGCCGAAGGGCTGGAACGTTTCGATTTTTGGTGCAAGAGCTTTCTCTAATCCGCTGGTTTTACCTACTTTTGTCCCTTTGATCCCTGGGGTAGTATGATGGATGTACAACCTGATTATAAGTTAAATACATTGAAGCAGCTCAAGAATCCCGTTCGGCAATTTAACGCGGTTCGGCTCAAAAGCAGATTCTTCGGAGGCTTTTTTGGCTTCTTATCCGGGTGTACCCTAGCGATACTTTTATTATTTTCAGTTCCTTTCGTTCAGAATGCTCGTGGACAGAATCGTGTTGGAGAAACGCTTACCCGGGACTCTGTTGCAGCGACTTATTCCGAAGAAACTTCGCTTTCCGATAGCCTTGACCGTTCTGCCCTGGAAACTCCCACAGGTGTAAGCGAAACCGTCCTCTCCGGCGAAAACGATACTATTCCGGCGCTTTCTTCAGACAGTCTTCAGGTCGTTCCCGACAGCCTGGCGAATGAGGAAGAAAAAGGGGGCGGAGGCCTGGAAGGCATCAACGCCGTAGTAGAATACCAGGCCGAAGACTCCCTGATTTTCGAAGCCGGAGGAATGGGGCGCTTGTACAAGCAGGGGCAGATTGTTTACGAAGACCTCAATCTCGAAGCCGACTATATTCAAATGAGCATGGACAGCAGCCTGATCTATGCCAGCGGAATAGAGGATTCAACCGGAACCGTAATGGGAAATCCGGTTTTCAAAGATACCAGCGGCGAGTACATTTCCAAAAACCTCAAATACAATTTCAACACCCGGCGGGGCATTATAAACCAGGTGGTTACCCAGCAGGGAGAAGGTTACGTCGTAAGCGGCCTGACTAAGAAGATGGAAGACGATGCCCTCTACATGGTCGACGGCAAATATACTACCTGCGATGACCACGACAATCCGCACTTTTATCTGCAACTGAGCAAAGCCAAGGTGCGTCCCAAAAAGAACATCGTGGCCGGTCCTGCCCATTTGGTGGTCGAAGACGTACATTTGCCCCTGTTTATTCCTTTCGGTTTTTTCCCCTTTACCGAATCCTACTCATCGGGTATTATAACGCCCACTTACGGTGATGAGCTTTCCCGGGGATTTTACCTCAAAGACGGCGGTTATTATTTTGCCATCAGCGATTACATCGATTTGGCACTGACAGGCGAGCTCTATTCCAAAGGATCCTGGGGAGCCCGACTCAGAACCAATTACCGTAAACGTTATAAGTTCTCCGGGGCCCTCAACGCCTCTTACTTGGTGAGTGTCACCAGCGAAAGGAACTTGCCCGATTATGCCCAGTCAAAAAACCTGAGTCTAACCTGGAGCCATTCGCAGGATCCCAAGGCCAATCCCTTTCGCAGTTTTTCGGCCAGTGTCAATTTTGCCACCAGTGGTTACAGCCGCAACGACATCGCTTCGTATTACAATCCCGAAGTTTTTTCGACCAACACCAAAAGCTCCAGCGTCAACCTAACCCAGCGTTTTCCCAATTTCCCGCTTGTCCTGAGTGCCAGCATGAGCGTTTCACAGCGCAGCAAAGACTCGGTGCTGACCGTTTCGCTGCCCAATCTCACGGCCAGTGTTTCCCGATTCTATCCCTTCAAACGCAAAAATCCGGTGGGCAGGGAACGTTTTTACGAAAAGATCAGCATGAGCTATACTGGATCCCTGGCCAACAGCATAAGCGAAGTGAAAGAATACGATTTCTTTAAAAAATCGCTGGTGCGCGACTGGCGCAACGGTATGCGGCACAGCATCCCTGTTTCAGCCACGTTTAATTTGTTGAATTACATCAATATCACTCCTTCGTTTTCCTATACCGAACGCTGGTATTCCAGTTCCATCGACAAATACTACGATCCGGGTCTGAATCAATTGCTTACCGACACCCTCTGGGGCTTTAACCGGGTCTGGGATTATTCTGCCAGTGTCAGTGCCTCCACCAAATTATACGGCTTTTTTCAACCTTTGCCCAAACTGTTCGGGACTAAGGTTAATATGATCCGGCACGTGCTTACCCCCAGTGTTTCGCTCGGTTACAGGCCCGATTTCGGAGAGGAACGATACGGCTATTACAAAACGATAGACTATATCGATGTCGAGGGCAACGAAAAGACCCATACCTATTCGCGTTACCAAAATTCTTTGTATGGCACTCCCGGCAGGGGTAAATCGGGAACGATCAGCTTCAACGTGGCCAACAACCTCGAAATGAAAGTCAGAAACGACAAAGACACGATCAATTTATTTAAGAAGGTGAGCCTGATCGATAATTTCTCTTTCGGCACCTCCTACAACCTGGCGGCCGACAGTCTTAACTGGAGCAATATTTCGGCCAATATCCGTATCAAGTTCGGCGATTTGTACACATTGAATCTGAGCGGTTCTTTCGATCCCTACACCTATATTCTGAACAGTGCCGGTAATCCGGTACGGGTCAACGTCACCCAGTTCGAGAAATATGGAATTCCCGGCCGGCTCGTCGGTACCGGGACATCGTTTTCCTACTCCATCAACAACGATACTTTCAAGAAAAAAGACAAAGAGGGAAAGGCTAAGGGGAGAGGAGGTTTATCGGGTTCCGGAAGCGAACCCCCTGATTTAGATGCCGGGCTGTCGGGTCCGGGCGACGAAACCGAAGCGTTTGAGGAACCCGAGGTCATTCCCGATCCTGAGGCTGCCCTGTATCAGCCCTTCAAAATGCCTTGGAACGTCAGCCTGAGTTATACCTTGCGTTATGCCCGTGCGAACTTTAACAAAGAGCGCTTGGAGTACGACATGAAGCTGATGCACAACCTGAGTTTCAATGGCAACCTCGCAATCACCGATAAATGGAGATTTACATTAGCCAGCAGTTACAACTTCAATACCAAGCAATTGTCTACGGTAAACTGCACCGTTTCGCGCGACCTGCATTGCTGGCAAATGTCGGCCAGTTTTATTCCTGTAGGCCGTTTCAAATCTTACAACTTTTCCATCCGGGTTAAATCGGGCATGCTGCAAGACCTCAAGTACGAGCAGCAACAAAATCCCCGCGACAATGTGGTCTGGGGTATTCGTTAAACAACTTGTTTTGGTTTCCGGACGCTTTGTTATCCGGCAGTAACGAGTTTTCCCTTTGAAAAAAGGAAGCCCCTTCTAAGGATGGGTGCTTTCGCTTTTGCACAGAGGGCCCGCTAAAGGCCGGAAATTTCATCCATCTGCTGCCAATTTAAAGGATCCAGACTTTTAGCATAGCCAAGCCCGCGTATCTCTTGCTTCCCTTTAGCGCCAATCTATAGGGTCCAGACCCTGGCTTTGCAAGTATTGATTGGTCTTGCTGAAATGATGATTCCCAAAGAAACCCCTGTAGGCCGACAGGGGCGAGGGATGCACCGATTTAAGCACCAGATGGCGGTTACTGTCGATGAATTCGCCTTTGCGCTGGGCGTAAGCACCCCAAAGTAGAAACACCAGACCCTGCTTTTCTTCGGCCAAGCGATGCACTACCGCATCGGTAAAGCGTTCCCAGCCTTTGTTTTGATGAGAGCCTGCCCGGTGAGCGCGTACGGTAAGGGTGGCATTGAGTAGCAGTACGCCCTGGCGAGCCCAACGTTCCAGATTGCCCGAGGGTAGAGGCTCCTCTCCCAGATCCTGACGAATTTCGCGAAAGATATTTTCGAGCGAAGGTGGCAAGGGCACACCTTCCTGCACCGAGAAGCAAAGTCCGTGAGCTTGTCCCGGCTCATGATAGGGATCCTGACCTAAAATCACCACCCTGACCTGTTCAAAAGGGCAGAGATCAAAGGCATTAAAAATCAGCCGGCCCGGCGGATAAATGGTATATTGTCTGTATTCCTCCCGTACAAAATCGGTCAGACCGGCAAAATAATCCTGTTCGAATTCTTTGGCCAGTTTTGATTTCCACGACTGTTCGATTCTTACATCTACCATCCTTGTTTATAATTGAGAGTAACGGCTTTCTCTTACCTTGTCTATTCTTCCTTATGGTTAACCACCTTTTTTAAATCAGTGGAATGCCGTGTGCGGCACAACGTTCTATCATATCTTCGGGCCAGATGCTGGCCTGAATTTCTCCCACGTGGGCTTTGCGCAACAAAAACATGCAGAGCCTCGATTGCCCTATACCGCCGCCTATGCTCAGGGGAAGCTTGTCGTTGATTAGTTTTTGGTGGAAATACAGGCTTTTTCTCTCTTCGGTCCCGCTTAGTTTAAGCTGTCGCAGCAAAGCTTTTTTGTCGACACGAATCCCCATGGAAGACAATTCAAAAGCGCAACTAAGCAAGGGATTCCAAAGTAAAATATCTCCGTTAAGACCGGGCAGGCCGTTTTCCCCCTCGCTGCTCCAGTCGTCGTAGTCGGGAGCCCGCATATCGTGTTTTTGCCCGTCGCCCAGATCGGCTCCGATACCGGCCACAAAGACGGCCCCGTACTCTTTGCAGATGCGGTTTTCACGTTCCTTAGGATCCAGGTCGGGGTATTTTTGGCGTAGTTCTTCGGCATGAATAAAATGAATTTCTGCCGGCAAAGAGGGTTTGATCCAGGGAAATTGTTCATAGACCATGTATTCGGTCTGCAGCAGCACCGAATATATACGTTGTACTACGGCTTTCAAATAAGCCGGAGTACGGTCTTGTTTGCCTATGGTGACTTCCCAGTCCCACTGATCCACGTAGATGGAATGCAAATTGTCCAACTCTTCGTCCGGGCGGATGGCGTTCATATCGGTATAAATGCCGTAACCTCTTTCAATTTCGTAGTCGGCCAGTGTGAGGCGTTTCCATTTGGCCAGGGAATGCACGATTTCGGCTTTTTGGTCCTGCAGGTCTTTAATGGGAAAAGTTACCGGGCGTTCAACCCCCGATAGATCGTCGTTGATCCCCCTGCCTCCCAGCACAAACAAGGGAGCAGTCACCCGCCTCAGGCGCAGCTCGGCAGCCAGGCTTAGTTGGAAAAAATCTTTGATACTCTTAATTCCTTGCTCGGTTTGCTTCAGGTCTAGCAAGGTTTTGTAATTTTTGGGAAGAATCAGTTGGCTCATACGCTGTTATTATCGAATGATACGTGCCGCCCTCCTAGGGCGTGGGCGCAAAAGTACTCAAAATTTTTGCTCTCACAAAAGCTACTTTTCAGACTTCGTCTGGGGAGATAGCTGCGCTCATTTCACTTAACGCTACTTTTCAGACTTCGTCTGAGAAGATAGCTGCGCTCGGCAAAAGCAAAAATAAAATTTTGCTTTTGCTCTCACTTAACGCTATCTTTGTCCCCCGAAAAGTGAGATCCCGTAGTTCAATGGATAGAATAATGGATTCCGGTTCCATCGATTGGGGTTCGACTCCCCACGGGATTACAAACAAAAAAGCTAACAGCCTGTATTACAACTGTTAGCTTTTTGATGTTTTACATAGTTGGGTTCCGTGGATTCCGAGATTATTCCAAAACCGTCCCTTCCCAATTTTCCGGCTTCCCGGGGCTGCACTCTTCGAAGCGGATGTTGCGGCAGAGTTCGCCTTCGGTCAGGCAGACGATGTTGCCTTCGGGGTTGCTGAAAGTCACTTTTTCGAAGAGAATGTTGCGGCCGTCCAATACGTTGATGTTGTTGTCGTCGGAGCTTACTTGCACGTTTTTCAAATGAATTTGATCCACATCCCGGAGTTGGATCAGACGTTCGCAGTTTTCGGCCTTGACGTTTTCCAGACGGAGATTGGTCAAGGGCGTTTCGGGTATGCCGGTGATCTTGATAAACTGAGAAGATCTTTCGACTATGATGTCTTTGGCGGTGATGTTTTTGTAGGAGGGAGTCAACGGCGTCAGTTCCCTCACCGGCAGGCGGTCGGCCAGCAGGCCCACGTAGGTACGGGAGCCCAGCATATCCCACACAAAGGCGTTGCCCGTAAGGTTCATACGGATGCGCTCGTAAACGATATTTTCGCCTCCGCCGCCCCGGTTTCGACGGGTTTTGAAGCGGATGCCCGCCCCGGTTTCGTCAAAGACACAGTCGTGCACGTAAAGATTGCGAATCATGCCGGCGGTTTCGCTGCCACAGGTAATGCCTCCATGTCCTTTTTTGGCCAGGCAGTAACGGACCACCACGTTTTCGGTTGGTTTATTCACCCGCATACCGTCTTCGCAACGGCCGGCTTTCATAGTAAAACAGTCGTCGCCGCAATTCAGGGTGGAATATTCGATCAACACATTGCGGCTCGATTCCACGTCGATGCCGTCGCCCCGGGGAATGCCTACGGAATTGACCGTGATGCCCCGAATAACTACTCCGTCGCAATAAACGGGCACTACGTTCCAGAAAGCGGTTCTTTCGAGGGTCACTCCTTCGATGTACACATTGGTACACGAAGTGGGCGAAATAAACATAGGCAGGAGCACGGGGCTGCCGCCCAGTCCGGTGTAAATTCTCTCTTCGACGGGTGTATCGGCCGAAATAACGTTTTCGATAACGCCCGATTTAAGAACCTGTTCACGGATGGCACAATCCATAGGTGGTCCGATAAGTTTACCCTTGCCCGTAACGGCAATATTGTCTTGTTTATAGGCATAAATGAGGGCACCCAGCGACATCATTTCCACGCCTTCGTTACGGGTGAATACGGCAGGTTGGTAATCTTCGACCTCACCGCTAAAGTAGACTTCGGCCCCTTCGGCAAAATGCAGGTTAACATTGCTTTTGAGGATAAGGCGTCCGCTTTGCCAGGTTCCTCCGGGTACCACGACTTTACCTCCGCCTTTAGCACTTAGCTCATCGATAGCGCTCTGGACTATACCGGTGATTTTTTCACCGGCTTTGGCTCCCCGGTCTGCAATGTTGATTTCAACATCGGGGAAGACGGGTTTTTTGAATACCGGCATCTCAAAAGGAGCCTTTACCGGCTTTATTTCGCCGGGGAGCACGGCAGCTCCCACCTGATCTTTGGTTGGGATGCTCACGGTCCGGGTACAGGACAGCACCAAGCCGCAAAGTGCAAGACTGAATACAAATTTAAGATTCATAAGTGTTGATTAAGGATTATGAGAACTCCTGCAAATGTATTCAATTAAGCGAAAGCCGCAAAAGCAGGGGAAAATTTCGTGAGTGGTTATCGGGGAGCAGTTTGCCCCGTTGCCTGAGCCCATGCAGTTTGAAAATAGGCCTGGTTGAGGTTGGTTATTTTTTGACTGTAGGGCAGGTCGTAGCGGGGAATATAGGCGCTCAGGCCCGAATAACTGCCAACATCGAACCAACGCGAACTACTGTAGATGGAATAGATTTGATCGGTACAATCTTTGTAAAGTACGGTCCGGTTGAGCTGATTCTTAAAGGCGTTGTAAAAAAGGGGGTAGCGCGAAACGGTTGCCAGGTAGCCGTCCAGGTCGTAAAACAAATGCGGATTCATTAGTTCGTAATGCTGAATACCCTCTAAATCAATGCTGGACACCGGTATGGGATCGGCTTCGAAAATAGCCCGGGTGCAAACCGCCAGTGAGTCCATTTCGCTGAGTTTAACCAGCACCGTGCTGGCCGACGGATGGGTAGCATTGGCTCTATAAGACGTCATATAGGCCTGACAAAGTTGCCTGCAAAGAGCTTCTGCACTCAGGTCCTCCCTAAAAACCAACTTGACAAAATCCTTGTAAGGATAACCCGCTCCCATTACCTCGGCCGGCGAACCGATCAGGTAGTCGGCGCAATGCCTTAAATCATAAAGCATTTCTACCGAGGCGGTAAAACAGGCGTCAAAAAGTATAAATTCCAGTCCCTGATCTTCGAGGGCTGAGGCAAGTACAGGTATCTCCATATGATAGTAACCGTCCTGGCCAAACCAGCCGATCAATTCTTCGTCTTTAATGTTTTCGGCTGCAGACCGCAGGGTCGGTGGATCGATGCTGCCGGGATCCAGCGCCGAAGTGGATGGATGCCAGCCCATGGCGTGCGACCACAACACCAGGCCGTAGGCCTTGGCCGGAGCCAGTTTTTTGGCATCGCGAACCACCTGTTGCATGGCGTTTTTTTCGAGCGTATTATCGAAATGGTATTCGTGCAACACTGTGGTGTCGCCTTGGCCGGTTAAAGTATTGATTTTAATTTCGAGCAATTGCTGAGTGTCGGAAAAAGGAGGCACATAAAAAATCAATAACCTGCCCGTTTCCATGGCATCGGCATTGAGGTTTTGCTTCATCGAGTTTATGTTTTGAACGGCATAGACGTTCAAATTGTTATCCGCCACCATATAGACCAGCACAGTTCTGTGTGTTTCTTTTGTGGGGGCAGGCTGCCTGCAGCAACCCAATAAAAAGGGCAAGAACAACCACAGGCAAAGAAAAATCTTCTGTTTTGTATTCATCTCGGCGAATGTTGCAGAGCCCTTTTTACGGTTTTCGGCAGTTGTGTCCGGGCAAGGAAATTTCCCTGCAACTCCGCATCAGTTCAGGCCAGGCAAGGATCAGTTCGTTCAGGTTATGAAAAATCAAGTCAGCCTTGTTCAGGTGGGTGTCGTTCAGCGGGCCTGTGTTGACGGCAATGGTAAAAAGCCCGGCGGCCTTGGCGGCTTCCACCCCCAAAGGTGCATTTTCGATCACCAGAGCCTGATGAGCCTGGGCACCTGCCTTTTGCATTCCCTTCAGGAAAGGTTCGGGATGAGGCTTGCCCCGCGTAACATCGAAAGCGGTTACCATAAGGTCAGAGCTGAAATGTCCCGGGAAATGGTGGTTCACACGGTTTAGGAGCAGTTTTTGTCCCGAACCGGTAACCAGGACGCGGATCAGGCCCTGGGAGGCGATAGTATCAAGCAGAGCGGGAGCTCCCTCCATCACTGGGGCTTCGGGCATTGAATCGAACAAGCCTGCTTTTTTACCGTAGATGCGCTTGACTTCTTCCTCAGTAGGATCTCGATG
This sequence comes from Bacteroidales bacterium UBA1402, assembly GCA_002305085.1. GTDB lineage: Bacteria > Bacteroidota > Bacteroidia > Bacteroidales > UBA1402 > UBA1402. The sequence continues at coordinate 76,020 of DBQE01000003.1, read as the reverse complement.
TAAGTGTTTGCGGAAAACGATTTCTATGGTCGATCGTCCCGTGCGGCCTTCGTGTAGGTAGGCCTCTTCTTCGCTCATGTGCAATCCTTCTTCGGCGATGGTTTTGTTCCAGGTGTAGGCATGAATAGGCATGGAATCGAATAATACTCCGTCCATGTCGATCAACACGGCTTTGAGGTCTAATGCCGTCAGCCCTTGTTTAGCCAGAAAGTTCTCAACGGCCTTTGGAATGGTCGTGTTAGTCATAAGCGGGAACGTATTGCGGCCGACTCGGCTTCGTAGCCCGGTTTTTGCAACAAGGCAAACATATTTTTTTTGTAGGCCTCTACTCCCGGCTGGTCGAAAGGATTGATGCCCATCATGTAACCGCTTATTCCACAGGCTTTTTCGAAGAAGTAGAGCAATTCACCCAGGTGATATTCGTTCAATTCCGGCAGTTCAATTTTGATGTTGGGTACCCCTCCGTCCACGTGAGCGATCTGAGTGCCCAGTTCCGCCATTTTGTTTACCTGATCCACCCTTTTGCCGGCCAGGTAGTTAAGGCCGTCTAAGTTGCCGGTATCTGTGGGAATTACTACTTCCCGATTGGGAGAGACAATGGAAATGACCGTCTCAAAAATAGTGCGTTCACCTTCCTGTATCCACTGGCCCATGGAATGTAGGTCGGTGGTCAGGTCGACGGCTGCCGGGAACAGTCCTTTGTGCTCCTTGCCTTCGCTTTCGCCGTAGAGTTGCTTCCACCATTCGGCAACAAAATGCAGCTTGGGATGGTAATTGGCCAGTATTTCGATTTTCTTGCCCTTGTTGTACAAAGCCTGGCGAGCAGCGGCGTAGAGAGCAGCCGGATTTTGCTCAAAAGCCGTTTCGCTGCGTTTTTCCATAGCCAGGGCTCCGGCCAGCAATTCACGAATATTGTGACCGGCCACTGCAATGGGCAGCAGGCCTACCGGAGTAAGTACGGAATAGCGTCCGCCTACGCTGTCGGGAATAACAAAAGTCTTGTAGCCCTCCTGTTGGGCCAGTTGGCGCAAGGCTCCCTTGGAAGCATCGGTTATGGCCACTATGTGTTCGCGGGCTGCTTCTTTGCCCACTTGTTTTTCGAGCTTGGTCTTGAGCAGGCGAAAAGCCAGGGCAGTTTCGGTGGTAGTGCCCGATTTGGAAATATTGATGATGCCAAAGCGTTTGTCTTCGAGAAAGCGGCTCAATTCAAAGAGGTAATCTTCGCTGATGTTATGGCCGGCGTAAACCACTACCGGATTTTCCCGTTTAGTTTTGAGCCAGTCAAAACTGTTATTTAGCGCATCGATAACAGCCTTGGCCCCCAAGTAACTGCCTCCGATACCGGCCACCACCACTACCTCGCATTTTTCGCGCAGGAGGTCGGCGGTTTTCTGAATGTCCGACAATAATTTTTCGTCCGTTAGGGAGGGCAGATGCAGCCAGCCCAAAAAGTCGCTGCCTTTACCTTTGCCGTTGTTCAACAAATCCATAGCCTTTTGACAGGCAGGGCGCAAAGCCGTTATTTCGCTTTGAGGAACCAGGTCGTAAACCTTGGTTAAATTTATTTCAAGTTGTTTCATGTGTTATATGGTTTAAATAGTGATTATATCAAAAGACCGCTCTCAAGATAAGCATTTTCTGTTAACGGAGTATTAACGGAGTGACTCGCTCAGCAATTTAATTTCGATACTGGGAGAAATACGTTCGTACAGCACATTATACACCGCATCCAATATAGGCATATTGACGTGATACAATTCTTCGTTGATTTCTTTGATGCATTTGGTGGCATAATAGCCTTCGGCAATCATTTCCATTTCCATATGCGCCGTTTTTACCGAATAACCCTTACCAATCATGGTACCAAAAGTGCGGTTGCGGCTGAATTTAGAGTATGCCGTCACCAGCAAGTCGCCCAGGTAGACCGATTCGCAAATTTTTCGGTTTTGCGGAAAGGCCGCCTGGGTAAAGCGGTTCGTTTCCTGAATGGCATTCGAAAGCAGTACGGCCTGGAAGTTGTCTCCGTATTTAAGTCCGTGGCAGATACCTGCGGCTATGGCGTAGATATTCTTGAGTGTCGAGGCGTATTCTATGCCGAATACATCATCGGTAATGGTGGTGCGCACAAATTTACATTCAAAGCTGCGGGCTATTGCCCTGGCCTTTTCCTTGTCGCTGCAGGCAATGGTTAGGTAAGAGAGGTGTTCCAGCGCCACTTCTTCGGCATGGCAGGGCCCGGCTATGGTAGCAATGTTTTCGTGGGGAACATTGTAAACCTTGTTGAAATATTGCGAAACCAACATGTTCTCGTCCGGCACTATACCTTTGATGCCCGAAAGAATAAATTTATCGCTGACGTCCTGTTGTAATTTTTTAAGGTGAAGCTTGAGGTAAGGCGAGGGCGTGGCCAGTACCAAAGTATCGGAGTTTTTTACAGCCACGTTGATGTCGCTATAGAAACGGATACGGTTTATGTCAAAGGGAATAGTGGTCAGATACGAATTGTTGTGTCCGAAACGTTTGAAATCTCTTATCTGAGAAGCCCTGCGCATATACCAGTTGATCCTGGCCTGGGGGTTCATCAGCAGCATCTTGGCAATAGCCGTTGCCCAACTGCCTCCACCCATTACACACATTCTATCGGGAAATTCCATATGGTTTTTTGTTTTTTGTTAAACCTGAGCTTTCGGCTCTGTTTTGGGAGCCGGTTTTTCGGGCCGCATTTGGGGGAAGAACAGAACTTCCTGAATAGAACTCTGTCCGGTAAGCATCATCACTAAGCGATCCATGCCGATACCCATCCCCGAAGTGGGTGGCATGCCGTATTCCAAGGCACGGATAAAGTCGTGATCAATAAACATGGCTTCGTCGTCGCCCTTTTCGCTCAGGCGCAATTGTTCTTCGAAACGTGCGCGCTGGTCTATGGGATCGTTCAACTCCGAATAGGCGTTGGCCAGTTCCTTGCCGTTCGCTATCAGTTCGAAACGTTCCGTCAGTTGGGGATTATTGCGGTGTTTCTTGGTGAGCGGCGACATTTCTATAGGGTAATCGGTAACGAAAGTCGGCTGAATCAGCTTGTTTTCGCAGGTAGTTCCGAAGATTTCGTCGATCAGCTTGCCCTTGCCCATGGTTTTGTCTTCGGCAATATGGAGTTTTTTACAAACCTGCCTCAGTTGATCCTCGTCCATACCGCTAATATCCACACCGGCATACTTTTGAATGGCTTCGATCATACTTATGCGTTGGTAGGGAGCCTTGAACGACAAGGTATTATCTCCCACCTTAACCTCTGTGGTGCCCAACACCTCCAGGCAAATGCGTTCCAGCATCTGTTCGGTAAACTCCATCATCCAATTATAATCTTTGTACGACACATAGATTTCCATGCACGTAAATTCGGGATTATGGCTGCGGTCCATACCCTCGTTGCGAAAATTGCGCGAGAATTCATAAACGCCTTCGAAACCACCCACTATCAGTCGTTTCAGGTAGAGTTCATTGGCCACTCTAAGGTAGAGCGGAATGTCCAGCGCGTTGTGATGCGTCACAAAAGGCCGGGCGGCTGCTCCGCCGGGAATGTTCTGCAACACGGGAGTATCTACTTCCAGGTAACCTCTTTCGTTGAAAAAATTACGCATGGAATTGAAAATGCGGGTACGTTTGATGAAAATATCTTTTACCCATTCGTTTACCACCAGATCTACACAGCGTTGACGGTAGCGAAGTTCCGGATCGCTGAAAGCATCGTACACCACCCCGTCTTTGGTTTTGACTATGGGCAGGGGGCGCAGGGTTTTGGCCAGCACCTTCAGCTCACGGGCATGAACGGAAATTTCTCCCATCTGGGTGCGAAACACGTAACCTTTTATGCCCACAAAGTCGCCGATGTCCAGCAGTTTTTTAAACACAGTGTTGTAAAGTTCCTTGTCTTCGTCCGGACAAATCTCGTCGCGGCTCACATAAACCTGGATGCGTCCCTGTGAATCTTTGAGCTCCATAAACGAAGCTTTGCCCATAATGCGGCGTGACATAATGCGCCCGGCAATACAGACTTCACGTTTGGGTTCCTCTTCGTCCTTGAAGTTGGCTTTGATTTCGTCCGAAAAGGCAGAAGTTGGATACATCTCGGCCGGATAGGGATCGATACCCATATCGCGCAAAGCTTGCAAACTCTGGCGACGAAAAAGTTCCTGTTCGCTTAATTCTGTTGCTGTCATAGGGTTGTGGTCTTTAAAAACCGGAGCAAGTCTTGCGGGGACATCAAATTCTGTTGCCCGGTATGCATATTTTTTAGTGTAACCTTGTTTTGTTTTATTTCGTCGGCTCCGGCCATCAGCACGAAAGGAATGCCTTTGCTGTCGGCGTAGCTGAGCTGTTTTTTTATTTTGTCGGCATCGGGATAAACCTCCACTCTAAAACCATTTTCGCGCAGTTCGGCGGCCAAAGGCAGGCACCAGGCCGTTTCTTCCTCTCCGAAGTTGGTAATAAGTAACTGAGTGGTCAATACAGAGGTTGCGGGGAAAAGAGTCAGTTGAGTCAGCACATCGTAAATGCGGTCGGCCCCGAAGGAAACTCCTACACCCGAAACCCCAGGCAGGCCGAAGACCCCGGTCAGGTTATCGTAACGGCCGCCTCCGGCAATGCTGCCCATTTCGGCATCGAGGGCTTTTACTTCGATGATGCAGCCGGTATAGTAGTTCAAGCCTCTGGCCAGAGAGAGGTCCAGTTCCAGCTTGGCATTTTTCAGGAGCTTCTCAGCCTGCTTCAGAATATAGTCGAGTTCTTCGATGCCTTGCAATCCTTGTTTGCTTGCAGCCAGGTACCGACGGAGTGCAGTTGTTTTTTCGCTGTTACTGCCTTGCAACAAAAGCACCGGCTCCAATTCTCTGACGGTCTGCGCGGGAATGCCTTTTTCGATCAATTCCGCACGGACATTGTCCAAACCGATTTTGTCGAGTTTGTCTATGGCTACGGTAATGTCTGTGAGGCGTTCTTCCTGTCCCAGTATTTGAGCCAGCCCGGCCAGAATCTTACGGTTGTTGAGTTTGATGCAAACCCTGATGCCCAAATCGTTGAACACCGTATCGAGCAATTGCAGCAGTTCTACCTCGTTGAGCAGGGAATCGCTGCCCACAACATCGGCATCGCATTGGAAAAACTCCCGGTAACGCCCTTTTTGCGGACGGTCGGCCCGCCAAACCGGCTGAATCTGGTAACGTTTAAAAGGAAAGACAATTTCGTTGCGGTGCATCACAACGTAGCGGGCAAAAGGCACTGTCAGGTCGTAACGCAGTCCCTTCTCCGAAATAAGCCGGGTCAGCCGGCCGGTTTCTCTGCTCAGCAATTCCTCGTCGCTGAGTTTGCCGGCAAAGTCGCCCGAATTCAGAATCTTGAACAATAATTTATCGCCTTCGTCCCCGTATTTGCCCATCAGCGTGGACAACTGCTCCAAGGCAGGGGTTTCGATGGCCTGAAAGCCGTAGCTTTCGAAAGCGGAACGTATGGTATTGAAAATATAATTGCGTTTGGCTGTCTCCTCGGGTGTAAAATCGCGGGTACCCTTGGGGATGGAAGGTTTTTGAATAGCCATAACTCCTTAGTTTCGATTTCTTCCTCCAAGAAAAATCAGAATATAATAAATCAGCGTTGCCAACGAACTCAGAGCGGCAATCACATAGGTATAGGCAGCCCATTTAAGCGCATCAACCGCCATTGGATGAGTCGATACGTTGGTGATACCCGTTTTGTTGAGCCATGTCACCGCTCTGGAGCTGGCATTGATTTCTACCGGCAGTGTAATAAAACTAAACAAGGTGGTCAGCCCGAAAAGCACTATTCCGAAAAGCAACAGATAGGGAAAGCTTTGTACTAGTAATATGCCGGCCAGCAACACCCAATGCATCCATCCGGCAGCAAAATTTACCACCGGCACCAGTTTGGAGCGCATGGTCAAAAAAGAATAGGCGGTGGCGTGCTGTACGGCGTGTCCGCATTCGTGAGCAGCCACCGAAGCGGCAGCAATACTGTTGCTGTTATAAACCGCCTCGCTCAGGTTGATGGTTTTGGTCAGCGGATTGTAATGGTCGGTGAGCTGACCCTGCACATGAGACACTTTGACATCGTAAATGCCGTGCTCACGGAGCATCTTCTCGGCCACCTCCTTGCCGCTCAGGCCTGAGGGAAGGGCTATTTTGCTGTATTTATCAAATTTATTTTTCAATACGCTTTGCACTATCCAGCTAAGGAGGGCAAAGCCTATAAAAATCACATATATCATCATAATTAATAACGTTCTATGGTTTGAGCCCGGTCGGGACCTACCGAAACATATTTGATGCGAACACCCAACTCGTCTTCGAGAAAACTCAGGTATTGATTGAATTCTTCGGGAAATTCGTCTTCGGACCGCATTTTGGTCATGTCCGTTTTCCATCCCGGGAGTTCAGTAAATACCGGTTCCAGTTTTCCCTGAATATCGAAAGGCAGGTTTTCGGTTTCTTTGCCGCCAATCCTGTAGGCTACGCAGGCCTTGATGGTATCGAAGCTGTCGAGTACGTCGCTTTTCATCATAATCAGGTCGGTCACTCCGTTTATCATTACGGCATAACGCAGAGTCACCAGGTCTATCCAGCCGCAACGGCGCGGACGACCCGTTACCGAGCCGTATTCGTTGCCCCGATCGCGCATCAGTTTACCGTTTTCGTCGAAGAGCTCTGTGGGGAAGGGGCCGCTGCCCACCCGGGTACAATAAGCTTTGAAAATACCAAACACCCGGTCGATGTAGCGAGGAGCTACGCCCAGGCCGGTGCAGGCTCCGGAGCAAACCGTATTGGACGAGGTCACAAAGGGATAAGACCCGAAATCAATATCGAGCATGGTGCCTTGTGCACCTTCGCATAAAATCTTTTTGCCTTCACCGATTTTTTTGTTCAGGAAATGCTCACTGTCGATCAGTTTAAATTGCTTTAGGCAGTCGATTCCTTCGAACCATTCTTTTTCGGCCGCGGCCAGTTCTTCGGAGTCGACCGGGAAATTCATTTGTTTCAGTCTGTTCAGGTGCAGGGCGGCAGCTTCCTTGTATTTGCGCTTGAAGTCATGAAGTATATCGCCCACCCTGAGCCCGTTGCGGCTCACTTTGTCGGTATAGGCAGGGCCAATGCCTTTGCCTGTGGTGCCGATTTTGCCCTGACCTTTGGCGGCTTCGTTGGCTGCATCCAGCAGACGGTGGGTAGGCAAAATCAGATGAGCTTTTTTGGAAATCATCAATCGATCGTTCAGCTTGTGCCCACTCTTGGCAAGTTGATCGATTTCTCCCATGAACAAAGCAGGATCAATCACTACACCATTGCCCACCACATTAATTTTGTCCCCCTGGAAAATACCCGAAGGAATGGAACGGAGTACGTATTTATGTCCTTCGAATTCCAGTGTGTGCCCGGCATTGGGGCCGCCCTGAAAACGGCATACCACTTCATAACCGGGTGTCAGCACGTCCACCACCTTGCCTTTTCCCTCGTCTCCCCATTGGAGGCCTAATAATACATCCATGATAAAATAATGATTACCAGTAGTGTGCACATAAAAGGGCACGAACATAGCTATGTTCGTGCTTTTCTCTCAAAAAAAACCGGCTACAAAGATAAAAAATATTTTAGAATATCAGTTTATCCATAACCTCAACTATTTCACGACGAAGTTTTTCGGAGGCTGCTAACAGAGGGTTTTTCCTTACTTTGAGCCAGAAGCGGCGAGTGCGGTTGTAGAGTTTTATAATCAACACTTTGGATCGGAAGAAAATGAGCAGACTCAAGGGAAGTACAGCCAGGTAGGCCGCCGCCATCCAGAAAGTGCCGCTTATTATCCAAACTGTTGAGAACAGAATCAAATACCAGAGCGGGAAAGTAACCAGGGTACCCAGGCCAAGATGAAAAGAAGAATGCAACATCCTGTCTTTGACCCTGCGGGTAATCAGGTTGCCGGCGTAAAAAGGCAATGCGTTGTTGAGGTAGCCAAACAGCCAGAAGGGCGAAAAAAGCAATAAAGCAATGGTCCGGATCCAGAAGCCTGCCAGAAAGCGTCTGCGGAAAATCCAGTCCCTTAGCTTAAGCTGCTTGAGGTTCTTTTTGTATTACCCCGCTTTTGTCATAAGTTGTTCAAAAGCCGGCCGGTCTTTTGCTTTTAATTCGTCCAGGGTGGCCACTATATGTTGATCGGCTTCCAGTTCGTTGGGGAAGTAGCCCGGATTGTTGTAACGGATCCGGCAAAATATCGAAGTCCGCTTTTCGGGGCGGCCATCCCGGGGCGGACGATGCCGGATGTAAGTATCCCGGTAAATGGTGCAGAGCATGATGTATTCATCGTAATAATCCAGGTCTTCGACATCGAGCATCAATTTTTTTACCCTTTCTCGGGCCTTTTGAGCCAGGAGGTATTGCGCCCGGTTGGGATCGGTTTTGTGCAGTTCGTAAAGTTCGGTAAACTCAAAAGGTTCTCCGATGTTGATCATCAGCTTACCCTGCATCCTGAAATAATTCGAATAGTGATTGCCCAGCGGCAGGATTTTGAGTTTTAGTTGATAATCCGACAGTTCCACTGCCCTGAAGGCAATACGGGCAAAACCTTTTTTGAACGTACCCAGGTGATGACAATCTTCGTGTCCTGCCTCAGGGAAGAGGGTAATAATATCCCCTTCGCTGATAATCCTGGCCGAGTGGGCAAAAATGATTTCGTTGTTGTCGAGGCCTGCCATTCCGACGTCTCTTTTGCGGAAAGCAGGCATAATTTTCAAAAAACGCAGCAATTTGGCCACAAACTTTATTTTGAAAATATCGGCCCTGGCAATAAAGACAGGAAAGCGTCCGTTCATCGAAAACAAAATTCCAAGCGCATCGTTCAGGCCGTTCTGGTGGTTGCATATTACCATAAAGCCTTCGCCCCGGGGAGGGATATTGTGCTTGTTTACAACATGATAACGTCTGTAATAGATGTGATTGTGAACAAATTGTACGTAGCGGTACAATAAGGAATACCTGAAATCAGGTTTGTTGACCCGTCTAAAATCTAACATAGCGTTGTTTTTGAATCCGGGCCAAAGATAAGAGTTTTATTAGAATCTGCCGATTTTAGACAGTTTGTTCAATATTCCAGACAAAAGCCCGGACACCGATGTCCTCGTTGCGTTTGTCGAGTTTTCTTATGTAAGACAGCAATTCTTCCACCTGCTCTTCCCGGATTATGGTCAGAGTAGCCGAGTTCATTTCGGGCCAGGTGTGGGTGCCCATTCTGGGCTCCCCGCTCACCGAACCTCTGCCGTTCACCTGTTCCCAGGTGGTGAAACCTCTTATACCCAGGCGATCAAGCATATAATCCACCCTTTCGGTGTTGGCCTGGTTGTATACTATAAATACAGCTTTCATACCTAATCATTCATAAAAACAAATTGTTTACGGGCTTTTTCCTGTTTGTCGCGGTCACCGTGACGGGCCACCAGACCGTACATGACCGGAATCAGAACCATGGTAATGGCTGTCGACACAAGCATACCTCCGATAATGGTAATACCCATGGGCGACCAGATTTCGGAACCTTCGCCTATACCTAAGGCCATGGGAAACATACCCAAAATGGTGGTAGTAGCCGTCATTAACACAGGTTTGAGCCTCGATTTGCCCGCTACTGCAATGGCCTCGTTCAATTCCAGGCCCCGGTCGCGCATCAGGTTGATAAAATCCACCAGCACAATACCGTTCTTGACAACAATACCTACCAGCAGCACCAGTCCCAGAGCGGCAATCATACTCAAATCGGTGCCTGTTATCCATAGAGCCAGAGCAGCTCCGGTAATGGCAAAAGGAACGGAAAACATAATGACAAAAGGCCTTGAATAAGACTCAAACTGCGAAGCCATCACTAAATAGACCAACACAATCACCGCCAGGAAAAGCAAACCCAGATCGGCAAAAGATTCCTGTTGTTCCTCGTAGTCGCCACCAATATTGACCATGACACCCTGGGGAATTTCCATACCGTTCACAAGAGTTTGAACGGAAGCCGCCATTTCGCCCAGCGATACTCCAACCGGAGTAACCGAAACCTTTACAATACGTTCACGGCGTTGGCGGTCTATCGAAGGAGGCGACCAAAATTCCCTGATCTCCCCAATTTCGCTGAGCTTGATCAGAGTGCCCATGGCCGTGGGAATACTCAGTTGATTCAGGTCGGAGATGGAATTCCGGTATTGTTCTTCCAGTCTGACAACGATGTCGTACTCTTCACCGCCTTCCCTAAAGTAGCCGGCAGTAGCGCCATACACCCTGTTGCGGATGAAATTGGAAACGGTGGCTGAATTCAAGCCGTGCAAGGCCATTTTTTCTTTGTCGAGCACCACCTGCAGTTCGGCTTTGTCGTCTTTGCGGCTGATGCTTATGTCGCGGGCGCCATCCAAATTCTGACAAAGAGCCTTTACCTCCTGCGCCAACGCATTGGTTTTGTCAAAATCGTAGCCCATAATTTCCACATCAACGGTGCTGTTGCCGCCTCCCATGCCCGTTCCTCCGGCAACAACCGTATAATTGATCACTTCGGGCAAGGTGCCCAGGTAGGAACGTATTTGTTCGGCAATTTCGGTATCGCTGCGTTTACGCTGGTTAATTTCTTTTAAACGTATGTTCAAGTTGATCAAATGGCTGCCGGAATTGGAGAACATAGCGGCAAAGCCGGCTTCATCGAGAGATCCCGTGGAGCTCGAAAGCAAAGTCACTTCGGGGCAATTTTCCATAATATATTGTTCTATGGCCGAAGTGGTTTCGAGTGTTTTTTCCACCCGGGTACCGGTCTGCAATTCAATGGAAGCCGACAATCTGCTCTGGTCGGCCGAGGGCAAAAATTCGGTACCTATAAAACGGAATAAACCGAGTGAAAGCACGAAAATGGCTAACGACGACACTAGGATAAGTACTTTATGCCTGAGGGCTTTTCGTAGTAAATTTTCGTAGGCCTCGTCCATACGGTCGAGCATCTTCCCTATGGTGCGGTCGTACCAACGCGGCTTTTCGTCTTCACGGCTTTTGAGCAGCCTCGACGAGAGCATGGGGGTCAGACTGATGGCTGCAACCGTAGAGGTACAGACCGTTATGGTGACAATCCAGCCCAGTTCTTTGAACATTATACCGGTCATTCCGCCCAGCATGGTCAAAGGCATAAACACCGCCACAATGACCAGGGTAGTCACAATTACCGACACCCAGACCTCGTTGGTAGCGTAAATGGACGCTTCGCGGGGATTGCTGCCCCGGCGGATATGTTTGGTAATGTTTTCCAGTACCACTATGGCGTCGTCCACCACCATACCGATGGCAATTGAGAGCGACGACATCGATATAATATTGAGTGAGCTTCCCGTGGCAAAGAGGAATATGGCTGCTACCACCAGCGAAATGGGAATGGTCAGGGCAATAATCAGCGTAGCTCTGAAGCGTCCCACAAAAAAGAGTACCACCACCACTACAAAAAGCAAAGCAAAGAACAGAGCCGATGCTAAATTACTTATGGAACTGCTGATAAACTTTGAAGTATCAAAAATCAGATGGGTCTTTACGTCGGTGGGCAGGTTTTTTTCGAGTTGCTCAAGTTGTTTTTTGACCTTTTTACACACTTCCACCGAATTGGCTCCCGATTGGCGGGTGATGGACAGGCGGGCAGCCTGCGAGCCGTTGGAGCGTTCTTCGAGACTCAGGTCCTTTACGGTATCGTTCACCTGGGCAATGTCGCGGATAAACACCGGCGCATTGTTAAATACACCCACCACCAGGTTGCGGATTTCTTCGCTGAATTCAAATTCTCCTTCGACTCTGAGTTGATAGGTTTCACGTCCCATTTTGACGTTACCTGCAGGCAGGTTCATATTATTAACTGCAATGGCATTGGTCACCTGTTCCAGGCTCAATCCGGCCGCATCCATTTTTTTGGCATCCACATCCACGTACACATAGCGCTTGGGGGCGCCGGTAACGTTGATAGAACCGATTCCATCGATGCGCTTGAGTGGATTCACCACCTGTTCTTCCAGGATTTTATTGAGTCCGTTGTAGCTTTCGTCGGCAGTGACGGTGTACATCAAAACAGGCATCATGTTGGTACTCAGCTTGAAGATAGATGGACGACTGGTGCCGTCGGGCAAAAAGTCGTAGTACATATCGATGGCACTGCGCACATCGTTTACAGCTTCGTCCAGATTGGCCCCCCATTCAAATTCCATACTGATCACCGATATGTTGTCGGAAGAGGTGGAGTAGATTTCCTTGATGCCTTGCACGCTGTTGAAAGCGTCTTCGAGCAGTTCGGTTATATTGGTTTCTATCTCGGAGGCATTGGCCCCTGAGTAGGTGGTCATAACCGTCACAAAGGGCGGTTCTATTTCGGGAAACTGGTCAATAGGCAAATGGTACAGGGCGTACAAGCCTGCCACCATGACGGCCGCAAAGACCATCAGTGTGGTAACCGGTTTATTTACGGCACTTTTATAGATACTCATCTCGCTTGAATTATTCGATCACATTCAATTTAACACCATCTCTGAGCCTGGCCTGTCCCAACACCACCAATTGGTCGCCTGCTACAATGCGGTCGGAGATCAGTTCCACCTCGTCGTCGAAGCGCCGGCCAATCTGTACGGGCACTCTTTGAGCCAGGCCGTTGCGGTGCAGGAATACAAAGCGTTCGTTGGAGCCTTGCAGTTTAAGTACGGCCTGTGAGGGCACCAAGATGGCTTCGCTCACTCCCAGATCTATATGGATGCGAACAAACATACCTGGCTTGAGCCATTCTTTGGTGTTGGGAATTTTCATTTCAACGGCAAAAGAACGGCTGGCCGGATTGACCGTAGGTGCAATCAAATTGACTTCGGCTTCGAATTGGCGACCGGGGTAGGTATCGCAAAATACTTCGGCCTTCATCCCTTTTTTGATCAGTGGATAATAGCTTTCGGGTACGTTGATGTCTGCTTTGAGTTTATCGATTTCCATCAGCGTCAGTATGGCCGAACCGCCCGGGTAAAGTTCGCCGTTTTCGAAATTACGCAGGGCGATGATCCCGTCGAAGGGCGCTTTAATCCGGGTGTTTTTTTCCAGGTAGTCCAGGTTGGTTTTTTGCATGTTCAGGTTGGCCAACGACTGGTCGTAAACCTGTTGCGAAATAGCTCCGCTCTCTTTGAGCGCTTCATAGCGCCTGTGGTCTTCCTCAAAATTGGCGATCTGAATGCGTGCCTGAAGCAACGCGGTCTGATCCATTTGAATAAGCAATTGTCCTTTTTTGACACGGTCGCCCATCTCAACGTAAATTTTTTCAATACGGCCCGGCGATACCGGCCCCAGATTGACCCGTTCGTAAGCCCTGGTATTAGCCGGGAATTCCAGGGTATTGCCCACCATACGCGAACTCAGGGTTGTTACTTTGACATTTTCGATCTTTTCCTGAGTTGTTTCTAATTGTGCTTCCCGCGATTTGGAAGCACCGGAGCAGGCATACAGCCCCGTTGCGATAATTAGCAGGGCCGGAAGTGCAGAAAGCGGATTTTTCATTGCAGATGTTTTTTATTGTTTTATTTCCTGTTTTTATTTCCTGTTGTTGTTGATGATGTTTTTGTTGTTGCTGTTGTTACTGTTGTTGTTGCTGCTACTGATGATAATGATGATTGAACCGTTTATAATGTTCCCAGCAATTTTTTCAAAGCGTCGCTTGCGTTGAGTAAGCTCATGGCCGACTGGATGTAATTGCTTTGTGCGGTAAGCAGGTTGTTGCTGGCGTTGGTCACTTCGAGGCTGGACGATAAGCCCTGTTCGAATTTCTTGGTCACGTTGTCGAACATGCGCTTCGAAACCTCTATGTTGCGTTCTTGTATTTCGTAAGATTCCAGAGCAGATTTCAAGTTAAAACGCAACTGTTTGTCCTGAATCAACAACTGTTTTTGCATAAGTTCCAGATCTTCCTGCGCCGATTCGTAGGCTAGTTGGGCTTTTTTCAGTTCGGCGGTGGTTTTGCCGCTGCAGAACAGAGGCATGCTGGCCGTGAGAACCAGCGTGTTTTTGGTGGTCGGATCAAAACCCGTTTTCAGCAAAATCTCGTTGCGCTGATATACGGCCGAAATAGTCGGTAAATAACCGGCGATGGCCGACTTTACTTGTTTTTTGTTGATTTCCAGATTGAGCTGTCCGGCCTTCATATCGACGTTTTCGGCCGGATCAAAACCGGCTGCCAGCAAGGCAAACATAGCTTGTTTGTCGGTAACATCCTGCAGTCTGTCGCTCAGTTCTATCCCATCCTCGGCGTTCAGCCCCAAGAGTAGCCGCATGGAATTATAGGTCAATTCTATGGTTCTTTCGGTTTGTTTCAGGGTGTTCTCCAGATTGGCCAGCACTATTTCAATTTCGTCGGCTTCGGTCTGTTCGCCTATGCCCACCTCCACTTTAGCCCTGGTAGCCTTAGCTAGATTGCGCATATTTTCCACATTTTTTTTGAGCAAAAGCCGGTTGTTTTCCATCATCAAAATGGAGTAGTAGGTGGACCTCACGTTTTGTTTAACTGCCAGTTCCGATTGATTGTTTCCCAGTTCCGACATCCGGCGGCTTAGTTCGCTCAACTGCATGCCCAGGATGGCATTAGCGTTAAAAATCAATTGCGAAGCCTGCAGCGTCAGCCTGCTCGAGGGGTCCATGGGAATGTCCATTCCGAAAATTTCGATAGAAGCGCCCAGGAAGTTGTTGTAATTCACGTTTACATTGAGCTGAGGCAGGTAGTTGGCTATAGCCGCCCATTTGGCGGCTTCAGCCTGACGCACTGCCAGGTCGGCTTTGATCATGGCTGTGTTGTGTACCAAGGCATGACCGACTGCCTCTTCGAGCGAAAAACGCCATTGTTGAGGTGTTTCTTCCGCCCGGCTTGTAAACGGCAGGCTGCTCAGGCTTAAAAGCCCCGACAGGCAGAGCGTGAACAGTTTTACTCTATTTGATGGAATAATAGTTTTCATTGCTATTTAATTCTATATCTGTTTTTGTTTTTTGATTCTTGGTTTTTAAAATCCCTGTCGATTGGTTACGGCTTTGTACCACCGATTCACTGTTGATTTTCGAGTTTATCGAGGGCCTTGAGGTAATACTTCAGGCCACGCTCGTTGCATAAACTCCTCATATGCAGGTCGGTGAGCAGCATTATCACTTTTTGTTGTTCGCTTTTATTCAGTTTGTTTCTGGCGAATTCCATCATGGAAATCAACTCGAGAGTAATTATTTTGGCGGTAAGCTCCGTCTCTAATTCGGCACGGTAGAGTCCCTGCTCAATTCCTTTGAGCAGCATATCGCGGATGTGATTTGTCACTATATGCCGGTGACGATCCATATGGCGTTTAAATACCTCAGGATAATACTTTTGCATATCAAAAAAGAAGTTTTCGAACCGGGCGTCGCGGTTTATCAGATGAAAAACCGAGAAGAACAGCACCATGTCTATTACTGTGGTCGATTCCGGCAGATTGAGGCTTTTGATTTTCAATTCCATACGTTTGGCGAAAGCCTCGTCGTAATCGATCAGTATATCTTCGATCAGAGCCTCTTTTTGCGAAAAGCAAGTGTAGAAGGTTTTTTTAGAAATGCGCAGTTCGTTGCAGATATCCTCGATGGATACACTGCGCAGGCCGAATTTAAAAAACAGCTTGGTCGAGGTTTTAAGTATATCTTCGCGAAGTAAATCTGCCATTGTGAAGTAAGTTTGTCGTCGTGAAGTAAGTTTGTTATTTATTAACCTAAAAAACGCGGCAAAGGTAAAATCAAAACCGATTTTCCGATATCCCGGTGCGTTAAATATGTTTAAACAATAAACAATATTTTATAACAAGCTGATAAACAGATACATAATGGAAACTGAGAAAACACTAAAGTTTCCTGTTTCTATGTATTTCCAACCAAAACAAGTAAAAATCGGGCAAGCACCGAAATGCCGTGTAATCAGCACCGGAGTGTCGGGAAATCACCCGGAATATCAGGCAATCACCCCCGGAGTGTCGGGCAATTACTCGGGATATCAGGCAATCACCCCCAGAATGATCAGCATCATTACCAGGTAGCGCAGGGTTTTGCCAATGAGCATGGATACTGCAACAATCAAGGCATTGGCCCGTAAATAACCCAGGGCAACGGAGATGGCTTCGCCGGCGTAGGGCAACCAGGCAAAAAAG
Source organism: Bacteroidales bacterium UBA1402 (assembly GCA_002305085.1). Classification (GTDB taxonomy): domain Bacteria; phylum Bacteroidota; class Bacteroidia; order Bacteroidales; family UBA1402; genus UBA1402. Next base: position 59,795 of record DBQE01000003.1, on the reverse strand, counting down.
CCCAGCCATGCGCCTTTACCGCGCAAAAAGGTGGTATATTTATGCAGAGTGGTTTCTTTTACTTTCAGGTATTTGGTCATCCATTCCATTTTGCCCAAACGCCCGATATAATAGCAGCTCATTCCCCCCAAGGTGTTGCCCAGGCTGGTACTGATCAGGCAGGCTACAGGATCGACTCCGGCCAGCAAAGCACCTCCCAACAACACTTCGGAACTAAAAGGCACGATACTGCCGGCCAAAAACGAGCCGAGAAAAAGGCCGAAAAGTCCTAAGCCTGTAAAAAAATCCATAGCTCAAAAGGTTCCAAATAGTGCGTACTCTTGTGTGTTACAAAAAACTTTGCTGTATATGTGCATACCCGGCCGGTTAGTCTCAATCTTTCGGTTCAATTGCAAGACCGGATGCCCGGCTTTGACCTGAAAATATTCTTGCAGTTCCTTGTTGGCCTTGAGGGCATAAAGATGTTGCACGCCTCCGGTAACTTCGATTTGGTATGCGGTGCGCAACAAATCGAACAAGGAAGCGTTTTCGAGCTTGTGCATGGTAAAACGGGGCAGGTTGATATTGGGCAGCATGGTGATGTCAAAGAAAACCGGCCGGTTGTTTATCAGGCGCAGGCGCTCAAAATAGATGCAGCCGGCATCGCGTTCGTTCTGGCTGATGGTGTAACCGAAAGCCTCTTTCCAGGAACGGATTTCGGGCTTGACAATAAGCCGGGTGCTCAGATTGCCGCCCAAAGCCGAAGAGGTGCTTTTGAGCGACAAAATGCCCACTCCTTTGGCCTTGCCTTTTACAATGCTGCCCCGTCCCTGTTGCTTTACAATAAAACCGTCGTTGACCAGACGGTCCAGGGCGTTGCGCACCGTCGATCTGGCCAGTCCGTACAAGGCGCTCAACTCGTTTTCCGAGGGCAACAGATCGCCCGAACGGTAAATACCTTCTTCGATCTGGCGGCGCAGCTTTTCGTACAAAGACTTGTAAAGTGGTAAACCGCTTTCTTCAAACATGGCGCAAATATACATTATTTCTTGAAACAAGCAACAAATAATAAAAATTGTACATACAAGTTTCGGCACTTGTAATCTTTTAAGTGCTTGATAAAAAGAATGTTGTATTTTTAATAAAATATTACACCTAAAAAACTTGTATATACAAGTAATAATTTTACCTTTGCTGTCCGAAACCGATAGTCGTTGAAAGAAAGAATATTTTTATCGGTTAGTTATAACTTTACCTTTGCTGTTCGAAACCTGAGTAAACAAACAAATATTATATAAATCAAAGCTATGGCAGTAGTAATTATTATGCCCAAACAAGGGCAATCCGTGGAAAGTTGCATCATCTCTTCCATTAAGAAAAAAGGAGACAAAGTAGCCAAAGGCGATATCCTATTTGCCTACGAAACCGACAAGGCCTCGTTCGAAGAAGAAGCCCCCCGGGACGGAGTTGTGCTGGAATGTTGGTACAACGAAGGCGACGAAGTTCCGGTGTTGCAAAACGTCATGATTTTAGGTGATGCCGGCGAAGACTATTCGGCTCTGCTGGCTGAAATGGATGCTGGCGCTCAGGGTTCGGGCCAAACAGCACCTCCTGCTTCGGCCGCTTCTACAACTGAAGTACCGGCCGCAGGTGTAACAGCCCCCGCTCCGGCAGCGCAGGCTTCCGCCCCAGCAAGCTCGGATCAGCCCGGCGCAGTTGCTTCGCAAGCAGATGCAGCCTCAACAAGTTCCGTCATCGCCTCCGGTGGTACCGTTTTTATTTCACCCCGTGCCCGTAAACTGGCCGAAAAAGAAGCCCTCGATTTCCGTCAGCTCAGCGGCAGCGGCCCCGGCGGCCGTATCATCGAAAGCGATGTGCAGGCAGCTTTGCAAAACCGTCCCAAGCTGAGCCCTCTGGCCAAAAAAACGCTGCAAGAACAGGCAGCCGTTGTGCCCGAACAGGGCAGCGGCCTGGCCGGCACCGTACTGGCTTCCGACCTCAAGGCTCCGGTCAATGCTGTTTACGGCATCGACTATCAGGACAAGAAACTGAGCAATATGCGTAAACTTATTGCCAAATCCATGTATGCCTCTTTGCAGAATTCCGCTCAACTTACCCACCACCTGGGGGCCGACGCCCGCCGTATTATGGAATTACGCAAGCAGGTCAAGGAAGCCATGGACCAGGGCAAACTCAACGTCAACATCACCCTCAACGATATGGTGTGTTTGGCCGTTATCAAGGCCCTTAAAAAATTCCCCAATGTCAACTCCCATTTCTTAGGCGACAGTATGCGTTTATTCAACAAGGTGCATCTGGGTCTGGCCGTCGATACCGAACGCGGATTGATGGTACCTGCCCTGCGCAACGCCGACGATCTGAGCATCAGCGGCCTGGCCTCGCAACTTAAGGAATTGGCCGCCGCCTGCCGCAAGGGAGCCATCGACCCCGACCTGCTTAGCCCCGAAGCGGCTAGCTTTACCGTATCCAACCTGGGCAATTACGGAGTGGAAATGTTTACTCCCGTCATCAACCTGCCGCAATCGGCCATCCTGGGCGTAAATACCATAGTGCCCCGTCCCAAAGACCTGGGTGGCGGCGTGTATGCCTTCGTGCCCTATATCGGCCTGAGCCTCACCTACGACCATCGGGCACTGGACGGAGGCGAAGCCACCCGCTTTCTGAAGCAGATCGCCGTCGAAATCGAAAATCTCGAATTTGATATTGCCTAGAGACCCGGGCTTGTCGGTAATTAAATCCCATAAATCCCAAGAAGAAAATTAAAAACAATCGAAATAAATAAATTCCAACCATTATGTACGATTTAGCGATTATTGGCGGAGGCCCCGCCGGATACGTAGCCGCCGAAAGAGCCGGGAGTCAGGGCTTGTCGGTGTTGCTTTTCGAAAAAGCCAGTCTGGGCGGTGTTTGCCTGAACGAAGGCTGCATTCCCACCAAAACTTTGCTCTACAGCGCCAAGACATACGAAAATGCACTTCAGGGCGATAAGTATGGTATTACAGCCACCGGAGTCGAATTCGACTTTGGCAAAATGATGGCCCGCAAAAACAAAGTCGTTCGCAAATTAGTGGCCGGCGTCGAAGCTCAAATGAGGGCCGGCAAGGTGACTGTAGTCAAAGCCGCAGCCTATATCAAAGGCCGCTCCGATAAGGGGATAGAATTGACCGCTGCCCCGCAGGAAGGGCAGGAGGCAGGCGAAAGCTATTTTGCCGCCCATCTGATGATTTGTACCGGCTCCGAAGCCATGGTGCCGCCCATCCCCGGCTTGACCGAGGCAGGCGAAATCCTGCTCACCAATCGTGAAATCCTGCAACTAAAAGAGCAACCCGCCGAATTAGTAGTTATTGGAGGAGGAGTCATAGGTATGGAATTTGCCAGTTTCTTCAACAGCCTGGGCAGTAAAGTCACTGTCGTAGAAATGCTGCCCGAGATTTTGGGCGGTCTCGACCTGGAGATCTCGGCCATGTTGCGCAACATTTACGCCAAAAAAGGCATCGACTTCCATTTGCAGGCCAAAGTAGTCAAAGTACAAGGCAACGAAGTTTTCTTCGAAAAAGACGGTCAGACCCAATCGGTCAAGGGCGATAAGATTTTGCTCAGTGTAGGCCGTCGCGCCGTTACCCAGGGATACGGCCTCGAAAACCTGGGTGTAGAACTTCATCGCGGCGGCATCAAGGTGGACGAACTCATGCGCACCAATATTCCGGGCGTTTTTGCTGCGGGCGATGTCACCGGTTTCAGCCTGTTGGCTCATACCGCCTCGCGCGAAGGAGAAGTAGTGGTCAACAATATCCTCGCTGTCCGTCAGGCCGCACAATCGGGAAGCAAGGTTCGTTACGACCGTATGCGCTACAACGCCATTCCGGGTGTGGTTTACACCAACCCCGAAGTAGCCAGCGCCGGCCTCAGCGAGGAAGCCGCCCGGGCTGCCAATATCGAGTTTAAGGCAATCAAACTCCCCATGGCCTATGCCGGGCGTTTTGTGGCCGAAAACGAAGGAGGCAACGGTCTCTGCAAAATCATCGTCGATAGCCGGAACGGCCGAGTGCTGGGCGTGCACATGCTGGGCAATCCCTGCAGCGAAATCATTTATGGAGCTTGCATGGCCATTGAGCAGGAAATGACCCTCGAAGAACTCAAACAAGTGGTCTTTCCTCATCCCACCGTCAGCGAAATTATCAAAGAAGTAGCATACAACGTATAAAACAAAACACATAAAATATTTTCATCATGCCTAAACAATTATTCATCGACCCCTCGGAAATGCGTAAAGCCGGGGAAGTTACATTCAAGCCCATTCCCGTAAACCAGTACAATAAAACAGCCAAACAGGAACTGGACGAGGGCAATTTCAGCAAACAGGATTTGCTCGACATTTACCACGACATGTCCCTGATCAGGGAATTCGAAACCATGCTCCATCTGGTCAAAACTACCGGAGCATACAAAGACATACCCTACAATAACCCCGGTCCCGCTCACCTCTCGGTGGGACAGGAAGCCGCCGCCGTCGGTATGGCCTATACCCTGGGCGTAGACGACTTTATTTTCGGTTCGCACCGCAGCCACGGCGAAATCCTGGCCAAGGGCATGTCGGCTATTCGTAAACTCGACGAAGACAGCCTTAAAAAAATCATGCAGGAATTCCTTGGCGGAGCCACCCTTAAGGTGGCCGGCATGAACTTCGAAGGCAACACCCGGCAACTGGCCCGTCGCTTTTTGGTCTACGGCGCTCTGGCCGAAATCTTTGCCCGCGTAACCGGTTTCAATCGGGGCCTGGGCGGCAGTATGCACGCCTTTTTCACCCCCTTCGGCATTTATCCCAACAACGCCATCGTAGGCGGTAGCGGCGATATTGCCGTGGGAGCAGCCCTCTATAAAAAAATCAACCGTAAACCCGGCTTGGTGGTCGCCAACCTGGGCGACGCCTCCATGGCCTGCGGTCCCGTTTGGGAAGGTTTGGTTTTTTCTGCCATGGATCAGTTTAAAACTCTTTGGGACGACGATATGAAAGGCGGCCTGCCTTTTATCCTCAACATCATGAACAATCAGTACGGTATGGGCGGACAAACTCAGGGCGAAACCATGGGTTACGACATTGCAGCCCGTATCGGAGCCGGTATCAACCCCGAACAAATGCATGCCGAAAGAGTGGACGGCTACAATCCCCTGGCAGTGATCGATGCCTATCGTCGTAAACGTCAGGTGATCAACGACAAACAGGGGCCTGTCCTTCTCGATGTGCTTACCTATCGCTACAGTGGACACTCTCCCTCGGACGCCTCGTCGTATCGTAGCAAAGAAGAACTCGAAGCCTGGGAAGCCCAGGATTGCATTGTGGGCTACGCCAAGCAATTGCTCGAAGGTAACATCTGCAAGCAAGCCGATCTCGACCGGATACAGGAAGACATCCGCAAGACGATTTTGGAAGTCTACAAGCTGGCCATCGACCTCGACATTTCTCCCCGCATGGATTTGAACCAAAATCAGGAATTGCTGGGTCAGGCTATGTTTTCCAACCAATCGGTCGACAGCATGATGCCCGGAGTGAAGCCCGAAGTAAATCACCCCATGCACGAAAATCCCAGGGTACAGCAAATCGCCAAAAAAGAACGCTTTGCTTTCGATGCCGAGGGTAAACCCTACAGTAAAATGAAGCAATACCAGTTGCGCGACGGTATCTTCGAAGCCATCATCGACCGTTTCTACAAAGATGCCTCGCTGGTGGCCTACGGCGAAGAAAACCGCGATTGGGGCGGCGCCTTTGCCGTGTATCGCGGACTTACCGAAGCTTTGCCTTATCACCGTCTGTTCAATTCGCCTATTTCCGAAGCTGCCATCGTGGGCACGGCCATCGGTTATGCCATGTGCGGCGGGCGGGTGATCCCCGAAATCATGTATTGCGACTTTTTGGGCCGTTGCGGCGACGAAGTTTTCAACCAAATGCCCAAATGGCAGGCTATGAGCGGCAACATTCTAAAAATGCCCATTGTGCTTCGCATTTCGGTAGGTTCCAAATACGGGGCGCAGCACTCGCAAGACTGGACCTCGCTTTGCGCCCATATTCCCGGGCTCAAGGTTTGTTTCCCCGCTACTCCCTACGATGCCAAGGGCTTGATGAATGCCGCCCTGCAAGGCACCGACCCGGTGATTTTCTTCGAATCTCAGCGCATCTACGATATTGGTGAACAATTCCACCAAGGCGGAGTGCCCGAAGGCTATTACGAAATTCCCCTGGGCGAACCCGACATCAAACGTCCCGGTAAGGACATAACCATCCTCACCATAGGGGCTACCCTCTACCGAGCTCTCGAAGCTGCCGACATATTGCAGGAACAATACGGCATCAGCGCCGAAGTGATCGATGCCCGCAGCATAGTGCCCTTCAATTACGAATTGGTGATTGAGTCGGTCAAAAAAACCGGACGTATTCTCCTTTCGAGCGACGCCAGCAGCCGCGGATCCATTATCAACGATATGGCCCGCAACATAAGCGAACTGGCTTTCGATTACCTGGACGCTCCTCCCGTGGTAGTGGGTTCACGCAACTGGATCACACCCGCCCATGAATTGGAAGATGCTTTCTTCCCCCAGGCAAGTTGGATGCTGGATGCCATTCATGAGAAAATTCAACCCTTGAAAAATTACATTCCCAAACAAAATTTTTCAAATTCTCAACAGATTCTTAGGAATAAACAGGGAGTTTAGTATCTTTGCCGTTTGAATCCGTTTTTTTAATATTTCATTGATAATTAAAAAACCATTTATCCAATACGGAATCACTGAATAAAAATAAAAACAATGAAAATAGTGAACGTTAATGCTCATTTGCATACGCCTTATTCGTTCAGCGCCTTCGAGAGCCTTACACAGGCTCTCGATCTGGCGTTGGAGCAGGGGGTCAGGGTGGTTGGAATCAACGACTTTTATTCCATGGACGGCTACGAACTCTGGGAAAAGGAATGCCGCAAGCGCTCGCTTTATCCTTTGTTCAATATAGAATTTATCGGCCTCAACCAGCAGGATCAGGCCCAAGGCATACGGGTAAACGATCCCAACAATCCCGGCCGTACCTATATCAGCGGCAAGGGTCTTAAATGTCCGCCCTCGTTGCCCGAACCTTACGCATCTCAGCTCAGTCTTGTCAGAGCCGAATCCAATGCCCAGGTCAAGGCCATGTGCGCCAAAATCAACGACTTGCTCGATAGTCTGAAGCTGGGTTTCCGCCTCGATTACGAGCAGATCCTCAGAGAAATGACCAAGGGCAACATCCGCGAACGGCATTTGGCCAAGGCTTTGCGCATTAAGGTCTACGAACAAGCCTTAGGTTCCGCTTCCGGAAGCAAAAAGCAGGTTTCGGAGGCCGGCCGGGAAGCCGAAGTAAAAATTGCAGCCCTTTTTCAGCAACTGTTCGGAGGCAAAGCCCTCAAGTCTGCCATAAACGACCATGCTGCCGTCGAAAACGAAATCCGGGGCAATTTGCTCAAGGCCGGCGGTGCCGCTTTTGTACCCGAAGATCCCAAAGCCTTTTTGCCTGTGGAAAAAGTCTGTAGCATAATATTGGCTGCCGGCGGCATACCCACTTATCCTTTTTTGGCCGACGATCCCAAAGGAGGCTATACCGACTTCGAAGGCGATCTGGAAAATGCAGCCAAGACCCTGCATGAACGGGGTTTTCATTCGGTGGAATTCATCAGCACCCGCAACGACCTGCATCTATTGGAAAAATACGTCGTTTATCTCTACGAACTCGGTTTTGTCGTCACTTTGGGCAGCGAGCACAACAGCCCCGCCATGGAGCCCATTTTGTTGTCTGCCCGTCACGGACAAGCATTGAGCGAAGTTTTGCGTGAAATCAATTACAAAAGCGCTTGCGTGCTGGCAGCCCATCAACACCTGGTCGGTCAGGGCCTCGAAGGCTACGTGGACGCTTCAGGCCGTGCTCACACAGATAAACGCGAAGAATACATCAAGCTGGGTGACCAACTCATCCGTTCCGTCACCGGCCAATAAACAAGAATAAATAAGAACACAAGTATGGACTTTTCATTTTCTAATCAATTAAACAATAATGTCATGAGAGAGATCGAACAACTCATCGAGATATCCCGGTTTTACGGTAAAGACAAGCGTTTTGTTATTGCAGGCGGAGGCAACACCTCTTATAAAGACGAGCGGCAAATTTGGGTGAAAGCCTCCGGCTTTGCCCTGGCCACCATCGATCGGGATGGTTTTGCCGTACTCGATCGCGACAAACTGCGGCTCCTCTCCGAAAAGTCCTACAGCGACGATACCGACTTGCGCGAGGCCGAGGTCAAAAGCGATCTGGAAGCCGCCTGTATTACCAAAAACCGGCGCCCGTCGGTAGAAACTTCCATGCACAATGCCATCAACTATGCTTTTGTGGTGCATTTACATCCTACGGCCGTCAACGGGCTGATGTGTTCCCGGCAAGCCGAAAATAAGCTTAGGGAACTGTTTGGCGATGAACATCTCTACATTCCTTATACCGATCCCGGCTATGTCCTATTCAAAAAAGTCGAAGGAGCCATTGCTGCCTTCCGGGCAAAGCGGGGCAAAGAGCCCTCGGTGATTTGGTTGCAGAACCACGGTATCTTTGTGGCTGCCGACAATATCGAAGAAATTCGTCGTACCTACGATCATATCCTGGCTGTGCTCGATAAAGAAGTAAAAACGGCCGCTCACAGGGCTGCTGCCGGCTCCAAGGCCCTGCAGGCCTATCTTCAGCCGGAAGAACGTCCTGTTCCGGGCAGAGTGATCGAAATTCTGCCTGCGCTCCGTATGTTGGTTTCCGAAACAGATGAGCAAAAACATATTCAGCTTAAAACACTCAAAATCCGCAACAACAAGCTGATAGAGTACTATTGTGAGAAAAAAGAGCATTATATATACATCAGCCGTCCCTTTACGCCCGACGGCATAGTGTATTGCAAATCCAACCAGTTATATATAGATAAGGCCAAAACCGAAGATATACTGGATGATGCGAAAAAAATCCTGCCTTTTTTCAGGCAACATTTCGGCTATCAACCCAAGGTGATTGCCCTCCGGGGTTTGGGTATCGTGGCCGTAGGCGACAACGCAGCCCAATGCGATACCATCCTCGATGTTTTCGAAGACTGCATCAAGATTGCCGCCATCTCCGAAGCCTTTGGAGGCCCGCATCCCATGACTCAGGAACAAATCGATTTTATCGATCATTGGGAAGTCGAAAACTATCGCCGCAGCATCGCCGCCGGTACCCTAACCGGCAGAGCCCAAAACAAAACCATAGTGGTTACCGGAGCTGCCCAGGGCTTTGGCCGGGGTATTGCCGATGAACTCCTGAAGGAGGGGGCCAATATTGTGGTGGCCGACCTCAACAGCGAAACCGGCCTGGCCACCGTGGATGAATTCAACCAAAAAGCCCGCAGCAACAGGGCTGTGTTTGTGCAGACCGATGTAAGCAAGGTCGCCAGTATCGAGCAGCTTGTGTACCAAAGTATTTGTTGTTTCGGTGGCATCGACTGTTTTATCAGCAACGCGGGTATCCTCCGGGCCGGCGGTCTGGAAGAAATGAGCCCCGAAAACTTCGATTTAGTGACCAAAATCAACTACAGCGCCTATTTTTATTGCACCAAGGTGGTAAGTCGCGTAATGAAATTGCAAACCGCTTACGGCTCCCCCGATTATTACGCCGACATCATCCAGATTAATTCCAAATCGGGACTGAGAGGCAGCAGAGCCAATTTTGCCTATGCCGGCGGTAAATTCGGAGGTATAGGCCTTACACAGTCTTTTGCCCTGGAACTGGCTCCCTTCCGCATCAAGGTCAACTCCATCTGTCCCGGAAATTATTACGAAGGTCCGCTCTGGAGCAATCCCGAAAACGGCCTCTTTGTGCAATACCTCAAGGCGGGCAAAGTACCGGGCGCCAAAACCATTCGGGATGTCGAGGATTACTACCTGGCTCAGGTGCCCATGCGTAAAGGTTGTTCACCTTTGGATGTCAGCAAGGGAGTGCTGTATCTGATGGATCAATGCGGCGAAACGGGTCAGGCGCTTCCCATTACGGGCGGGCAGGTAATGCTGAATTGATGCAGTGGCTTGAGTATGTGCCGAATGCCGGAAAGTCTGTTTTTTTGCGGCATGTGAGCTCGCCATTTTCTGTATAAAAATTAAGGAAATTGAACAATCTGCGGGCGGTATTTCACTCAAAATATGAAATAGATTGACTACCTTTGCGGCTTTCAAAACTGAACAGGAAAAAGGTATGTCCAAAAAGGTAAGCGATAGTCGGCTTCCCGACAGGATTTTCGAGTCCAGTTGGGAGGTTTGCAACAAAGTAGGAGGTATCCACACCGTCTTGTCGACGCATGCAAAACAACTCAAAGTCCTTTACGGGGAAGCGATTTGCTACATAGGCCCCGATTTGCAAAACGAAGTGCAAAAGGCCGAGTTCAACGAAACTTCCACTCCTTTGGACGAATGGAGCGCTTATGCCCGTCGGCACGATAAATTGTCCATACGTTGCGGGCGCTGGAACATTCCCGGTGAACCCCTGGTGATTTTAGTAGATTTTAAAAAATACTATGCCTATAAAAACCATATTTACTCCCAGTTTTGGGAATGGTTTGGCGTTGATTCCATTCAGGCTTACGGCGATTACGACGAATCCTGCATGTTTGCTTATGCCTGCGGCGAAGTCATCCGAAGCTGGGAGCGTTACCACCTGGAACAAGATCCTGCAGTAGTAGCTCATTTCCATGAATGGACCACCGGGCTGGGTTTGCTCTACGTCAAAAAACACCTGCCCTGTGTGGCCACCGTATTTACTACCCATGCCACTTCCATAGGCCGTTCCATTAGTGGCAACGGGAAAAAACTCTATAAGTATATAGAGGGCTATCAGGGCGATCAGATGGCAAGGGAACTCAATATGGTCGCCAAACATTCAGTCGAAAAAACGGCAGCCTTTCAAGCCGATTGCTTTACCACCGTCAGCGACATCACAGCCGCCGAATGTGCTCAACTAATCGGCAAAGCCCCCGATCTGGTCACCCCCAACGGTTTCGAAGACGATTTTGTGCCCCGGGGAGCCGTGGCCATTGCCAAACGCAAAGCAGCCCGCCGACTTTTACTCGAAGTGGCCGAAAGCATACTGGGTTACAGTCTCAATAAAAACGTGTTGATGCTGGCTACCAGCGGACGTTACGAGTTTCGCAACAAGGGGCTGGACGTCTTTATCGAAAGCTTGCACCGGCTGCGTCACGACCGGAGCCTCGACCGGCAGATTCTGGCTTATATCCTGGTGCCCGGCGATGTAAGCGCTGCCCGTCAGGAAGTGCTCCAAAGGTTGGAGGCGCTCAGAAAGAGCAAAACAACTTCGTCTTCGGCCAAACAGCAATCAGATTTGGGAAATTCCCCGGAGGCAGAGTCAGCTCAACCCGGCCCCATTTATCATCCCTACAACACGCACTGGCTCAACCACATTGAGCAGGATAAAGTGCTCAACACCATTAAACATCTGGGCTTTACCAACGGTCCGGACGAGAAAGTCAAAATTATCTTTGTGCCCTGCTACCTGCACGGACACGACGGCATATTCAACAAATCCTATTACGATATTCTACAGGCTTTCGACCTGACGGCATTTTTGTCGTATTACGAACCTTGGGGTTATACCCCGCTCGAAAGCCTGGCCTTTTCGGTGCCCACGCTCACCACTTCGCTGTCGGGTTTCGGCCGTTGGCTTCAGAAACTGGGCTACAAAGACACGGACATCAGGCAGGGTGCGGCCGTTATTCCCCGCAACGACAGTAATTACGAAGAAGTCGTTCGGCAAACGGCCGGGGTCTTTGCCGATTTTGCCTCCCTGCACAGCGAAGAGCGCAAAGAAGTGCGAAAAAAAGCCGGACGTCTGTCTAAACAGGCGTTGTGGTCAAACTTTATAAAGTATTACCAACAAGCATACGACCTGGCTTTGTCCAAGGTCAAGAAGTACAATAAACAGAAAAAAACAAGTAAATAATATGAAAACAAAGCATTGCAGTAATCAGCCCCAATGGTCTAGTGTGACCGTACAGTCCAACATGCCTGCCGGACTCGGGAAAATACAGGAATTGGTCCGTAATCTTTGGTGGAGCTGGAACGACGAAATCATCAGATTATTTAGAGAAATAGACAGACCCCTCTGGGTGCAGGTTTCGGGCAATCCCGTCGCTTTTTTGGAAAGCCTTTCCTATACCCAACTGAAACAAATAGCCGAAGACAAGGCAATCATGCAGCGCTTAGACAGCATTTACGCAAAATTCCGCGAGTACATGGATGTCCCTGTCAACAAAGAGGCCCCTTCGGTGGCTTATTTCAGCATGGAATACGGTTTGACCGACGTACTTAAGATCTATTCAGGCGGCCTGGGCGTATTGGCCGGCGATTACCTGAAAGAAGCTTCCGACTGCAATATTCCCATGACGGCCGTGGGTTTTCTCTATCGCAACGGTTATTTTACTCAGGGACTTTCGATGGAAGGTCAGCAAATTGCCATCTATGAACCTCAAAACTTCAATACACTGCCCATAGAACAAGTCAAAGACGAACAAGGCAATCCCCTGGTGCTTAAAGTGGACTTCCCGGGCTATATAGTGAATTGCTATATCTGGAAAGCAGCCGTGGGCAGAGTGGATCTCTACCTGATAGATACCGACCATCCGGGCAACAGCGAGTTTGAGCGTCAAATTACCGCCCAACTCTACGGCGGCGACTGGGAAAACCGCTTGAAACAGGAATACCTGCTGGGCATTGGCGGCATACAACTGCTCAATATCTTGGGTATCAAAAAACAGGTATATCATTGCAACGAAGGCCACGCCGCCCTGATCAACGCCCAACGTATGGTCGACCTGATTGCCCAGGAAGGACTTAACTTTAGCGAAGCCCTCGAAGTAGTACGCGCCTCTTCGCTCTACACGGTACATACCCCGGTTCCCGCCGGCCACGATAAATTCGACGAAGACCTCATGTTCAAATACATGAGCAGCTTCCCCCAAAAATTGGGCATCAGTTGGGCCAGATTTATGGATATGGGCCGCGAAAACGAAGGCGACACCAACGAAAAATTCAGCATGAGCGTTTTTGCCTGCAACTGCTGTCAGGAGGTCAATGGCGTGAGCATGCTCCACGGCAAGGTGTCCCAAAAAATGTTCAGCAATATCTGGAAAGGTTATTTCCCCGACGAGTTACATGTAAGTTATGTTACCAACGGCGTTCATATGCCCACCTGGACCGCCAGCGAATGGCGCAGCCTCTACGAAAAAACTTTCGGTCCCCAATGGATGGGCGATCAGTCCAACGCCGAACTCTGGAGCAAAATCTACGAAGTCAGCGACGAAGAGATTTGGAAAACCCGTCAGCAACTCAAGCTTAAATTGATTGAGTACATACGCAACAAATACAGAGACAGTTGGTTCAAAAACCAGGGCGATCCCTCGCGCATCATGGCCATACTGGAAAAAATCAATCCCAATACCCTGATGATAGGTTTCGGTCGTCGTTTTGCTACCTACAAACGTGCCCATTTGTTGTTTACCGATCTGGAACGTTTGTCCCGCATAGTGAACAATCCCCTTTATCCCGTGCAATTTGTCTTTACCGGCAAGGCCCACCCGGCCGACGGAGGCGGACAGGGACTGATTAAGCGCATCGTGGAAATTTCGCGCATGCCCGAATTCCAGGGCAAGATCATCTTCCTCGAGAACTACGACATGGCCTTGGCCAAACGCCTGATTTCGGGTGTGGACATTTGGCTCAACACCCCGACCCGTCCCTTAGAAGCTTCGGGAACCTCGGGCCAAAAAGCCGAAATGAACGGCGTGCTCAATTTCTCGGTGCTCGACGGCTGGTGGCTCGAAGGTTATGTTGAAAAAGCCGGCTGGGCTCTGACCGAAAAACGTACCTACGAAAGCCAGGAGTTCCAGGATCAGCTCGATGCAGCCACCATTTATTCCATGCTCGAAAACGAAATTATTCCCTTGTTCTTCGCAAAAAACAGTAAGGGTTATTCGCCCGAGTGGGTGCAATACATCAAGAATTCCATTGCTCAAATCGCCCCGCGTTTCACCACCAAGCGTATGCTCGACGATTACATCGATCGCTTCTACAGCAAATTGGTTAAACGTTCGGCGTTGATCACCGCCAATTCCTATGCCAAGGCCCGTGAAATCAGCCGCTGGAAACAGGAAGTAGCCGATAAATGGGAGCAGATCAAGGTGCTGAAGGTAGATTTTCCCGATGCCATGTTGCATCAGCCCAAAGTGGGCAGCGAATACAACATTGGTGTGAGCATCGACTCGGCCGGTCTCAAAGACAGCATCGGTGTGGAATTGGTAATTTTGCACACCAACCTCGACGGCAGTTCTCAAAATTATTCATCTGAACTGGAACTGAAAAATATAGACGAAAAAGGCCATCTGCGTTTTGAAATCAACTATCGTTTGAAAAAGGCCGGTGCTTTTGATTATTCTTTCAGAATGTTTCCCAAGCACCCCGATATGCCGCATCGTATGGACTTTTGTTATGTCCGCTGGTTTTAATTAGCGTCAAATTTGTGAACAATGTTGATTCGGCTTTATGAAGACAATCCCAACCCAAGGGTCGTGCAAAAAATAGCCAATGCATTGCGCGAAGGCGGATTAATCATTTATCCCACCGATACGGTCTATGCCATCGGTTGCGACATTTTTCATGCCAGGGCTGTCGAGCAGATTTGCCGGCTCAAAGACAAATGCATAGGCAAAGCCAATTTGTCGTTTATTTGCCACGATCTGAGCCATATCAGTGAATTTGCCAGATTGGATAACGCCACCTTTAAACTGATGAAAAAGAATCTGCCCGGCCCCTTTACTTTTATTTTGAACGGGAGCAGTGCCTTGCCCAAATTGTTTAAGCAACGCAAGACAGTAGGCATTCGCATCCCCGACAACGCCATTGTACGAGCAATTGTCGAGGAATTGGGCAATCCGCTGATGACAACCAGTTTGATGCAAACCGATAACCAGGTGGAATACACCACCGATCCCGAACTGATCAACGAGCGTTTCGGGCACCTGGTCGATATAGTCATCGACGGAGGCCCCGGAGGCATAGTTCAGTCGACGGTGGTCGATTGCACCGGCGATGAGCCCTTGGTGGTTCGCCAGGGGCTGGGGGAGCTTAAGTAATGTCTTATAAAACCGGATAATCCATCTCTTAATCTGAGAACTGTAAACAGAAATTATTCCGGGATTCAGTTCACAAACGTGATAAAAAAAGCAAGGAGGCTGTCTACTTGAGACAGCCTCCTTGCTTTGGTAGAGGCCCTTTGCCGAAAGCGTTTTGGAGCGCTTCGCGAACGGGCCCTGTTATGTGGGCCGATTTGCGGCTTTAAGCTTTGGGCTCTTCGGTTGTAGCTGTTGCAGCCTCATCGGTTTCCCCGGCGTTTTCCTTTTTGGAAGCGGCTTTTTTAGCGGCCGGTTTTTTAGCTTCGGCCTTTTCGGCTACTTCTTCTTCGGTAGCTTCGCCGGTCTTGGTTTTAGCTTTGGTTTTTGGAGTAGCTTCGGCTTTTTCAGCTTCGGCTTCTTCATTCTCGGCTTTGGCAGCCTTTCCGGCTTTAGCTTTAGGCTCGGCGGCTTTTTTGGCTTTGGGTTCTTCTGCTTCTTCGGCTACTTCTTCGGTAGTTTTTTCAGCTTTGGCTTTGGACTCTGCTTTGGCCTTTGGAGCGGCTTCGGCTTTTTCTGCCTTGGCCTCGTCAGTCTTAGCTTTTTTGGCCGGCTTTTCAGCTTTGGGCTCTTCGGCTTTTTCGGTTACTTCTTCTTCATCAGCTTCCTTGGCTTTGGCTTTAGCTTTGGCTTTTGGAGTAGCTTCTGTCTTTTCAGCTTTAGCTTCAGGCTCGGCTACTTCTTCTGCTTTGGGCTCCTTTTTGGCTTCGGCAGCTTTGGCTTTCTCTGCTTTCTTGGCTTTTTCGGCCAAGGCAGCCAGAGCCTTAGCATCCATTTCTTCTTTCAGAGCAGCCAGGGCATCGATGTCGCCCAAGGTGGTTTTTTCAACCTTCTGCGAAACAGCTTCTATTTGCTGAGCTTCGGCTTTCTTTTCGGCGCCGGCCTTTTTACTGGCGGCACGAGCTTCGGCCTTGGCTTCGTCTTCGTGGATGCGACTGTGCGAAAGAATGATACGCTTAGCGTTTTTGTTGAACTCAATCACCTTGAAGGCCAGCTTTTCGTCCACCTGTGCCTGAGTGCCGTCTTCTTTAATAAGGTGTTTGGGGGTGGCAAAACCTTCCACGCCGTAAGGCAGGGAAACAACAGCACCCTTTTCCATCATTTCTATAATGATGCCTTCGTGTACGCTGTCTACCATGAATACGCTTTCGAATACTTCCCAGGGATTTTCTTCAAGTTGCTTGTGGCCCAGGCTCAGACGACGATTTTCTTTGTCGATTTCGAGTACTACTACTTCGATGTTGGCACCGATCTGAGTGAATTCAGCGGGATGTTTGATCTTTTTGGTCCAGCTCAGGTCGCTGATGTGGATAAGTCCGTCCACACCTTCTTCGATTTCTACGAATACGCCGAAGTTGGTAAAGTTGCGTACACGTGCTGTGTGCTGGCTGCCAACAGCGTATTTGTTTTCGATATCCAGCCAGGGATCGGGTTTGAGTTGTTTGATACCCAGCGACATTTTGCGTTCTTCGCGGCTCAGGGTCAGGATGACGGCTTCCACTTCGTCGCCGACGGACATAAAGTCTTGAGCACTACGCAAATGCTGCGACCAGCTCATTTCCGATACGTGGATAAGGCCTTCAACTCCCGGAGCAATTTCTACAAAGCTTCCGTAATCGGCCATTACTACTACTTTGCCGGTTACTTTGTCGCCAATCTTGAGATCGGGATCGAGCGAATCCCAGGGATGAGGAGTAAGTTGCTTCATTCCTAGGGCAATACGTCTCTTGTCTTCGTCAAAGTCCATAATCACTACGTTGACTTTCTGATCGGGTTCCACTACTTCGCGGGGATCGCTCACGCGGCCCCAGCTCAGGTCGGTAATGTGGATCAGGCCGTCTACGCCGCCCAGGTCGATAAATACACCGTACGAAGTGATATTCTTGACGGTTCCTTCGAGCACCTGGCCTTTTTCGAGCTTGGAGATAATTTCTTTTTTCTGTTGTTCCAGTTCGGCTTCGATAAGAGCCTTGTGAGAAACAACCACGTTCTTGAATTCCTGGTTGATTTTGATAACCTTGAATTCCATTGTTTTACCTACGAATACGTCGTAGTCGCGAATGGGTTTAACGTCAATTTGCGATCCGGGCAGGAAAGCTTCGATACCAAACACATCGACAATCATACCGCCCTTGGTGCGGCATTTTATGTAACCCTTCACAATTTCGTCGTTTTCGAGCGCTGCGTTCACATTGTCCCAACTGCGGGCTGCGCGCGCTTTTTTATGCGAAAGAACCAATTGGCCTTTTTTGTCCTCCTGCGATTCGATGTACACTTCCACCTCGTCGCCGATTTTGAGGTCGGGGTTGTAGCGGAATTCGTTCAGAGAAATGATGCCGTCAGACTTGAATCCGATGTTAACCACCACTTCGCGTTTGTTCATTCCGATCACCTTCCCAATGATCACTTCCTTTTCCTTGACGGTGTTCAGGGTTTTGTCGTAAGCATCGACCAGTTTTTCCCTGGTGCTGATATCGCCAAGCATGTCGCCTTTTTCATAAGCATCCCAGTCGAAATCGGGATCCATTTGGGCGGGTTCGTCGTCTTTTTTGTGATCGGCTTGGGGGGCTGCTGCTTCGGTGGGAGCGGCTGCTTCTTCGGGAGCGGCTGTTTCTTCGACAGGAGCTGCGGCGGTAGCGGCTGATTCTGTAACGGTAGCGGGAGCTTCCTCAGCAGTTGCTTCGGCTACTGCTTCAACAGGAGCTTCTGCGGCAGGAACAGTTGAGGCTTCTTCAACAATTTCTTCAGCAGCCGGAGTCTCGGCGGGAGTTGCCGCAGCGGGAGTTGCCGGGGTTTCGACAGCAGTTTCTTTAGCGGTGGGGGTTTCAGTAGGGGTTTCAGCGGCGGCTTCTTCAGCGGCCGGGGTTTCGGCGGCAAGGTCCTTGCCGGCATCTTTCAATTCTTCTTCCATTTTTAGAGGTAATTGTTTGTAAATTAGACTTTATGTTGATAAAATTCAGCAGTACGAGTACCGCTGGTAAAATAGGGCGCAAATTTACAAAGACTTGCCGAATATCCAAAACAAATACGTTAAAAACAGCCGGTTTTGTGTATCAATTTCTGTATAAAAAATATATCTTTGCCCTAGTTTGATTTTCAACATGCGAAGTACTCAGAAAAACCGCCATTTAAATTGCTTGAGAAGGGCGGCTCCACATAAGAAGATAGCTCCGTCACTAAGGAAGATAACTACTCCACTGAGAAGGGTGGTTGCACCACTGAGGAAGGCAGTTACGCCCTTGCTTGTGTTGGCCTTGCCGGTAATGGGAGCGGTATCGTGTCAGAGCATAGCACCTTTCTATTTTGAGCAGTTGATGCCCGCTAAGGTGCAGGAATTGCCTCCCGGTAAAAAGTTGTTACTCATCGATGAGAGTCCGCTTAGGCCTATAGAGCCGCTGCACAAAGTTTTCCTCGATTTCGAATACCAACGCGATACGCTTTTAAATTGCGATTCCGCAGTTGCCTATTTGATGCAAAGCATAGAGCAAAAGTTAATTAACAGCGGGCATTTCAGCGACATTGAACGCCCGAAATTCGTTCCGGACAGCCTCGGTTACCAGACTCTTTATCGTTTGCACGACTCGTTGGGCTGCGATTATGTGCTGATTTTGAAGCAATACGAAATAAAAACTTTTATGAACACCGACGGAGACTATGTTGGCCGTAACATATTGACAGCCGCTGTTTGGGAATTGCTCGAAACTCCTTATTTAAATTCTCTGTCGGAATTTTTACTCTTGGACACCATGAGGACAGGCAATCTGATTCTTCGTAAAGACCGGCCTTTCAGCTCTTTGCCCGATTTTGAGCAAACCTTGCCCGAGTTGGCCGAAATTCAGGCGGAAAAAGTGCTCGAAAGCCTGGTGCCCGGCTGGCGCAGTGCCGAACGCTATTATTATATAAACGGTAATTACCTGATTAAACTGGCCGTGGACCGTATGCGCTCCGACGATTGGGAAGGAGCGGTCCGCTATTGGGAAAAAGCCTACGAAACAAGCAACAAAAAAAATCGCTACCGGGCAGCCGTCAATATGGCGCTCTACCATGAACGCCACGACCGGGTGGACGAAGCCCTGCAATGGATAGAAAAAGCCCGGACTATTCCCGAAACAATCTTGTTTATGCCCATCCCTACGGAAAAAGAAATGCTTGATAATTGGAAATATTTGTTGCAGCAACGCCAAAAAGAGCTTGAAAAGTTTTAGGGCCCGGGGGCATCCGGTAGCCATGCTTCGGACGAAATCCCGCCCGCAGAGGCCGAATTCTGAAGCAGACGCATTATCAAAAGGACAAGCCGTCAGCAAAGGAATGCTTGCCGTTCGGGAATAATGTTTACTTTTGCCCCTCAACTTGAAAGACAAAATCAACCCGATACAGACAAAAATGAAACATGGAAGCATTACGTAACTTATTCGATAAACACTTACGCAGGGCTCTGGAACAGATCAAAACCCAATACGGTTCGCAGTGTACCGGGGTGATCTATATCCAGCCCAGCCCCGAGATTGCCGAGTTTTCCATATTGGACGAAGATTTCAAAGTGCTCGAAAAAATTGCGGTGCATCGTTGGGCCGAAGACCCCGAAAACATCAACAGCGAGGCCGAGCTCCAAAACGTGGAACTTCTGATGAAAGACTTGCTGCAGGAAGCCCGCGACGAAGGATTGTTTGAACAACTCAATCTCTGCCTGCCTTTTAGGGTGATGCTGCTCAACGACGAATTTGAAAACCTGGCCGAACTTTTGCTCATCGATCGGGAAGAAGAGCCTGTCAGCGAAAACCTGCTCGAAGACTTCAACCGTGAACTCAAAGAGTTCTACAAAAAACTGATGGCCGATTTTTAAAGTCTGCCGGATTTTTTTTGAAATTTCCTTGTGCTCTCGCCAAAAGCTTGTACTTTTGCAGCCGGTTTGCCGAAATAGCTCAGTTGGTAGAGCAACGCATTCGTAATGCGTAGGTCGCCGGTTCGAGTCCGGCCTTCGGCTCAATCCTACAGGCGCTAAGCGGGTCCGGACGGGTTTCGGGCCTGCTTTTTTTGTTTTTTGGAAATCTACAAGAAGTGTTAATAATATAAGTTTTTCTGTTAATAAAATTCGCCTATTTTTCTTCTTTTATCTATGTTTATACGGTAAATTAAATTATCTTTGCCGGCGTTTGGCGAGAGGTATGCTTGCTGTGTAAGTGGCCTGCTTCAACCCTTGGTTTAGACTGACTTGCTGATTTCTATATTGGAAACAGTCGGCGAAGCTTTGGGTTTTTTGTTAAGCTTTCTTGAACTTATTGCCCGATTCGGGGCAATAAAAAGTTGGATTTAAGCGTTTATACACAGCGGTTTATTTCAATAAGAATAGCGGTATATGTCGGGAGAAAACAACTTTGAAATGAGCAAAGCTCAGCGAGCAGTCCGGGCCGTGCAGTCCGAAAAGCCTGCAAACTCGGCCAAACAGCCCGAAAAGCCTGCAAACTTGGCCGGGCAGTCCGCAGCCTTACAATGGTTCGCTGCCAACACCCGGCCGCGTCAGGAGCTGAAGATCAAAAATAAGCTCGATGAGCTGGGTGTGGAGAATTTTCTCCCCATGAAGGAGCAGATAAGGGTGCTGGGCGGAAAGAAGCGCAAAGTCTTGCGTCCCCTGGTGCCGAGGCTTCTGTTTCTGCACTGTCGCAAAGAAGTGCTTTTCGAGCTGCTCAACGAGCATTTTCTGCCTCTTAGTTACCTTCGCAACCTCGAAACCAAACAAGTGCTGGTGATTCCCGACCGGCAAATGCGCGATTTTATATTTTTCGTTGATTTTGCCCGCGATTCCATACAGGTGCTCAACGATAAACTGAGACCCGGCGACCGGGTGCGCGTGGTCAAAGGCGAATTGGCCGGCCTCGAAGGCGAGCTGATACGCATAAAAGGACACAAAAGGGTGGTGATACGCCTGCAAGGCCTGTTTTCGGTGGCTGCCGGCACTTATCTGCCCAAGCATTATCTGGAACCTCTCGATCCAAAACAGTAATTTAAAATCAGCCTCATCTTATATGAAGAATATCTTCGAAAAAATACGTAAGCGAATATTATCGTCGCGCTACCTCAGTTATTGGGTAGTGTTGGCTGCCGATCTGATTGTATCGGTACTGAGCACCCTGGTCACCTGCTTGCTGGTGCGCCAATACATGAACGTTTACCTGCTGGCGGCAGATATACTGCTTATCTGCCTGCTGTCGCTGGCATTCAGCTTTGTGGCTTTTTCGAGCTTTAACACCTATCGGAATATCATCCGCCATTCCAGTCTGCGCGAAGTGGGCTATTTGGGCCTGAGCGCGGGTTTTAAAATAGTTTTGATGCTGGCGACCTTGTTTTTGTTCTGGAAGTTTGTGTTTCGCGAAAAAATCTGGGCAGCTGCCGGCATCGATTTTCTGATCAGTTTTGCCGGTTTGGTGGTTATGCGCATACTGATGATCAGTGCTTACGACCTGGCTCTGCAACGCGCCGGGGTGCGGGTTCGCAAAAACATTCTCATCTACGGCCTGGGCGACGTGAGTGCTTCGCTCGAAGCCAGGCTTAAGTCCGACAAAAAATTCCTGGTGCGGGGTTTTTGCGTCTATAGCGATAAGGTAAAACGCTTCCGCCTGGCCGGTTTGCCGGTGTATTTTATACGCAACGAAGCGGAATTCGACGAGGTTTTTCACGACCGCGGCATTCAGGGCATTTTGTTTCCCAATTACAAAAGCGTACAAGACGAAAAGGATCGCATTATTCGCTTTTGCGAAAAGCGCCATATACAAGTGCTGATTGTTCCTCCCGTGGGCGAATTCTCGGGCGAGATAGGCGGCATTAAAACCGAAGTGCGGCCCATAGAGATCGAAGACCTGCTGGAACGCGAAGAAATCAACATCAATCTCGGAGAGGTCAGAAACGAGCTCAGAGGCAAAACTGTGTTGGTGACCGGAGCCGCCGGCTCCATAGGCAGCGAACTTTGCCGGCAGGTAGCTACCATGGGCATACAGCGGCTGGTGCTGTTTGATATTGCCGAAACTCCCATACACCATATTCGCCTGGAGCTCGAAGAAAAATTTCCCTACCTCAAGCTGATTCCCGTGATAGGCGACGTCAGAGTGCCGGAGAGGGTGAACAAGATGTTCGAACAGTACACGCCACATATGGTTTTTCATGCCGCTGCTTACAAGCATGTGCCCCTGATGGAAGAAAATCCCTGCGAAGCCATATTGGTCAATGTCAAAGGAAGCATCAACGTGGCCGAGGCCTCTTTGAGATACCGGACCGAAAAAATGATTATGGTTTCTACCGACAAAGCCGTGAATCCCACCAACATCATGGGAGCCAGCAAACGCCTGGCCGAAATCTATATCCAGAGCCTGGGCATGCATATTTCCAAAGGAAAGGTGCCCGGCTGCACCCGCTACATTACCACCCGTTTTGGCAATGTGTTGGGATCGAACGGTTCGGTGGTGCCCCGCTTTCGCGAACAGATCGAAAAGGGCGGACCGGTTACGGTGACCCATCCCGAAATTACCCGCTATTTTATGACCATCCCCGAGGCCTGCCGCCTGGTGCTCGAGGCTGCCGCTATGGGGGGGGACAGTGAAATCTATGTTTTCGACATGGGCACTCCCGTCAAGATCAGCGAACTGGCCCGTCGCATGATAGAACTGGCCGGCTATCAGCCCGATACCGATATCAAAATCAAGTACACCGGCTTGCGTCCGGGCGAAAAGCTTTACGAAGAGGTGTTGAGCGACGAGGAGAACACCCTGCCCACCAAACATCCCAAGATCCGTGTAGCCCAGGCCCGCACTTACGAATTTGAGGCCTTCAACAATGCTGTTGAGCCCCTATTGAAGGCTTCGAGGCAGGTGGACATCCCGGCTGTGGTCAGACTTGTGCGCAAACTGGTGCCCGAGTACAAAGCCCAGAACAGTTGGCTCGAAAAAGTATAGCCTGTCTATAAACAACAAGTAAATTCAATACAAATACAGCAACAATGAGCGTTCCCAAACGATTTATCCCCCGTTGTGCCGCAGCAATGGCCATCAAGGCAGGCTTGCTGCTGCTTTTGCTTCTACCGGCTCCATTGCCCTATTTCAGTGCGGCAGTGCAGGCTCAGTCTCCGGCCCTAATGTTGATGGCTCAGGACGAACTGCAAAAGCGGGGTTTGAACGAGTCCGAAGTCCGGACTCGTTTGCTCGAAAAAGGCATTAATCCCGAAACCATACCGCCGGCCGAGTATCCCAAATACGAGTCTCAGATTAAGGCGGTACTCGATGAACTGGAAGCCGAGAAAAAAGCGACGGCGACCGTATCTGCGGCGGCGACTGCCACAGGGCAGCCCATTCCAATCAGTCCGGTCAGCACCGAAAGCGAATTACCCGCCACCACCCCCGCCGAAGCCGCCGCCGAAGCCGCCCAGCGTGTTATTCAAACCGAGGCTGCCCGGCAGCAGGATCGGGAGGCTTCGGGGCGTATCCGCCGCATTTACGGCCATTCGCTGTTTACCGATCAGAGCTTGGAGGTGTTTCGCACCACCGACGGAGCGCAGGCTCCCGACAGCTATGTGCTGGGCCCGGGCGACGAAATCCACATCAGCATCTTTGGGGCATCGCAAACCGATATACAGCAACGTATAGCCCCCGACGGTTCCATCCAGCCCAGCGGCCTGTCCAAAATCTTTTTAAAAGGCCTTACGCTGGCTCAGGCCCGCGAGCAGTTGCGCAGCAAGCTGGGCAGCTTTTATAAGTTCGAGCCCGATCAGATTGCGGTAACCATAGTAACGGCCCGCACCATTATGGTGAATATTTTTGGCGAAACCCGGGTGAGCGGCAGCTTTAGCCTCTCGGCCCTAAACTCGGCCTTCAATGCCTTGGCTGCTGCCGGCGGCCCCAGCGAAATCGGTTCGGTGCGTCGTATTGAGCTGATTCGGGGCAAAACCCGCCGCACCATGGACGTGTACGAATTTATGCAAAACCCGGTCCAACGCTTTGAGTTTGAATTGCAAAACAACGATATTTTATTTGTACCCGTAGCCCAAAAGTTGGTCAGCATAGAGGGCGCGGTCAAACGCCCCATGTCGTACGAAATGCTCGAGGGCGAAGACCTCCTCAACTTGATTCAATACGCCGGCGGCCTGAATATGGACGCCTATCCCGACTTTGTGCAAATACAACGCTACGAACAGGGCGAAGAAAAGCTCTACGAATATAACTTGAGCGAAGTGCTTGGGGGAAAAAGCAAAGTGGCTCTGATAGACGGCGATATAGTGAGGCTGAAAAGCATCGGTAAGCCCATGGAACTCTATGTGGATATTGAGGGCAGCGTGTATTACCCCGGCCGTTACGACATTGAAGCCAATCCGAGCCTGGATGCCCTACTCAAAACGGCCAGACCCGACTACCGTGCCAAAACCGATTTTTTGCTGATCGAACGGCTCAGACCCGATAATACACGCGAAGTGATCACGGTGGCCTTCCCCGGCTATCAGGACGCGCCCGACTTTGACTTGCAGAGACGCGACAGAGTCCGTATCCTCGACCGGGCCACCTACAGCGATGTGGCCACCATAGCCGTGCTGGGCCAGGTGCGCCAACCCTTTGAACGGGAAATGTTGCTGAGCGACCGGCTTACGGTGAATCAAGCTCTGGAGATGGCCGGCGGACTTCGCCCCAGTGTTTACCCTGTTGCCTATATTTTTCGCCGTAACCTGCTCAACCCGGCCGAAACCGAATACATCCGCGTAGAGCTCGACAAGGCCGGCGAGATGTCGTTGCAGCCCGGCGACCAACTGCGCATTTACGACAACGCTACTTATACCAATGTGGGCGAAATACGGGTGGCCGGAGCGGTAAAAAACCCCAACAGCTTTACCTTCGACCCCAGTATGAGTCTGCACGACCTGCTGATCAACGCCGGAGGTTTCAACATGGGCGCGGCTTTCAACAGGGTGGAAGTGTTCAGGCATGTTTTTTCGCCTACCGAAGCGGTTAAATTGGATCTGATCACCGTAGAAGTAGATAGTAGTTATCAGCTTAAAAGCCCAGCCGATTTTAAACTGCAGCCCTACGACATGGTGGTGGTGCGTATGACGCCCGAGTTTACCACAGGCCGGGTGGTTGAGCTTAACGGCCAGGTGAAATACCCCGGTCCCTATCTGTTGGAAGAAAAGAAAACCAGCCTGCGCGACGTGATCAAACAAGCCGGCGGCCTGCTCGACGACGCCAACCCCTACGGCGCCCAACTGATTCGCACTTACGACAACCGGGGCTTTATCAGCATCAATCTCAATATGGCTATGCGCAGCGGCAGTAAAATCAACTACAATCCCATCCTTTTCGATGGCGATGTGATCAATATCCGCCGCACCGAAAACGTGGTTACCATACTGGAAACAGGTACCCGTATGGCCGACTACTCCCTCGACCCCGACAATTACCAACTTAAAAACGTAGTGTACCAGGGCCCCAAATCGGCCAAATGGTATGTGCGCAAGTTTGCCGGCGGCTTCGACAAAAACGCCAACCGCCGCAGCGTCACCGTGACCCACGCCAACAACCAGATGGAAGGCACCGACTGCTTCCTTTTTATCCGCAACTTCCCTAAGGTGCAGCCCGGCTCCACCATCACCCTGCAAATGGATCCCGAAAAGATCCGCAAAGAAAGCGAACCCAAAGAAAAAATAGACTTCGAGAGCACCGTAGCCCGCAGCCTGGCCACGCTGACCTCCACCCTCTCGCTGATCTTGTTAGTACAACAACTCGCTAAACCCACCCCCTGATGAGTACCGTCGAAGAAGCCCGCCCGGATTCCCTGCCTCAGCAGGCCGAGGGCGAAATAGACCTGATGGCCGTTGCCAAAACCCTTTGGAACGGCCGCAAAACCATCCTGATAGCCACCGGTATAGCTGCCGTGTTGGGTGTGTTGATTGCCTTGTTGACCCCCAAAGAATTCACTGTCAGAACGGTGTTGGTACCCCAAATGAGCGGAGGTAAAGGCTCTCAATTGAGCGGTTTGGCCTCCCTGGCCGGAGTGGATCTGGGTATGGCCGAAAGCGCGGAACTTTCGCCCATTATTTATCCCCAGATTGTGCAATCGGTGCCTTATATGCTCGAATTGATGCATACCCCTCTGCATTTCAGTAAAGTAGATACGGTGGTATCGTACTTTGAGTATTCTACCGAAGTGAAAAAACCCTCGGTGTTGGGTGTGGTAAAGAAGTACACCATAGGTTTGCCCGGTGTGTTGCTGTCTGCTTTGCGCAAAGCGCCCGAAGAATTGGTCTTACCCGGAGATATGAGCGATAAGCCGATCGCTATGAGCAAGGAAGAATTTGAATTTAAGAAGAGATTCAGCGAAAAAATCAGTCTGACGGTAGATAAGAAAGAAGGCTACTTGACGTTGACTGTCAGCATGCCCGAAGCATTGGCAGCCGCCGAAATGGCGCAAAAAGCCCAAAACTTATTGCAGAGCTATATCATTGCCTATAAGGTGGAGAAATCGCAGGCAGAGCTCGATTTTATCCAGGAACGCTACGACGCCGCCAAAGAGGAAGCCGAAAGGCAACAAGTGGAATTTGCCACCCTCTCCGATCAATACAAGGACCTGACCAGCCGGGTGCCTCAGGTAGAACTGCAGAAAGTACAAACCCGAATGACCATAGCCAATAGCGTATATCAGCAATTGGCCAGTCAACTGGAACAGGCCAAGATCCAGGTAAAGAAAGATACGCCGGTGTTCACCATCGTGGAGCCGGTAACGGTACCAACAGAGAGGTCTAAGCCGAGCAGAGTGAAAATCTTGGTGATTTGGGTGTTTTTGGGAGGAGTAGTGGGATGCGGGCTTGTTTATGGGAAAACCTATTTTTTGAGCTTGAGGAAGAAATGGGAGGAAGCCTAAACTATAAAGAAATGTTGGATCTAAACGGCAAAAGTATACTTATTACCGGAGGTACAGGGTCATTGGGGAAAGCTTTGACTAAGACTATTTTCAACAAATGGCCGAATGTAAAAAGATTGGTAATCTATTCGCGTGATGAGCAAAAACAGTTTGTCATGGATCGGGAATATCCTCATTCCCAATACCCTGCAATCCGCTTTTTTATTGGTGATGTCCGCGATAAGGAACGCCTTGTCAGAGCGTTGAGCGGTATAGACTTTGTTATTCACGCGGCTGCCATGAAACACGTTCATATAGCAGAGTACAACCCGACCGAATGTGTAAAAACCAATATTGGAGGAGCACAAAATGTAATCGATGCCTGTTTGGCGACAAACGTCAAAAGCGTGGTGGCTCTTTCCACAGACAAAGCCTGTGCTCCAATCAATCTCTACGGGGCAACAAAACTGGCTTCCGATAAATTATTTATTGCCGCCAACAATATCAAAGGGAGTAATCCGATTAAGTTTTCCGTAGTCAGGTATGGAAATGTGATGGGCTCCAAAGGTTCGGTTATGCCTTTTTTTATAGAAATAAAGAAAAAGGGTGGTATTATTCCAATCACCGAACCCAATATGACCAGATTTAATATACCCATTCAAGACGGTGTCGATATGGTGTTGTACGCTCTGGAAAATGCCTGGGGAGGCGAAATTTTCATTCCAAAAATTCCGTCTTACCGGATAATGGATCTTGCCGAAGCAATCGCTCCCGAGTGCGAGCACAAGGTTGTTGGTATGCGGGCGGGCGAAAAAATTCACGAAGAAATGATAAGCGCTTCCGATTCGTTTCATACTTACGATTTGGGGACATACTATACCATACTGCCACAGCAACCCATTTGGAATTTAGATGAATACATTGCCTGTTTCAATGCGAAAAAGGTAGCCGAAGGCTTCTGTTATAATTCCGGAGAAAACAAGGAATGGGAGACCACAGACTCACTACGTGCAAAAATCAAAGAGCATGTAGATCCGGATTTTCAGGTATAATGATACAAAAATCAATTCCATACGGACGGCAACACATTACCGGAGCCGATGTTCAGGCCGTGAAGGAAGCCCTTCTTTCCGATTACCTGACTCAAGGGCCAAGGATCAGAGAGTTCGAAGAGAATTTTGCCGGCTACATAGGCTGTAAATACGCTGTTGCAGTTTCGAACGGTACCGCAGCACTGCATCTTTCTGCCATAGCCTTGGGTGTAAAACCGGGCGCTAAGGTTATAACCACGCCCATTACATTTGTTGCATCGGCCAATTGTGTACGTTATTGCGGGGGCGAGGTGGTTTTTGCCGATATCGATCCGCTTACTTATCTACTCGATATAAACTCAGTAAGAAAAATTCTGGAAAGTTCGCCCAAAGGGACATATCAGGGCATTATCCCCGTCGATTTTGCCGGTAGAGCCGTACATTTAGAGGAATTCAGAAGACTGGCAGACGAATACGGTTTATGGATACTGGAAGATGCCTGCCACGCTCCCGGCGGGTATTTCATAGATTCCGGGAATGCAAAGCAATTTTGTGGCAATGGAAGATACGCCGACCTGGCCATTTTTTCTTTCCATCCGGTTAAGCATATTGCTTGTGGCGAGGGGGGTATGATTACCACCAACGACGAGAACCTTTATAACAAACTACTCCTTTACAGAACGCATGGCATAACTAAAAATGAAACTGTATTCCACTACGAAAACAGTATTGAATTTGCCACGGGAGGATGTAGCGCCGAACCGGCTTATCCCGGTTGGTATATGGAAATGCAGGAATTAGGATACAATTATCGTTTAACAGATATCCAGGCTGCCTTAGGAAACAGTCAATTAAAAAGAGCAGACGAAGGTTTGGAAAGAAGGAGAGAAATTGCAAAAATATACAATGATTCTTTTCGAAATAAAACCTATATAAAGGGCCAGTCCGGACTAATCGACGGCCATGCTTATCATTTATACGTGATAGAAGCAGACGATCGTTTAAATTTGTACAACCATCTTAGAAACAACAGTATATATTCGCAGATACATTATATCCCTGCACACCTGATGCCTTATTACCGCCGCTTGGGATACAAAGAAGGCGATTTGCCCCTTGCTGAGAATTATTATAAGCATTGCATTAGCTTGCCTATGTTTCCGACTTTGAGCAACGAGGAACAAAAGTATGTAATAGAAACCATCGACCATTTTTACACAAAGTGAAAAACATCGCCATTATTCCTGCCAGGGGAGGTAGTAAACGTATTCCGGGGAAAAACAGTAAAGAATTTCTTGGGAAGCCTATTATTGCCTATTCTATTGAGCTTGCATTAAAATCCCGCTTGTTTGACGAAGTGATGGTTTCGACCGATGACGAAAAAATTGCATTAATAGCAATGCAGTATGGAGCAAACGTCCCATTTATTCGCTCCAAAGAAAACGCCGGTGATTTTGCCACTTTGACAGACGTTATCGTCGAAGTGATCGATCGATATAAATCGGATGGGAAATTGTTCGAAAACATCTGTTGTATTTTACCGACATCGCCATTAACCTCCGGTAAACGGCTTAGAGAAGCATACGATAAATTTATTCGTGAAAACTTAGAATCGGTTTTGGCTGTGGTGGCATTTTCCTATCCCATTTTAAGGGCCCTGGAATTTGATGACAATAAAAAACTAAAAATGATCTGGCCGGAACACCTAACAACACGAAGTCAGGATTTAAAACCGGCATACCACGATTCCGGATCGTTTTATTGGGTAAAAACCGACGCCCTGCTTGGTCAGAAAACATTGTTTTGTAAAAATGGAGGCGCGATTGTATTGACAGAAATGGAAGTTCAGGACATCGACAATGAACTCGACTGGAAATTGGCTGAATTAAAATACCATTTAACCGGTGGCTAAAAGAACGATCGTATTCCGTGTCGACGGCAGTACTACCATTGGCATGGGGCATTTTACCCGTACTCTTGCACTGGCAGAGATGCTGAACGAACATTTTTATTGTGTTTTTGCCACACGCCAACCAACGGAATACCAAACTTCAGAAATCGGGAAGGTATGCTCCGGTCAGATCGATTTACCCGCCGACGATTCGCACTTCGACCGCTTTCTGGAATATTTACAGGGCAATGAAATCGTAGTTTTAGACAACTACTACTACACCACCGAATACCAAGAAGCCATAAAAAGTAAAGGCTGCAAACTGGTATGTATCGACGATATGCACGATAAACACTTTGTGGCCGATATCGTTATAAACCATGCCGAAGGAATTAATTCCAATTGTTATTCGAAAGAATCGTATACCAAGCTCCTGCTTGGTTTTCAACACGCATTGATTCGAAAAGAATTCCGCCGTCCCGTCGGGAAATACGAAAAACAATATTCCTGCCTTCTGATAATGGGCAGCGCCGATCCATTTAATTTAAGCAAGAAATTCATACAAATACTCAAGGAAAATAATTTAGAGAAACCTGTTGCAGTTGTTTCAGCCTCAAAACCTGAAGCTCCGGAAGTACTTTGGTTTAGCCGTTTGAATGCACTTGAAATCTCGGATTTAATGGATAAATCGGAATTTGGAATTTTCCCGGCAAGTACTGTTGCCATTGAGGCTTGTGCCAGGCAATTGCCATTTATATGTGGATATTATGTAGATAACCAAAAATACATATATAATGGAATCAAAAAGAGCAAACTATCCATTTGTATTGGTGATTTAAATAATTTGGATGAAACGTTGATGGCTGAAAGTTTAAGTCTTATTAAATCAACATACTATAGTAAATTAATTATTGCAAAACAAAAAAAGCTAATGGATAAGCACTCGCCGAAACGTTTATTAAAAGAAATACAAGGATTATGATATTCGCAATAGGTTTTCTTTGTTCAGGTGAGCTTGGTTTAAATACTTTAAAATTTTTATCCCGAGAATTTATTCCACAATTTATCTTCACAGATAATCATTCGGATGGAATCATTGAATTTGCGACGAATAATGGGATTCCAATTTTTATTGGTAATCCTCGAAAGAAAGATCCTTCTGAATTTTTAAAAAAATTTAAAACAGATATTATTTTTTCAGTTAACTATCTCTTTATTGTTGAAAAAAATATACTAAATCATCCCAAGTTTTATGCCATTAACCTACATGGTTCTTTACTGCCTAAATATAGAGGAAGAACACCCCATGTTTGGGCTATCATAAATGGAGAGAAAGAAACCGGGATCACAGCCCACATCATGGCAGAAGGGTGCGATACTGGAGACATTGTTTTACAAAGAGTTATTCAAATTGGATTAAATCACACAGGTGCCGATATTTTAAAGGAATTCAAAACAATTTATCCTGAAATGATATTTAAATTGATTATGCAAATTAAGACAAATCAGTTAAAGTGTATAAAACAAGATCATAGCAAAGCAACATATTTCGGCAAACGCACTTCGATTGATGGTCAAATTAACTGGAATTGGCAAAGAGAACGAATTTATAACTGGGTCAGGGCACAAGCATATCCTTATCCGGGGGCATACACGATGCTAAGGGACCAAAAAATCATTATAGACCAAATTATTTTTTCTGAATTGGGTTATGAAAATGATATGCCTAACGGCTTAATATTGAGAACTGATCCAACAATTTTAGTTAAAACCCCTAATGGGGTAATAGAATTAATTAAAGTGAGAAATGACTCAATGATTACAGTAATTTCTAAAGAAATATTTGACTAAAATGAAATTTGATTTTGTAAACAATAATAGCACATTTATTATTGCAGAACTATCTGCAAACCACGGGCATAACATAAAAATAGCCATCGAAACTATTCGCGCAGCTAAGCGAGCAGGAGCTGATTCAATAAAATTACAAACATATACCGCAGATACCCTTACTATTGACTGCAACAATGAATATTTCGCGATAAGCGAAGGACTTTGGAAAGGAAGGACTTTGTATAATTTGTACAAAGAAGCCTATACCCCATGGGAATGGCACGAAGAATTGTTTCAGGTTGCCGCCCAAGAGGGCTTGTTGTGCTTTAGTACTCCATTCGACAAAACGGCTGTGGACTTTCTGGAGCAGTTCAACCCGCCTTACTATAAAATTGCCTCGTTCGAAATTCAGGATATCCCTTTGATCGAATACACTGCATCGAAAGGGCGGCCAATGATAATCTCTACGGGTATTGCTGAGTTGGAAGATATTGAATTGGCGGTACAAACATGCCGCAATGCGGGTAACGACAACATTACTTTACTAAAATGCACCTCTTCCTATCCGGCCCCCATCGAAGAAGCCAACTTGTTGACCCTGCCCGATCTTAAAAAGCGATTTGGGGTAGAAGTGGGCCTGTCGGATCATACCACAGGCATTGTGGCGCCTGTTGTTGCAGTGGCTTTAGGTGCAAAAGTAATAGAGAAACATTTCATTCTCGACAAATCGATTGGCGGACCCGATGCTTCGTTTTCGCTCGACGAAAAGGAATTTACCGCTATGGTCGCAGCCGTGCGCCAAGCCGAAAAAGCCCTTGGCAAGCCAACGTACGAACTGACCGAAAAAGCCAAAGACAACCGCAAATTCTCACGTTCCCTGTTTGCAGTAAAAGACATCAAAGCAGGCGAGCTTTTTACCGAAGAAAATGTTCGTTCCATACGTCCCGGATACGGTTTGCATCCCAGGTATTTGAAGGAGGTAATAGGTAAGAAAGCAAAGGTGGATATAGTGGTGGGGACACCGCTTGAATTAAACCATTGGAAATGAGTTGAATCCTAGCCCTTTTTCATGCCAAACGACTCACTGAAAAAAACGACCGTCAAAGGTGTTGGTTGGAGTTTTGCCGATAATATTTCCAGTTCAGGCATCACGTTTCTGGTTGGGCTGATACTTGCCAGGATACTAACTCCAAAAGAATATGGTTTGATAGGCATCATTACCATATTCATAGCCGTTTTCAACAGTATTGTCGACAGTGGTTTCTCAAATGCCCTTATTCGGAAAAAAGAAGCGGATAACACCGATTACAACACCGTTTTTGTTTTTAACTTACTGCTTAGCGTGGTGCTGTTTTCAATACTTTATGTATGCGCACCACTGATAGCCGATTTTTTTAATCAACCCGAATTAATACCTCTTACTCGAGTAATGGGTGTTATTGTTGTCATCAATGCTTTTGCAATTATTCAACGCACACTTCTGGTTAAAAAAATCGATTTCAGGACACAGACAAAAGTCTCTTTAATTGCGTCTATTTCTAGTGGAATCGTTGGTATTGGTATGGCATTGTCTGGCCTTGGGGTTTGGAGTTTAGTCGGTCAGCAAATTACACGGCAATTATTGAACACTGTTTTTCTATGGCTTTTCAGTAGGTGGCGACCGGTTTGGCAATTTTCAAAAACAAGTTTTCAAAGTTTATTCTCATTTGGATGGAAGCTGCTGGTCTCGGGTTTGATTGATACCATATGGCGAGAATTATATTTGTTTATTATCGGAAAGTTTTATACGGCCGAATCACTCGGCCAATATACCAGGGCACAACAGTTTAATAGTATATTTTCCAGCAACTTAACCGCAGTAGTTCAACGGGTCAGCTATCCCGTGTTGAGTTCTATTCAGGACGAAAACGACCGATTGAGGGAAGCCTATCGGAAAATTATCAAAACCACCATGCTGGCGTCGTTCACCTGCATGCTTGGTCTGGCGGCCATCGCAAAACCGATGGTGTTGGTTTTAATAGGTGCTAAATGGTTGCCTTCTGTTGCCTTCTTACAAATCATTTGTTTCTCCGGCATGTTGTACCCTTTGCAAGCTATTAACCTAAATATGTTGCAGGTGAAGGGGCGTTCAGACTTGTTTTTAAAGCTTGAGATTATTAAAAAAACAATAATGATTGGACCGGTTGCCCTTGGTATTTTCATAGGCATTAAATGGATGTTATGGGGCTCTGTTGGAACGAGTTTCATTTCCTATTACCTGAATAGTTATTACTCTGGAGCAGGCATGAATTACAGTACGTTAGAGCAAGTAAAGGACATTCTGCCCTCGTTTGGTGTAGCTTCGTTGACGGCACTCATCGTTTTTGGATTATCTTTTCTATCGTGGTCACCCTTTGTCGTACTTCCGTTACAGTTGGTGGTAGGCTTGGTTATCTTTATGGTTCTTTGCGAAAACTTTAAGTTGAAGGAGTATTATGAGGTTAAAACGATAGTTATGAATGTTGTAAAAGTTAGAAAACATGGATAAAAAAATTACGGTCACGTCACCTTTGCTTCCGTCTTTGGAAGACTTCATGCCTTATTTGGAAAAAATATGGGAAAGCAAATGGATTACCAACAATGGCAATTTTCATAAGCAATTGGAGCAAGCTTTGTGCGATTACCTGGGTGTAAGATTCATTAGTGCATTTACAAACGGTACTCTGCCCCTGATAACCGCCCTGCAGGCTCTGCGTATTACCGGCGAGGTCATAACGACACCATACAGCTTTGTGGCAACCACTCACGCTATTTGGTGGAATGGCAACAAACCGGTGTTTGTTGACGTGGACCCAATGACCGGTAATCTTGATCCCGATCTCATCGAAGCTGCTATCACACCCCGTACCACGGCCATCATGCCCGTTCACGTCTATGGCAATCCTTGTGAGACAGAAAAAATACAAGCCATTGCCAATAAGTATGGCTTGAAAGTTCTTTACGATGCGGCCCATGCTTTTGGTGTAAAGGTTGATGGTCACAGTATTTTGGAAGCGGGCGACATGAGTACTCTGAGTTTTCATGCCACTAAAACATACAACACCATCGAAGGAGGAGCGTTAATTTGTCGTGATTCTGAAACCAAGAAACGAATTGATTATTTGAAAAATTTTGGTTTTGCGGGAGAAACCGAGGTGGTTGCACCGGGCATCAATTCTAAAATGGACGAGGTGCGTGCAGCTTACGGATTGTTGAACCTTAAACAAGTGGATGCGGCCATCCAGAAAAGAAAAGAGGTGGCTAGGTTTTATCAGAGTCACTTGCTAAATGCGCCTGGCATACGTTATATGAAAGAACGAGAAGATATTACGTACAACTATTCCTATTTTCCTATATTTGTTGATGCCCAACAGTATGGTATGTCTCGGGATGAGCTGTATTTTAAAATGAGGGAGAAGAATATATTTGGACGGCGTTATTTTTACCCGCTAATCAGTACTTTCCCTACTTATCGAGGTTTGAAGTCCGCTTCCAAGGAAAACCTGCCGAATGCAACCAAAATGGCGGATGAGGTTATTTGCCTCCCCATGCATCATGACCTATCCAGGGAGGATTTGGAGCGAATCATTGCCCTCATCGTCACTCATCATAAATAGGGTCTACAGTATGAAAACTAAACGCATCCTTTTTTTGGGTGGAGCCTATGCCCAGATTCCTATCATTCTTGAAGCGAAACGGAGAGGTTGGTACGTTATAACTTGTGATTATTTGCCTGAAAATCCGGGTCACAAATATGCAGATGAGTATCACAATGTGAGTACGACAGATAGAGAAAAAGTGTTGGAACTTGCCAGAGACCTTCACTTGGACTATGTTGTTGCTTATGCTTCTGACCCAGCTGCACCAGTCGCTGCGTACGTGTCAGAACAACTAGGTTTACCGGGAAATTCTTATGATAGCATACGAGTTCTTTCTGAAAAGGATTTATTTAGAAAATTCTTGCTGGATAATGGGTTTAATGCTCCAAGGAGTGTCAGTGTTACAGCAAATCGGGACCCTTTGACATTGACCGAAAATTTGAATTTCCCTGTTATCGTCAAACCAACTGATTCTTCTGGTAGCAAAGGTGTTTCCAAAGTGATATCAGAGAACGACTTGCAGAAGGCCGTTGAATATGCCTCATTTTTCTCGCGCAATAAAAGGATAATCATTGAGGAATTTGTTGTCGGTTCGGGAAAGCAGTTGCATGGTGATGGTTTTGTGTTCGATGGCAATTTGGTTTTTACCTATTTGGGTGATCACCATTATGATACTAAGGTGAATCCTTTTGTTCCTTTCTCAACGACTTGGCCAAGTGAACGGGATGAAAAAACCATCCAAACTGTTGAAAAGGTCGTAGCCTCCGTTGTAAAAATGTCTGGTTTCAAAAATGGGGGAATCAATATTGAGGCAAGAATCGCAGAGAATGGCGATGTGTACATTATGGAGATTGGTCCTAGAAGCGGAGGTAATTTTGTTCCTCAGGTTATTCGATATGCTACCGGATTTGATATGGTTTCAGCGACATTGGATGCTTTGAATATTAAACAGATGCCTTCTATTGAATATCACAATGGAGCTGCTGCCTACTATGTGGTTCATTCTTTGAAAGACGGAGTCCTTAACCATGTTGAGATTAATGATGAAGTTAAACAATACGTGAAAGAATATCATCAATACGTACAACCCGGGGAATCGGTCAAATCCTTTCAGGGTGCCAATGCGGCTATCGGGGTTATCCTGTTGGCTTTTCCCTCGGTTGATATCATGAATGATTGTATGGCAGCGATGGACAAATATGTGAAACTTATTATCAGTGAGTCGTAAGCATTATTCGATAAATTTATAAATCTGTTGACATTGATTCTAACACTAGATTTAGGAGATAATTCTGTCAAGGTGAATGCAGAAATAGACAAGAATGTTAATAAAAAACTGTCCTGAGAACATGAAAGAAATTGGTAGTATATTTCCTCTTTATTCTGAAGATATTGCATTAAAGGGTATTCAGCCTACAAATGAGCAAAGAAGCGATATACGCATCAACTATTCGTTATGTCGAGAAGCCATGTATGCTGTAGCAAAGAAGTATGAAAAAAGCAATAAGATTGTTTTAATACCGGCATACACATGTCAAACAGTTATAGATCCATTTGTACAGCAAGGTTGGAAATGCTTTTACTATAACATAAGAAAAGACCTGCGAATCGATACAGTTGATTTAATTAAATTGTACAAAGATGTAGGACCTACTATGATTGTTGTGCATCCTTTTTATGGCATGGAATTAGAACAGGAAGAAATAGATGCTCTTACTACAATAAAATTAAAAGGTTGTGTATTAATGGAGGATATTACACAATGTATATATACTACCAATAGACACAGTATTTTTGACTACGTCACAGGAAGCTACAGGAAGTGGTTTAAAATTCCAGATGGTGGGTTCGTTGAGTCTCATTATCTTGATGGAGTAGAAATACCGAAAGAAAATAACGGTGAATTTGTTAGTAAACAAACAGATGCAATGTATCTTAGAGGTAAGTACTTTAATACCGGTGACGAGGAGTTAAAAAACATATCAATAAGACTTAATAAAGATGCTGTTGCAGGAACAGGAAAAACCATCTCATTACATAAAATGTCAGACTTTTCGTTAATGATTATGGATAAGGAAAATAAAGACACATCTATGATGAGAAGATTAGAAAACTACCGACATCTATTTTTAAATATTAATTCTGGCAAGGTTAAATCAGTTTGCTCCAACATTGATGATGTTACTACTTCACCTCTTTATTTCCCAATATATGTCAGAGACAGGGCATGTTTACAAAGAAAACTCGCTCAAGATAATGTATATGCACCTATTCTATGGCCGGTAAACACAGATGATGTTTTAATTAATGATAACATAAAGGAAATCTATTCGACCATTCTTATGATCCCAATCGATCAAAGATACAATGTGAATGATATGAGTAGGATAGTAAAAATCATAAACGATTATGAATAAAAAACTCGCAATAATAGGTTCGGGCAGAATGGCATGGATTATTAGTCATAATGCACATTCAATGGGCCTTATTACACATTGTTTTTCGAACAGCGAGCCAGATTACATTCACGAAGAGGTAGATGTGTTTCACAATATTTCCATTTTTGAAAAAGATGCAATTGTAGATATTTGTCGTGCAGAACGCATTTCTGGAGCTATAGCAACAACAGAATTAACAGTATCTATTGCTGCTTATGTAGCAGAGAAAATTGGAACCCCGGGTATGCCGTATCAAAACTCCTTGTATATCACTGATAAATTTAGAAATAGAATCATCTGTCGTGGTATCAAAGAGATAGCCCAGCCAGCATTTTATCGCATAAGCGATGACAGCGAATTAAATAAAATAGATTTTAAATATCCAATTATCATAAAACCTACAAATAAGGGTGGGAAAAAAGGGATAACAGTTGTAGAAAAGGCTCAGCATTTATTGGATGCTTATAAATACGCAAAAGACAACTCCGGGGGGGCGCCTGTAATAATCGAAGAATTTATTATAGGTGGACAAGAGTATTCCGTGGAGAGTTTAACCTATAAGGGTAAACACTATATAATACAAGTGACAGAGAAAATCAGTTCCGGGCCTCCACATTGTGTCGAATTGGGCCATCATCAACCTGCGGATATCTCTACTGAGATGAGAAAGAAAATAGAGTTGGTTTTGTCAGAGGGACTTACTGCCATCGGTGTTGATAATACCGCGTGTCATACAGAAATCAAGATTGTTGATGATATAATATATTTGATTGAGTTCAACGCTCGACCCGGAGGTGACCATATAGCTTGGCCACTTACTGAATTAAGTACAGGATATAATATTATTAAAGGTGCTATAAACATTGCTTTAGACTCATTTACGGAGGTTGATTATAGTGTTTTTAAGAAAAATTTTGCAGGAGTATATTTTGTTACAACTCAAAGTGCATATTTAAAAAAGATATTTGACGATTGTGAAAAATTTAATTGGCTGTACCAAAAGAATAAAGTATCAGATCAACTTCAACCTCTTGAACACAATGATTGTTACGGTACAAATTCAATTATATATTTTTCTGAAAATGAAAGAATAAACCTAACTTAACTTAACTTAACTAGTAATTGATATGAAAGGTATAAAGTTTACAGAATACATGGGGGCTAACGTGAAAGACAAATTGAAATATTGTGGAGAAGATGTTAGACTATATCAGTTAGCAAAAATTAATGTTCCTGAATGTGTAGAAATTGATGATCATTGCATAGTTTTTGACTATGCCTTTTTAAGCGGTCGTAAGTCTCTTAAAATTGGTAAATACTGTTGCATAACTTGGCATTGCATACTTGAAGGAGGAGCAAACATTATATTGGGAGATAGAGTGTTTTTGGGGCCTGGTTCTAAATTATTAAGTTCGACTTACGAATTTAATGGTTTTTATACCAGCCAATTATTACCTGACGATACTTTTGAAATTAGGTATGGAGATATCACTGTGGAAAACGATGCCTATATAGGTGCTGGAACAGTGGTAATGCCAGGCGTTAACATTGGTGAGGGAGCTCTAGTTGGAGCTAATTCACTTGTAAACCGAAATTTAAAACCATGGGGTATCTACTTTGGAAATCCAGTAAAGCTTATTGGAATGCGTGAAAAACCAACTGAAGAACG
Source organism: Bacteroidales bacterium UBA1402 (assembly GCA_002305085.1). Classification (GTDB taxonomy): domain Bacteria; phylum Bacteroidota; class Bacteroidia; order Bacteroidales; family UBA1402; genus UBA1402. Next base: position 20,194 of record DBQE01000003.1, on the reverse strand, counting down.
TAGAAAGATTGTTGAGGCAATGGATTGGACAAAACATTTTTAATACATGAGACAAACCGTTATCGATTCAGTTAGAGAGTTTCAACAGCTTGAAGGGCAAAACTTAGGTCAGTCTGAATGGTTGGAAGTGACACAAGAGATTATTAATAAATTTGCAGATGCTACATTCGATCACCAATGGATACATGTTGATGAACAACGGGCAAAACATGAAAGTCCTTATAATTCGACAATAGCACATGGATACTTGACATTATCATTTCTTCCATGTTTACTTAATCAAATTTTGCATGTTAACAACCTTAAGCAAGTAGTTAATTACGGGATAGAAAAAATGATATTTAAGTCTATTGTTCCTGCCAATAGCCGATTAAGATTAAATGTGACACTCAAATCAGCGATGGATTTAGGCGATATTTGCAAAGCCAATATTTATTGCACGTTTGAGATTGAAGGACAAGAAAAGCCTGTACTTGAAGGATCAATTATATACTTATACTATTTTTATTAACATAAGGGATGCTCTCTTAGCATTTGAATAAGTTTTAATCATGGATATCAAAAAATTTATAGAAGATTTTGCAGATCAGTTCGACGAAACGGAGTTGGACGAGTTTAAACCGGAAACCAATTATCGTGAGGATCTCGATGAGTGGAGCAGCCTAATAGGGCTCGCAATCCTCAACATGATTGATAAGAAGTATGGTGTTAAGTTGACCGCAACCGACATCAAGGACACTATAACTATCGAAGACGTTTTTAATCTCGTAGTGTCTAAGAAATAATGCGATCAATTTTCTCATTAATAGGGAAGACAATCCTTATTACCGGAGCATCATCAGGTATAGGCAAAGCTGTCGCACAGCAATGTGCTGCAGCTGGTGCCATTTGTATAATAACAGCACGTAACCAATCTCGCCTTAAGCATACATTAGATAGTTTGGAAGGCGAAGGCCATCAAATGGTTGTTGCTGATTTAGCTGATTTGTCTAGTATAGAGCGTCTTTCATCAGAACTTCCAAAATTGAATGGAGTTGTATGTTGTGCAGGGGTTGTAGAAATTAAGATGTTGAAGTTTTCCGAAGACGATGATCTTCAACAATTATTTAATACAAACGCTTTTTCTGTAATCAGACTTGTTAGGATTCTTGTGCAGCAAAAGCGTTTGCATAAAGAGTCATCCATCGTCATTATTTCATCAATTTCTGGTGTGAAGTGTGGTTACTTGGGTGGCTCAATATATGGTGCAACAAAAGGGGCACTGGAAGGTTTTATAAAAGCAACCGCATTAGAGCTTGCCCCTCAGAAGATTAGGGTCAATACGATTGCACCGGGAATGATAGAAACCCCATTAATTAATGACAGTATAATAGATGCTGACCAATTAGAAGCAGATAAGTTACGATATCCTATGAAACGTTATGGGCTGCCTGAAGAGGTTGGTTATGCGGTTGTTTATTTATTGTCGGATGCATCTTGTTGGATAACAGGCATCTCTTTGCTTCTTGATGGCGGCTACACCTTAAATTAATGAGAATATGGGTAAAAAGGCATATATTAAAGCGATAGAATACTATCTACCGGAAAATATTCTAACAAACGAGCAGATTACAGAAAAGTTCCCTGAATGGTCAGCGGAAAAGGTAACCAATAAGGTCGGCATTTCTGAAAGACATTTGGCTGGCATAGATGAAACTGCCGTAGATATGGCACATCAAGCAGCTGAGAAACTTTTTTCTATGAATACAGGTTTACGCGAGAAGGTCGATTTCTTGCTGTTATGCTCGCAGAGTGTAGATTATAAGCTCCCGTCATCGTCATGTATTTTGCAAAATAGTCTGGGCCTTAAAACATCTTGTGGAGCTTTTGATATCAATCTTGGATGTTCAGGCTATGAGTATGGATTGGCGGTAGCAAAAGGTCTTATAATTTCTAATATTGCCACAAACGTTCTAGTCATTACTTCTGAAACATATACGAAATACATCCATCCCGATGACAAAGGGAACCAAACAATCTTTGGAGATGCCGCAACCGCATCGATAATTTCCACAGATGGATTCGCAGAGATTGGAGAATTTGTTTTGGGTACGGACGGATCTGGTGCAGAGACCCTAATAGTAAAAACAGGTGGAGCTCGTTATCCAGATAAAACAGGAGCATACACTATCAATGAAAATGGTGATACACAGTGGGATGACAATCTCTATATGGATGGTGGGGCTATTTTCAATTTTACAGCAGATGTAGTACCTTTAATGGTTGAGCAAATTCTCAAGAAAGAAAATATGGAGCTAGATAATATAGACCTTTGGGTATTCCATCAAGCAAATAAATACATGATTAATTATCTGAGAAAACTTATTCGTATAGATAAGGATAAATTCTATGTTTATATGGAGAATGTAGGGAATACAGTTTCTAGCACTATCCCAATCGCCCTATGCGAAGCGCAGAAGGAGGGGCTCTTGAGAGGTAATGTTTTATTAGCTGGATTTGGTGTGGGTTTGAGCTGGGGGGCGACAGTGCTTCGTTGTAAGTAAAGAAGCAGACCAGTTTGCATAACCAGACCTAATTTGTTTTTAATTAACTTTGTCTCTGTGGAGTTGCTAACTTCGTGTCCCAGCTAAGTTAGTAACTCCAATTTTTTGTGGATTATGATATTATAAATGTAAGTCTTTTGCCCTTAACTGTCAAAACTAATTCATATAAGTTGTTAACCCATTGAGATTATAGTTCTGTAAATCAATATTATGATAAAAATGTTCAAATTTCTTAACAATCCAACACAAATCACTCTACAAAAATGGAACGAAGAAACGATACCATTCGTTAGCATAAGTTGCATTACGTATAATCAAGAAAATTATATTCGAAGGACAATCGAAGGATTCCTAATGCAAAAAACAACATTTCCTGTTGAGATATTAATTCATGATGATGCATCAACAGACAATACGGCAAGGATTGTACGAGAGTATGAACAAAAATACCCCCAGTTAATCAAACCTATTTATCAATTAGAAAACCAACACTCTAAAAGAGATGGAACGATTGGGAGAATTCAAAAGGGTCGTGCCAAGGGCAAATATTATGCAACTTGTGAAGGTGACGATTACTGGATAGATCCACTTAAATTACAAAAACAAGTGGACTTTATGGAATCAAATCCAGACTATGGTTTGGTACATTCTTATTTTAAATATGTTGATAGTTTAGGCAAGGAAATTAAAACTCCTAACATTGAGCCCTACAAAGGTTTGCGCTCGCGTATAGTTGACGGATATATCTTTGATTATTATCTGAGGAATTATCCTTTCATTATGACCTGCACAGTTTGTTACAGAAAATCCTTGGTGGATCCTGACGAACAGACCATTTTGGATAATGGTTTGTTTATGTCGTTGGCGAGGAAATCCAAGGTGTATTGCATCCGTGAGGAAATGTCATCTTACCGTTATTCGGTCGGTATATCCACAGGCAATTCAAAGTTAGTAGATAATTTGGTACAAAAATCGATCCTGTATCAAATGTATTATCTATTTAAAGATGCAAAACACTCACTTGACTATTATTTTAAAAATATAACGGCTCAAAGACGCTATTGTGTGGCATACTTAAAGATGCTGAAACTATTTATGCGTGGAGTTTTCCCAATATCCGAATGGCGCAAGTTTGCATATATTTTCCTGAATCATCCATTGGTTATAGCAAAAGGATTGTATTACGTCATTAAAGCTGATATTCGCTAATGATAATTTATATATTACTCTTCATCTTATTCATGGTTTTCTTACTTATTAAGAAACAGAGTAATTATGTTCTTATGTTGGCTATTCTGTTCTTATTAAACGTATTCAGAGGATATGAGGTTGGAACCGATTACGGTTATAATTATAAATATTCATACGATACCAACTGGTCTAATAAGTCTTTTAGTGACGAAGATTTTTTATCAACAAACATTGAGGTGGGCTTTAATGCGTTTACTAATGCATCGAAGACCTTAGGGATGCAATTTACGTTTGTTAATTTGTTGTGCGCCCTTGTCATATTTACATTTACAACGCTAACTATAAAACAAAAGAGTGAAGATAAAATTTTCTCAGTTGTTTTATATCTGATAATGTGTGTTTATTTTGCATCGTTTAATGTGATTAGACAAGCGACGGCAGCCTCAATTTTTTTGTATGCATTAAAATATCTTGAAGGACAAGAAAGGAATATTATAAAGTATTTAATTTTTTGCGTATTAGCTTCTTTCTTTCATTCTACTGCCTTGCTTTTATCTGTTATTGGGCTATTATACTTTTTAAAATTCAAAATGAATAGACACACTGCGTTTGCATTAATAACTTTGTCTTTTGTCATTCCTCTTTCTGGGTTGGATTTGAAAATATTTTCAGCTATTGCCAATTTGGATGTGCTTGGAGGTTATTACGCTTATTATTTGCTAGTAGAAAACGAGTTCACTTCTAGAATGATTTTAATCACGTCAATTCCACTTTTATTGATGTCATTTCTTTGTATTTATTTAATTTTTTCCGCAGAGAAAGAAGTTTCTAATATCTATTTTACGATTTGGATATTGGGGATTTGTTTTTACAATGTCTCCATTAATTTCAATTATCTTTTCAGAGTGGCTCAATACTTCCTGCCGGCTGGAATTATCGCAATTCCTGCAATTATTGGAAAAAGAAAAGTATTGACAACAAGAAGAGGTATATTTACATTGGCGAGCTTGTCAATCTATTACTTTTTGCTGATTTATATGAATTATAATGGGGTGGTACCATATAAGTTTTTATAAAGATGGATGTTTCGATAATAATTGTCAATTTTAATACGAGAGATCTTACAGCACAGTGTATTGAGAGTGTGTACGAAAACACTAAGGATATTCACTTTGAGATTATTTTGGTTGATAATGCATCTTCTGATGACAGCAGAGATTATTTTGCGAGGGATACTCGTATAGTTTTTATCCAAAGTGAAGAGAATCTGGGCTTTGGCAGAGGAAACAATTTGGGAATGCGGTATGCGAAAGGAAAATATTTTTTTCTTTTAAATTCCGACACCATTGTGCTGAACAACATTATTAAAGATTTGTTTGATTTTGCAGAATCCAATCCTCAACTGAAGATAGGTGCTCTCGGAACTTTGTTACTTGACAAACAACATAGGGTCGTTCATTCTTTTGGTCGTTTCCTATCAGGATCTTTTTTCTTGTATCAAGACAAACTATATCAACGAATATTAATTCAACGTAATACTGAACTTAAGTTTTTCGAGGTAGAATGTGTGTCAGGTGCAGCACTTTTTGTAAGTAGAGAGGTTGTAAGTAATGTGGGAACCTTTGATCCTAAGTTCTTCATGTATTATGAAGAGAACGACTGGGAGAAGAGAATGAGCAAGGCAGGCTATAGTAATTATATCTTAAATAAATCCGGTATTATTCATCTTGATGGAGCGAGTTTCTCAAATAAGTTGTCAAAATATAAGTATTCCCTGGTTCAAGAGAGTCGTTGGATCTATGCGAAAAAACACTTGAAAGGATTTAGCTATTTGTTTTTTTATATTGTGATGAAAGGATTTAGGATTATTGATTTTTTTAGAGGAAGATGACGAGGCGAGATGTTTATTTCTGGACTATTTATACCAATCCATATAATTCTATTTTTATCCAAAGGAGATTGGTATCTGAAATTTTATTGAAGCATTTTGATGTGAATATATGCTTCCTTGATCCAGACACAAATGAAATATGCAAAAAACTAAAAGATATTAGCAACAAAAAAGAACTAATATTTTGGGAGTATGGGAGTTATGATAGGTATATTAAGTATGTAAGAGACAATCCAAATCTGGTCATAGTTTATCACAACTTTACACCACCTCGCTTCTTCATTAGAACGAATCTTGTTCAGAGCCTGAAGTTAGTTGTAGTATATATGCAAGTAATGCGGTATCGTAAGAAACATTGGATTACTGTCAGCAAGTTTAATAAGCAAGAACTGTACAAGTTTGGTGTGAAAGATTGCCGGTTATGCCCTAATGTGCTTACGGCAGTTAGTAAAATTAAATTTAGAAAAAACAATGAACCTACTGTAATTTACATCGGAAGAATTATAGAAAATAAAAATTGTATAGAGCTACTTGATAAAGTGGCTCGTACGTCAGAGACACTTAAAATGAGGATGACTTTCTATATTGTGGGAAATACTCGTAAAGGATCAAAATATGCTGCCAGATATGAACAAAAGATAGCATCACTACAGAAACATCCGTACTTGACGATACATCAGTTCCATAATATAGCCGCTGATAATATGGTTGAATTAATCCAAAAATCTTGGATATATGTTAGTGCATCGTTGCACGAGGGTTTTGGGATACCTGCCTGTGATGCTGTTGCAAATGGAATACCGGCTCTATATTATGAATGTGGCGGACAGGAAAGCACTTTGAACGGGAAGGGCATGGTTAGATTGAAAGAAAAGAATTCATATCACGTACGTTTAGCCGAATTGTTGTCGGATCCGCTAATACGTTCAGAACTTCAAATTGAGCAGATGAAAGAGATTAGGTCTTATTACTCACCATATATTGATGAGATTGTAATAAAGACGTATGGTTCTTTCGTCAAATGATTATAATACTACCAATGTAACCTGTCTCGATTAAGTTAGCAAATCCACCAGCAAACACAACTAATGAATAAAAGCAAATATATAAACAATAAACAAATAATATGACAGATCGCTACCGAATCGGTAAAACATTTATTTCAATAACTACTCCTTTAGATACACAGAAACGTATAAAAAAAGCAATTGATGATGGTCTTAACACATACATTTGTGTTTCAGATCCAAGAACAGTTAATTTGGCTTCTTCTGATGCGAAATATCGCGAAGTCATGAATAACTCGTTTATGAATGCTCCTGATGGGCAACCCACGCTTTGGGCTGCAAGACTTTGGGGACTGAAGAATGTAGAAAGAACAATGGGGCCAATCTTATTCAAGGATATGATTACTAATCCCGAAAGTGGTATAAGGCATTTCCTTCTGGGTGACACTGAAGAAACTTTATTCAATATTTGTGAGAAGGTAAAAGAGTGTAATGCTTTGGTTGTTGGAACATATTCTCCACCATTTTGCAGGCTTGAGGAGTATGACTATGAAGGAATAGCTAAGATGATAAATGACAGTGGAGCAAATATTGTTTGGGTTGCAATGAGAGCACCAAAACAGGACTTTTTTGCAGTTAATATTTTACCGTATCTTGACAGAAAAATCTGTATAGGTGTCGGGGCGGCATTCCGTTTCTTCCTTGGTGAATATAAAATGGCTCCTCCGCTCATTCGAAAATTAGGATTAATGGGGTTGTATTGGGGGAGAAAAGGCAGACCGTTGGGAAAGTTCTTATGGGACTATTTTAGTCATAATGCGCCTTTTCTTTGGCATTTGATTAAAATTCCATTTAAAAGACTTGTCGGAAAAAGATACTACGAGTAAATTAATATAATATGAAAAAGGTTCGCATTGGAATTATTGGTATGGGACGTATGGGACTGACCCATTATCCCATCATCAACACGCATCCAGCGGTTGAAATTATATCGGTGTCTGATACCTCAGGTACCATACTAGGTATGATGAAGAAGTATATCCCAAATTTAAAAACATATACTGACTACAAAGATTTGCTGAATGCAAGGGATATTGATGGGGTGATTGTCTGTACACCTTCATTTTCGCATTATGAGATTTGTAAAATTGCTTGTGAAAATGGAATTTCTGTATTCTGTGAGAAACCATTTACTACAAGCCCAGCTCAAGCAAAAGAACTCTCAGAAGCATTTGAGGCCCAAGGTCTAGTTAATCAGGTGGGTTATGTCAACCGTTACAATCCTGTTTTCAATAATGTGAAGAAATTAATTTCTGCTGATATAATTGGAAAATTAGTTCACGTAAAAGCGGAATTTTATAGTTGTACCATTATAAAGTCTCAAAAATCAAAAGGATGGCGTTCAAAGAGAGAAAATGGCGGTGGTGCTACATATGAAATGGGTGCTCATATTTTGGATATTCTTAATTATATCCTTGGAGAGCCTATTAAAGTGTATGGCTCAATGATGAACAGCATCTTCTCTGAAGATGTTGAGGATATGTTTGCAACAAATCTTGCTTATGCCAACGATGTTACAGCATCTGTATTTGTTGACTGGAGTGATGTTACATATAGGAAGCCAATGATGAAAATTGAGTTTTTTGGATCAAAGGGGAAAATCATGGCTGATTTTTATGGTATGAAAGTATACGTAGACGAGGCACATCCTGAATTTAATCTGATTGAAGGCTGGAATACCTTAGCCAAAAACACCATGCCGGATTCCGTTCCTTTCTATGTCAGGGGTAATGGTTATACGCATCAGCTGTATGATTTTGCTGATGCTATTCTTGATAGGACAAAATCTGTGATTTGCACGTTTGCAGATGCCTCAACAACGCAAGAGATCATTCATAGCGTGTTCAATAACTCTCAAAATCTGTAACGGTATGGAGAAGATAGATAAAATTGTATTTGGTGACAACCAGTTTTTTGGTATCAACCACCGTTCACAGGATAAGGCTGAGGAATTGGCAAAGAAATTCAGTGATATCCGCAATATTATTGAGGTTTACGATAATGCTTTTGAATGTGGAATAGATTCTGTAATGCTCAATAGCAATGACATTGCAGCCGAGATATGTGATTATTTTCGCAAGAAAAGCGACAAGTATGGTCATCTTTCATGGTACCCTTCAATACCTTATCCTCATAAGTATGCCAATATGGTTGCTGAGCAGGGTATCTTCTCTGCTATGAATGAAATATTGTTCAAGAATAACACAACAAGTGGTGTTTTTGGAATGATAGGAAAAGGCACATCAGTAGTCCTTGGTAAGGATTTGATGAAGCTGTTGGAGATGTTGATAGACATTGAAGTTAAGATGTTTAAGGGTTTGAATGTTAAGGTGATTTTCCTTCAGAACGTAATAACTGATTTGATTCTTGGATATGACGTGAAGGAGGTTTTTCAGTGCTATTGTGACTATATTCGCAAGAAATACAATGTAACTCCTGGTTTCATCACTCTTAATATGCCTTATCTTAAGTCAAAGCTTGATGAGTGGAAGATTGAAGAAGTGGTTATCTGTAGTTCAATCAACAAAGCTGGTTTCAATATGAATCCTTCAAAGGAAGAGTATGAGAGAGTGATAGCTGAGAATAATCCAAATAAATGTCAGCTTATGGCTATGAATGTCCTTGTATCTGGGTCTATTACACCGATAGAATCATTCGAATATATTAATAGCTTAAATTTGCAGTCTGTTGTGTTTGGTGCATCATCAAAAGCCCACATACAAGGTTCTAAAGATTTGATTAATTTAAAATAACAGCATTTATGGAGAAATTTATTGATTTGCTTAAGGAAGCTCTTGAGCGAGAAGACGAGATCAAAATGGAAGATAACTTCCGTGAGTACGACGAGTGGAGTTCAATAGCATATTTGAGTATAATTGCTTTTATTGATGACGAGTATGATACTCAAATCGAGGAAGCTGATTTTAGGAAACTTAAGACAGTTCAAGACCTCTACGACGCCTGTACGAAGAAGTAAGCTATGGCAATAATGAAATTTAAGGGCATCGGCATCAGTGCAATGGCTGCTGCTGTGCCTTCTCGTATCATTGAGAACCTTAAGTACACTGAGTTCTTCCCTCAAGATCAGGTGAACGAAGTGGTTGAGAAGGTTGGTGTTTATGAGCGCCGTTTTGCGGACGTAAAGACCTGCTCTTCAGATCTCTGTTTCGCGGCTGCCCAAAAACTGTTTCTTGATAATGTTATTAATCGTGAAGAGATAGACTTGCTGGTATTTATAAGCCAGACTCCGGACTACCGTATGCCGGCAACTTCAATTACATTGCAGCATAGACTTGGTTTACCTAACTCATGTATAGCATTTGATATTAACCTTGGTTGCTCAGCATTCATCTATGGAATGGCCGTTGTCTATAGCATGATGCAGAATCAAGGATTGCGTAAAGCCTTGATTCTTGATGGCGAAACTCGTAGCAAGGTTTATGGGTCAAGAGATCGCCGCAGTGCTTTTATCTTTGGTGATGGTGGTGCGGCTGCACTTGTGGAAAGGAGCGAGAAGTTTGGCGAAACAATAATATCACTAAATTCAGATGGCTCACGTGCTGACCTCATTATGATTAAGGCTGGTGGTTATCGTCATATGAGTACACCTGAGACTCTTACAGAGAAGGTTGTTGATGAGTTTGGCAATATGCGTAGTGATGAGCAGGGGTATATGAGAGGTGGTGATGTTTTTAATTTTGTTATTCGTGAAATCCCCCGCGATCTTAAAAAAACACTTGCTGAAAGTGGCAAAGCTGTTGAAGATCTTGATTACATTATTTTCCATCAGGCAAACAATTTTATAAATAGCCACATTGCAAAGAAAATGAAGCTTGATACTGATAAAATTCCTCAAACAATTGAAAAGTTCGGAAACACCTCATCAGTGAGTGTTCCGTTGACAATAGTAAGTGAATTGAAAGGCAAGCTAAATGGTCAAAAAACTCTCATGTTGAACGCGTTTGGTGTGGGAATGACTTGGGCTTCGGCCGTTGCTCCTTTTGTAGACACCAAGATTAGTGACATTGTTGAGGTAAGTGAAGGACAACCGGTTGATGAACAACTGCGTCGAGATTACACTCCTATCGAAAGAGAAATTGAAGAAAGTAAAAACAAACAAAAAAAAGACGAATAATGTTCAATCCATTTTCGCTTGAAGGAAAAGTGGTGGTGATATCCGGAGCCGCTTCAGGTATTGCGCGCCAATGTGCAATAAATTGCTCCAAGATGGGAGCAAAGCTAATTCTTCTTGACCTGAATGAGGATGGTCTGAAGGAAACCATGACTCTGGTGGAAAGACCGGAAGAACATTATTCGGCAACAGTTAATTTGCTTGATTATGACAAGGTCTCAGAGGTAGTTAAAGAAGCCGTTGCCAAGGTCGGTCGCATCAATGGCCTGCTAAATTGTGCCGGTATTTCTACAACAAATTTATTCAAGCTGACTAAGCCTGAAGAACTTGACAAGTTCTTCCATATGAATGTTTATACGGGATATTTCCTTGCTCAGGAATGCTGTAAGATGAGTAATTTGTCTAAGGAAGGTGGAAGTATTGTGTTCTTCTCGTCTGTAGCAGGTAGTTTCGGTGAGGTAGGAAAGTCTACTTATGGTATGACCAAGGCAGCGTTACTGAATCTTGCAAAGCATCTAGCTTGTGAATTGGCAAGAAAGAATGTTCGTGTCAATTCTATTTCGCCGGGAGCAATTTGTACACCAATAAACATGAATCTTCCTCACATGAAAGATCCTGAAAAGAGAGCTGCTCTTGAGGCACAGCATCTGTTGGGTCTTGGAGAAACGGAAGATATTGCAAATGCATGTATTTACCTTTTGAGCGATGCATCGAAATGGGTAACTGGTACCAATTTATTCGTTGACGGAGGATTTAGTGTAAGGTGATTATTATGTTAACAGTAAAGAAAACGACAGAATTATCAAGAGCAGAAGTTGAAAAAATAAACAATCTTTTCAATTATGTTTTTAAGCGTAATCGAAATGCTCAACTCTTTTTTGATATGTTTTTGAATACTTTCTTAGGCTATTCCTATCACGTTTTGCTATACGAAGGGAACGAGTTGATAGGCCATCATGCAGGAATTCCTTTCATTTATAATCGAGATGAAGAGCATTTTCTTGTTGGTCTTGGCTTAGATTCTATGACACATCCAAAACATAGAGATTTCTTCAATGTGCGAGATATGTTCAAAGCATGTGAAGAAGCTATGGCTACAGACGGTTGTGTCCTGAGGATTGGTTTTCCTAACGACAATTCGTACCCAATATTAAAAAAAGGTTTCAAGTATAAAGATATTGGTAAATTGAATACTTACTTTCTTCCGATCAAAATAAGTGGTGTTAAGCCAAACATAAAAATGCTTAATCCTTTGTCACGACTGCTTTCCGCTTGTATTATTGGATTGTCCTCATTCTCACGTTCTAAAAGAGTTTTTTCTTACAAATATGGGAAGGATCGTTCTTGTTTTGATGATACACGGTATAAATGGTTTGGTGGTGTAGATTATTGCAAGATAGAGCTTGATGGAATAAAAGCATACTACAAAACGCAGATTCAAGAAGGAGTTAAGACACTATTTATCTTAGATGTATGGCCCATTAGTAAGAATGGTTTTGACAAAATAGTCAGGGTAATTTACAAGAAAGAGCATAAGGGCATTGATATGATTATTTATGTTGGCCATTTGCCGTTTACTCCTATGAGCCTTATTACTATGCCACATAAGTTTGAGCCGAAACATTTTAACTTTACTTGCAAACCACTTGTGAAGGACTATTTTGATGACTCAATATATGATATTAATAATTGGGACGTGAATCTTTCCAATTATGATTTGTTGTGATGTTGAGAGTTGGCCATATTGTAAATTAGGGTCTGTCCAACTTATAGGGGGTTGGCACACTTATTCGCGATGTCCCCTCAAGTATTGGTTCGTACCAATGAATATGGATACAGTGTTTTAGCTACAGAAAGTAATAAAAGAAATTCCCAAACGGATTGTAGTATGAACATCCTTACCTTCGACATAGAAGACTGGTACAATTGCGATTTCATTTCCGGTGATTTTGACTGGGATAAATACGAGGTGCGTATCTATAAAGGCATAGATCGCATTTTGGAAGAATTGGACAAAAGAAAAGTAAAAGGTACTTTTTTTTGTTTGGGCTGGATAGCAGAGAAGCATCCGGACGTCATTAAAAAGATCGATAGCTTTGGTCATCATATTGGTTGTCATTCTTATCAGCACGAATTGGCATTTCGTTTCGATGCCAGAGGTTTTAAGTCAGACACTGAAAAATCAAAAAAGTTATTGGAAGATTTGGTAGGACGGGAGGTTGATGCCTACCGGGCTCCTGGTTTTTCGATTACCGAAAAAAACACTTGGGCTTTTGAGGTGTTGAGTGAATTGGGCTTTAAATACGATTGCTCCATTTTTCCATCCGATCACGATTATGGAGGTTTCCCCTCGTTTGGGAGAGCTGAGCCCGTGCTTTTGCAATTGGGAAATGGGGCTGTACTGAAAGAATTCCCCATTAATATGATAAATTTTATGGGTAAAGACCTGGTTTTTTCTGGCGGTGGCTTTTTTCGTTTATTTCCTTACGTACTTATAAAAAAATGGAGTCGGCAGTCTCCCTATTTAATGACCTATTTTCATACCCGCGATTTTGATCCCGATCAGCCCATGATAGAAAGTTTACCCCTGATGAGAAAGTTTAAATCGTATGTGGGACTCAAAAGGGCCTTTTCGAAATTTCAAAAGTATTTGAACGATTTTGATTTTTTGAATATACAACAAGCGGATAGTATGATGGATTGGGGTACGAAACGTGTGGTTAAGGTCTAATCCGGCATTGAAATAAAAAAAAATGAACATTTTAATTACCGGTATCCACGGCTTTGTAGGCTCCAACATTACAATTGCACTCAGAGCAAATCACAATTTGTATGGTTTGGATATCGTTAGTCCTGAGAAATCGGGAGTAATCAATACTTTTTCATGGAATGAGCTGTATAAACTTTCAGATATTCCAATTGATGCCATAATCCATCTTGCGGGTAAAGCCCATGATACCAAGAACCAAGCCGAAGCTTCTTCTTATTTTGAAATTAATACGGAGTTGACTCGTACTATTTATAACTATTTCCTGCAATCTTCGGCCAAAACATTTATTTTTTTTAGTTCTGTAAAGGCGGCAGCCGACAAAGTAGAAGGAGCGTTGTTGACCGAAGAGGTGATTCCTGAACCTGTAGGGCCTTACGGGGAATCTAAGATTGCGGCTGAAAACTTGATTTTGGAAAAAGTGCCTGCAGACAAAAAGATAATTATTCTGCGACCCTGTATGATTCATGGTCCGGGAAACAAAGGCAATTTGAATTTGCTCTATTCCGTAGTGCGCAAAGGTCTGCCTTGGCCTTTGGGAGCTTACGAGAATCGCCGTTCTTTTACATCCATTGATAATTTAACGATGGTGGTGGAGAAAATGCTGACGCAGCATATTCCATCGGGTATTTACAATATGGGTGACGACGAAGCCTTATCAACAAACGAGCTTATTGAATTAATATGTGAAGTTTTGGGTAAAAAAGCCCGCATCTGGAAGGTATCTCCTCGCCTGATGTACACGGCATCTAAATGTGGTGGTGCTCTGCATCTGCCCCTCAATCCGGAGCGTTTGCGTAAGCTTACCGAGAATTATGTGGTGAGCAATGTCAAAATCAAGCAAGCCTTGGGTATGGACAAGATGCCTGTGAATGCAAGAGAGGGCCTAATAAAAACCATTAAATCGTTCGAAAGTTAATAATCATGTGGATTTACCTCCTGATCGTTGTAATACTGATACTGGCAGAATTGCTATACTTTAAGATTGCCGATCGCTTTAATATCATAGATAAACCCAATCAACGAAGCTCTCATACCCGAATTACCATACGGGGTGGGGGCTTGGTTTTTTTTCTGGGGGCATTGCTCTACTTTTTTTTCTTTGGTTGGGCATATCCCTGGTTTATCTTAGGCCTTTGCTTGATAGCCCTGATCAGTTTTGCTGACGATATTAAACCTCGTTCCTCCATCCTGCGTCTGATGGTGCATTTTGTAGCAATGGCTCTGATGTTTTATCAGTTGGGGTTGTTCAATCTGCCTTGGTACGTAGGGATAGTTGCACTAATAGTGAGTACCGGTATATTGAACGCTTACAACTTTATGGACGGCATAAACGGCATTACCGGAGGCTACAGTTTGGGAGTAATTGCAGTATTGTGGTACATCAATTATTCCCGAGTGGCTTTTGTGGACGATAGGCTGTTGTTGGTACTTATGCTGGCATTGTTGGTGTTTAACTTTTTCAATTTCAGAACCAAGGCTAAATGTTTTGCGGGGGACGTTGGAGCCCTAAGTATAGCTTTCACTATCGTGTTTTTACTGGGGCGACTTATGATACAGACCGGTGATTTAAGTTATATTGTATTGTTGGCTTTATATGGAGTGGATACAGTTTTGACCATCATCCACCGTCTGATGCTGAAGGAAAACATTTTCAAACCTCACCGTAAACACCTCTACCAAATCATGGCTAACGAGCTAAAACTTCCCCATGTTTTGGTGGCTACCTTGTACAGTTGCTTGCAGATTATCCTGAGTATGGGTTTGTTGTTATTTGATAATACACCATATCTATATATGGGCATAGTTTTTGGACTGCTGACTTTGTTTTACATACTCTTTATGCGAAGGTATTATCCATTACATGCTGATTATTTCGGAGCATAGGCACCCAATATTTCGTTTGAAAATCCGCTCTGTTTTTCAGAGCATTACCACCCAAAATATGGTAAAAATGGCCTGAAGGCCGGTGTCATCCGTCACTTTTTCGGAGCATTGCCACCCAGGCAAGCCGGATGATGGATTAGCGCCCCTCTATTTCGGAGCATTGCCACCCACCTTCAGGTATCCAAGAGGCTGATTTGTAGCTCTTTTCGGAGCATTACCACCCACCTTCAGGTATCCAAGAGGCTGATTTGTAGCTCTTTTCGGAGCATTACCACCCACTTTGTTCGGTATCTTTGCACCTCATAGTTATTAAATGAGGTATGCCATGGCAGGAAAATGTAAAGAAATGAGCAAAATCAAACAGGTTCTCCGTCTGTATCAAGGCGGTATGTCAAAAAGAGCGATAGGCCGCGAGCTGGGCCTATACAAAGGGACTGTAAACAAGTACGTCAACCTTGCGGAGTTGGATCCGTTGAGTCTTGACGAACTTCTAAGACTAGACGATCCGATACTGGAGAAACGCCTCACAGGAGGCAATCCGGCTTACTCGGACAAACGGTTCGATGACCTTCAAGGGCGTCTTCCGTACATTGCGGAAGAACTCTCGAACAAGAACAAGACCTATGTCACCCGTTATTTGCTTTGGGAGGAGTACAAGCAGGACAATCCTAATGGATATGAGTATACGCAGTTTTGCTTTCACGTAAACCAATACTTGGATGCCCAAAAGCCATCTTTTGTAATGAGACAGGACCGTCCCGGAGGTGAATACCTTCATATTGACTATGCCGGAGATACACTCTCCTACGTGGATGTTGAGTCCGGTGAGGAAATCAAGTGTCAGGTCTTCGCAGCCGTGCTTCCGGCATCTGATTATCCGTTCTTCAAGGCGGTTCCTTCGCAGAAGGTAGAGGATTTCCTTGACGGCCTTCAATCAGCACTGCAGTTCTTCGGCGGTGTTCCGAAGATACTTGTTCCTGACAACCTCAAGGCTGCAGTCGTAAAGTCTGACAGGTATCAGCCGGAGGTCAATGCAATACTTGAAGACTTTGCCAATCACTATGGCTGTGTAACGCTTCCGGCAAGAGCATACAAGCCCAAAGACAAGGCCAATGCCGAAGGCTCCATATGTCGAGCATACAGGCGGATATACGCGCCATTGAGGCATCAGCAGTTCTTCTCTCTGGAGGACTTGAACGAGGCCATTGACGGCCTTCAGAAGCTATTTGTTCAAAAACGTATGCAGCAGATACCATTCACACGCGAGGAGCGCTTCATTGCTATAGACAAGCCGAACCTGAAAGAACTTCCATCCGAGCCGTTCGAAATCCGCATCAGAACAGAGCTGAAGGTCAGTCCAACAGCCACGTATACCTCGGTCGTGATAAATCCTATTACTCAGTACCTTGCGAACTCATAGGAAAAACTGTCAAGGTTGAATACACACCCACGTTGGCAGCAATCTATCACAACGGTCAGAAAGTTGCCCTGCATGCCCGCAGCAACACATATGGAAGCTATATTACCGTGGCTTCACATATGCCCTCCTACTATGAACACTACGTCAACCTGTCTCCGGAAAAATATATCGAAAGGGCTCTGGCTGTCTCGGAGCGGCTCGCCGAGGTGGTGGTCAATATCTTTACATCCAACAAATCCGTACCACCTGAAACCTACTATAAATCATGCGATGGACTCTTCCATCTGCAGAAAACGACAGCACCGGATATCTTTGACAAAGCCTGCGAAATAGCGCTGCGGTTCAACCAATGCAAGTACGGGTACATCAAAACCTTGTTCTGAGTAAATGCTCCGGCTTCAAATCCGCGTTAGAGGATCCTGTCATCTTCCCCAATGACACCCACAAGAACGTTCGGGGACCAGAATACTATAAAACCCACTAATAAATAACTATATGCAAAACAAAATCACTCAAGATCTTATTGAGCTCCATCTCGGCGGTATGGCCGAGCAATGGGAGGCCATACAGATGCTCGGCAAGAGACAGGATGTCTCCTTGAAAGACGGCATCCAAATGCTTATCCAAGCAGAAAAAGAGCGTCGCAACGCCTCCAAAACGGCACGCCT
This sequence comes from Bacteroidales bacterium UBA1402, assembly GCA_002305085.1. Taxonomy (GTDB): domain Bacteria; phylum Bacteroidota; class Bacteroidia; order Bacteroidales; family UBA1402; genus UBA1402. Next base: position 2,628 of record DBQE01000003.1, on the reverse strand, counting down.
TATCAAACGCGCCAAGTTCCGTTACAATGCCACTATCGAGGAAATCGTCTTCGATTCTGCGCGTGGTAAAGACAAGGACAGAATCATGCAACTGGCATCCTGTGAGTACATCCGGCAGGGTGTCTCAGTACTCATCACCGGACCATCGGGAGTCGGGAAAAGCTTCCTCGCAACAGCCCTCGGATATCAGGCCTGCCTTGCCGGACGCAAAGTCCTCTACATCAATATGAATAAACTGCTTGAACAGATACAACTGGCACGCGTGGAGGGTACTATCATTACGTTCTTCGAGAAGATAGCTGAAATCGATCTTCTCATAATCGACGACTACGGAATGAAAATACTTGAAGGACAGCAATTGCTTGACTTTATGGAGCTAATCGAGGACAGACATGGCAGGAAATCAACAATCATATCAAGCCGGTTGCCTGTTGACAACTGGTACGAAGTACTTGCGAAAAACGCAACGATTGCTGATGCTATACTCGACAGAATGGTCAAAACATCGTATCGATACGAGCTTAAAGGTGAAAGTATGAGAAAATAAATATATATTTGCCGCACCAGGCAGTACCGCTAACATAAGTGGGTGGTTATCGCCGAAATGCCTGGGTGGTCTTCACCGAAATAATCACATGCCAAGACATTAAGACAATCAGATGTGAAAGAAGCATCTAAGATGTAAAACTACTACTCAATTATCACCGAAAACGCAGCACCCATGTTTGCCGAAAATGCTGTATTCTCAGTTACCGTTTACAATTTATTAGGCGCATATATTAAGGCTCCCATGATATATTTTCTTTAACCATTTTACACGGACCACCAACATACAAACAGCTCTCTTTTTCTAGCTCCCTATTTACAATCGAATCGGCTCCAATAACACAACTATTTGGAATGACTGTCCCTTTCAAAATCAAACATCTACATCCAATCCATACTCTATCTCCTATGATTATTGGTTTTGGTTTATTTATAATATTCCCAAATTCATCTTTTATTTTATGAAAATCAGTATCTACAACTAATATGTCCCATGATAAAAGGCAATTATTCCCAAATTCGATTTCTGTAAAGGTCACAATAGATGTTTCTGCTGAAATTATGAAATTTTTACCTAAGATTAATCTACCATAATTCCCAACTGAAATTTTGGAGCCATGTCCAATATTACATCTTCCCTTGAAAATAACTGTTCCTGACACTTCCCAAATGCTTCTTGATTTTTTATTATCAAAAATACCAACATTTCCGTATCCAAACTGAATTAATCCTGTCCTGATTGCACAAAACGGTTGATATCCACCCACCCAAATCGGTGATATCCGTTCACTTTTTGTCTTGTTTCATCTCAAAGGCAGTGCAAGGTTAATCATTTTTTTTAAATTTCACTCTGTTTTGCAGTTNNGTGGTGTTCTTTTTGAGAACCTCATACCAGTCGGCAACAGGCAGTTGCGACACTATGACCGTGGATTTTTGTCCATGCCTATCCTCGATGATCTCCATAAAGTCCAGTAACTGTTGACCGTCGAGTACCTTCATGCCGAAGTCATCCAATATGAGCAGGTCTGTCTGTGCAATCTTAGCAAAGAACCGGTGCAACGTGCTGGCTATCCTTGCTAAGGTTATCTCCTCAAAGAGCCTGTACAGGTTGTAATAGGCCACCTTGTAGCCATTCATGCAGGCCTGGTGGCCCAGAGCCGATGCGAGCCAGCTCTTGCCCGTTCCTGCGGCTCCTGTGATGAACACGGGTATCCCGTGCTTGATGTAGTTGCACGATGCCAGGTTGAGCACGGTGGTTTTATCCACGCCACGGGTGGAGTCATAGATGACCTGATCCATCGAGGCCTGGTAGCGGAAACGTGCCTTCTTGATGAGCCTTGCGTTGCGGCTCATGGTGCGGTTATCAAACTCGGCCTGTATCATCAGCGCCAGGCCGTCATGCAGCGAGAGTTCCTCCGTCCGGCGGGTCTCCTGCAGCGTTGTCTAGAAATGCGCCATTCCGGGCATCTTCAGACTTCTCAGTTGGTTGGATATCTCTTCCATAATATATGATTGTTTGAGTGGGTTTATGGATTGTTGTAAATGTAGTCATGTAAACTGTTCGCGTCCTCTTATGTTATCGTGTTCCGGGGGCATGAGCAAGTCATGCTGATGCACTCCTGCACACCTGCTGTCTATGAGTTGTCTGACGAAACGGTAGTTGTATCTGCCGTACTCTATTGCGGTCTCACACGCGGTCCTGAACAGGACGGGATCTGTGGTTCTCTGCAGGTTCAGCAGCCCATCGCAACTCCTGTAATGCATCTCTGCAGGCAGCCTGGAGGTGTGGAACATGAGCGTTACAAGCCTGCCCAACTCAACCGACACCTTTTCGCAGCGTTCTATGTAACGCTGGGGCGTACGGTCGCGGTACTCACGTGAGTTGCTGGCCAGGTGCTCGTCACAGATGGTATACCGGCCATGTGAGTAGTCACGCTCGTAGGCCTTGAGTAACCGGCCGTCGGCGTATATCTTGACCAGAGTACGGGTATACTCCACATGTACCTGCTTCCCTATGAAGTGGTATGGCACACTGTAGTAGTGCTTATCCCGCCCGAAGTAGATACAACAGTTGGCGCCCAC
>DBQE01000025.1 GCA_002305085.1 Bacteroidales bacterium UBA1402 | reverse complement strand
GCTTGGGAAGCTGATGCTCTACCAACTGAGCTATTTCCGCGTTCTAAAAAACTATGCGAAAGTACAAGAAAAAATTTTTGGACGCAACAAATAAAGCGAGATTACTGCGGCCATTCTTCTTTGTCGAGCAAATAGCGGTACAAAGGCTTGATCCGGGCCTGGCGGATTTCTTCGGCTACCAGGGCCGCCAATTGTTTGGCGCCTCTCTCCCTTAAATGAGTGTCGTCGTTCGAACCCTGGGGCCTGGAAGGATCTTCGCCCGGTTCGAGAAACATGTAAAGCTTGCGGGCTTCCTCCGGACCGAGTTCCTGCAATAGATCAAAACTGAGTCGAAACATATCGATCAGGATCACTTTTTCCTCGGCTGCCAGATCGCGCACTATCTGAGGATATTCCTTCAGACGGCGGTCTACGAGCTGCCCCGAATCGTTGAACGTACACAACACGATCGAAGTGAGCAGCACCGGCGTGGCTTCCCGCTCACGTACTTCCTGCACAAAACGGCGCAGATTTTGCCGGTAATCCGCCGGCGATGCATGACGTTCGGGCTTGGTCGAAGTGTCGTTGTGTCCAAACTGAATAAACACCACATCGCCTTTGCGGAGATCTTCGAGAATTTTGTTCCAACGGCCCTCTTCGCGAAAGGACTTGCTGCTGCGACCGGCCATGGAGCGATTTTCGACTTGAACCCGTTCGTCGAAGAAGAGCTCGAGGTATTGCGCCCAGCCCCGCATCAGGGTTTGTTCCACACGATAGCTCTGAGCGGTGGAATCGCCGGCCACAAAAAGCCGGATGTCTTCTTTTTGAGTGCAGGACATGCCCAGCAGAGCCAGGATTGAACCACACAACAATGCAATATTTTTAAATGCGGGTTTTTTCATAGCTTGAATCGTTTAGTATTTTATTTCTTGTAATCTTGCTTTGTAGGATTCTTTGATCTCCATCAATTAAACTTCAGTTCAATAACATTGGAACTGTAAGCACCAAAAATTCCAATTCCTCCGCTTACATTACTGAAAACTTGTATGGGTTCGGAAAAAAAGTCAATGGAATTACTGTATTCTGAAAAAGTCTTGAGATACAGATAATAAGATGGAGATATATTCTGCAATTGAACCTGAATACTGGTGGTCGAATTGGGAAGCTCCCCCTGATAATCACGGTAGGTATGTGCAGCAAAACTCAATTTCAAATCGACCGTTTTACCGTTGTAAAGCTCATCGGCGTATATCTGGTACTCGTTTTGGGTTTCGGCCGGACCCAACAAGTCTCCCATTTCGGCCGTGTAAAAATTTTCAACGATAAAATCATAATAACCATCATAGTATTCTTTGCCATAGAAATGCTTTACCACCACCCGGTAATAATCGCCGGGGGTAGGCGGATCCCGAAAGCTCAGAGTCATGCTTACCTGATAATTGGTATACAAACCTATCGTATCAATAATATAATCTCCGACTTCCGGATCCCAATCGTACGAAAGATCGTATAGTTCCCCCTCCAAGGTTATGGAAGTATCCACTTTGAGCAGTTCTGCAACCACAGGCAACAGGGCTTCGGCCCGGACAGATTCAAAACCGGGAGCTTCGGCTTCGATACTCAACACTTCGCCCTGTTTGGGGCGGTAGGAACTGATATAGTAACCGTTTTTCTGCGATTGCAAATCCTCTTTGTACGTTCCGTCCACATATAAACGAAGATGGGCATCCTTAACCGTAACGAAGGAATCGACTTCTTCCAGAAAGAACCTGCTGGCCGTCAGCCTAATCACCAACAGTGAATCGGGTTGAGCAAAACCATTTAATACCAGCAGCGGCTCGGTGACCTCACCCTTAAACCGAACCTCTTTTTCGCAAGCCGCAAAGAGCATAAAGACAGCAAGATATAATATAGCTTTTTTCATAAGGCCGAATCAAAAAGAGTAAGAATAACTGATAGAAGGAATGAGAGGGAAAATGGAAACCTGCTTGAGCGCCCTTTTTGTCACGTATTGCCGGCTAACAGGATCGTATCGTTCCGAATGAGACGGATATACAAAAAAGGGATTGTTGCGATTATAAGCATTGTAAGCGCTAATGTTCCAGGTACGGGTGCCGCGCTTAAGTTTTTTGCGGAAATTCACCCCGATATCCAGTCGCTGATATGATTCGAAGCGATAATTGTTGCGCGACTCGATGTATGGAAGACTGGAGAAATAATACTGATAACTGTCGGGCACCGGGCTCCCTTCGTAATTTTGCAAAGCCAAGGTGGCGCAATTGCCGCTGCTGTAAACCCAACTGGCCGCAAAATCTATGCGATCGTTGAGTTTATAGGAAGCCGTAATGCTCAGGTCGTGACGACGATCGTACTTGGCCGGAAACACTTTTCCGTTGTTGAGCTCCTGACCGGGGCGGTCAAACAAGCGTTCCGATTTGGCCCAGGTATAACCTATCCAACCCGTGTAACGCCCATAAGACTTTTGCGCCAAAAATTCCAGTCCGTAGGACCAACCCCTACCCATGCTGACTTTGTCTTCCCAACCGGTGGTTGAGCCCATAAAAGAGGCACCGTCTTTATATTCCAGGATATTGTGCATCGATTTATAGTAACCTTCCACCGATAAATCAACCAGATTCTTGAGGTTATAAAACAAACCGGCCGACACCTGATGCGAGTTCATGGGTGTAATGCGCTTGGTAACCGGCACCCAAAGATCGGTCGGCAGGCTGATGTCGCTGTTGGACAGGAGATGAATGTATTGGTTCATCATGGCGTAACCGGCCTTGAACGAGAAATTGTCGCTAAACAGAAAACGCAAACCCAGCCGCGGCTGCAGCGAATGATAAAATTGCCGCTGCACAAAAAAAGTGGAATAATGCAAACCTAAATTAGCCTTAACATAGCGGCCCAAATCGATGTTATCTTCCGCATAAAGCATGGTTTCGTGAGCGTACACAAAGCTATCGCCAAAAACGGTATCTAAAAGATTTTGATGAACGCTGTCGTCGTCCATCCGGAACTTGGCAACCGTAACACCGGGCTTAAAAGTATGGTAAGTATAATTGGCTCCCAGCTTGACGGTATGCCCGGGATTGGGGGTATAATCCAGATCGGCTTTGATGGTGTAATCCTCAATGCCCGAACGATAACCCATCATAATGTCCGTGGCTAAATAGCTTGGAGGCTGGTATTCCCAATTTTCATCTTTCAACCCGATGGACATATCGAAACGGTAACGGGTATAGGAGGCTGTGGTATTCAAAAACATTTTACTGTTGATGATGTGATTCCAGCGCAGAGCCGTAATCAGATTACCCCAGGCCCAGTCCAGCCCGATGGCGGAAGTCGATTTATAGGTCTTGGATTCGGTATACTTATTTCTTACCTTGGCATAAATGGCATCGTCGCCCGAATAAAAACTCAGATACAAGCGGTCTCTGTCGGAAAACTTATGATTGATCTTGGCGTTGAAATCGTAAAAGTAATAACCCGCCGACAGTTTATCCAATTCATCCATTCCGCGTCTCGTAGCCTGAAGTATGGGTTGAAGCAGCAGGTCGGCGTAGGTACGTCGAAAAGAAAGATTGAAACTGGTTTTCTCACGTACAATGGGGCCTTCGAAATTGAATTTGGAAGAGATCAGCCCGACGCTTACATTGCCGTGGTAGCTCTTGTCGTTGCCGTCGTTCATACGGATATCCACCACCGACGACAACCTGCCTCCGAAACGAGCCGGGAAATTGCCTTTGTAAAGGGTCACGTTTTTGATGGCATCGGCATTGAACACCGAAAAAAAACCAAACATGTGATTCACATTGTACACAGGCACTCCGTCGAGCAATAAGAGATTTTCGTCCGGCCCGCCTCCCCTAACATAAAGCCCGGCAGAACCCTCGGAACCCGATTGCACACCGGGCAAGAGCTGCAAGGCCTTGATGACGTCGTTTTCGCCCAACAACGAAGGAACATTCTTAATTTGAGCCACCGGAATCTCCACCGCGCTCATCTGAGTGCCCAATACCCCGAATTCTTTATGTTGCCTTCCGCTTACCACGACTTCTTCCAATTCGGCACCGGATTGCAGACGTACCGTCAGTTGGCGGTCGCTATCGGCCCAGAAGTCAAAGCGCTGAGGTTTATAACCCAGATAAGAATAGATAAGATGCACCGGCCCTTCGGGCAACGTAAGCGTATAGAAACCATAGAGATTACTTACAGCCCCTTTGCCCGAGATACTGTCGTAAACGGTGGCGTTTATAAGTGTTTCGCCTGTCTCCTCGTCGGAAATATATCCGCTAATGGTTATGCCTGCTGCAGGAAGGGCGAAGCCAAGCAAGGCCAGCAGGCAACACAGTAAGTGTTTTTTCATTAGGGTTCAATCCTGAAATACGAAACATCCAACCATCCGCCGTCGTTCGATTCCTGCGGGCGGGTACAAAACAAACCGACTTTGGCCCCTATCCATTTGCCTTCGCGGGCTTTGAATTCGGTGCCGACACGTATATATTTCTGGCCGTCGAGGCTGTAATGGAAAGCACAATGTTGACCTTCTTTTACCTCCACCCTGAGGTAGATATCTTGTTGAGCCAAAGGCACGGCAGCCACTATTCTCTCCGTGCCGTTGTTGTCGGCTTTGTTGCAAGAGTTTTGGGTAAGTAACAGGGTATCCTCGGTGTTCTCGATACAAAGCACTGCGTAGTCCATGCCCATCACCACCAGGCCTCCGCGTTCGCCCTTATAGCGTTTGTCGGGCTCAAAACGAACTTTGGCGGTAACTTTAAAATTAGGGGCGGGAAATTTTTGAAGCAATAAATTGGGCACATCCCACAAACTGATGGCCCCGGGGGTGTAAAAAGAATACAAGCGCAAATTGCCACCACTGGCGGGGTCCAGATAATACCATCTAAAATCGGGGTTTGCCTGCCACTGCCACTGCAATCCCAGGGTGGCTTTGTCGAATTCGTCGCTCTCTGCCGGCGTTGCAACAGGCAGCCGTACGGGCACGACCGGTTTGCGATAGATGCTTACCGGTTCACCTATGCCGTCGTTGTCACCGTCGAGGCCGATGACCGGCCAGCCGTTTTTCCATTGCATGGGATTGAGATGAGTTACCCTTCCCATAACGCCAACGTCCTGAAAATGGATAAACCAGTCTTCGTTCTGCGGGGTTCTGACCCAGGCGCCTTGATGCGGGCCGTTGATCTTGGTTTTTCCCTGGTGCATCACCGTGCGCACCTGCCAGGGACCGTAGGGCTGATCGGCCCTGAGCACCACCTGCCAACCGGTAGAGACTCCGCCGGCTGGGGCAAAGATATAGTACTTACCCTCGTGTTTGTGAAACTTGGTCCCTTCTATGGTGGGATTTTTTTCGTGTCCGTCGTAGATTATGCGCGGTTCACCGATCAGACTTTTGCCGTCGGGGCTCATGGGAGCTACGAGCAATACCGACTTAAGCCCGGCCCGGCTACCGGCCAGCGCAAAAGACATATAGGCTTTGCCGTCTTCGTCCCAAAGGGGACAAACGTCGATAAGGCCTTTGCCGGCTTTGACCAAATGCGGCTCCGTCCAGGGACCGCGGGGATTGGAAGCCTTAACCATGTAAATACCGAAATCGGGATTGCCCCAGTATACGTAATATTCCTTGTTGTGATAGCGTATGGAAGGAGCCCAAACTCCGCTGCCGTGTTGAACCTTGTTGTAAAAATCTTCGGGTACCTGCCTGCTCAAGGCATGGCCTACCAAACTCCAGTTGACTAAGTCTCTGGAAAACAACACGGGTAAACCGGGAACACAATTAAAACTGGATGCCACCATATAGTATCCGTCGGCACCCAGGCAGACATCGGGATCGGAATAATCGGCATTTATGATGGGATTTTGATAGCGCCCGTCGCCCAAATCGCCTTTCCATACCTTGGAAATGTATTGGGCATGTAAAAGATTGAGCGATAATAGAGATGTAATTAAAAGGCTGATGAAGGTTTTCATAATTCAATAAAACGTGTTTAAGTTAGTGAGATTAGTCCGTTTTTGGTTTTTGCCGAAGCTCAAACCTTATCGAATTCATTGAGTTTTTTCCTGAGATAGGCCGCAAAATCGTTGGCGAATTCCTTGCGTTTAAGAGCAAAATCTACGGTGGTTTTCAGGTAGTCGAGCTTATTGCCTATGTCGTAACGACGTCCTTCTATTTTCATGGCAATAATGCTCTCTGTTTGCAGCAAGATACGCAGGGCATCGGTAAGCTGAATTTCGTTGCCCTTACCGCGAGGCGTTTGTTCTATGGCCTGAAAAATTTCGGGAGTCAGAATATAACGTCCGGCCACGGCCCAGTTCGACGGCGCCTTGTCGGGAGCGGGTTTTTCGATCATTTCGGAGACCTGCATAATACGGTCGCTCAAAAAAGTTCCGCCCACGATGCCGTAACGGTCCACCTTGTTTTTATCCACCTGCTGCACGGCAATTACCGTATGACGATATTGCTCGTAGGTGTCGATCATTTGCTGGGTGATGGGAATAACCGAATCGTTGACGCTGTCGCCCAACAAAACGGCAAAAGCCTCGCTGCCGCAATGAAAGCGGGCATAATAAATGGCATCGCCCAGGCCGTTTTGTTCTTTCTGACGTACAAAATGGATGTTGGCCATGCTGTCGATATGCCTGAGCTCGTTGTACCAATATTCGTCTTCGCGTTCTTTGAGCAAGCGCTCTTCGAGCTCGAGATTGCGGTCGAAATGGTCTTCGATGGAACGTTTGCCTTTGCCCGTGATTATCAGAATGTCTTCTATGCCCGATTCTACGCATTCCTGTACCACGTATTGTATGGTGGGAATATCAATAATAGGCAGCATTTCTTTGGGCTGCGCCTTGGTGGCAGGTAAAAATCGTGTTCCCAGCCCTGCTGCCGGGATGACTGCTTTTCGAATCATCGTTGTTGTGTTATGCTTTTGTTACATAATATAAGGTTTGATTACCCTGGCATTCAGGCTCTTCATTTTAATAAAGAGGCGATGCAGGGATTCTTCGTCGCGGTACATGCCTATGATGGTTCCGCCCGATCCGGCAAATTTAGCCGAAACTCCGCAGGAGCGGGCTGCTTCGACCAATTCTAAATGTGCGGGGCTGATCTTGTAGATTTTGCGGCGTAAATCAAAATTCAAATTGATCAGTTTGTCGAGGGTATCGTAATCTTTGTTTAGAATAGCAGTGCGGCCTTGTTCAGCCACTTCGGCAATTTGGGCCATGGTATCGCAAACCAAAGGATCGCCGGCTTCGAACTTTTCTCTGATGGGGTTGTGTACGGCGCCCGATACCTTGCTCAAACGGGTTTTGTAGGCCACATAAAACTTGGGAAGCAAAGCCGGATCGATCACTTCGTAACGGCCACGACCATGCTTGAGCATAAATTCACGATCAAAATCCATGTATACACAGCCTTCGTAAACCTGAATAACTCTGTCCTGTAAACCTGCCGTAATAGCCAATTCTTCAGACTCTGCCTTAAGTACCCAGCTAGGCAGCATTTCCTGAGGAATCTCCACTTCGTAAAATTTCATCAGGGCCTTGAAAGTAGCCGTGATGATGGCGCTGGAACCCGACAAACCCACCTGACGGGGTATAGTGGTGCTGAAACGTATAGTAAAATTGCGGGCGGGCAACCGGATGCCTTCCTGATCGCAGTATTCACTGAATTTCTTCACAGCGGCTTTAACTAAACGTTTACCACCGTAATAGCCTGTTTTTTTGATGGTTTCCGTCAGATGCCGCAAGTTGCGAAAACGGTCCTCTTCGTCTTCTTCGATCACCAGCTCCGGCGATTCATACAACAACACGCCGGCTCCGAAATTACGTATAATGATGGATATGGTTTTACCGAAAAAACCGTCCGAAGGATTTCCCAACAGACCGGCACGCGCATAAGCTCTACTCTCGATAATCATGATGATCAGCTTAGATTGGTCAGCAAAGATAGCTTATTTGCTCAAAAAAGCATTATTCTCGCTCAATTCGTTGCAAATCCGTTTTCTTGGCCGTAGAAGGAGCACCCACCCTGCCTCCGGAAATAACATTGTCCAACACGATGTTCTCGGCATGTTCCATAAACAGGCCTATGGCAGCCTTCTCGATATTGACGTTGCTCAAATAAATATCACGGACTTTTTTAGTTTCGAAGCCTTGAATCACTATACCGGCATTTTCGGCCTCCTTGCAGTGGAGATTATTGACGTGTATGTCGCGTATGTCGGTTTCAAAGCCCTTGCCCTGATTATGGTAATTAGAAGTAATAAAAAAACAATCTTCTACTGTACCCAGTTTCAGGTTGTCGATGTGCACATTCCTGATATAACCCCCGCGGTCGGGATTGGATTTGAGGTAAATGCCCCTTTTCAGGTAACCTCCGTGATCACAATCGTGTACGAAAACGTTTCTTACACCCGAAGACATCTCGCTGCCTATCACAACTGCGTGCAGGCCTTTGAAACGGCAATGGCGGATAATAATGTTTTCGGAGGGTGTGTTGGTTTTGCGCCCTTCGTAATCGCGGCCGGCCTTTATGGCCACGTTGTCGTCGGAATTATTAAACTGCACGTTTTCTATCAGCACATTGCGGGAATATTCCGGATCGATGCCGTCGTTGTTTTTGTTGAAAGCCGAAAAGCGAATTCCCCTGACGGTGATGTTCTCGGATTTAAGCAAATGCAAACACCAAAAGGGGGAATCTTTGAGCATAACGTCTTCGATCAGCACGTTTTTACATTCAAAAAGTTGAATCAACTGGGGACGCAAAAAATGCCCTTCGCCAAAAATCCGCTCTTCGACGGGCGTGCCGGCGTAATTCATCTCGCGGCTCAGAGCCTGATCATCGTCGTCCAGGTCGGCCCATTCGGCAAAACCTTCGGCTGCCCTTCCGTCTATGATGCCTTTACCTATGATGGAAATGTTTTTTAGTTGGTAGCCATAAATAAAAGGGCTGTAATTGTACAGAAAAGTACCTTCCCAACTACTGCGTACCACAGGCAGGTAACTGCGGGGATTGGAACCGAAAAAGAGTTCGGCTCCTTCCCTCAAATCCAGACAAACATTGCTAACCAGATGTATGGGTCCATCCAAAAAATACTTACCCCGCGGTACCACTATCCGGGCTCCGCCCAATTCCCGGCAAGTTTGCATGGCTTTTTCGAAGGCGGGCCTGCAGTCGGTAACAGAATCGCCCAAAGCTCCGAAGTCGAGTATCGACAGGGTTTTTTCGGGAAGGACCGGAGCTTTGACCGCACGTAATATGGCTCTGTATTTTTCGTCGGGACGGTAAATATTGTTGGGGCTGCGGTACATCAACAACAACACGACTGTTGTTATGATAATTAAAATCGCTAAAAGGGTCGGGCTGTTTTTTTTCATCTTCTGAATCGGTTTTACAAAAGACCGTGTTGCTTCATCTTTTTGGAGAGGGTCTTGCTATCGATATTCAACAATTTGGCGGCTTCTTCCTGATCGTCACCGCTGATGTCCAATGCTTTACTGATGGCTCTTTTTTCGACTTCCTGTAAATCATAGCTGTCCTCCTCCTGAGGAGCACTGTGGGCCAACTTTTTTATAATACCGAAATTTTCGGCTTTGATAATGTTGTCTTTGCACAAGATTACTGCCCGTTCTATCAGATTTCGCAGTTCGCGTATGTTTCCGGGAAAACTATAGCTTTGAAGCAGGTCAAAAACTTCGGGCGCTACCTGTATGTTGGATTTGGCCATTTTTTCCGAAAAGTATTCCACCAACAAGGGTATGTCTTCTTTGCGTTTGCGCAGGGGCGGGAGATGAATGATAAACGTGCCGATACGGTGAAAAAGATCGGTTCTGAAGAATTTGGGATTGGATATTTGTTCGAGACTTTTGTTGGTTGCTGCGATAATGCGGATATCAAAAGTCTGTTCCTTTTGGGTTCCCACCTTGATGTATTTCTTCTCTTCGAGCACCCGCAAAAGCTTCACTTGCAGGTTATGCGGCATATCGCCGATTTCATCGAGAAACAGGCTGCCTTTGTCGGTGGTTTCGAACCAGCCGGCTTTGTCGGCAATGGCGCCCGTAAAACTTCCCTTTTTATGTCCAAAAAATTCACTTTCGAACAGGCTTTCGGGAATGGCCGACATATTGACTGCTCCGAACAATTCGTCCCTTCGAGCACTCAAGTCGTGAATGCCTCTGGCCACCAACTCTTTACCTGTGCCGCTTTCTCCGATTATCAACACCGAAGTGTCGGGCGTGCGAGCTACCAGGCGCACTTGGTTCTTGATTTCTTCAATGGCGGGAGATTCCCCTATCATCTGTATGCTCACCTCTTTGTCGACCCATTGCCTGAGGCGGCTGCTTTTGTTTTTTTCCAACTGAAAATCTTTTTTCAGTTTGGTAAAACGCTGCGTTTTTTCGATAGACATCCAGATATCCGCCGGTGTAAAAGGTTTTTTGAAATAATCGACCGCCCCACGGCGCAAAGCTTCGATAACCGTATCCATATTGCCGGAATCGCTTACCATGATTACCTCGATATGAGGATGATCGGTTTTGATTCTTTCTAAAACACCCAAACCGTCCATTTCCGGAAGCCGGTAGTCACAAATCACATAATCGATCTTTTCGTTTTTGAGTATTTCGAATCCTGCCGAAGGGGCATCTGCGGTAAACACCGTAAAACGTTCCTTAAGGATGGAAGACGATAATCTTCTGTAAACAGGATCATCGTCGATAATTAAAATATTTCTGCCTGATGTTTCCATAATTCAGCTAATTATTCAATGGAAGGAACACCCTGAATTCAGTGCCCTCCCCGGGCTCACTGTCCACTTGGAGACTACCGTTGTTCTTTTTTACAAAATCCTTGACCAGCATCAGACCCAAACCGGTACCCTGCTCGTTTTCGGTACCGCTACTTGTAAAGTGCTGGTCTTTTGCAAAAATGCGCTCCACGGTTTCGGAGTCCATTCCTACGCCGTTGTCTGCAACATAAATCATAGCCTGTCCGTCTTTTTTGCCTGCTCCAATTCTTACCTTTCCTCCACGAGGGGTAAATTTAATAGCGTTGGAAAGCAGGTTTCGCACCACTGTGTGTATGGAAAGCTCATCGCACCAGGCTTTGAGTTCCTCTTCCACTTCTACTTCTATACTCAATTCTTTTTGTTCGGCGTTAGGACGCAATAAATCAACGCAACTTTGAATAAGGACAAACAAATCGGTCGCTTTGAACTCAAGCTGCTGACTGTCGGTTTGTATGCGAGTCCATTGCAGCAGACTGTTCAACAAGGTGCTGGTTTCTTTGGTGCGTTCTCCTAGCAGCTTTATTATTTCTCTTAATTCATCGCCATTCAGCCCGATATAACCTTTATCTATAGCTTCGAGAGTTTGCAGTATGCCCGACAAGGGAGAACGTATGTCGTGAGCGATAATGGAATACAGGCGATCTCTTGAACGGTTCATTTCTATAATGGTTCGTCTGGATTCCGCCAGTTCGAGATGAGTACTTACCCGCACCCATAGCTCTTCTCTGCGAAAAGGTTTTGTTATGTAATCCACTCCTCCGACGTTGAATCCTTCGACCAAATTTTCGGTTTGAGTATTGGCTGTCAGGAAAATAACGGGAATATCCGCCCAGTCCTCTTTGGCTTTAATCCGGCGACACACCTCGTAACCGTCCATATTGGGCATATTGATATCCAGCAGAATGAGTGAAGGTCTTTGTTGTCTGATCAGTTGCAGTGCCGCGGCACCGCTTTCGGCAGTCTGGGTTTCAAAGCCGTAACTTTCAAGAATCTTGGAAGTTAGCAATAAGTTCATCGGATTGTCATCGATGACGTATATAAGGTGTTTTTTATCGTGCGACATAGTGATCTACTTTTAGGCAGGAAAAGTACAAACTATCCCATAGGTCGCAAATATAACATATTAAAATGGCTTTATTGTATTTTGTTTATGTTAAATAATTATTGTTTCTGCTCCAAGATGTTTTGCACGTTCTTCCATTCTTTTTCAAGACTTTCGAGCAACAGGAGCAAAACCTCAGGGTCTTCGTGGTGGAATTCCATTTTTCTGGCGATATCTCCCATGGCTGTCATTTCCAAATTGTAAGCACTGCCTTTGAGCGTATGGGCTATGGATTTAACACTACAGGCATCTTTGTTTTCACAGGCCGTTTTCATTTGCTGCAAGAATTTGGGGTATTCTTCGGCAGCCATTTCCAACAAACTTTTCATCAGGTCGGTATCGTGGTCGATCTTTTCCAGCAACTTATCTTCGTCGAAATGAGGAACGTCCGGTTCAAGCAAGTCATCTGTTTGGTAAGTTGCTTTTTGGGGGCCTATTACATTCTTGATTATTACTTGGAAGAGAGCTTCTTTTTCGATGGGTTTAGGTAAAAAATCGTTCATGCCCGCCAGAAAACAATTTTCCTTTTCCTGATTGGAAACACCGGCAGTAAGGGCAACGATGGGAAGTTCTTTGGCCCGGGGATTATCGCTGTTTCTTATTCTCCGGGTAGCCTCCAGCCCGTCCATTACAGGCAATTGTACATCCATAAGTATCAGATCGGGATCGACATTTTTAAACATTTCTATCGCTTCTTGTCCGTCGACGGCTTCGTACAATTCGGCATTGGGCAGAAAGCTCTTCAATATATTGGCTATAACCACCCTGTTCATTTTGATGTCTTCGGTTATTATTATTTTCAGTTTGTTTTCGAGTATGCGAACACTGGATTCTTCTTTTCTGGACAACTTTTGTAAATACTTTTCGTAAGTATCCCCATTGCCGGCCTGAAGTTTCTGCAGGTAATAATAAAGTTCAACCGCCTTAACCGGTTTGGTAAGGGTGTACAGAATATTCAATTCCTTGGCGGCGCAATGTATGGTGTCGTGTTCGGAAGAGCTATGTAAAAGAATTACAGGCAACTTACCGGCAGCAAAACGTTCGTCTTTTCGCAGCAATTTAATCGTTTCCAAACCATCTAGCTGAGGCATATGATAATCTACGATAAGCAAATCGAAATGTTTTCCCGACTGTAACAATTTTATCGCTTTCAATCCGCTATCGCAACCGGTAAATTCAATACCCCAATACTCAAAAGTTCGTTCCAGGATAAGACGGTTATTCTCATTATCGTCTACAAACAAAACCGTCTTGATATCTTTTATCGGGCTTAGAACATCGGTAGTGTCGTCGTCGTAATTGAGTTCCAGCGTGAAATAAAACCTGGATCCTTCATCTATTTTGCTTTCAAACTGAATTTCTCCTCCCATTTTCTTCACTATGGAATTGGATATAATCAGACCCAGCCCGGTCCCTCCGTATCTGCGTGTTGTAGAAGTGTCGGCTTGTGAAAAGGCTTTGAACAGCTTGCTTTTATCTGCCTCTTTTATGCCTATGCCGGTATCGCGCACGCTCACGGTCAATTGTCCTTTGTTTTCGTCAAGGCGTATAAAATTCAGCTTTAATTCTACTTCGCCTGCATGAGTGAATTTTACGGCATTGTTCATCAGGTTAACTAAAACCTGTTTAAAACGCAAGGGATCGAGTGTCATGAAACGGGGTAAGTCGGGCTGCACATCGAGCAATAATTCAATATCCTTGTGCGAAGCCTGTATTTTGATTATGTCGGCGGCGCTCTCTACCAAACGGATGACATCGGTCGATACCATGTCGAGTTCAAGTTTGCCGGCCTCGATCTTTGAGAAATCCAGTACGTCGCTTATAATACCCAGCAAAGAATTGGCCGATACTATAGCGTTGTCGAGGTATTCTTTTTGCATCTTATTCAGAGGCGTGTTCGATAACAATTCGGTAAAACCTATCACACCATTGAGAGGGGTACGGATTTCGTGGCTCATATTGGAGAGAAATTCCGATTTTGCCCTGCTGGCAGATTCAGCGAGTTCTTTGGAATTTTTCAACTCTATCTCCATCTTTTTCCGTTCGGTTATATCTCGCGAAATATTACTGGTAAACAAGACATTGCCGCTTGTGTCGTAAATGGGGTATTTCTTGGTCAGGATGGTCCTTCTTTCGCCTGTATGAGTGATCAATTCCTCTTCGCGCAGTAAATATTCGCCCGGCTTCAAACTACGGGCTCTTCGTTCATCGTCCATATAGGTTCTGACAGGTTCTTCCCAGGGCGGAATATTGTAAATTTCCGCATCGGTTTTACCTATAACCTCGGTAAAATCGTCGTAGCCGGCAGAGCGGGCGAAAGCCTTGTTGGCAGCAAATACCCTCAGATCTGAGTCTTTTACCGTGATAATATCGTCGCTTTGTTCTACAACATGAAGCAAGGCCATAGCTTGTTGTTCAGCTATTTGGCGTAATTTTTCCTGCTTGTTCAGAGAATTGCTTTTACTCATTATCAATAAAAGACTGACAAACAGCAATACAACAGCAAAAGCGTAGATGATATCTTCTGAGGCTTCGGCTAAAACCAATTTTTTCCAACGGTTGACATCGTAATCAATACCCAATAAGGCATACACAGCCGAATTTCTGAAACTTCTCAATGGCACCACCACGCTTTTCCATTTACCTAAACTATCTGTGTGGTGGTCGGTTATTACCGGCTCAGCCCGGTCGAAAGCTTTTAAAATGGCCGTATCGGTATCGTAATACTCCCGTCCGGGCGAAGAATAGTATATTGAATTGGCAGGTTCCGAATCGACTAAAAAAATAACCTCACCTTCCTCTTGTTTCAATAAATAAATGGTACGCGTATTCGGGTTCATTCTGCGGAGTTCAATCAGTTTATCCTTAATAATCCGATAGTAATCCGAGCTTTCTACTCCCTCATTGGCCTGCAGAAATTCCAGTCTTACTGTGTTTAACGCCACTTCGATGGTTTGAGCATAGGCCAAAGCTCCTTTTTCTAAATCCTTATCGGCCGCTCTCCAGGAATTGAATGCATAAAAAACAAACAAAATAAAAGAACAGACTATGCCAATAATCAACAAACGGTTTTTATGAGAAGTACGACGTATGCTTAGCCTTTGCTCCGTTTCAGTTTGAGATGTTTTCATGGTTACTTATATTTCGTTTGCAATTATATCTTTTAGGGTAAGCCATTCTGTTTTTAGTTTTTCGCCCTCGGACTCTAATAAAAAAACGTCGGAAGCATTTTGTTCCACTACCTTGGCTAAATTGCCCAGGCGCGTAAACTCCATATTGAAGGCACTGCCTTTGAGCCTGTGGGCTCCCGATTTTATCCGGTCCGGATCTCCGGTTTCTATATTTTCCAATAATTCATTTACATCTTTGTCGAACTCCTTCAAAGATTGAAACATTAATTGTTTATACAAATCTTTGTCGTTCTGGATTTTGTCCAAGAGATTGTTTTTGTTGAAATGCAAAGAAATATCTGAAGGCTTTTCGCCTTCTTCGACTTCGGCCTGCCATTTTCCGCTTGCAGAGGCTACGTACTTCGATATGATCCGATACAGGATCTTTTTATCAATGGGTTTGGGAATAAAATCGTTCATCCCCGCCAGTTTGCACAACTCCTGTTCCGATTTGGAAACTCCGGCGGTAAGGGCTACAACAGGCAAGCTTCTTACACGGGGATTGTTGTGGGTACGGATATTGCGACTAGCGTCCAAACCGTCCATTACAGGCATTTGCACGTCCATAAAGATCAGGTCCGGGAGATTATTTTCGAGCAGTTCGAGCACTTCTTTGCCGTTTTCGGCTTCCAGTATCTTGGCATTGGGAAACCTTTTCCTTATAAGCTGAACCACCAACATCATATTCATCTTGACATCTTCAGCCACCAATACACAAAATTGTTTTGAAAAATCAACCGGCTTTTCCCGAACAAGGGGACTTTCCGGAGCTTTTACAAGATCTGTCGCCGGACTTACCGGGGACAAATTCTTTAGATAAAAGAGCAAGTCACTGGCCTTAAGTGGCTTAATGACTGTTCGCCAGATTTGTAATTTACGGGCTCTTTCGTTTATGGTGTGATCTTCCGAGGAGCTGTGCAACAAAATAATGGCCTGCTTTTCGGGATTCAGAAGTTTTTTCTCCCTTATGGCAGCAACTGCCGTTAGACCATCCATTTCGGGCATATTATAATCGATCAGGATCAAATCGAAATCCGAATCCTTTTCGAGCACAGCCAAGGCCTCTTTGCCGCTTCCTGCGCTACTGAAATCCAGCCCCCAATACATGAAATTATGTTCCAGGATTTTGCGATTGTTGGCGTTATCGTCAACAATCAGCACCCTTTTTACCGGGAGGCTGCCCATGCTTTCTTCTGCTTGCTTACGTTCGTAGCGGCTTACAAAGCTCATCGAAAAAACGGAACCTTTGCCGTATTCGCTTGTGAAATCGATTTTGCTGCCCATTTTTTCGGCCAGAGAATTTGATATAACAAGTCCAAGGCCGGTACCCCCGTATTTACGTGTAACGGAAGAATCGGCCTGCGAAAAGGCTTTAAAGAGTTTACTTTTATCTTCGTCGCGGATACCTATGCCGGTATCGCGCACAGCCAAGGTGAATTGTCCCTCAAATTCGTCGATTTCCTTAAATTTTAGACAAATTTCCACTTCGCCTTCGGTCGTAAATTTAACGGCATTGCTCAACAAATTTACCATAATCTGCTTAAGGCGAATAGGATCGATATAGGCATACCTGGGCGCATCGGGTTGTATGTTGAGTAAAAGCTCCAGGCCCTTTTGACTGGCCATAATTTTTACTATGTCCGAGGATTTTTCTACCAATTGTATAATATCGCTGTGCACGATGTCGAGTTCCAACTTACCCGATTCAATCTTGGAAAAATCCAGAATATCGTTTATCACACCCATCAAGGTGTTGGCCGACATGATGGCGTTTTCCACATATTCCAATTGTATCTTGTTTAGCTTGGTGTTGCGCAACAATTCCGTAAAACCTATCATGCCGTTCAGAGGGGTACGTATCTCGTGGCTGGTATTGGAAAGGAATTCCGATTTTGCTTTACTAGCCGCTTCGGCCAGATTTCTGGCTTGTATGAGCTCTTTTTCGCGCTCGACCTTAAAGAGAACCTCGGCCATGAAATTGCTGAAACTTATCAACATATCGGCATCTGCGCCGGTCCACCGGCGGTAACTGCCGAACATTTGAAAACCTATTACTCCGATGGTTTGGTTTTTGTTTCTCAAAGCAACAGCAATCATAGATTTGACACCCAAGGCTTTAAGGTCGTTTTTTTCCAATTCGGCTTCGTCAGGCAAATCTTCCAGATTATCGATGCTGAGTACCCCTTTATTGACTTGCTTGCTAAACCAAGCATAGTCTTCTAGAGCTATTTGTTGAGGTTCACTCCTCGGAATCAGGCTCCATTTAAAGATCTGAAGATTCCGATCCGTTCCGAATTGGATTAAAAAGGCACCTTCCACCTGCAGAAAACGGCCCAGTTTTTCGAGGGTTTTAGGGGCAACCTCCTGAATATTTTGAATATTGACCTGTATAAAATCGGAGAAAATTTCAGATGTAAACTTCTCTATCTCCGACTTTTGTTTGATAATAATGTTGGCTTCCTCCCGGCTGATCAGATTCACCAGAATTTCGGAAAACAACTGCAACAATTGTTGTTCCTCAAAACTATACCTCTGATTTTTATACGACCAGTTGAAACCCAAAAAACCAATCAGATTGGAAGCCTCAAACATGGGAATGGCCAAAAAACTTCTTTCTTTTTTTAAATTGAGCAAATCATACAAGGGAGTCCCTTCGATCAATACCTTGGCGTCTTCTACAAAAAAACTCTCCCGCCTTTTATGAATCTCTATCAGTTCTTTGATATCCTCAAGAGTTATTATCCGGATCTCGTCAATAATAGAATCGACTCCCGGTCTACGCCATTCATGGATAAGATCAACAACACCCTTACCGTAGTTAAAACTTGCTATACAAACCCTTTCAGCATTTACATAACGCCCCATTTGTTCCAACGACGCTTTAACCGTCTTTTCGTAATTGTCCAGAGGGGTATTGATAAAATTCAGAGCAATCGACATCAGGATTTCCTGCATATGCTCGAGATTTTTTACTTCCGTAACATCCTTCACTATTAACATCAGGCCGATTTGCTGGTTGTTTCCTCCTACAACTGCCTTTTTGGTAATAAAAAAATGCTTATCGCCCGCTTTTATTTCTTTGTATTTTATTTCCTCCACATCGGAGAATTCTTCAAAATGCAAACATTTTTCGCTTTCGGGGCATTCCTCCATGATGCCGGACTTTAATAATTTTTGGGCGCTGGGATTGGTATTTATTATAGCTGAATCCCGGTCCAACACAAAGATGGCGTCCGGAATGATCTCGTATAAATAACTCATAGCCAGAGGAGTCATTTCAAATAGCCTATTGGTAGAGGCAGCATAGGCCACTATTATAGACATTACGAGAAAACCCAGGGGGGTAAAATCGATAAAACCCGCGTATTTGAAACCAAGTATATAGGCAATACTGGTAAGGAAAGGAATTATTGTGCCGGAGAGTAAAATCAAAATATTATTGCGTTGTCTTTTGCTCTGTCCCCTGTATGACTTAAGCAACAATACTATACCTAAAACTATCAGGCCATAGGAATAAACCACATGAAGGTAGTAAAAAGGTCCGGGAACTAATGCATGGTAATAGTAGCGACCTACGGTTTTGAACGAAGACTGAGCATAAAAAAGATGATGAACATCGTTGCTCATCAACATGGAAATAGTAACAAGCGGTATTATAAAAAATAAAGGGTAAAGCGATGTATTCAGGTGTTTTTCTCTCCCGGTATATTCAAGTATATAAAACAGGTAAAAAATCGGCAACAAACAGATGCCGGCATACTCTATCTGCACATAGAACCTAATGTCTTCGCTGTTGGACGAGCCCAGTTCCAGGCCGTAAAAAAACGACCACACGGCAGTACAAGTCAACAACATGTAAACATAAGTGCTAAGGCTCTCTTTCCTTTTAACGAAAAGAAAAACCATCAGGCCCACGGTTATAAGAGCCGAGGCGATATAAGCGATACTAAAAGGATTGATGGTCATCGACGAAACAAATAAAATTATGAAAGCAAACATGCAAATATAGTATGTTTTTGACTTTTGTCTTTTATTTTTTTAATTTTGATTGATATTTAATTCTTTAAGAGTCATGAATAAGCTCTTTTTAAGGGAGATAAACGATTCCGAAACCCTCCGGGCAATGGAGGCTGTCGACAGAAAATTCTTTGTTCCGGAGAAGCTGCAATCGCATGCCTACAGCGACACAGCCCTGCCCATCGGCCTGGGTCAGACGATATCTCAACCCTATATCGTAGCCTATATGACAGCCTCGGTCAAAGCAGGCGATTGCGACAAAATACTTGAGATAGGCACCGGATCGGGTTACCAGACAGCGATCCTGGCCGAACTGGCCCGGGAAGTATATACCATCGAAATCATTCCGGAACTGGGGATCAAAGCCAAAAATGTCTTAGACACACTGGGTTATAAAAACATTCGTTACAAAACGGCAGACGGTTACCGTGGCTGGCAGGAAATGGCACCTTTCGATGCCATAGTTGTTACGGCCGCCATAGCTGAAACACCTCCGGATCTGCTCGATCAGCTGGCCGAAAACGGACGTATGATTTTACCTTTAGGGCCCGAAGGAGACACGCAATACCTGGTACTGATCGAAAAAAAGGCAGGCCAATTTACTTACAGCCGCAAGCTGGCCGTCCGTTTTGTGCCTTTTACCCGTTCAAAAACAGATAACAAATAACTCTACGGCAGAAAACGCTCCTCTGTATAGCTCAGACAATGAAAACCTCGACGAAGGTAAAAAAATCGTTCGACAAAATAGCCCTGTTTAGCTCATACAAAACGAAGGCCCCGCAAAAGCGGAGCCTTCGTTTCTTAGACCGGAATCCGATGATGAATCGGAAATCCGAAATTTATTCCCAGTTGAGCCCGGCCATGCGTTTGTAGCTGTTATAGCGCCATTTGGCGCTTTCTTCGGCAGCTTTAAACAACTCTTCGGCCTCATCCGGATATTGCTTTATCACCGATGAATAACGGACTTCGCCTTTGAGGAAGTCGGCAAATTTACTCCAGTCGGGTTCTTTGGAATCAAGTATAAAGGGATTTTTACCCTCGGCCTCGAGTTGTGGATTGTAGCGCCACAGATGCCAGTAACCGCAAGCTACTGCAGCTTCGGCTTCGGCCTGCGATTTACCCATACCCCTCTTTAGTCCGTGATTAATACAAGGCGAGTAAGCAATTATCAACGAAGGACCATCGTAGGCTTCCGCTTCGCGGAAAGCTCTGAGGGTTTGAGCCTGATCGGCTCCCATGGCTACCTGAGCAACGTATACATAACCATAGGTGGTGGCAATCATTCCCAAATCTTTCTTGCGTATACGCTTGCCGGCGGCGGCAAATTTGGCAATAGCTCCCAACGGAGTAGCTTTGGACGACTGGCCTCCGGTGTTGGAATACACTTCGGTGTCCAGCACCAGGATATTAACGTTCTTGCCCGAGGCGATCACGTGGTCCAATCCTCCGTAACCGATGTCGTAAGCAGCGCCGTCTCCTCCGATGATCCATTGACTGCGTTTTACCAGATACTTACTTAGGCTGCTGATTTGCTTACAATAATCACAGTCGCATCCTTTTACCGCATCTATGATCTTGTCGGCCAGTACACGGCTCTTGTCGCCGTCTTCACGATCGGTGAGCCATTCGGCAAACAAGGCTTTTTGTTCTTCGGAACAACGGCTACAGGATTGAGCATCGCTCATAAGCTTAACCAGGCGTTCACGCATCTTTTCGTAAGCCAGTTGCATACCGAAACCGTATTCGCAGAAATCTTCGAACAGCGAGTTGGCCCAGGCAGGACCGTGACCAAGCTCGTTGGTGGTGTAAGGCGTGGAAGGTACCGAGCCCGAATAAATGGAAGTGCAGCCGGTGGCATTGGCCACTATCTGGCGGTCGCCAAACAACTGGGTCAACAATTTGAGGTAAGGCGTTTCGCCGCAACCCGAACAGGCTCCCGAAAACTCAAACAGGGGAGTGGCAAATTGTGAATTCTTGACGTTTTGTTTCGTGTCGACCAGGTGTTGTTTGCTTTTGACTTTGTCTACACAATATTCCCAATTGGAAGCTTCACTCATCTGGCTTTCGAGGTCTACCATCTTAAGGGCTTTGCCTCCGGCTCTGGGGTTGCCCGGACAAACATCCGCGCAATTGCCGCAACCCAAACAATCCAATACCGAAACCTGTATACGGAATTGCATACCCTTCATGGTGGCAGGAGCCTTCATTTCGATGGTTTCGAACCCGGGAGCTGCGGCAGCCTCTGCCTCATCCAGTACAAAAGGACGAATGGAGGCATGCGGACAGACGTAAGCACATTTATTGCACTGAATGCAATTTTCGGCTATCCATTCAGGTACAAAGGCGCTGACACCTCTCTTTTCGTACCGGGCTGTTCCCGGCATCCAGGTGCCGTCTTCGATGCCTTTGAAGGCCGAAACCGGAAGCAAGTCGCCGTCCTGTGCATTGATGGGACGAACTACTTTGTTGATAAATTCGGGATCGTTGTTGATTACCGCGGGGTCGTCAGGCAGATTAGCCCAGGCAGGATCAACTTTGAGTTGTTTGTATTCACCACCTCTGTCGACGGCTTCGTAGTTTTTCCTGACAATCTCTTCGCCTTTATTACCGTAGGACTTGACAATGAATTTCTTCATTTGATCAATAGCCAGATCCACATTTATAACCTTGGTTATTCTGAAGAAAGCCGACTGCAATATGGTGTTGGTACGATTGCCGAGGCCTATCTCCTGTGCTATCTGGGTGGCGTTGATATAATAAACACTGATGTTCCTTTTGGCAAAATAACGTTTGACCTTGGCGGGTAAATGCTTGGCCAACTCTTCGCCTTCCCAGATGGTGTTCAGCAGGAAAGTACCGTTCTGACGCAAACCTTTGGTGACATCGTAAAGGTTCAGATAAGCCTGCACATGACAAGCTACAAAATTGGGCGTATTCACCAAATAGGTCGAACGTATGGGGGTATCGCCAAAACGCAGGTGAGAACAGGTAAAACCGCCGGACTTTTTGGAGTCGTACGAAAAATAAGCCTGACAATATTTATCGGTATTGTCTCCGATAATCTTGATGGAATTCTTATTGGCTCCTACCGTACCGTCAGCGCCCAGGCCATAGAATTTAGCTTCGTAAATGCTTTCGCCGCTCAACGCAATTTCTTCCTCCTGAGGCAAAGAAGTGAACGTAACGTCGTCAACTATACCTATGGTAAACTGGTTGCGGGGTTCGGGTAAGGAAAGATTTTCGAATACGGCCAAAATCTGGGCAGGCGTGGTGTCTTTCGAAGACAAACCGTAGCGGCCGCCAACAATGAAAGGCATTTTGTCCAGACCCAATGCATCGTTTTTTGCAAAGGCTTCGACTACGTCGAGATACAGCGGTTCGCCATTGGCTCCGGGTTCTTTGGTTCTGTCCAGTACGGCAATTCTTTTGACCGTCTTGGGTAGTACCGCTTTTATATATTTAACCGAGAAAGGACGATAGAGATGTACGGAAATCAGGCCCACCTTTTCGCCTTTTTGCATCAAATAGTCGACAACTTCTTTGGCGGCTTCGGTAATGGAGCCCATCGCAACGATAATACGTTCGGCGTCGGCCGCGCCGTAATAGGTGAAGGGTTTGTATTCACGGCCGGTCAACTTGTTGATTTCCTCCATATAACCGGCAACAATATCGGGCACTGCCTCATAAAAAGGATTGAGCGCTTCCCGGTGCTGGAAGAAATGATCGGGGTTTTCGGCCATTCCCCGCATTACGGGCTTATCGGGATTCATGGAGCGGGCCCTGAAAGCAGCCAGCGCTTCCCGGTCGACCAAAGGAGACAGATCCTCGGTATCGAGCATCTCGATTTTCTGCACTTCGTGCGAAGTACGGAAGCCATCAAAGAAGTTCACGAAAGGCACCCGGCTTTTAATGGAAGCCAAATGAGCAACAGCCGATAAGTCCATAACTTCCTGAACAGAGCCTTCGGCCAGCATGGCAAAACCGGTCTGGCGGCATGCCATAACGTCCTGATGATCTCCGAAAATCGACAGTGCATGCGAAGCCAAAGTCCTGGCGGAAACGTGAAACACACAAGGCAGTAATTCCCCGGCAATCTTGTACATATTGGGAATCATCAGCAGCAAACCCTGCGAAGCAGTATACGTACTGGTCAGCGCACCGGCCTGCAAGGATCCGTGTACCGCCCCCGCAGCGCCGGCCTCCGATTGCATTTCCTGTACCAACACTGTTTCACCAAACATATTCTTGCGTCCGGCAGCCGCCCATTCATCTACGTATTCTGCCATAGTGGACGAAGGAGTGATCGGATAAATGGCAGCTACTTCACTGAACATATACGATATGTGTGCGGCAGCTTGGTTCCCGTCACAAGTTAAAAATTTCTTCTTTTTCATCGCTTTTTGTATTAAATAGTCCGCAAAGATAATAAAATTCAATGTACTTTTGCGATTGCCTGTTACGGCATAGTCTTAAAATTTTATCATGATCGGTTTTGTTGCCTGTCTTACGGCTTTGATTGCCGGCTATTTTTTATACGGAAAGTATCTTGAGAAAGTTTTCCAACCCGAAAAAACCCGCACAACACCCGCCTTCAGCCTACGAGACGGAGTCGACTACGTTCCCATGCCAACGTGGAAAATCTTTCTGATTCAATTTTTAAATATTGCCGGTCTGGGGCCTATTTTTGGAGCCATTATGGGAGCCATGTACGGTCCTGTGGTCTTCCTGTGGATAACACTGGGAACAATCTTTGCCGGGGGGCTGCACGATTACTTTTCGGGGATGATTTCCGAGCGTTACAATGGCGAGAGCCTGCCCGAGTTAGTGGGGCGTTTTCTGGGGATACCGGTACGAATCTTTATGCGCCTTTTTACTATTGTATTGATGGTACTGGTGGGTACCGTTTTTGTATCCGGTCCTGCCGACATCCTGAACAAAATAAGTGGAGGCATAATGGATGTTCGCTGGTGGATGGCTATTATTTTTTGCTATTATATTGTCTCAACCCTTTTCCCCATCGATAAAATAATCGGCAGAATATACCCTGTCTTTGGTCTAGCTTTGTTGTTTATGGCAGTGGGCATTCTGGTGACTCTTATCCCGAACCTGGACAATCTGCCCGAACTCAACCGGGAAGGCTTGCGCAACCTGCACCCCGAAGCAGCTCGTTTACCCATTTTTCCCATGATGTTTATCACAGTAGCCTGCGGGGCCATTTCGGGTTTTCACGCCACTCAATCTCCCCTGATGGCCCGCTGCATGAAAAACGAATGCGACGGCAGGAAAGTATTTTACGGAGCCATGGTGGCCGAAGGTTGCGTCGCATTGATCTGGGCTGCCGCAGGTATGGCATTTTTCGGAGGACTGGATAAGTTTCAGCTCTTTATGTCGGAAAACGGAAATTCGGCCGCCATTGCCGTAGATACCATTTCACGAGGCTGGCTGGGCAAAGTAGGAGGCGTACTCGCTCTGCTTGGCGTTGTAGCTGCCCCCATCACTTCGGCCGATACGGCTTTTCGTTCGGGAAGACTTATTATGTCGGATCTGTTACATTACGATCAAAAGAAAATGTACAAACGCATCCTGCTGAGTTTCCCCTTGTTTGCCGCTGCCTTTGTCTTACTTCAAATTGATTTTGAAATTATTTGGAGGTATTTTGCCTGGTGTAACCAAAGTCTGGCCGTATTTACTTTGTGGGCAATAAGCGTTTATCTGTTCCGGGAAGGCAAAAATTACTTTATTGCCCTGTTGCCGGCTCTGTTTATGACCGTCGTTTGCACCACTTATATTCTGACTTCGCCCGAAGGCTTCAGGCTGAACAATTACCTCTCTGTTGGCATCGGTTTGGTGGTGGCTATCTGTTTTTCAGTGCTTTTTTTCAAAAAGAATTTTAAGAATAGCGGCTTTAGTTTCAAAAAACGCTAAAGGGGATTCCAGCCGTCGTCGCCGGCCAGCACCTTCTCTATGCTGTAGGCGGCCAGTTTTTTCTTGTTGAGTTTTTTGGCCCAACGTACCCGTCCGGATATGTCCGCTCCGGGGCCCGAAGAGCCGTATTCAGCGTAAAAGGCTGTCTTTTCGTTGGAAACGTTTCCCCAATTGTTCCAGCCTTCGGGGCGAATATGAGCACCCATTTCGCAGTGGATAAACACGGTTTGGGCGTACGGGCGCCAGGGTCTGCCTAAAAAGACTTTCTCCACTCCCGGATCGGCCGTGAGTTTGCAGTTGATGAAAACGTAGCCGTAATCCCGGCCCTGAGGGGTAGAGGCCGCAGTGATATAAGCGTCGCGCTTGGATCTGATTTCGCAATCTTTAAACACAGCGGTCGAAGAACCGAATATAAAATCGACCGTACCCTCGATGTAACAATTTTCATAGTAC
The DNA here is from genome assembly GCA_002305085.1 of Bacteroidales bacterium UBA1402. Lineage (GTDB taxonomy): Bacteria > Bacteroidota > Bacteroidia > Bacteroidales > UBA1402 > UBA1402. Next base: position 44,583 of record DBQE01000025.1, on the reverse strand, counting down.
TGACGGCTGTGTTTGCCGTAGGTATAGAGCGTATCCTGAAAGCCCAAAAAACGGCAGTTCTTGAACACGGCCCTGTCGCCGCTGACAAAAATGGCAACAGCCTGACCTACGGGACCGGCCGAATTTTGGAAGGTGATGTTCTCGGCCCAAAAATCAGGAGCATACATAAAAAAGCTCGAGGAACCGGAGGTGGATTTTGATTCACCGAAAATATTCAATTTCTGAGCGTAGTCGTCGTAAGTTAAAATGGTGTGCTCAACGCTCTCGCCTATGAAACTGACATTGATCTTACTTTCGGGCAAAATCAGCTTTTCCTTGTAAACTCCGTTACGAATAAAGATAGTCGTCCGTCCGTTTTTGCGAAAATCGGGTACGGCATTGATGGCTTCCTGTACGGTGAAGAAGTCGCCCGAGCCGTCCTTGGCCACCACAAAATCGTATTCTCTGACGTGAACGGCCAAAGCGGGAATTTTTTCTTTGATCTCGTTCAACACCAGGCGAGCTATTCGTTTAGCGCCCAAAGCACGCAAATGGGTATCGTCTTCTTTGCCCTGGGGAAGAGCCGGATTGGTACCGGGCGGTACCCACATAAACAATTCTTTCGATGCTTCGGGGCCCAGATCCTGAACCAAATGGCGGCTCAAAACGTTGTGATCGATCAGGATTACGTCCAACTCGGCAGCCACATCGCGCACGGCCTGGGGATAGTCGCCATGGGTGGGAATCAATCGGCCTTCCTCGTCGAATTTACGTCTTACGATGGGAGTAAGCAAGACGGGAGTACCTCCCTTTTCGCGGGTTTCCAACACATAGCGGCGCAATTGTTCGTTGAAAGTGCTGCCCGGTTCGGTATGCCGGTCGGGCGAGGGTTTTTCGTCGTTGTGTCCGAATTGTATCAAAACGTAATCACCCGGTTTGATTTTGTCGTAAATGGGAGCCCAAAGGCCTTCGTTTCTGAAACTCAAGCTGCTGCGTCCGTTGCGGGCGTGATTGTCGACTTCTACGTAACGGCTGTCGAGGTAGGCAGAGAGCACCTGTCCCCAACCCCGTTCCAGAGACATATTGTCAAGTGGTTTGTTTGCCATGGTGGAATCACCGATGGTATATACGACTATTTTCCGTTCGGGAGCAAAACTAAACAGCAGACCGGCAGTCAAAGCCAATAATAAAAATTTCGATTTCATAATTACATTCATTATTTGGTTGGAGAAACACCTTCTTCGAAACGAACAGACAGTTGGTTGAAAGGTGTTTTGATATCCTGTTTACTAAACTCATCCAAAACTGCCTGATTAAGCGAAAAGTACAGGGGCCAGTAATCTTCGGTTTTTGCCCAGAGCCTTAACTGAAGATTTACTGAGCTTTCGCCCATCGATGTCACGTGTACAACGGGAACAGCGGGCTCCTTCAAGACTTCGGGATAAGCCGAAGCCAAATCGAGTAACAACTTGCGGACTTTATTAATGGATTCATCGTATCTGATACCTACGCTTACATCCACCCGGCGGACTTCGGATTTGGTGTAATTGATCAGGGAGTTGGTGGCTAATTGAGAATTGGGTACAATCACGACTTTGTTGTCGGGAGTACTCAAAACAGTATTAAAAATCTGGATACTCGTAACCGTTCCGCTGATGGAACCTTGCTCAATAAAATCACCCACTTTAAAGGGTTTTAAAAGCAAAATTATAACCCCACCGGCAAAGTTTTGCAGGGTGCCCTGCAAAGCCATACCAATGGCCAGGCCGGCGGCACCGAGAATGGCAATAAATGAAGTTACCGCCACGCCTATCATCTGCATAACACTCATTATTATCAGCACCTTGAGTATTATACCGATTAGGGAGCCCAAAAAATCCTGCAAGGACTTATCCATCTCACGGGCCTGCATAATTTTGCGAACCATTCTGGTAAGGTAATTCACCAGCCTGAATCCTACCCAAAGCAATACGAGGGCAATGATAATTCTGGGAACGTTGGCCAGTAAAACATCGGTAAAAAAGTCCCGGGCTTTATGCCAAAACTGATTCATCGATTCTACTGTTTGAGTAACGGTTTCCGTCACGACTGCCGGCTCAAACGGTAAACTGCTTTTTGCTGTTGAATCTACTGCAATTGAGTCCATAATTACACTTCTTTAAATACGGTTTAATTTTATACTATTGATTGAAATTTCAGATTGATTGTTGGCCGGTTTATTGGTTGATGATTTTGGGAATGTTTAGCCTTTCAAGTGTTTTTTCAGGGCCCTGGCCGTATAACTCTCTTTACATTGCAAAAGATCTTCGGGTTTCCCCTGAAATAAGAGGTATCCTCCTTGGTCTCCACCTTCGGGGCCCAGGTCGATCACATAATCGGCACTTTTAATAATCTCCACATTGTGCTCAATAATGATCACGGTATGCCCCTTGGCAATCAGAGCATTCAGGGCTTTAAGCAAAATATGAATATCGTGAAAATGTAGGCCTGTAGTAGGCTCGTCAAAAACATATACTCCGGGCTCTTCGCGTTCGTTGCTTAGAAAAAAGGCCAGTTTAACCCTTTGGCTTTCACCGCCCGACAGGGTAGAAGAGGACTGTCCCAGCTTGATGTAACCCAAGCCTACTTCCTGCAAGGGCAGCAGGCGTTTGACAATTTTCTTTTCGAGGGCTTGCCTGCCCTGTCCAAAAAACTCTATAGCCTCGTCCACCGTCATTTCGAGTACATCGTGAATGGATTTTTCGCGGTAAAGTACTTCCAACACATCGCTCTTGAAACGTTTGCCGTGACAATGCTCACAAACCATTTCCAGATCGGCCATAAACTGCATTTCCACTCTTTCCACTCCTTCGCCTTGACAAGCTTCACAACGCCCGCCGTCGGTATTGAAAGAAAAGTAAGATGCGTTGAAACCCATTTGTTTTGCCAGGGCTTGTTCGGCAAAGAGTTTACGAATCTCGTCGTAGGCCTTGAGGTAAGTCACCGGGTTGGAGCGAGACGATCTGCCTATGGGATTCTGATCGACAAATTCAATGTTATGTACCAGATGGATATCGCCTCTGAGTTCGCCGAAAGAACCGCAACTATCGGTGGTCTCACTACAAATCCTCTTTAAAGCCACATAAAAAATATCCCGAACCAGTGAGGATTTTCCCGAGCCGCTCACTCCGCTGACCACCGTCATCACATTCAACGGAAACTTGACGTTGATGTTTTTCAGATTGTGATGGCAGGCTGCAACGATTTCAATGTAATTGTTCCAGGGACGTCTCAACTCGGGCAGAGGTATTTTTTCCTTTCCGCTCAAATAATTCAGGGTATGACTTTGAAATTGGACGGGGTTCTCTTTGACCGGCTTCTTCCGGCTTGTTTTCTCCTGCTTGTTCACTGATACCGACTCGGAATGGTTGATCAGGCCACTTACCGGCCCCTGATACATCAACTCTCCTCCCAAACGGCCGGCTTTGGGGCCAATATCGATAATGTAATCGGCCGCCCGAATAATTTCTTCGTCGTGTTCTACTACTACTACCGTGTTGCCCAACTCTTTAAGTTCTTTGAGCACTTTGATCAGCAAAGCCGTATCTCTGGCGTGAAGGCCTATACTCGGTTCATCCAAAATATACAGTGAACCTACTAAGCTGCTACCCAACGAGGTGACCAAGTTGATACGCTGGCTTTCACCGCCCGAAAGCGAAGAAGACAAGCGGTTGAGACTCAGGTAAGACAATCCTACATCCAGCAGGAATTTGATCCGGGTCCGTATTTCGGTAAGTAAGCGTTCGGCTATGAGCTTTTCGCTGGCGCTCAGTTGAAGTTGTTCAAAAAAAGAGTTCAGTTCCAGTATAGATAAATCGACCAATTCCGAAATACTTCGCCCGCCGACCTTTACGTAGGAAGCTTCTTTTTTGAGCCTGGTGCCTTTGCACTCCGGACAGATGGTTTTGCCCCTATAGCGTGAAAGCATTACCCGGTACTGCACTTTATACTGATTGGATTCCACCATACGGAAAAAATCGTCAAGACCATGAAAATACTCGTTCCCTGTCCAGACCAGGCGCTTTTGTGATTCGCTGAGCTGATACCAGGGCTTAAACACCGGAAAGTCGAAAGCGGCGGCATTCTCCACGAGGCGATTTTTCCATTCGCTCATTTTGGGCCCTCTCCAGCAAACAATAGCATCGTCGTAAACAGACAGGGATTTGTTGGGCACTATCAGGTCGGGATCCAAGCCGAGAACTTTACCGAAGCCCTCACAAACAGGGCAAGCTCCGGCGGGAGAGTTAAAGCTGAACATCAGGTCGTTCGGCTCTTCAAATACCATTCCGTCGGCCTCGAAACGATCGGAAAAATGCCGGAGCTCCGATCCTTCATTGGTAAACATCCGAATCAGGCAATTGTGATCTCCTTCGTAAAAAGCGGTTTCGATGGAATCGGCCAGACGGCTCTGTACCAATTTGTCGTCCTTTTGCACCAACAAGCGGTCTATGACCAGGTAGAGGCTTTCAATACCGGACGGGCTTATCTTACCGGCTTGGGACAAAAAATCTTCTATACTTAGTATCTGCCCCCGATACTCTATCCTACTGAAACCTTGTTTTATAAAGCTTTCCAAATGATCTTCGAGGCTTCGTCCTTTGGGCAGATTGAGCGGGCAGAGCACCAAAAAGCGGCTGCCTTCGGGAAATTTCAGCACGTACTCGATAACGTCTTTGGTTCGGTGTTTTTTGACCTCATCGCCCGATAGCGGTGAATAAGTTTTACCTATCCGGGCAAACAGCAACCTGAGGTATTCGTAAATTTCGGTCGAAGTGCCCACCGTCGAGCGGGGATTGCGCGTATTTACCTTTTGTTCAATGGCGATGGCAGGAGGTATGTTTTTAATAAAATCCACCTCCGGTTTGTTCATTCTGCCTAAAAACTGACGGGCATAGGCCGACAGGCTTTCGACGTAACGACGCTGGCCTTCGGCATATAGAGTGTCGAAAGCGAGAGAGGATTTGCCCGAACCCGACAAACCGGTTATAACAGTAAAAGCGTTTTCGGGAATCTGAACACTGATATTCTTAAGATTATTGACACGAGCTCCCTGAATCTCGATGTATCGTTGTTGAGGCATATGTCGGTTGAACAGCTTCCTTTCGGTGATTTTGAAAAAGGGTACAAAGGTAGGAATTATTTTTTTTAATGCCTACCTTTGACGTTTTAAAAAGCCCTCCTTGCACAAGCGGGTTAAAAAAATATAAAATGTTATTATTCTGATGATTAACGAAGGCACTCTCAGGCGTCAACATATCCTGAAACAACTCCAATCCCTGCAAGCCGATGCCTGTCTTTTAAGCAGCTCAGTCAACCTGTATTACCTCAACAACAGAATATATAAAGGCTATTGCTATTTACCCTGTGAGGGCGAGGCGATTCACTTTGTTCGCCGTCCCCTCGATCTGAAAGCCGAAGACATCGGATTCCCTGCCGGCGAAACCGGACAAAAAAGCCCCGGGTCACAACCGGATCAGGCACATTTTCACCTGATTCGCAAAGTGGAGCAAATACCCGGAATCCTCAGAGAACTGGGAATGCCCCCCGCCGAAAACCTGATGCTCGAAGGCGATGAACTGAGCTACGCCGAATGGACAAGGTTGCAGCAATGTTTTCCCAACAGTCGGCTGATAAACGGCAGCCAGGCTCTGCGAAAAGCCCGCAGCGTAAAAACGCCTTACGAACAGTCTTTGATACGCCGGTCGGCCGAACTGCACGCTGCCTCCTATCGGAGCATACCCCGGCTCTTCAGGCCCGGCATGACGGACATTGAATTATCCATAGAACTCGAACGGATTATGCGCCTGAACGGCAACCTGGGTTTGTTCAGAACCTACGGAGCCGATATGGATGTCTTTATGGGTACTGTATTGACCGGCGATAACGCCCTGGTAAGCTCTCCTTACGATTTTGCCCTGGGGGGAGCCGGACATCCCTCCAACCCCATCGGACCCAACGGCAGCCCCATACTCCCCGGACATAGCGTCATGATCGATATGGCCGGCAACTTCACAGGTTATCTGGACGATCTTTCCCGCTGCTACTCCTATGGGAAACTTCCCGAAAAAGCCTACAAGGCCCACCAAGTCGCCCTGGAACTGCAGGATCGCCTTCAGGAAAGATTGAAAGAGGGCGAAATCTGCGAGGATTTATACTTTTTTTCCTTAGACTTTGTCGCTTCTCAGGGTTTGGCAGATTGTTTTATGGGCAAGAATCAACAGGCCGGCTTTGTCGGTCATGGAGTGGGCTTAGTTATCAACGAATTGCCTGTGTTGGCTCCCAAAATGAAAGATGTTTTGGAAGCAGGCATGGTGCTTGCCATAGAGCCTAAATTTGTCGTCGAAGGCGTCGGAGCCGTGGGCATTGAAAACACCTTTGTTGTCGGCAAGAATCAGGGCGAAAAAATCAGCTTGCTCGAAGAAGAAATCATCGATTTAACAAACTTATAATCAATAATATGAACACTCTCCTTTTCTCAGAACGCCACATCGGCATCAGCCCCGAAGCAGAACAAAAAATGCTCGCCAAAATTGGCTTGAACAGTCTCGAAGAACTGATAGACAAAACCTTACCCCGGGATATCCGCCTCACTCAGGAACCCGAACCAATCGAACCGATGTCGGAAGCCCGTTTTGCGGAACACATTGCCGGGCTGGCTGCCCAAAACAAGCTGTTCCGCTCTTACATCGGACAAGGCTGGTACGGCAGCATCACACCGGCCGTTATTCAGCGCAATGTTTTCGAAAACCCCGGCTGGTACACTTCTTACACTCCCTATCAGGCCGAAATTTCGCAAGGCCGGCTGGAAGCTCTGCTGCATTTCCAAACCCTGGTTTGTGAGCTCAGCGGATTGCCGCTTTCGAACAGTTCTCTGCTCGACGAAGCCACTTCGGCTGCCGAGGCCGCTCACATGATGTTCAATCTGCGCAGCCGGGAACAGGAAAGATCGGGAGCCAACAAACTTTTCGTCGACCGGGGACTGTTTGCCCAATCACTGGCAGTTCTCAAAACCCGCTGTTCGGAACAAGGTATTGAACTGGTCCTGGGCGATTACGCCGCTTTCAGGCCCGATGATAGTTTTTTTGGAGCCCTACTGCAATATCCCAATGCCGAAGGTAAGGTAGAAAATTACCGAAGCTTTGCAGATAAAGTGCATAAAGCCGGGCTCAAACTGGCCGTGGCAGCCGACCTGATGGCTCTGGTCATACTGGAAGCCCCGGGTAAATGGGGAGCCGACATCGTATTTGGCTCTTCCCAGCGTTTTGGAATCCCCATGGGCTACGGAGGGCCGGCAGCCGCCTACTTTGCCGCCCGCGAAGAGTTCAAACGACAAATGCCGGGCCGTATTGTCGGACTATCCAGAGACAGCCGGGGTAAAACAGCCTACCGTTTGGCCCTGCAAACCCGCGAACAACATATCAAACGGGAGAAAGCTACTTCCAATATCTGCACCGCCACCGCCCTGATGGCCATTATGTCGGCCTTCTATGCCATTTATCACGGTCCCAAAGGTTTGCGCGATATTGCCACACGCATACACGGTATGACTTCCTACCTGAACGATGCGCTGGAAGTGTACGGCTACGAACAGGAAAACGGCTCCTTTTTCGACACCTTGAAAATCAAATTACCCGAAGGTCTCAGCACTAAATCTTTTCGCAAGGTGGCCGAGGCGGCCGGAATCAATCTTTATTATTACCCCGACGGCAAAACTCTGGGACTGAGTCTGGACGAAACCGTCGACAATCGGGCTTTGAACGACTTGATCGAAGTCTTTGCCTCGGCCGCCGGCAACTTGGCCGTGCCTGTCGAAGAAGAGAATTGGAACAGCATCTGCGCCCTCGACGACAGCCTGCTTCGCCAGGAGCCGATACTGCAACAATCCGTTTTCAATTCCTATCATTCCGAAACGGCTATGATGCGCTTCATCAAACAACTGGAACGCAAGGATATTTCGCTGGTACACTCCATGATTCCGCTGGGTTCCTGCACCATGAAGCTCAATGCCGCTTCGGAAATGTTGCCGCTGAGCCGGCCGGAATTCGGCGCAATCCATCCCATGGTGCCCAAAGAACAAGCAGCCGGTTACCTCAGCATCATCGAAAAGCTCAAGCAACAACTCTGCGCAGTAACAGGCTTTGCAGCCTGTTCTCTGCAACCCAATTCCGGGGCCGCCGGCGAATATACCGGACTGAGGGTGATCAGGGAATATCTCAAAGCCAAGGGTCAAGCCGGCAGAAATATCATCCTTATCCCCGATTCGGCTCACGGAACCAATCCCGCCAGTGCCGCTCAGGCAGGCTTTTCCATAGTTCAGGTTAAATGCGATGCCAACGGTAACGTCGACCTGGAAGACTGGGAAAACAAAGCCCGCGAAAACGCTGCCGGACTTGCCGGTTGCATGATTACTTATCCTTCTACCCACGGTATTTTCGAACCGGACGTTCGCAAAATGTGCCGTATCGTTCATCAATACGGCGGACAGGTTTATATGGACGGAGCCAATATGAATGCCCAGGTTGGCCTGACCAGCCCCGGTTTTATCGGAGCCGACGTTTGCCACCTGAATCTGCACAAAACATTTGCCATGCCCCATGGAGGCGGAGGTCCGGGTGCAGGCCCCATTTGTTGTGCCGCCCATCTGGCGGATTTCCTGCCCACAGAGTCCTGGGACAAAACAAAGGGTATTTCGGTAGCTTCTGCCCCTTACGGCAACGCCATGCTGCTGCCCATCACCTATGCCTATATTTGTATGTTGGGAACAGCAGGCCTGAAACGGGCAACCCAAATAGCCATTCTCAATGCCAATTACCTGGCCGCTTGTCTGAAATCGCATTTCTCCGTGCTTTATACAGGAGCCGAAGGCTTTGTGGCTCACGAGCTGATTCTCGACTGCAGACCTTTCAAAGAAGCCGGCATCAGCGAAACCGATATTGCCAAGCGCCTTATGGATTACGGTTTCCACGCACCCACCCTCTCCTTCCCCGTACACGGTACGTTGATGATCGAACCCACCGAAAGTGAAAGCCTCGAAGAATTGGATCGTTTTGTACAGGCCATGGAAAGCATTTACCGGGAAATTGAGGAAGTCCGTACCGGCAACTATCCGGCAGACAACAACTTGCTGGTGAATTCGCCTCATGCCGAATATCTGTTAACGGCCGACGAATGGCCTTACCCCTACCCCCGGAGCCGGGCTGCTTATCCCCTGCCATGGATAGAAGGCAATAAATTTCAAATTCCCGTATCAAGGGTGGACAACGCCTACGGTGACCGCAACCTGGTATGCTGCACTTACTGACAGATTGTCAAGATCACCGAAATACATCCGTCATAACTGACAAATCGGCCATGCAATTAGGTTCAGGCAAGATATTTGCAGTATAAACGGCAAGCATAGATTTCTATTTATCAAGATTATGAACAAACAAAACAAGCCCAAAACCGAACATACGCAGGAAGAAATCCTCCAAAAAGAACAAGCCGGGGAGGACAAATCCCGGGAAACCAAAGTCAATTCAGAACAAAAAAAAGGCAAAAGCAAGCAACAAGAACCCAGCAAAGAAACGAACGCTAAACGAATACAGGAACTCGAGTCAAAGTATAATCAGCTGAAAGAATCCAATTTGCGCCTGCTGGCCGAATACGAAAATTACCGCAAGCGCAGCATGCGCGAAAAAGCCGAGCTTATTAAAGCAGGCGGCGAATCGGTTTTGGTAGGGATATTAAGCGTGGTCGACGATTTTGAACGTGGACTGGCGGCTGTTCAGGATAACAGCGAAATAACTGCTTTCAAAGAAGGCATGGAATTGATTTACAAAAAACTGACTGCCTATCTGAAACAACACGGTGTGGTAGCCATTGAAACTAAAGATCAAGACTTCGACACCGATTTACACGAGGCCATTACGACCATTCCTGCCACAGACGAAAAACAACGCGGAAAAGTGGTTGAGTGCATTCAAAAGGGCTATTTCCTGCACGACAAAGTGATACGTTTTGCCAAAGTAGTTGTGGCAAACTGATTCATGGTGCGGACCTAAGAAAACGAAGATTTTACCATGGCGAAAAGAGATTATTATGAGGTACTGGAGGTGTCGAGAAATGCCACCGAAGAAGAAATAAAAAAAGCCTACCGACAAAAAGCCATTCAATACCATCCCGACAAAAATCCGGGCGATAAGAAAGCCGAAGAGATGTTTAAAGAAGCGGCCCAGGCTTACGAGGTATTGAGCAATCCCGAAAAAAGGCAACGATACGACCAGTTTGGGCATGCCGGCGTAGAAGGAGCTGCCGGTGGAGGTTTTTCGGGTGGAGGTTTTACGATGGAAGACATCTTCTCGCAATTCGGCGATATTTTTGGTGGTCATTTCGGCGGAAGCAGCTTTGGCGGGAGCAGTTTCGGGGGAAGCGGCTTCGGGGGTTTCGGTGGCTTTGGCAGTTCACGCGAACCCAGAGTGAATCGGGGTTCCAATTTACGAATCAAAGTTAAACTCAATCTTAAAGAAGTCGCCCACGGAACCGAGAAAAAGATCAAAGTCAAAAAGCAGGTTGCCTGCGCTCATTGCAAAGGCAGCGGAGCCGAGGGCGGCTCTGCCTATTCCACCTGTAGCACCTGCAACGGCAGAGGCAGTGTAACCAGGGTAACCAACACCATTCTGGGTAGAATGCAAACATCGTCGGTTTGCCCCGACTGCCAGGGCGAAGGTAAAATTATAACCAATAAATGCAGCCATTGTCACGGCGAAGGCATAGAAAGCAAAGATGAAATAATAAACATCAAAATTCCGGCCGGAGTGGAGGATGGCATGCAACTTTCCTTGAGCGGCAAGGGCAACGCTGCCCGCCGTGGCGGCATCAACGGAGATCTGATAGTAGTAATCGAAACCATAGATCATCCGGAACTGATCCGTGAAGGCAATCATCTTATCCACAATCTTTTGTTGAGTTTCCCCACGGCCAGCCTGGGCGGTACCGTCGAAATCCCCACCGTCGACGGCAAAGTGAAAGTAAAAATCGATCCCGGCACACAGCCCGGTAAGATACTGCGCCTCAGAGGCAAAGGCTTACCTTCGGTGAATCAATACGGCACGGGCGACCTTTTGGTCAACATCAGCGTGTATATTCCCGAGAACCTGAGCCGCGAGGAACGGAGGATGATCGAAAGTATGGAGCAATCCGACAACTTCAAGACCTCGCCCAGCCTGAGTAAAAAGATCTTTACCAAGTTTCGCAATCTTTTCGACTAAGCTTCGGAAAGTTTGGATTTTTCAGGAAGTTTAGCTCGTTTTCGGGAAATCTTACGCTTTCTCGGGAAGTTTAACTCATTTTCGGAAAATTCTTGCGCTTTCCCGGGAAGTTTAACTCAGCAATCTGCAACAATCTCTAAAACCAACGCCGACTCCTTGCATTGCAGGCGGCAAGAGCCTGCCGCTGCCGGAATGAGTAAGGTCCGGCCCCGGCTCAGACGCCCGTAACTGCCGTTCGAACAATGCAGCTCCAAGGCTCCCTCGATGCACATATAAGCTATAAACGATTTCCCGGCAGCAGGATTGCGCTCTATTTCGAGGAGAGGTGTTTGGGCTTTTAATTCCAACCTGTTAACTCTAAAATACTTGTTTCGATTTAATTCAACCGCCTGGTTCAATAGCTTGGGGTAGCTTGTCTTGTACTCGGAATAAAGCTTGTAATCCAAACATTGAGCCGCCAACTCGGTATGCAGCGGCCTGGTATTTCCCCGGTCGTCCTTGCGGCCAAAATCGTAAATCCGGTAAGTGATATCGGAGCTTTGTTGTATTTCGGCCAACAGGATGTCTTTACCTATGGAATGGACTCTGCCGGGAGGCATCATAAAAACATCGCCGGCCCGCACCGGATGCCGAAGTAAAACCTCTTCGATGCTGTCGTCGGCGATACGCCTCAGGTATTCTTCGCGGCTCAGCTCTTTGTTGAAGCCCGCAATCAGCCCGGACTCAGACCCGGCACGTACCACATACCAAAGTTCGGTCTTGCCAAAACGCTGTCCCTGAGCACGGGCAAAGGCATCGTCGGGATGTACCTGAATGGAAAGATCGGCGGCCGTGTCTATCCATTTTATCAACAAAGGAAACTCCTCGCCGTAACGTTCGAGGACCTTGCTCCCCAGCAGGCCCTCAGGATCGATACGGATGAGTTCTTCGAGCGTTTTCCCTCTGAGTGGTCCGTTTTCGAGTACCGACACATGGTCTTTCACTGCCGAAATCTCCCAACTTTCGCCGGCTCGACGGCTGTCGAAATTCATTTGTTTAAATTCGGCCAGGGCTGAACCTCCCCAGAGCACTTTTTTAATGATCGGTTCAAAGGCCAAAGGATACCATTCCATATTACTGTCTTTTTTTGTTCAGGGAACCCTGAGCACATCACCGTGATCTTTGACCACGGCTTCTTTCCATTTTTGATTGTAGCCGCCCCACTCCGGTGAAGCCGGCATGTCCTGCCTGTGTCCGTTGTTTTTGAAACTGCCGTCCTCCTCCTGTTTTTTGGTGTTGCCGTCCATATATTTCACCAGCAAATAGGTGTCCAACTTCTTCCAGCGTTCAAACAGGGCGGCAGCCGTACGCAAAGAGTAATCTGTCAGGTATTCCCTGGCGGTCGTTGGGCTAATACGGTACAATTCGGCGGCTTTCTGATCGACGTAGAAGATTTCGCGCAGGCGTTCCTGCTCGTGTTTATCTATCATGCTTCGTACCTCAGCTCCGATCACGTCGTAGCGTAAATAGGCAAACTGAGCTATCCGGTTGTTGAGCCAGAACATCGAAGTAGGTGAATATTCGAGCATAGATCCGTTGTGCTCCCGTACGCATTCGGGCACTTCGAGCGAAGCGCTGTAGATGGGCATCAAAGGAGAGGTGCCGGCATCGTCCACCCCAAACCAGAACAAGCCGCCCAGATCGCGGGGCAACCAACTGCGGCACTGGGCCACGTACCACCAACCGGTTTGTTGAGTGGCTATGGCTCTTTCGTTCAGGTAAGTCAGACCGTCTACTTTGAACTCCATAGGCCTCCAACGATAGGGGCAGGCGCCTCCGCCGGCTCCGATGTCGAGGGTCATGTCCATGGGAGTGCCCTCGTAATGATCGCGCATCATGTCGGCCACTTCTTTTACACTCAGTTTTCGCGTGGGCTCTACCGACAAAGGCATTTTATTGTTGAGATCGTAACCCATGGCGTAATTCAGGTATTTGTCCATGCCGGGGGCAAAACGGTTGAAATAGGCCCAAACCCTGGCTTCGCAATAACGCAAAGCTCCAAAATCGGCCGGCGCATATACGTCGCAAAAGCTAAATTCTTCGTCTTCGCCCGTAAAGAGGCCTTGTTCACGGGCATGACTGATTAGGTCTTTGCTGAACAGGCAATCATCGGGATTATTAAATTCAATGTTGGTAATCCGCGCCTGGTTGGCATGTCCGCTTATATGTCCGTCGGGAATGCGTTTGGCTACCCAAACGGCCCCTTTATTCAGATTTTTTCCTTTCTTGTTGTAACGCGGAGCCTTGCACATAATTTCCATAATCCAGACTTCGTCGGGATCGGCAATGGAAAAAGATTCTCCCGAAGAAGCATAGCCGTAATCCTGCATCAATCGGTCGATGACGGCAATGGCTTCGCGGGCGGTTTTGGCTCTTTGCAATGCCACAAACATCAAAGAACCGTAGTCCATAATGCCCGTGGAATCGTAAAATTCCGGCCGGCCTCCGAAAGTAGTTTCACCTATCACCACCTGATGCTCGTTCATATTACCGGTGACCGAATAGGTATGCTCTGCCTGAGGGATTTCACCCAGGTACTTGCCGCTATCCCATTCGTAAATCTGAAGCATGGAGCCTGCCGGATAATCGGCTGCGGGCCGGAAATACAATTCCCCGTACAACTGGTGGGAATCGGCCGAGTAAGTGACCATTACCGAACCGTCGGCAGAAGCCCCTTTGGTCACAATCAAATTCGTACAGGGATAAACCGCTTGCAGGCTCGCAATCAGGACAACCGCAACAAGGCTGAGCATACTTTTCTTCATACTCCCGGGATTTCTATTTATTCTTTTATCCATCTTATATCTCTTTTGTTTGTCGCTTACTATTTTACTTTTTTTTCTTGTGTTGTTTTCTCTTCCCTTTACTTCTCTGCTTATCAGGGTTATTTCAATTCATTCCAGGCTTTGTTCCGGTATTTTTGCCTGCAGAGGGCCTCTATTTCAATCAACTCTTTTTCTCTAAAACCTTGAAGCCTCTCCTTGTCTTCTTTTGGTTTCTTTTGTCCCTCTTTTAAACCTTGCTCTTCCCCATCCCAAACAGACTGTCCGTAAAAAGACTGTCCATAGTAGCAGTGAGCCGCCTCGAAAAAAGCAGCAAAAAATTCCTGCGTAGACAGAGCTGCAAACGAAGGGTACAAACTTCGGATATTGGCCACCGGCGAAGGTACGGAAACTATTCCTCCGCTTCCCGGCTGTTGCTTTTTCCCCGGCGATTGTTCTGCTTTTTCTCCGGGAATCAGGCCTAAAGCTGCGTGCAAGGCTTCCAGATTGCTGTCGTACAATAAGGTGCCGTGATGCAATTCCCGGCCTTTGCTGATGTGCGAAGCGGTTCCCGAAATTTTGTATCCTCCCGCCCATAGGTCTTTGCGACGGGCTCTGCTCACTTGCAGACCCAGCGATTGCAGAATATGTTCCACCGGCTCCAGAAAAGCTCCGTTAAGGGAGGACTGTTGCGGATTTTTGTCCTGAATAAAGCAGTAATTGATGTTGCCTTCGTCGTGATAGACCGCACCTCCGCCGGATATGCGGCGATAAATGCCTATGTTGTTTTTCCGGCAATAGGCTGTATCCGACTCGTTTTCCATAATCTGGTTACAACCTATTACAACCGAGGGGGGGTTGATATACAGCAACAAAACCGCATCCTTGCCTTGGAAAAGCACTTCCTCGGCAGCCAAATGCCAGGCTGTGTCGTTGCGATTGCTGCGTATAATTCTCATAGGTTCAGCCGCCTTATTTTACGTTGAAAGCCTTGCGTAATTCTTCGATCTCCTCTTCGCCGATGGGTTGTAAGGGTCCTATTGCCGAAGCCATTACCAGCGAATGGGCACTAAATTCGGCTACTTCGAGATAGTCGAAGGTCTGCAGTAATTTATCGCCGGTCACAATGACGCAATCGTTATCGACCAAGATAGCCCGGTTACGGCCCAACATATCGGCCACCTGATCGATTTCCTCGTAGTGCATCCCAAAAGGAATGCTGGGCACATCCTGCAAAAATATCCAGCTTTCGGGAATGGTCCGGACATCGAATTTGGTACCCGAAACGGCAAAAGCCATCAGGTTGGGCGGCTGAGTGGTTATGATGGAATTGATCTGCGGATTCTTTTGATAGATACGATGATGCAAAGCCACCGACCGGCTGGGAGTCTTGCCGGCTTCGGCCATACCGTTTCTGACCTGCACAATGTCTTCGGGCTGTACATCCCAACGCGGCACATTGGGCGAAGTGATCAAAAAGTCGTCGTTGCGCCAACGCACCGAAACGGTACCGTAAGTGGAAATCATTAGACCCTGATCGCAGGAGCGGCGGATAATGTTGCACATCAAACCGCGAATGAACCTTTCGTCGGAGGGATAGGACACATCCATAAAATGGCTGATGTTGTGGGGAATCCTGGCGTGAAATTCGTTGATCTTTTCGTCGCTCAAAAACCTGGGTTTACCCAGCCGGCCAGCATTGACCAAGGTACGGCAACAAAACTCGAGGGTTTCGAATCGCTGATAGGCATCCATCATGTCGGTACCACCCAACACTACTCCATGATTCTCGAGTATAACGGCCTTGTATTTTATGGTTTTGAACACTTCGGCGATGTTACGACCCAACTGCTCGCTGCCCGGACAAGCATAAGGAGCGTAGCCTATTTCTCCACAAATGTTTTTGGCCTGGGGGATGATATTGGTATTGGGTATCTGCCGGGCAATGCTAAAAGCCACCAATCCGGGGGGATGAGCGTGAATTACTGCAGTAATTTCGGGACGGGTATCGTAGATGGCCTTGTGAAAAGGATATTCCGACGAGGGTTTGTGTTCGCCGATAACTTTACCGTCCGGTTTAACGCAGACTATATCCCTGAAAGTCAGAGTACCTTTATCTATACCCGAAGGGGTAACCCAAATATCGCCGTTTTCGTCCTTGATGGAAATATTGCCTCCGGAGGTGGTGGTCATGCCACTGCGATAAATGCGGCTGATAATCACATTGATCTGTTCGGCCGGATGCATGAATTTGGTATCTAATTGCTTCATATTGGAATTATCTGATGGTTCTGTTATTGAAATCCGCTACTGTTATTGAGTCTGTCACTGTTACTGTTACTGAATCTGTTTCTATTACCGAATCTGCTAGCATTATTACATCTGCTATTACAGACGTTTTCTCAATTGTTCAAAAAAGCTCCAGACCAGTATACCCGACGCCACCGACACATTGAGCGAATGTTTGGTTCCGTATTGAGGTATTTCCACGCAATGATGGCAGAGATCGATCACTTCCTGCTGTACGCCTTTCACCTCGTTGCCCAGCACCAGCGCATACTTTTGTCCGGGATCGAGCCGGAGATCCTGCAAACAAATACTGCCCGTGGCCTGTTCGGCTGCATAAATAATATAACCCTGTTCGCGCAAAGCTTTAATCGCCTGCAGGCAATCCTCTTCGTACATCCAGTCTACTGTAAATTCAGCTCCCAGAGCCGTTTTGTGAATCTCGGGCTGGGGCGGACAGGAGCTGATACCGCAGAGGATGACTTTTTCCACCAGAAAAGCATCCGAAGTACGAAACACCGAACCGATGTTGTGCAAGCTGCGCACATTATCCAGGACCAATGTCAGGGGAAGCTTGGGCGCCGTTTTAAAATCTTCCGCCGTCAGACGGTTCATTTCGAGTATACTGAGTTTTTTCACTGTCTAACATGTGATGTCGGGCAAAAGTACGATTTTTTTAAATACCGGTCTATATATTAAGCCTAAGAGCGTTTTACTTCGGGATTTGTTATATTTGCAAAAAATATCAAACTCATGAAACGCGTATTTTCTTTGTTGGTGCTGTGCCTGATGGCAGCAAACACATGGAGTCAGGATCAGGCTGATACAAACACAGAGAGTCAGGATGTTACCGGAAGTTGGTATGGCCGCATTTCCGTTATGGGGCACGACCTGCGTCTTAACTTCCATATCAGTAACGAAGCAGGACAATATTCGGCCACCATGGACAGTCCCGACCAGAAAGCCTTTGGGATTCCTATGCAATCGGCCACCTACGAAGACCAGGTACTCATCCTGAAAGTCTCCAATATAACCTACACCGCCAAACTGGATTCTGCGGGTAATCTCGACGGCGAGTTTAAACAGGCCGCTATCAAGACCGGGCTGTATATGACGCATCAGCCATTGACCGACAGCACAGAACAGAAAGTACGGCGTCCTCAGGAGCCACAGCCTCCTTTCCCCTACCAATCCGAAGAGGTCCGGTTCAAAGGGAGTGGAGACTATCAACTAGCGGGCACCCTTTTTAAGCCCCGTAAAGGCAAAAATCCCCCCGTTGCGGTGTTTATTTCCGGCAGTGGAGCCCAAAACCGCGATCAGGAACTGCTCGACCACAAGCCCTTTCTGGTCGTTGCCGACTACCTGGCCCGCAAAGGCATTGCCTCTTTGCGTTACGACGACCGGGGAACGGCGGAATCGGGCGGTAATCAATACCAAGGCAGCAGCTACGAGAATGCCCTCGACGCCGCAGCCGCTGTTGATTTCCTCAAGGCATCGGGCTACCGACAAATCGGACTGATCGGACACAGCGAAGGGGGACTGATTGCTCCCATGGTTGCCTCCATCGATTCCGGTGTAGCTTTTATTGTTTCCCTGGCCGGCCCGGGTGTGACGGGTGCGGAAATCATCAAAAAACAAAGCTTCGATATCGCTAAAGCCGAAGGAATAGCCGGGGATACTTTGGAGGTTCAAAAAATACTCGCCGAATATATCTTCGATCGTATAGCCGCCTTACCGGAAAACGAGCCGGACAGCATCGCCGGTATCATCGAAGGGGCTTTGCAGCAACTCAATCCCGAACAGAGCGAAATAGCCCTGGGCGGCATGAGCAGGGAAGAATACATCCAGGCCAGCGTACAACAACTGGGCGAGGAATGGATGTTCCATTTTCTCGGCTTTGATCCCGCACAAGCCTGGAAAGAAGTGAGTTGTCCGGTACTGGCCCTGAATGGAGAAAAGGATCTTCAGGTGAATGCCGACATCAACCTGGCGGCCATACAGCAGGCATTGACGGAAGGAAAGAATCCCAAACTCACCATCATAAAATACCCCAACCTCAACCACCTGTTCCAAAACGCCAACACCGGATCTCCTTCCGAATACGCCAATATAGAGGAAACTTTCTCTTCCAAAGTACTCAAAGACATCAGCAAATTCATCCGCAAGTGCACCGGTATGCACCAGCGAACAAAGCTTTTCATTGACGGCGGAATTGCTGTCCTCCTGCTGATACTGCTCTTTATCGTGCTTAAAAAAACATCGAAGAAAACAACCGACTCTCCCAACGTTTAAGCTGCTTGTATGATTGTATTCTCTCCCAAACGCCCGGTATTTTTATTCTACCTCTGGGTCGTCGTCTTTCTTTTAATTCAAAGCCCCGTTCCGGCCGAAAACAAGCAAAGCGGACAAAACAAAACCGCCACTTTTGCTACGGAAAAGGAGCAAGTCGAAACCTCTTCTGCCGAAAACCCGGGCCGGCAAACCCTCGTCGCCCTTCCCGGCAAACGAGTAGCCGTCAAACTCAACGGTCTGCTGCTGGCCGGTGTGGTAAATCCGGCCGTGGAATTTGCCGTACACAACAACATCAGCGTGCAATTGGAGGGCATGGGGGTGTTTTACCACGATCACGTGCCTTTTCTGAACTTCCCGCTGGTTTTGGGCCTTACTTTTGTCGAAGGACGTTTTTATCCCAAAGAGGTTTACCGGGGTTTCTACGCAGGGCCCAACCTGGGCTGGGGTGCCTGGAAAATGAACAAAAGCATGGCTCCGGGTTATTTCGGTACCTACGACAATGGCTCGGTTCAATACGGTCACAACGTGATGCTGGGGCTGAGCCTGGGCTATCAATGGATATTGTCCAATCGCTGGTCGATCGACCTGAACCTGGGGCTGGGTTGGCAACATTCCACCTACGAAGGCTATAAAAACGGAGTATTGTATACCGACCCCAGCATTCCCGAAGGCCGGCCCAACCGCAGCGCCGAGTGGATGCCGGCTTACAAGGGAGGACTCTTTTTTTCTTATCGTTTTTAATACCGTTTTATGTCTCTACCAAAATTTACCAGAGCCTTTTGGGTTGCCAATGTTGTTGAACTGCTTGAGCGTCTGGCCTACTACGCCGTTTTCATTGTTATAACCCTCTACCTGTCGAACATCTGGGGCTTCTCCGATATAGAAGCCGGCCTGATTTCGGGCGTTTTTTCGGCTAGTTTGTATTTTCTGCCCACATTTGTAGGTGCTTACGCCGATCGCATAGGTTTTCGCCGGTCCATTATCCTGGCTTTTTCCCTGCTCACCCTGGGTTACTTTGGCCTGGGCCTCCTGCCCACCCTGCTCGAAAGCGCCGGGCTGGTAAGTTACGGCGACACCACCGTTTTCAGCGGCCTGCAGGAATCTCCCCTGCGTTGGTCTATCGTTCCGGTCATGATTTTGATCGTCGTTGGCGGAGCCTTCGTCAAAGCTGTGATTTCGGGCACGGTTGCCCGCGAAACCACTTCCGAAAACCGGGCACGGGGTTACGCCATCTTCTACATGATGGTCAACATCGGAGCTTTTACCGGAAAATCGGTGGTCGACCCGCTGCGCAAAAGCTTAGGCGATATGGGCCTGGTTTACCTGAACTATTTTGCCGCAGCCATGACTCTGTTGGCGCTGATTGCCGTTTTCTTTCTATACAAATCTTCCCAGACTCAGGGCGAAGGCAAATCGCTGCGTGAAATCTGGCGGGGATTGGTTAAAGTCTTCACCAATGTCCGGCTGATCGTGTTGATTCTCATCATCAGCGGATTCTGGATGATACAAAGCCAAATGTACGCCACCATGCCCAAGTACGTGATCCGCCTGATCGGCGAAAGCGCTTCGCCCGGCTGGTACGCCAACGTAAACCCCCTGGTGGTGTTTTTGCTGGTCAATTTTATCACTTCGCTGATGGCAAAAAAAACGGCCCTCACTTCCATGACCATAGGCATGGCCATCATTCCGCTCTCGGCGCTGGTTATGTCGCTGGGGCATCAATTGGGAAGCACTCCCGTTTTGGGAATGCACCCGGTGGCCCTGTTGATGGTGATCGGTATCGCCATGCAAGCTCTGGCCGAATGCTTTATTTCGCCCCGTTTTCTGGAGTATTTTTCCTTACAGGCTCCCAAAGGCGAAGAAGGCCTCTACTTAGGATTCAGCCATTTACATTCCTTCATTTCCTATTTGTTCGCCTTCGGGCTCTCGGGTTTTCTGCTCGACAAATACTGCCCCGATCCCCGGCTCTTCGATTCGGCCGAAGCCTACGCCCAAGCCACGGTCAATGCCCATTACATCTGGTATGTCTTTGTGGGCATCGGCATGATTTCGATCGTTGCCCTGCTTATTTACGGCTGGGCCACCAAAAAGAACGATCGCAGGAAACAGGCGGTTTGAAAAGAGCTTTCAGACGCTGATTGGGGTTGTTGATTCAGAATTTAATGAGAATAAAACTCACACCCTTACAAAATCATTCACAATCCGATTAACAAGAGATTTACTTATATTCAGTCGATCAGCATATTCTTCGAATGTTGAAAGGGAAGCTTTCACGCCGTCAATCAGCGTGTTGTATTCGAGGATATCGTTGTTTCTGGCGACTGCTTCCAAATCTTCACGGGTGATATTTTTGTTTTTGCCGTTAATCGTCAGGGATTGCTTGTTGACGTAGGCGGGAGCTGCTAAATCTACGCTAAAAGTAACGTCATATGCAGGCGATAAGCGCCAAACTCCATCGCGATTCATGCAAAACGACACATTTTTGGAGTGATCGTCCACGTTGCGAGCCAACACATTAAACACCATTCGCAAATATTGCTGACGGCTGTCTTCATAGGGCAGGTTGAGTCGCCGGATGGTTGCGAAAATATCTTCATAGCTTGTACTTAGCGGAGACATCGCGGCCAGGGTTTGGGTATGTATTTTATCGTTACCGATACGATCGAAACGACGGGTAAGGAAATGTGTCGCTCCCTCGTAGGTTCTTAAATCGGACGGCGTCATCGCAATTCCCGTATCAACAGCCATTTTGTAATAAATATATTCCAGCTTGGCGTAGGGAAAAATCGAACTGTCGTCGTACTTAAGAATGTAATGGAGAAATCCTTCGGGAATAGTTCCCTGTCCGGAGATAACTTCGCCTGTATCGTCGTTCAATGCCACAATCGCCTTGGGGCGCTTTCCGCCCGGCGAGGAGCTTACCTTTACCAAGTCTTGCCACAAAATGGAATTTTCCCTGGTTAATACGGTGGATTCTCTTTCGTTTAAAACCTGCTTCGCAAAATGGTAGAGTCTTTGAACATCAACCGAAAAGGGCGAATCATCTCCCAGTTTTTCTGCGGGTTCATACTCTAATGCCCCCATTGCCCGGCTGCCGATAAACGAAAGGTGGTCGATGGGTGTTATGTTTTTTGTTGAAATTTTATTGTCGCGCAACCACGAATTAAAAAGGGAATTACCCCATTTGTCGGGCAATGAATCGGCAATCATCGGAGGAAGCCCCCTGTACACTGCGTCTTTGTTACCTAGCCAAGGCATTTGCTTACGACTTCGGGACGCGTTAACCGGCATTGTGAGAGGGGCTATATCCCATCCCAGCTTGAGAAAAGAAGGATCGTATTCAAAAACAGCCACCTCTTCCCTGCTATCCCAGGAAAGATACCCGACATTCGTTCCCCACAGCTTTACTTTAACGACATTTGTTTTCATAACTTATTTTTTTGCTGTTTTTTGAACAATACTCTTGGACTCTCGGGTAATTCGGGCAAGAGCTTTTCGATTTCTTCCAAACGATCTATCGCTCGAAGTAATTTAATAAACGATGCTATGGTTATTCCCGTTAAAGAGCCGTTTTCAAATGAACTGATGGTAAACAGGCTTAAACCGGATTTCGAAGCTATCTCCTTCTGCGTAAACCCCATTCGCTTGCGGTAACCGGCATATCGTTTCCCCAATTCCCGTATGATCTCGCTTCCTGATTTTTCGTACAAATCGCTATACATTTCCAGTTATATTTAATCACAAAATAGATATATCTATATTATTTCGCAAATATATGAATATTTATTGATATATCTATTCCATTTTGGGGAGAAAAGCTTGATTTGTAAAGGAACTTCACAAATAAGTTATGCGAAATTAAGCCCGGCTATGCGAGTTTAGGCCTGCTTCCTATAAGTAACAGCAGCGAGAATATTGAAGATAACCGTAAAAACACCGAGAGCTGCGAAGTTGTACCATTGTTCGGCAAAGCTTGTTCCCTTCAGATAGACTGAACGTAATATATCGACAAAATAACGCGGGGGCAGAATAAAGGTGATTTTCTGCGCCCAGGCGGGCATGGAATCAATGGGGGTAAGCAGTCCGCTCATCAGCATAAAGATCATAATAAAGAAGAACATAACGAACATTGTCTGTTGCATCGTATCGGAGAAATTGGCCACCGTGAGGCTGAATCCGGAAATAATCAGAATAAACAATACCGCACCAAAGTAAATAAGCCCGACAGAACCGACGGGTATAAGCCCATAGACGAGATGCGCAACAATCATTGCCATCGTAAGCACGAATATGCCTGTAATCCAATAAGGTAACAGCTTCGACAAAATGAACGTAAGGCGACTCACGGGTGTAACGTTGATCTGTTCCATCGTGCCGGTTTCCTTTTCTCCCACGATGCTCAATGCAGGCAAAAAGCCGCACATGAGGATAAAGATCATAATCATGAGGGCAGGAATCATATAATGCCGATAATTGAGTGTCGGATTGAAGCGATTTTGTACCGTTACCAATTCGGACAATTGGTTTGGACTTTTCTCGCCGCGCAATTCAACCACTGTACGAGCAATGGTTTGCACAAGGTATTGCGTGCCTATGAGAGCTTTGATGGCGTTCACGGCATTGGCTGTTATGCTTATTTTTTCGGCTGTGGCGACTGCCATATCACGCTCAAAATAATTGGGAATCTGCACGATAACATCCACCTTGCCTTTCTCTAAGTCTCGCAACGCAAGATCAAATTCTGCAGTTGCTCCAACAAACGACAGATATTCGGAAGCCTTAATATGCGATACAATGCGGTGAGATGTTGTCGAGCGGTCAAGATCAACAATCGCAACATTGACATTGCGTACATCCATGGTCATAAGAAGTGGAGCAATGAGCATTACTATTACGGGAAAAGCCACTATCAATTTAGGCAGAAAGGAATTGCGACGAATCTGCGTGAACTCTTTTTGTAATAGTACAATAAATGTTCTCATGGCATTTACTCCAATTTATCGTTAAACTTTTTTAGCGATACGCCGATGAATACAGCGGTCATACCGAGCAATACGGTACCCTCTTTCCATACTGCCGCGAGCGCCGCACCCTGAATCATCATTTTGCGTATGGCAGCAATATACCAACGTGCAGGGATTATATTCGACAGCAGTTCAAAGAATTTGGGGAAATTTTCGATAGGGAAAATAATACCCGAAAGCAAGAGCACAGGCACCAACATTACCATGGCCGAAATAAGAAGTGCAGCTACCTGTGTTTTGGTTACGGTCGAAATAAGAAGCCCGAGCGAGAGCGACAAGAACAAATAGAGTAGTGACAATGAAAAAATGCCCCAAACGCCGCCTGACATCGGCACATCAAGTAGGTAATGAGCAAGGAGCAGTATCATTACCAATATCACACACGAAATAACGAAGTAAGGGATCATCTTGGCAAAAACAATCTTCACCGGACGTACGGGCGAAACGAGAAGCACCTCCATGGTACCTACTTCTTTTTCACGTACAATCGATACCGAAGTCATTATGGCGCAAACAAGGATAAAAATCAAACCCATAATACCGGGTACGAAGTTGTAAGCACTCTTCATTTGCGGATTGAAAAGCATCCTGGTCTCGAACATTGCCTGCTGTGATGCCGTGCCGGGCAGGATACTCTGCAGATAGGCAATAGACGCACTTGCCGTGTTGACGTTGGATGCATCGACTATGAATTGTATAACCGGTTTTGAAGGTAGTCCGGCTGAAATCTGCTCCATACGCCGGTCGAAATTTGAGGCAAAAACGGCGACAACACTCACTTTGCCTGAACGCAATTTTTTATCTATCTGATCTTGATCAATATAACCGTAGAAGGTGAAGTAGTCGTTGTGTGCAATACGACCGACAACATCTTTCACAGCTCCGGTACGCTCCGGAGCCACCACAGCGATGTTTATATTATTCACCTCGGTAGATATGGCAAAACCGAACATTACCATCAATATTACAGGGATAAGCATTACGATAAGCATGGTACGCTTATCGCGCAAAATGTGTAACGACTCTTTTTTTACGAACGGTAGAAAGTTGTTTTTCATGGCTTCACTCTCCTCTTTCCGCATCGCGAGCCAGTGTACGAAAGACTTCGTTCATCGACTCAGCGGCGAATTGTTGTTGCAAACGAGCGGGTGTGTCGAGGGCCCTAACCTCACCGTCGACCATAATCGACACACGCGAGCAGTACTCCGCCTCATCCATATAGTGGGTGGTAACAAATATCGTTGTTCCACCCTCTGCTGCTTCATAAATCATTTCCCAAAATTGGCGACGAGTAATCGGGTCAACCCCACTCGTAGGTTCGTCTAAAAAAACCACTTCGGGACGATGAACCGTGGCAATTGCAAACGCCAGTTTTTGCTTCCACCCCAATGGTAAGGAGCCAACGAGTGTATTGCGCTCCGACGAAAAATTAAGCCTGTCAAGCAGTTCATCGGTGCGCTTCCCGGTATTCTGTTTCGAGAGTCCATAAATAGCTGCAAAAAGCTTGATATTTTCGCCAACCGTAAGGTCATTGTAAAGAGAAAAACGTTGACTCATGTAGCCGATATGGCGCTTGATCATCTCGCCTTCGCGTGTAATATCAAAACCTGCAACCGTACCGCTTCCCGAAGTGGGATAGCTCAATCCGCAGAGCATACGCATGGCAGTAGTTTTTCCCGCCCCGTTGGCACCGAGAAAACCAAAAATCTCACCCCGGTAAACATCAAAAGAGATATTGTTTACAGCAGTGAAGTTGCCAAAACGTTTGGTAAGGTTGCGTACTGAAATTACTGTTTTGCTCATTGTTTCATCAGCTTTATAAATACATCTTCAATAGCAGGTTTCGTAGGTTTAATAGTAAGATTACTCAAGGCTTCCAACTGCTCTGTAAAGCGGTGTATATCAAACTTCTCATCTGCAATAAGGTGATGCGTTTGTCCAAACGGGTAACACTCTGCCACACCCTCAACTTGTCGTGCTGCTTCGAGCAGAGTAAACATATTGTCGGCACGAATAGCATAAAGCTTCAAATTGAATTTTTCAACAATTCCTTGCGGGCTGTCTATTCCCAAAATACGTCCTTCGTTACATAGTGCAATGCGGTCACAAAGTGAAGCTTCGTCCATATAAGGAGTAGATACCAGAATGGTAATCCCTTTCTCTTTGAGTTTTTGTAACATATCCCAAAGTTCACCACGCGATACGGCATCAATACCTGTTGTCGGTTCGTCGAGAAAGAGCACGCTCGGATGGTGAATTAATGCACAAGAGAGAGCGAGTTTTTGTTTCATGCCACCCGATAGTTTACCCGCCTGGCGTGTACGAAAAGGTTCAATTTGTTTATAGATCGGAGCAACGAGGTCGTATGAATCTTCAACCTTAACGCCGAAGAGTGAGGCAAAAAATATAAGATTTTCTTCCACCGTCAGGTCCGGATAAAGTGAAAATCGACCGGGCATATAACCCACTCGCGAACGTATCTTAAGATAGTCTTTTATAATGTCTAAACCATCGATCGATGCCGTGCCTGTACCGGGATTGAGCAATGTAGTAAGCAGACGAAAAAGCGTGGTCTTGCCTGCGCCATCAGGACCTATAAGACCAAATAGTTCGCCCCGCTTAACCGAAAACGAGACCGAATCGAGAGCTTTGACTTTTCCGAAACTCTTTGAGAGACCGCTTACCTCGATAACATCCATACTACAATTTCACATTGCCCGATAGTCCGATTTTAAGGCGGCCATCGTTCTTTACAGCAATTTTTACGGCATAGACCAGATTTGCCCGCGAATCTTTCGTCTGTATGGTTTTTGGCGTAAACTCACTTTCGGGCGAAATCCATGTAATACGACCCGCATAATCGTAACGTTCATCACCTCCGAAGTCGGCTGTAACTGTAACTTCGTCGCCCAGTTTCATGTGGGCAAGTTGATTGGATGTGAAATAGGCACGAAGATAAATGTTGTTGAGATCGGCAATTTTCATCAAGGGCCTACCCATTGTTGCCAACTCACCTGCTTGGGCATACTTCACCAGTACCGTACCATCAACGGGCGACGCTATCCGGCATTTTGCCATACGGTCGGCAAGAGCAGCCATCTGTGCTTCGAGAGCTAGCGCATTGTTGTTGATGGTAGCGGTGCTTTTATCGAGGCTTGAGAGCGTTGCCGAAAGTTGACTCTCGAGAATACGTATCTGTGCTTGAATGTCGTCGTATTGTTTTTGCGTGGCGGCAGCGTCTTTGAGCATGTTCCCCACTCGCTTAAGCTCCCTTTTTTGTTTGGCTATCTGCTCACGTAGTGCTGCGACTTGCGCCTTTATATCCGGACGGCTGTCCAATAGCGCCGAAAGTTGTGCCGACAACTGCTTATACTGAAGATGGAGCTGCAAACTATCGATCAAGCCCAGCTCCATGCCTGCTTTAACGGGCATACCCTCTTCAATTTCAAAACTCAAAATGCGGCCTGTAGCTTCCGATGACACCACCACTTCGATAGCCTCAAAAGTGCCCTGCGCATCAAATTCCGCTTTTTTACCGCACGATGATACGGTAAGTATTATTGCGGCGATATAAACCACTCGTTTCATATCTTATTCGTTTAATGTGTGTTTCAATTTATAAATAGCTTGTAGCAATTCTATCTCGTGCATATTACGATTGAGTGCCGCTGTTGTTTCGTCGGTGATTTTACGCAGTAAATCCGTGGCATCGATAACGCCGTTTTTAAGCTGTGATTCCGCAGCCATGCGTACCGAGCGACGTAATTCCACAATACGGGCATCATTCTCAACCGCCTTACGAAGTCGGGCAATCTCGCCATCGTCCTGTGTGGTCAGCATTCTGGTATTGAATTGTAATATTTCGCGCTGAACGGCTAATTGTTGTTGAGCAATGCTTATTTTTTCAAGATTATTATTTTTGGTGTAGAATGCGCTCATATTCCACAACATGCGCACGCCCACGATGCCATTCAGGGTCCATTCCGTAGAGGTCATGTCTTTAAATATATCCAGGCCGGGGTAGCCGTAGTAGCCTTGCGCAAAGGCTCCAAAACGAGGCATCACCGATGAGTTGATAACCCTTCTTTGCGCAGTTAACCTGTTTTCCTGAGCATCGAGCAGAGCGAATTCAGGGCGTGTTGAAGTGTAGTCCTGAATAATCGGCATGACTGGTCGTTCCAACTTATCGGAAATCAGCGACCGACCGATAAAAATCTCCAACATACGGCGATAGCTTGTTAGGGAGGATTCCACCTGACCCAACTGTTGCTGAGCGGTAAGCAATTCTGCCTCCATTACATCAACATCCGATTGCAACGCAACGCCGTTTTCATGATAGGTACGCATACGATTTAGATTACTTCCCAATACCTCAATCATAGCCTTGGTTTGTTCCATACGTTCATCGAGCAGTAAAATGCCAAAGTACAGACCATCCACCCTCGACTGCAAATCGTAGAGTGATACATCTGCACGACTGCGCTGTTCGGCTGCTTCCGCTTCGGCCATAGCCCTACTCGCTTTTGATTGACCTCCGTCCCAGATGTTTTGAGTAACATCAACAGCAATCCTGTACTGGTCTTTATTCATACCTGTACCCGACATATCCACA
This sequence comes from Bacteroidales bacterium UBA1402, assembly GCA_002305085.1. Lineage (GTDB taxonomy): Bacteria > Bacteroidota > Bacteroidia > Bacteroidales > UBA1402 > UBA1402. Next base: position 16,301 of record DBQE01000025.1, on the reverse strand, counting down.
CCATTGGCTTGCATCATGTTTTTGAGGGCCTCGGGATAGGCGGGAACTGCCGACTGATACGTTGCTTGCCCCGACAAAACCACTTGTGGTATCCATGCTTTTGCCGCATTCGATACATTGAACTGTTCTGTCCGGGTAACAAGATTGTATTGCCTGATTTCGGGATAGTGCTCCCGTGCGAGACGACGGCACTCATCAAGAGTCTGAGCTCCAATGCTTACCGTAGACAGCAGCATTAAAAAACTTATATAAAATACTCTCATGAAATTATTTTTTTTATTATCCGATTCATAATTGATTTGCCGCCTTAGAAAAGCTAAGGTTTTCGGCTACCGGTATAAAAACCTATCTCTGTAATCCATTAGTTAATTGTTGTTTTCTCTTACCCAAAACAGTGAATATGATCATCAAAACGGTGGCAGTGAATGCCATTGCAGACCCAAAATAAAAAGGTGCATTTGAGTTAACCCTGTCGTAGAGTAATCCGGCGATTAAACTCGCAGGCAACAAGGTAATTCCCAACACAGCATGATAAATACCAAACCCCGTACCTTTCAATTCTTTACTTACAATATCGGAAATCATTGCTTTCTGGCTGCCATCGGTCAATGCACTGTAAAATCCATACAGCATAAACAAGAAAATAAAAACATTCATACTATTGAATCTGCCGAAAAGGTAATAGACAATGGCATATACTAAAAAACCCAAAATAATCAATTTTTCACGACCAATCTTATCCGATAATTTCCCAATAGGTATGGCAAGTAATACGGATACTGTGTTAAATATCATATACACAAATGGGACGTACGATTTATCGATACCTGTTTCGCTGGTTTTTACCAATAATAGCGCATCTGCTGAATTGCCGAGAGTGAATACAAAAATTATAATAAGAAAGAAATAAAATTTCTTTGGTAGATATTTTGGCGAAATCTTTTTAGCGGTCTCTTTTTTTTCTGTTTTTGCCTCTTTTACGAAAAAGACAATTGTCAGTACACCAAGAATGGCAGGAATGGTTGCCAGCAAAAATAGGTAAGAATAATTTAATGAAGAAACAGATAATAACAAGAATGCCATCAAGGGCCCAACAATGGCTCCGCTATTGTCCATCGCTTTCTGAAACCCAAAAGTTTTGCCGGCTTCATTTTTTTTAATTGAACTACTTATAAGACTATCTCGTGGCGCAGCTCTTAATCCTTTTCCAATACGCTCGAAGAAACGAAAAAATAAAATCTGAATTGGCATTTTTGCCAATGCATATAAGGGAGTTATAATGGCTGTAATACCATATCCAATAATCATAAATGGCTTGTTTTTACCAATCTTATCACTCCAGTATCCTGAAATAGCCTTTAATAAAGAAGCTGTGCTTTCTGCAATTCCCTCAATCAAGGAAATGGTTGTTTTGGATGCTCCTATTGATAGCAAAAAAAGGGGCATAACGCTATATACCATTTTAGCTGATGTGTCGGTAAAAAAACTTGTCAACCCCGTAAAGAAGGCGTTTGGCTGAAGTCCGAATATTTTACTTCGTTTCATTCGTTATTTCTCAATCTTTTTCAATAATTGTCCTGCTCTCCTTCTTGTTGCGTTCCTCATCTCACCTAATTAGCTCAATTATAATTGATTGTACTGGTTTGCTCACAGTCGTAAAGGTAGTACTTTTTTCTATAGAATATCAAAATAAAAACCGGGAGCGTCAATATAACTGATACTCCCGGTTTTTATTAATCCGCTTCGTCCGGCATCGGTCAGCGATTTATATTACTTCAAATATTTCGCCAAAAATCCAAGCATAGCTTTATAGAAATCAATGCTGTTTTCTTCGTGCGCAAAACCGTGTCCTTCGTTATACTTTACCATATAAGGCACATCTACTCCTTTGGCACGAAGTTTTTCCACAATTTGGTCACTTTCGTTGATGTTTACGCGTGGGTCATTGGCGCCCTGCACTACGAAGAGCGGCGATTTTATTTTATCAATCTGATACGCCGGCGAAGCTTCTCTTGCAATGGCAGCTTCTTCTTCATTATCAATATCGTACCAGATTTCTTTTAGCATATCCAAATAGGGTTTCCAATATTCGGGAATGGAATTCATAAAGGTGAAAATATTCGAAACACCCACGTAATCTACCCCACAAGCATAGAGATCGGGGGTTTTCACCAATCCCATCAATGTGGCATATCCTCCGTGACTTCCACCATAGATGGCCATTTTATCCTTATCTACCCAACCTTGCTCAATCACGTATTTCACGCCATCTTCCACATCGTCCATCACTTTTCTTCCCACTTGCTTGAAACCTGCTTTCAGGAACTCTTTTCCATAACCTCCGGATATACGGAAGTTTACTTGAAGCGTAGCATAACCTCGACTTGCAAAAAGTTGTGTTTCGGGATTGAAGCCCCATTCGTCACGAATTCCTTGCGGACCCCCGTGCGGGTTTACTACCAAGGGCACTTTTTCACCTGCCAAAGCTTCTTTAGGCAATGTGATGTAGCCGTGAATAGTGAGTCCATCTCGGCTTGTGAATGTAATCGGACGCATTTCTGCCATATCAGCTTCTTTTAGCTGTGGCATTAAGTCATAAAGCAGCGAGAATTGTTTGGTTTTATTATCGTATTGATAGTATGTACCGTACAGCTTATCGCTTTGAACAACTATCAGGAATGTGTTTTCATCGTCATCCGAATCAACAACATAGAACTCTTTCCCGGGAAATTCTTTCTCCATTTGTTTGGTGAAACTCTTGAAGAAATCGCTGACCGGCGTGATAACATACTTTTCGCCGTTGTAAGCAAAATAGTCGATTTCATAATTCCGCTTACGGCTGCGGCTCATTGTTGAGGCATCGTAATCAGGATTGGAGAAAACTTCTTTTACAATGGCGTTTTTCTTGAAGTCATACAGCACAATACGCGCTTTGTCCGAATCGAGATTGGTAACCACATAAGCCTCGTCAGGGTTCTTACCGTCATAATTAAAGCCTGCGATACCGAAAGAATCGTACCATTTCATCTGTTTTACAAGCTTAAATTCTCCGGTCGCCAGATCTTTATACCACTGTTCAGATTCTACACCGTTTACCAGGCGGCTATATCCGCGCAAGTTGCCGTCTTTATCAAAGTCGTAGCCTTGAATTGGGTTGGCGATATCTTTATTCTCGTAAAGTTGCTCCATTTCTCCGGTCACGACATTCAGTTTGTAAGGCTCAAAAACCTGCTTGTTGTTTTTGTTCATTTGAACAATAACGTAATCTTTTTGATCCTTCAAAATACTGACAACACCGGCTTGAACACCTTCATAGGGCGTCAAGTCCACGTTGTTTGAACCATCAACATTAACGGCATGAATGTGGTATTGTTCGTTTCCCCCTTGGTCCATCATATAGAGAAGTCGCTCGTTGTTTTTCCAAAAATAACCGCGAATCAACTCGTCTTTTTCTTCCAAAATACGGGTAACTTTTCCGGTGGAAATCTCCTTTACGTACACATGACGTTTGGTACTTCCATCTTCTTTTTCGCGGTAAGACATGTATTTACCATCGGGTGAGAGCTGGAATGAACTCGCTTTCGGACGTGAAAAATAGTCTTCCACTTTGTACTTGTAATTGCCTGCATCATAAGCTATAAGTTGCCGCAATTCTTCATCGGACGACACCAGTGCGGGATTTCCGGGCAGTTTACTTTCGAACTTTTTTAAAACCAACGAAAACTCTTGCCCCATCTGTTTAAAAGATCCTTCAATACTCTCAGCGTTCAGGACACCCTCATACCTAGCCTGTAAAGCTGCCATATTAAGAGTTAATTTACTACCCTCTACTTCGGTTTTTTCTACCGGAATTCCTGCTGCACCTTGCATAGGAATATCCAGTGTTGTAACATAAGTGCCATTATCTTCCGCGATGTGGAAAATAAGTTCCAACTCCATTCCCTGAACAGAAATAGCTCCTTTCCAATCACCGGCAAACGGCTGTGCATTTACCATCATAGTTGTTAAAATTATTGTGGCCAATAAGCCCATTCTCTTGATTTTCACTTTTTAAATTAATTATTTGTTTTACAATCTGTTTGGCTAATTATATTTACCTTTTTTTTACACTCATCTATTCCAGCGCTTTGATTGCCTTCTATACCGATCGTCTTCGCAGATTCTTTTTACACCCCTTCAACTATATATAATTCGCGAATGTAGTTTTTTATTTTTTTAAAATTAGCTCGCATAATCGGCATTAAGATTAAAGAAAGAACAGCTGCCGATATACCAATTCCCATGAAAAAACCGCTAAAAAAACTCACTATGGCAGATTCCGGTAAATAACCTGTAACAAAAGAACCTATAAACGCAATCGACAATAACAAGATAAATGTATTTCTGCTTGTGTGATAAATTTCCTCTACACGCAAAGAATGATTGATGTGACTTAAAGTCTTATTGTCCGATGAAAACCCACCGTCAGCCGTCTTCTTTCGCAGAAAAATCCAATTTCTGCATTTCCCTACATTCTCAATATTAGCTTCTTTTAGGAAGTCAATGTAGTTTTTGCTTTTAAGAGAGTCGGGCTCTTCGTCTAACAATTCTAATTTATACTCATATTCATTAGGCTCTCCCCTTTCAAAAAGGTACCTGTAAGAACTGCCTTTTATCAGTTGCCAGCCCTCTGCAGACATCTTATTGAGCCATTTCTCTTCTTTGTCGTATTCCCAAACAAAGAAGAGTTTGTAAACTTTCTTTTTCATGCCTTTTATTTTTAAGAACACATAGAATCTGTCGTCAATTTATAATCGAAAATTATATCTAAATGACTGTTTCATAGATAATTATCGTTCAATGATACTATTACCATTTCTTACCAATTCCTCCAAACGGCTTAGCTCTATCTTTGCCACTTCTTTGCCGAGCGAAGTAATCTCATATTCTTTCCTACGACTGCCCTCTTCCATCGGCAACTCGACGATCCATTTTTTTTCGAGTAAAGACGACAGAGCACCGTAAAGAGTCCCTGCGGAAAGTTTTAACCTGCCTCCGCTCATAATTTCAGTTTCTTGCATAATTCCATAGCCATGCAGAGGTTTATGCAGGACGAGCAGAATATAAAATACTGCTTCAGTTAATACAATATTTGTTTCATTGTTCATTGTCTCCATAGTTATATTGCCACCCTGTTTCTCAGTTCTTTAACGGTACTTGTTCTTTTATTCATTGTCTCTATAGACTATATTGCCGCTCGTTATATCGGAAGCCGATACAAAGGTAGACGATATATTTTTAAAAACAATAGTTTCAATGTTAAAAAAATCAATTCCTATTATATTTAACTGTTGCTTAGAGAATGTTCGGGCCGGCGGACAAACAAAAATCGTGCCATGGTAGTATTCCACCACCAAGGCACAAAATCATCGTTGGATAGCTTTACTTATTTCTTAAGTTTTCCACCCGACTTGGGAATAGTAACCATAATACTTACAATAGCCATCACAACCATCATCAGGTTTACACCTAAGGCAATGGTGGCCGCTTGACGAACTACAACGTTGTCTTGTCGACCCACGAAAGTAAGTACACCCTCCATCCAGGTGATGTTGTCTCCTACGTTTAGTGTCGCGAAAACACCGGCGGAAATAGCTACACCAAATGCCGCCCCAAGCGACGATGCCATTTTATAAATCCCCGAGCCTGAGCCTGCCTGCGATTCAGGCAAGTTGGAGAGTGCTGCATCGGTAGATGGTGTGGCGTAAAAAGCCAATCCCAAACCGAAAAGTGTGTACGATATAATGGCTAAAATCTTGTACGTGCCGGTCATCACATTGGTAAACATCAACAGAATGATGGCTAAACCCACAATAAGCGAACCCCAAATCATCGGTTTGCGGGCTCCGAAACGTTGTAATAACTTCTCTCCCACACGAATAAACAACACAATAGAGATGGCATATCCAAGCGTAAGAAGTCCTGCTTCTTTTGCCGTAAGGTTTCCTCCCACTTGTAACAATGCAAGCGAAACAATCAACATGCCTGCGGTTCCGTTTATCATAAAGTTGGATATGGTGGCACCGGTGAAAGTTAAGTTATTGAATAGTTTAAAATCGATAAACGCTCCCTCTTTCCCTTTTTCAATTTTGAAGAACAGGAGTGCAAATGCCACTGTTACCAGAATAAGGGTAAGTCCCAGCGGACTTGTCCAACCAAACTCCGAACCTTTACTTACCAATAGTTGCAAACCAATCATCGATAACATAAAGGTGATGATTCCACCAAAGTCGGTTTTTTTATTGTCTGTAACTTCGGCTTTGCTTTCGGGTGTATCTTTTATCATCAACAAACCTATAAGCGATATGGCTGCCGCTCCAAAGAAAATATAGCGCCAGCCGATGCCTACCATCAATCCTCCAAAAAGAGCAGCGAATCCCGAACCTCCCCACGAACCCATTGACCAGAGACTAATGGCGCGCTGACGTTCGGCTCCCTCCCAATAAGCTTTTACCAATGCTAAACTCGAGGGCATAATAGCCGCTCCGGAGAGTCCCTGAAAAATACGTCCTAAAATCAACACTGCACCGGATGCACCGCCCACAGGAGTAAACCCAACCAGCAAAGAACCGATAATACTGAAATAAAACCCGTACTTTACCATTTTTACTCGACCGATTTTATCGGCCAGGCCACCGAACACCACGATGAAAATGCCGGAAAACAGCGATGTTATCGACACGGCAATATTCATCATCGATGATTCCATGCCCAAATCTTTCGCCATATCTACATTGATATTTAGCGTAGTTTGGGCAAAAAGCCAGAATGCCAGTACACCCAAAATAATACCAAACAAAAGTTTGTCATTCCCCTTGTACTGGACTGATTTTGTTGTCATAATATGCAAAAATTATTTCACATTGTCTGCCTTTTTCTTATCCGGTATGGTTGTTGACACCGATACAATCACCAAAATCGCCAAAAGCAGACAGAAAGCCAAACCGAGCATTGCTCCTTGTCGAATGACCACATTATCTTGTCTGCCTACGAAGCCTATGATGTTGCTCAACCATCCTATCGGCTCTGTTCTGGAGACTACTGCCGTGTAAATTCCTGCCGCAATGGCAACACCGAAACTTGTTCCAAGCGACGAAGCCATCTTGAAAATCCCTGCTCCACTACCTGCCTGACTGTCGGGCAAGTTGGATAAAGCGGCATCGGTAGCCGGAGTGGCAAAGAAAGCCAAACCCAATCCGAAAAGCGAGTAAGCAATAACTGCCAACACAACATATTGCCCTGTCATTATCTGTGTCTGCATAAGCAGTATAATGGCTGCGCAAATTATTAGTGCTCCCCAGATAATAGGTTTTTTTGCACCAAATCTTTGCAGTAGCTTTTCACCCACACGAATAAACAAGATAACGACAATAGCAAAACCTAATGTCAGCAACCCGGCTTCCATAGCCGAGAATTGTGCCCCACGCTGCATCAATGTAAGAGAAACGATAAGCATACCTGAAGTTCCGTTGATGAAGAAGTTTGCCAAGGTTGCTCCCGTAAATATTTTGTTTTTAAACAAACCAAAATCTACAAAAGCATAGGGTGATCTTTTTTCAACGCGAACAAACAAGTAGCCAAATACTATTGTAATGGCAACTAAAACAATGGTTATCCAGTTTGTCCAGCCCAGTTTGTTTCCGTTGGTAATGAAAATCTGCAAGGCGATCATGGCAATCATAAACACGATTATTCCACCCCAGTCAATTTTGTATTTGCCTGCTCCTTCGCGTTTATTTTCAGGAAGTTCTTTTGTCAAATATAAAGCTATGATTGCCACTATTACTGCAAAAAAGAAAATCCATCTCCAACCCAGGCTCGATGCAATAATTCCTCCTGTAAGTGAGCTTAATCCCGATCCACCGAATGTTCCGATAGACCAAAGACTGATAGCGCGTTGACGCTCCTTGCCCTCCCAGAAAATTTTAATCATACCCAAGCTGGTCGGCATTACGAAGGCCGCCGAAAGTCCTTGCAAAGCGCGCCCTGTAAGAAGCATGGGCACAGCAAGGCTACCTTTGGGTGACAGTCCCACTAAAAGCGAGCCTGCTATAGCCAAATATAACCCGATTTTGAACGTTTTTACACGACCGATGCTATCGGCCAATCCACCTATCACAACTATGAAAATCCCTGAAAACAGGGCAGCGAGCGACACGGCGATGTTCATCGTATTCGCGTCCATGCCGAGCTTTTCGGTCATCACAGGCGACACGTTCATCATGGAGTTGGCAAAAAGCCAAAAAGTCAAAACAGCTAATATAAAGCCTATAAGCACTTTATCTGTTCCTTTGTAAGTTGTTGTTTGCATTGCTTTGAGGTTTTATTTGAATGAATAAGGAATTGTTATACTTGCACCCGCCACAAAATGAAATTGTTCCGAAAGCGGGCTGTATGCGAATTTGGCAAATAAGGGCATGGTTACCGGTTCATACAGCCTGAAATCGTATTGCAACTTCAGCTCCAAGTTGTTGACACCACCTTTATCTGCGTTGTACAGTCCCTTCCAGGGCGTAACACCCACGCCACCCCAAACGCTGAAATCATTCCAACGATGCGCGTACGAAAGCTCGGTATATGTGGTGAAATTTCTTTTTCCTTCGGTATTCGGGTCTTTTCCCGTAACTATGGTCGCCCATTTCAAAGTGAGTGGAAGCCACGGCAGTTGGTAGAAGATCATAGCGTCCACAAAGTGGTTGGAAGTTGTGAGTCCGAAATCGAATGGCTTGGCCTGGTTTGTCCACAATTTCTTTCCGGGAGAATAAATATCCCAAACACCAATCCATAAGTTTTTTACGGGCGAAAACGAAATCCATGGCATTACGACCTTATAAACCCCGTCGAAAGAGCCGCCGGCAACAACACCCACATTCCAGTTCTTATTGAAGAAGCTGATACTCGGCTCAAAAGCCGGAGCCTCGCCAAACAGCGGACCTCTGCCGAGTCCACGCCAATGATGTTGAGTAACGTATTGGGCATTGCCGACCATTTTCCATGTCGAAGATTTATCTATCTTTTCATTAGTTTGAGCAAAAGCCGCTGTACAGATAAGAGTAAAAAGGAGTAGTGCTTGACCTGTTCGTTTCATACATTTAGTTGTTGATGTGAATAAATATCTGTGATATTGTTCAATTTAACTCTCATGGAACCGATCTTGAACATTGAATTTTTTTCGCGACAAATGTATGGTTTTTCCTTTACGATGTAGTTAAAAAAAATAATTTTTTAATTTTTTTATTCGCATTTTTCGACAAGCAATTTATGAGAATAATTTTACCTTTACGATCGAAAACAAACCTATAAAATTTCTATGTTATGAACAATAAACTATTATCCGAAGTCGCTAGGCTCCAACCCGAAATGAAAGAGTGGATGGACTATATGCACCAAAACCCTGAACTAAATATGGATACGCCTAAAACCGCCAAGTATATAGCCGAGAGACTGAAATCGTGGGGCTACGATGTGGTGGAAGGCATTGGCAAAACAGGCATTGTGGCATCTATAACCGTGGGCAATGGAAAGAAATCTATTGGTATGCGTGCCGATTTTGATGCACTACCTATTTTAGAAGACAACGATTTACCGTACAAGAGCAAAATAGAGGGTTGGTCGCACCTTTGCGGACACGACTCACACGCCACGATGTTGCTTGGCGCAGGAAAATATTTAGCAACAACCAAAAACTTTAACGGAACCGTTCGCTTGATTTTTCAACCGGGCGAAGAGACTATGGAAGGAGCACCGGCAATGGTCGCAGACGGACTGTTTAAACGTTTTCCTGTTGACGCCGTGTACGGAATGCATAATATGCCGGGCTTGCCGTTAGGAAAATTTCATTTCCGCGAAGGCGAAACCATGGCCGCTGTGGATAACTGGGAGATTGAACTAACCGGCAAGGGTTCGCACGGCTCCATGCCTGAACTAAGTATCGACCCATTGGTGTGCGGAGCTTCGCTGGTAATGGCCCTGCAAACTATCGTAAGCCGCAACGTATCGCCGTGGAAAAACTCGGTGGTAAACGTGGGGGCCTTCCAGTCGGGTATAGCCGGCAATGCAGTTCCTCAGAAAGCTATCCTGCGATTGAGCATACGCAATATGGAGGCCGATCTTCGTATCATGGTTCTCGACAAAATCCGCAAAATTACCAAAGCACAAGCTGAAGCGTTTAATTGCGGTTACGAAATTCGCGAAGGCGTAGCAGGAGCAGTGTTAATCAACACTCCCGAAAACACTAAGTGGGCGGCAAAGGTAGCAAAAGCCACCTTCGGCGAGGATCAGGTGGTGGAAAACATGCACCCCTACATGGGCAGCGAAGACTTCGCCTTTATGCTGAAAGAGAAAGCAGGCACATACTGCATGATAGGCAACGGCGATACCTTTATGGTGCACCACCCCAAATATGTCTTCAATCAGGATATGCTTAGCCGCGGCNNCAACCTATTGGGTGGCTCTTGCGGAAGAATATTTGAGATAGCTTCAAGCGAGTCCCTGAGTAGTTTCGACCTCGTGATCACCTACCCCGCGAGGCCCCGGAACTCGCAAACATGCAACCCGCAACAAATAGTTACAGTATGAGCGTTGTGCGGGGCAGAGGGGTTTATCAATTTTTCACCACTTTCAAATAATCCCTTAGCCCATTATAAGTAATGGAAACGATATATACCCCGGATGGTATTTTTTCCGTGTTTATTTGATGCGTTTTACCACAGGCAAGATGGTTGACCGAATGAATTACCTTTCCGTCGAGACTCAGCATTTTAACACTCTCAATATCGATATTGGGACTGATATTTAAGTGTTTATCAAAAGGATTGGGGTAAGCATTTACAGAAAAATGCAGCGGGTCGTCTAGTCCGGACGCGGCATCGTGGGGAGCGAAACTTAAGGCGGTGATGTAGTAAAAGCCGCGCGAATTATCGTTGTTGGGTCCCGGCCCGACTTCCAGTTCAATTTCTCCGCTTTCGTTGGGAGCTATTCCGACAGCTTTTACCAGCCTTTTAATATTATTGCTCGCGTTCAAATAAAGGATGGTATCTGCCGGCATCTTTCCCGAAAATTTGTAATAAGTTTCCCTGTTGTCCGTGCAGTTCATTATGCTTCCAAAAAGCACAAAATCATAGGTCTCGTTTTTATCCAATGAGCTAAATTTAACGACTGCCGTTGGGGTAGCCATTCCGCCAAATTGTTTTTTATTGCCGAAAAAGGATTTTTTGGTGACATCGCCGGGCATATTCAGTTCTGTCGCGGTAGTAGTAGGGCCCTCTGAATTTATTCCGGAAAAGCGATTGATAACTACCACATCGACATCGGTTATATCGCTGTAAATATCCTTCAGATCATTTATCCCGGCACCGACAGTATAGCTTTCCAAAGCATTCCAGGCTCCCTGTGTTGTTGAACTTCCAAAACTTAAATTAATCCTGTTGTTGAACGGCACTTTTTCCGTATCGTCCACCAGATAAGCCAAAGAAGTAACTTTCTTCGGATTTTCCACGGCGTAATGAGCCGCGTATTGTGCTATTTTTGCTTGAAAAGCAGTAACGGTGAATGGTCTGTATTTGTTTCCGACCACCTCCTTATTAAACAATTTTTCGTACCAGGTACAAGCAGCCGTGTATCTTCCGTAAGTCAATTCCAAGTGGAAACCGTCTCTACAAAAATGATCTCCTATAATGCTCGACCTGCCGTTTTGTATGGCTGTCCCGGCAGGAACAACAATGCTGATTCCGGCTTCTTCGGCCGCTCTGTGAGATGCATCTACGATGGCATTGTACATGGTCATCTGATCTCGATTGTAATAATCGAAGTTGGTAGCGTTGAAGTTTTGAGCATAAGCCCATGTGGAGTGAAAAACAAACTGTACGTTTGGATTGGTTGCGCGTTCCTCCACGTAAGATTTTAAATTGGTTAAATGAGGGAAGTAGGTGTCGTACATACCCGAGAATTGGCTGGCCTGCTGAAAAGAGATATAATCCCAGTCTTCTTCCGCTAAAGCTGTTTCAATAGAATAATTCGGCGTTTCCGTACGTACACCGTTTACTATTTTTCTATAGGAATAAGAAGCATTATTATTGGCAGCGTTGGTGGCATGCGTTTCCAAAGTGCTGGCGCTAAGGTACAGGTTGGCAATGAGGATGGTGTCACCATCTTCTCTGGCAAGCTCATATAGATTGGCTTCTATGGCATCGTCCGAAAAACTGTTCCCGATAGCCAACAGCTTTGTTATTTTTGCGTTAAGGGAAGAACAAACGAGAGCCGGCAGCAAGAAGCTTAATAAGAGTTTTTTATACATAGATGCAGTTTGTTTTGACAAGCTTGTTATTTTTTAACAAATACAGAGGTGTAGAATTTGTCTCTATCCGATTCAATTTTAACAATATAAGTCCCTTTAGCCAAATCATCAATGGGTATTTTACGGGTGTCAGCTACATTTAGATTTTTGATCTTGTTGCCAATTAAAGAGTAAACCGATGCTGACTTTATCACCTCATTGTTTTTTAGATTAAAACGAAGTTCATTCGAAGCCGGATTAGGAAAAATAGAAAAATGGTTGTTTGCCCCTACCTGCTCCAGTTCAGAAGATGATCTGGGATAAATCTTAAATAGCCGGACATCTCTCCTTGGCAGGTTTTCTATCCATGAGTCAATTTTTTCATAGAAAGTATTTGTCCACAATTCATGAACCACATACCGTGTGTCTTTGGTCAGGCCGATTTTATCAAAATCAATCAGAACAGGTTTGGCATTGATGGTATAATTGAATGAAGCTACATAAGTGGTATCCGCAAGGGTGGTGATAAACATATCGGTAGCGGCATCGCCTTCTGCCGATTCTACCGGGCGAAAAGCTTTGCAATGGTGTACAATTTTGCTTATCTCGGGCTTGGTTAACAGTTCCGGAGCTCTTAGTTTGGGTATTTGCGGACCTGTTTCACTATAATCATCACCAATGATAAAGATGCCTGTGATCACCGAGGAGGTGATTCTTGCCCTGTTTTCACCAATATTTACGCCGTTCAACACCACATTGTCGGCATCGTTGTAATTATATACATGATCGAGCCACCAACCATAGGTCAGTGAATTCAAGGTGTATTCCGTACTCATATCACCGGTCATAGCTGCATAAGCATCGCACGCTATCCTGCGCCCGTGTGCATGATTGGCCGGGAAAAGCGGTGCGATGGAAAAGTTTATATACATTGAATTGTCCAAATAATCTACAATGTGCTTTAAACCTTGATTGTAAGCCTGTATTCCGGTATATATCGTATCGTCATAGTACGTATCCGCTTCTAAGGAGCCGTGGGTCAAAAAATCCAATTTAAGATATTCAAATTTGGCCAATTTGAACTGAGAAATATAGGTTTCAGCTCTTTTTTTACTGGCGGGATGAGTCGGGTCCACCGCATATGCATCTATATTAGTTGTTCTTATCGGTTGTCCGTTAGCATACAAATAGATGTCTCTATAATAAACATCACTCGAACCTTCGACCAATCGATCGGGATTTTTAGCCCAATCCACAAAAGGAGTCCAATAGATACCCCCTTTTTGTCCGCGAGCTTTACAGAATTTGACAAACCTGATTCTGTCCGTTAGTGTTAACCTATCCCAATAAGAGTCCAACCCCATGTAAACCACACCGTCCGTATCGCAAAAATGATTATTTTGCAAGTTATTATGAATATAATCAGCCACTTGCGTTGAGTTGGTATATGAAACATTCGTTTGAAGTGCGCCCCAACTGTTCCAACCGAAGGGCTTCGGCTTATTCCACGGAAGCTTGGGAGCTACGATGGCATTGGCATCACCGTAAGTTTCCATTCCTACACGCCAATCATCAAAGTAGCCGATAAATATTTTGGGGGATTTAATCTTTTTCCCTTTTACCTTTCCATGGGAAAGCACATCTCTGGTTTCTTCAGACGTAATACCACCGTACACCTCCATGGATTTTACTTCATTGAACGCATTGGTCGATAGTACGATGCCGGTTTTCCACGTGTCGTGCTCAATGGACCCAAGCACCAGCCCTTGCTTGGAAGTAGCGTTAAATACCAGGCCCACTTCGTAACTGGTGGATGAGGATCCAAAGTTGAGGGCTTTATAGCGAACCCACCTGTCATTATCAAAAGGAACAAAGAGTGTCTTATTGTTGTTGTTAGGTAAAAAACTTGTCGTTGTCGATGTTTTAACCGGTGCAAGATAATTCGACGCTATGTCTTGCGTTGATTCTACCGAAAATTCGGTTAAAATATAATCTTTATCGTCGTAAAGATAATAACGATGATAAACCTTGATCCCGCTGTTTTCCCGGGCTGAGATGGTAACAACTTTTCCGCTGCCAAAAGCATCGGTAATGTCGTTTATCTGAATTTGCCTGGCTAATAACTGCTCCTGACTTCTCGTCGTATTGTTTACGGTATAAGAGCATTGATTGTCTGCAATCAACAGGGTATTTTGATTGTATATATCGGCTTTACCGTTTGTTTCATTAATCACCAATCGCCACTTTCCTACATTGACTTCCACAGCCGAAACGTAGGTATTGGAATGAAAAAAGCTTATCAGGCTAATAATTAGTACGAAACAGATGTTTTTATGTTTTTTCATTTTCTTGCAAAAGGTGATTTTACAATGTTTTTTTTCTTAGCATTATCGTTTACACAATTTATTTGATAGAGCCTTGCATAGTGTTTTAAATGAAACCGCGCTGAAAATTTTATTCTACACTTATGCACTTACGGGGCGCAATTCGTACTTATCAATCTTAAAACCCAAGGCCATGCCGTTGGGCTGAAATAGTTGCCGTTCCGTTGAGTTAGATTTGTCGGGCAATTTACGGATAATTATTGATAAAAATTAATTACGGGAAAGTGTTGCCACTTTCCCGTAATTAACCGAGATTCACTAATTCATAATCACTTTATCAATTCGTGCATTTTCGCCGTCATTGAGTTTTACCAAATAAACTCCCTTATTTTTCATTGAAATCGAAGTGTTCGACTTCGCATGAATAAGGCCTGAGTTGATTACTCTTCCGTCGAGAGAAAGAATATCGCACGACAGCGTATTTTCTGTGTTATTCATTATCAAAACCGCATTGTCTACAGCTAGCACTTTAACCTTATCCAATGTTTTGATTTGTAACGCAGAACCGGAATCTATATCCACTGTAGCGAAGGCACTCGAAGCATAGGCCTGATCAACGGCAGCAATTCCAACCGTGTAATTCCCTTCCGGAAGATTTAGTTTTACACTGTTGGTTTGAATAAACGACTTCATACCATTCACCTTTAACCTTCCGGTAGTAATATCGGCGGGTACAAGACAAAATACCGAATTATCCTCATACTTAACATACAGATTGTAGCGGATGGCATCGGTAGGAGTAATGTCATCGGTCGACTTATCCCAGGTTATAGTATACTGATTGTTTTCGTAAGCAAATGCCAAATTTGTCGGTACCGTAGGTGGCGTGTTTTCCGGAATTCCCTCTCCAAGTGCGTTCTTTACAAAAACATTGGGCCAGGTAGATGTACCGGCACCGGCATCGCCCGCCCGATATCCGAAGTTGGAAAAATCAAGGCTGTTGTCGTTATTGAAATCAACCAAGTTTAATTTACCCTGTCTTGCCCTTGCAGCCTCAGGTAAAGTTACGGGGATGAATGAACTGTCACCCGTGCTGTAGTACACATTGGAGCCTGACCCATATCCTACAGCCATCAGATCCATATAACCGTCGTTGTTGACATCACCTGCGGCAATGGATACATATCCGCCGGCTAAATTTGAACTTGAACTTTCAATGTGAGTTACCGTGTTGTCTTGATTATTTATATACACATTAGCAAAACCCCAACCGATTTCTACAATATCGTTCCAACCATCGTGATTAACATCTAAGAAAACGGTTTCTCCACTGTAATGACCTGTAAAATCAACAGGGTTGTAATGCATGAATGTGCCGTCTTGCCTGTTGATGTACAAGTTTGTTACTCCCTTACCGGTGGCATCAAGATATCCGGATACTATGATGTCATCAAATCCGTCATTATTGACATCACTCACGTGAATAGACCCTCCATTGACACCGTGGAAATGCCCCATCGTTTCAACAGGACTGGTTTGTAGCTCAAAAGTTCCGTTGTTGTTTTTGTAGAGAGCTACAACACGGGTACAACCGTTTATCCAGTTTGCATCGTGATTCCCGTTTACAAGAATATCGGTCCATCCGTCATTGTTATAATCAAAAG
>DBQE01000012.1 GCA_002305085.1 Bacteroidales bacterium UBA1402 | reverse complement strand
TGAAGTAAAAAAAGCAATGTAAAATTGAGATTGATGGTTAATAATACGTAAAAAACAACAAGCGCCCTCAATACGTTAATTGGAGAACAGGCTCCCGCCCTTCCCCAAAAAACAAGCAAAAACCGATCCCGGCATTGCTGCAGAGCAATATCACTTCAAACTAATATTACTTCAGATAGGAATCGAAATATACCAAATGGCATGTGTACCCGGCAGGGTTCTTTTGTAAATAATCCTGGTGATAGTCTTCGGCGGCGTAAAACTGCTTTAGAGGTTCCAGGGCGGTGACCACAGGAGCTTTCCAACGTCCGGAGGCATTGACGATTTCGATGAAGTCCGCCGCTTCCTGTTTTTCTTCCTCGTTGGTGTAGAATACGGCCGATCGGTAGGAACTGCCGATGTCGTTCCCCTGGCGGTTTAGCGTGGTGGGATTGTGTATCCTGAAGAAAAAATCCAATAATTTCCGGTAGCTCGTCCGTTTGGGATCGTATTCAATTTCAACGGCTTCGGCGTGCCCCTCGTGATTTTGGTAAGTTGGATTCTCCACCTTGCCTCCGGTATAACCCACGGTAGTGTTCAGCACCCCCGGCTGTTTTCGGATCAATTCTTCCATCCCCCAAAAACAACCACCGGCGAGTACCATCGTTTTGCTGTTTTTGTTTACAGCCGTTTGTGGGGAATGGGTTTGTGAAGGCTGAGTCAGTGGAGGCTGGGTTTGTGCGGACTGGGTTTGTGCGGACTGAGTTTGTTGCTTCGATGCTCCGAACATGGATTCTTGTTTAAAATATGGTTTTACAACGGCAGACAGCCTATAAACGGAAGCTGGTGCCGCAAAAGTCAAAAAAAACAGCCTCCTTACTCAAGAGACTGTCGTTTACTAAATTACCTAAGAGGTTCCTGGCGGATTCGAACCGCCGTAAGCGGTTTTGCAGACCGTTACCTAGCCACTCGGTCAAGGAACCGGCTTCCGGCATAAGCCGGATTTTCAGAACGTAAAGGTATGCTATAGTTTGGTTTTGCACAAGGACTCCGTGCATTTTTTATCCTTCAGCGGACAAGAAGCACAGGCCGTGTTGCAGCTTTGTCGTTGAGAAGCAGTCCTAAAAAAAAGGACGAGCCTTTGTGCCAGCCAGACAAAACTAAGCCCGACAAGCAGACAAACCGCTATTTCCTGAAAAAGAAGCATACCTAAAACTCAAGATTAGCTCAAAGCTACAAAAATTTCGTCTTCTTCGGCGAATACTATTTTGTTCTCACGAGCCAGCCAACCCAAAGCTGCATAAAGATCTTTGTCGGTCAGCTTGGTCAATTTCTTAACCTCTTTTAGGCTTTTACGCCCGCCGGCAGCGCTCAACACTGTCCAAACGGAGCCGGCATTGTTTCCAATTTTTTCTTTCATAATACCTATTCTTTAATTAAAATCCATGCATCGGGAAAATCTTTGCTGAGTTCACGAACCTTGGCCTGAGCATCGGCCTTGACTTCGTAAAATGCAACTATTACCCTGAACATCAATTTGTCGTTTTGTCCTAAAACAGCGTTGTAACCCTGGTCAACCATCTTTTTACGTAAATTCTCTGCGTTGGTGCGATTGATAAAACTGCCCACAACCACCCCATAAGGGCCTTTTTCACTGTCCGGTCCGATGACTTCTATCTTTTCGGCGGCCTCTTTGACGCCGGTTTTTTCGATCACTTCCACGCGTTCATTCTGCTCTTCGTTTATCTGAGCCTGAACTTCCTGTTTGGCTTTGGCACGTTCGTAAGTGGCACTGTATGCTTCTTTGTTCGATTTGCAGGAACTAAACACCAGCACGACCACAAACAACAAGCCAAGGCTTTTCTTAATGGCTTTCATAACCGGAAATGTTTAAAATTCGGGACAAAAGTACGCATTTTTATTTTAAATTAAAAAGCCGTTTTACATTAAATGGAAATCCGTTCAAAAAGCTGTATTTTCGCAAACCCAACTCATTTGCCCTTTATGAACTACTCGCAAGCATTGGATTACCTCCTGAGTCAACTGCCCTTTTTTCAGGCCGAAGGGAAAAAAGCCTACAAGCCGGGGCTGGATAATATCCGGCAACTGGATGCCTGGGCCGGTCATCCCCACCGGCGTTTTCCCTGCATCCACGTAGGCGGCACCAACGGCAAAGGCAGCGTCTGTCATATGCTGGCCTCGGTCTTGCAAGAAGCCGGCTATCGCACAGGCTTGTACACCTCGCCCCATTTAAAAGACTTCAGGGAGCGTATCCGCATCAACGGGCGATGTATTTCGGAAACTTATGTCAGCGAATTTACCACAGCCTACGTAGATGCCAAAAAGGCCGGGTTAATCTTAGAGGCAGATTTCAAGCCTTCGTTTTTTGAACTTACCACCACCATGGCCTTCAGTTATTTTGCCGATAATAACGTAGATGTGGCCGTCATTGAGGTCGGCCTGGGCGGACGCCTCGACAGTACCAATATTATTGATCCCGTTCTGGCGCTTATCACCAGTATCAGCCTCGATCACATGAACCTGCTGGGCAACAATGTCCTTAGCATCGCAGGCGAAAAAGCGGGCATCATTAAATCCGGCAGGCCGGCAGTGGTGGGAATAAATCCCTCCGAAGTGTACCGGGTGTTACGCAAGCGCGCCCTGCAAGAGCAAGCTCCCTTTTACCTGGCCGAAGATCTGCTGCAATTGCAGGGAGAGACGGTCAATAAGGGAACAAAGCTTAAAGTAAAATCCGGAGTCTGGCAGGAATTGAACACTTTTACCTGCGGACTGGCCGGCCAATACATTCCCGAAAACGCCACTTTGGTACTGGCCGCCCTTAGTCTGTTGAAGCAAGACTTTATTCAAATCGACGCCCCTGCCCTGCTCAGAGGATTCGAACAGGTGGTACCCAACACAGGTATCAGAGGCCGTTGGGAAATCCTTCAGGAAAGGCCTTTATGCATTTGCGATACAGGACACAATGAAGCCGGAATACGGGTGGTAACCAAGCAATTGGCCGCCACACCCCACAAACAACTGCATATAGTATTGGGCGTGGTCAACGACAAAGACATCGGAGCCATGCTGGAACTTCTGCCCCAAAAGGCTCTTTATTATTTTACCAAAGCAGCCGTACCCAGAGCCTTGCCCGAAACGGAACTGGCTGCGTTGGCGGCAGCGCGAAACTTAAAAGGACAGAGCTATCCCACGGTGACAGAAGCAAAAGCGGCCGCTTTAAAAGCAGCCGCTGCAGACGATTTGGTTTTTATAGGAGGCAGCAACTTCATAGTTGCCGAAGCTCTTTAAGCGTCTTCTTCCGAAAGGCTTTCTTTCATGTTGTGATAAACGTTGGAGACGTCTTCGTCTTCTTCGAGCCTCTCGATCAATTTATTGATGGTGGCCTCCTGTTCGGGTGTCAATTCTTTGGTCTCGTTGGGAAAACGTTCAAATTCGGCCGACACAATTTCAAATTCATTTTCTTCGAGGTACTTTTGAATGCGGGCAAAGGATTCAGGTTCGCCGTAGATAACGATGTCTTCGTCTTCCGTTTCAAGTTCATCCACACCGTAGTCGATTAATTCCAGTTCCAATTCGTCCGGGTCGAGGTCTTCTTTGGGTTTTATTTTGAAGACCGCCTTGCGCTCGAACATAAAGGAAAGGCTGCCCGTTGTGCCCAGAGAGCCTCCGTAACGATTAAAGGCACTGCGAACCGAAGCTACCGTACGGGTGGTGTTGTCGGTCTGAGTTTCGACCAAAATAGCGATACCAAAGGGACCATAACCTTCGTAAACCATTTCCTTGAAATCGACATAGTCTTTGGAAACAGCTTTCTTGATAGCCCTTTCCACGTTTTCTTTGGGCATATTGGCCGCTTTGGCGTTTTGGATCAAAACCCTCAGACGCGGGTTGGAGTCGGGATCAGGGCCGGATTCTTTGACGCAACTCGATATTTCTTTTCCGATTTTGGTAAAAGTACGGGCCATATTGCCCCAACGTTTCATTTTTCTGGCTTTTCTGTATTCAAAGGCTCTTCCCATAAGGCAGGTATTTTATCTCAGGCTCGCGCCCAATTGCGATTGTAGATTCCGGATGATTTTTTGCATGCAGGCATCGATGCGTTCATCGGTGAGTGTTTGGTTTTCGTCCCTTAAAACAAAAGTCACGGCGTAGGATTTTTTGCCCGCAGGCAGGTTCTTTCCTTCGTACACATCAAACAGATAAAGCGATTTCAGTAATTGCTTTTCGGAAGCTCTAGCGATGTTTTCTATCATCGAAAAAGACACCGAATGGTCGAGCAACAAAGCCAAATCCCGGCGGACTTCGGGGAATTTAGGCAATTCCTTGAACGAAATCTCATTCGTTTTCAGGACCTTGAGCAGATTGTCCCAATGTATATCGGCGTAATACACCTCCGTATCCAGGTCGAAGGCTTGCAGTATCGCAGCATTTACTATACCCATCGTAAGCAGGGTCTTCCCGGCTTTGCTGCTGTAGCAAAGGGCTTGTGTAAAGATATCCTCCGGGCTGATTTCGCTTATTTCCAGTTTTTCGGGTTCCAGGCCCAGGCGTAACAAAATATGGTGCACATAAGCTTTGAGGTCGTAGAAACTCAGAGCTGAGGCAGGCTGCATCCAATGAATGGAATTGCGGTTACCGCAGAGCCACAGCCCCAGGTGCATGCTTTCGTCGTATGCGGCCAGGTTGTTGCCGGCTGCTTTCTTTTCGTCGAGGTATTGATAACAATTGCCGAATTCATACAAGCGCAAATCCGGATTTTTACGGTTAATGTTGTATGAGAGGTTTTGCAAACCGCCAAACAAGAGGCTTTGTCTCATTACGTTCAAGTCTTTACTCAGAGGATTCAGCAGGCGCACACAGGCTTTCGGGGGGAAAGTGCTCAATCCTTCGTAATGAGCCGACGACACCAACGAATTGTTGATCACTTCGTTGAAGCCCGATGCGGTCAGTTGCTCCGAAACAATCTGCTGCAAGTGGTTACTGTCGGGGTGCCGGGTGTAAGAGAGCGAGGTTCTCAGAGTTTCGCCGGTCTGAATATGGTTGTAACCGTAAATACGCAAAATATCTTCGATCACGTCCACATCACGCTGCACATCCACCCTGTAGGTAGGCACCTGCAGTTTTAGCCGGTCAGTATGTTCTTCAAGAATCTTAATCTCCAAAGCAGCGAGGATTTCTTTGATCTTGGCCGGAGGTATAACTTCTCCGATAAGCTTATGGCATTTTTCGTAACTGAAATCCAATACAAAGTCTTCTATTTTGGTAGGATAGCAATCCACTATTTCACCGGCTATCTGAGCTCCGGTCAGCTCTTTGATCATCAGGGCGGCCCGCTTGAGCACATAGAGCGTATTGTCCGGATCCACGCCTCTTTCGAAACGGTAAGAAGCATCGGTGTTCAGACCCATCCTACGGGCGGTTTTTCTCACCCAGACAGGGTTGAAATAAGCACTTTCCAAAAACACTTCCGTAGTCTGTTCCGTTACGCCCGAATCCAGGCCGCCGAAAACACCGGCCACGCACATGCCTTCTTCGGCGTTGCAGATCATCAGGTCCTGAGCGCTCAACTTACGTTCCACACCGTCGAGGGTTACAAAAGGAGTGCCCTCGGGCAAGGTACGAACCACCACTTTGTTCCCCTTTATTTTGGCTGCATCGAAGGCGTGCAAAGGCTGACCGGTTTCGTGTAACAGATAATTGGTGATGTCCACCACATTGTTGATGGGATGCTGTCCTATCAGGCGCAGGCGATCCTGCAGCCATTTGGGCGATTCCTTTACCCGGACTCCGGTCATGGTTAATCCGCAATAACGGGGACAGGCTTCGGGGTTGAGTATTTCTACCCCAATGTTCAAGTCTCTGTTGTCTACCCGGAAAGCCTCGACCGATGGCCTGCGGAGCTCAACGTTTTTACCCTGGGTTTTGAACCAGGCCGCCAAATCGCGGGCCACACCGTAATGTGACAAAGCGTCCGAACGGTTGGGAGTTACGTCAACTTCGAGCACGGCTTTGCTCTCCAGTCCGTAGTATTTACTTGCGGGCAGGCCCACGGGAGTGTCTGCAGGCAAAACGATGATGCCTTCGTGGCTGTCGCCAATACCGATTTCGTCTTCGGCACAGATCATTCCGAAGGACTCTTCGCCCCTGATTTTAGAACGTTTTATGGTCATTTCCCGGTCGCCCATATAGAGCTTGGTGCCCACAGTGGCCACAATCACTTTTTGGCCTGCAGCCACGTTGGGAGCTCCGCACACAATGGGGAGCGGTTCGGGACCACCGATGTTTACCGTGGTCAAGTGTAAATGGTTGGAATTGGGGTGAGGCACACAAGTCAACACTTCTCCTGTCACCAGACCTTCGAGGCCGCCCCTGATGCTTTCCACCATCTCCAATGAGCCGTTTTCAAGTCCAATGGAAGTCAGTACTTTAGCACATTCAGCGGCTGAGATGTCTATATCGACAAATTCTTTTAGCCAATCAAACGAAATAAGCATACATCAACATTTTATGGATAATTGCACCAGCACTTCCCTTATTTTCTCATAAGTGGTGATTCTGGTCGGCACCAGCGGCAGCCTCAGTTTGTTCTTGATATAGCCCATGGCGTGCAGCATGCATTTAACACCGGCCGGATTGCCGTCAACAAACAAGAGGTCGAACAATTCCGTAAATCGCTGGTGTATTTCCAGTGCATTGCCGTAATCGCCGTTGAGGGCCAGACGTACCATGCGGCTGAATTCTTTGGGGAAAGCATTGCCGATAACCGAAATCACGCCCGAGGCCCCTAAAGTAATGTAGGGGAAGGTCACGGCGTCGTCGCCCGAAATAACCATAAAATCGGAAGGCTTCTTTTTGATGATTTCGTTCACCTGAACAATATTACCCGAAGCCTCTTTGACGGCAACGATGTTGGCACATTCCCCGGCTAAACGCAAGGTGGTTTCGGCGGTCATGTTTACCCCGGTACGACCGGGAACATTGTACAATAAGATGGGTTTATCCGTAGCGGCGGATAAAGCTTTATAATGCTGATACAATCCTTCCTGAGAGGGTTTGTTGTAATAGGGCGTCACCGAAAGCAGGGCGGAGATGCCGTCGTAACTATTGGTCTCTAATTGATGAACCAGGCTGCGCGTACAATTGCCCCCAACTCCCAACACTATGGGAAGCCGGCCGTTAACCCGTTGTATCACAAAGTCTTTAATAGCGATCTTTTCTTGGTCGCTGAGGGTGGGTGTCTCGGCCGTAGTACCAAGAACCACTAGGTAATCGGTTTTGTTGTGCAACTGATAATCCACCAGGCGGCCCAGAGCGTCAAAATCGATACTGTCGTCTTCGTTGAAAGGTGTTATCAGGGCAACACCCATCCCCCTCAATTTATTGTTTATGGAAATTTTCATACACTCTGGGTTGCAGCAATCCGAGGCGCAAAGGTATAAAAAACCTACTTAACTCGTAAACTCTTAAGATAAAAAAGCACGCTGGCGGCGTTTTTTTCCATCTCTTCTTTTTCCTGCCCGCTGATGTCCACTATCAGATCGTACCAGAGGGGATCGGCGGTTTTTAATCCCAGGCGGTACAAAGCCGGCGATACGGCCACCAAATACTCGTTAAGGATGTGGGGAGTATAGCAGAGATCGATCAGGAGATCGGCCGGATAACCCAGGTAACGATTCATCAGGTATTTTTTGGGGAAATAGCAAAAAGTCAGGTCCCTGTCGCTGATCACGTTGTAATAGGCGGGATAATCCTTAGCAATCACCCCTCTCGCAGCATAGGTCCAGGCTATTACATTTTTGCCGTCGGCCAGCAGTTCATCAACCAGAGGAACGATATGTTCGTAATCGGCCACATCGAACAAAATACAGATTCTCCGCAAGTCGGCATAATTCATAAAACGCTTGTTACGGCTGTGTTGGCGTCTTAATTGTTTGATCTTTCGTTTTAAAAAGAAATCTACCATAGTCTCCTATTCTGTGTTTAGTATTAGAGTTCGTCAAAAAGACCGGGGCTCGAGATGGAGCCGGTGCCGGATTTTTTGCTCTGCTTGTTCCGGTTTGACAGGGCAGGGCTCTCGGCAGGGGCAGTAGTTGGAACAGACTCAGCAGGGGTTGCAGGGCCGGAAACCACGTCCCGGCCCGGATCGGCGACTGAGCTGAAATCGGTGCCGCTGTCTGAAACAGTGTCTGAGCCGGGAACCGCATCCGACCCGACCTCGGTGTCTGAGCCGGAGCCGGAGCCGGTGTCTGAGCCGGTGCAGGTGTCCGAGCCGGCGGCCAGTAAGGCCAGAAATTCCTTTTCGGACATCAGTTTCAGACCCAGCGATTTGGCCTTTTCGAGTTTGGAAGGCCCCATGTTTTCGCCGGCCAAAATAAAGTCTGTTTTGGCGCTGACCGAGGAAGCGATTCTTCCTCCCTCCTGCTCTATCAGCTCTTTGTATTCGTCTCGGCTGTGTTTTTCGAAAGTTCCGCTGATCACTACGGTCTGTTTTTTCAACAAACCTTCGGTTTTCTGTGCGGTCTTGTCCGATTCAAACTGCAAACCCAGTTGCCGGAACTCTTCCAACATGGCCCGATTGGAAGCATCGGCAAAAAAGGCCAATACACTTTCGGCTATTTTTTCGCCCACCTCCTCCACCTGCAGGAGTTCTTCGTAAGTGGCCCGACGTAGCGCATCCATTGAGCCCAAAGTACGCGCCAGTTTTTTAGCGACGGTTTCCCCCACAAAACGTATACCCAGAGCAAACAAGAGTCTTTCGAAGGGCACCGAAACCGAGGCGGTTATGCTATTTATCAAATTATCGGCCGACTTCTCGCCCATCCTTTCGAGCCCCGTCAGTTGATCCTTTCGCAGACGATATAAATCGGAAGCTTTGTTGACCAGACCTTTCTGATACAATAAATCCACTGTTTCTTCGCCCAAACCTTCGATATTCATCGCCTTACGGTGAACAAAATGCAAAATCCTGCCTTTGATTTGGGGCGGACAACCCATAGTGTTGGGGCAATAATGAGCGGCTTCGCCTTCGATACGCTGCAAAGGGCTGCCGCATTCCGGACAACGCTCGATGAATTGCACCGGCTCCGATGCTCCGGCTTTTCTGGAGTCCTTATCTACTCCTACAATCTTGGGAATAATCTCTCCGCCTTTCTCCACAAAAACCCGGTCGCCCAAATGCAAATCCAGTTCCCTGATAAAATCAGCGTTGTGCAGCGAAGCTCTTTTTACCACCGTGCCCGATAAAAGCACGGGCTCCAGGTTAGCCACCGGTGTAACGGCTCCTGTTCTACCCACCTGAAAACTCAATGATTTCAATTGGGTCAGTGCTTGTTCGGCCTGAAATTTATAAGCGATGGCCCAACGGGGCGATTTGGCGGTAGAACCCAATTGCTCCTGTTGACGGAGGGAATTGACCTTGATAACAATGCCGTCGGTAGCCACCGGTAATTTTTTGCGTTCTACATCCCAATAACGTATAAAGTCGAACACCTCGTCGAGGCTACTGCATTTACGTGTATGTTCCGAAACACGCAACCCCCAGCTTCGGGCTTTTTGCAGGTTTTCGTAATGTCCCTCAAAGGGTAGGTGTTCACCCATTACGGCGTAGAACCAGGCTTCGAGCTTACGCGAAGCCACCGTTGCCGAATTTTGCAATTTCAACGTGCCCGAAGCGGCGTTTCTGGGATTGGCAAAAAGGTTTTCTTCCTGCTTTTCACGTTCTTCGTTCAGCGCTTCGAACACTTCCCAGGGCATCAGCACTTCGCCCCTGATCTCGACCAATTGCGGCCAGTCTTCTCCTCTGAGTTTGAGAGGAATGCTGCGGATGGTGCGAATGTTTTGGGTCACATTGTCGCCTTTTTGGCCGTCTCCCCTGGTCAGGGCTTTGATCAAAATACCCTCCTCGTAAGTCAGCGATATGGAAGTGCCGTCAAATTTCAGTTCACAGACCAATTCGGGCTCTTCGTCGAGGCTTTTGAGGGTTCTGTCGTAAAAATCCCGGACTTCTTCTTCGGAATAGGTATTGCTCAACGAGAGCATGGGATAACGATGCTCCTCTTGTGTAAAAGCCCGGTTCAAATCACTGCCCACGCGCTGAGTGGGCGAATCGGGGGTGATCAGCTCCGGATGAGCTTGTTCGAGCTCTTGCAAACGGCGCATTTTGACGTCGTAATCAAAATCCTTCATGCTGGGAGCCGACAGTTGATAATATTCGTAATCGGCCTGATGAAGCTCCCGGCGCAATTGCTGTATTTCTTGTTCTATAAGAGTATTCATGGGCTAATCGTAAAAATTCCAGGACAAGCCGGCCTTGATACCGGCGGGATTGAGCGGATAATGCGGCAGGGAAAAATAATTCGGATCGGCAAACCAGCGACTGCCATGAGTATACATCACAAAAAAGCGTGCCCGTTTCAGGTGAAAATTGGCGTAGGCATTCATAAAAGGATAATTCCCTATTTTCAACTCGTCCTGTAGATAAAACTGTCCGGTGGCAGGCATGTACTTGGGAACGTAATAAGCTGTGTGATAGCGGCAATCGACACCGGCCTGCAAAGTCAGGACATCAAACAACTTGGTTTTAGCGTAAAGATTGGTGTACAAAGACAGGCGGGGCAAAGGCAGAATCTCTTCTTTACCGGAGAGTTGAAAAACGGCTTCGTTGTCGAGATTGATGATGCCGTACCCCAGATGTTGTTTCCAGGCCGCAAACAACACCTGTATCTGACCGTCGTATTGAGCCGGCAAAGCCTTTCTGTCGAAGTAGACGTAATTGCTGATGTTTTCCACGCCGGCCGACAGATCAAAACCCAAAGCAGGTATGGACAGGCTGCCCGAAATCCGGGTTTTGTATTCGTTGCGAAAAGCATTGTTCCAATCGAAATGGTTGGAATAATACCGGCGCAAAAAATAATCGGGCATACGGCTCACAACAAATCCGTCGGCAGCAAGATAAACCGGCCTGCCCCAGAGTCTGAAACGGCTGGAGACATCGCCTTTGATTTCAAAATTGCCGGCGTAGTCGCTCCCCAACATGCAGATTTTGGCATCCACATTAAAACGTAAGGCCGAATCACCGGTCGATGCGAGGCGGCCGCCCAGCCAAACCAGGTTTTCCCTGTGATAGACCATTTGTTTGAAAGGATCCGATTCGCTGCTGTCGGGTATGGCGGCCGACGAAATACGGGCGTATTGACGGTATTCGTGTTCGGCATAGGCGGTGAGTCCGAATTTTACCCAGGAATGAAAGCCTTCGCGCAGAGACAGCCCAAAGGTATTGCGTACGGTGGTCAGCGCAGCCGTGTCGGCCGTATGGGTATTGTCTATGTAGGCCGTGTCGTAAAAAGCAGGATTGGCCGTACGGGAGTCGTATTTTTTCCAGCCGTTGTCCAAATGGAAAGTGTGAATAAAGGCCGTTACCGGCACGAACACCTCCACCGTATCGTCCTCTGTCACTTCCTGCCGTTTAAAGCCAATGTTGTACTTGTGATTATAAAAAACATCACGGCAAGTGGCCAGGTTGAATGTATTCGACAAATGAACCGGAATATTAAGGCTTTCGTATTCGCGGTATCCGCCGCTCATTTCGAGGGGATGGGTAATATAGCGGTCATCGGTAATACCTCCGTTTTCGTAATTTTCAAAGCGATTATAAGTAGCCCGCATAAAAGCCTCGTAGCGGGGCGACTGATAATTACCGAACAAGCGGGCAATTTTACTCCGGGTGGCCGTATTGGAATAATAGCCCCTGGCGCTGGTGGAACGGTATTCGGCTCCGAAATTAAGGTATTTGTCGGCATTGACGGTAAAGAAAAAGCGGAAATCCTCTTCCTGGGAATAATCGTTACCTACCGTTGTAATATAGTGAGCGTTGGTATAAGGACGGGTGGTGTTAAAGAAAAGCCATTCGTCTATGGAAGTTTTCCACTGACTGTAAGGTTGTAAAAACAAAAAACGATGCTTGGCCTTACGATCGGTGTAAATCTTTGATTGAAAAGGCGAGCCTATATTGCCCAAATGAGAAGCGGCCACCGTGTTTTTCTTTTCGGGAAATGCCATGTTCTGAAAATTCAGACTCAGAGTGTCGTCCAGGGAAGCAGCTTTTTTTTCACCCAGGGTTTCGTCTATGCTTGAGGTGCGAATTCTCAAGGCTACCGTCTCTTTTTTTTCGCTGCTGCCGCCGGGCCTGCCCTGGGCAAAAACCGGAACAACGTTGAAACACGACACCAGCATTAAGATTGAAAACCTTAAGAAAACTCTATGCATAACCGGGATATACAATTGCTGCAAAAATAGAATGAATATTCCATAATGGGAAATCCCGTTCCGGCAAATTTTACCGAAGCTCAAAAAGGTCTTGTAAGTTGTTTACAATTGATTTGAAGCCCGAAAAATATCCTTATATTTGTCGACTGTTTATTTTTTTACATTCTCCTAATTTATGAAAATTACTGATAATAAATTTGTTGCAGCATCCTACGACCTTTACGTCGGTGGAGAAGACGGGCAGGCTCCCGAGTTGATGGAAAGAGCCACGGAAAAAGAGCCCCTTACCTTTATTTTTGGAACGGGTACGATGTTGGAATCTTTCGAATCAAAATTAAAAAATCTGCAGGCCGGTGATTCCTTCGATTTTGTACTGCCCTGCGATACAGCCTATGGAGAATACGACGAAGAACGGGTAGCGGATTTGCCTAAATCGATTTTCGAAGTAGACGGCAAATTCGATTCGGAAAACATTGCCGTGGATAAAATAGTTCCTATGATGACCACCGAAGGTCAACGTCTCGACGGCATAGTCCTCGAAATTACCGACGAATTTGTTCGCATGGACTTCAACCACCCTCTGGCCGGCGAAGACTTGCATTTCGTCGGTAAAGTGCTAGAAGTTCGCGAAGCCACCGACGAAGAAATGGAACAACTGATGAATTCCTGCGCCGGCTGCGGACACGACTGCTCCGAAGGACAGAGCTCAAACGGGAGCTGCCGCGGTTGCGGGTGTTAATAACGACTGACACTGAAATGAATACATTCGGCCAACTTTTTCGCCTCAGCTCTTTTGGTGAATCCCACGGACGGGGTATAGGAGGAGTCCTCGACGGTTGCCCTCCCGGTCTGACCGTGGATCTCGAATTGATACGCAAAGAACTGAGTCGCCGCCGCCCCGGGCAGTCTGCCCTGAGCACTAACCGTAACGAAGCGGACGAAGTGGAGCTGATTTCCGGTATTTTCGAAGGCAAAACCACCGGGGCCCCCATCGCTTTTTTGGTCAGGAATACCGATATGCGTTCGCAGGATTACGACTACCTGAAAGGAATATTCCGTCCCTCGCATGCCGATTACACCTACCACAGCAAATACGGCATTCGCGACCATCGCGGAGGAGGACGTTCTTCGGCCCGCGAAACCATAGCCAGGGTGGTGGCCGGAGCCTTTGCCAAAATGCTGCTGAATACTATGAACATTAGCATAGAAGCTTTTACAAGCCAAATCGGTCCCATCGCCCTGGAACAACAGGATAGCACGCTGTTTTCTTCGGAGCTGGCCGCCGAAAATCCGCTGCATTGCCCCGATCGCGAAAAAGCCGAAGCTATGATGGCCTTAATTGCCCGGGTAAAGGAAGAACAAGACAGTATAGGCGGAGTGGTCAGCTGTGTTGTCAGGGGACTTCCCGTCGGCTGGGGAGAACCCGTTTTCGGCAAACTCCACGCCCGCCTGGCCTCGGCCATCCTGTCCATTCCGGCCTGCAAAGGTTTTGAGTACGGTTCCGGTTTCGATGTCAGCCAAAAAGGCTCTCAGCAAAACGATGCCTTCTACTTTGACGGTGAACGCATCAATACCCGGAGTAATCATTCCGGAGGCATACAGGGAGGCATTTCCAACGGGCAGCCGGTTTATTTCAGGGCCGCCTTCAAGCCCATCGCCAGCATTCGTATACCTCAGGAAACAGTCGACAAGGAAGGTGCTGCCGTGAAAATACAAATTCAGGGGCGACACGATCCTTGTGCACTGCCCAGGGTTTTGCCGGTAGTGGAAGCCATGGCAGCCTTGGTACTGGCCGATGCCTGCCTGCTGGCCAAATCGAAAGAACGCATAGTTTAAACAAATTCACGCTATATGAAAAAAGTCTTTTTTCTTATGAGTATTATTTTGTCGTGTTTCGGCTGCACCAACAGACAAGCTGCCTTCAAAGAATTCGATTACAAAGTGGATCGCTTTGCCGATATGGAAATTATCCGCTATCAGGTGCCCGGTTTCGAAGACCTAAGTCTGAGGCAAAAAAAACTGGTTTATTATCTTTCCGAAGCAGCCCTTTGGGGGAGGGATATCATTTACGATCAGAATTACCGCCACAATCTCCTGATCAGACACTGCCTGGAGGCCATTTACCAATACGCCGATATCAGCCGCCAGGGCGAAGACTGGCAGGCTTTCGAAGTTTACCTTAAACGCCTCTGGGTTGCCAACGGCATACATCATCACTATTCCACCGATAAGTTTGAGCCCGGCTTTTCGCAAGACTTTTTTGTAACAGCCCTTAGGGCAGTTCCCGCCGAAAAACTGCCCTCCATGGAATCCGGGCGACTAACACAGGAGCAAAACCCGTTGCAGACGCAGGACTCATTAAATACCACGCAGTATGCCGATGAACTGGCTGCCCGTTTGCTGCCTCTGATTTTCGATGCCCGGCTCGACGCCAAGAGAGTAAACCAGGCTCAGGGCGAAGATCTGATAGTCAGTTCGGCCTGCAATTATTACCGCGACCTTAGTCAAAAAGAGGCCGAAGCTTTTTATGCCGTGCTCAACAATCCCGAAAACCCCTGCCCGGTTTCCTACGGCTTAAACAGCCGCCTGGTCAAAGAGGAGGGCCAACTGCGCGAAGAGGTCTGGAAGATCGGCGGGCTGTATTCACCGGCCTTGGAGAAAATAACCTATTGGCTGGAACTGGCCTTGGAAGTAGCCGAAAATCCCCGTCAAAAAGAAATCATTCAAAGCTTGATCGATTATTACCACAGCGGAGATCTGGAAACTTTTGATCAATTCAGCATCCTTTGGGTGCAGGATCTGGAATCGAAGGTTGATTTCATAAACGGTTTCATCGAAAGCTACGGCGACCCCCTGGGCATCAAGGGCAGTTGGGAAGCCATCGTAAACTTCAAAAACGAAGAGGCCTCCAAACGCACCCAGATCATCAGCGACAACGCCCAATGGTTCGAAGACAACGCCCCTATTGCCGATGAATTCAGAAAAAAAGAAGTCAAAGGAGTTTCGGCCAAAGTAATTACCAATGCCATTATGGGGGGCGACGCCTTTCCGACTACCGCCATAGGCATCAATTTACCCAATGCCGACTGGATACGCCGCGATTACGGTTCCAAATCGGTCACCATCGAAAACATCACCGAAGCGTATTTTCAATCGTCGCAAGGCAGCGGTTTTAACGAAGAGTTTATGTGGTCCGAGGCCGAAGTAAAAGCCTCGGCCAAGTACGGCTTTATTACCGGCAACCTGCATACCGACCTGCACGAATGCCTGGGCCACGGCTCAGGCCAGTTATTGCCGGGTGTGGATCCTAACGCCCTCAGGTCTTATGGCTCAGTGATAGAAGAAACCCGGGCCGATCTTTTTGCCTTGTACTTTCTGGCCGATCCCAAACTGGTGGAATTGGGCCTGCTTCCCAATGAGGAAGCCTATAAAGCAGAATATTACGAATACGTTATGAACGGTTTGATGACCCAACTGAGCAGAATAGAGAAGGGCAAGCAAATCGAAGAATCGCATATGCGCAACAGGGCCCTGATAGCCCGTTGGTTACTCGATCAGGGCAGCAAGGATAAAGTGATGAAATTAAAAAAGCGTCACAACAAAACCTACCTGGTCATACACGATTACGGAGCCTTACGTCAACTGACGGGGGAATTGCTGGCCGAAGTGCAACGCATCAAGTCCGAAGGCGATTACACGGCTGCCGAAGCCCTGGTCGAAAACTATGCCGTACAGGTAGACCCTCTGTTACACCAGGAAATTCTGGATCGCTACGCCAAACTGAACCTGTCGCCTTACAAAGGATTCGTAAATCCACTCTATAAACCGGTTTACAACGACAAAGACGAAATTATCGACATCATTGTTCTTCACAACGAAAACTACGTGGAACAACACCTGCGTTATTCTAAAGATTATGCTGCATTACCTGTTGAAAACTAATTTTAGACACAAGCTCATCTTGTGTATGACACTTTTCTTAGTGACGAGTGCCGGCCTCCGGGCCGAAACAAAAGCAAGTTCCGAAGACGAAGTGAAAACCTGCATGCGCAAGGCCACCGCTTTTATGATGGACAAAGTGAGCATCAATGGCGGTTTCGTAAGCAGTTACCTGTCCGATTTCTCCCGCCGGTGGGGAGAGCTCGAAGCCTATCCCAGCATGATCTGGATAGACGGCCCCACCCCGGCCATGGCCAATGTCCTGTTGGACGCTTACCTTGCCACCGAAGACGAATACTATTACCGGCAAGCCTGCCGGGTGGCCGATGCTTTAATAGCAGCTCAATTGCCTTGCGGGGGCTGGAATTACACCTTCGATTTTGCCGGCGAGGAATCGCTCAAACAATGGTACGCCACTGTCGGCAAAAACGCCTGGGGAGTGAGTGAATACAATTATTACTACGGCAACGCTACTTTCGACGACCAGAATACCTACAGACCG
Source organism: Bacteroidales bacterium UBA1402 (assembly GCA_002305085.1). Lineage (GTDB taxonomy): Bacteria > Bacteroidota > Bacteroidia > Bacteroidales > UBA1402 > UBA1402. The sequence goes on along the minus strand of DBQE01000012.1, from coordinate 25,995 downwards.
GCCAATTTCTTTTTGCGTATTTATTTGCTAAAGAAAGATCCCAGGCACAAAGAAGTCATGGAACGAGCTATTGATTTTTTTCTCAAAAGCCAATATCCCAACGGCGGCTGGCCCCAACGCTATCCCCTCAGGTACGATTTTCCGGCTAAAGACGGCAGTCCCGACTACTCGAGTTTTATAACCCTCAACGATGGAGTGATGGAAAAAAACATCGATTTTATGTTGCGCTGCTATTACCTGCTCGACGATGAGCGCTGTCTCTCTGCAGCCCGAAAGGGCATGGATTGCCTGCTATCGCTGCAGCAGGCACCTCCTACCGCCGGCTGGGCTCTGCAATACAATCTGGACTTACAACCGGCCAAAGCCCGCGATTACGAACCGGCTTCGGTTTGCGTTTCAACCACCTCCGGCACAGTGATGCTGATGATGGAGTACTACCGCCTGACCGGAGAGAAAAAATTCATGCAAGGCATTCCTGCCGCCCTTCGTTTTTTGGACGAAGTTGCATTCTGTGACAGCATGTTACAATTGATCGAACGCAGCGAGGAAAAAGTTGGACGCAGCAGCGAAAACGGCAAGCTTTGTCCCCGCATGGTGGTCCCCGGCAGCAGCTTTACGCCTCTGTTTTTGCACCGCAGGGGCTCGCATATCGTAAACGGCGATTACTACATCGATCAAAACCCCCTCAACACCATTGCTCATTACTCTTCGTTCTGTACTATAAATACCGACGTTTTGCGCAGCAGATACGAAGACCTGCTGAACCTGCCCGCCGAAGAGATAAGCCGCAATTCTCCTCTCTTGCATCCGGAACTCCGGGAGCCTTTGCTTCAACAATTCCTGTACAACAAGAGGCCGGAAGGAATGCGCAGATTTCTGTATATAGACCAGACCAGGCCTGTTCAGGAGGTTCTTGCCTCGTTGAACGAAGAAGGTTATTGGCCCACTCCCCTGGTGTTGACGACCAATCCTTACATAGGCGAAGGCAGTGCCGACGACCCTGTGCCCGAGCTGTACGAAGAAACCATGAAACATCCCTTCAACACGCAGTTTTATCGTTCCGAAAATCCACCTTTGGGCATCTCGGTCAATGCCTATGTGCAACATATGGGAGTTTTGATTCAATACCTGCTCGGCCAAAAAGAGAACTCAAATGAAAATTAATCTTTATTTCATGCTCATACTCCTGCTGAGCGCCTGTCAATCCAAACAGGGCTCCGGCAGTATCGATTGGAAGGTAGCAGCACTTCCGGATGTGGAATATCAACTGGGAGAACCGCGGTTGCTCGATACTGAATTAGGGCCGATCGTTCAGTTTTTTGGAAACGAGGCTTACTTTTTGAACAGCAATCCCCTGGCGGGCATGGAAGAAGTGACGGTCGAAGCTATTTTCCGTCCGGATGCCGACGGATCGTTTGAACAACGCTTTTTGCACCTGGGCGAAATCTCCGGCGAACGCATTATGCTCGAGACCAGGGTAAAACCCGATGGAAACTGGTATTTCGATGCCTATGTAAAACGTCCCGACGGAGAAGGCTGTGCCTTAATCGATACCAATCTTATTCACCCGGCAGAACAGTGGTATCACGTTGCTTTTGTCTGTCGCAAAGACAGCCTGTTTTCCTATGTAAACGGTCAATTTGAAAAGTCGGCGGCTTTCGCCTATCAAACCATAAACAAGGGAATTAGCTCTGTGGGAGTGCGTCAAAACAAGGTTTGTTTTTTCAAGGGACAAATGTACCGCATCCGTATTACACCCAGGGCTCTTAGACCCCAAGAATTTTTACAAGATCATTTAATCCTGAATAGTTATGAATAGTCCTTACTTTTTGATGGAAAAAGAGCTACCCTGGACCGATTTGGGCGGGGGAGTTAAAAGACAAATCCTTGGTTACAACCAAGACATTATGATGGTAAAAGTTGCCTTCGAAAAAGGCAGCATCGGAGCGGCACACAAGCATCCGCATACCCAGTCGTCGCTCTGCGTCAGCGGTAAATTCGAAGTGGATATCGAGGGGCAACGCTCCGTTGTGTCTGCCGGAGACGGTTTTTACGTTGCGCCCGACCTGGTGCACGGAGTCCGTTGTCTCGAAGCCGGCACGCTCCTGGATGCTTTTGCTCCCTGCCGCAAAGATTTCTTGCCTTAATGCCGGGATTTGCACACAAAAAATGATATGAAGCAGATAGCCATACAAGGCATTTCGGGTTCTTACCACGATATAGTGGCAAACCATTACTTCGAGGGCGAAGAAATCGAAATACTGGGATGCAAAACATTCAAAGATGTGTTTGCTACCATGCGCAAAGACAGCAGTATATTGGGTGTGATTGCCATCGAAAATACCATAGCCGGCAGCCTGCTCCAGAACCACAACCTGCTAAGAGAGAGCGAAACCGCCATTATAGGAGAATTCAAGCTCCGGATCAGCCATTGCCTGGCCGCTATCCCCGGGCAAAGCTTCAAAGATATACGTGAAGTGCATTCTCACCCCATAGCTCTGATGCAATGCGACGATTATCTGGGGTTACATCCCGAATGGACCATAGTGGAAAGCGAAGATACCGCCACCAGTGCTAAAACCATAGGCGACCAAAAGATTATGGGCAGGGCTGCCATTTGCAGCCGCCAGGCCGCCGAAATTTACGGACTTGAAGTGCTGGAAGCAGGCATAGAGACCAACAAACACAACTTTACCCGTTTTTTGGTTTTGGCCGATCGTTGGGATGCCGAAAAATTCAACGCCAACAACAAGATAAATAAATCTTCGATGGTTTTCTCCACTTACCACCGGGAGGGAGCCTTATCTCAGGTTTTGTCGGTGTTGTCGTATTACCACAACAACCTGACCAAAATTCAATCGATTCCTATCATTGGCCATGAATGGGAATATTTGTTTTTTGTCGACCTTACTTTCGAAGATCGCCTCAAATACAAGCAAAGTCTCGAAGCGATACGCCCCTTGACAAGCAACCTGAAAATCCTGGGTGAATACCCGGTGGGCAGGCAAATGCTTTGAATAAAAATACTGTACTTATTTAAATTCACGTTTAAAAGCGGTAAGTTTAAGCCCGATTATAGTATATTTGTTGATTATTAAGAGGAAATTAAAAGAGTTAAAAATGAAAATTATAGAAGTAAACACTCCGGCTTTGCGTAAAGAATTTGCGCTCCTGCCTTTTCGTTTGTACCGGGGAAACCCTTATTGGGTGCCTCCTATCTTAAAGTCAGAAATCAACAACATCAACCCGGCTGTCAATCCGTTTTTCCGTTTTTGCGATGCCAAATTTTGGATTGTTCAAAAAAACGGCCTTACGGTCGGGCGCATTGGTGCCATCATCCATTATGCCTACATCGAAAAAACCCAGGAAAAATACGGACGTTTCACCAGAGCGGAATTCATCGACGACAAGGCAGTGGTTGACGCTTTGTTTGAGACAGCGGAAAATTGGATAAAATCCAAGGGTATGAACGGAGCAATGGGACCTCTGGGCTTTTCGAATCTCGACTCACAGGCTATGCTCGTAGAGGGCTTTGATCAGCTTGCCTCTGTGGCATCGGTTTATCATCTGCCTTATTACAAGGACCATTTGGAGCGTCTGGGCTACAGAAAAAAAACCGACTGGATAGAGTTTCGATTAAGCCTGACATCCGAGATTCCCGAAAAGGCTGTCCGGGTGGCGGACATCATACAACAACGTTATCAACTCAGCGTTATTCGCATGAAGTCCAAGCGCATCATGAGAAAATTCGGCCGCCAAATTTTTCGATTGTTCAACAAGTCTTTTTACGAACTCTTTTCTTTTGCTCCCCTGGACGAAAAAATGATAGACCATGTACTGGACACTTACCTGCCGGTAATTAATCCCGAGTACATACACATCGTTGTAAATAACGAACAAAAAATAGTCGGTTTCATTGTACCGGTGCCTTCGCTGAGCAAATCCATGCAGCTTGCCCAAGGCAAATTGAGTCTCCGGGCTATATGGTCTATAATGCGCAGCCGTAAAAAGAACGACACCGTAGATCTTTTTCTGACGGGTATCGATCCGGAGTATCAGGCCAAAGGAGTCACCAGCCTGCTTATCACCAAAGCTCAGGAAGTGATGATTAAGAATGGAATTACGACGGTCGAAACCACAGGTATACTCGAAGACAATTTCAAAGCCATACAACACTGGAAAAATTACGAGCACGTACAAAACAAACGCAGACGTTGCTTTATAAAAGACTTTGACAAACAGGAGTCTGAAAGCGAAGCCTAAACTGTTGTATTTTACAATTTGCTTTTGATGTAACGATCCATCTGGCGACGGTCGTCTTTTTCCTTGATGCTCTCGCGTTTATCGTGGGCTTTTTTACCCTTGGCCACTGCGATTTCCAATTTGGCCCAGCCTTTTTCGTTGATGAAGAGCTTTAACGGAACGACGGTGAAGCCCGTTTCCCGGGTAAGTCGTTCTATTTTGCGCAATTCTCTTTTAGTCAGTAGCAGCTTGCGGTCGCGTCTGGGATTGTGGTTGTTGTAGCTGCCGTTATCGTATTCGCTTATCTGAAGATTCTTAATCCAGAGTTCACCTTTAATCATCAGGGCATAGCTGTCCGAAAGACTGGCCTTGCCCAGGCGTATGGATTTAATCTCGGTGCCGGTCAGGACTATACCGGCCGTGAAGCGGTCCAGCAATTCAAAATTAAAAGCAGCCCGCTTGTTTTTGATCAATATGTCCCTGGATAATTTCATTAAGATAGACCCGGCAACAACTTGATAAGAATTAATTCAATCAGCACGGGAGACAATATTATTACGGCAGTTGTCAAAGCCGTAAAGCGACCTCTTTGTTTGCCCGGCATCTCGTACAGCCCGCCGGATGCCTCCCATACGACGTACACCGTGTAAACGACAAAAATATACAGAAAAAACAAATCCTTGACCAGAAACGTAAAAAACCTTACAAGCAACAAGGGTGTCAGCGAATAGACGCAGAGCTTCTCGGTTTTTATTTTGTCCGGAGCCAAGCCCAGCCAACGAACAAACAAACGATCCAGTACGAAAGAGGATAGAAAGTAGGAAGCAAAAAAAGCCGCAAAAACCCGAATAAAGATTCGAATACCCTGTACCAGTTCGGTCCGGAAAGTTTCCTGAGTATGAATAAACGAACTGAAAAAAGCGGCCATACCAACCAGTGTCAGCAAAGGATAAAAATAAGCACTCAAATAGGGCTTATTTTCGGCCGTTTCTGTTGTTATCTCCTTCCAGGTAGCAGCCGGACTAACTATAATCCGCCAGATGCGACGGAAAAAATCTTTATTCATCGTTGGTTATAAGCACTGATTCCACTTTTGATAAACGTTCTTTCAGTTCATTCAATCTACTCTGCCTGATGCTCAAACTCATCGAACAAAGTTCTTCGTATTTGGGATCGATGATTTGAGCTTCGCAATCCTTGATAATGCTCATCACTTCGTTGGTATAGGGATACTCAAAACTAAGGCTGATTTGGGCATCCAGCGTTTTCTCCAGGATTCTGGCATTGGAAAGTGCCGCGGCGGCGGCCGTTTTGTAGGCAACGATCAGACCTCCGGTTCCCAATAAAATACCTCCAAAATAACGCACCACCACCACCAGGACATTGCTCAAACCAAAAGAACGGATTTGGCCTAAAATCGGACGTCCGGCAGTTCCCGAAGGCTCTCCGTCGTCGTAAACCCTGTATTGCTCTCCATCAACTCCCAGCATGTAGGCATAGCACACATGACGGGCATCAAAATAGCTTTTTCTGAATTGCTCCAACTCCAGATTCACTTCCTCAATTCCTTCTACAGGAACGGCGAAGGCCAAAAATTTGCTGCCTTTGTCTTTGTAGAGGCCTTCGCTGCGATTGGCTATGGTTTTGTATGTATCGATCATGGTACAATGCAGGCGTTCAGCACCTTTCAGTCGTCTAAGGTATGTATTACCAATCCTGAACGTAATTTAGGTTCAAACCAGGTGGTTTTGGGAGGCATTATGTTGCCGCTGTCGGCAATATCGATGAGTTGCTTCATCGAAACGGGGTATAGAGCAAGAGCCAGGGCCATTTCGCCCGAGTCCACGCGGCGCTCCAACTCTTTAAGGCCACGAATACCGCCGACAAAATCGATGCGTTTATCGCTGCGCAAATCTTTGATGCCCAAAATACGATCCAATATCAGACGCGATGAAATGTTCACATCCAATACGCCCAGAGGATCCTCATCGTCGTATCTTCCCGGTTTGGCTGTGAGCGAATACCATTCCCTGTCGATATAGAGACCGAAGTTGTGCAAACGGGAAGGTTTATAAATCTGCGAGCCTTTGCTTTCGACGATAAAATCTTCTTCGAGAGCGGCGAGAAACGATTGTTTATCGTGCCCGTTCAAGTCTTTGACTACCCTGTTGTAATCGATGATCTGCAATTGATTATCGGGAAAACAAACGGCCAGAAAGAAATTGTATTCCTCTTGTCCGTTGTGATGAGGATTTTGTTCTTTCTTTTCGTTGCCCACCAAAGCGGCGGCGGCTGTGCGGTGATGTCCGTCGGCAATGTACAGAGCGGGTATCTGTTCGAAACAGCGGGTGATAGTGCCGATGCTTTCGTCGTCGTCGATAAGCCAGAATTGATGGCCAAAGCCATCCGGAGCAGTAAACCGGTAAACAGGCTCTTTACGAATATGCCCTGCAACCAGCTTATCCAGAGCCTCCTGAGCCGGGTAAGCCAAAAACACCGGTTCAATATTGGCGTTGTTCACCCTGACGTGCTTCATACGATCTTCTTCTTTGTCGCGCCGGGTCAATTCATGCTTTTTGATAAGGCCGTTCATGTAATCTTCCACGCTGGCACAAACCACCAGTCCGTATTGGGTCCTGTTGTTCATGGTCTGGGCGTAGATGTAATACATAGCTTTGTTGTCTTGAACCAACCAGCCTTTTTTACGAAAAAGATCAAAATTTTCTTTAGCCTTGGTGTACACCTTGGGTTCGTGTTCATCTGTTCCCGGAGGAAAATCAATCTCGGGTTTGATGATACGATACAGGGAGTACTCGTTGTTGGCAGCTTCCTGCCTGGCTTCCTCGGAATTTAAAACGTCGTAAGGCCGGGATGCCACTTTTTCTACCAAATTCCGTGGCGGTCTCCAGCCTTTGAAAGCTCTTATTTTTACCATCTTGCTTTAGGGATTGACTCTGAATGTCTGATTACCTTCTTTAAAGAAATCTACAATTTGTTTGGCGGCTGCTATGCCTGCATTGATATTGGCTTCGGCTGTCTGTGCTCCCATTTTCTTGGGAGTGGAGTAATAACGGCCGGCAAATTTTTCGGCAAATTTAGCATCGGCTGCGGGCATAATATCGGTGATGTACTTAAAGTCAATCCTATTCTCCATCAGCATCATCAAAGAAGTTTCGTCTATCACCTCTTTGCGGGCCGTATTCACCAAGACGGCATTTTTGGGCATGCGTCCCAGAAGATCGGCGTTAATGGATTTGGAAGTTTCTTCCGTAGCAGGAATATGCAAAGAAACAATCTGACATTTTTTGTATAAATCCTCTACGCTGGTCAAGACCTTCACCCCGTCTCTTTCGATTACTTCCGGCTTGCAATAAGGGTCGTACGCATAGATTTCCATACCGAAACCCTTAGCAATGCGGGCCACGTTACGCCCCACGTTTCCGTAGGCGTGTATGCCAAGTGCTTTGCCTTTCAATTCGGTTCCGGAAGTACCGTTGAACATATTGCGCACGGCGTATACCATCATACCCATAGCCAATTCGGCTACGGCATTGGCATTTTGGCCGGGGGTATTCATCACGCAAATACCTTTTTCGCTGGCTGCCTCCAAATCTACGTTGTCGTAACCTGCTCCGGCACGGACCACAATCTTTAATTTTCCGGCTGCTTCAATAACCTGACGGTCGATGATATCGCTGCGTATAATTACACCATCAGCTTGGGATACAACTTCGATGAGGCTGTTTTTGTCGGTGTATTTTTCCAACAGTTCAAAACCGAAACCGGCTCCCTGTATTATTTCACGTATGCCCTCGACGGCAACAGGAGCAAAAGGTTTTTCAGTAGCAACTAATATCTTCATAATTATTTTTGTGTTTTTAATTGTGCAAAACTTCTCATAGTGTCTACCAGCGCCTGTACACTAGCTATAGGCATGGCATTGTAAATGGAAGCACGGAAACCGCCAACCGAACGGTGGCCCTTGATGCCCACCATGCCGGCTTCGGAGGCGTATTTGTCGAATTCATCCTCGAGATGTTCGTAACCTTCGGACATTACAAAGCATACATTCATAAGGGAACGGTCTTCTTTGCAGGTAACAGTACCTTTGAACAAGGGATTGGTGTCGATTTCTTCGTACAACAGGGCTGCCTTTTGTTTATTCATATCATGTATGACTTCGATGCCGCCGAGTTCTTTGTACCGGAGCAAGGTTTGCAAGGCTGCGTAAATGGGCACCACCGGAGGAGTATTGAACATGGATTCATTTTCGACATGGGTTTTATAGTTGAGGATGGTCGGAATGGGACGACTCACTTTATCGAGCATGCTTTTGCGTACAATTACCAAAGTGACGCCCGAGGGAGCCAGGTTTTTCTGTGCTCCAGCAAAAATCAGTCCGTAAGAGCTGAAATCGATGGGGCGTGAAAAAATATCCGAAGACATATCGGCAATTACCGGAACGCCGGGATGGGGATCTTCGTGCAGTTCGGTACCGTAGATAGTATTGTTGCTGCAAAAATAGAAGTAATCCGCATCCGAGGGAACCTGATAATTCTTGGGCAAATGGCTGTAGTTGTCGTCTTTGGAAGAACCCACTATCTGCACTTCTCCAAACAATTTTGCCTCTTTGATGGCCTTGGATGCCCAATATCCGGAATCGAGATAGGCTGCTTTGGTTTCCAAAAAATTAAAAGGAACCATAGCAAACTGCAGACTGGCACCTCCACCCAGAAAAACGACTTCAAAGTCTTCGGGAACATGGAGTAATTCCTTAATCAAGGCACGTGCCTGGTCGCAAACAGCCACGAACTGTTTGCTGCGGTGTGAAATTTCCATTAGCGAGAGGCCTGTGCCTTCGAAATTAAGAATGGCATCTGCGGTCTGCCTAATAGTGTACTCACTCAGGATAGATGGTCCTGCATAGAAATTATGCTTTTTCATAGGAAAATATATAAAATGAATCGAAGCTTAGAAAAACGCCGCGAAATTAGTGATTTATTTTCTTACGACAAGAGTTTAGTTTTATTTATTTAGTTTGTATTTTTGCGATTCCCGTTTTATCACCGACAAGTAACTTACGCAAATGGCTAGACCTCTGGCAGAAAGAATGCGTCCTCTGACTTTGGATGACTATGCCGGCCAAAAACACCTGGTTGGCGAAGGGGCCATTTTACGGAAAATGATCGATTCGGGCACTTTGTCGTCTTTTATTCTCTGGGGACCTCCCGGTGTGGGCAAGACCACTCTGGCCAGCATTATAGCTTATAAACTGGAGTGCCCTTTTTACAGCCTGAGCGCCGTCAACTCAGGAGTGAAGGACGTACGTGAACTCATCGAAACAGCCAAAAACAACCGCTTGTTTCAACAAAAACCTCCCATACTTTTCATCGACGAAATACACCGCTTCAGCAAATCTCAGCAAGATTCCCTGCTGGCTGCCGTCGAAAAGGGTATTGTTACCCTGATTGGAGCTACCACCGAAAATCCCTCGTTCGAGGTCGTCACTCCCCTGCTGTCGCGCTGCCAGGTCTATGTGTTAAAACCTCTCGAGGAACAGGATTTGCAAGAATTACTCGACAGAGCCCTCAGCAAAGACCCGGAACTAAAAAAACGCCGGATTTTGGTCGAGGAGAGTGGCCAACTGTTTCGTCTTGCAGGTGGGGATGCCCGCAAGCTGTTCAACATAATTGAACTGCTCACCCAATACCAGCCCGAAGACCCTGTAATCATCAACGACGAAAATGTTCTTGCAAGCGTCCAGGCCAACCCCTTGGCTTACGACAAAGACGGAGAAATGCATTACGACATCGTCTCTGCATTTATAAAGTCCATACGAGGCAGCGATCCGGATGCAGCCGTTTACTGGCTGGCCAGAATGGTCGAGGGAGGCGAAGACCCCAAATTCATTGCCCGCCGCATGCTGATTTCCGCCTCCGAAGACATTGGTCTGGCCAATCCCAACGCCTTGTTACTGGCCAACGCCTGTTTCGATGCCATCCATAAAATCGGCTGGCCCGAAAGTCGGATTATCCTTTCGGAAACCGCTATTTATCTAGCATCCAGCCCCAAAAGCAATTCAGCCTACCTGGCCATAGAAAAAGCTTCGTCTATGGTGCGTCAAACAGGCAATGTCAGTGTGCCGCTGCATCTGAGAAACGCTCCTACCCAACTTATGCGAGACCTGGATTACGGCAAAGACTACAAATACGCCCACGATTACCGTGACAACTTTGTCGAACAAGACTACCTGCCTCCCGAAATCAAGGGCAAAAGCATATGGGAACCTCAGCAGAATGCCGCGGAAAACAGGCTGAAAGAATTTCTGAAAAGGCTCTGGAAAAACAGGTTTCAATAAAAACCCGGTATTAACTATTACAGGCCTAATGGGGCCAAAGAAACGGATTCCTTGTTATCAACAACACTAGTATCAACGGTAACAGGCTCAATAAGGCCCCGGGGTAGAAGCAACCGAACGGAATTCCCTGGGCGTGGTGCCGGTTTTATGCTTGAAAAAGGTAGAAAATTGCCCTGTACTCTCAAAATTGAGTTCGTAAGCAATTTCGGTGATGGATTTATCGCTGTTCATCAGCAAATCTTTGGCATGTTGCAAACGCAGGTTCATCTGAAACTGAGCCGGCGAAATACCTGTGTATTTTTTAAAGGCTTTTCTGAACCAGGAATAACTAACCCCCAGTTGCGAGGCGATTTCTTCGGGAGCCTGGGGCGAAGACACATTTTCACGCATCATTATCCTGGCCCGGTTGATTTTGTCTACTACCGATTTATTACTGACGACGACATTACGCGATTTGTAATACAGCAAACCCAACATATGCCTGACAATTCCGGAAATAATTTGCTGATAGGCCTGATTTTCCTGTTCGGCATAACTGATGAGCTGCCGGTAAAGAGAAACAAACTCATCGTTGATGCCTAATTTGAAAATGGGTTCTTCTTTCCGGAAAAAACCTTGATGCACAATAGACCGGGCATGCTCTCCGCTAAAACCCACCCAAAATTCATCCCAGCCTGTTTCTTTACTGAAACTGTAATTATGCCACTCCTGGGGAAAAAGCATAATCATGCTTCCTGTCTCTATATTGGTTTTTGGAACGGAGGCCGATTGAAAAAAACCACTGCCTTTCACTACGAACAAGAGCTGAAATTCATCCAACACCCGGCCTTGTTTTGTATTGAAAGCGTAGGAGCTGAGGTGTTTGTTCAAATAAGGATTAATACTGGAATGCGGTTTAATGCTTTGGAATCCGCAAGTGGTCACATAAAGCCCCCACTTTTGATCTGTTTCATTAACCGTCAAGTAATTAAAATGATTATCTTCGCTCAATGCCATCGTATTAAAATTCTAGTTAAGCGCCTAAATGTCAATTTTATAAGAATTTATGTCATTATTTGCAAACAAGTTTTCGTTCAGGTGCTTATTTTTGTTTACTTTGTGACCCTTATTTTTAATACCGGAAATGAAGAGACAAATATACGCTTTTAAGATTGAATTTCAAGCTTTAAACTTTAAATTAAGGTTTTTGCTTTTACTGCTCTTCTTCTTTGTTTTAGAAAGCAATGGCCAAAACCCTTTCTTCAAAGCGAGCGAACTTAGTCAAACCTGGGTGTATTATTATCCCGAACACTGGCCCGAAAATCAATGGGAAAGAGATTTCAAGAACATGGCCGGGCTGGGGTTTGAAGCCGTCCATATGGGCGAATTTGCCTGGGCTCAACTGGAACCCGAAGAAGGCCGTTATCACTTTGAATGGCTGGACAGAGCCATCGATCTGGCCGATAAATACCAACTCAAGGTGATTTTATGCACCTCCACAGCCACTCCTCCGGTCTGGATGAGCAGAAAATACCCTGAGATTCTGATCAAGCACGAAAATGGAAATCACTCCGATCACGGTGCCCGGCAACACGCCTCCTTTTCCAGTCCCAAATACCGCGAGCTGGCCCTCAGGACCATCGAAGAACTTGCCAAACGTTACGGCAGCGACACCAGAGTGATCGGCTGGCAACTCGACAACGAACCCTCGGTGCAATACGACTACAATCAGGCCGCTGCAGCAGAATTCAGAATTTTTCTGCAGAATAAATACCAGACCATCGACAAGCTAAACCAAGCCTGGGGTACGGCCTTTTGGAGCCAACTGTACACCAGTTTCGACCAGATCAACATCCCCCTGATGAAACAACAGTTTATGAACCATCATCAGATCCTGGATTATATGCGTTTTGCCGCTCAACAGACGGCCTCCTTTTTGGACATGCAAAGCCGCTGTCTGAAAAAGCACATCATTGTACAGCAATTTGTAACCACCAATTATATTCCCAATTACGAAGAAGGCCATATTGGTTTGTGTAAGGAGTTGGATTTCCATTCCTACACCCGTTATATGGTCTTTGGCGAAAACAAAGGTCTGGGCCGCAAAGGTTTTCGTGTGGGAGAGCCCCTGCGCATTGCCCTTGCCAACGACTTCTTCCGGCCTATCGACAATCTTTACGGCGTGATGGAGCTCCAACCCGGCCAGGTAAACTGGGGCAGTGTCAACAGTCAGCCCTTGCCCGGAGCGGTGCGTTTGTGGTTATGGAGTGTCTTTTCGGGAGGTAGCCGGTTCGTGTGTACTTATCGTTACCGCCAACCTTTGTACGGAACGGAGCAATACCACTACGGCATTGTTGGTACCGATGGCCTGAACCTGAGCAGCGGAGGAAAAGAATTTTGTACCTATATGGAGGAACTGGAACTGCTTCGCAAGCAATACGACCGGCCACGCGGAGAGCTTGATTATCTCTCGAAAGCGGCCATACTGTACAATCACGAAAACGCCTGGAGCATCCGCAATCAAAAACAAAATCAACACTGGAACACGGAAAAACATATTTTAAGCTATTACAGTGCCCTGAAATCGTTTGGTTCCAAAGTAGATGTCATCACCGAATCGGCCGATTTCGAACACTATCCTCTGATAATAGCTCCGGCATACCAGTTAATTGACGACGAACTTGTGGAACGCTGGAAAAAATATGTAGAAGCCGGCGGTCACCTGGTTCTAACCTGCCGTACCGGACACAAAAACCGCAACGGATCCTTGTTCGAAGCCAAATTCGGTGAAAAAATCAACGAACTGAGCGGAACCGAAATGCTCTTCTACGATTTGCTTCCGCCCGAAGCCGCCGACTCGGTCTGCATGGGGACGAAATCCTATGCCTGGTACACCTGGGGAGAAGTCTTCGAACCTGCTCCGGGAACCGAAGTCTGGGCTCATTACCGGGGTGATTTTTATTCCGGAAAAGCAGCCGTCGTGCACAAAAAACACGGTAAGGGCAGCGTTACCTACGTGGGCGTAGACAGCCGCGATGCCGAACTGGAAAAAGCGGTGTTGATTAAATTATACGAGCGGCTGGGCCTGAGCCGTCTGGATCTGCCCCCGGGAGTTATAGTGGAATACCGCGACAACTTCGGCATCGCCACCAATTACAGCGATAAAAACTACGAGTTTCCGCTGCCGGCCCGTTCTGAAATACTGATCGGAGAAAAAGAGCTGAAAACGGCCGGTGTATTGATTTGGAAACAAAAAAAATAATAAACAATAAGCACTATGAAAAAACTGATCTTTCTGCTTCTCCTGTTGCCGGCCTTACTGGCTTGTCAAAAAATCGATTCGCAAAATTTGCCCGACAGGGACAAAGTTCTGGCCCTTATGGAATTGGCCAACAGCCATTTTATGCAAAAATGGCCCGATGTAGCCCAGGAGACTTTTGTACGTAACCGCTACCGTCCCAGCCATATCTGGACCAGAGGCGTATACTACGAAGGCCTGATGGCTTTGCACCAGATCTGTCCCCGCGATGAATATTTCCGTTACGCCTACGACTGGGGTGCGGCTCACAATTGGGAACTACACCGGGGCAACACTACCCGGAATGCCGACAATCATTGCGCCGGCCAGACTTACATTGCTTTATACAATATTTGCGGTGATCCTGCCCTGATCAAAAACATTAAAATCTCCATGGACATGCTGGTCAACACCCCGCAAAACAACGACTGGTCCTGGATAGATGCCATACAAATGGCCATGCCGGTCTTTGCGCAATTGGGGCAGCTCACCGGCGATAAACGTTACTACGAAAAGGCATATCAAATGTATATGTTTACCCGCAACCGTCACGGCTCCGAGGGTTTATACAATCCCAAAGAGGGGCTTTGGTGGAGAGATGCCGATTTCTGTCCTCCTTATGCCGAGCCCAACGGTAAAAATTGTTATTGGTCCAGGGGCAACGGCTGGGTGTACGCTGCCCTGGCCAGGTATATGGAAATCGCTCCCGCCGACGAAAAACACAGGGATCAATACCTGAAAGATTTCAAGGCTATGTCCAAAGCTCTGCTGGCCTGCCAGCGTGAAGACGGCTACTGGAATATCAGCCTGCACGATCCCGGACATTTCGGAGGCAAAGAGACTTCGGGAACAGCTCTTTTCGTTTTTGGCATGACCTGGGGCATACGCCACGGTATTCTGCCGGCCAAAATCTACCTGCCGGCTGTGCTTAAAGGCTGGAAGGCCCTGGAAGAAGCCGTACACCCCAACGGTTTTTTAGGCTATGTGCAGGGAACGGGCAAGGAACCCAAAGACGGACAACCGGTGGGTTACGACATAGAGCCCGATTTTGACGATTACGGCCTTGGCTGCTTCCTGCTGGCCGGTTCCGAAATCTATAAACTGGATCTGAAATAAGATTAATCTGCAACTTTATATTAGAAGATGAAAAAGTTTCTTCTATTCCTCTGTTTGAGCGTGGTCACTGTGATGTTTTCGTACGGCCAGCGGCTTATGGAAAATCTCGACCGGGGACTGACGGTAGTGAAAGTTTCCAATGGTGTTTTTGTTTCCTGGCGCATTCCGGGTTCGGAATGGAACAATACCCAATACAACTTATATCGAAATGGCGTCAAACTGAACACAGAACCGCTGAGTGTTTCGAACTACCTGGACGAGGGAGGCAGCAATGCTTCGACTTATACCCTCGGATTGGTCAAAGAAGGTGTTGAAAGCCCCGAACCGGGCAATTATACGGTCTGGAACAAACAATACCTGGAAATCCCCATGCGCCAGATCATCAAAAACGGCATCGACTACGGCCCACTCTACGAACTGAACGATGCTACGGCTGCCGATCTCGACGGCGACGGACAATACGAAATTATTGTCAAACGCATCAACAGCGACTTTTCGGTAGCCAACGACAGTGCCTTCAGCTATTTCGAAGCCTATAAACTGGACGGAACCCTGCTTTGGGCTATTGATATCGGCCCCAACCTGTTGAGCAGCGGACACGTTGAAACCAACATTGCTGCCTTCGACTGGGACGAAGACGGCAAAGCCGAAGTTATCATGCGGGCGGCCGACGGAACCATAGACGGCAAGGGTAATGTTATAGGCAGCCCGACGGCCAATTACCGTTCCTATGTCAACCAGTCTCCCAATATGCAGTTTATGATAGAGGGGCCGGAGTTCTTATGCCTTTTTGATGGAGAAACCGGCGAGCTGCTCGATAAAGTCGATTACATTGCCCGGGGCAACGTCAATGACTGGGGCGACGGTTACGGCCATCGCGCCAATAAATTCTTTTTCGGCGCTCCCTATCTGGACGGACGCCGTCCCAGCATACTTACCACCAGAGGCATTTATACCCGCATAGTAATGCGCGCTTACGACGTGGTCGACAAGAAATTACAAAAACGCTGGCTGTCGGACTTTGATACCAACAACAGTTTATGGTCGGCTTACGCTTACCAGGGCAATCACAACTACACCATAGCCGACGTTGACGGCGACGGCCGCGATGAAATCGTTTACGGATCGATGACGGTAGACGACAACGGCAGGGGCCTGTACTCTACCGGTTACGGTCACGGCGATGCCATGCACGTCAGCGATTTTGATCCTTACCACCGGGGCCTCGAGATTTTTGCCTGCCTGGAAACTTCTCCCCACTGGGGAGCTGCTTTCCGCGACGGCGCCACCACAGAAACCTTTATCAAATACGTTAGGGGCAGAGATTGCGGCCGTTGTATGGCTGCCAACGTTACGGACGATTATCCCGGAGCGGAACTATGGGCAGACGGAAAAATGTGGAGTGCGACCACCAGAGAATTGGTTGGCAGTTCCGGGGGAACACAAAACTTTGCCATCTACTGGGACGGAGACCTGCTGAGAGAGACCTTCGATTACACTAATGTAAACGATGTTACCGGCGGCTACGGTTACGGAACACCGGCAGTGTTTAAATACAACAAGGGTAGTGTGAGCAATATATTCACTGCCACCGGCACAGCCACCAACAACTACACCAAGGGAAATCCCTGCCTGCAGGCAGACCTGTTTGGCGACTGGCGCGAAGAAATGGTCTTGCGCAGCACCGACAACAAGTACTTAAGAATCTATACCAGCGTGGTTCCATCGCCCTGGCCCATATATACCCTGATGCACGACCATCAGTACCGTCAGGCCATATGCTGGCAAATGTGCGGCTACAACCAGCCCCCGCATACCAGCTTCTTTTTGGGCGAAAGGGAAGGTATTACCGCTCCCCCTCCCCCTTGGATAAGCAACGGTAAAACGGAAGTCGACGGTTTTATCAGCGGTGACCATCAGGGAAAAGAGCTCATGCTGGCCAACACCCAGGGAGCAGAAGTCGAGCTTAGGAGCAAGGTCAGTCCCGCCTCTGTGAATGTTAATTCACCCGGAGACTACAGGCTCTACGGAACAGGGGAACTGCAAGGCCCCATGACCCTGCACAAACAGGGACTCGGCAACCTCACCATCGAAGGAGCGCAGACCTACAGCGGGAATACCGAAGTCTGGGACGGTTTGCTTACACTTAAAGGCAGCTTAGCCGGCCCTCTGTTGCTGCGTCGCTTCGCAGAGCTGGACGCCTATAACTCCTTGGAAGGAGGCCTGCAAATGGAGTACGGGGCCATTTTGCGCCCGGGAGGTTCCGGCAAACAAAGCGGCCTCCGCCTGAAGTCCATAAAAATGGACAAGGGAGCCGTAGTGGAATTCAATCTTTCCGACGCTGATTTCACCTGCGACACTCTGATTATTCAAGAAAATCTGGAGCTGAGCGAAGGCGCTGTTTTCCGTTTTGTAAAACCTACACCGGACTCTAAACCACAGCCCGGCGACTATTTATTTGCCGTATGTGAAGGAACGGTTTCGGCCGGGCTGAGCAAAATCGTCATCGAAGGCCTGCCCGGCGTTGCCTGCTCGGTACTAAACCAAAACGACAGCCTGTTTTTGCACGTTGACGAACAACGCGCGGCACAATTGGTCTACTGGCATGGTAAATTCGATCAGGGGATTTGGAATCTGAACAATACGAGAAACTTTTACATCGGACAGGATACGGTGGAATTTGTCACCAACGACACCGTGGTCTTCGACCAAAATACAAGCTCCAGAGCGGTAAATATCACCGAAGAAGTCATTCCTTCGGAAGTTAGAATTCAAGGCGATTTAAACTATGCCATAACCGGTAACGGCGGCATAGGCGGAAACTCCTCGCTCATCAAAGAAGGCCAGGGGAAACTCAGCCTGCTCAATACCAATCCCTATACCGGCAGAACCCTTATCAAAGGGGGAACGGTAGAAGTCAGTTCGCTGGCCACTTCGCAGGGAGCCGGCTCACTGGGCGCCCTGAGTTCGGTGTCGAACAACCTGACCATTCAAAACGGCGCGATACTGAAAACCACCGGCAACATCAGCATGGAAAGCCCACTGTATCTGGGACCCGAAGGTGGTTGTCTGGACATTACCAACACCCTGACCATGAAAGGAGTTATTTCCGGCGGCACCCTGATTAAACGGGGCAACGGCACCCTCGAAGTAACTGCAGTGAACACGCACAAAAAAACCATCCTCGAAGGCGGCACCCTCAAAGTGCTGGAAGAGCCCAATTTAATCAACGGCTATTTTGGCGACACTCTGGTTCTAAACGGCGGAGTGGTGATCTGCCTGGATGGAAACAGTTCCTACAGCAGAGCCAACTGGAATATAGTGGTACCTGCCGGAAAATCGGCTACCATTTACCTGGACGGACGCTGCGAATACCACGGATCCCTGCACGGCAGCGGCACACTGACCCTGAGCGCCCCCTATGTCAGGAATTATCTTTGTGGCAATTGGTCGGCTTTCGAGGGAGTGGTCAAGGCCACCAGTAAGGCCAATTCGAGCTATACTCCTTCTTTTGATTTCAAAAACAGCTACGGCTTACCCAAGGCCACGCTCGACGTAGCCGCCGGCACCACGGTGACCAACCAGAGCGGAAACTTTAAGCTCGGAGCCGTCAGCGGCAACGGAACCCTGGGCGGTTCCAACGCATGGGAAATCGGTTACCTGAACACCACCAACAGCTTCAGCGGCACCATCGCTTCCGCTTTGACCAAAGTGGGTACCGGCACCCTGCTTCTTTCCGGAGCCAACAACTATACCGGAGACACCAACATCAACGGAGGCATCCTCAGGGTAAACAACGCCAACGCTACCGTCAGCGCCACAGGAACCGGCCGGCTGAACATCAACAACGGAGGCACGCTAACCGGCAGAGGATTTATAGACAACAACATCGTTTACATAAACTCCGGAGGCCTGTTCATGCCGGGAGCCTATTACGTGGGCGAACTGAAAGTGGACGGATCCATTTATCAAAACCCCGGAGGAGTGCTGGAATTCCGGCTCAACTCGGCCACCTCTCATTCGAGTATAAAAGGTTTGAATGTAATGACTCTGAAAGGCACGCTGCGCATACTGCTCAAAGAGGGATACACACCTTCTCTGGGCGACAGTTTTGAGCTTTGGTCCTGCACTAGCTTCAGCAGTAGTATTCCCGAACTGGTCTTGCCGGAATTGCCGGCCAACCTGGCCTGGGACACCAGCGAACTCTTTACCGGCAGAGGCAAACTCAGCGTAACCGATGCCAACGGCCTGCAGCTCAATAGCTGGGACGAAATGCTCGACATACAGGTGGTCAACATCAACGGACTCACCGTCGCCAGCCTGGAAAGCAAGGCCACCGAATGGGAAAAGGATGTCAAGGAGTTAAACCTGGCCAAAGGCATTTACCTGATCAAACTCCAAAGCGGCAAAAGCAGCCGGATCGTCAAGCACTACCAACCCTAAGCCGGCTTGAGTCTTAAAGCAAGGGAGCAAACAGACGCATAAAGGACTCCACAAACCGTTTTAACCTGGAACGTTTTTTCCATCGTTCCAGGTTAATTTTTTCACAATCCTGCTGATATTCGAGAAATATCTCCTGAGCCCTGAGAGCGGCAGATCGGCCGTAGATAAAGGCCTGCACTTCGAGGTTATCTTCGAAACTCCGCATATCGGCGTTGGCCGAGCCCATAATGCTCAATTCCCCGTCGACCACCATCATTTTGGAGTGCAAAAAACCCCGGGTGTAGAAATAGACCTTTATTCCACGCTCGAGCATCTCACGAATATAAGAACGCGAAGCCATTTGCACCAGAGGCAGATCGGAACGTTTGGATATCATCAGACGTACGTCCAGACCACGGATAGCTGCCGCCTGCAGGGCGCCTGCCAGCGGTTCCGGGGGAATAAAATAGGGAGTCTGAACATAAATGTATTTTTCAGCGCTGTAAAAAGCCTGAATCATAACGTGCAAGATTTCGGGATCGAGGCTACCCGGTCCGCTGGCCACCACCTGCAAAGCGTTGTCGCCGCAAGAAGCCGGCAAAGGAAAATACTCGTCCTCCCACAAGACTTCGCCCGACTGACGCTGCCAGTTAGACAAAAAGACCGATTGCAACTGCACCACCCCGGGACCGGCAATCCGGCAATGGGTATCGGCCCAACAGCCCCAGTTGAAACCATTCACATAGCGGTCGCTGATATTCATTCCGCCAATATATCCGATAAGACCGTCGATGATGATCAATTTGCGGTGATCACGGTAGTTGAGACGGGCCGTCAAGGGCAGTATACGAACTTTTGAAAAAACACGTACTTGTACTCCATTATCTATCAGCTCTTTGAAGTAGCTTTTTTTGGTTCTCCAACAACCCCAGTCGTCGTAAATGATTCTGACCTCCACCCCTCTGGCCGATTTACGTATGAGTAAATCCTTAAGAGCATCGCCCCAGAGGCCGTTCTCAAGTGCGTAATATTCCAGGTGAATAAAACGCTTGGCTTCTTCCATATCGGCCAGCATTTGCCGGTATTTGTCGGCGGCAAGAGTAAAGTACTTCACGTCGTTGCCGCCTATCAGAAGGGCGTTCTGGATGTTTTTGAGCAATTTTACCGGAGCGGTAAAAGCCCGGGGATACTCCTGTTCATCCAGCACCTGGTCGCTCTTGATCAGAAAAGCCTGATCTTTACCTCTGTGTTTCTTTCTTTTATAGGCATACTTCTTGGTAAAATCTTGTCCTATAAGGAAATAAGCGATCAGGCCCAGCAAGGGCAAAAAAATGAGCAACAGTATCCAGGCTACACTTTTGACCGGATTGCGGTTTTCCGAAATAATCACCAGCACGACGCTCAGCACCGTAAGGGCCACCAGAGCATATACAATTTGCTGAAAGACTACGTTCACAACAAAACCTTTTTAAATATATAAATCGCCTAAATTCTGTCATATCGCTTCGAGAACAAGTGTTTAGTCTCGATTACAAAGGCGATTTGATGCAGGCGGTTATACTGAAAGAATAATTTTCGATGTTGCTGTAGCCGTTGGCGGCAATGGCAGCAGCATCCGAAGGATCGTTCGGATTGAGTCCGTTGGCCGTTTCCCAGGCATCGGGAATTCCGTCTTGGTCGGTATCCGGGGGTCTATAACCTCCGCGCAGGGTACCTGTACCTTTGTGCGGCAAGGTCTTTTCGCTTATAATACCGTTGGCAGTGCCTTTGGTTCCGTAAGAAACCAATTCATCGATTAGGTATTGATCTACCTCGTCGCGCACCGGCAGACAGGGCCCTACACTGTCGATAATCCAGGCCAGGGCTTCCTGAGCAGTCGTCATACTCAAAATTTCCGGATGCGGTTGAGGTCTGGCAGTAGAATTGTCCCAGGTAGCCCAATCGGACACCGGTATCGAAGCAGAATATTGATCGGCCGTCATCAGACTACCGTCGAGCAGCCCGTTCCTATTTGCATCGTGGTAATTGCCGGCCCCGTAAAAAGTAAAATTGACATTACCCCTTGTAAACACAGGCGTTGCTCCTTCCCAGGGCCCGTTTATAAAATAATTATTTTCGATGTGCGCCCAGGAGGGCCCTTCGGAACCGCCCATGATGTAGCAGCCGTCGCCCCAGTTGTAGACCACGTTGTTGACGTATTGATTCAGTCCCTTTACTTTGGGATTACGGGTATTATTTTCGATGAAGAGGTTACGAAACAGAGTGACACCTCCTCGGGTCTGAATCAGACCGCCACAGGAATGCGGCTGCAAACCCTGGCCAATAATGGAATTTTGAATGGTAATATTCGTTGGTTCCGTACCCCTATTACCCCAAGAGACCGAAAAGTTCTCGTCTTTGCCCCAAAGCACCGACATATGATCGAAGATCATGTTTTTGCCGTTGGCAACGCCCGCGGCGTCTTTGCCGTCGGTGCCGTCTATCCCCATACGAATACGCAGATAACGCACGATGATGTTATCAGCGCCCGAAAACGACACCTGATCGCCATACACCTGTATACCGTCGCCCGGAGCAGTTTGACCCAACACAGTAAGGTTCTTGGAAAAAACCAAAGCCGATTGCAAACGAATCACGCCCGAAACATCGAAGACAACGATTCGATTGGGCCGGCTGACGGCATCACGCAGGGAACCTTCGCCCGAGTCGTTGAGGTTGGTTACGTGGTAAATACTGCCTCCCCTGCCTCCGGTGGCAAAACGGCCAAAACCTTCGGCGCCGGGAAAGGCCAGTTTATTTTGGGCATTTACCTCTGTTAAACCGGCAGAAAAAATCAAAAACAAGGCCGGAAAAACGCGCAATATCCACTTCATAATTACTTTTTCTGATCAAGGCATCACATCCAGGCCTTCCCATTTCACCTTCCATTGGCCGTTGTTGGGGAAACCGGGATTTTTACCCTCGCTACCGTCCCAGCCGGCACACATCATGGCTACGGCCGTAAGCAAGCCTCCGTTTCCGGGTAGATACACCCGCAAGCGGCCGTCCTGATAATTGTGACCGTTGACCAGGTAGGTATTGGTGCGCCTATCCATAAGCAAGGCATCCACAGCCTTTTCGGGCAGGCCGATACGGGCGGCACACATGGCCGTCATGGGGTAATCCCAGCCCCAGGTTTTGCCCCAGTTCCAGTTGTCCCAAATCCAGTTGAACGTGTTGGTCATAATATCTTCGCGTACCAGTCTCGATTTGGGCATCATCCCCAGAGCTCCCAGCACCGCCATGTGGTCGGAAGTGTAACGGGTGTCAATATAGGTGTCCAAAGCTGTTTCGGCGGCCAGATACAGTCCGTCTTTGTGCGCCAGAGGCGAAAGCTTGTCCAGCACGATCTCCCACTCCATATTTTTAGGCAAACCCAGACGCAAACGCCATTGCTGAGCCACACTCAACGCATAATGCCAGTAAGAGAGTTCAAAGGGGGAATTGACGGTTTCCGAAGCCCTCAGGGTTTCCTGCGCCGGAATGGCCCCTTGCAGGATATAGCGGTCTCCCATTCCGTCGTAATCGGCAAAGTCGGCCATAAATTCGGCTGTTTTAAACACCAGGTCGCTGTAGTCGGCCAGGACGGAACTGTCCTTTTGGTGACGGAACAGCAATTCGGCCATATAAATGATATGCGGTTGTTGCCAGATCAAAAAGGAGCCCACCTTCGAAGGAGCTTCTATGGCCGAAGGATCGGTCATTTTCATCCAGCGCACTCCCTTGAAGCCCTGACGTTGAGCAATATTAGCGGCATTTGCTTCTGCTGTACGGTACCAGTCGAGACTGCGTTCCAACAATTCGGGACGTCCCCAGAGAACAAAATGCACCCCGTGCCACCAATGCATTTCCAAATGGAATTTACCGTACCAGGTATTATACGTGAGCCCGCTTTCCTGAGGCGGATAAACACCGGCACATTGAATAGCCATCAAGTATTGCGAAAGCACCACCCGGCGTTCCAGCTCCGGCGCACGGGGATCGGTACAAGCCGAAAAGTCGACTGCGCCTCCGCTGAGCCAAAATTGATTCCAATAATCCGAGGATGCCTGAGCCACCTGCTCCGATTCGGGGCAGGCCGGTAATTCGGAAGAATCGAGCAGAGGATTGCGTTCGAGGAAAAGGCAGGTAAAACTCAGCTTTTCGCCGGCGGGTTGCAGGTAAAAATGGTGCGCCGCGGGGCCGGAGATAAATTCGGCCTGCTCCTTCCAACACAACAGGACGTAATAGCTGTCGTTGTCCAAACGACGCTCCAGCAAGACAGCTCCGGGCTTTTGAGCCAACACTTTGGTACTGTGTTTGCCGGGGCTGCTCCAGTCGCAGGCGTCGTCGCTGTGGTTGCCGCTGGGGTAAGGAAATGCCAGCCTCAGGCGGAGGTTGCCGCTAAGGAACATGGACGATTCTATGGAAGAAGCCATCATGTCCATCTCCGGGTGACAGTAAGATTGAGTATGCACGCTGAATTCGCCGGCTTTGAATAAGGAATTTATTGTCCCGTTCCATAAATCGAGCTCCTGATTGATTTCACTCAAATCTTCGGGCCGCATAATCTCTCCCTGAGGATTGCGCAATTCCAGGCCCACCACGCCCAAATGAAGGCGATGGGGATTGATCCTGAAATAATCTGCAGCAGCCTGGGGACGACCTTTTTCGTTGAACTGCACCGCATACAATTCTTCTTTGCCTCTGAAATTGTAGGCCCTGAGCGTTTCTTCGAAACGGTATTTTTGAGTGTTGGGGAAACTATGCCAGCCCCATTGCGACTGTGTGCCCAGAGGCACTCCTTTGCTGTATCGTTCGGGAAAAGTCTGGAGGCCGGTAATGTCGACGGTAAAAGCGAAATTACCATTACCCAACGATAGAGAGGCCAGGGAATCGAAAGCGTTCACCTGTACTTTATTCCTGTCGACCAAAGCTTTGCGATCGATAGGCTCCTGCCCCGCCTGCTGACAGGACACAAAAACTCCGAGCACCAGGGCGGCGGTCAGTAAAAGATTTTTCATGTTTGGCATCTGTTGAGGTCTGTGTTTTTTATTCTATAAGTAATTTATTCCTGTAACAAGGGTACATTGACGGTGTTTTGTATGTCGGGCATCTCGCCTTTTTCGCTGCCTATCCACACATTTTTCAATTTCCAGTCTTTGGCCCAATATATACGGCCGGCTTTGGCTCCGGTGATGTGTACGTTGTTCATGTAAAACTGATCGATGGTCGAATTTTCGGCTCCTTCACAAGTGATAGCCACCGAGCAACTGTCGGCCTTGATATCGGTAAAATGAACATTGCGAAATTTAGGCATACCCAGTTCCGGTGGATCGACCGGGGTGAGCATTACCTTCCAGTGCGGGGGCACTTCGTTGATGTCGTAGGCCTCGGGCAGGCTGGAATAGCTGTAGCTGGGGTTCCAGTTGAGGTTGACCTGTAAAGGCTCTCTGAGGCCTCTCATTTTGATGTTGGCCAGGTAAATATCCTCGACTACGCCGCCACGGGTATAGGCCGACTTAAAGCGCAAACCTATCTTGGTGCCTATGGCTTCGAGGTTGTAGGCCACCACATGGCGTATGCCGCCCGAGGTTTCGCTGCCGCAGGTGAAGAGGCCGTCACCGTAGCGGGCAATGCAATTGCGGATCACCACGTATTCGGTGGGACGGTTCACCCGCAGGCCGTCGGCATCGCGGCCGGCTTTGAGGCAGAAATTATCGTCGTTGCAACTGATGTCGCAATCTTCAATCAGTATCCGGTTGGAAGAATCGATGTCGATGCCGTCGGTGCTGGGCCCCCTGCCGGCATTGTTGTTGTCGATGGTCAGATTCTTGATGGTCACTTGGGTGGAATACAAAATATGCACCGTCCAGAAACCGGCTTCTATGAATTTAGCTTCGCTCAGCGTAACGTTGCTGCAATTCTGCATCAACAGGAGACGCGGCCTTTTGCAGTCGTAATCGACTATCCAGCGCAGGCCTTTGGGCACGTATTCGCGGCGCATTTCCCAGTAATTGTCCCAGAACACCTTGCCCCGGCCATTTACCAGTCCCCGGCCCGAAACGGCCACGTTGTCCTGATCGATGGCGGTGATCAGTGCTGCCGGCCATTCCATTTCGATACCGGCCACCCGGGTAGAGATCAGAGGATAATCGAGGATGTTTTCGCTGCCCAGGAGAACAACCCCTTCGGGAATATTCAGATTGACATTGCTTCTGAGAAAAATGGAACCTATGCAATAGCTGCCGGGCTCGAAACTAACCATGCCCCCGCCGGCTTCGGCACAGGCATCGATGGCCCGCTGAACGGCTTCGGTACTGAGCTGCGTTGTATCGGCAAGCGCTCCGTAATCGTTGGCCATAAACTTTTTATCTACAGGAGGTTGGGTTTGTGAACCACATTCGGCTATCCAGGGAAAATTGGGGATACCATTTTGCAATTGAGAAGGTCCGCAAGCCGTGATTAACAGGGCTATCAGGACCAGACTGATGATGTTGGGTGTTTTCATAACTACTAAAATTAACGGCAGCAACAAAGATATTTATTTATCCTCTAAAGA
>DBQE01000021.1 GCA_002305085.1 Bacteroidales bacterium UBA1402 | reverse complement strand
CAACTTATAGGGGGTTGGCACACATCTTCTACTTCAACATCAGGCATTTCATTATTCCAGAGTTTATCGAACCATTCTTTTAAGTCCGATAAGTCCCGCCTATCATTCACGACAAGGTTTAGTTCGATATTAGGTCTTGAACCCAATCCAAGTCCATTTACTGTAAAATTAGAACTACCTGTTACAGCCTCTTCAACTCCATTTCGTTTTTCAATATGGTACAATTTGCCATGGAGAAAGTCTGGGCGAACCATAGACTTAATATCAACCTTTTCCTTTATCCAATTGCTGCATTGTTTTGCTAAAACTTTTTGCTGCAACCTGTTTTCAACCGGAATAACTAATTGTTCATCTTCAATTTTGTAAGACTTTGCTTCAGTAGTTGAAGAAACGTTTTTAATAAATCTGGGCTCCCCAAATAGTAATCGTAATGAATTTATGTTATCTAGTTGTGGTTTAAGTTTTTCATACGCATAAATTGTGAAGTATGCTGTTACAAAAGACAGATTGGATTCATTTTCAATATTATCAACTAAAAAATTGCCAACACTTCCATTTGAGAAATTGTCGCGAATACTACTATGATTATATTTTTCTTTCATTTGGTCTCTAAAGTATCGAAAATTGTTGAATTGGAGTCATCTTGTGTGTCAGCAAAATTGCACTCTTTGACAAAGCTTTGGTTGCAGCGTTGGCTTGTGTGGCTTTGGCAATGTGTGCAATGTGGGTCGGCAATTGTTTTAAAAAATGTGCGGTGGGCAAAAAATAAAAAACATCGGTTCGGCATGAGTGTCGGCTTTCTTGTCTTGTCAATATTTCGTTTTTCTGTCCTTTCACAATGGTTTACTTTTCAATTTATGTCTGCTGTGTCAGTCTTTTTACACTTGGCGGTAACACCCAAATAAACCCATTGGTATTATTTCCGCCTTGTGACCAGAACCCGTGCAACCCAAAAGAGGCGGCTGCGGTAGTTCTCTGCTATCCAATAATAATCCATAGTTAATAGGGCTGTTTTGTGTAATTATGGTATTCATTTTCTGTTAATTGACCTTTATCAAGGCATGCCTGTTTGAAATATTGATTTTCTTTGTGCTCGAGGAACGGCTAACAAAAGTACACATTAATTATAGTTAGAACTCTTCTTTTCGAAGATTATTGCAAATGCAATTGTTCCGAGATCGTTTTTATTAGAAGCTCCAGGTTGAGAATTGGATGTCAACTTCTGTGTTGTACATCCAATTTCCTGTATTATTTTTAAAGTTCAGGATATCAAGAATATAAACTTTTAGGTATTGCGAATATATGCCAAAAACAGCAAATAAAACCAACCCGAAAAGCACAAAGTTTTGTAAACATATATCACTCCGGGAGCAAACTGCATCAAGTCAAAACCGAAGGGTGTGAAAAATCTTCGTAAGGAGACATACAGGCAACGCCGGCGTCCAGTGCTGACAAAAGAAAAACAAGTGCCCGGAAATCCGGACACTTGTTTTAAAAAAAGAAGGTTGTCTCGCGACAACCAATCTTCATTAACCTTAAATCTAATACCATGAAAAACACAGTGCAAATGTAGCGCTCAAATTTATTCCCTGCAAATGTTTTTACATAATTATACGCAGGTTTAACGCGATTTAACTCTAAGTGTTGTTTCTACACTTATAATTGAAGAATTTCAACATTTTTTTCCTCTTTTGGATGCAATTTGAGTCAAAAAAATTAGGTAGCAAGACCGCTTCTTTACTTATTCAGCAGATGTAATTCGCTTTCTTCCAGTATTAAGTAAACATCAGTAAATAAGAGGGGAAAATTCTATTCCAGGCAGTTTTGTTGTTCAAAAACCGACCATAGTGCTTCGTCCACGGGGAAAGGCGCCTTAATGCTCAGTTCAATTTTGCTTACCGGATGTACAAAATGCACCCTTCCGGCATGCAGCGAAATGCCTTTGTTGGGGTTGGAGCGCGGGTAGCCGTATTTAAGATCCCCTTTGATGGGGCAGCCAATGCCGGCCAATTGGCAACGAATCTGGTGATGGCGGCCGGTTTTCAAATCAATTTCGAGTAAGGCATAGCGGTCGGAGCGCCCCAACAGCTTATAATCTAAAATCGCTTTTTTCGATCCCGGTTTTTCCTGCTCACAGACGTAACTTTTGTTTTGTTTTTCGTTTCGCCATAAATAATGCTCCAGCCGGCCTTCGGTAGCAGGAGGACTATTTTTGACCAGGGCAAAATAAGTCTTGTGAATTTCCCCTTTGCGAAACATTTCGTTAAGACGGGCCAGGGCTTTGCTGGTTTTGGCAAAGATCACAACCCCCGTAACGGGTCGGTCCAAGCGATGGCTAACACCCAAAAAAACATTGCCGGCTTTGTTGTGGGTCCGCTTTAGCCATTGCTTGATATCTTCCTCCAGTGAGGGATCTCCTGTTTTGTCGGCCTGAACAATTTCGGAACAGGACTTATTTACAATAATCAGGTGATTGTCTTCGTAGAGGATAGTCATAACTGGCTTAGCGGTTCATTCCCCCGCAACAATGGATTACTTGTCCGCTTACATACGAGGAGAGGTCTGAGCCCAGGAAAACACAAACATTAGCCACCTCTTCGGGGCTGCCACCACGGCGGAGTGGAATTCCATCGCACCAGGCCTTGCGTACGTCTTCGGGCAATTGGGCTGTCATTTCGGTGATAATAAAGCCGGGAGCAACGGCGTTGGCGCGTATGCCTCTGGAGCCAAGCTCGGCAGCCACCGATTTGGCCAGGCCTATCATGCCGGCTTTAGAAGCTGAATAATTGGCTTGTCCGGCATTGCCCGAAACGCCTACCACCGAACTCATGTTGATAATGCTGCCTCCGCGTTGTTTCATCATCACGGGGGTGAGAGCGTGAATAAAATTGAACGCCGATTTCAGGTTGATGTTGATTACGGCGTCCCACTGAGCTTCGGTCATGCGCATCATTAAGCCGTCTTTGGTAATACCGGCGTTATTGACCAGAATATCTACTTTTCCAAATTCCTTTACTATATCGTTGACCACCTGGTGGGTTTGTTCAAAATTGGATGCGTCGGAAGCGTAGGCTTTTACTTTAACTCCGCAGGCTGCAATTTCGGCTTCGGTTTCGAGAACCTGTTCATTCAAAAACAAATCGGTAAAAGCAATGTTGGCACCTTCTTGTGCAAAACGCAGTGCAACTGCTTTGCCTATTCCTCTGGCAGCGCCGGTTATTAAAGCGGTTTTTCCTTCTAATAATTTCATAATCGTACAATTTTGTTAAGGGCAGGACCTAAGCTGTAAGTGTAAAGCTTTGATTCTTGCTGTTTATAGAATTCCGCAAAAATAAGGTTTTCCTGTGGTTTGGCAAGCAGAGAGCATAAAAAAAGACCACAGGATCCCCGTGGTCTGGCTTGTAAAGACGGCAAGTGGAGAAGCCTATTAAAGCTTAGCCACGTTTTTTGCCAGCTTGGATTTTAAATTGGCAGCTTTGTTTTTGTGGATAATCCCCTTTTGGGCCAAACGATCCAACATGGATACAACACCGGGAAACATTTTTTCTGCTTCGGTTTTGTCGGTGGAGGCACGCAGATTGCGGACAGCATTACGGGCAGTCTTGGCGTAATAACGGTTACGCAGGCGTCTGGCCTGTGTCTGGCGAATTCTTTTGAGGGATGATTTGTGGTTTGCCATTGCTTTGTTATTAAATGTTTTTGTAGCCCATAGCGGAATCGAACCGCTCTTTCAAGAATGAAAATCTTGCGTCCTAACCGATAGACGAATGGGCCAGCCTGCGGCAAAGAAGCGTATCAGCCATTGCTGGCGCTAATTTTGCGGCTGCAAAGATAAGACGATTTTATTTTCTGGCAAAAGTTTTGGGTAAAATTTTTTATCTGACCGCGAATAATTTCGAAATCAACTGATTATCAACACCACATCTGGTTGTTTTAAATTCAAATCATCTCCCTGTCGTGCCTGCAGGAGCAGAAGTGCTCAAAGAGTTGTTTGTTGTTCCGAAGGTTTGAGAATAGCTTCGTAGTTTTCTCTGTCCATTAGTAAGTCTAAGGCTTTTGACACACATTCATCAGTTTTGAGCGATTCCTGAATCTCTCCTTTTTGATAATAGTAACGCCTGATAATCTCGAGGCTTAAGATGCGCTCAATGTCGGTCCTGAAGGTTTCGAGATCTTTGTCCAGATCGTGAACCAGCTTGGATTCGAGCGATTTGAAATCATCGCTGACTTCCTCCCAATAGCCTTCGGATTCCAACAATTTCCGGAGTTCGTTCAATTTGTTTTTACTGTACAATTCATAAGTAAAATCGCTGTTGCGAATGTAGTCCCCGAAGTCTTTAAAATCCTGTTCGCTGAGCTTAAAGTTTTCAACCGTAGTTATTTTGGCGTGTTTACGATAGTAGTCGTTGGCAAAATCGAAACAATGCAAATTGTTTACCAGTTGCCAGCAAAAGTTGGAATATTCTTTTTCGACGCAACTAACATCTGGACTGATGCCTCCTCCGTCTCTGACCGGGCGGCCGTTTCGGGTAGAAAACCGGGTGGTCAGGCTGTCGGGCAGGCGTCCGCTGCGGCCATTGCTGTAATTGACTGCCTGAATGCAACGTCCGCTGGGAATGTAATATTTGGCGGTGGTCACTTTGAGCACTCCGTTATAGGCCAATTCTCTGGTGGTTTGTACTAAGCCCTTGCCAAAGGTGCGGCTGCCCAAAATAACGGCCCTGTCCAAATCTTGCAGAGCTCCGGCTACGATTTCCGAAGAAGAAGCCGAAAGCTTATTGGTAAGAACAACCACCGGCATATCCTTAAAAAGCGGCTCCATAAGTGTTTTATAGGTTTTGTCCCATTGAGGCACTTTGCCCTTGGTGGTGACGATAATTTCGCCTTTGTCTACAAACAAGTTGCAGATGGAAACCGCTTCGCTCAGTAAACCCCCTCCGTTGTCGCGTAAATCGAGGATGAGGCTTTGTGCGCCTTGTTTGTTGAGATTCATCAAGGTTTGTCTGAGCTCCTGGTAGGATTTGTCGGTGAAACTGCTCAGATATACATAGCCCACGCCCGGTTTTAGTAAGCCGGCGTATTCTACGGGATTCATTTGTATGAGTTTGCGCTGCAGTGATTTTTTGATCAGTTTCTTTTCGCCTTCGCGTCTAATCAGCAATTCGACGGTCGTGTTGGGCTGGCCTTTCAGGCAGTCGCTGGCAAAAGAGACGCTTTGGCCTTGCATACTGATGCCGTCAATCTCGACCAGTTCATCGCCAAAAAGCAGCCCGGCTTCCTGAGCGGGCATGTTTTCATAAGGTTCTGCAACGATGATGGCTTCGCCCCTTTTGCTGATGATGGCTCCTATGCCTCCGTATTCGCCGGTGGTCATATATTTGAGCTCAGACATTTGCGATTCGGGAATATAGCTGGTATAGGGATCGTAGGAACTCAACAGCCCGTCGATGGCGTTGGAAAACACCTGATCCACATCGGTACTGTCCACGTAAAACAAATTGAGCTCTCTGAAGAGTGAGTGGAAAATATCGAAATTTTTACTGATCAAAAAATTTCTATCCTGAGCCTTAAAAGCGTAAAAAACTCCAAGGCTACACACCAGCGCGGTGGACAGGATTATAAAGTAGAGTTTGTTTTTCTTTGTTTTGTTCATCGATTCTTCTTGTAAATGTCCGGAATCAAAGCAGCGAGCTGATTTGTTTCTTGATGGCAGTCCATCTGTCCTGATCCATTTTGGCTCCCAGCACCTCTACCACGTTGCCGGCAGTGATGTTGCCGATGCTGGTGGCTTCGTTCAGGGGCAGGCCCATGGACAGGCCGTATAAAAAGCCGGCTGCGAATAAATCGCCTGCTCCGGTAGTGTCGAGAGCGTTTACTTTTAGGGCCGGGACACGGGCTGTTTCCTGTCCCCTTTTGGCCATGGCTCCTTTGGCTCCTGTTTTGACGACCGCAATTTTGGTGACGGCCGCCAACAAGTCGAGCGCTTCGTCGGCTTTGGCGCCGGTGAGCGCCTCGGCTTCCAGTTCGTTCGAAAACAGATAATCTACCTGAGGAAGCACCTTTTCAGTTAAAAATGCCTTGTGTTCTTCTACAATATTATAGCTGGCCAGATCCCAGATAATGTTCATTTCGGCTGCTTTGGCCAATTCCAGGATGCGGAGTATCAAATCGTAATTTTGCAGCAAATAACCCTCTATGTATATATTGGTATATCCTTCGAACATCTCCGGCATTAAATCCCGGGCCTGCAGTTCGGCGGCAGCTCCCAGGTAGGTGGCAAAGCTGCGTTCTCCGTCGGTGCTGACAAATGTAAAAGCTGTTCCGGAGGAGGATTGTCCTTTGAGCAGACGGGTTTCGACCCCTGCCTGCTTCATGTCCTTTTCGAAATAGGCTCCGTTGCTGTCGTCGGCAATCTTGCCTATAAAAGCGGCAGGCAAGCCCAGAGTAGCAGCGCCAATTATGGTATTGGCGGCAGATCCCCCCGAGGCATATTGTTTTTTATAAGAGTTGAGTGATTGTTGAATATGATCGAAACGCTCTTTGTTGATTAATTGCATGCTGCCTTTGGCTATGCCGAGTTCTGTAAGGATTTCTTCCGAATCCAGGCGGATTAACACATCCACCAGAGCGTTGCCAAGGGCTAATAAATTCTTCATTCTGTAATTATTTTTGGCAAAGATATTGCATTATTCGACAATATGCTGTATTTTTGTCGCGCTTTTTTAAATGTAAGCTAAACATTCTTCAGTAGCTCAGTCGGTTAGAGCATCTGACTGTTAATCAGAGGGTCGTAGGTTCAAGTCCTACCTGAAGAGCTAAAGAGTCCGAATCGTTCATTCCGTTCGGGCTTTTTTTCTGATAACCGGCAGCTTCTAAATAACCGGCTGCTTTTAAATAACCGGCAGCTATGAAACAACATCCCCTCAATCTTTTTTCGTTTTGTCCCGTTTGCGGCTCCAGCCGTTTTGTCGAAAATAATTTTAAATCAAAGCGTTGCATGGACTGCGGCTTTGTGTATTATTTAAATATTGCGGCTGCGGTGGCTGCGTTTATTCTAAACCCGGCAGGGGAACTTTTGCTTTGTCGCAGGGCCAAAGAACCGGCTTTGGGCAGCCTCGACTTACCGGGAGGTTTTGTGGATATGGGCGAAAACATCGAAGAAGCGCTAAGGCGCGAAATCTACGAAGAATTGTCGCTCAAAGTGGATACCACGCGGTACTTGTTTTCGCTGCCCAATATCTATAAGTATTCCGGCATGGAAATTCATACCCTCGATTTTTTCTTTCTATGCCTTGTTAGCGAGTTTGATTCAATTCAGGCCAACGACGATGTGGGAGAGGCCTTTTTCCGCCCGCTTAACAAAATTTATCCGGCTGATTTCGGGCTGGATTCAATTAAAAAAGGTATTATTGCATTTTTAAATGAAACCCCACAAATTCGATAATATATGCTCAGTTACATAAAAAGGAAAAGCCTGATTTTTTTGATATTAATGGCTTTTTCTGCCGGCAGTTTTGTCTTTGCGCAGGAGAACAGTCAAAAAAAAGGCCCCACCTGGTTATACCGCTTGGCGAGCGAACAATTCAATGCCGGGGAATACGCTTATTGTTTACGGACTCTCGACACCTGGTTTGAACAAGAGCAGGTTTTGCCTGAAAATCTCAGAGAAAATGCCCGGTTTATGTACGCTGCCAGCTCGTATGAATTGAATCGCATGGAAAGCAGCTTGCTGCTCAAAGAATTTATCGGAGAATTCCCCTTGTCCGTTCAGGCTTCCAGAGCTTATTATATGCTAGGGATCAATGCTATGAACGCCCGTCAGTACCAGGATGCCCTGGCTTTTTTTCTTTCTTGCCGCAGCAAGGATTTTTCTAAAAAGGAGGAAGCCGGTTATCGTTTTTACCTGGCTTTTACTTATCTGCAACTCGATGAATTGGACCAGGCACGGGCTTTGTTCGAAGGTTTATTGCAAGAAGATCAACGCTATGTCTCCGCTTCGACCTATTACCTGGCCTTTATAGATTATCGTCAGGGCCGGACAGAGCAAGCCCTCGAAGGATTCGGCAAAATTGCCGCCCATCCCGAATACGAACGCATTGTGCCCTTCTATATCATGCAGCTTTATTTCGATCAGGGCAAAAACAAAGAAATGCTCGAGATTGCCGAGAAACTTCTGCAGGAAGATCCCAATGAATCGGAGCGTATCGAGCTATACCGTCTTTCGGCCGCCGGTTATTATGAACTCAACGATCACGCCCTTTCGCAGGAATACTACGGTAAGTACCTCAGGTACAATCCGGAGCTTTTGCGTTCTGACGCTTACCGCATTGGTATCAACCATTATGTGGCCAAAGAATACGAACAAGCGGCGAAGTATTTCCTGCAAGTGAGTCAGGAAGGCGATGCGCTGGCGCAAAATGCCGAATACCACCTGGGTTTGTGTTATCTGCAACAGCAAAAGTTTGACCAGGCCCGCATGAGTTTCGAGCAAGCTTCGTTGAGCGACCAGGACAAGGAGGTAAAAGAGAGCGCTCTTTACAATTACGCCCTGCTCTGCTATCAAACTTCTTTTTCGCCTTTTAATGAACAGGTAAGGGCTTTCGAACGCATCCTGACGGAATTCCCCAATTCCCGTTATGCCGACCGTGTTTACGGGCATTTGGTTGATGCTTTCTTAAGTACCAAAAATTACCAGGCTTCTTTGGATGTGTTGAACAAAATTGCCGATCCCGGCAAGGATTTGCTGGAAACCAAAAGCAAGTTGCTTTTTTTGATGGGTATGGATAGATTCAACAACGCAGCCTACGGAGAAGCCTTGACTTATTTTAACTCTTCGATTCAGTTGAGCACCCAACTCAGACTGGAGGCTCCGGAAACTTATTTTTGGAGGGGGGAAACCCATTATCGCCTCGAAAATCTCAGGGCTGCTTCCAACGATTACCTGCGTTTCCTTAACTCACCTAATGCTTCGACCTACAAAGCCTGGCGACTGGCGCATTACAACCTGGGTTATTCCTACTACAATCTTAAACAATATCCCGAGGCTTTGAATTGGTTTTTAAAATACAGTCAGTTCAAGGAAATTCGCAACGATAATACTTACTCCGATGTTTTGAACCGCATTGGCGATTGTTATTTCCATGCCCGCAACTACGATCGGGCCGAAGAATACTACAACATGAGCGACAAGCTTTCGGAAACCGGCAACGATTACGCTGTGTTTCAGAGAGGGTTCAGTATGGGCCTGCAGAAGCGGCACGAAGAGAAAGCCCGTCTTTTTGCCGGTTTTGAAGAACGTTTTCCCCTGTCGGATTACCTGGACGATGCCCTTTACGAGCAAGGCCGGGCTTATATCGCTCTGAATCGCCCTGCCGAGGCCTTACCTGTTTTTGAAAAACTGATGCAAAAATTTCCCAACAATATACTGGCTCGCAAAGCTGGTATTCAGATAGGTTTGTTGGAGTATAACCGTAATAACACAGAGGCAGCCATTGCCGCCTACAAAAAGGTAATAAACGAATATCCGGGCAGCCAGGAAGCTCAAACCGCCCTTAACGACCTGAAGATGATTTATGTGGCCGTCAACCGGGTGCCTGAATATTTGAACTATGTCGACAATCTGGGCAGCGGCGTGCGGATAGAACGCAGCGAAAAAGATTCTTTGTCGTATCTGGCTGCCGAACGCCTGATGGTTGATGGTAAGAATCAGGAAGCCATAAAAGGTTTTCAGGATTATATCAATGCTTATCCTCAGGGGATGTTCCGTACCGAGGCTTATTTTCACGCCGGAAATTTGCTTTTGCTTAGCAATGAAACGAGCCGGGCTCTGCCCTATTTTCAAGAGGTGATTAAACAAACCGGCCATCGTTTTGTACCCGAGGCCTTGGTGGTGTTGGCCGAGCATGAGTATAAACAAAAAGAATACGCCCGGGCTTTGGAACATTATCAGAGTTTGGATGTGCTGGCCGAAGACCGCAGTGTCCGCATAGGCACCAGAAGCGGAATATTACGTTGTCTGTACGCGCTCGGGCGTAACGAAAGCATTCCGGCTGCGGCCGACAAGTTGCTTGCTGAAGAAAATCTCTCGCCCAGCCTGCAACGCGAAGCATTGTTCCGGAAAACCATCGCCTTGATGGAGCTGAACAGAACCGATGAGGCTCTCTCCGACCTGCAACGTCTGGCCGAAGAGTCACAGACCGCTTTCGGTGCCGAGGCCCGTTTCCGGCTGGCCGAATATTGGTTCAACAAAAACGATCTGAAAAAAGCCGAAGAAATTGCCCAGTCTTTCCTTAGGGACGGAACTTCGCAATCGTATTGGCTGGCCCGTTGCTTTGTTCTCCTGTCCGATATTTATATTCAACGTAAAGATTACTTCCAAGCCAGGCAGTATTTGATGAGCTTGAAAGAAAATTACCGGGCCGAAGATGAAATCGCCGGTATGATTCAAACGCGTTTGGATAATATCGCCCAACTCAGTAAGGAATGATTATGAAAAAGAATACTCTCTGTTTTTTGCTGGTTTTATCCGGCCTGTTCACGATGTCCGCGGTAGCTCAGACAGACCGGGACAGCCTGATTAGAAGAGACCTCCTGCTCGAAAAAGAATACAATCCCATGCTCGAAACGGCCGGTAAGATTTACCGTGTGCCCGAAACCGAAGAACTTAAAACTAAGGGAACCGAAGTGCGTTTTTCTTTGTCGGAGGCACCCACTCTGACTCCGGGAGAATACGTTCCATTGCGGGCTGCCGAGGCTCGCACCTACTTCCCGGCCCGGGAGCAAAAGGCTTACGTCAGGCTCGGAGCCGGCTACGATTGGTCGGGTTTGGGCGACCTCCAGTGGAACATATTGAAAGGGAGCAAACATTTGCTCGATTTGACCGCCTGGCATCGTTCGTCTTTTGGAAAAGTCACTCTTCAACCCGATTTGGAAACCAGAGCCAAGCATATAGACAATCGTTTGGGGCTCAATTACCAATGGCATTTGAGTTCAGCGGAATTCAGGGCAGGCTTGTCGGAGCGTTTTTATGCCTGGAATTACTACGGCCGTTCCTGGAGCAATTTGCCCTTGCAAAACAGAGACAGCTTAATGGTGCCGGATATACAATGGTTTTCGGATACCAAGTTCAGCCTCGGATTAGAATCGAAACCTTGGGACAAAGCGTTCGATTACGCCTTCAATGTGGATGCTCATTATTTCCGTTTGGGTAAAGCCCTGGCTAAAGACAGCCTGGCCGGTGCCGGCCCGGCCGAAACCGAAATAGATGCCGGTCTCGCCTTAAACTACCAATTCAACGATAATTTGGATATAGGTTTGGATGCCCGATTCAGAGCCTTCTTTTATCAACGCGGGCTTTCTTCACAAAGATTCAGCCTGGCCGATCATATGCAGTACGATCCGCTTTTCCCGGCCTATAACGATGCGCCGGCCAATGTGTTATGGTTTGAAATGAATCCCCACGCAACCTATTCCCTGGGATTATGGGATTTTGGCCTGGGATTTCGTTTGTCTTATTTGGACGGACAAAAATTATTGATTGCTCCCACCGCCTCTGTGGACCGACCTTTGGGTAATTGGGCCAAACTCAACGTTAGAATTGATGGAGGACAGAGACTGTATTCCTACCGCGAAGGCCTGGAACTCAATTCTTATCTGGACCCTTCCATTCGTTTGTTGCCCGAGTACAGCCCGGTGGCGCTGAGGGGAGCTTTGCAGGTTAAGCCGTTTTCGGGTCTCAATATGACCGTATTCACCGGCTATTCTTTTACCAGAGACCTTGCGATGTTTTACAATGCTTTGCCCGTAGACAGCGGCCTGTTGAATCACTTGAGTTATAGTAGTCTGTTTATGGCCGATTATGTAAAAATGAACAAGCTTTATCTGGGCCTGGACTTTAATTATGCCTATAGAAAGACCCTAAATTTGAGCGGTAAATTCAACTATAATCATTACATAGCTTCGTCGGACAACGCCAAGACAGATATCTTGTTAGAAAGCAATGCCCGCAGGCCCTGGCATAAGCCTGCTTTCGAAGGAGAGGCTTTGCTCAGCCTGACTCCGGGAGAGCAGACTGCTTTTTTTGCCTCCTACCATTGGGAGGGTGTCCGCTATGCTCCCGATTATTTTAACACCTACCGGAGTTTGCCCGATATCCATTATCTTTCGCTGGGAGCTTCTTACGACATTACCCGCCGGCTGGGCGTATTTTTGCATCTGAACAATGTTCTGAATCAATTCTATGAAGTATGGAATGCTTATCCCTCTCAGGGCTTCACGGCCGTCGTGGGGGTTTCCTATTCTTTCTAAACTCGTATGCTGGTTCGAAGTCAGGCTCTTGTGTTGCATCAGATTCCCTACAGCGATGCCTTTTCGGTGGTGCATCTCTATACCAGGGAGTTTGGGCGGCAAGCTTATCTATTGACAAGAAGTCGTAAAAACAGCAAGCTGAGGCAGTCGCTCTTTCAGCCTCTGTCCCTGATTGAGTACGAAGCCGATCACAAGGGGAGCCGGGAATTGCAGCGCCTCAAAGAGGCCCGCAGTCTGTTTGCGTTTACAGGAATTCCGATGGATCCGGTAAAAAACGCCATAGCTTTGTTTTTATCGGAGGTTTTGTACCGTGCCCTGGAGGAAAGAGAGTCCAATCCGGCCTTGTTCGATTTTCTGGTACAATCTGTAGAAATACTGGATCTTTGTCGCGAGGGTGCCGCAAATTTTCACCTGGTATTTTTGATTAAACTTACCCGTTACCTGGGCTTTTATCCGAATTTGGAAGACAAGGCCCCCGGTAAATATTTTGACTTGCAGGCCGGTACTTTTTGTTCGCTCCAACCTTCGCACAGAGATTGGTTGTCGCCCGAAGACGCTCAGAGCTTTGCTGTGTTGCTGCGCATTAACTTCGAGAATATGCCTGCTTTTCGCTACGACCGTTACCAACGTCAGCGCATATTGCGCCAAACCCTCGATTATTACCGTTTGCATTTGAGCGAATTCCCCAGGATAAAGTCATTGGATGTATTGCAGGAATTATTCTGATCATTGCATCAAAATATGCAGTAAGAAATATTCCATCGGAGGTATCGGGTAAGATAATCTTGTTCAATCGGAAATTTAGCCTTATTTTTGCGCCCGAATCAGTAAGTATCTTGGTCCTGTAGTTCAATGGATAGAACGGAAGTTTCCTAAACTTTAGATTCGAGTTCGATTCTCGGCGGGACTACTATGAAGCAACAAGAAGGCTGTTTTGACTCGCGGGTTGGAACAGCTTTTTTGTATCACTCTGTTTATAAAATACATGAAGAGGCTGAATAAGATTGCTTCCCGTTTAACTGAAAATTAAATCAGCAATCCGGAATCTGAAGGCCGAATCTCCGGGCTGTTGTCCGATTGATTCAGCCATTTTAATTCGAAAAAGGGGGTAAAAGCGGTAGATTTCACAAAAATAAAAATCATCGATGAAATCGAGGATTTTTATTTTTGACTTTACACACAAGTATTATTCTTGTCCGGATTTAAGCGAAACTTTTTGATGTTAACCACCAGAATAACAACAATATACAGCGAAACTTTTTTGGATTACAGAAAATTTAACAGTTTTTCGATGCATCTTTGTATACGTCCTTCGATGCTTCAAGAAAAAGAGAGCTGTGTGTGTCCGGTTTCGGCATCGAGACATTTAGTGGAATGAATATTTTTTGGCCGTTTAAATTAGTTGTGATGAGTTCTGGTAGTAGGTTCCCTTTGGTTGTTTCGGTTGTTTCGTCTGTGTTGGATTATTTGTTTCCTTTCTTAGGTGAAAGGGAGGTGGGGGAAATACAACAAACGAAAAGACCGAAGCCGGATTACCGCAGGCAAAAAAGGGCGTTAATTTTAAAGTATGGGAACCCCACCTATAACCTGGTACTTAAGGAGCAGAATCTGAACGAGGAAATAATAATCTTTGGGAAGACAAGACGGATAATGATACAGGGAAAACTATTCTCCCACTCCGATATTTTGTCGTGTACATATACCGATAATCAAAGAATTCTTAAGGGCGAGGCTACTTTTGTGGGTAAATTGGATACCCGTAAAATGCCTTCGTTCAGAGGTTTCGAAGGCGATACCAACCTGGCGGCATACTTCGAAGGCAACAATGTTTCCAATAAGGAAATAATTACACACAATTATACTGTAATCATAAAACTCAGAGATCCCTCGGCATCCGTCCTAAAAATCCCCATGGGATCGAATTGGGAAAAAGTAAATGAGCTGTTGGAGGCGATAAAATTCTTTATATCCGGGTAGTTCCCTATTATATTGGGGTATTTATTATGTAAAATATAAGAGGATAGTGAGCCCAACCCACACAAAAGAAGAATTGCCCGAATAAGTATTTGTCCGGCTATAAATCATCAAATGAATTTCTAACTTTGGGGAGATTACTTGATTTTATTATGAATAAAAGAAATTTCCCTTTAGTCGGTCTGGCCGTTTTCTTCTTGCTTTTGCCCAGTACTGTTAGG
This sequence comes from Bacteroidales bacterium UBA1402, assembly GCA_002305085.1. Classification (GTDB taxonomy): domain Bacteria; phylum Bacteroidota; class Bacteroidia; order Bacteroidales; family UBA1402; genus UBA1402. The sequence continues at coordinate 129,724 of DBQE01000021.1, read as the reverse complement.
GCTGAAAAGAAAAAGCAGATAGAATTAATGGCCGTTACCAAAGTGGTGGATGGAGACACGTTTTGGGTGGACGATGGTAGCGAAAAAGGCAAAAAGGTTCGATTAATTGGTGTAGATACGCCCGAAACATTGCATCCGCAAAAAGCTCCGGAACCCTATGGTCGTGAAGCCTCCGAATTTACCAAGTCTCTGCTTGAGGGTAAAAAGGTAAGATTGGAATTCGATGTGGACAGTCTTGATCGCTACGGCCGCTTATTGGCCTATGTTTACCTTGAAAACGGACTTTTTGTCAATGCCGAGCTGGTACGCAAAGGTTACGCACAGGTGGCTACGTTCCCGCCCAATGTAAAGTATGCCGACTATTTTCTTAAGTTGCAGCGCAAAGCCCGCAATCGTAAATTGGGATTGTGGAGAGAGTAATTTTTGAGATGTTTCGCCTTTGGGATAAAAATCAATGTAAAAACGGACAGTAGCCGGCTTTTGTAGGCAGAGTTGTTTTTTTTATTCGTAAATCATTTTTTTCGTCATTCCCCCGTCTATTACCAAGTTTTGCCCGGTAGTAAATCCGGAGCTTTCACTTAGCAGAAAAAAGGCGGCTTCGGCGATGTCCGTTACCTTTCCCACCCGGCCGGCCGGGTGTTGTTTGTGGTCGGTTTCGGAAAGCTTTTCGTAGTGTTTGGTTTCGATCCAGCCGGGGCTGATGCAATTTACGCGGGTTTTGGGGCCCAGGCTGTTGGCCATTGCGTGTGTCAGTGCCACTATGCCGCCTTTACTGGCGCCGTAGGCTTCACCACCGGGTTCGGACATCAAAGCTCTGGTGGAGGCGATGTTAAGAATGGCAGAATTTTCGCTGAATAGGGGCAGGCAGGCTTTGCTCAGGTAAAACACACTGCTCAGATTCACAGCCAATACGCGGTTCCAGGTGTCAATGCTCATACTATCCATAGGTTCGAAGTAACTGATGCCGGCGTTGTTGACCAAGTAATCTACTTTGCCGTACAAGGCTTCGATTTTGGCCATTGCATCGTTTACTTCGTCCGGATTGCCCACGTCGCAAAGCAAACCAAAAATGCCGCTGTTTTCTGCTTCCAAAGCCTTTAGTTGCTCTACATCGGAATCTAGTACAACGACGGCGCAACCCTCTTTCATAAGCTTAAGAGCGATGGCTTTGCCTATGCCCTGTGCTCCTCCGCTAACAATGGCAGTTTTCATAATTACGTTATATGAAAGATTTTGCAACAAACTTAATGAAATAACGGCAATATTGAGTTTTATTTTTGATCTTTGCCGGAGACTCCGGAAATAAGCCGGAGGCTCCGGAAACACAGATAATACTGAATACTCAGAAATGCTGAATACACAGAAAATACCGAATACACTGGAAATACCCAAAACACCGAAACACCGGAAACACTTGAAATACCGATAACACCCGAAACACCGGAAACAACTTATTTAAATCACTTTCAATTACTTTCTATGATAAACAATAAGATTATGCTTCGTACTTTTTTTGTTTGGCTGACGATGACAGGGATTGTCGTCGCCATGTCGGCACAGGAAACCAATGCCGAAAATCCGTCCGAAAGGCAGCAAACCCATTTTGAATGGACTGTTCAGGGCAACCCGATTGTTACCCATAAATATACGGCCGATGCGGCAGTTATGGTACGAGAAGATACCTTGTGGTTGTTTACCGGAGAAGATGCTGCAGGTAATCAAAATCGCTACATCATGCACAATTGGTGTGTGTTTTCCACCACAGACATGAAACACTTCAAGGAACATCCTATCCCTCTGTACGGGGCCGATTTCAAGTGGAGTTCCCGTCAGGCTTATGCGGGTCATGTGACGGAGCGTAATGGGAAGTTCTACTTTTACGTGAGTACTAATGCAACGGGTATAGGCGTGGCAATAGCAGATCGTCCGGAAGGGCCTTACAAGGATGCTTTGGGTAAACCACTGCTGACCAATGCCGATTGTTTTGCCAGTACACACAGCTGGGCTTGCATCGATCCGGCTGTATTTATCGATGACGATGGCCAGGCCTGGATTTTCTGGGGCAATCGCGAGTGTTACTACGCTAAACTCAAAGAAAACATGATAGAGATTGACGGCCCTGTAAAACAAATTATGTTCGATGGATTCAGTTTTACCGAAGCTCCCTGGATACATAAAAAAGACGGGAAATACTACCTGACTTATGCTTCGGGCTTTCCCGAAAAAATACATTATGCCATGTCGGAAAGTATCGAAGGACCCTGGGAATTCAAAGGCATACTGAACGAAATAGCCGGTAATTCAAACACCAATCACCAGGCGATTGTCGAATACAAGGGGCGATGGTATTTTTTCTACCACAATGGAGCGATGCAGACCCAGGGCACCAGTTACAGCCGTTCGGTTTGTGTCGATTATCTTTATTACAACGAAGACGGCAGTCTAAAGCGGGTGCTGATGACCAGCGAAGGGGTGGATCATATACCGGGCGAAAAGGATGCCGCTTTCGATACGCTGGCCGTCAACGGTGCCTGGTGCTGGTTTGCCGATCCCAGAGCCATTTATCATAAAGGAGAAAAAGAACAAACCTATTTTTCGTGGGTTACCACTTCGGGCGATATAGTGGTGGCTTCGTACAATCATCAGAACGGGGAATTCATTCAACATGTGGTCCTGGAGAAATTTCAGTCGGACGATCACGCCAATCCTACTTTATTTATTCGCGACGACGGGCGCATCATTGTTTTTGTGGCGGCTCATTTCGGGAATACGATCAAACGATGTATCACCACCAACCCTGAAGATATCAGCTCCTGGGGGGAGGTGTATGAATTTGGACATACCGTCACCTATCCTTATCCCTTTCAACTGGGTAAGGATTCCATTTTGGTGTTCTTCAGGGGCGGCAGTTCCTGGAAGCCCCATATGATTTTGTCCACCGACAACGGCGAGACATTCGGCACTCAGAAGGAATTCATTGTCAGTACCGGCAAACGCCCCTACATGCGCTATTGCCAGGGGGCAGACGGTAGCATTCACATGGCGGCCACCACAGGACATCCAAGAGACGTGTTGGATAATAAGATCTTTTATTGCCGCTTCAAAGACAATCGTTTTTACCGGGCAGACGGTTCTCTGATCAGGGATTTTGGCCAAGAACCCCTCGACGTTTCGGAAATGGACGAAGTTTACGACGGTATTTCTTGTGGCAAGGGCTGGATCTGGGACATAGCCCTGGAAGCTGAAACCGGTTTCCCGGTAATGGTTTATGCCTCCTTCCCCGACGATACCGACCACCGCTATCATTATGCCCGGTGGAATGGTAAGAATTGGACAAGTACAGAGCTTGCCAAAGCCGGCAAATGGTTTCCTCAGACACCTAAAGGAAAAATCGAACCCGAACCCAATTATTCGGGAGGTATTATCCTGGACTACGACGATCCCTCGATCGTGTATTTGTCTAAGCAAGTGGACGGAGTGTTCGAAATATTTAAATATACCACACCTGATCACGGACAAAGCTGGGAATCGGAAGCTCTTACCGAGAACACACCCAAGGGCTTGCTGAATGTAAGGCCCATAGTGCCGCGTCATCACAAAAAAGGTGTTTTTGATGTCATCTGGATGCGTGGCCGTTATGAATTTTATGCCGATAAACGCTACAATACCTCTCTGGTTTTCCCAAAAATGGAAAAGACCGTTGAATTTGGAGGAAAGAGATTTCAACACGTCGGGTTCTCCGGCAATTTAGATTGACAATATTCCGAATGTTCTGCAGATTAGGTGTTTCGATAATACAACGTAGAGCAGTTTTCGGGCCGGAATACCTTTTCGGCCATGGAGCGGAGATCCTCGCCGTTTAAGTTTTTTAATCTTTCGGGTTCCTGCAGGTAATTGTCGGCAGAACCGAGGATTTCGTACCAGCAAGCCTGTGTAGCCAGGTGTCTGGCATCGGTGTTTTGGAATAAAAAAGCCGATTCGTGTTTATTGAGTATTTTATTGAGCTCTTCCTGCCCCGGGGCTTCCGTGGCTATCTGATTGAGACAGGCTTCCAGGGCTTTTTCGGCTTCTTCGAGGCTAACGCCCTTTACAGGTTTGCCCGAAAAAAGAATGCTGCCGGCTCCGGCCAGTCCTTCGCCGCCAACATAAATATCTGCCTGACTGAATACCTGGCGTTCCTTGACGAGTTGCTGATAGAGCCTCGAGGAATTGCCTAAGGACAGGGCATCGGTCAGAAGGTCGCAGGTGGTGTACTCTTCTTCGCAAACTGCATGTGCCCGCCAGAGTTTATACAATGCCGGGCCGGGAACGGGGCGTTCCACTTCCAGAAAACGGGGGCCCTCTTGTTGGGGCCAGACAGGAAATTCAGGTTTGTCTGCTTTTGCAGCTGCTATAGCTCCAAAATATTCTTGGCTAAGCTCTTTCAGACGTTCGAAATCGAAATCGCCCGTAATGGCCAGCACAGCATTGTCCGGGTTGTAATGCCGGCGGTAAAATGCGTGTACATCGTCCAGGTTGAAGGCTTCGATATGCTCCGTAGACTTTCCGATGGTGGGCCAGGAATAAGGATGCCCCTCGTAGGCCAGTGAGCGTAAAAGCATGGAAACATCTCCATAGGGTTGATTCAGGTGGCGTTGTTTGAACTCTTCCAACACCACTTGTTTTTGAATCTCGAGGCTACGTTGATTGATGTTGAGCGACGACATGCGGTCACTTTCCAAAAACAGGGCTGTGTCGAGCTTGTGCGAGGGCAGGGTGATGTAATAATTGGTAACGTCGCGACTGGTCCAGGCGTTGTTTTCGCCCGAGGCTTCCCGTATGGCCTTATCAAAATCGGGCACCCTGGCAGAGCCTGCAAACATCAGGTGTTCAAAAAGATGGGCAAAGCCCGTATGATCGGGATGTTCATCTTTGGAACCCACGTTATACATAAGATTAACAGTAGTCATTCTTGTATTGCTTATAGGGCAGTACAAGAGACGCAAACCATTGCTCAGCCGGTGGGAGAAGAAACGCATAGTCAGTTTCCGATCACCTGCATACTAAGGATTACCACATCGGTTTTGGGACGGTCGGCAGTGCCGGTTTCGACCGACTGTATTTTTCCGACAACCTCCAGGCCTTCGACAACTTCGCCAAAGACCGTGTATTCGTTGTCGAGATGAGGAGTACCGCCCAGGCTGGTATAAGCCTTGATTTGTTCAGGGCTGAGTCCTTGGGGAGGGTTAGCCTCGAAATAAGCTTCCATTTGGGCTATCAGTTCATTCTGAAGTTTTTGCAGACCGGCTTGATCGCCGGCTTGGTACAACTGTTGGATTTTGCTTTGCTGTTTTCCGGCCAATTGCTGAAAATAAGCATTTTTGGCCTGGTTGATTTTTTGAGCTTCCAACTGGTCGATGTCCGAGGCTTTGTAAACCTGTCCCCAGACAATATAAAACTGAGAGCCGGAGGAGGCTTTTTGAGGATTCACCTGGTCTCCGGTGCGGGCAGCCGACAAAGCACCGCGCTTGTGGAAGTATTTGGGGTAAACAAATTCTGCGGGAATCGTGTAGCCGGGACCGCCGGAACCCAATTGTTTGCCGGCAGGGGCATTGCGCGATTCGGGGTCTCCGCCCTGAATCATAAAGTCTTTGATGACGCGGTGAAACAGCAGGTTGTTGAAATAACCTTCGTTTACCAACTTAATAAAATTGTCCCGGTGCTTGGGGGTTTCGTTGTAGAGCTTGATTTTGACTTTGCCCATGGAGGTTTCCATCAGGACAAAAGTTGCTTTTTCTTCGGAATGCATCATGTGAGTTTGGCTGGTAAGGAGCAGTACGGAAATGAAAAAAAACAGTTTTTTCATGTTTAATTTATTTTAAGCCCCGCAAAGATATGAATATTCTGACTACCTTTGTGTTTACTAACCCAAAAAAAGAACTATGACCAAACCAACACTATTTGTTTTAGCAGCAGGAATGGGCAGTCGTTACGGAGGGCTCAAGCAATTGGACGGAGTGGGTCCCCGTGGAGAAACCATTATGGATTATTCCATTTTTGACGCAGCCAGAGCCGGATTCGGCAAAGTAGTCTTTGTTATTCGTAAGAGTTTCGAAGAGGATTTTAAGACTAAAATTGTGAGTAAATACCAAGGTCTTATGCCTGTGGAGATTGTTTTTCAGGACTTGAACGACTTGCCTGCCGGCTTTGTCTGTCCACCCGGGAGACAAAAACCCTGGGGAACCAATCATGCCGTGTTGATGGGTAAAGACGTCATTAAAGAACCCTTTGCGGTGATTAATGCCGATGATTTTTACGGCAAGGAAAGTTATGTGGTTCTGGCAAAGGCCTTGAACGAGATGCAAGGGAAAAAGAACCACTATTGCATGGTCGGTTACAGGATAGGCAACACTTTGTCAGAGAGTGGTTCGGTGGCCAGAGGAATATGTCAGACCGACGAAAACAACTGCCTGACCACCGTGGTGGAACGCACCTGGATAATTCGCGACCAAGACGGTTTGGTTAAATACAAAGACGAAAACGAGCAATTAGTGACGGTAGGTGAAAATACCCCCGTATCTATGAATATGTGGGGTTTTACCCCCGATTATTTCGATTATTCCGAAGCTAATTTCATCGAGTTTCTCAAAGAAAACATCGACAATCCCAAGGCTGAATTTTATATTCCCTGGGTGGTAAACAATCTGGTTAATCAGGGTAAGGCTGTCTGTAAGGTTCTGGATACTCCTTCCAAGTGGTTTGGGGTGACGTATGCCGAAGATCGGCCCACGGTAGTAAGTAAAATCAAAGAACTGGTCGAGGCAGGAGAATACCCTTCGAAACTTTGGTAAAAAATTAAGGACATCAGCAATATAAAACATTAGCAATTTAAATCACATGGATTACACAGCTATTTCGACACAATTCAAGAAACGTTACGGCTCAAAATTTAGCCTGTATGCCTCTCCGGGCAGGGTAAACCTGATCGGCGAACATACCGATTACAACGGTGGTTTCGTATTTCCCGGTGCTATCGACAAACTCATTGTTGCAGCCATCAATCCCAATGGGACCGATATGGTCAGAGTGTATTCTTACGACATGAAAGAAACAGCCGAATTTGGTTTAGACGAAAGACCTATTGCTTCCTGGGCCCTGTATATCTACGGTGTAATCAGAGAAATCGTTAAACGCGGTTTGCGGGTTGGCGGCTTCGATTGTGTGTTTGGAGGAGATATTCCCATAGGTTCAGGCTTATCGACTTCGGCCGCTTTGGAATCGACTTTTGCCTTTGCCTTGAACGACTTGTATAAACTGGGACTGACCAAGTTGGATATGGCCCTGATCGGACAGGCTGCCGAACACAACGCCGTTGGAGTACGTTGCGGCATTATGGATCAATTCGCCTCGGTGTTTGGAGAGACAGATCACTTGATACGCCTCGATTGCCGTTCGCTGGAATACGAATTGGTGCCTTTTCATCCCAAAAATTGTCGGTTGGTCTTGCTCGATACCCAGGTTAAGCACAACCTAGCGGCTTCGGAATACAATATACGCCGTGCGGAATGCGAGGAGGGGGTGTCTATTATTCAAAAAAAGCACCCGCAAGTAACATTACTGCGCGATGTCAGCCTCGATTTGTTGAACGATTTCAAAAAAGAGCTCAGAGAGAGCACCTATCGCCGTTGTCGCTATGTCATCGAAGAAAACCAGCGTTTGCTTGATGCCTGCGAGGCCCTTAAACACGATGATTACGCGGAATTCGGAAAAAAAATGTACGGTTCGCACGAGGGCTTAAGCAAGGAATATAATGTCAGTTGCGAGGAATTGGACTTTTTGGTAAGTATTGCCGTTAAAAACGGAGCCCTGGGTGCACGTATGATGGGCGGAGGATTCGGCGGCTGCACCATAAATCTTTTGGAAGACAGTCATTACTCCGACTTTATCGAAGAGGCTATTGCCGCCTACAAAAAACAATTCAACCGTGCTCCCAAGGTTTACGATGTCAAAATCGGTAGGGGATCGCATAAAATCGCCTGATAATGTATTTACTGGGTTACGATATAGGAAGTTCTTCGGTGAAAGCTTCTTTGGTAGATGCGCAGAGTGGCGAATGTATCTACTCCGCCTTTTCACCGGTCACAGAAATGTCGATAAAGGCCCTGCAAGCAGGCTGGGCAGAGCAAGATCCCGAAGATTGGTGGCAGAACCTCAAAATTGTCACTAAAGAAATACTGTTAAATACCAGGGTTGAAGCGACTTCGATAAAAGCCATCGGTATCTCCTATCAGATGCACGGCTTGGTATTGGTCGACAAACAACAGAAAGTATTGCGTCCGGCCATCATCTGGTGCGATTCGAGAGCTGTGCCTTACGGTGAAAAAGCCTTTCGCGACCTGGGAGAGGAGCGTTGTCTTTCGCATTTGCTCAATTCTCCCGGAAACTTTACCGCAGCCAAGCTGGCCTGGGTCAAAGAAAATGAGCCGGAGCTTTTTAAGCAGATCGATAAGATTTTGTTACCGGGAGATTATATTGCATTTCGCCTGACCGGAGAAACCTCTACCACGGCTTCGGGTTTGTCCGAAGGTATTTTTTGGGACTTTAAGCTGCACCAGCCGGCAGATTTTATACTGGATTATTGGGGCATACCCCGGGAGTGGATTCCCGTGATATTGCCCTCTTTTTCGGAACAAGGGCGTTTGTCGGCTTCGGCAGCCGGAGAATTAGGCTTGTCCAAAGGTACTCCCATTTGTTACCGTGCCGGTGATCAGCCAAACAATGCTTTGTCGCTGAATGTGTTGAATCCGGGTGAGATCGCAGCCACCGCAGGCACTTCGGGCGTGGTCTATGGTGTGAACGACAGCCTGGCTTATGATTCGAAATCGAGGGTTAATAGTTTTGCTCATGTCAATCACAGCAAAGAGTCCACTCGTATAGGCGTTTTGCTTTGCATCAACGGTACCGGCATATTGAATGCCTGGCTCAAACGTAACTCTGCCTCAAACAGCCTGAGTTACGCTCAATTGAACGAGTTGGCTGCTACAGCGCCTATCGGTGCCGACGGCCTGTCGATTTTACCTTTTGGTAACGGCTCGGAGCGCATGCTTGAAAACAAAACCACCTCATGCAGTATACACGGTTTGCAATTCAACCGGCATTCCCAGGCGCATCTGCTTAGGGCGGCCCAGGAAGGCATCGTATTTGCTTTTGCCTATGGTATGGAAATCATGCAGGCGATGGGAATTAATACTGCGCTGATCAGGGCCGGTCATGCCAATATGTTTCTAAGTCCCTTATTCCGCGAAAGTCTTTCCACCCTAACAGGTGCCGCTATTGAGCTCTACGATACCGATGGTTCGGTGGGAGCGGCCAGAGGTGCGGGAATAGGTGCCGGTATTTATCTTACACCACAGGAAGCTTTCGGTAAACTCAAAAGGATAGCCCGAATCAATCCCAAACCTGCTGAGCAGCCTGCTTATCTGGAAGCTTATGATCGCTGGAAACAATACCTTTAGTTATATCAACACAAAACAAATAATTATGTCAACAAAAGAATTCTTTCCCGGTATCGGGAAAATCAAGTACGAAGGACCTCAATCCAAAAATCCTCTGGCATTTCGTTATTACGATGCAAACAAAGTGGTAATGGGCAAAACCCTGGCCGAATGGACTCGGTTTTCGATGGCCTACTGGCATACGCTCTGTGCCGAAGGCGGTGACCAGTTTGGCGGAGGCACCAAAACCTTCCCCTGGAACAAGGGAACGGTCCTGGAAAGGGCCAAAGCCAAAATGGATGCCGGTTTTGAGTTTATGAGTAAAATAGGCATACAATACTATTGTTTCCACGATGTTGACCTGGTCGATGAGGCCGAAACGATAGAGGAATACGAAGCCAACCTCAAAACCATGGTAGAATACGCCAAAAAAAAGCAAGCCGAAACCGGAATAAAGCTCTTGTGGGGCACAGCCAATGTGTTTGGTCATAAGCGTTATATGAACGGTGCTGCAACCAATCCCGAGTTTGCTTCGGTGGCTTATGCCGCTGTTCAAATTAAAAATGCGCTGGACGCTACTATTGCCCTGGGTGGTGAAAACTACGTGTTCTGGGGTGGTCGAGAAGGTTATATGAGCTTGCTCAATACCGACATGAAACGTGAAAAAGCTCATTTGGCCATGATGCTGACCAAGGCACGTGATTATGCCCGTGCCAAAGGATTCAAAGGAACTTTCCTGATTGAACCCAAACCCATGGAACCTACCAAACACCAGTACGATGCCGACACCGAAACGGTTATTGGATTTTTGAGAGCGCACAGTTTGGACAAAGATTTTAAGGTTAATATTGAAGTGAACCACGCCACCCTGGCAGGCCATACCTTTGAACATGAGCTACAGTGTGCCGCCGATGCCGGCATGTTGGGCAGTATCGACGCCAACCGGGGCGACTATCAAAACGGTTGGGACACCGATCAGTTCCCTATGAACCTGAATGAATTGACTGAGGCTTGGTTGGTTATTTTACAAGCCGGCGGCCTTGGTACAGGCGGCACCAATTTCGACGCTAAAACTCGCAGAAATTCCACCGACCTGGAGGATATTTTCATTGCCCACATAGCCGGCATGGATGCTTTTGCCCGCGCTTTGCTCGCCGCCGCCGATATTTTGGAAAAATCGCCTTACAAAAAAATGCGTAAAGAACGTTACGCTTCTTTCGATCAGGGCGAAGGTAAGGCTTTCGAAGAAGGTCGCCTGGGACTGGAAGAACTCAGGGCATTCGCTCTTAAAAACGGAGAACCCCGCCAGATAAGCGGTAAACAGGAATTGTACGAGGCCATAATAAATATGTATTTGTAATAATCTTCTTATAAAAAACTTAGCCCCGAACTGGACCAATCACGGTTCTGTTCGGGGCTTGAGTTTGAGCTAAAGCTGTCTGTTTATAGGATTACTTTCACGACGTCGTTGTTTGTCTTAACCAAATAGATTTGTCGTGTATTCAAACCATCAATAGCATTAACTCCTTCATTGACCTGAACGCAATGAATTAATTTACCCAGGACGTTGTAGATTTCTACTGTTTGTTTACTGTCGGTTTGTATGTATAGTACACCGTTCTTGGTAAACACATTCCTGTCCTTGCCGGAAACACTTGGTTTACTAATGCCGTCAACATTAATATAAGTAGCTTTGGCTCCAACGTAGGTGCCATTTAATCCGGCGGTATACAAGGGTGAAGTACTTCCGTCAATTTGTAATTTCTCTTCGTTGTAGAATACGCTGTCGAGGAACAAAGTGGACGTGAACAAACGTTCAAAAGTTACCTTGGTTTCGTCGCCTTCCGACACCGGTAAACTGACTGTTTTACCCTTTTGGGCACATACAGAGTCGGGAGCGAAGAAGTTCTTGAGAACTTGAACATCCAACACCTGATCGGTATCGGGATAGTACAAGGCAAGGTTGCTTATAGGATGATTCTGATTACTCCAACGTTTGTAGAACAGGTTGTTGTTGATTTTGATGTAAGCATCAAAACCGGCCGGTTTTTTGTTGAAGCCCAAGAATTGTCTGGCAGAAGCACCGGTGCCTCCTATTTTGTAGAAGGTGTTGTTCTCAATGGTTACATAAATGGTTGAATCTCCCTTATGCGAGGGTGAACCTTCTCTGGTAATGTTGAAGAACTGACTTCCGTGGAAGTTTTTGACGATATTTTCCCTGAAGGTGAATTTATCCAATTCATAAGTAGGATTGCTCAAGAATTGGAAGAAATGATAACCCTGGTTTCCGGAAGCTTTGTTCCAGCCCATATTGTCAAAAGTACAGTATTCAAACAGCACCTCATTAATCAACGCATCGGCGCAATTGTTGGTTCTCATGATGGGCTGATAGTCCAGATCGGTGAAAGTACAATTGCGTACAATAAAGGCGTCCATTACAGAGTCGGCAGTACTGATATAGAAAGGAGCGTAGCTGTCGGAATTGAAATTGACTATGCCGCTATCGCCACCAGACCAGTGCAAGCCTTCTACCAGGAAGGTGTTGAGCTTCATGCCGTTGTTGGACGATAAGCGCCCAAAGATTGTAGGTGAATGGCCTTTGGCAGCTCTGATAGTCAGGTTGCCGAATGTTTGCGGGAAGGCCATACCCTGTCCAATTTGATAGATACCTAAGGTGTCGGTGAGATTGTTTTCCACTTCGATAACATCTCCTCCAATGGCGATACTCAGAGCCGTTCTAAATTCAAAAGAATTGGTAACTCTGATGATTCCGCTTTCGGTTCTGTCCACATAACGCTCAACAATTCCTACCGGGGTACGTCCTGTTCCGCTTATGAAGAGGGGCGAACCTTTTGAGATAGTCAGCGCTTCTTCGTCAATAAATACATCGGTAATGCCCAGACCGGAAGCAGTCAAGAGGTTGTAGCTCGGGGTGACAGCACTGGCTTGGCTAAGAGTAAGGGCCTGTCCGTCAACAACAGATACAACATTATTGGGATAGAAGAAGTTGTTCAAAACTTCAACCTCGATCAACTGTGTGTCGGTGGCCAAAGCTGCCGGCAGGCTTATATATGCAATAGGTGCATGTTGCTCGCTCCAACGCTTGTAGAACAAGTTGTTGTTGATCTTAACTTTTGCATTAAGACCGCCCAGCGCTCCGTTGTAAATCAAGAAGTGCTTGTTGGCGGTAGCGTTACCTCCAAGCTTGTAGAAGATGTTGTTGGCAATGACTACTGAGAAGTTTGGCCATACGGAATCGTATTCAGCGGTAGTTCCCTTTCTCGGGATATTGAACAGGTGGTTACCGTGGAAGTTCTTAACGATGTTCTTGCTGAACAACAGACTGTCGCATTGATAGTTGGCAGCATCAGAGAATTCGATCAAAGTAGGACCGTCAACACCTGAGGCTTTACTTCCTCCTATGTTTTCGAAGAGGTTGCCTCTGAAAACTACGGCATTGATAAGAGCTCCTGCACAATTGTCGGTTTTCATAACGCTTGTGCTGTTGAAATTCTTGAACGTACAATTCTCAACGGTAATGCCGCCGGTAAGGGTGTCGGCCTTATTGAAATAGAAGGGCTCGTAAGAGGCATTGTCGTAGTTGGCCAAAGCCGTATTTCCACCGTCCCAGGTCAGGTTCTTGAAGGTCAGGTTGTTCAGCTTCATACCATTCGTTGCATAAAAACGTCCCCAGATGCTGGGAGTTGCTCCGCTAGCGGGCTGCAATACCAAATCGTTGGACGAACGCGGGAAAATCATTCCGCTGTTGCCGATTTCGTATACACCCGAGGCATCTGTGCTGTTTTTGAGCTTAATGGTAACGATGTCCAGATTTAAAGCGCTGTAATCGTAAGCCAGAGCTGCTATGAGTTCTTCGGTATTTTCTACGGTAGCTCCCGAAGAGGTCATGTTGAAGTTGGGTACAGCAAATACATCACCCGAGCCGATGTAATTTACGGCGTTGATAATCAACTGTACACCTTCTTCGCTGACGTTTTCGTAGTTTTCGGCAGAAAGTCCGATCATCACATATTTAGCTGCGGGATTGGAGTTGATTTCCTGAATACAAGCCAAGTCGGGACTTTGTTCCATTACAGCCAGCGTATATGCCTGAGGACCTTTGTAGCTGCTAAAGCCTTGCAAGCCTTTGAAGTCGTTGGATGTTGCCCCACGGCTCAGGAATAAGGTATCGAACACATTGAAAGCCTTCAGGCTGTCAAGCTCAATATTTTTGAATACAGGGTGGAATACCATGTTCGACTGAACTTTGGCGCGTAATTCAACTGGCGTGGCCTGATCGTATTTGCCATTGCCGGCGACACCCCAATTCCAACTGTTACTGTTGTAAGTCATTGCCTTTAAGTTCAACAGAGGTTTGTTGCCAACGAGATATTTGCATGCTTTGGCAATGTCGGAAGTGGCATCGGGGAATTCACTCAAGACCACTACGTCGTAATCGGCAAAGAGAGCATTTACACCGGCGCTGTCGCTTATTCCGGCGTATATGTCAGGATAAACGTAGGTCACGTTGAAATTTTCCATTAAAGCCGGGAGAATAACTTTATCCAGAGAGTCGGAGGTTATAGCACGGTCAAATGTTTTAATCCTGTCTGCAATAGTATTGATGTAAGCAACGTTGAGTGCGCCTTCTTTGTGTTCTACGTAATCAAAACCGTTTATGGAGAGGTTGGCCAGTATGAATTGACCGTTTTCATCCAGGGCTCCGTTGTTTTGCAGAATACGGATAGTTACATAGCTTTGATTGGTCAGTTCGGGCAAATCTACCGATACATGAGTTAAGCCATCCCAATCTTCGGGAGCGGCAAATTTTCCGGCAACGGTAAATGTATCTGCACCGTCTACGGCATAAGCCACAACACAACTGTCGGCAGCATCGCGTAGGTTGAAGTCAAAATTCAGGTTGATTTCCTGGAAATCCTGCAGAGAAACATCAATCTGGAAATAATTGGCGTGCTCTTCGGCCAGGGTGAAATCGACCGTGTCGTTTTTACCGGCAGGAGAAATCATAACGGCTTTTACACCGCAATCTTTACCCAATTGCATGCCATCCGAAGGTGAAGAAGCAGTGAGCATTCCCCTAACAACACCCAGATCGGAGGCGTACAGGGAATAATAATCTGCTTCCCATTCTCCGTCTATGTCGGTAACAAAAGAGGTCAGGTCGACTGTTCCGCTCGCTTTGGGCCTGTATAAGAAGTCCCAGCCGGCAATGGTGCCGTCAAATTCAGGAACGGATCCTTTTTCGATTTGGCCGAAGATTTTGATCCGGTTGATGGAGGTGCCTTCGAAAAAGCCCCAGCGTTCCGATTTTTTGTTTTTCATCGTGCCGTCTTCGTTTTGATCGGCAGCATTGACCAATCTCATTTGGAAGGCGTTGCCTTGCCATTCCACACCACTCGTATACCAGTCTTTGTGCGGGCCTAAGACAACGATGTCCGTAGAGTCGGTGCCGGGAGCGTGTTTGGGTTTGAATCCCAGGTTAAAAACATTCCCCCAGTTACCGCCGATGTACCAGGCTGAATCTTTTCCGCGATGAAGCTCATAAGCCATAATGGCATAAAAAGAGTTCGTACCGCAACCCTGAATAAAGATTGAGTCACTGGTAGTGGGAATACGGATAACAATAGAGTCGGTGGGACGTCCATAAAGCCAGCCTCCCTTCCATCTGTTCACATAAAAAAGAGGTCTTTCTTCTTCCGGTTGTTCCAAAAAGGCAGTGTTGGAGATACCGCTGTAGCCCTTTTCCTGGCCGATAACTATGCCCCAGAGATCAACTTTGCCCTTTAAAGTGGCAACGTCTGTTTTGGGAGGATAACCGTAATCGACAACAGAATTGTTGTGACGCCCCCACTTGTTTACTTTTTTCACGCTTACATTGTCGGTGATTGTCATAAAGGGAGGGAACTCCCAGGTGGAGCAATGCGCTGAGTCGGCCATAATGCCGCTGTCGTAAATAATGTAGTCGTTGGGATCGGTGATGATGGCATCCGCTTTGGGTACTGCCACCAAAAACAACAATAAGGTCGTTAATAAAGGAGTCAGGATTTTTTTCATAAAAGGTAGAATTAAAAAGTTAAACGTGTTGACAAATCAAGAGTAAAGTACAAATTTGGGTAAAATTAGCGGTTTTTGGCAATTTTCTATTGGTAAAAATTGATAAAAGATTGCGACTTTTTGGTAGGATAGAATTTTTTAAGGATGATTAATAGAAACAATTCCCTGTATGCAAGAAAGTTTTGATGTGTCCCCAATTTAATATATACGCCAATTAACCTTGTAAATCAAAAACAAATACAATTAGCAATCTTTAGCAGAGATGTTTTAAAACTTTTCTCTAAATTGCGCCCTATTCTTTTATTTGATAGCCCATTGAAAGAGACATTCAGGCTTTGCTTCAGTCCCGGAGCAAGCTTTCGTCTCGATGTGGAACCGATTTTTCAACTACCCGTGATAAACATTAATTAAACATAACGATGAATGTCAGAAACTTAAGGACAGAATACAAAATTAATCCCCTGGGGATTGCAAACCTCAATCCCAGGCTATCCTGGAGATTGGATACTGAAAAAGAAAACAGTCTTCAAACCGCGTACAGAATTAAGGTGGCATCCACTCCCGAAGCATTAAAACGCAATCAATTGGTGTGGGATAGCGGTGTAGTTTCGTCCGACCGGTCGGTGTTTGTGGAGTATCAGGGACCGCAATCGGTTTCGGGGCAGAGGCTTTACTGGCAAGTTACGGTATGGGATAATCAGGGCAATCAGGCCACTTCCGGTGAGACAGCTTACTGGGAAATGGGCTTATTGACTTCCGGCGAATGGAAAGCTGCCTGGATCACCCCCGGCTGGGAGGAAGTTACATCACAGTCCAATCCTTGTCCCTTTTTCAGGAAAGAATTTGATGTAAAGAAACGAGTGGCCAAGGCCAGGATGTATGCCTCGGCTCTTGGTTTATACGAGCTTTATCTAAACGGGGAGAAGCTGGGTAAAGATTATTTCAATCCGGGCTGGACCACTTACAGTAAACGCATTCAGTACCAGGTGTACGATCTTACTGCCTTGTTGAAGCAAGGCCGGAATGCTCTGGGAGCCATCGTTGGTGACGGTTGGTATCGCGGCTTTTTCGGCTTTCAGGGTGAACGTAATCTTTACGGCAATAAGGCCGGCTTGATTACTCAGTTGGAGATTAACTACGAAGACGGCTCCAAAGAATGGATTTTGAGCGATCCGTCCTGGAAAAGCGGTAAAGGTCCCCTCCTCAAATCGGAGATATATCATGGCGAATTTTACGATGCGAGGCTTGAAATCCCCGGTTGGGCAGAGCCGGGATTTGATGATTCCAAGTGGGAAAAAGTCACTATACTGAATCAGTCGAACGAAGTGTTGGTTCCAACGGAAGGAGAGCCCGTCCGAATTACCGAAACCCTTAAACCCGTCAAGAAATTTGTGACGCCCCGCGGAGAGTTGGTATTCGATTTCGGACAGAACCTGGTGGGCTGGGTGCGCTTTCGCCTGAAGGGAGAACGTGGACAGACCATCGTATTGCACCATGCCGAAGTGCTGGATCAGGAAGGCAACTTTTATACCGACAATCTTAGAGTAGCCAAAGCCGAAGACGTCTATATTTTTAAAGGAGAAGGCATAGAAGAATACGAGCCTCGTTTTACTTTTCACGGTTTTAGATACCTGCGTGTCAGCGAATATCCGGGCGAAATCAGCCTCGACGATGTAGAGGGCCGTGTGGTACACAGCGATATGGAAAAAATTGGGGAATTTGAGTGTTCCGATCCTTTAATAAATCGCTTACAACAAAATATTCAATGGGGCTTGCGGGGCAATTTTCTGGATGTTCCCACCGATTGCCCCCAGCGCGATGAGCGTATGGGCTGGACGGGCGATGCGCAGGCATTCGCTCCCACTGCCTGTTTCAACATGAACACGGGAGCTTTCTTTACCAAGTGGATGAAAGACTTGCAGCTCGACCAAAAAGACGATGGTAACGTGCCCTGGGTGGTTCCCAACGTGCTCGAAGGCGGAGGAGGCACCGGCTGGTCCGACGGATATGGAGGTACGGGCTGGGCAGATGCTGCCGTAATCGTTCCATGGACTGTTTACCAATCCTACGGAGACGTTCAAATACTCGAGAACCAATACGAATCGATGAAAGCCTGGGTGGAATATATGATCAGGCATTCGGGTTCCCGCTATATTTTTGATTATGGTTTCCATTTCGGGGACTGGTTGTCTTTTGCCGAGTATTACACCTATAATTACAACGCTCCCGATTACGGTTATGCCGGCGCCCACACCGAAAAAGACCTGATCGCAACCGCTTATTTTTATTATTCCACCTCCCTGATGAGCAAGGTAGCTTCGCTCCTGGGCCGGAACGAAGATTCCGAGCGTTATGCCGGCCTTCTGCCCAAGATAAAAGAGGCTTTTCACCGGGAGTTTATTACTCCAAACGGAAGATTGGTTTCGGGGACTCAAACAGCCTATGTATTGGCCTTAGGTTTTGACCTGATACCCGAAGAGGAGCGTGAAGCAATGGCAAAACGTCTGGCCGACGATGTCCGTTATTTTGGTCACCTGACCACCGGTTTTTTAGGTACTCCCTTACTTTGCCGTGTGTTGAGCGACAACGGCTATCCCGACCTGGCCTATCAATTATTGTTCAATAAACGTTATCCTTCCTGGCTTTATCCCGTTACCATGGGAGCAACCACCATCTGGGAACGCTGGGACGGCATCAAACCCGACGGTTCTTTTCAAACCGTTGGAATGAATTCTTTCAACCACTACGCTTACGGTGCGGTGGGCCAATGGCTTTACAGCACTGTGGCCGGTCTGAACATCGATTCTTCGAAACCGGGTTACAAACACAGTATCATCAGGCCCTGTCCCACCAGGCGATTGAATTATGCCAAAGCAAGTCTTCAGACTATGTACGGACTTTTGCTCTCGTCCTGGGAGATAAAAGGGGATGATATAATATATAAGTTCAGAATACCGTCCAATACCACAGCTACCATTTATTTGGAGGCGGAAAAAATAAGTTATTCCCAGAAAGCACAAGATTTATCCGGCATTAAAAAAATGGGGGATAAGCAGTTCGTCATAGAAGCGGGTTCCGGCAGCTGGGAATTTGTAGCTCATAAAGCAATAATAAACAATTAATCCAATAATTTTAATTAAAAAGAGTATGTCAGGAGCAAGTAACAAGGATCTTGTTGAGTTGAAGGAGAATCACTCCCATCCGGAAAAAATTACTAAAGAACAATGGAAAGCCTCTGCGTTGGCGGGAATGGCTTCTTACCTGGATGCCGGTTCAATTGTGGCACTGGGAGCGGGGCTGGCCTTGTTTCAAGAATACCTAAATTTGTCAAACAGTGCTGTGGGTTTGTTGGCAGCCATCGGACCCAACGCCATAGGCTGTGCCATCGGCTCTATTATTGGCGGAAGGTTGGGCGACAAATGGGGCCGTAAACGCATTTATCAAATAGATTTATTGGTTTATGCTTTTGGAGTCTTATTGATTACTTTCTGCTTCAATGCCACCATGTTGTTTGTCGGCACCTTCATAGTAGGAGTAGCCGTCGGTGCCGACGTACCCACCTCACTGGCCTTTGTGGGCGAGGTGGCTCCCGATAAGGCGCGCGGCAAACTGCTCGGCTTTACACAGGTGGCCTGGTCTTTCGGCCCTGTGGTGGTGCTCTGGTTGGCTATGTTTTTGGCAGACCTGGGAGTTACGGGTATTCGCATTGTTTTTTTGCATTTATTTGTGGTGGCCTTGGTTACCTGGTATTTGAGGCGCAGCCTGTCTGAATCGGCCCGCTGGACTAAAGCTGCTAAAACCAAAGGCAGCCAGCTTCGCTTACTTTTGAAAGGCTCCAATTTAAGAGGAATGGCTTATACGGCCACTATTTATCTTTTCTGGAACCTGGCGGCAGGTACGGCAGGTATTTTTAACCCTTACATTATTAAGACACTTAATGCAGGTTCTTCGCAGGCTCTCAGCGTTGGCCTTTCGAGCGCAGGTTTTATTATTTCCATAATAGTAACCTCTTTGGTTTTTATGCGTTATTCCGACCGGAATTTTAAAACCAGAAAATTGCTTTGGGGCATTGGGGCCGTGATGCAGGTAGTAGCTTATAGTTTGTTCCTCTTTTTGCCCTTTACCATTCCGGTTATAATCGCCAATATTCTGATGTTTTCTTCCGGCGGTGCACTGGCCGGCGAAGCTTTCTACAAGGTGTTCAGCCAGGAACTTTTCCCGACTATGCTTAGAGGTACGGCACAGGGTATAACCTTTGGTATAAGCCGGACGATACTCGGGGTCTGGAGCTTCTTTGTGCCGATTTTGGCCAAAACCGGTATCGGCCCGGTGGCAGCCCTATTGTCGGTCTTCCTTTTGATCAGCGGCTCTGTTGGCTTCTTCTTTATGCCGGATACTTCGGGAAAATCCTTGGAGCAGATTGCCAAGGAACGGGCGTGACAGGGGCGTTTGTGTGGTTAAAAACAAAAAACATTTCCTATGAAACTTCTCTTTCAATCCATGGGAATTCTGTCCGTCTTAATAATCTGTACAACAGGATGTTCCCCGACTAAAAGCAAGCAGTGGGCGCATTTACGGCAAGACACGCTGTATATAAAGGCCTCTCAATTTAGAGCCGGCGAAAATACCATTGCTTTGGGCGATTCGGCAAACCTGATTCATTTTGTTATTGCCGAAAAAGACAGAGTGCCTTTCAATCAGTCTGTTGTAAAACAAACCAACGAGCAGGCGGCTTATGGACCGGATGCAAAACTGCCTTATTTTACCGTGCGTTTTGCTGTTCCGATTCCTCCTGCATACACCCCTTTCGAGGTGGGCACACTTGCGGGATTAGAACACGGAGTGTATCACCACAACCATTCGCCGGGGTTTGAGATTATGCCCAACGGCGATGCCCTGGCTGTGTTTTTCAGTTCGCCGGCCGGGAAGAGCGAGAGCGACACGGCTGCCACCTTTGTTCAGGCCAGGCTTCGTCACGGCTCGGAAGACTGGGATATGCCCGAAGTCTTTTTTGATACACAGTTTGGTAACGACCAATCCGGTTTGCTATGGAACGACATGGGCAAAATTTGGTTTTTCGGAGGAGGCAGATATATCTCTGATTATGTTCCCTTCAGAATAGCTGTTTCGACGGACAACGGTGCCTCGTGGACTTTTTCTGTTCCTCAGCTTGATACGGCAGCAACGGACTATACGGCTCAGCCGGTAGTAAATGCTTTCCGTGATCCCCAAGGTGGAATATATATGGTTTGCGACGGAGACGGGAGTGAAAGTTTTTTGTGGTACAGCGCCGATGAGGGAAAAAGCTGGAAAGATAAAGGTGGAAGAACCGGCAGCCGCCATTCGACCATACTACCCCTCGACGATAAAGGCACTCTGCTTGCACAGGGTGGAAAAAACGCCGATATCGAGGGTTGGAATGTTCGGAACATTTCGCACGACTGGGGCGTAAGCTGGGAAGAAGGAACGTCTTCACCCTTCCCGCCCTTAGGTACCGCCCAGCGTCCTTCTATGATACGTCTGGCTTCGGGTTGTTTGTTTTATGTGACCGATTCCTACATGCACAAAAAAAATATCGCTCCGCCGGCCGGCTGGGAATTCGGGAACAATGCCGTAGTTGCCATTTCCAAAGACAATGGAGAAACCTGGCATATTAAACCGCTTCCGGTTCAATTGCCGCAACGGCATCGTCCTCCGCACGGATCGTTGGGCTATTCAACCGCACGTCAGGCACCCAATGGTGTTATTCATATTCTGACCACGGCCAACTTTCCTCCCATTCACTACGAACTGAACGAAGCCTGGATATGGTCCGATCTGGCTGATATTACCCCGGAATCGGATGGTGGCGAAGTAAAGAGCTTTACCGAAACTTATAAAGACGGCCGGTTAAAGTCGGCCTGGAGTGCACGCATTTGCCCCAATGGCCGGTATTTATTGCACGGTGAGACGACCGATTATTACGAAAACGGTGCGATTCAGCACGTGGCAGTCTATGAAAACGGCCGCAAATCGGGCGAAGAGCTTTATTACGATAAAGAGGGGAAGCTTGAATGGAAATGGCAACGCGATTTGCTTACTAATACAGGAGTCTGGACTCAGTACTGGCCGAATGGCAACAAGAAGGTAGAATCCACCTGGAATATCCGGCCTCAGGCCAGAGACCTGAATCGAGCCTTCTTCGGATACGTGGCCGAAGGGCCGTCTACTCATTGGGATTCCGACGGAAACCTTATAAAAGTGTACCAATTCAGCAAAGGGCTCTTACAAGAATAAGCCAAATAAGTTTTGCCGGAATCGATGCCACCGGAGTTGTCTCAAATCTTCCGGCAGGAGGTGCCTTAGTTCAAAAAGAGCTCTATTACGGGAATCTCAATGGGTGGTTTATTAACAGGCAGGCTCAACCTCAAATCGTTGTCTTCCGTGCTTCCCTGATCGATGGCTATGAATCCTTTTGAAGTGGATATTTTAATTTCAGAGGCATCGTGCAGGAATTGCAGGTAGTTGACTTTCCCTTTCATTCCCTTCAAGGTGATATTGCGCAGGGGATAATCGAGTAAATGAACGTAGAGTCTGTTGGTCGTGGGATTATAAGTCAATAAGGTGTTCTCCGGAGTCTCAAAAGAATCGGGAGCCTGGGTACAGCCGTAAATGGAACGGGCGTTGTATTTCATCCAGTCTCCGATTTTTAGCAGGGCGTTTTCTGCCCGATAGTCGATGGTTCCTCTACCGGTAGGGCCTACGTTCAATAAAAGATTGCCTCCTTTGCTTACCGATTCTATCAGAAGCACCAGCAATTGTTTGTTGTCTTTCCAGGTTAATTCATCTCGGTAGTAGCCCCAGGACCCACTGAAAGTCTGGCAGGTTTCCCAGGGAATCTTTTCTCCCTTGTAGGTAGGCCATTTATCTACCTTATGTTGCTCGGGAGTGGCAAAGTCCCATCCTCCCCAATAATCGCTCAAATCCATACGGTCGTTTACTATTATCCAGGGTTGAAGTTTGCGAACCAGTTGCATGAGTTCGACTGAGCCCCAATCCTCACATCCCTTGCCGAATTCTTCTTCGGGGAAAGAAAAATCCAGAAACAAGAGATCAATTTTACCGTAATTTGTCAATAGCTCTGTTACCTGGTTTTTGAGGAACTCGCGGTAAACAGACATGTCGCGGCCGCGGTTGAGTCGTTCGTAGTCTTCCTTGTTTTCAGGGCTTTGAGGATGTTTGACATCTATGGTGTACTCGGGATGATGCCAATCGAGCAGGGAATAATAAAACCCGATTTTCAGCCCTTCTTCGCGGAAGGCTTCAACCCATTCTTTTAGAGCATCTTTGCCGTAAAGTGTGTTGGTGATTTTATAATCGCTGAATTTAGTGTCGAACATGGCAAAACCGTCGTGGTGTTTCGAGGTGAGTACTGCGTATTTCATGCCTGCCGTTTTGGCCAATTTGGCCCATTCCCGGGGCTGGTACAGATCGGGATTGAAATGGTCGACGTATTTTTGATAGCTTTTGTCGTCCATTTGTTCCCGTTTTTTTACCCATTCATGACGAGCGGCCAGAGAGTAGGGCCCCCAATGGATAAACAAGCCAAAGCGGTCGTTGGTCCACCAGGCAAGACGTTCTTTTTTTTCTTTCGGGCTTTCGTTCCAGATTTTTTTCTGTTGCGCATTGGCACTTAAAAAAGCCATACATAAACAAACAAGGATTATGATCTTTTTCATCGTCTAAATAAATGGATTATATCAGTTTTGTTGGAAACTGCAAATGTAATAAAAGTATAAAGTGAGTCGAAAAACTCAAATCAGTTTTGAACCAAACTGTTCAAATATTGCTCCAGCATGGTGTAGCCTTCTGCGTTTGTTGTGTTCCGGTCTTCGGGGTTTGAGGGGTCAAGTCCGTGTTTGGTTTCCCATTCGTCGGGCATGCCGTCGCGATCGCTGTCTGCGGGGGCGGGGAGGCTATTCAACACAGGCCACCCGCCCACTTCCGAAGTGGACATCACCACACCCTTGTTATAGGTGGTGTTGCCGGTGCGGGCTTCCTCGAGAATTCTCAAATCGACGCCATCTCTTTTGGGAAAACAGGCTCCGGCTCCCGCTAAAACAGATAAATAAGCTGCTTCGGCCTGTTCCGTAGTTATAGCCGAGAATTCATTTGGTTGGTCTACCATCCATTGAGTAGCGCCTTTCACTCCAAGGCTGTTGTCGCGTGAAATGCTTTCGTTGCCCTCCCATACATTACCTTCGATATACCAGGAACTTTCCGGTATTTCTTTGTAAACACCGGCTTCGTCTATCCGGGCGAACACATCGATGCTGCTGTTGGGTCCGGGTTTGAAGTAATTGTTGACGATGTTGATGCTGCTTGGTTTGCCGTCGAAGGTTCGGTGGCCGAAATTGAAGATAACGTTGTTACGGAAATCCATACGATGGGTTTGATAGTTGTGGTTACCCCCTACGCTGGGATTCCGTCCCGGGCAATTGGCGATAAGATTATGGTGATAGGAAGTATTTATGCCACCCAGTGTTGCTGCAAATCCGTGTTCTTTGTGGTGCAGACCTTCGGCTATGATGCACCACTGAAGGCTTAAGTTTTTGGAACCATGCCATGTGTTGACCACTTCGTCGGTGCCCCAGCTAAACGAACAATGGTCAACTATAACGTTTTCGGCGTTCTGAATGGTGATGGCGTCGTCTTGTTTTTCGGACAGGTTGCCGCGCCTCACTCGCAAATAGCGAAGAATTACGTGATCGGCAGCCAGCTTGATTTTATAATTTTTCAGTGTGATGCCGTCGCCGGGAGCTGTTTGTCCGGCAATAGTCAGGTAAGGATTGCCGATAGTCAGATCGCTTTCAAGTTCGATAGTGCCCGAAACATTGAAAATAACCGTACGCGGCCCTTCCTGTTCAACAGCCTGACGGAGGCTGCCGGGGCCGCTGTCGTTCAGATTGCTTACAAAAAGAACCGCGCCTCCGCGTCCGCCCAGGGTCTGAGCACCATATCCTTCCGCACCCGGAAATGCCAATGGTTGAGAGCAAACGGGCAAGGATAGGATAAAAGAAACGACTATGGTAAATAAAAAAGATCTCATTATAAGTGACTTGAAAATTACCCTGACAAGATAAGTCCGGCTTAATGTTAGCGTATAGTGTTGAAAATTACCTCAAAATGATCTTGGCAACAGCCATCTCGTTGATTTCGTTGTAAGCTGCCAATACATACATGCCTCTGGAGAGAGCGGATAAATTTACCGACCGGATTTCCTCGCCGGAAAGCCGGACAACACAGCGACCGGTCATGTCAAACACATTGACGACACGAACGGGCTGCCCGCTTTGCAAATAAACCAGTTTGTTGCCGTCAGTCCAGACCTTTAGGGGAATTCTTCCGCTTACCTTGGGCAGGGCATCTTTCTCTTGCAGCAAGACGTAAATATCCGTTATGGCTGTGCCGTCCGTTCCCTGGGGGTCTCCATGTATTTCGGAGGTATAATCGGGTATCCAGCGGATATGCACCAAATCTTGATCCCAGGCATTTTCGGGTAAAGGCAGGACGCTGTTTTTCCAGCTTTTTGTTGAATCAATATCGATAACTCCCAGCGTTTCGAAGCTTGCTCCGTTGTCTGTGGAATATTCTGCTTTTTGGACAGAGTAGCCGTTGGAATCTACGGCCATGGACGATCGTAATACGATATCCGAGTGGCCTTTGGTCGAAAAGCTCGCTTCGTAATAATAGCGATCGTTCAAGGCGTTTCCGTTCAGCACAGCCGAACGGCCCAGGTAACCACCCTCCAAAAGGGAATAATTCAACCAATCGGCCGTATTCCCCTGTTGATCACGGAGGTTAAATTCTCCTATATTGTTTTCGTCGCTGCAATAATCGGAGCTATAAGAGGAATTTCCGGGCATTCTGAACGTCCAGGCTACAATAAAGGGGTGTAAACGAAAACGTGCCGTGAGGTTTTTATTTTCGTTCATGGTGATGATGCGAACCGAGTCGGTGGAGGCATCTTCCCAAGAGTCGAGACGGAAGAGTGGGTGATCAACAACGCTCAAAGTGACTTCTGTGCCGGCTTCATAATAAGTGACGCCGTCGATTACCGTATCGGAACCACAGAGTTGAATCAGTTCCTGTGGTCCGCCAATTACCGAGCAATTCAGGGAATACAAAGGAAGCTTTTCGAAAACAGCCGTCACTTGTTCGTCTTTGTCCAGCGTAAGTACAAAGCTTTCTTCTTCCGAGAGAACTTCGTTGTTTGCGTTGATCCACTTTATAAATGTATAGCCGTATCTGCGTTGAGCGCTAAGTGTTATCTGTGTGCCCGCAAGATGCTGTTTTGCAGATGGCTCCTGCAGAATCACTCCTGCAGAATCGGGAGCTACCGAGGTGGATATATTTACCCAGTGTTTGGGATTCAGCAGCGAATCCAGTTCATTTACCGTCACTCCGCCGGCCAGTCCGTTGAAAGTACTCAGCCGGCCGTTTCCGGCGATGGCTTTCACTTTGTAATTGACCGTTCCCCGGTCAACAAGATCGTAATAACTGTTTGTTTCGGCAAAGTCTATGGCGGCATCGTTGGCGTAGACCACATAACCCACCGCGTTTTCGACGGCCGTCCAACTTAGTTTTCTGTTGCTGACTGTCAGAGATTTGGGGCCGGAGAAAGGGAGGAATTGCGAGACCGGATCAAAAGCGCTCGATGAAACAGCCCGGTAGATGGTGTTCATTCCCAGTAAATTATAACGGTCTTTGTCGCTCAGCTGCATACTCCACGACACTCTTCCGGAAACGTCGGCAAGGGCCGATCCGTCGGCATTAAGGCTTTTGTATTCGGCAAACGAGCAATTTTGTTCGTTCCCGCCCCAGGCATTCCAGCCGGCCCGATTGATATGGCTGCCCAGGCGGCAATTCATAAAAATACTGCCCGATTCTGAAGACCAGGGACGTCCCAGATAAACGTCGTTTGCTCCGTCTTTGGCCAAGAGGTCGCAGTCGTTAAATATAAATCCGTAGTACAGGATTTTACCGTTGCTCAGTCTTGCGGTATATACAATATCTTCGGGTGCCGTAATGTAACCATTCCGGTTGCTCACGATCTTGCATTGATAAAAATAACAGGTGCCGCCGGCGTAAATAAAATCGACTCCTCCCTCAATGGTACATTGATAGTAAAAATACCGCCTTCCTTTTTTGGTGCGGTGTGTATCCTGATTACCGAGAATCTTACAATTCTTCAATACCTGTCTGTCTCCGCTTTGATAAATGGCTTCGGCCTGTGCTGCCTTGCTGGGATTTTTGACGGTAATGTTTTCCATGTAGAAATCGGGGGCGGTCACCGTAAAGGTGGCAGCCGTCATGCCGTCGGCTACAATCGTACCCTCTCTACCCGGGTAGGTGATGGTTTTACCGTGGTAATCTTCCCACACAATCACCACGCTGTCAACATTTTCGCCAATCAAGCTGATTACTTTTCTTGAGTCCTGCCAGCGATTACCGATAAATACTTTCTCTTCGTAAACTCCCTTTTTAACAAAAATGGTTTTGCGGCCGGCGTTTTCGGGAACGGTTTCGATAGCCGCATTGATGCTGGTAAAATCACCGCTGCCGTCTTTGGCTACAACAATATCATAGGGCTTGGCTGTTTCCACGGGAATGTCTTCGCCGACCAGGCTGCACAAGTAGGCATCCAAAGCCGTATATCCGCTTTTCAGAATCAGGTTGCGGTCGTCGGGATTCGAAGGATCCAGGCCATTGGCGAGTTCCCAGTCGTCGGCCATACCGTCGTGGTCCTCGTCTTGTACCTGATTGTAGGTGTTGTAAACCGGATAACCCCCGGCATCGGAAGGTTTATTTATAATACCGCAAACCCGGTGATTGTTGAAGGTGCCGTGGGCAGAAGCCGTGCAGGTGGTGACTTCGTGAATAATACGTCTGTCCACGGTATCGCGGGGGAAAGCCCCAACGCCTCTCAAAACGCTGCTATAAGCCTCATGAGCCGATTCCGTTTCGATAGGATAGGGCACGGGGATATGATCCGACTTCATGGTGGCCATAGTGATACTTGGAACGGCCTCTGTATAAGCGCTGATATCCAATCCTCTATAGTTGTCTGCATTCAGCGCCGCATTGGTCGAACCCTCGATGTAATTGCCCGAAAGATGCCATTTTCCATAACTTCTACCTGTTTCGGTACTGTAAGAGGCACCGATAAAAACAGCCGTTCTGTTGTTGGGATAGGCCGGCCCTTGTTTGTAGTAATTGTTTACAAAATTCAATTGAAACAGTCCTGCACTTCCCTGGCGGTTGTCGCCGCCGTAGCAGGCGTTCTTTTTGCCGAAGTTGTAATTTACGTTATTCACAAAATCCAACAACATGAC
This sequence comes from Bacteroidales bacterium UBA1402, assembly GCA_002305085.1. Classification (GTDB taxonomy): domain Bacteria; phylum Bacteroidota; class Bacteroidia; order Bacteroidales; family UBA1402; genus UBA1402. The sequence continues at coordinate 101,802 of DBQE01000021.1, read as the reverse complement.
CACATCGTTTTTGGTGGTGGCGCCGAAACGCGGAGAACGGTTGTAATTATGTGCCAGTAGATTGTGGTGGTAGCTGGCTGTTTTGCCTCCCAACACGGCACCATAACTGCGGGCTCCCTTGCCGTGACCGGCATCGTAAAGCCCTTCGGCAAAAATACACCATTGCACCGTGGTGTTGTCGTTATCGTAAAAGCCGACGTTTTCTTCGGCAGACCAGGCAAAGGAGCAGTGGTCTACAATAAAATTACCGCCGTTCTCGATGTTCAGGCTGGCTCCCGGTATAAAATCGGCAGAGGTGGGAGCGACTTCCGGGTTGTAAACGGTATCGTTGAGTACCCCCACCCGGGAACGGATATGGCGTATAATTAAATTCCGGCTGCCTCCCAGGTTGACACAACCTCCTTTGATGCAAATGCCGTCTCCCGGAGCGGTTTGGCCCGCGATGGTTACATTGTTTCTCTTCATTCTCAAATCGTTGCCCTTAAGGTCTATAATACCCGAGACCCTGAAAACGATGGTTATCGGCTGACCCGAGTGTTGTTTCATTGCCCAGCGCAGGCTGCCCACCACAGGATTGGAAGGATTGTCTTCGAGTGTGGTTACTTCTACCACTTGGCCTCCCCGACCTCCGGTCGCCCACATTCCATAACCTTCGGCAGTGGGAAAAGCCGGTGTCTGAGCAAACAACACAAAAGTCGAAAAAAGCAAACTGAGGGATAAAAAGATTTTTTTCATGCTTGAATTTTATAAATGAGATAGTTTCTATATCGGTGATTCTAATGGAACTTTAGTCTGGGCTAAGTTGGCAAGCGCAGCGGTTCTATTTTTTAAATACTCTTTTCACATCGTACTTCATTCCTGTTTGTGCGTCGTTTAGTTCCAACAGATACATTTGTGCCGGCAATTCGGCCGGGCACTTGATTTGGAGGCGGACTGCACCTGCATGGATGGAATAGTGTTCTCTGAGCATTTCCTGTCCGTTCAGATTGCGTAAAATCAGGTTGATTTCCTTGCTTTCGCCGGCCTGAGTTTCGATGTTGAGTTCAGAGCTGAAAGTGCTGGGATAGACTTTGAATTCCATCTCTTTGTGTTGAGTTGCAGAGAGGGCCGAGGCCGTGTCTTCCTGCACGTAAACACCGATGCGGCGTGTCATACTGCTGTTGTCGGCGTCGGTAACAGTAAAGTCGAAATAGCGGATGCCGGTATAATCGCCCTGAGGTGCCACGTTAACGGTGGATCCCGAAAAGTTAAGACTCAGATCGGTAGCCGTAGCCAAACTGAATTGGGGATTCTTGGTATAAGCGATGGCAAAGGGTGCCAGATCAATATCTATTGACTTGTTTTTGGGCAAATAATAACGGGGTACCGACATCCATTCCAGGTAATCTTCCAGGGCGGTATAGCCGTCCCTGTCGGGGTCGGCGTTGGCATCGGAGAAATCGCCTTCGGCGGAATACGGGTTGCTGCCGTGTAGTTCTTCCCACCAGTTGGGCAGTCCGTCGCGGTCGGTATCGAAGACATCAAGATCGATGACTTCGTTGCCGTAATCTTCGAAACCGCCGGCATCGGCTTCGTTGTCGATCAGGCCTTTTTTGCCGGTCTTGCTGCCCACATAGGTATAGGTGCCGTTCAGGGTTTCGCGAACTACTCGCTGATCCTGGGCGTCAAAAACAGGCATAGTGCAACCTACATCGCTAAGAGTGCTTTTGTAGGCGTCTTTGGCTGTTTCGACGGTGGCAAAAGAGGGGAAGAAGGGCTCGTCTACAAATACGGTCCAATCTACCACCTGGGTGCTGGCAACTTGCAGGGCCCGGCCGCAATTATTGTCCGTACCGTCGCACAAAAAGCTGCCGTTGTTGTTTTCAAGAACGTTCCCTGCATAATAATAACTTTGAGATCCTTTACCCAAACCTTCCAATTGTGCGGTAAAGATGGTGGTTGTACCCCCGGCGGGACCTCTCTTGTAGTAATTATTGACAAAATTGGCCTCGTGTACTCCACCGTCGGTAGTACGACCATCCCAATTGTACACTACGTTATTGAAAATATCCATGCGCCCGGCATAATAGCCCGCGCCGTCCAGGCCTCCGCCCAAACTCCAGTTGCGGCCGTTGTTGTGGGCCAGCAGGTTGTGGTGAATAGTGCCGATGTCGCCGCTGACGGTGCCGGCAAAACCGTGGGCTTTGCCTTCGGGGTAATTTTTATGGCCTGCCACGTTCAGGGCTTCGGTTACCATGCTGCGTTGCAGGGTGATATTCTTGGCATTGCGAGAGCTGAACACTTCGTCTATGGCCCAGCTTATGGAGCAATGATCTATAATGCTGAAGTTGCTCCCGGCCATACCCATGCCGTCGGCCGTTTCACCTCCTCCCAGTCGGACACGAATAAAACGGGTAATAGCTTCGTGACCGGAGCCGACGGGGGCCCGGCTCAGGCAAATGCCTTTACCCGGAGCGGTTTGTCCGGCCACGGTAAGATAGTCGTTCATAAAGATGCGGCCGCCCAACTCTATTCTGCCTGAAACGGCGAACAGCACTGTTTTGGGGCCACTCTTGTCGGTTACCGCCTCGTGGAAGCTGCCCGGTCCGCTGGCGTTTAGATTGGTCACATACACCACTTTACCGCCTCGTCCTCCGGTGGCAAAACGCCCATAGCCTTCGGCTCCGCGGAAGGCCAGTTGCCTGGGGCGGAAGCTCCAGACGTTACCTTTGGACAGGATGCCGTCCTGATCCAGTTCGTCCACCCTCCAGTAATAGGTGTTCATGCTGTAGGGGTCGGCCAGAAAAAAGGTGGTGTCGTCACAGGCTTTGATGCCTGCCAACAGGGCGGCATCGGTGGTGTCGGCGTTTTCGATCAGTTCTTTGTCGGTACCTAAAAAGAGGTAATGTTTCTCCACCTTGGCCGAGGCTGGCGACCAGCTTAATATCAGAGACCCGCTGTCGGCGTCCACGTGCATATCGGCATCGACGGGGCAGGGGTTTTTAGCCAGTTTGCTCATCTCTACCGTATTGAGTTCGATGGCGTTGAGCCATACATTGTATTGGGGATTTACTCCTGCGGGAGGGGTAAAGGATGTCACGGCTTCGAACAACATACGTACCACTTGATCTTCGGCAGTCACTTGAAGCACTGTCAGTAAGATGGTGGCTTCCGAAGCGACCGGCGCCCGGCTGGTAACGCTGACCGAATCGTGTATCAGCACGCTGTCCAGGTAAACGTTCATGGGTGAAGGGGCTTTTCTTGCCGGATCTTCCCATGAATTGTGCATGGTCTGAATGGTATGTGTTCCCACAGGCAGTCCGGCAATCTCGAGCAAGAGTTTGCCTCCGGCCTCTATGGTTTGCGAGCCGTAGTCGATATTGGCTCCGTCGCAGGTAAGTCGGGCAAAGTACGGGCTTTGTACCATGACTTTGGCCCAACTGCCTCTCAATTGTCCCCCGGTCGTTTCCACACAGGAAAGAGTAAATTGTACCCCTTCGAAGGTAGCTGATGTGCTCATAATACCTTTACCTATTTTCCAGGGGGTATAGCCCGGTTCGTTCACTTCGGATTCTTTGCGGGCTTCGTCCACGTTGACATCGATTTTAAGGACGGGGCTTTGAGCTCCGGCATAAATAAACAGGGCGCAAAAGCTGAATAACAGGCAGATCTTTTTCATTTTGACCGGATTAAAAGGGTATGATATAGATTTAAGGCCGGGATTGATGCGGATACCTGTTAGGGTTTAAAAAATCGTTGTGCTCCTCTCGTGGGGATATTTTCCCCCTGAACGGTATAGAAATAGAGACCCGAAGGCAAGGGCAATTCTATCCAATGTTGATCGGAGAGCCTGCCATTGGCGTCGGACCGCACGGTAATGGTTTTAAGCAACAAGCCCGAAACCGTATAAATGTTCATACTCATTTCCTGATTCGGAGGGTAAGGCGTGCTCACGACGGGCTGCAACTGCTGTGGCTCTTCCAGATTTTCGGTGATTAGGATATTCATCTTGTCGGTACGGCAGAGTTCTCCGGTATGGGTATAAAAGGCAATTCTCAGTTCATTCTCTCTGAGAATGCGTACGTTTTCTATGTTAACTGTTACCATTTGGTCGTTGTTTCTTGAGGCGGCCCATCCCCTTACATATGTGTCGTTCACGTAAAAACCGTACCAGCCGTTGCCGTCACTCTCGTCGAAATAATCGATGGAAACCTTACAGATAGCGTCCGGTCCACCCCAAACACTGCTCATAGTGCCCGGCCCGGCTTCTCCACTCACCACCCAATTGTTGGAGGCTTTGAACCAAACCCCCGATTGTTCTTCTTTGAAAGCCCTGCCGTTCAATACCATATGCTCACACTCGGTGATGCCTTCCTGAGAATAATATACATCGGAAATAAAGTCCCAGGTGTCGCCTTCGATAATAGTGTTGTTGTTGATTACCGCATCCACACGCCAATAATATTTGACGCCAAACCTGAGTTGTCCGGGAGCAATGGAAGCAGTGGCCGGACTTGCCTGATAGGACGAGTCGGAAAAGTCGGGAGTGGTATCAAGATAAACTTTGTACGATATTGCCTCAAAGGCGGGAATCCAGCTCAAAACCGTCGGAATGGTGGTTGTTTCCGTATTGGCCTGGCGAAGTTTGGCATGAAGTTCTCCGTTGGCCGGATAGGGTTTGGATGCCTTGGCGGGTGCTGTATGGAATCTCCATAAACTTCCTTCGATTGTGGTGTCGGCCTTGATGGCGTTCACTTTCCAGAAATATTCCGTATCGGGCAGCAACTCCTCCGGACGAAAAGAGCGTCCGGTCATCGAAGTCTTAACCATCGAGTCAGGATCCGTTCCAAAGTAAACTTCCCAGGATTGAACATTTTCAATACCTGACCACCATAATTCACCTATGTTCCTTACATCTATGGCTCCGTTTGCCGGGGAGGGAAGGTATTCATACTCGATGCCATAGACGTTCCCGGCTTTACTTTGTACAATAGCAGGCACGTCGGCGGCATCGTCCAGCATAAAGGCATAGTTGTAGTATTGTGCGGGATCAAAGGATTTTCCTGTGCCTTTTTTGTTGCCCGAAGTAGAATCGAAGATATTGCCTCTCTCCTCGGCATCGGCATAGTTAGCAGCCGTAGAGACGCTCGTATACATTTGATTCAGGGGCGATTTACTTTTATAAAAATAGTTGTTTTCTATCAATACGCTGGCACCGGTATGATAACCCACGCAATAGGAACTTACGTTGGAATAATAATTGTTGAATACATGCCCCATGCCGTAGCCTATGCGGGGATTTCTCTGAACAGTATTGTTGAACCAGTTGTGGTGATAACATACTTTATTCTTGCCGACGTCTTCGAAATGCTGGGTGCCGGAATTTGCCAGAGCCACTTTGTCGTGGTCGTGAAACAAAGTCCAGGAAACGGTCAGGTAATCTGAGCCGATGGTGAAATCAAACAAGCCATCGTCGGAATTGGATAGATCGCAATGATCTACCCAGACGTGGTGCGTATTGCGCATGGCAATGGCGTCGGGTTTTGCATTTTTGATCGTAAGATTGCGGAGAATGATGTTTTGTTTGTCTTTTACATCAATGCCGAATCCGTCAAAGGTGGCCCCATTGCCCGTACCGACGATGGTTTTATTGCTGCTTACCTGGAGTACACCGGTACCGGTGAAGGATCCTTCGACCAAAATAATATAATCGCCCGAGGCTTTTGCGTATTGCTCGAGGGCTGCTTTGGTGTTTACCCGCACAATCTGTCCTCTACCACCGCCGGTGGTACCGTTTTGGCCTAAGGTGTTGCAGGTGGCCCAGCCAATCAAACCGTTGTTGGCGAAAAGGCCGGTTGTAATAAAAAATAAACCGCTGATAAGTGTAAGGGTACGATAAAATTTCATAACAAAATTCAATAAAAAACGAAATAACATTCAACTTGCAAGTTTAGCCAATAGTTATTGGCCGAATTAGGAAAAATTGTTTCCAGATTGGAACTATTTGTTTTTTAACCTATACTCCGAGGGTGAAAGCCCCATTTGTTTCTTGAAGCATTTTCCAAAATAGCTGAGATCGTTGAAGCCGCACATATAGGCTATTTCAGTAAATGAATGAGTAGAGGAGTCTATTAATTGTACAGCCCTTTTAATACGGATAGTACGAATTAAATCCACAGGTGAAAGCCCAAACAAGCTTTTGATTTTTTTGTAAAAAACAGACCGGCTCATGGGAAATTCCTTAGCAAGATCTTCCACCACCAACAAAACATTATCGATGTTTTGCTCAATATAATCGATGACCTGTTTCATAAATTGTTCATCGTAGGAGGCAATAGCGGGAGACTCAGAACTTAAATCCGCATCGCTTGTTCGATTTTTGCTGAATTTGTTCAGGTAATAGTCTTGTAAAAACTTGCGTTGTTCAAGCAAAGTCTGTACGCGAGTTATAAGGTGGCTGGCGCTGAATGGCTTAGTGATATAATCGTCGATGCCTCTCTCGAGGGCTTTGATTCTGTCGTCCAGGGAGGCTTTTGAGGATAATAGTATGATGGGAATGTGGCAGGTATTGTTGTTCTCTTTTATTTTCTTTACCATATCCAGCCCATCCATTACAGGCATTACCACATCACTGATAATTATGTCCGGGAGCATTTCCTGCGTTTTATTCCACCCTTCCAGCCCGTTAGTGGCCTGCAGCACCGTGTAATCTCTCGATAGAATATTGTGCAAAAAGCTGATTAATTCGGGATTGTCTTCAACAATCAATATGGATTGCCTATCCTGCACATCGTCTTCTTGCCCTGTTTGGCTTTGTTCTTCGGACGGTAAGTTCACATCCGATTGTCGATCGGATAAAAGAAATTCCACCTGAGGATTATTTGCAAAATGTTCGCTTCCCAAGGGAAAAAACAACCTGAAGCTGCTGCCTTTCCCTACTTCGCTGAGAACTTCGATTTTTGCGTTATGCAATTCGACCAGTTCCTTTACCAAAGACAAACCTATGCCCGATGAGGGCAATAGTGTATTTTGGCTAAACAGGGTTTCGAATCGCTGAAAAAGCGAAGAAATTTTGGCGGCAGAAATTCCTACACCCTCGTCGCGGACAGCGATTTCTACGTTTTTTTCTGTCTTGTTCAGTTCTACGCGTATCGATTTTCCGGGAGGAGTATATTTAAAAGCATTGGAGAGCAGGTTGAAGATTATTTTTTCAAATTTGTCTTTGTCTATCCATAAATAGATTTTATCCTCGTTGGAGTCGAACAAATAATTGATTTCTTTTTCCTTGGCCTTGAATTGGAAATTCTCCATTATCAGAGAAATAAAACCGCAGATTTCGGTCTCCTCTACCATCAGTTTCATCTTATTGGCCTGAATCTTCCTGAAATCGAGAATTTGATTCACCAAATGCAAAAGACGTTTGCTGTTGTGCTGAGCTATGGTTAAATTTTCTCTGGCAGTCTCCGATAATTTTTCGTGTTCAAGAACATCCGTTACAGGGCTGGAAATCAGGGTGAGCGGAGTTCTGAGTTCGTGAGAAATATCCGTGAAGAAGCGCAATTTTATTTCGGACAATTGCTGTTCGGCGGTCACTTCGTGTCGCAGGCGGTAAATAATAAACAAGACATATACAATGCTGCTCACCAACAGTATAAAGAAGAAAATATAAAGGAGCCAGGCCCAGGGAGTTTCCCAAAAAGTGGGCAAAACGGTAATATCCAACTTTCGTTCATTGTTTACCCACACCCCGTCGCTGTTGGTCGATTTCACCACGAATTGATAGCGTCCTTTGGGAATCTTGATGTATTCGGCCGAGCGGTTGTCGTTCACATAATGCCATTCTTTTTCGAGGCCTTCGAGTATATAGGCATACCTGATCTCTTTTGAATTGTTGAAGTCTAAAGCAGAAAATTGTATGGAAAAGTTTCGTTGATCAGGTTTCAGATCAATGTCTTTCAGTTGATCAATTGGAACAGAGGCGGCTTGATTATTGAGTTTTATTTCGGTAAAAACCAGAGGAGGCACATAATTGCTTCCGGACATAGTGGAGGGATTAATTTCCAGTATCCCTTTGTTGGTTCCGAAAAGAATACTGCCTTTGGAGGTGTTGATGACTTTGGATTCAGAAAAAACAAAATCCTGTTTAAAATAATAGCTGCCGAAATTGTTGATCAAACCGCCGGAGGGATTGTATCTCGATAAATCCTGTTTGGAGGCAATCCAAAGCTTGCCCGATGGGTCTTCGGTCATGGAGAGGGTCAAATCGGAGGCTAATCCTTCCCGTTCGCCGATTACTTCGAATACCATGTTGTCGGAGAGTAGATTGCCGGAGACCAATTTATTCACTCCGCCGTTTTGTGTCAGTATATAAACTTGATTTCCGGAATCGGAATAAATGTACATTACGTCGTTATTGCTCAGGGAGCCGGCTACGTATTCATTGCGTACGCTTCGGGAAAAGCGAATCTCTTCGGGCGATTCAAATGCTGAGGAGAAACTGAATAAACCGTGCATACTGCCCACAAGCAGGGTGTTGTCTACTTCGGTAATATAACGTACTATCTGAGCGTACACTTCGGGATAGTTTTTTAAACTGTTCCCGCTGTGAATGAAATTGATTTTTCCCGATGCGTCTTCCCGGATCAAATTAAGCCCGCCTCCGTAGGTGCCCAGCCATATTCGTTTGCGACTGTCCTGAAATATCGAGTAGATGCTGTTGTCGCTTAAGCTCATGCTGTCTGCGGGATCATGGATAAAATGTTGCACGGCAAAAGCATACGGGTTTTGCTCATCCCTTTTCAGGAGGTACAAACCTCTTGATCTGGACCCCAGCCAGATGTTACCCGCCTTATCTTCGTATATGGAATAGATATTAAAGTCAATCCGGAGTTCTCTATGGGTGTTGGCATCGTAAAGGCGATAGTCAATTTTAGCATAATTCTCGTCCAATAGCTTTAATTTATGATGTTTAGAGGCTACCCACAGGACTTCTCGACTGTCTTTGAATAAAGCGCGAACTTCAAATTCATCGCTTTCAGCCGGGATTACCCGGTAGGTGCTTTCATAAAAGGAAAGCTTGCCAAAAGTGTTGTTGGTCCCAATCCAGATATTTCCTTGCCGGTCGAACAAAAAATGCCTGATGGAAGGAGAAATCAGACTAGAAGCATTCCCCGGTTCCGAGTAATGGTAGCGTAATTCTTGCTGTTCTCGGTCGAAATAACAGAAATTACCATTCCCCGGAATCAGCCACAAATGCCCGTAGGGGTCTTCGTAAGCAAAGCTCTTGTTTGGGTACTCGTGTTGAAGATATACATCGGGCGATTGAAAAAAACGAATTTCCGATGTAACCTGTTCGTAACGGTAAACCCCGTTTTCGGCAAACAGCCAATAATCGTTATAAGCATCCTGATAAACAAATGAGATACCGGCATTTCCGGCCGGAATCAAATCAACCGGTATATGCTTGTGTGTTTTGTCGCATGAGTTGATTAAGAGCAGTCCTTTGTTTGTACCCAGCGCGATGGTATCTCCCTTCATCGCTCCCATAAAATGAAAGGATGTGGTTGAACTCGGAAGATTGATGAATTCCAGACTATCCTGCTCGAAAGAATATCTCGCCAGTTTCCCGTCGTTGGATGCCAGCCAGATGTAATCGCCCTTTTCGAGGAAATAGTGAAATTCCACGTGGCTGGTCAGTGTTTTTTTACCGATAACGCTCACACCCCGGTTGGTAAGAACCCATTCGTCCCCCTCTCTGTCCTGGGCAATCCAATGAATGTTTTCTCCCCTAATGCCTTTATCCGGTCCGTAAAAGACTATCCCTTTTCCGCTTTTACAGTTGCCGTCCTCTACCCTGAAAGCATAACGATCGCGGCAAACAACCCAAGTGACGCCCTTTTCCAGCACATAGAATTTGGCAGCAATGTTGGGATGGCTTATTTCGGGCTGGATATGCCTGAAAATATCCATAAATGTCCGGCTGGAAACATCGAATAAATAGGGTCTTCCGTCCTGGCTCAGGCACCAGATGTCTCCCGAAGTATTTTCCCTGATCAGGTTAATCCGGCTGTTATCCATGGCACAGCCGTCGCCGGGATAAGATTTGTAATTTCTGAAACTATAGCCGTCGAACAAGGTGAGCCCGTTCCGGGTGCTGATCCAAATTAAACCGTTTTTGGCCTGTAGTATGTCAATGGCGGAACTGTTCCTGAAGCCGTCGGCCCCTGTGTAATATTTAAGATCGCAGGAGGGCCCGGCAAACAGCATTGCGGCCGAAAACAAGAAAAACAGGATGCTCAGGTATAGTTTCATCAAGCTCTCAACTTTAGACTCAAAGTGTATAACTGGTCCGTACGCAGGCTGCAGGATCTGAACTGCCTCCTACTTCCAACAGATAAGTGCCGGGCAAGGTGGTCACTATGGCTTGGTTAGAGTCGTAAAAGTCCAGGGTGCCTCCACTTAAAGAAAAGCTAACTTCCTTGCTTTCGCCCGGTCCGAGATTGATGCGCCGGAAGCCTCTGAGGGCTTTGCCTCTCGCTTGGGGAGCGGTGCGTTGCACGTAAAGTTGTATTACTTCTTCACCACTGCGTTTCCCTGTATTGGTCACTGTTACGGACAAGGTTTTTGTCCCCTTTTTGATTTTGGGCTTGCTGTAGGCGAAGCTGGTGTAACTCAATCCGTGACCGAAGGGGTAAAGGGGTTTTTCTTCCAGAAAGCGATACGTTCTTCCTTCCATGCTGTAATCCTCGAAATCGGGTAACTGATGGTCGCCGGCATAGAACGTAACAGGTAAACGGCCTGACGGATTGTAGTCTCCAAACAACACCTCAGCGACGGCTTGTCCCCCCTTTTCGCCCGGATACCAGGCTTGCAGGATGGCGTCGCAAATCTTGGCTTCTTCCGAGAGCCCCACGGCTGACCCCGAGCAATTTATGAATACGATTTGTTTGCCTGCCTCTGCCAGTGCCTTGACCAGAGCCCGTTGAACAGCCGGCAGTTCGATGGTAGTGCGATCACCGCCCCTGAATCCGGGCAGACTAACCCGCATTTGTTCCCCTTCGAGTGCCGGTGAGATGCCTCCTACAAAGAGCACCTTATCACAAGCAGGCAGGTCTTTCATCAGGGAATCGACGGTGAACTGCACTTTGTCTTCGGTTACGACGTGGGGTGTCCGCACGCAGGGCAGGGATGCACCAAGGGCGGCTTCCAAACCTTGCAATATGGTGATGGTGTGGTAGGGCGTGCCGTTGTAATTGCCCCATTGCATGCTTTCGTTATCGGCGTTGGGCCCCATCACCAGAATCCCGCCGGCTTTTTTGGGCAAAGGAAGAGTGTTCTTGTCGTTTTTAAGCAGCACCAGGGATTTTTTGGCCATTTCCAAAGCCAGTTGTTGATGGGCTTCGCAGTTGACGACGCTCATGGGGATGCGCGTCCAGGGCACTATGCTATCCGGATCGAAATCGCCTAGTTCAAACCTGGCCTTGAGCAGACGTTTCAGGCTGACATCAAGTTCGGACTCGGCAATCAGCCCTTTGTTAACGGCTCCAACTAAAGACCTGTAGCTGCGTCCACATTCCAGGTCTGTGCCTGCCCGGACGGCAGCGCCGGAGGCTGTTGCCGAATCGGGATGGGTTTCGTGCCTGCCCCTGTTGTAGAAATCATTGATGGCACCACAATCGCTTACCACCACGTGCCGGTAATTCCAGCCCTCTCTGAGGATGTCCACCAACAAGCTGTTGCTTGCGCAACAAGGATCTCCCTCGTAGCGGTTGTATGCGCACATTATTTGTTTGACGTTGGCCTCTTGCACCAAGGCTTTGAAAGCAGGCAGATAGGTTTCCCACAGGTCCTCGGGGCGAATGTTTTTGGCGTCGAAGCTGTGCCGGTTCCATTCGGGACCGCTGTGCACGGCGTAGTGTTTGGCGCAGGCCATAGCCTTGGCGTAATGACTGTCGTCAGGCCCTTGCAGACCTTTCACTACGGCTACGCCGAGTCGGGTGGTCAGATAGGGATCTTCGCCATAGGTTTCCTGGCCCCGTCCCCAGCGAGGATCTCTGAAAATATTGATGTTGGGCGTCCAAAAGGTCAGGTTTTTGTACTTTCCCCGCCGGCCTTCCACCTGCTTGCTGTGGGTGGCTTTAGCCCTGGCCTCATCGCTGACGGCGGTAAAGGTCCTAAAGACGGCGTCTTCGTCAAAAGTAGCAGCCATGCCTATGGCTTGGGGAAAAACGGTGGCATAACCGCTTCGTGCCACCCCATGCAAGGCTTCGTTCCACCAACCGAACTCGGGCACACCCAATCTGGGCACCGCCGGCGATTGGTCTTGCATGAGGGCCACTTTTTCTTCCAAAGTGAGCCGGCCGAGAAGGTCTTGGGCACGAGCCTCGTGCGACAAGGCAGGATTGGTGTACGGGAGTTGGGCTAATAAATTGAAAACAGAGCAAGTAAAGAGAACAAAAATAAACAGAGGTAATTTTTTCATGGCGATATTAATTCAATGTGTATTAAACAAACTTGCACAAAAATAAGCATTATATTCATTTTCCTTTATAAAAAACGGCTGAGTTTTTCATGCTCGATAAAATGCTAATAGGGCCTGCTACTGTGGGAATCATCTTTTTGTTGCCGCTGTTCAGTCCGGTAAGAAGACAGTAATTGGCCTCCACAGGTGAGACCTTCCGGACAACATTTCTTCTTGTTGTGTAAATATAATATTAAATCTATGTATATTTGCAGGAAAATTATAATCATGTATGTGAAATTGATTTCTGCGGCTATCCAGGGAATAGGGGCTATTCCGGTTTACGTAGAGGTGCATGTCTCGCGGGGAATACGTTTCAGCCTGGTGGGTTTGCCCGACAACGCCGTACGCGAAAGCCACGAACGTATAAGCTCCGCTTTGCAATACTGCGGAATGGATATTCCCCGTAAGCAAGTAGTTATTAACATGGCTCCCGGTGATTTGCGCAAAGAAGGTTCCGGCTACGATCTTCCTCTGAGTGTAGGCCTGATGGCTGCCGGAGAATATGTGCCGGCGGAGTCGCTCAAAGATTGCCTGTTCATCGGAGAGCTTTCACTGGATGCTTGTCTGCAAGAGGTAAGAGGTGTTTTGCCCATTGCTTTGACTGCCAGAGAGATGGGCCTTAAACGTCTGATACTGCCGCATAAAAATGCTGCCGAAGCTTCCGTGGTGGAAGGATTGGAGGTGTACGGTATGAAGCACCTGAGTGAAGTGGTCGCTTTTTTGAAAGGCGAAAGCCGCCCCGAGCCTTATTGTAGTCGTTTGGATTTCTTTGACGGGGCCCAGGTGGTTCCCGAAGTGGATTTTGCCGAAATAAAGGGGCAGGAACGGGCGAAAAGAGCCATTGAAGTGGCTTGTGCCGGAGGTCATAATTTGGTGATGATAGGGCCTCCGGGTTCCGGTAAGACCATGATGGCCAAGGCTATACCTGGTATCCTGCCGCCCATGAGCCTGGACGAGGCTTTGGAAACCACCAAAATTCATTCGGTGGCCGGCAAGATAGATGCCCGTTGTTCGTTGTTGACGAGTCGTCCTTTTCGTTCGCCTCATCATAGCATAAGTTCGGTGGCAATGATAGGAGGAGGCAGCAATCCTCAACCCGGCGAGATTTCGTTGGCTCACAACGGAGTTTTGTTTTTGGACGAATTGCCCGAATTTCAGCGTTCCGTACTCGAAGTGTTGCGGCAACCGCTGGAAGACCGCAGCATCAGTATTGCCCGTTCCCGCTACGCTGTCCGCTATCCGGCGGGATTTATGCTGGTGGCATCGATGAATCCCTGTCCCTGCGGATATTTCAATCATCCCACAAAGGAATGTGTTTGCACCGCCTCCCAAGTGCATAAATACATACATCGCATTTCGGGGCCCTTGATGGATCGCATCGACATTCAGATGGAAATTGTCCCTTTGGAATACGAGCAACTAAGTAGCGTCAGGGAGCAGGAAAGCAGCCAAAGTATCAGAGAAAGAGTGATAAAAGCCAGGCGCTTGCAAAACGATCGCTTTAAACCGGATAAAGGATTATTTTGTAACGCCCAAATGAGCTTAAAGCAGGTGCAACGCTATGCTCAGGCGGAGCCCGATGCTTACGTTTTGCTGAGAAATGCCATGGAAAAACTGGATCTTTCTGCCAGAGCTTACAGCCGTATCCTTAAAGTAGCCCGCACCATTGCAGATCTGGACGCTTCGGAACGCTTGCGTACCCGTGACATTGCCGAAGCCATACAATACCGCAGCCTAGATCGTGGGGCTTGGGGGTTTTGAATAAATTTGTTTAAAAAGTGTCAGGGATTCTTCTTTGTTGAGACTTCCGGTAGGCAGAATGTATTTGGCTTTATTGTAAAAACTTTCCCTTTGAGAGAGCATTTCTCTGATTTTAGTGAGCAAATCGTCGTCGCTGACGGTGTTGAGCAGGGGTCTGTTTTGCTTTTTTCGATGCAGCCTTTTGAACAATTCTTCGGCATTGAGCTGAAGATAGACGGTGTCGCCGGCAGAGTTCATAAAATCCATGTTGTTTTCGAAACAAGCGGTACCTCCCCCGGTGGCAATCAATACATTTTCGAATTGGGCCACTTCTCGCAGATAGCCTTGTTCGATTTTGCGAAAACCTTCTTCGCCGAATTCGGCAAAAAGTGCCGGTATGGGCTTAAAGCGCCGTTCTTCGATGTATTGATCCAAGTCGACAAAAGAAAGTTGCAGTTCTTTCGCAATGGCTTGTCCCAACTTGGTTTTGCCGGCACCCATGTAACCAACCAGGAATAACCGGATCATTTTACCACTTGGTGTTGCGCATGTCGCCCGAGTCGAGAAATTCCCGGTGCATATTAAAGCAATTGCCCAGATTATGGGGAGTATTTCCGCCATTGGTTTGTTTAAGGTAATCCGTCAGCAATTGTTTGTAATCGGGATGAGCACAATTCTCGATAATGGTTTGCGCTTTCTGCATGGGAGATTTGCCTCTTAAGTCGGCAACTCCCTGCTCGGTTATTAAAATTTTCACCGAATGTTCGTTGTGGTCGGTATGCGAAACCATAGGAACAAGGGCGCTGATTTTGCCGTCTTTGGCAGTCGAGGGACAAGTGAAGATGGAAAGGTAGGAATTGCGGGTAAAATCGCCCGAGCCTCCAATACCGTTCATCATCTTAGTGCCCAGTACGTGGGTGCTGTTTACGTTGCCGAAAAGGTCGGCCTCCAGAGCCGTGTTGATGGTAATCAGCCCCATGCGACGAGCCAGTTCGGGAGAATTGGAAATTTCCTGAGGCCGGAGGACCAGTCTATGCTTGAAAAAGTCCCAGTTCTCGTAAATGGAATCAAGGGCCGAACTTGTGATGGTAAGTGAACAGCCACTGGCAAATTTTACATCGCCGCTTTGCATCATTTCGATCACGGAATCCTGTATAACTTCGGTAAACATTTCGAAAGCGGGAATTTCGGGGCTGGCGCCCAACGAACCTAATACCGCATTGGCAATATTGCCTACGCCCGATTGCAAAGGAAGAAAGGAAGCAGGAATACGCCCTGCTCTCATTTCGCTGATCAGAAAACCGGCTACGCGATCTCCGATGCGTTTGGTGGTTTCGTCCGGTTCGGAGAATGCCTTAACTTCGTCGGGTAATTGAGTTTTGACTACACCAACGATTTTGGAGGGATCTACTTTCAAGAGAGTTTGTCCAATGCGGTCGCTGGGTTTGTAAATGGGAATTTCGCGACGATGGGGAGGATCGGCCGGTTCGTAAAGATCGTGCAAACCGTTGATAAACGAAGGGTGCCGGCTGTTGAGCTCAACAATGATTTTGTCGGCCATGCGGGCTGCCGTGGGAGTGATACCCACTCCGGTGGTAAGTAGAATTTCGCCTTTTTCGTTAACGCCGGCAGCTTCGATTATGACTGTGTTTATTTTTCCGTAATATCCGTAGCGTAGTTCCTGAGCCAATTGCGAGAGGTGAAGATCAAAATAGGGAATGTTCCCCTTGTTGATACCACTCCGTAAATCCGGATTGGATTGATAAGGTGTGCGAAATTTCACAGCCTCTGCGCGGGCGAGCACACCGTCGAGCGAATCACCGGTTGAAGCTCCTGTAAACACACCGACTTTAAATTCCCGTCCGGCTTGCCGTTCGGCTTGCGATTTTTCGGCTATGGCTTGTGCAATGACTTTAGGTGCTCCGGCAGGAGTAAAACCACTAAATCCTATATTGTCGTTGTGATTGATGAAAGAAGCTGCTTCCTGAGCAGTAATGAAATTAAGAGACATGATACTATATTGGAAAAACGGCGCAAAGGTACATAAATTAACAAAATCGACCAAAACAGGTTTACATCTTTTTGTAATTCCCCGGGAAAACACTACTTTTGGACAACAAATTTCGGACACTATGGACAATTCCTTATTAGATGTGTTGGTGATTGTCGGAGCAGTACTGATTTCGGTAATCGGTGCCTTATCTAAAGCCCGCAAAAAGACTTCAGAAAAAGAAGCTGCAAACCGAGCCGGTACAGAAGCTCAAACCGGAGCTGATGTAGCAGAAACTCAAGACGGGCCCCACACTGGAGGAATCCCCATCCCCGACCCCTGGCAGGAATTATTAAATCTTCCGGAAGAGGAAGACGACTTTATACCTAAAAATCCCGAAACTGCCCCGCCTGCTCCAATCCCCGAACCTCCCCAAAAAGAAAGGCAACCCTTAATCAGTCGCGATATCGAACATGAGCCCCGTAATTATATAGAAGAAATGGCCAAAGCCAAGGCCATGGAGCGAGAAAAAAAATACGAGCAATCCGCCTTGAAATACAAGCATAGCGTTCATGAACTCAGAGTAGTTCATCTCGATGACGAAGCCGAAAGTATTCCTGGAATTGATTTAGGCCTTGATGAAGAGGATGCCTGGAAAAAGGCAGTTATTTACCATGCCCTGTTGGAGCCGAAATTTTAAGATGAATTTTACGGAACCTTTCAGGCTTTTCAATGACAGAATTAACCTTGAAAAAATTTTATATCGAAACCTATGGTTGCCAAATGAATGTGGCAGACAGCGAGGTGGTGGCTTCTATTCTGGGGATGGAGGCCTATGAGAGTTCGACAAAACCCGAAGAGGCCGATCTGATTTTGCTCAACACTTGTTCCGTCCGCGATAATGCGGAGCAAAAAATAATAGCCCGCCTGAAGGCATTGCAAGCGTACAAGCGTAAAAATCCCCGTCTCATCATAGGGGTGCTGGGTTGTATGGCCGAGCGAGTCAAGGAGCAACTGATTTTGGAACACGGAGCTGATCTGGTGGCCGGTCCCGACGCTTACCTCGACCTTCCCAATTTAATTAGAGCGGCCGGGTTGGGGGAAAAAGCGGTTAATGTGGAACTTTCGACCACAGAAACGTATCGGGAAGTATTACCCCTCAGGTTGGGGAATTACCGGGTTTCGGGTTTTATTTCCATCATGCGGGGCTGCGATAATTTTTGCAGCTATTGCGTGGTGCCGTATACCCGTGGGCGAGAACGCAGCCGCGATCCGCAAAGTATTCTGAATGAGCTTGCCGACTTGCGCTCCAAAGGCTACAGGGAAGTTACACTGCTGGGACAAAATGTGAATTCTTATGTTTATGAGGGACTTGATTTTGCCGCATTGCTGTCGATGGTAGCCGATGCGGCTCCCGATATGTGGATCCGTTTTACCACCTCACATCCCAAGGATATGAGCGATAAACTACTGGAAACGATGGCTTCGCGTCCCAACACTTGCAAGCACATTCATTTACCTGTGCAATCGGGCAGTTCGCGTATTCTGAAACTCATGAACCGCCGTTACACCCGCGAGGATTATCTGGCAAGGGTGGCTTCTATTCGTTCGATACTCCCTGCAGCTTCCATCAGTACCGACTTGTTTTGCGGTTTTCACTCCGAGAGCGCCGAAGACCATCAAATGACCTTGTCGTTGATGCGTGAAGTGGGTTTTGATTCGGCGTTTATGTTTAGATATTCCGAACGCCCGGGTACGTATGCGGCCAAACACTTGCCCGACGATGTTCCCGAAAAAGTTAAACTGGCCCGTTTAGCTGAAATGATCGGCTTGCAAAATGAACTCTCGGCGCAGAGCAATCAACATGAAATCGGGAAAGCACATACAGTGCTGGTAGATTCCTGGTCCAAACGCTCACGAGAGCGTCTTTCCGGGCGTACGGAACAAAACAAAACGGTGGTTTTCGATAAAGGGACTGCCAAAATTGGGGATTTTGTGCAGGTTAGAATAGTGAACAGTACTTCTGCCACCTTATTGGGAGAACTTGTAGAATAAAAACACCGAATGGCTGTTCTTTTCCTCAGGAATATTATGTACTTTTGCGGCAATTTGGGGGGAAGTTTGCTTTTTGCCTTTCGCGGGCAGTTTTTACAGAATGAGTAAACAGAAAAAAAAGATAGGGAGCCGGGTCTTCGGTTCCAAATTGACTGCCATATTGAGCATCAGTTTGGTATTGCTGCTTTTCGGTATAATGATCATTATTGGCCTATTTGCCAAAGATTTGTCGGATACGGCCAAAGAACATATTCGCCTCACCTTGGTGCTGGACGATAATATCAAGGATGTCGAACGCATCTCGTTGGAACAAAACCTGAACAAAGCCCCCTGGACGAATAGATTAGATTATGTGAGCAAAGAAGATGCCCTGGCCGAATTGGCAGAGGAGTTGGGAGAGAATCCCCTCGATTTGCTCGGTTACAATCCTCTGCCGGCAAGCTATGAAATCTATCTGAAGCCTGAATATGCCTGTACGGACAGTATAAAGGGCATAGAAAAGACATTAAAAAATAAAAGCTATATTCAGGAGATCGTTTATCGCGAGGAGCTGATTAATTTGGTGAACAGCAATATACTTTCCATTGGCCGGCTTTTATTGGGAATAGCCCTGATTCTTACGCTGGTTTCTTATATGTTGATACGCAACACCGTTCGTCTGATGATCTACTCCAAGCGTTTTTTGATTCATACCATGTGCCTCGTAGGAGCCAGGCAAAGCTTTATACGCAGGCCTTTTGTCTGGGAAAACACCCGGGGAGGCATATGGGGAGCCCTTATTGCCTTGGGTTTGCTGTATATGGCCTTGTCGTATCTCGACAGTATTTTCCCCGGTATTATGAAAATGATTACCGTGACCGATTATGTGTTGATCTTTGTTGTTATGGCCATTCTGGGCATGGTAATTACCTCTTTGGCAACCGTTTTTTCTGTAAATCGTTACCTGAGGATGCGTTCCGATGATTTGTATTATATTTAATTAAAAACATGAGTAAAGATTTTGCATTAAGTGGAAGGAACCTTTTGTGGATAGGCATTGGCTTTCTGATTGTCGTTTTGGGCTTTGTGCTGATGATGGGCGCTCCTTCGACTGAAGAAGCCTACAATCCCGATATATTCAGTACGCGTCGCATAGTGATAGCTCCGACAATTTCTTTCATCGGCTTTGTTGTGGTGATGGTCGGTATTTTAATAAGAAAGCCCACAAAGGCAAAAACAGAACAGGACAATTTGAAGGCATGAACGGATGGGAGGCCTTTCTTTTGGGCCTGGTTCAAGGGCTGACCGAATATTTGCCGGTCAGTAGCAGCGGTCATCTCGAAATAGGCAATTATTTACTGGGTACCGCAGGAGAAGAAAATCTCACTTTTACCGTAGCAGTACATTTTGCTACGGTCATGAGTACGTTGGTGGTGCTTTGGCCCGAAATCTGGTCTTTGACCAAGGGCTTTTTTAAGTTCAAAGACAACGAAGAAACCCGCTATGTTCTAAAAATACTGGTATCGATGATACCGGTCATGTTGGTCGGTTTCTTTTTAAAAGATCAGGTAGAAGCTCTGTTTGGCAACGGTCTGCTCATCGTTGGTATTATGTTGTTGCTTACAGCCGCTCTGCTGGCCTTTTCGTATTTTGCTAAACCCAGAATAAAAGAAAGCATTTCCTGGAGAGATGCTTTTATAATAGGTATTGCTCAGGCATGTGCGGTATTGCCGGGTTTGTCGCGTTCGGGATCGACTATAGCAACGGGACTTTTACTGGGTAACAAAAAGGAGAGTGTTGCTCAGTTTTCTTTTATTATGGTGATTATTCCCATATTGGGAGAATCGTTTTTGCAGTTGATATCGGGCGATCTAATTGCCGCCACAGGCAGTAGTTTGCCTTTGAGCTCTCTTTTGATAGGCGTAGTGACCGCCTTTGTTTCGGGTTGCATTGCCTGCAAATGGATGCTCAATCTGGTTAAGAAAGGCAAACTCATCTGGTTTGCGATATACTGCGCCGTTGTGGGTTTATTGGCCCTTATTTTACCATTGGTATAATTATGAATTTTCAGGAGGGAGAAATTCTGTATTTTAATAAGCCGTTGTACTGGACATCGTTTAAATTAGTAAACGAAGTACGCTACGTCTTATGTAAAGCCTTGAAAATTAAAAAGCTTAAAGTGGGCCACGCCGGAACCCTCGATCCCTTGGCCACCGGCGTAATGATTATTTGTACCGGTAAAGCCACCAAACGTATAGAAGAATTTCAACACCTGAGCAAGGAATATATTGCCACTTTGCAACTGGGAGCCACAACACCATCGTTCGACTTGGAAACAGAGATTGATGAGCGTTTTGCGTATGCTCATATCGACGAAGCGCAGGTGCAGGAAACCTTGAAGCAATTCATAGGAGAAATCCGTCAGGTGCCACCTATGTTTTCGGCCTGTAAGGTTCAGGGAAAAAGAGCTTACGAGATGGCGCGCAAAGGGGAACATATTGAATTGGAGTCCAAGCTGTTGGTCATCGACGAATTGGAATTGTTGGAGCATAATCTGAATAAAAGAGCAGAAACGCAGGAGGAGCCTTTTATTAAGATTAGGGTAGTATGCAGCAAAGGTACTTACATCAGGGCTTTAGCCAGAGATATCGGCCTGGCTTTGGACAGCGGAGCCCATCTGACTGCCCTGGTACGTTCGAGGATCGGAGAGATTGGTCTCGACGACTGCCGTACGATCGAAGAGTTTAAAAAAGAACTGGAAGAACAATTAATACAAAACATATGAAACTGTCAAAATTCAAATTTAACCTGCCGGAGAGTCTGATCGCTCAATATCCGGCTCCCCACAGGGACGAGTCTCGCCTGATGGTATTGGATCGCGAAAGCGGTAAAATTGAACACAAGATTTTTAAAGAAATCCTGGAATATTTTGATGAAGAAGATGTGTTCATTTTCAACGATGCCAAGGTGTTCCCTGCCCGTTTATACGGGAATAAGGAAAAAACTGGGGCACAGATCGAGGTGTTTTTATTAAGGGAGTTGAATCCCGAATTACGTCTTTGGGACGTGCTGGTGGATCCGGCCCGCAAAATTCGCATCGGCAACAAGCTATATTTCGGCGAAGACGAATCCATGGTGGCCGAAGTTATAGACAATACCACATCCAGAGGACGTACCTTGCGTTTTTTGTTCGACGGCGATCACGAGGTTTTTAAACAGACACTTTACTCTCTGGGCGAAACGCCACTGCCTAAATACATACAACGTCCGGTAGAACCCGATGATGCCGAACGTTTTCAAGCCATTTTTGCCAAAAACGAGGGTGCGGTAGTTGCTCCGGCAGCCAATTTGCATTTCAGTCGCGAGCTGATGAAGCGGATGGAAATCAAAGGAGTGAATTTTGCATTTATCACGCTTTACGTCGGACTGGGAGGCTTCAGAGAAATCGATGTCGAAGACCTGACCAAGCATAAAATGGACTCGGAACGAATAATGGTCGAAGAAGAAGCCGCCAACATTGTGAACGAAGCCAAAGACAAGGGCAAAAAGGTTTGTGCCGTCGGGACTTCCGTTATGCGGACCATCGAGAGCTCCGTCGGAGCTGCCGGCCACCTTAAACCCTACGACGGCTGGACCAATCGCTTTATTTTTCCTCCCTACGAATTCAGTGTGGCCAATTGTATGCTGGCCAATTTTCATATGCCTTATTCAACCCTGCTGATGATGGCTTCCGCTTTTGGCGGTTATGAACTCATCAAGGGAGCCTACGAGGTGGCTGTCAAGGAAAAATACCGTTTTGGATGCTACGGAGATGCCTTGCTGATTCTTTAAAACGGACATGGCCAAGCTCTATTTAGGCCTGGGATCTAACCTTGGCGATCGTGCGCATTATCTGGACAAGGCTATTGCCGAAATTCAATTGCGCATCGGGCCGGTAATTAAGCGTTCGGAGTATTACCCGAGTGAGCCCTGGGGTTACAAATCTTCCAATACTTTTTTGAATGCCTGTATCTGTGTGGAAACCACCCTTCATTGGCGAAAATGCCTGGAATTGACACAGGAGATAGAGTTAACGCTGGGCAGAACGATAAGCAAGAGAGTAAGCGACAACACAAAACTCGCAGGGCAAACCGAAGACAAAGGGCAAACCGAAGACAAAGAGCAGACCGAAGTTAAGGGACAAGCCGAAGACAAAGACAAAAGAGCCGCCTATCAGGACCGGGAAATAGACATCGACCTTTTGCTGTACGATCAGCTCGTTTTGAATGAGCCCGATCTTGTATTGCCTCATCCTCTCATGCATAAACGTGAGTTCGTTTTACTGCCGCTCAGCCAAATAGCTCCGGAATTACAACATCCCGTCTTGAAAAGAAGTATACAAGAATTATTGTTGGCTCTCGATTAGCGCTTTCTCGTTTATCAAAGACCTTATTTTTTGAAAAGGGATAAAGAGGTTTTACTTGATTCCGGGATAAGCCTCCATGCGGGGATGGCGTCAATGGATGTTTTATATGGCAGAGAGCTTCAAAGGGGGTCAAATCCTCACTATTAATAGCAGGGTATCCATAAAAAAGGACTAAAATGACGTAGAAAATCATTAAATTGCGCAGCAGAATAAGCGTAAAACCGTGAAAAAAGTCACTTAATAAAACAAATTGATATGAAAAAACCTCTTCTTTTAGTTTTAAGCATGTTTACCGGGCTTATTGCCCTCAATGCCAAAGAAATTCAACTACAATCGCCCGACGGGAACTTGCAGGTTGTGGTAACTGTTGACAAAGAAATTTCCTGGTCGGCGCAACTTAAGGGCAAACCCGTGCTGGAAAAGGCCGTCGTCGCCATGGAACTTTCAGACCGGGTTTTGGGTCTGGAGGCCAGGCTGGCAAAACAGTCCGTCAAAGAAGTTAAGCAGGAAATTCAGGTTGCCGTTCCGTATAAGGATGCGATTATAGAGGATCATTGTAATGAGCTGAGCTTACAGTTCAGGGAAAGATTCAGTCTGACCTTCAGGGCCTACAACGATGGTGTGGCTTACCGTTTCTCGGAAACTTCGCGTAAACCCTACGAGGTGCTGAACGAGAAATTGGACCTGTTCTTTCCCGATGGAGCAGCCTGTTATTTTTCGGAAGAACACACAACCTATTCGCACAACGAAAGCTGGTATCCCTATATTCAGCTGAGCGATATCGCTGCCGGACGTTTTTGCAGTATGCCTCTGCTGATCGATTTGCCGGGACAGGCTAAAGTCCTCGTGACAGAAACTGCGCTGCATCGTTACCCCGGTATGTTTCTCGAAAGCAACGGCCGGAATGGGTTTGTAAGCAAATTTCCGCCTTATGTACTCGAAACCCGGGATCCGGCTCGCGGAGCAGACCGAAACGAAATCATCAGTAAAGAGGCGGATTATATTGCCAAAGTAGCCACCGGCAGAGATTTTCCCTGGCGGGTGTTTATCATCAGCGACAAGGATGCCGATCTGGTAGAAAGCAACCTTACTTACCAGTTGGCCGAACCCTGTGTACTCAAAGATACGGAATGGATCAAGCCGGGCAAAGTGGCCTGGGATTGGTACAATGCCAACAATATTTTTGGAGTGGATTTTAAATCGGGCCTCAATACCGCCACTTACAAGTACTACATCGATTTTGCCTCGGACAATAAGATCGAATACGTGATTCTTGACGAAGGCTGGACAAAGTCGACCACCGAAATTCTGGAGAACAACCCTAACATCGACGTAAAAGAATTGATCGAATACGGCAGGCAAAAGAATGTCGGAATTATCCTCTGGGTATTGTGGAAGCCCCTCAATGCCAATATGAAACAAATTCTGGAGACCTACAGCGGCTGGGGAGCCAAGGGTGTCAAGGTGGATTTTATGCAGCGCAACGACCAGTATATGGTGGAGTCGTACGAGCAAATTGCCGCCGAATGTGCCCGTTTGAACTTATTGGTTGATTACCACGGATCATTCAAACCTTCGGGCCTCAGTCGCAAATACCCCAACGTGCTCAGCCAGGAGGGAGTCAAGGGCAACGAAAACAACAAATGGTGCGCCGACGTTACGCCTGAACACAATCTTATTTTGCCTTTTACTCGCATGGTGGCCGGGCCTATGGATTATACCCCCGGAGCGATGCTCAACGCCCATCCCGTTAATCACAACGTAAGCTACGACCGCCCCATGGGTCTTGGCACCCGTTGCCATGAGCTGGCCAAGTACATTGTATACGAATCACCTCTGCAAATGATGTGCGAATCGCCCTCTATTTACAAGAAGGAGCAGGAAAGCGTTAATTTTATCACCCGCATCCCCGTCGTTTGGGACGAAACCCGTGTCCTCGAGGCTAAAGTGTCCGATTACATTGTGGTGGCACGCCGCAAAGGCAAGGCCTGGTATGTGGGTGCCATGACAGATGCCAGTCCCCGGGAACTGGAAATTTCGCTTTCTTTCCTCGATGAAGGCAATTACAAGCTGACCCTGATGAAAGACGGAGTCAACGCCGATCACTACGCCCAGGATTACAAACTCGAGAAGCGCAGCATTAATAAGACCGAAGTTCTTAAAATCAAGATGGTTTCGAACGGCGGCTGGGCGGCTATACTCGAACCTTGAGCCGGGATCCCAAACCTTATTCCGGCACGGCATCGTTGGCCGTGGTGGCATAGAGGCCGAGCAAACAGCCGGTAAAACCTCCCGCTACATCGGTCGAGAGGATATCTCCGGAAACGTTTTCGGCCAGGTTCACAAAATCGGCACCATCAAGTGAGTAGCTAAATTCGTAATTATCACCCTCAGCCCTTATCCTTAGACGGATAGGGGCTTTGAGTTCAATTATGTTGCTTGCCAGAATGGTCGAGTTTGTTTCGCGGCTTCTCGCTTTGCGCTCGTTGCGTTCCAGCAAGAGATAATAGTCGTTTCCTTTTTTGGTGAGACCAAAGACGTAGTTGAAGCTTTCGCTTTGCAGGGCTACCAGGCCGGCCAGCTCTTTTTCGGACGAAGGCCGGTAGTTCATGCCGACCGTAAAGGAGAAACTGTTGTGCATTTGCCGGAGAAAGAGGGTGGAGGTCGGTTTGACTTCTTTGATATTAACGGGATAAGGTTTGATTTTAAGCCCTTGTTTTGAAGTCTCTATAAATTCTTCGCGGGGTCCTCTCAGGCTTATCCAGCGATAATCCGGCTTGCCGGCGCTGAAGTTGTCGCTAAAGCTGAAGTTGCCGTTGGGGAGGAAGTTCTCCTTGCCGGTGTTGTTTTCGGTAACACCCTGAGGCATCTTTAGTTTAGGTTCCATCGGAAGCAGCCCGTTTACAAAGACGGGGAATTCACCCGACCAGTCGACGGGAAGGATGAAGGTTTCTCGCCCCGTGTTCACCCGGTTCTTTTCGTTGGGACGGACGGCTAAAAAGACCCCGTAATAGGTTTTATTGTCGGGCCCGAGCACCAAATCGGCATGACCTGCCCAATCTACTTTATTGGCCCTGTCCCTGGCAAAATGGCGCTGAGTCAGGATGGGATTGCCGGGCGCCGGAATATAAGGGCCTTTGGGGCTGTCACTTACAAAAATTACTTCGCTATGCCAGCCTCCTGTCCCGCCTTCGGCGCACATCAGGTAGTACTTGTTGTTTTTTTTGTAAATATGAGGGGCTTCAATCCAAATGGGCTTTTTGGATATATCTACGCCTCCGTCCACGATGATTTTGTCGCTGCCGGGAATGATTTTGTCTTGCTCGGTATCGTATTCCCAGATTTTAATTACCCTGTGTCCGTTGTAGAGTTCTTTACCACGGTCGGGGCCGTCGTTGTGGACCACATAAGCTTTGCCGTCGTCGTCGAAAAACAGAGAGGGGTCGATGCCGTTGAAATCCAGTTTAATCACTTCGCTCCATCCTTGGTGGGGATCCTTGGTCTTGACGACCATATTGCCAATGCCCCCGGAAATTTGGGTGGTGATCATATAAAAATAATCGTTGTAAGGATTGTAGATTATCTGAGGGGCATAGATGCCGGCGCTGATACCGCAATTGTGGATTATCAGTTGTGATTTCCTGTCGAGCACATGGCCTATTTGCGTCCAGTTGACCAGGTCGCGGGAATGGAAAATGGGTACTCCGGGAAACATGGCAAAAGAGGAGCAAACCAAATAATAATCGTCTCCTTTGCGAGTGATGCTCGGGTCGGGGTAACAACCCTGAAGAATGGGATTGTAAAACTCGTCCGGCTTCAGAGGATGGTTCTGGTAAATCTTGTCGTTGCCCCGGTACTCAAAATCGGTAAACAGGGGAGTCCCGGAAGCTTTGACTGCTTTTTGAGCATAGAGCGGGGGAGTGATTACAGCGAATAATAAGAGCAGGGCCGGTAGTTTAAAAACACCGGAGAAGAATGGAGTAGGTTTCATACGTTGAAATAATGGTTGTTGTTTTTTTATTAACAGGATTTGAACCGGGTCGGATTACTTAAAGATCAATTGGGCAAATTCATTCAACGCTCTGCGCCAGCTGAGCCATTCGTGAGCCGTTCCCTGAGATTCCGAATAAACAATATTATCGATGCCCTTGGCTTTGAGGGCTTCAACCTGAGCTTTGGGTGTGTTTTCTTCGGTGCCTGTGCTGATGTAGAGCAGCTTGATTTGCCGTTTGAATTCCGAAGGATCTTTAAACAAGCCGTTGAAGGCCGTCTCCAGACTGTTATCGCCCCTTATAAAAAATCCGCTGAAGGTTCCCATCCAGCCAAATTTATCGAGGTTGGTGGAGACCGTCTGGCAGGTTTGAAAGCCACCTCTCGAAAGGCCGGCCATGGCGCGGTTTTGTTTGTCTGTTTTGGTTCTGAAGTTCCGGTCGATAAAAGGCAGTAAATCCTGAACAAATATCTGACTGATGTCTCCACTGGCCCGGCGAACGTCGGGATTGGTTTGAATGTCACCGCTGGGCATAACCACGATCATGGGTACCGCCTTGCCCGAGGCAATAAGTCCGTCCATAATGTTGGCCATGCGGCCTTGGTTGGACCAGCCGTTTTCGTCTTCGCCCCAACCATGTACCAGATAGAGTACGGGATACGATTTATCGGTTTTTTGTTCGTATTCGGCCGGAACATAAACGTTAACGTGGCGTTCCATTCCGTTGATCTCGGACCAGTAATAGATGGAACGAACCTGACCGTGGGGAATGTTTTTGTCGAAACGGTAGTAGTCGCCCTCGGGCCCTTCGGGAATTTCGATGCCCGACGACATCCAGTTGCTACCGAAAAAGGCCTTGGTGTTGCGATCCATCACCGCTACGCCGTCGATGAGAATAGCGTAATAGTGAAAACCGACCACCTGAGGATCGGACATACAAGTCCATACCCCTCTGTCGTCTTTGGTCATGTCGTATTTCTTATTGCACAAATCCAACTGGACGTTATTGGCGGTGGGAGCCACCACTTTAAAGAGCGCCTGGCGGGTTTGAGCATTGACGGCCGGGTACAAAGCGAGGAAGGTATTGGTCGAAGAAGGTTTGAAGCCTTCGGGCAGGGCTTCTGCCTGTTGCCCGCGCATCATGCCGGCAAATTGGGCAAAGCTGAAATAGCTTATCAGCAGAAAGACTAAAGTAAAAGAAGTTTTTTTCATGATTTAAACTATTAAAGTTGGTGTTCAATTAGGTAGATAGTCAAATTGATGGTTTAGGGTTGAAATTGGAGCCAGTCAATTTCCAGCTCAGATTCCGAACGAAGCAAAACAATCAGGTTGTCTATACCTCGCCCGGTCTTTTTAATTTTAAAGTCGTAGTTTTCCCAGTCAGAGCCGGCCGGGAGTGTGAGACCTGCCAAAAGAGGCCCGCCGGGGTGGTTGAGCCTTAGCTCAAGGATGCTGCCTTGTGGTGCCAGAGCCCTGATTTGTACCCTTTTCTTTTTTTTATTGCCAAAATCGACGGCGTTGTACTGCACCCAGGCTCCCGGTTTGTTTAATATCGTTTTCCAGCCTTCGAAAGGCCTGTTTTTGTCGATATAAGCGATTTCGGCACCATCGGGACTGAGGGCAGAATACCGGTCGAGTTGTATTTCGGTATTGGCCGGGGTTAATCCTACTCCCCGTAAACTGGGCTGTACTTTTTGAATAGTCCCGTCCTCATTGAAAAAAAGACTGTCGATACGGATGGAGCGGTTTTTATCAAAATCCGGCGAATAATCGTTGTGGTGATAAAACAAATACCACCGGCCCCGGTATTCCAAAATGGAATGATGGTTGGTCCAGCAAGCCGTGGGCGATTCGTCCATAATAACCCCCGTCATGGTAAAGGGACCCATAGGATGCTTACCAATAGCGTATTCGAGGCGTTCCGTCTTGTTTTCAACATGGGGGAAAGTCAGGTAGTAAATTCCCTCTCTTTCAAATAACCAGGGCCCTTCTTTAAGTCCTTTTTCCGGTAAATTGGGGATAATATAAGGTTCGGAATCCAGTTCAAGCATATTCTCCTTCAATTTGGCCACATAAATATGTTGTTGTGACCAATATAGGTAGGCTTGGCCGTCTTTGTCGATGAAAACGTTCGGATCTATTCCGTGTACTCCTTTGATGGGTTCGGCCTGGGGCAGGTAAGGGCCTTCGGGCTTGTCAGCCACAGCCACTCCGATGCCAAGACTTCTGCGGCCGTTTTCATCTGCTTTGGTGTGGGCCGGAAAATAAAAGTAGTATTTCCCGTTTCGCTCTATGCAATCGGGGGCCCACATGCTGTACGAAGTAGAATCGACCCAGGGTGGATCGTACTGGCTGAGGATCACGCCATGGTCGGTCCAATCGATGAGATTTTTCGACGAAAAAACGTGGTAATCTTCCATACAAAACCAGTCTTTGCGCAGGTTCTTGCCTTCCGGTGCTCTGATGTCGTGCGAAGGGAAAACATAGATCTTTCCGTTGAAAACCCGGGCCGAAGGGTCGGCTGTAAACTGATTCCGGATAATCGGGTTTTGCGCCGCAAGGGGGATAAACAGTCCGCCCGAAATGGAAGCCAAAAGGCTCAGGCAGACAAAAAGCAATTTGGAGTTTGAAATCATTGTTTATGCTCTTTATTGTTCATTGTTTTCAATAATTTGTCCATCAATGCGGAAATAATCGAAGTCGGCCCAGCCGCCGCTTTGTTTGGTGGCGTAATTAAAAAGTCCGAAGCGATAGCCCATAAAATGCTCTACCAGGGTGTATTCCATTTTGAGGGGCTGTCCGATTTCTTTCCAGGTTTTGCCGTTCAGGCTGTAGTAGAAGCGGGCCAGATCGGTCATTTCCCTGTAATCGCAGTCGATTCTGAGGTAAACCCTTTTCTTTTTCAGCGGCAGCCTTTCGATTTCGGTGGGTGTGTCTGTTTTGTTGCTGGTCATAAAAATATATTTGTTGCTGCCTTCCATTTTGACTCCCACTTGTCCGAATTTACGCTGCAGAGCAACCAATCCGGCTACATCGCCGTCTTTCATTCCTGAAACATCCAATAGGGTGCTGCCCGAACTTTGGGGACCAAAACTGCGTTGAGTCAGCGTGTTTCGTGCCAGTAAAAAACTCTTGTCTATGCGTCCCGTTTTCAAGCGTAAATAGCCGGGGCGTTCACTTAGCGACCAGAGATTGTTGTCGGGATTGTGGTTCCATTGCCAGACCAGAGGCAGTTCAGGTTCACCGGCTTTACGATTAAATTCATCGTCGTTGACAATGCCCGGTTTCAGACCTTTACCGGCCGGCAGATCCAGTTCGTCGGGCACTTTGCCCTCGATTCCAAGCACCGGCCAGCCGTCTTGCCATTGTATCGGAACCAGATAAGGGATCCGGCCTACCGAACCGTAGTCGCGGAAAAGATAGGCAAACCAGCGCTCGTCGGGTGTGTTGACCATACCGCCCTGAGCCACACCCTTGTCCTGCAAAGCCAAACGTCCTTCCCAGGGGCCCTCGAGACTGGGGGCACGATGTATCACCACCGTGCGCATACCACCCCTGGGCCAGCAAATATTGAACAAATAGTACCTGCCGTTTACTTTGAACAGTTGAGAACCTTCGGACTGCAGGCCCATTGGGCTGCCTGCCGGCGCGCTGGCGTTTTCTATTAAAACCCGTTCCGTTTCTTCTTTCACGCCGCTCAGATCGGCCTCAAGCTCGATGATGCGTAAACGGCCCACCCCCCAGATAAAATAAATGCGGCCGTCATCGTCAAAAAACAGGCTGTGATCGTGGTAAGCCGGAGCAAAGGAAGTCTTTTTCCATTCGCCCTTTTCAGGATCGTCGGTGGTGTATATATAGGTTTTGTTGGTGGTTTGAGCAAAAGTAGAAACGTAAAAGAGCCCCTTGTGGTAGCGTATGCTGCTGGCCCAGGTGCCTCTGCCGTAGGTGCTCTTGCCGTTGACCAGGTTTAGTGCGTCCACATCGTCGAGTATATCGTAGCAGTAACTGGTTATTTTCCAGTTAATCAAGTCTTTTGATGTCATAACAGGCACCCCGGGGGCCATATGCATAGTGGTGCTGCTCATGTAGTAAGTATCGCCCACACGCATCATAGACATATCGGGCACGTCGGCAAAAATAACGGGATTTTGGGCTTTTTGAGCGGGGCTTTCATTGGCGCTTAACAAACATAATGCGCAGAACGAAAAAAGCAAAAGGCGTTGGCAGATCATAAGGTTAAATTTTATATGGTTGATTGAAACAAAAAACTTTAAAATTCGCAACGAATATACATTTTTTCTGCCTTTGTAAAAAGAGTTTGTTACATATATCTGAATGTAAATTCAGAACTATATTTATGCCACTAATGTAAATTTGTATATCTTTGTTCCCGGCATTTGGTTCTCAAAAGATTGCTTTTTATTCGCAATCCGGGATTAAAAGGGAATCCTGTGAAAGTCAGGAACTATCCCCGTAGCTGTGAGTTTCTAAAGTAAGGAGTGTATTCTCGGCCACTGTCGATTTGGATGGGAAGGCGCACTGCCCGAAACAAGTCAGAAGACCTGCCTGATGTTTTTTTACCGAGAGCTTTCGGGTGAAGAGCGATTGGCGGACTTACGATTCATTTGTTTTTCAATAAACACCTGATCAAAGTTGCTGATTTGTCTTTGGTATAGGCCGTTTTCTTTCCCCCGATCTCTCGTTGAACGATGATATTAATTCAACAGATACGTCATGGAAGTGTACATTATTAAAAGAGACGGGAAAAGGGAGCTTTTTTCGGCTGAGAAGATTAAAGATGCCATTGCAAAAGCATTTCTTTCGGTGGGGAGTTTTGCAACTCAGGAAGTGTTGGGCAATATTATGTGCCGGATACATATTTACGATGGAATTTCTGTGGAAGAAATTCAGAATCAGGTAGAAATAGCGTTAATGGCTGAACGGTATTATGCGGTAGCAAAATCTTTTATGCTTTACCGTCAAAAACACATCGAAGACCGTGAAGTGCGCGATAAACTCAAGTTCCTGATCGATTACTGCGATGCATCCAATGCCGCCTCCGGCAGTAAGTATGATGCAAACGCCAATGTGGAAAATAAAAATATGGCGACACTCATTGGCGAATTACCTAAATCAAACTTTATAAGATTAAATCGAAGATTGTTGACCGACAGGCTGAAAGAAATGTACGGCAAAGAAGTGTCCGACAAATACATCGAATTGCTGACGAATCATTTTATTTATAAAAACGATGAAACCAGCCTGGCCAATTATTGTGCCAGTATTACTATGTATCCCTGGTTGATTGGAGGAACTTATTCTATTGGAGGAAATTCAAAAGCTCCAACCAATCTCAAATCTTTCTGCGGAGGCTTTATTAATATGGTCTTTATGGTTTCCAGCATGTTGAGCGGTGCTTGTGCCACACCGGAATTTTTGTTGTATATGAATTATTTTATCGGCTTGGAATACGGTAGAGATTATTATAAAAAAGTAGATGCAATAGTAGATTTGTCCAGAAAACAACGCTCTTTGGACAAAGTAATTACAGATCATTTTGAGCAGATTGTATATTCTATCAACCAACCTACCGGCGCACGTAACTTTCAAGCCGTGTTTTGGAATATTTCGTACTACGACAGGTACTATTTTGAAAGTTTATTTGGAAATTTTGTGTTCCCCGATGGCAGCAAGCCCGATTGGGATTCGCTCAATTGGTTACAAAAGCGTTTTATGAAATGGTTCAACCGCGAACGGTTACGAACGGTCTTGACTTTTCCTGTTGAGACTATGGCTTTGTTGACAGAAGACGGAGAGGTAAGGGACAAGGAGTATGGTGATTTTACCGCTGAAATGTATGCCGAAGGTCATTCCTTTTTCACTTATATGAGCGATAAGGCCGATTCGCTGAGTAGTTGCTGCAGGCTGCGCAATGAAATTCAAGACAACGAGTTCAGTTATACGCTCGGAGCCGGAGGTGTTTCGACCGGATCCAAGAGTGTGTTGACGATCAATTTGAATCGTTGTATTCAATATGCCACCAAAAAAGGGATGTTTTATATGTTGTTTTTGGAGGAGGTTGTGGAACTTGCTCATAAAGCACAGTTGGCATATAACGAAAACCTGCGGTATATGAAAGAAAAAGGATTGCTGCCTCTTTTTGACGCAGGTTATATTAATCTTGGACGTCAATACCTTACCATTGGCGTGAACGGTTTAGTTGAAGCTGCCGAGTTTTTAGGGATCGAAATCAATGATAATCCCGATTACGAATATTTTGTTCAGCAAGTGCTTGGGTTGATAGAGAAGATTAACAAAAAATACCGGAGCAAGGAGGTGATGTTTAACTGCGAGATGATTCCTGCCGAGAATGTAGGGGTTAAGCATGCTAAATGGGATAAGCGCGATGGCTATGTTTCCAAAAGAGATTGTTATAACAGCTATTTTTTTGTTGTAGAAGACAGCACATTAAATGTGATAGATAAATTTCGTTTGCACGGTGCAAAATACATACGACACCTCACCGGAGGATCTGCCTTGCACCTCAATCTTGAAGAGCATCTGAGTAAAGAACAATACCGCCAGCTTTTGCGAATAGCTGCGCAGGAGGGATGTAATTATTTCACATTCAACATACCCAATACTATTTGCAATAGTTGTGGGCATATAGATAAACGTAAATTGAACGAGTGTCCGGCATGCACCGGCCGAGATTTGGATTATTTAACCCGTATTATCGGGTACATGAAACGAGTCAGTAATTTTTCTCAAGCCCGACAGAAGGAAGCTTCGAATAGATATTATGCTAAGGTATCTCAATTATGATATAGTTTTTCAAGAAGTTCCAGGTGAAGTGAGTTTGGCTATAAATATCACAAATTGTCCCAACAGATGTAAAGGCTGCCATAGCCCGGAACTGATGAAAGACATCGGAGAAGAACTGAATGAGTCGGTACTTTTGAGTTTGCTCGAAAAATACGGGAAAGCGATTAGTTGTATTTGTTTTATGGGTGGAGATGCTTCCCCTAAAGATGTGCAGCATTTAGCGGCATTCTTGAAAAAACAAACGGCATTCAAAATAAAAGTTGCCTGGTACTCGGGAAGACAAGAATTGCCTTCAAATTTTGAGATTGTTCATTTTGATTTTATCAAGTTGGGACCTTATGTGCAGAACTTGGGAGGCCTGAATTCTCTTACAACCAATCAACGCTTTTATAGGGTTGAAAACGCAAAGATGATTGACGATACCAAGATGTTTTTCAAAATTGGTCATTCAAACTTTCTTGAGAAAAAATATTAAGCGATATTTGTAATTCTTTGTTTTTTGCAATGCGCATAAAAATAATTTCCACAACAGCCCTCTTATTTTGCACGATGAGCGTAAATGCACAAATCAGCCGGGAGCTTGTTCAGAATTATATTGATTTGGAACTTGCCAATTACCCGCAGGCCACCTTGATTGATTTGTATAAAAATTATTTTCAGGATGCCTTTGGCCCGGGGCATTTAATGAACGATACGAACGCGGCAAAAGATTATCTGGTTAAAGAACTGGCAGAAACGGATTATTGCGATACGATTCTTTTCCAACCTCTGGGGATTCATCGTGATTTTTACAGAATAAACCTAAGTCTGGTCAAAAACGGCACCATAGCTCTCGATACATTGCTGAATGGCATGAAAGAAAGTTCGGTATTGGCACGAAAACCCGAATTGTCCGATTGGATCATCGAATGGAATCAGGTACTCGACATCATTCAAGCGTACAAACCTGAAATTCCGAATTTGCAGGAAGACATCCAAACAATCCATCGAAATTTAGAGAAGGGAATCGTTGTTTCTCACCACAGCCGGCAATTCACCGAAACCTATCGCCCGCATTATCGCATTATTCACAAATCGGTGGTAGAGAGATGGATGACATCTGAACGAAAGGGAGATAGACCGGGAATACAAGAATTAATCCGCTTAGAACCTGAAAAATAAATTAAAGCTCATCGCTTCGGAACAAATTGCAGCGAAGTGTTGAATGGTCAGAGCTTTTTGATCATTTTCAGCGCATTTTCTCCCTTGCCGTAATAATCTTTCAGAATTTCCACGGTATTAAAACCGTTTTGGGTGTACAGGGCTATGGCTGAGCTGTTTCGGGTACTCACTTCGAGGCTGATGGCCGGTAATTGAAGCTCTGTGGCGTAAGCTATCGTCTTTTCGATCAACAGTTGACCCAGTTTCATTCCCCGGTGGGCGGGATCAACGGCGATGGAATATATGCGTAGGCTGTGACGTTTTTTATGTGTTAAAACAGAGAGATAAGCGGCTATTTTCGCTTCAAGTTCCAGTACCAGAAACAAGCCCCGGGCTTTGGTCATAAGATAAAGCAACTGAGAGCGCGTAAAACGCTCCGCTTCGAAGGAGCTGTTTTCTATTTTGAGCACAGCCTCCAGGTCGCTTTTCCTTGCCCGGCGAATCAGCATAGTCAGAATCGTTCGTTGTTGTTCAGTGATCGTTCAAAGTGATCCAAAATGCGGTAATAAAGCTCGTTGCCCAGCACGATATCTTCACAGCCGTGATCAATACTGGGATTGTCGTTGATTTCCATCACCATGGCCTTGTCTTTGACCATCTTAAGATCAACCCCGTACAGGCCTTTACCAATCAATGAGGCCGCTTTTACGGCGGTTTCGATCACGGTGCGCGGCACCTGGTAAATAGGTATGGTGTCGACCGTGCCGCTGTAGCTGCGTCCCGACTGGAAATGGTGATAAATCTGCCAATGCCCTTTGGCCATGTAATATTTGCAGGCATAGAGGGGTTCTCCGTTGAGCACGCCTATACGCCAGTCGAATTCGGAGGGAGTAAAAGCCTGGGCCAGCAGAATGGCCGATTTTTCAAAGAGTTCGTCCAAAGCTTCGTTCAGAGCCTCCTCTGTTTCGATTTTGACCATGCCTATCGAAAAGGAGCCGTCGGGTATTTTCAGGATAAAAGGCTCACCTATGCTTTCTGTAATTTCTTCAAACGAGGGACGCCTCGACTTAAGAATGAGCATGGAAGGAGGAACCGGAATCTTTTCTTTTTCGAACAATTCGTTCAGATAGACCTTGTTGGTGCAACGAATAATGGACAAGGGGTCGTCGATCACCGCTATTCCGTGTTGAGCAGCCAATTGCGATAAATGAAACGTATAGTGGTTGAGCGAGGTGGTGGTGCGGATAAACAGCGCATCAAACTCCATCAGGCGATTGGCGTCTTCTTCGGTAATAAATTCGGTATGAATACGCATTTTTTTGGCGATCTCGCTGAATTTTTTCAGCGCCTGCTTGTTACTGGGCGGAAACTTTTCTTCGGGATCGTAAAGTATGGCCAGGCTAAAGCGGCTGGTTTTGTTGGAACGGGGTTGTTGCCAGACCCGCTGACTGAAACGATCGAGGGCCTCGGCAAAGGCGGTTTGCTGCTCGTCGTTGAGTTCTCTCAGCGGGAAAGCCTGCACGCTTTCAATTTGATTTCTGGATCGCGTATTGAAAGTGACTTTCAGAATGGGACAGGGATAATGTTCAAAAATAAAACGGGCTATTTTTTCCAGGCCTTTTTCTTTGCAGGTGCCAAAGTAGATAACTATGCTCCAGGTGGGCTCGGCCGGTTCGTGTGCCTGTATCCATTGATAGCAAATTCGCTGCAGGTTTTGATCCATCCGGATACCGGTGCCGCTTTCGAGTTTATTGATAATATCGATGCCGGGAATTACCTGATGTCCCCTGGTTTGGGCCAGCAGCGAGCAGTAATAGCCTTCGGAATTGTAACTGTAATCGTTGCTCAGATTAATAACCAGCTTGCGGCTCTTTTCGCCGTTTTTGTATTGCAGGTAATCCAGAACAGTAAGCAGGCTGTTGGTCTGGTAATAAGGGGCCCAGTCGCGGAGGGAATCGAGCAGAATCAACACATTGTTGTTGTTCATACAAATATCTGATAAGCAGCACATTATAAACACCGAAAAAGGGCTGCCTTTTCATTTTTTTCAGTGCCCCAAAGGTAGAGAAATTCCTGAATAATTGTTCCGGGGAGTAAAAAAATACAGTTACAGGTGGATAGGAGGGTAATTATAACAAAAAAGCAGTCACAAATTCATGTAACTGCTTGGCTTTGATTGGTGGGCCCAACTGGACTTGAACCAGTGACCCCCTGATTATGAGTCAGGTGCTACTAACCGACTGAGCTATGGGCCCGCTTTGGAACTGTCTCCGGAAAGCGGCTGCAATATTACTGCTTTTTAGTGAAATAGCCAAGGGCAAAACACAATTTTTCTTTTGGATTTTGCTCAGTCATCTCTTATCTTTGTACACGGTTCGGTAAACTCTGTCAAATCGGCGTTGTCGCTTAGTGTACAGGAATATCCGGAAAGCTTCAGAGCGCTCGAATCCCGATTTTTAGGTGTAAACGGCTGACGCTAAAGCAGGATAAAAAGCAGATGCTAACTCAAAGAGCTTGTTATCTGACAGGACTGAACCCTCAAAATAAAAAGAATAGTATTATGTCGGAAAAAGAGATTTCGCGTATTTTGATGACCGTCTGGGGCCTATCCTACAGCCGTATGAAATCGGGTGCTTACATCCTGATTTTGGCCGAGGCTTCGGGAGACCGGCGTTTACCCATCATTATAGGTTCCAGCGAGGCTCAGGCCATTTCGTTTTCGTTGGAGAAAAAAACGCCCCCGCGTCCGCTTACCCACGATTTGATGGCTTCTATGTGTCATGCCTTCGGCTTGGAACTCAAAGAAGTGTTTATTTCGGATTGCGTGGAAGATGTGTTTTACGCGGAGCTCTATTTTGAGCACAGGGGAGAGCAAATCACCTTGGGTTCCAGGACTTCCGATGCTGTGGCCCTCGCTTTGCGGGTAGGCGCTCCTATTTATACAACCGAAAGTATGTTGCGCAAGCGGGGCATGGTTTTCGAAGAAACAGAACAGAGGGGTCGGCAGCAAATGCGTATCAAAAAGATACGCGATGAGGAAACCTGGGAAGACGCCAGCGACGAAGAATTGCAGGCAGCGCTCCAAAAGGCTGTTGAGCATGAAGAATACGAGCAGGCTTCCCTGATAAGGGATGAATTGAAAAAACGCAAAGAAACCAAATCCTGATTCTATGCCGGTATTTTATACCCCCGATATTGCAAGTCGGGCTTGTCTTCCTCCCGAGGAGTCGGCCCATTGTGTCAGGGTTTTACGCCTGAAGGAAGGCGAAGAAATTCGTTTGGCCGACGGCATGGGCCATTTTTATCGCGCCCGCATCAGTAACGCAGATGCGAAGCAATGCGAAGTGGAAATATTGGAAGTGTTACCCCAGGCTTCCGATTCCATGGGCTTGCATCTGGCCGTAGCTCCCACCAAGAACGCCGATCGTATGGAATGGTTGGCCGAGAAGCTGACCGAGCTGGGCATCGACAGCCTGAGCTTTGTATGCAGTTCCCATTCCGAGCGCAAACATCTCAAGACCGACCGCATCTCTAAAATTGCCGTGGCTGCCATGAAACAGTCCGAACGATCTCTCCTGCCTGAAATCAGCGACATGGTAGATTTTAAACAATTGCTGAGCCGGGATTTTGAGGGACAGAAATTGATAGCCCATTGCTGGCCCGAAGAAGAAAAACCCTTTATCAAAGAAATTTACCGGCCCGGCAAGCCTGTTCTGGTAATGATAGGGCCCGAAGGCGACTTTAGCCGTGAGGAGGTAGAGATGGCCAAATCGGTGGGCTTCCAACCCATTTCCCTGGGCAACATTCGTTTGCGCACCGAAACGGCCGCCATTTTTGTGGCCACCGCTATCCGCTTGGCCAATATGTAACTTTTTTCTAATATACTATGAATCACATTGAACGCTTTTATGCAACTATAAGACATCAAAAGGTAGATTATCCTGCTTCCTGGTTGGGCATACCCGACAAAGCGGCATTACCTGCCCTGTACCGCCATTTTGGTGTGGACAATATGGTGGCTCTCAAGGCTAAAATAAACGACGATATTTTTCCTGTAGAGATGCCCTACCATTCGCCCACCAGTAACGCCATCTATGCTGCTTTCGATTTTGCCAAGAAAAAGCACGGCCTGCCCGACGAACGCACCCTGACGGCTCCCGGCTTTTTCGAAGATTACAGCGATCCGGCCGATGTGGATAAATTCGATTGGCCCGACCCCGAAAAATACATCGATCCGGTGCTTTGTCGCAAAGTGGTGGACGAAGTGCCTGAGGGATATGCTATTATGGGCGTGGTTTGGTCGGCTCATTTTCAGGATGCCTGTGCAGCTTTTGGCATGGAAACGGCCCTGATGAATATGATGCTGGCTCCGGAATTGTTTATGGCCGTTACGAACAGAATTGTGGATTTCTACCTTAAGGCCAACGAAATTTTTTACCAAGCTACCAGGGGCAAACTGCATGCCGTTTTGATTGGCAACGACCTGGGCAGTCAGAACGGCCTGATGATTTCGCCCGAAGCCGTCAGGGAGTTTGTTTTGCCCGGTACCCGAAAGCTGGTACAGCAAGCCAAACGTTACGGGTTGGAAGTGATGCATCATTCCTGCGGTTCCATCCACGATGTGATTCCCGACCTGATGGAAGCAGGGGCCGATATCATTCATCCCATACAGGCTCTGGCTGCTCATATGGAACCGGACAGGCTCAAAAAGGATTTTCCCTCTGCCAGCTTTTGCGGAGGGGTTGATGCTCAGTACTTGTTGGTACACGGCAGTCCCGACGATGTGCGAGTCAAGGTAAGAGAACTCAAAGCTCTTTTCCCGACCGGTCTGATTTTCTCTCCCAGTCACGAAGCCATACTACAAGATATTCCCCCGGCCAACATTGAAGCTCTATTCGACGAGGTATGCAAAACAACTCCCTGAATACTGCTGCCGGGGTAAAAGCAACCCTTTTGAGTTATGCCCGAAGCGAAAAAGCCGCCGTGTTGAGCCGCTTTTTCAAAACCGGCCCCGGCCAATACGGCGAGGGTGATCTTTTTTGCGGGGTGACGGTGCCTCAGGTACGTTCTGTGGCCCGGCAGGTTTTGGATATAGGCAGAGACGAAATTGAAATCCTGATTCAGGACGACCTGCACGAAGTACGCCAGTGCGGATTCTTTATTCTGGTGGAACAATATCGCAAACAGCCCCCAAAGCGAGCTGAAATAGTTGATTATTATTTAAGCCGTTTATACCGGGCTAATAATTGGGACCTGGTGGACCTGAGCGCTCCGAAGATACTCGGTCATTGGCTGCTCAATCACGATCGCTCCGTGTTGTACCGTCTCAGCGAGAGCACGGTGCTTTGGGAGCAGAGAGCTGCCGTAGTCAGCACCATGACCCTGATCCATCGTAATCAGTTTGACGATACCCTGGCTTTGGTCAAAAAGCAAATGCAACATCCGCACGACCTGATGCAGAAGGCCAACGGCTGGATGCTTCGTGAAATCGGCAAGAGCGACCGCAGTGTGTTGACTGCTTTTTTGGAAGAATATGCTGCCCGGTTGCCCCGCACCACCTTACGTTACGCTATTGAACATTATTCAGCCGAAGAGAGGCAATATTATTTAAAGAAGAAATGAATCCGGAGCCGGTCAGATCGTTGCATGCACAAGAGGAGATAATCAAGAGCAATGCCGGCCTGGAGCTGGCTTATGATTATGTTTGCCATACCGGCGAATCTGTTTTTTTGACCGGTAAGGCCGGTACCGGAAAAACCACCTTTTTGCAACGGATCAAAAAAGAAGTCAATAAACGCACAGTGGTGTTGGCTCCTACGGGAGTAGCCGCCATTAATGCGGGCGGTATGACCATTCATTCCTTTTTTCAATTGCCTTTTGGTCCCTATGTTCCCGGGCCAAATCTGGAAAAATCGGGCGAGGGCAGACGACAAATTCATAAGTTGCGCAAGGATAAAATCAATCTTATCCGCAGCCTCGACCTCTTGATTATCGACGAAATAAGTATGGTACGTGCCGACCTGCTGGATGCCGTCAGCGACAATCTCTGCCGTTACCGCAGAGACAGCCGGCCTTTTGGCGGTTTGCAACTGCTGATGATAGGCGATGTGCAGCAGTTGGCCCCGGTGGTCAAAGACGACGAATGGGCTCTTTTACGTACGGTGTACGATTCTCCCTATTTTTTCAGTAGTCAGGCCTTGTCGAAAATGTCTTACACCACCATAGCCCTTACCGAAGTATTCAGGCAATCGGATGCCTTTTTTCTGGATCTGCTCAACAAAGTGCGCGAAAACAAGCTCGACGAAGCCGGTTTGAAAGCTCTCAACAGTAGGTATATAAGTGGTTTCAATCCCGACGATAACGAGGGTTACATCACCCTGACCACGCACAATTACCAGGCCCAATCGATCAACGAAGTCAAACTGGCAGCCATTGCCCAGCCCGAATTTTGCTACAAGGCCAGATTGCAGGGTTTGTTCCCCGAATCATCTTTTCCCACCAATCAGGAATTGCTGCTCAAAAAGGGAGCTCAGGTGATGTTTGTCAAAAACGATTCCTCTCCCGAAAGGTTGTATTTCAACGGGAAAATAGGCCGGGTTACCGATCTGTGCGAGGATTATATATGTGTGCAATGCGAAGGCGATGCCCGGGAAGTCGTGGTTCAGCGTGAGCAATGGTTCAACACCAAATACACCCTGGATCCCGAAACTAAAGATATCGAAGAAACAGTCGAAGGCGTTTTTGAACAATACCCGCTCAAACTGGCCTGGGCCATCACCATACACAAAAGCCAGGGTCTGACTTTTGAAAAGGCAATTATAGATGCCGCTTCTGCATTTGCCCATGGCCAGGTCTATGTGGCCTTGAGCCGCTGCAAAACCCTCGAGGGAATAGTGCTCAATCGCCCCCTGAGCCGTTGGGCGCTCAAGGACGATGCCGTGGTGAGCGCCTTCAGCAGAGAGATTCTGAACCATCCGGCCGACCCGCAACACTTGCTCCAAGCCAAGCGGAGGTATTTCGTTGATCGTTTGCTCGATTTATTCGATTTTCAGGAGCTTTTGCTGGCCCTGCGTTTATTTAACCGGCAATGTCGCGATCATTTGGAAGCTTTATACCCGTCCTACGCAGCAGATGTAGGCAAGGCTTGTTCTGCCTGTGTTAACGAAATAACCGGCGTTGGCCTTGCTTTTGGAAACCAAATCAGTCGAATATCCGAAGCATGTGCCGAGCCGGAACAAGAGCCACAATTACAGGAGCGTGTCCAAAAAGCCGGTCTTTATTTCTCCGAAAAATTGCAGGGCATAATCGGAACTGTGTTAGCGGAAAACTTGCCTGAGATGGACAATAAAGAGAGCAGGCAATTGCTCGAAAACGCCTTTAACCGCCTGGAACAAGAATTCGATTACAAAGCGGGTCTGATGAGGGAGTTTTCGCTGAGAGCTTTTTCGGTAGGAGATTATCTTAACCTCAGAGCCAAACTTTTGCTCAAATCCGAAGAACCCAAAAAGAAGAGTGGGAGTAAAAAGGAGAAAAAACCCAAAAAAGAGCGTGCTGAGGTCCATTACTACGGTGACAACAATGAAATGGATGCCTCTCGGAACAGCTACTCCGACGAAGCTTATACAGAGTCCGTCGTTACTGTCGGCAGCGATATAACTCATCCTATCCTTTACGGGCAACTGACAGCCTGGAGGCGACAAGAAGCCCGCGAACTGGGGCGTCCGGCATACACCGTACTCTCACAGGCAGCCTTGTTGGGCATTTGCCGCCAGCCTCCGGTGAATACCAGGGAATTGAAAAAAATTCGGGGCATAGGGCCCAAAACCTTGGAAAAATACGGTGAAAGGCTGATGGAGATTATCGACAGCTACCTGGGTATGTTGTGAGGCTATTCAAACTGGAACGATAATACTATCAGCCGGGAAGTCATCCGGTCGAAGGCATTGGTGAATTGTTCGTAAGCATCGCTGCCCTGATCGGAGCGTTTATGCTCAAACACATCGCCCAGTCCCAGGCAAAACTTGATTTCGGGAACCAGCCGAAAATAGGGCAGATACAGGTCGCAACCGAAACCGAATTCCCAGTAATAGTTTATGGCTTTGAGCAACACCTCCTGGCGTTTTCGCCGGCCGGCATCCAGCCCCAGGCTGAGCCCGCTCATCAGGTAAGGGCGGAAATTATCGCTGCGAGCTCCCCGGTAACGAATGCTCAGAGGAACCATTATGTAGTTGGAACGAATGGAGGTGGTAATAATTTCGGAGCCGGGTTGGTCCGATACCAAAGCCAGGTCTTTGGTTCCGAAATGTATGGCGGGGCTTAGCCGCAAACTCAGGAAATCGGCTATGCGGTAATCTCCCAACACGCCCACACTGAACCCCGGAGCATAGGAAGGAACGCTGCCGTACCAGACGGCTCCGTTGTCGTCGGGCATGCCTGAATGATCTATGTGCAGGTCCTGAGTGTGCATGCCGATAAAAAATCCAAAATGGTAGAGTTTAAGATCTTCGTAAGGTAGGTAGCGGACCGGACTCCCGGCGATAATCAGCCCGGGAGAAGCCAGCAGTAGGAAAAGCAGTACGATTGGATAAACTTTTTTTACCATCTTGAGCACGGGTTCAAACAAAGGACATTCGGGGGATAAAACGATAAATCTCGTCAATTATTGCCAAATAGTTTGGTATACTGCTCAAAAAAGAATTACTTTTGCCTCGAATTTGTTTAAAAACTTAATCAAACTATGGCTTACGTAATTAATGACGATTGCATCGCATGCGGGACTTGCATAGACGAATGTCCTGTTGACGCTATCTCCGAAGGTGATATCTATAAAATAGATCCGGAGTTGTGTACAGAGTGTGGGGCTTGCGCGGACGTTTGTCCGACCGAGGCCATCCATCTCGACAAATAAAGCGATTCCTGCCTGGTCGAGGCATCGAAACGACTTTGCGGTGAAAAGGAAGCTGTCTATAGATTTTTAGGCGGCTTTTTTTCGTCAGAATGAGGGTGATATGAGACTGTCCGAACTGAAAACCGGAGAAAAAGCGGTTATTGTCAAGGTCTATGGGCACGGTGGTTTTCGCCGGCGCATAGTTGAGCTGGGCTTTGTCAGGGGCAAGGTGGTGGAGTGTGTTATGAATGCTCCGCTGAACGACCCCGTCGACTACAAGATTATGGGTTATCATATTTCTTTGCGTCGAAGCGAAGCCGCCATGATCGAAGTCGTAGGCCGGGAAGAAGTGTTGCAGTCGGATCATCAGGAAAAGTTTCGTGCTACCATCGAAGAAGACGACCTGAGAGTCGTAGCCTTGAAAAAACGTAAGCACATTCGTGTAGCCTTGGTGGGGAATCCCAATTCCGGTAAAACTACATTATTCAATCAAGTTTCGGGCGAACGTAAACATGTGGGAAACTACGGTGGAGTGACGGTTTCGGCCTCTACGGGATTTATGGATTTCGAGGATTATAGTTTCAGTTTGGTCGATTTGCCCGGCACCTATTCATTGTCGGCTTACACCCCCGAAGAGGTGTATGTGCGCAAACACCTCGATCAGGAGTTTCCCGATGTAGTGATCAATGTGGTGGATGCAGGCAATCTGGAGCGCAATCTTTTTCTGACCACACAGCTCATTGACATGAATGTGCGTATGGTGGT
Organism: Bacteroidales bacterium UBA1402; assembly: GCA_002305085.1. GTDB lineage: Bacteria > Bacteroidota > Bacteroidia > Bacteroidales > UBA1402 > UBA1402. The sequence continues at coordinate 57,523 of DBQE01000021.1, read as the reverse complement.
AGCGCTGAATATGTACGATGAATTGCAGCAGAGCGGAGCGAAGCTGGATTACATGCAACTGGGCCGCTTGCTGGGAGTTCCGTTCGTGCCTATCGTAGCTCGTAACAATCAGGGTTTGGATCGTTTGTTTCGGATCGTAATCAAGGTATACGAAGGCGCGGATCTTTTTGCTTCCGAGGGTTTGGATCGCGATAGTCTCAGAGAGCTGCACGATTATCACCACCGGCACGACTTGTCGCACGATACGCTCGAAGAATTGGAAGAGGATGAGCATTACAAAACTTTCGGGCAAGGCTTTAGGAACTGCAGAAGAAAACGCCGTCATTTGCACGGCCGGTTTCATTTCAGGAATCACCACAGGGAACACAAACACGAACACGAGTACCGCATAGGCGAAGTGGTACGCCATATTCATATATACCACGGTCCCGTTATCGAAAAAAGTATTGAAAAGATCAAGGCGGCGCTGGCTTTGAACGAAGACTTGTGCAATCGTTATTCAATGCGCTTTTTGTCCATTAAGCTCCTGGAAGGAGATGCCCTGGTGGAAGAACTGGTCAGGCAGTTGCCCAATGCCGCTAAGATATTTGAGCTGAGATCCTTGTCTTACAAAAAAATACAGCAATACCTCGATGAAGATGCCGAATCGGCAATTACTAACGCAAAATACGCCGTAATACACGGAGCTCTCAAAGAAGTAATGACCCCCGCCGATAAGAAGCAACAATTACCCAAGACTCATTCCCTGGATGCGGTATTTACTCATCGTTATTGGGGTTATCCTATTTTTTTGCTCTTTTTGTTCCTGATGTTTCAGGCTACCTTTGTCTTGGGCAAATATCCTATGGAATGGATAGAATCGGGAGTGGGGTGGCTGGGCTCGGCCATAGGCAAGTGGATGGATCCCGGGCCATTGAGGGATTTACTTATTGATGGAGTGATTGGCGGTGTGGGAGGTGTCATCGTGTTTTTGCCCAATATTCTGATCTTGTACTTTTTTATCTCCTTTATGGAAGATTCCGGCTATATGGCCAGGGCCGTCTTTATAATGGATAAATTGATGCATAAAATAGGTCTGCACGGCCGGTCCTTTATTCCCTTGATTATGGGTTTCGGTTGCAGTGTGCCGGCCATTATGGCCACCCGATCCATAGAAAACCGCAACAGCAGAATGATCACCATTCTGGTGATTCCCCTGATGTCTTGCAGTGCACGTTTGCCGGTATATTTACTTTTTGCCGGAGTTTTTTTCCCCAACTACGCCGGCCTCGTGCTTTTTGGCTTATATATGTTGGGAATTTTGCTGGCTATAGTGATGGCCAAAGTGTTTAAAAAAGCTTTCTTTCCCGAAGAAGAGATGCCTTTTGCCATGGAATTGCCGCCTTATCGCCTACCCGGTTTCAAGGCTATCTTGCTTCATATGTGGGAAAAAGCACATCAGTATCTTAAAAAAATGGGGACAGTTATACTGGTGGCTTCCATTTTGATTTGGTTCCTGGGCTATTTTCCTCGTCTTGATTTGTCCGGTAATGAGCAGCTTGTACAGATGGAGCAAATAACGGCGCAGGAGCAAACGGAGCAGGCGCAGATACAAGTGCTGAACCGGGAGGGCAGTCAGACCGCGGGAGCCGCCGAAAAAGCGCAATGGGAAGGATTGAGCAGCTTGGAACGGCAAAGAATGGAACAGCAGGAACAATCCTATATAGGTCGTATGGGAATATGGATGGAGCCGGTGTTTCGTCCCCTGGGATTCGACTGGAAAATAAGTGTTTCGCTGTTGACAGGTGTCGCTGCCAAAGAAATTATCATCAGCACTTTGGGTGTGCTCTATGCGGGCGATCCCAACGAGGAAGCCGCTGTTTTGTCCGAGCGCCTGCAGACGGCAAGTTATGCCGACGGCAGCCCGGTAATCAATGCCGCCGTAGCTTTGAGTTTGATGGTCTTTGTGCTTATTTATTTCCCCTGTGTGGCCACGTTGGCGGCTATACGATCCGAAACCGGCAGCTGGAAATGGGCTGTTTTTGCCGTGATTTATACCATTTTGCTTGCCTGGTGTCTGGCCTTTGTCGTGTACCGTCTAGCTTTGTTGTTTGGCTGATTTTGGCCATGCCCGGCATTGATGCCGAATGTTGTATTTAGATGTACGATTTTAATACAAAACGATTTCTGTTTGTCTGGCTGTTGTGCAGTACTTTGTGCGTACAGGCTCTTTCGCCTTATGCTCACCGGGTTTTTGAGTATTGTCCGGCTCCCGGTCAATTCATCAATAAGGCTTATCCTGCTTATGAAGCCGGAGAAACATACGAGGATATTTTGAAAAAGGTAACTAAGGTGCTGGTTGGACGCAAAGAAAGCGGTATCGTTTGTTTGGGCAGTTGGGGCGGTTATATTGTGCTGGGTTTTGATCATGCCGTCCAGAATAAAACCGATACCGTCGATTTTAAAGTGTATGGCAACGCGCACAACAACAGCGCCGAACCCGGTATAGTGTGCGTCAGCAAAGATTTAAACGGAAACGCTTTACCCGACGACCCCTGGTATGAATTGGCCGGTTCGGGGTATTATTCCGATTCCACCATTAAAAATTACGCCTGTACTTATTACCGGCCTTCGCCGGCAAATGGGAACGTTTTGTGGAAAGATAATTTGGGAGATAGTGGTTATGTGCTCAGGAATGATGTTTATCATTCGCAGGCCTCCTATTATCCTTTATGGGTAAGCGAAGACAGTTTGGTTTTCAGCGGCAGCCGGCTGGTTTCAAAGGCGAGCGGAGGGGGCACTTCCTGGATTTCTCCTCCTTACGCCTGGGGTTACGCGGATAATTGGCCCAACAACCACTCCGGGTCAGATTTTGATATCGATTGGGCAGTGGACGAGCAGGGGCAGCCGTTTTATCTGGATGAAATACATTTTGTCCGCATCCATACTGCCGTACAAGATCAATTGGGTTGGTTGGGCGAAATTTCTACCGAAATTTCCGGTTTGGAGGATTTGCACGCCACGATGCCCGATCTGGGTACCGACAAACCCGCACTGCGCTACCTGAGTACCGTCCGGCAACTGTATGTGCAGGCTCCTCCCGGAAGCTGTCTCGAGGTGTTTAATATTCAGGGTGTCAGGGTGTTTATACAGGAAATCGAGGGGGGAATTCTGTTGAACAATGGAATGGAAGAACTTGTCTTAGTGCAAATTCTTTTGGATTTTCTGCCTCAAAATATGTATGTTGTGCGTTTATCCGGCCATTGGGGTTCCGTAAATTCGAGGATTCGTTGAAATTAGAGCAAAGCCGGCAACACGGCCGGCTTCAGATACGTTCTGTATGCTCAGGGGCTTGTTAAAATTCCCCAATAGTTGGGATGAATAGTTGTTTTTTTATTTCCTTTGTGGCTTATTTATATCATTATCAATGCCGGTTCTTTTTAAAATACTGCTCCCTGCTTTGAGAGTAGTATGGAGAGAAAACAGGCCGTTCTTATAGTAAGTATTATGAAAAACCTTCTGACTTCTGTCTGTATTATTGTATTAGCCGGTTTATTTCTGAGCATTCCCTTGTTTGCAGCAGGGCCTCCTGCTTTTCCTACGGCCGAAGGCTATGGCATGTATGCCACCGGGGGCAGGGGAGGCAAGGTGGTGGCCGTCACCAATTTGCTGGACGACGCTCAGGGCAGCATTCCGGGTAGTTTTCGCTGGGCGCTCAGACAATATCCCAATGAGCCCCTGACCATTGTTTTCAAAACTTCCGGAGTGATTAACCTGGTCACCCAACTCAGGGCCAAACGAACAGCCGGTACCACCATTGCCGGACAAACGGCTCCGGGCGACGGCATCTGTATACGCGGAGCTAAATGTAATTTCGGGGGCTCCCAAAACCTGATCATCAGGCATTTGCGCTTCCGTATCGGCCTTAAGGAATTCGAAGGCACCGACAGCACCGCCTTTATCGAAGGGGGTTCCATAGGTATAGAAAACGCCAGCAACTGGATCCTGGATCATTGCACATTCGGCTGGTCGGGCGAAGAAAATATGACCATTTACGACAACACCTATACAACAGTTCAATGGTGCCTGGTACACGAGGGCTTGTACAACTCAGGGCATGGCAAGGGCAATCGCGGATACGGCGCCCAATGGGGCGGACAAACCGCCACCTACCACCACAACTTATTGGCTCACAACAACAGTCGAAGTCCGCGTTTCAACGGCGCCCGCAGCAACGATATCCGGGTGCTGATCGATTATGTGAACAATGTCAACTACAACTGGGGAGGCGAAAATTCTTGTTATGGCGGAGACATGGTGGAGGGTCGCTCCCATTATGTGAATATGATCAATAATTATTATAAACCGGGCCCTGCCCGTCCCGGTAATAGATCTTCCAATTTTGTGCGGGCCTCCTTCAACGGCAATCAGCAAACCTGGCAAATTCCGCTGTGGTATATGAACGGCAATTATATGGAAGGTTCGGCCAACAGCAACCGCAATACGAACAACTACAACGGCCTGAATGCCGATGAATATATAGCCAAAGGGATTGCCAAAACCTCCATTATTTCGGCTACCCCCTTCGACGTACCCTATGCCGTGACTACGGAAACAGCCCAGCAGGCTTACCAAAGTGTGCTGGCCGGGGCAGGGGCCTTTCCTCGCGATACGGTAGACAGCCGGATTGTGGATGAGGCACGCAAAGGAATCGCTTATTACGGAGGGCAAACCATGGGAGCCGGCAAAGGCATCATCGACCGGCCTTCGGACGTGGGCGGTTACCCGGAATACCATACCTACGATACCATCGTCGACATGGATCAGGACGGCATGGACGATCTTTGGGAACTGGAACACGGATTGGATCCGCTCAATCCTGAGGATCGCAACCTTAAACTCAGCAGTGGTTATACTGTATTGGAAGCATATATAAATGGTCTGGTGGGCGAACAGATTCCTTTCGATACCAACGACTACCGTTATTACGATATTATTGTGGCCAAAGATGGTTCCGGTGACTTCGAGACTCTGTCTGCCGCCATTGATGCCTTGCCCGAAGGGGATGAACGCCGTTTGATTTACGTAAAAAAAGGCCTTTACGAGGAAAAAGTGTACATCGGTTCGCATTCCGTTTCCCTGAACAAAGTAATCAGTATCGTGGGCGAGCATCGCGACAGCGTAATCATAAGCTGGAACGATTACAACGGCAAAGAAATTTATTATTACGGCAGCAGCACACCGACAATAGCCGGAACACCGCAGTCGGCGACCATGACCGTCAATGCTCCCGATTTCTATATGGAGAACGTAACGGTGCAAAACACCTATACTTCTGCCCAGGCGGTAGCCATTTACCATGTGGGCGATCGCCAGACGTTCAAAAATTGCCGGTTTAAAGGTTTTCAAGATACCCAATACCTCAAAAAGGGCAGACGTTCCTTTTATTATAATTGCCTGATCGAAGGCGGCACCGACTTTATTTGTGCAGGTGGTACCGCTTATTATTATCAGTGCGTCATCAAGAGCCTGAAGGGAGGATATTATATTACCGCTCCCGAAGATATTATCCATTCGGCGAGACTTTCTACCGGAAAAAACCTGTATTACGGCTTTATTTTCAAAGATTGTCAACTCCAGGCCGAAGAGGGAGTGCCTGCCGGTTCCGTGTATCTGGGCCGGCCCTGGCAGGAAAACAGCGGAGCCGTGTATCTGCAATGTCGCCTTGGCGACCACATTAATCCGGCCGGCTGGTCCACATGGAGCGGAGACAACCACCTGAGCAGCTCTTTTGCCGAATACCACAGCCTTAATGCGGAGGGCACGGCCGAGGCCGATGTTTCGGGACGGGCAGACTGGAGCATTCAGTTGAGCGACAAGGATTATTACGACCACCTGGGTTTGAACAAAATCTTTAATATGCAAACTGCTTACCAACCCTTGCCTTTGGTTATAACTCCTGCCGCGGTTCAAAACCTCCGGGTGAGCAACAATCTGCTCAGTTGGTCTGAGGTAGAAAATGCAGCGGCTTATGCCGTCTATCTGAATTCCGACTTGATAGGTTTCAGCGATACCACGCTGTATGCCGACATGGTTTACCGAAGCGGAGCAAAAAACTATACGGTGAGAGCCCTGGGAGCTCAGGGGCAGTTGGGCTTGCCGGCCGGACAAAGCGATACAGTCACGGTGGCCTTGCTCGACAGCTTATTGAATCCCGTGGCTCCCCAAGAGCCCGATGCCCTGTTCTATCCGGATTTTACGGGGAGTATTTCCCTTCAAAACGGAGTGTTGAGTTTTGCAGCTCCCACCGGTTATTGGATTCATTCGCTGGACGGGCAATTGATCAAGACTCAACAGAACGTCAGGGAGGCTTCTTTGTATTCTATAAAAAGAGGAGTTTATATACTGACAACCAGGGATGCTCTCAATAGGGTCAGCCGAATAAAATTTCAATGGTAAGTCGATGTCTTAGAAGCAACCAACTGCTTCTAAGACACCTTGCTTTCTGTTTGATTGAACAACTGTTTTGTAATTTTCAGAGTCGGAACTCCGGAATCAAAAATTCAGTCTAAAGCCTCCGAACACCGTGATACCGGGCATGGGAAAGTCCTTGTTGATCTCGTACGATTGATTGAGCAGGTTCTCGCCCTTAAGAAAGATTTCCATCCATGATAAGAGCCGGTAACTGCCCCGGACATTCCAAAGAGCGAAATTTTGCGTTTCGGGACTGTTTCCTGTTTGAGTGTAAAGGCCGTTAATATATTGCAGCCCGGTTGACAGACTCCAGGATTTTTGCCGGTAGAGCGCCGCCAGATAGAGTTTGTGTTTAGGACTGCCGGTTACGGGATTTTCCATGTGTAACCAGCTGTAATTTCCATTAAAGCTCAAGCGCCGGTTTAGGGCATAATTGGCCGACAATTCCAGACCCCAGTTTTCGATTTCACCGGTGTTGACGTATTTCATGCGGCTTTCGTCCGGCTGGTAAACCATTTGTATGCTGTTGTCGCCTGTCATATAAAACAGATTCAGTTCCATGTTGATTTTTTGTTCCAGCAAGGTTTGAGACAGGGCCAATTCATAATGAAGGATGCGTTCCGGCTGCAAGTCGGGATTTTTGGGAACGAACATAAAAAGTTCCCTAATGGTGGGATTGCGAAAACCTTTGCCAAACAGGGCTTTCAGTTGGGTTCCCGTATTCAGTTTAAAGTCTATGCCTGCCTGGGGTATCCATTCTACGCCGAATAATTGATTTTTGTCGGCTCGCAAACCGGCGTGTATGGATATGTGATCGCCCAACTGTTGACGGGTGGTCAGGTACACCGCAAGGTTGTAGAGAGTAGTGTCGGCCAATTCTGCCAGCCGGCTGCCGTCGGCTGCCGCAGTATTCCAGGCTTCGCCTCCGTATTGTTGTAAGTCCAGACCGGTACTTAGGCTGTTGCCATCGAACAAACTAAAATTCTGATGAGCCGATAATCCCGCCAGCCGGTCTTTTGAGTTAAAACGGGAAGGCCGGGGAGCTCCGACACCGTCTATGTATCCGTCGTTAATAAAATGCTTGCCGAAATTGAGATAGGCCTGTACCGTGCCTGAGCTCTTGCGAAAGTTGTTTCCCAGGTTTAGATTGAGCATACCCCTGAAAATAGAAGCATCGTTGTCGATCATGGGCTTTTCCGTGGTGCCGGGATTGGAAGCTTCGAACCGGGTAAGGTTCAAGTCGGACGATATCCTCCAGTTGGAATTCAGTTCGTAACCCAGTTTGACAAAGCCGGCATAGCGTTCAAAGTCGGAGTTGTCACGATGTCCGTCGGTTCGGTCGTAACTCAGTGATGCATGGGAGTGAAATTTCTCTTTGCGGATGCTGTTGCTTATCAGGGTATTCAGGCTGTTGTAGCTGCCGTACATCACTTGTGCCTTGCTGTGAATGCCCTGACGAGGGATAGCCGTGTTGATATTAACTGTGCCGCCTAGAGCGTTGGAACCGTAAAGTACCGAAGCCGGCCCCCTATTGACGGTGATTTGTTCGGCCATCGCACACAAATAAGTGTCTGCCAGTGGATGCCCCATGAGGCCCATGTATTGAGGTTGTCCGTCGATCAGCATCAACACCTGCGAAGTGGGATTGCCACCCAGTCCCCGGATATTGATGGTGCCGGCTGCGCCCCCCGCCACACCGTAACCCATTACTCCCCGTTGCGTTGTGAATAAGCCCGGAACTTCTTCGGACAAGAGCGATAACACCGAGGGTTCGTAGCGGTTTTCTATGGTTTGAATTCCGACACGGCTTACATTGGTCAAGTCTGCCGGTTTGTTGGATACTATGGTTACAGGGCTGATTTCTAAAGTGGTGTCGTTTTTAACGCTGGTATTACTCTCGGCCAGCGACACAAAAGACGACACAAAAAACAGAGCAGAAAAAAACAAAAATTTCCTCATAGAGCAATAAGTTAAGAATAAAAAGTGACACGATTTAAGTAAAAAGTGTCACAAAGGAAGACAAAAAAGCTGTAACCGCAAAAATACCGGCGAAAAAAATGTCGGGGAAAGAAAGACTTACGCTTCAGTCGGCGCGACTCATGGCCAATTTTCCGTGTTTTATTCCCTTTATGGTAATGAGTTTATCGGAAAACTCAGTCAGCCTCACGGCTTTGCCTTTGATCGTAACCACCACCAGGTGAATGTCGCTGTTTAGGTAATAATGAGAAGAAGAAAGTACAATATCTTGGTATTCTTCTTGTATGGCATCAATAAGGGCAACTATTTCTTTTTTTTCGTTTTCGAACATTAAAACCACTGTTCCGGCAACTATGTTGTTGCATTTCCATTTTTTCTCGGCAATATTTTTCTCCACCAAAAAACGAATAGCCTGTGACCGATTAGCAAAACCAAATTCAGTAACGAATTGATCCAACGATTGGAGTAGCTGTTCGTCGAGAGAAACACCAAAACGTTTTAGAGCCATAACTCAGTGTTTATTTGTAACAAAGGTAAATAAAACCTTCGATATTAGGAGATGTTTATTGGAACGGCCTGAGTTTAGAAAAAGAGATACTCGGCGTATAGCAACACAAACGAAAGAACCAGACTCAACAGAGTCACAACAATTCCCACTCTGAAAAAACGCATGAATCCCAAACGGACACCGTATTTTTCGGCCGATTCAATAACAATAAGATTGGCCATGGCGCCTATAATAGTGGCGTTGCCCGCCAGTGTTGAGGCCGAAGCCAGCCCCAGCCACAGCATATCGCTCTGGGCTGCTTGCAGCAAGGGAAGCATCAAAACGGCAAAAGGCACATTGCTGACTATTTGCGAGGCCACTAGGGAAATCCCGTGCAACCACCCCAGTCCGGCCGCGTCGTCGGTGAGTAGTTCGGCCTTTAAAAAGCCTTGCATCAAGGCTGTTTTTTGGACTCCTTCTACCACAATAAACAAAGAAGCAAAAAACAGCAACAACACCCAGTCGACTTTTTGAACAACCTGTGAAGGTTTTGCTTTACCTGCCAATAATATGAGCGCAGCGCCGGTCAGAGCGATCATCGGAATGGATAAGTTAAGGTAATGCCCTCCAAAAAAGCCCGCCATCACCAGCAGAAAAATTGCACCCGATCTCCAACAGTATTTCTGCTGTGTATCTGTTTCGTTTTCGGCCGGCAGTTTTGCTTTGTCGGCGAATTCTTTACGGTAAAACAAACGCATCGTTCCCTCGATCAACAACATCGAAAGCAGTGACACGGGAAGCAGCCGGAGCAGGAATTCGGCGTAAGGGATTTGGGAACTGATTCCCACCAGCATATTCTGTGGATTTCCCGTTATGGTCATGGCGCTGCCTGCGTTTGCCGCCAAAATTTCGGCAATGAGATAAGGCTCCGGCCTGAGTTCCGCTCTCCGGCAAATGCTGATGATGACGGGAGTAAACATCAGCACGACGGCATCGTTTACCAAAAAGGCACTGGCCAGCCCCGTAACCCAGACGATGATCCGAAGCAGCATTATGCGGTTGCGGGCATACTTGATCGTGATTCTGCTGATTAAATCAAAAAGGCCGTCCATTTGCAGGCCGGCTATGATGATCATCATGCCCAGCAGTAGAAAGATGGTATTGAAATCGATGGCCGCAACGGCTTCGGCCGAACTGAGAACCCCAAAGAGTACCATGGCCACAGCCCCGGTAAAGGCTGCAGAGGGTCGGTCAACATTGACGCCGGGCAGCCGGGTAAAAATGATGCCCGCGTAAGTGAGGCAAAAAATGACAACGGCAATAATGGATTGAGTTCCCATAGATCGGCAGATCACCTGAATAATTTTTACAGTCCAAACTCCTGATGCCGGGTTGGAATAACGACATCCAAAAAGCCTTTTTTGATGAGTCTGCGTTTGAAAGCCAGTTGGGATGCTTCTTCGCCGTGAACTACGAAGACTTGTTTAACTTCGTCAGCATCCTGGCAGGATAAATACTGGCAAAGGTCGTTGTAATCGCCGTGCGCCGAGAGTGAATCTATGCTGCGGATGTCGGCGCGCACCTTAAATCGATTGCCGAAAATGCCTACTTCCTCGGGTTGTTCCTTGAGTCTGGCACCCAGAGAGTCTTTTTCGCAATAGCCCACTATCAGAATGGTAGTGCTCGGTTTCTCGATATTGTTGGCAATGTGGTGTTTCACTCTACCGGCTTCGGCCATGCCGGAGGCAGATATGATCACACAGGGTTCGGTGCTTGAGTTGAGCGACTGGGATTCCCTTTTATCCTGGATATAGTGCAAGCCTTTAAAATCAAAAGGATCGCTGTCTATTTTCAATAATTTTTGTACTGCCCGGTTGAAGCATTCGGGATGTTGTTTGACAACCTTGGTGGCAGCAGTCGATAAAGGACTGTCAACATAGTATTTAACGGCAGGCAGGCGACCGTCGAGTTCCATCCCGTTCAGGGCGAACAGCAGATCCTGGGTTCGTCCTACACTAAAGGCCGGAATAATCAATTTGCCTTTTTTCTTCAGGCAGGTTTCCACGATTTGTTCGTAGAGATAATCTTCGGGCGGATCGGCATCTTGATGCAGCCGGTCGCCGTAGGTGGATTCTATAATGATGTAGTCGGCCTGAGGAAAGGGCTGGGGAGAGCGGAGTATGGTTTCGCCGTATCGGCCTACGTCTCCGCTGTAAGCGATGCGTGTGATTTTGTTGTTTTCCTTTAACCTCAGATAAACCGTGGAGGCCCCCAGGATATGTCCGGCATCGTAAAGCTGAATTTCTATATCGTCGTCTATTCCAAAAGCGCTGTTGTAGGGCAATTTTTGAAACTGAGTCAGGGCCTGTTTAACATGCTCTACGGTGTAAAGGGGCTCTAAAGGCCGGCGGCCTTCGAGAAAACGTTTTTTGTTCAAAAAGCGAACGTCGTTTTCTTGTATATAAGCGGAATTGAGCAATAGAATCTCCGAAAGATCCAGGGTGGCAGCGGTTCCGAAAATGGGTCCCCTAAAGCCATCCTTGACCAGTTTGGGGATCAGGCCGCAATGATCTATGTGCGCGTGCGAAAGAATCAGGTAACTGACTTCAGAGGGATTGAAACCGAAATCGTTGTTTAATTCTACAGTTTCTTTGCCCAGACCCTGAAACATGCCGCAATCCAACAGAATATTTTTACCGTTCGTAAGCGATATTAAGTGTTTGGAGCCTGTAACGGTTTGGGTTGCCCCGTGAAAAGCGATTTTCATAGCATCCTGGTTTTATGATTACATCCGCTCGGGTACTTCGATACCCAGAAGATACAGGGCGGTTCTGATTACTTTGGCTGTTTGATCCGAAAGAAGGATACGAAAATCTCTCAAATCGGAATTGGTCTCGTACAAAACAGAATAATCGTGATAAAATTGATTGTACTCTTTGGCCAGTTCATACACGTAATTTGCAATGACTGCCGGGCTATAACTGTTGCCGGCTTCTTTTACTACTACCGGAAACTCATACAGGTTCTTGATAAGGGATAATTCCTTGTCCGCTAAGCGGTCGGCCAGTTGTTCCTGCACTTGTGCCCGGTATCCCAATTCCTCCGCTTTTCTCAAAACGGAACGTATACGGGCGTAAGTGTATTGGATAAAGGGTCCGGTGTTCCCATTGAAATCGATGGATTCTTTGGGATTAAAGGTCATGTTTTTGCGGGGATCGACCTTGAGAATAAAGTATTTTAAAGCTCCCAGGCCCACGATACGGGCAATATCGGCAGCTTCCTCCGAACTGCAGGAATCGAGCTTGCCCAGTTCTTCCGAAGTTTCGCGGGCAGTTGAAATCATTTCTTCTATCAGGTCGTCGGCGTCAACTACCGTACCCTCGCGCGATTTCATTTTGCCTTCGGGCAGCTCCACCATGCCGTAAGAAAAATGCACCAAATCCTTGCCCCAGGCAAAACCTAATTTGTCGAGCAGGATGGATAAAACTTTGAAATGATAATTTTGCTCATTCCCCACCACGTAAATCATTTTGTCGATGGGGTATTCTTCGAAGCGCAGAGCAGCCGTGCCTATGTCCTGAGTCATATAAACCGAGGTGCCGTCGGCGCGCAGGAGTAATTTTCGATCCAGGCCTTCGGAGCTGAGGTCTGCCCAGACCGAGCCGTCCTCGTTGCGGTAAAAGATGCCTTTGTCGAGGCCTTCGAGTACTTTTTCTTTGCCCGAAAGATAGGTTTGCGATTCGTAATAAATTTTGTCGAAGTCCACGCCCAGTTTAGCGTAACTTTCATCAAAACCCAGGTAAACCCAATTGTTCATGGTTTCCCACAGGCTGCGAATTTCACTGTCGCCGGCTTCCCATGCCCGCAGCATTTCGCGGGCTTCCTGCATCAGGAGCGAAGTGTTTTCGGCTTCTTCAAGGCTCAGCCCTTGTTTTTGGAGCTCTGCCAGCTCTTGTTTATAGTTTTTATCAAACAACACATAATAATCGCCCACCAGATGATCTCCTTTTTTTCCACTAGATTCGGGCGTTTCGCCCTTGCCCCATTTTTGCCAGGCCAGCATGGATTTACAGATATGTATCCCCCTGTCGTTTACTATGTTGGTCTTCACTACCCGGCAGCCGTTGGCTGCAACGATGCGACTGAGACTGAATCCCAGCAAGTTGTTTCTTATATGTCCTAAATGCAGAGGTTTGTTGGTATTCGGCGAAGAGTATTCTATCATCACCAATGGAGCCGACTCGCCGGCTTCGAATAGCCCAAAATCAGTATCGCCGGCTATATCCTGCAGAGTATTCAGCCAGTACGAAGCAGAGAAACTTAAATTCAGAAAACCTTTGATTACGTTATAACTGCTTAACTCCGGGGTATGTTGCAGTAACCAACTACCGATTTCCTCCGCCGTAGCTTCCGGCGATTTTTTGGCAGCCTTTATAAAAGGAAAGACGACCAGGGTCAGGTCACCCTCAAACTCTTTTTTTGTTTTTTGCAACTGAAGCAGCGAATCGTCAGCCTGCAATTGGTATAAAGCCTGCAGGCATTGGCGGGTTTTATCCCCGAGCAGGGTGTATATGTTCATTGTAATCGGGCAAGAAAAATCAAGTTGCAAAATTAAAAAAACCGCCTGGAAATCCAAGCGGTTTTTTTTCGTATAAGAAGCTTAGCTTCATACTTTGGCAGCCAAACTTGCACCGGCTTTGAATTTTACGACATTTTTGGCGGGGATTTTGATAGGTTGCTTGGTGGCAGGGTTCACACCAGTACGGGCAGCTTTTTTTACCACTGAGAAAGTACCAAAACCAACCAAAGTCAGTTTTTCACCTTTTGCCAAGGTTTCCTCTACACTACTCAAAAATGCTTCCAAAGCTTTTTTTGCACTCACTTTGCTTAAGCCGGCTTTTTCGGCAATAGCACTGATAAGTTCTGTTTTGTTCATGATAATTAGGATAATAAATAAAAATGAAAAATAAGGAGGGATCCAAAACTTGAACGCAAATAAAAATGAAAATTTTAAGTTTTGCAAATAAAACACGTAAAAAAACGTAATTCACAAGAAAAAACACTTCCGGGACGCTTTTTTCTCAGAATTTCGATGAATACAGCTGTTTAGAGAAACAAAGATAAGTGGATTTTAGAAAAATCCTTACCTTTGCGCAAATATTTTTTTTATGTCGGTATATACTCCCAGAAATTCTTTTTGGTCTTCTATCCCTCCGGTCACCAAAAATCTGATAATCATAAATTTTTTACTATGGCTGGCCGCCATGCTTTTCCCTGGCATTCAGGATTTTTTGGGCTTGCATTACTTTAAGTCCGATAAGTTCAATTTGCTTCAGCCGGTCACTTATATGTTTATGCATAGTACCAGAGGAATCGGTCACGTATTCTTCAATATGTTTGCCGTTTTTATGTTTGGGCGTTTGCTCGAGCAAGTATGGGGGCCGAAGCGTTTTTTGTTATTCTACCTGGTAACCGGCGTAGGAGCGGGAATTATTCAGCAAATCACCTGGTATATTGATTTAATTCCTTTTATGCAGGCGGTGGACAATTATATAATAACCGGAGAAGTCGGTATTTTGGGGAAATACTGGAACATCGATCCTTCGATACCTTATTCGGCCGAAATGGTTTTACGTTCCCGAGATGCTCTCCTGGATGCCATGCTCACCATCGGAGCTTCCGGAGCCGTTTTTGGTATTTTACTGGGTTTTGGTATGTTGTTCCCCAACGCACCTCTTTACATTATGTTTATTCCGGTACCCATCAAAGCGAAATATATGGTAATCGGTTACGGTGTGATTGAACTTTTTGCCGGGGTGGCCAATTTTAGCGGAGATAATGTGGCTCACTTTGCTCATCTCGGAGGAATGATTTTCGGGTACTTCATGATCCGTTTCTGGAAAAAAAAGGGAATAGGCCATGGCATCTATATGGGATAACATTAAATTCAGATATCTACAGGGGAATATCGCTACAAAACTGATATTTATCAATGTGGGGATATTTTTGCTCATCAAGCTGTTTGTGGTTTTCTGTCGTCTGTTTCAATTCGACGGAAGCCGATTTATACTCTTGCTGCAACTCCCAGCTTCCTGGGATCAAATCTTGTTGAGACCCTGGACTCTTTTGACTTACATGTTTGTGCATCTGGGGTTTTTCCATCTGTTGTTCAACATGATCTGGCTGTATGTATTCGGCCTGTACTTCTTACGTTGGTTCAGTAGCCGTCAGCTCCTGATGGTTTATTTGTTGGGTGGCTTAACAGGAGGTTTGTTTTACATAATTGCCTACAATCTTTTTCCCCTCTACAGTTCTTCGGTAGAACACACCGTGCTGATGGGTGCTTCGGCTTCGGTACTGGCCTTGACATTGTCCGTAGCCTTTTACCGGCCAAATGAAAGCCTGGTGTTTATGTTCATAGGCCAGGTTAAGCTTAAATGGCTGGCCGTGGCCATGGTTGTAATTGATTTGCTGAGCCTGGCCGGAGATAATGCCGGCGGCAGTCTGGCTCATTTGGGCGGAGCCTTGTTCGGTTTACTTTTTGGATTTTTCTCAAGAGAAAATTTAAGTTTGAGTATTTTTGGCTCAAAAACCGGGGGTTCCCGCGGTTTTCGGGCCAAAACCGGCAAAAGGACCAAATACCATCGTCCACGCTTTGAAAAAGCAAACAGGACCAGGCCTGAAAGCGATCAGGAATACCGGGATCGCAAAAAAAACGAAGAAGATTACAGGGATGCTATCCTGGATAAAATCAAGCAATCAGGTTATGAAAGCCTGAGCAAAAAAGAAAAACAATTTTTGTTCAAATCCGGACAATAATTAATAACCCCGGCTTGCCGCCGCAGCCTTGAATATGGCTCAATGAAAAACGCCCCCAAAAGACCGAATATACTTCGGGTGTTAAGAGATTCAGTATTGATTCTGATGAATCTGGCAGCTGTAATTCTGCTGTTGCTCAGTGCCAAAATGTCCGTTTTGAGCCCGGAACGTTCCGTACTGAGTTCTTATCCGAATTATGCTTTTTTGCCTCTCGCTTTTATAAATCTTTTTTTTGTTCTTTATTGGGCGCTTCGCAAAAGTGTTTGGTTTTTAATGTCTTTATTGCCCCTTTTGCTCTGTTTGCCGGAACAAGAAGCCTGGTTTCCGGTCAAACTCATAAAGGAGCAGAAAAAAGAAGAAAAAACAATCAAAGTGTTGACTTATAATACGATGCAATTTTCTAGTTATCGTTCTCATATCAAGCAAGACCCCAATCCGGTAATTCGCTATTTACAAGAAAGCGAAGCCGACGTTCTTTGCTTGCAGGAGGCCGGTTACAGCTTCGATAAAAAACTCCTGGAAAAAACCACTGTTATTACTGCACTCAAAGACTATCCCTACCACAGTTTGGAAATCATCCAATCTAATAAATACAGAACCTCCAATTTGTGGGTCTTTTCAAAGTATCCGATTTTGAAATCCGGCAGATTAGCCTACAAGAGCCGATCTAATGCTTCACACTATTGCGACATTAAAATAGGACAAGACACCCTGCGTTTTATTAACAATCACCTGGAATCAAACAAATTAACCAAAGAAGACATGGCTTTGTACAAAATCATTGTGGAAAATCCCGACAGAGACAATATAAGCCAGGTTGCCGAAAAGCTAGGTCGAAAATTGGGTCAGGCGGCCAGGTTGCGAGCCCCTCAGGCCGAAACCATCGCCGGTTTTATTCGGGAAACCCCCTATAAATTGGTGGTTTGCGGTGATTTTAACGATATTCCGGCTTCTTATACCTACCGCTGCATTAAAAAAGGCTTGCGCGATGCCTGGTCGCAAAATGGCCGGGGGCTTGGAATTACTTTTCATGAAAAGTTTTATTTGTTCAGGATAGATTATATTCTGCATTCCCCGGAGTTGCGATCTTACGGGACCAAAGTGGATCACGTACGTTATTCCGATCATTACCCTGTTTGGACTTACCTGGAATTGCCATGAAAGCTCTGTATGCCGATGTGATACTGCCTTTGGCCTTTGGATCGGGTCTGAGTTACAGTGTGCCTGAATCTCTGGCGGAGAATATCCGGCCGGGATGCAGAGTAAGAGTGCCCCTGGGTAAACAAAAAATGTACACCGGCATAGTAGCCCGGCTTTTCGATGTGCCACCCACTGACATCAATCTGAAAGAAATTGCAGGCCTTATCGACGATGCCCCGGTGGTAAATGCCGTTCAGCTGGAGTTTTGGCAATGGTTGTTTTCGTATTATCTCTGCACGCCCGGCGAAGTGATGAAAGCCGCTCTACCGGCGGGCCTTAAAGGCCCCCGGGTTGCCAAAGCCAAGACTAAAAGTTTCTTATGCCTGCAGCCTTCGCTCAGGGATAATCCTCCGGCGATAGAGCAGACACTGACAGCATTGGCAAGAGCAAAAAAACAACAGGAAGCTCTTAGAGTTTTTCTTCGTTTAGCCCAAACTTCAGAACATGGACCCGGTTTATTCAGAGAGCAGCTTATAGAGGCCGGCCAGCAAGCGGCTATTATAAAGGCTTTGATCCAAAAGAATATACTCGAGGTTCACGAAATCGAAGTGTTGCCGGATAGGGTGCCGGCGGAGGCTCTGAGAGCTGCCAAACAGCTCAGCCGGGAACAGCAGAAAGCTATGGAGACCATACGGCAAGGCTGGGAGAGCGGCACCAATGTCTGCCTTCTACATGGCGTGACCTCTTCGGGTAAAACCGAGATATACATTCATCTGATACTGGATTACCTGGCGCAGGGTAAGCAAGTGCTCTACCTCTTGCCCGAAATTGCTCTTACTACTCAGCTTACCGCCCGCTTAACAGAAGTGTTCGGCAATCGCCTGGGGATATATCACTCTGCTTGCAGCGACAGCGAAAGGACTCATCTTTGGAACAAGCAACTCGGAGACGATCCCTTCGATATTATTCTGGGAGTGCGTTCTTCTGTTTTTTTGCCTTTCAAAAACCTGGGACTGGTCGTAGTGGACGAGGAACATGAAAACAGCTATAAACAACAAGATCCGGCTCCCCGTTATCACGCCCGTAATGCAGCCATAGTGCTGGCCTCTTTGCACGGGGCAAAAACAGTGCTTGGTACGGCAACACCCAGCATCGAAAGTTACTACAATTGCCGTACGGGCAAGTACAAACTGGTTGAACTGTCCGGCAGATACCTCGATTGGCAATTGCCTGAAGTTATGGCAGTGAATACCGCTGAGTTGAAGCGCAAGAAAAGGATGAAATCGTTGCTTTCGCCTCCCCTAATAGCCAAAATGCAGGAAACGCTCGAAGCCGGGCAGCAAATCATGCTTTTTCGCAACCGGCGTGCTTACGCTCTTATGTTGGAATGTGCTGCCTGCGGCTGGGTGCCGCGTTGCAAGCGTTGCGATGTGAGCCTGGCCATACATAAACAGGGTTCGGTATTGCGTTGCCATTATTGCGGCAGAAAATACAACCGGCCGCAGATTTGTCCTTCCTGCGGGGGCTCGGATTTTGAATTACGGGGTTATGGCACCGAAAAGGTCGAAGAAGAAGTTCGCCGTTTGTTTCCTGCGATACGCATTGCCCGCATGGATTCCGATACTATGCGCAATCGTGCTGCCTACGAAAAAACGATCGCCGATTTTGAGCAGCACAAGATAGACGTATTGATAGGCACCCAGATGCTGACCAAAGGTCTTGATTTCGATCGTTTACAGTTGGTGGGGATTCTCAACGCCGACTCCATGTTGAATTATCCCGATTTCAGGGCCCACGAACATGCTTTTCAGTTGATGACCCAAGTAAGCGGACGCGCCGGCCGAAAAAGCGGGAGAGGCAGTGTAATCATCCAGACCTCCGATCCTCAGCACCCTGTAATACAACACGTTTTGAACAACGACTACCGGGCCTTCTTCCAAAAAGAATGTGAGGAACGTTCCAAATATGCCTATCCGCCCTTTAGCCGTCTTATTGAGGTGATATTCAGGCATAAGGATGAGAGTTTGCTTGAGCAGGCCTCCGTTTTTTTTGCCTCTCTTTTGCCTCGGGATATGGAGAGTTCGGTTTTCGGCCCTATGCCGGCTCTCGTGGCGCGGGTAAAAGGGCTCTATCTGCAAAAGATCATTCTTAAAATCGGGCCGGATATTTCGTTGAAGGCTGCTAAAGACTATCTTTGTCGGGCCAGGGACCGGTTTATTAAAGATAAAGTGTATCGTCAGGTGCAAATCTATTTTGATGTTGATCCGGTATAAGTAAGATATAATAACATGAGAAGAGTTGCTCTTTGGTTGACTGCGGTTTTTTTGCTTTTGGGCACCGGTTCAAAGGCTCAGGAACTCTTGTACGATCTCGAGCTGCTGTCTTACTTTGATAACCGGGAATACAAGGTCGATTTTCAGCGCCCGCAAACCATACTCGGTATGCGCATTGCACCGGAACTGGGCCTGGGGACGGCAGATGAAAAGGCCGGCAGTCATAAACTGATGCTGGGTTTGAATTACATACAACCTTTAGGCGCCGGCATCAAAGAAGCTTTGGTCGTACCTACCGTATATTACCGTTATGTTCACAACAGGTTCAGGGTGAATCTGGGTGCTGTTCCTTATAGCTATTTAACAGAGAGTCTGCCCGATTATTTAATGTACGATTCTTTGGCTTATGTGCATCCTAACATGCAGGGTGGCCTGTTTCAATATGTGGCTCCAAGAGGCTACGCGGAGTTTTTATGCGATTGGCGCAGCGCTCAGAGTCTTGAGCGTTACGAAGCCTTCAGGCTGATTATACAGGCCCGTTATCAGAGAGGTGTCTTGTTTGGAGGGGGCCGGGCTCAGCTCAATCATTTGGCCAACCGGGCCAGACCGGCTCCCCGAACGGGAGTAAGCGATGATTTGATCGTGCATCCCTATCTGGGGCTTGACTTTTCACGGAAACTGCTTCTGGATTCTCTTTCCCTTCAGGCAGGCTATTTGTTTGGATACCAGCGAGACCGCTCGGCAGATCAGGGAACATACTTGCCCCGGGC
This sequence comes from Bacteroidales bacterium UBA1402, assembly GCA_002305085.1. GTDB lineage: Bacteria > Bacteroidota > Bacteroidia > Bacteroidales > UBA1402 > UBA1402. The sequence continues at coordinate 37,604 of DBQE01000021.1, read as the reverse complement.
TTTTTATTTGGAATTGTTTGCCCGCTGGAAGCGCATTGGCCTGAAGAACGTCTTGTACGCGGGCGACAACTTGTTTCCACTCTATCCTGTCAAAGGGAATTTGCTCAATCAGGGAGATCCTTTTTACCAGGCAGGATTCTATAACCGCACCGATGCCTTTGTTTACCTGATATCGACCAAAAGGGTCAATTGCTATTTGTCGTTTAATTTTCATTACACCCGGCAGGGAGGTTTGAATCACCAACAGCAGTTGGTGTTAAGGTTTAATCCCGGAAATATCCTACCGATGGAAAAGTCTATGTCGGTATTGGGTAAGTAAGAGTTTATTTTCGGCCAAAGTCTGCGGGGATCTCGCCCCAGGCTTTTGTATCCCATTTATAAACGGGAAAATCCCGGTCATGATTGATCAGCCATTGTTCGGCCCGGTTGATCAGTTGAAACAGTTCCGTGTTTTTGGGGCTTGGCGTGAGTTTGGTTCCGCATTTTTTCTTTTTGACCCACAGCAGAGCATTGGCGCTGTCGGAATAGATGGGTAGGCAAATGTTGCGTTTGTCCAGCAAAGCCAGCGCATGCACTATGGCCAAAAATTCACCTATGTTGTTGGTGCCTTCTTCAAAAGGGCCTTCGTGAAAAACCTCCTTGCCGTTTTGAAGCAAGACCCCCCGGTATTCCATTCTACCGGGATTTCCGCTGCAGGCGGCATCGACGGTAAGCGCTTCTCCGGTGGGGCGGCGGGTTTTGGGCTTCGGGTTGCTGCCCTTGCTTTTAAGGGCATAGTGCTTTTTCCAACCCTCCTTAAAGGCTCGTTCGGCTTGTTCCTGAGTTTCAAAGCCCATATAACGAGCCGACTCAAAAGCCTGCACTTGAGATTTGCAGGCTTCCCAACTTGAGTAGATGCCCGGTTTGCGACCCTGCCAAACCACGTAAAACTTGTTTTTTTTAGCCATTGCCAGGTTCTATTCTATTGGGTAAACTGATCTTTTTTCTTCCCGCTGAAAATATCGTAACGGCGATATTCGCAGTTCAATGCTCCATTCATCAAAAAATGACGTGCCGAATGCCTGAGGCCTAAACAGTTGAGCAGATCTTTGCGGGAACTCAGTATCCATGCAGTGTTCCCGGCAAAAACATGTTTCAGCCTTTCGCCCAGGGATTGGTATAATTCATTTAATTTGTTGTCGTCGAGTCTTTCCCCGTAAGGCGGATTACACACCAGCAGACCGTTGGGCGGCGCTTGTGTTATTTCTTGTACGCCTTGAACTTTCAGGTCGATGTATTTGCTCAAGCCGGCATTTCTTATGTTTTCGGCCGCAATTTTTATTGCCCGTGCCGAAATATCGCTGCCCTGAATGCGAAAACGAAATTCTTTCCGGTTTTCTTCTTCGTAGAGTGTGCGGAAAAGTTCCCGGTCAAAATCTTTCCATTTTTCGAAGGCAAAATGCCGGCGATAGATCCCCGGAGGGATATCCAGGGCAATCAAGGCTGCCTCGATTAGTAGGGTACCCGACCCGCACATGGGGTCTGTCAGAGGGCATTGCCCTTTCCAGCCCGCCAGCAGCAACATACCGGCTGCCAGTACTTCGTTGAGTGAAGCCTCGGTTTGCCTTATCCGCCAGCCTCTTTTGTGCAACGATTCTCCGGAACTGTCGAGTAAGAGAGTGCAGTGTTTCCGGGCGATGTGCAGGTGGATGTACAAATCGGGATTGACCAGTTGCACCGAGGGGCGTTTACCGGCCTTCTCTCTGAAGTGGTCAGCAATAGCGTCTTTTACTCTGTAAGAAACAAAATTGGAATGCCTGAAGGTGTCGGAGTAAACTACAGTTTCTACCATGAAAGTCTGATCGGCATCCATAAAATTCTTCCAATCAACGGCTTTGACCGCTTCGTAAATCTGATCGGGATGGGCGGCATCGAAAACGGCTATGGGTTTAAGTATGCGAAGAGCGGTTCTCAGACGAAGATTAGCCTTGTACATAAGGCTTTTGTCTCCCTCAAAGAAAACGGAGCGTTTAGCGGGTTTTACATTGTTTCCACCCAACTGAACAATTTCTTCGGCCAGCACTTCTTCCAGACCCTGGAGAGTTTTGGCCAGCATTTCAAAACTATCTTCCCGCATGGTTCGTTATTCAGAGATGCGTTTGGATTGAACAACCCGTGCTCCCGGAGGAACATCTTCGGTGACCCAGATGTTTCCGCCCACTACAGCGTTTTCGCCTATAGTAATTCTTCCCAGTATGGTGGCGTTGGAGTAGACAATAACATTATCTTCGAGTATGGGGTGGCGGGGAACTCCTTTGACGGGATTACCCTTATCGTCGAGCGAAAAGCTTTTGGCACCCAGAGTAACACCCTGATAAAGTTTCACGTGGTTCCCCAGGATGGCTGTAGCCCCTATAACCACTCCTGTGCCGTGGTCGATCGAAAACGAATGCCCTATACTCGCTGCCGGGTGAATATCGATACCGGTTTCGGAATGCGCCATTTCGGTAATTATTCTGGGAATAATGGGCACGTCGAGCTTTAGCAAAAGATGGGCGATCCGGTAACTGCTGATTGCCCTAATGCCCGGATAGCAATAAATGACTTCATCGATGCTTTCGGCTGCAGGATCCCCATTGTAGGTAGCCATAATGTCGGTATAGAGAATTTTGCGCAACTCGGGTAAATTAAAAATGAATTCTTCGGCAATAGTATCGGCCTTTTCTTTAAGTTCAGTGGCATTCTGGTATTTGTCCCTGGGGAAAAAACTCAATCCGGCAGCGATTTGTTCGCTCAGCAGGACCAGTAATTTTTCGGTGTTAAGCCCCATATGATACGCCAGGTTTTGTTTGTTGACAGAGGCGTTTCCAAAATAACCGGGAAAAAGAATGCCGCGGCAAATCCGGATAATTTCCTCCAGCTTAATGGTCGAGGGTAGCGTGTCGGAATAAGCCCGCTCATGCCTCAGCTCTTTGAACGATTCATATTGAGACAATTGGCAAATAGTTTCTTTTAACCTTTTGGATTGGTTAGTATTCATAATTGTAGTATATTTCCTCGGCAAAAATACGTAATTTTTTTACTTGATGGGTGCTTTTGGTATTCCGGAAATATTTCTTTAATTGTTTGCCGGTTTCCCAAAAACAACGTACTTTTGCCGCTTCTCATTCGAGGAGATTAAAACTTGCTAATTTAAATCGGATATGGCTGTTTTTATTATTAATTCATCAATTGGAAGAAAGCTCATTATGAGTATTACGGGAGCTGCCTTAGTGCTTTTTCTCACCTTCCACAGTATTATGAATATTTTTGTCATCATTTCACCCAAGGTGTATGATGCCATCTGTTATTTTTTGGGAGCCAACTGGTATGCGTTGATTGCTACCTTGGTCTTGGCTTTCCTTACTGTGGTGCACGTTCTGTATGCCTTCTGGCTCACCCTGCAAAACAAAATAGCACGCGGCAGGGATGCCTACTCGGTAAACAAACGCCCCAAGGGTGTTGAGTGGGCTTCGGAAAACATGTTGGTACTCGGCTTGATTATTCTGGGTTTTCTCGCTTTGCATTTGTACAACTTTTGGTATAAAATGCAACTGACCGAGCTGCTGGGCAAAATAAACGGAGAAGAAATCAGTGTTGCGGGAGCGGCCTTAGTTCAGGGCTTGTTTCAAAGCCCTGTTTACTGCCTGCTTTACATAGTATGGCTGACCGCCTTGTGGTTTCACCTGACTCATGGGGTCTGGAGTGCCCTGCAAAGCATCGGCTGGAGCAACGACATCTGGTTGCCGCGTATCAAGGTAATTTCCAATGTTGTATCGACCATAGTGGTGGGCCTCTTTATGCTGGTTCCTATTTATTATTTGATTGTAAATTTTATACTATAAAAGGGCTATGAGTACCGATAAAAAAACTAAGACAATTGTCGCAAAGATCCCGGAAGGTGCGTTGAGTGAAAAATGGTCAAATTACAAGGCTCAACAGAAGCTGGTAAATCCCTCCAATAAGCGTCGTCTGGATGTAATTGTGGTGGGCACAGGTTTGGCGGGAGCTTCCGCTGCAGCCGCACTTGGTGAGTTGGGCTTCAATGTGCTGAATTTCTGTATTCAGGATTCTCCCCGTCGTGCACACTCCATCGCCGCACAGGGAGGTATCAATGCCGCTAAAAATTATCAAAACGACGGTGATTCGGTTTATCGTTTGTTTTACGATACCATAAAAGGAGGAGACTATCGCGCCCGCGAAGCCAACGTTTACCGCCTGGCCGAGGTTTCCAACAGTATCATCGACCAATGCGTAGCCCAGGGCGTTCCTTTTGCCAGGGAATACGGTGGTTTGCTCGACAATCGTTCCTTTGGCGGAGCTCAGGTCTCCCGTACTTTTTATGCCAGGGGACAAACGGGCCAGCAACTGTTGCTTGGAGCTTATTCGGCCTTGAGCCGTCAGGTTCACAAGGGCAGCGTTAAGCTCTATACCCGGCGGGAAATGCTCGATCTGGTGGTTGTGGACGGCAAAGCCAGGGGCATCATTGTCCGCAACCTGATAACCGGAAAGATCGAGCGATATTCGGCTCATGCCGTGGTAATCGGTACAGGAGGCTACGGCAATGCTTTTTTCCTCTCGACCAATGCCATGGAATCCAATGGTTCGGCTGCCTGGCAGGTGTACAAAAAAGGCGCTTATTTTGCCAATCCCTGTTATGCACAGATTCACCCGACCTGCATTCCCGTTCAGGGGGAAATGCAGTCCAAACTCACCCTGATGTCCGAATCCTTACGTAACGACGGCCGCATCTGGGTGCCCAAAAAGAAAGAAGACGCTCAGGCTGTCCGTGCAGGCAAATTAAAACCAACCGAAATAGCCGAAGAAGACAGAGATTATTATCTGGAACGCAGGTATCCGGCTTTTGGTAACCTGGTGCCCAGAGACGTAGCCTCGAGAGCAGCCAAAGAACGTTGCGATGCCGGATACGGAGTTGGAAGCGGGCTGGCCGTATATCTCGATTTCAAAGACGCCATAGAGCGTTTGGGTAAAGATGTTGTTGAGACCCGTTACGGCAACCTTTTCCAGATGTACGAAAAAATCGTGGACGACAATCCTTACGAAACGCCCATGATGATTTATCCGGCCATTCACTATACCATGGGAGGAATCTGGGTTGATTACGAATTGCAGACTACTATTCCCGGGCTTTATAGTATTGGAGAAGCCAACTTTTCCGATCACGGAGCGAACCGCCTAGGTGCCTCGGCTTTGATGCAAGGTTTGGCCGACGGATATTTTGTATTACCCTATACCATACAGAATTACCTGGCGGACGAAATACGCACACCGCGTATTTCGACGGATTTGCCGGAATTTGCCGAGGCGGAACGAAACATTCTGGAACGTATAGAACGACTTATGTCGATCAAGGGAAAACGTTCGGTAGATTCCCTGCATAAGCAATTGGGGCATACTATGTGGGATTTTGTGGGGATGGGCCGCAACAAAAAAGGTTTGCTTAAAGCCATCGACGAAATCAAACAAGTTAAAAAGGAATTTTGGAGCAATGTCTTTATCCCGGGCGAAGGTCTCGATTTGAATGTAGAACTGGAAAAAGCCCTGCGCCTGGCCGATTTTATAGAGATAGGTGAGCTGATGGCCCGCGACGCACTGCATCGTGAAGAATCCTGCGGCGGCCATTTTCGCGAAGAATACCAAACCCCCGAAGGAGAGGCTTTGCGTCAGGACGACAAGTTCAACTACGTAGCCTGTTGGAAATACATGGGTGAAGATAAGGAACCCGAAATGTATAAGGAAGAGTTGAAATATGAGTTCGTACAAGTACAACAACGCAATTACAAATAATATGGAAAAGACAATAAATATAAACTTAAGGATCTGGCGTCAAAGAGGTCCCAAGGCCAAGGGTGCTTTCGAAAGCTATAAGCTGGACGGAGTTTCTACCGACAGTTCTTTTCTGGAAATGTTGGATCAACTCAATGAACAATTGATTTCAGAAGGCAAGGAACCGATTGTTTTCGATCACGACTGCCGCGAAGGTATTTGCGGGATGTGTTCCCTGTACATCAACGGCCATCCTCACGGCCCGGATGAAGATATTACCACCTGCCAGCTTCATATGCGCAAATTCAAAGACGGTGAAACCATTACCATTGAGCCTTGGCGTTCTCATGGTTTTCCGGTAATCCGCGACCTGATGGTGGACCGTTCCGCTTTCGATAAAATTATTCAGGCCGGCGGTTATGTTTCGGTAAATACCGGAGGAATCCCTGATGCTAACGCTATACCCATTCCTAAACCTGTTGCAGACATGGCTATGGATGCCGCTGCATGCATTGGATGTGGTGCCTGTGTCGCTGCCTGTAAAAATGGTTCAGCCATGTTGTTTGTTGCTGCCAAGGTCAGCCAACTGGCTTTGTTGCCTCAGGGCAAAGTAGAGGCCGCACGGCGGGCTAAGGCGATGGTTCAGAAGATGGACGAATTGGGATTTGGCAATTGCACCAATACCGGTGCTTGTGAGGCCGAATGTCCCAAAAACATTTCCATAACCCATATTGCCCGTCTGAATAGAGAATTTTTGAAGGCAAAATTTAAAGATTAAGCAGCCATGGCTGTCCAGGATTACGTTCGTTCCGAGTCGTTCGACTATCCGGAAGCTCCGGACAGCCTTGCAGCCGATGTTACCGAAAATTCACTGACACTACAAAGGCCTTTGTACGAAGGCATACCCAGACAAGAAGGTCCCCTGTTCGGCTTAAAGCCCTTTATCGTTTTGATATTGGGCCTTTTTGTTTTTTCGTATGTATTCGGACCCAGAAGCTCGCTCTTCCTTCATTCATTAAAGGACATCTTTGTATACCGCGAACGATCCAGTATTTTTGTTGATTCCGATGTTAGATTAGTACGTTACCGGAGGTTGCTATCGGTTTTTGGCTTCCTGGTTTGTCTTTTGTTGTTGTCTCTGATTTTTCAGCCGGAACAGAATGCTAGTCTAAACAGTTTGGATACGAGGAGCTTAGGATATGCCTTACTCTTTTTGGGAGTGTTCGTATTGGCAAAGTTTTTATTATACCGATTTTTTACTTCTTTTCAGTTCGATGTTTCCACTGCACGGCGATGGCAAAACGATAATTTAATTTTGTTTGTTGTACTCTCTTTCTCGTATGCCATTCTCGTTTTTGTAAATGAAATAGTACTTATAGGCCCGGAGTGTTTGTTGAAAATAGCCCTAATACTCTGGATTTTAGACAAAATGATACTTCTGGCCAAGACCGTTCATTATTTTTCCGACCAAAGACTTTCGTGGTTTCATTTTATTATTTACCTTTGCGCACTCGAAATTATACCTGCATGTATCTTTTATAAAGGCATTTTTTGGGTACGAGGTATTGTATAATTTAAACGATTATCACGTTGAAAATCAAGAAGATCCTTGTCTCTCAGCCTCAGCCGGCAACAGAGAAATCCCCCTATTTTGATATTGAGAAAAAATATGGAGTCAAGTTTGTGTTTAGGCCTTTTATAAAAGTGGAAGGCATAAGCGCCAAAGAGTTCAGGCAACAGAAAATTGCCATTCAAGATTATTCTGCTGTGGTCTTTACCGCCAGGACTGCCATCGATCATTTTTTTCGTCTGTGTGAAGAACTCAGAGTTTCGGTATCGGAAGACCTGAAATATTTTTGTATAGGGGAACAAATTGCTCTCTATTTGCAAAAATATATTCAGTACCGTAAACGTAAGATTTTTTACCCCGAGAGCGGCAGGGTAGAAGACCTGGTTGAGCTTATTCAAAAGCATAGTAACGACAATAATTTTTTGGTTTCGGTATCTTACGTTCACAAAGACGACTTAATTTCCAAACTGGACGAAAACAATATCAACTACACCAAAGCGGTAATGTATCGTACGGTTAGTAATGATTTTGAAGAAGGGGAGGCTTTTGATTACGATATGTTGATTTTCTTCAGCCCTTCGGGAATTGTTGCTATGTTGAAAAATTTTCCAAATTTTGTTCAGGGGGATATTCACATAGCCTGCTTAGGGCCGACTACGGCCAGAGCCATTCGGGAAGCAGGACTGAGGCTTGACCTGGAAGCCCCCACACCAAACGCTCCCTCCATTACTGCAGCCTTGGACCAGTATTTAAAGGATAACGGCAAATAACAAAAACGGTAGTAGCAGTAAAAGGTAATATTCTTTTGATTTAATTCAAAGACACTTTATTTCGCTATTTTTGCAGAAATAAAGTGTCTTTTTTTTATGGATAAAAGCCAACTATCCTTTAGTAAAGCGGAACGTTTGTGTGGGGAATTACGCATCAACAAGCTCTTTGAGCAGGGGAAATCGTTCGTGGTTTATCCGCTTAGGGTTTGTTGGTTGCTGATGCCCCCTGCCGAAAAAGCTCCTGTACAGGTAATGGTGGGCGTTCCCAAAAAAAAGCTACGAAAACAGGTGCAGCGGAACAGAGTAAGACGCCTTATCAGGGAAACCTATCGTCTTTCTAAAGGTGATCTGCTCAATGAAGTACGGGGAAAGGAGGCTCAACTGCTGTTGGCATTTATCTGGATGTCTGAACAAGTGCCTGAATACAAAGACCTGGAAACAAAAATGCAGGAAGCCCTCCGGCAGTTAAGAAAAAAACTATCGCTATGAGAAAGCTGGCAATTTTTTTGGTCCTTTTGCCGGTACGGTTTTACAGGTTGTTTATTTCTCCCCTGATTCCTTCTTCCTGCCGCTATACCCCAACCTGCTCGGAATATGCCCTGCAGGCCGTGCAGAAATACGGCCCCGTCAAAGGGGTCCGGTTGGCCATTAGAAGGATATTGCGTTGTCATCCCTGGGGAGGGCATGGTTACGACCCGGTGCCCTAATTTTTGAAACCAGAATACTTATGTTTATTGATATTCATACCCATAGAGAACAACACTACCTGAAGTTTATTGAGCAGGAGCAATTTGATTCTCTTTCGCCTCGCTGGGATAATTCCAGGTGGTTTTTTCTTAATATAGAATCCGAAGATTTTATCCCGGGCTCGAATTTACCTCCCTTTCTTAGCCTAAGTACAGGGATTCACCCTTGGAAGGCAGATGTTTTGCCGGATACCGAAAAATTAGAGGCTGTTTTTGCACATCCTGACATCCGCCTGATCGGAGAAATAGGCTTAGACAAAAGGTGCATGGTACCTTATGAACTGCAATTTCAGATTTTCGAGCTGCAACTGGAAATGGCCGGGACGCTAAAAAAGCCTGTACTTATTCATCAGGTAAGTAGTATGGACAAGATTCTGGTATGCAAAAAAGCCCATCCAGAAATTCCAGCTTGGATTATTCACGGTTTTAGGGGGAAAAAAACGCAGGCTTTGCAATGGCTTCAACACGATTTTTTTCTTTCTTTCGGTCCTCAATTCAACAATGCGGCCTTGCAGGCTTGTCCGCCGGAGCGCCTGTTTTTTGAGACCGATGCGTCGGGGATAGCTATAGAAGAGATATACAAAAAAGCCGCACAGGTTTTTGCATGCCCTGTTGCGGCTCTTGAATTACAGGTAGAAAGAAATGTGAACAGCCTGTTTAACCAATAAACTTATAGCCTACTCCTTTAACGGTAACAATGTGATTACTGCCGATTTTTTCACGAATCTTACGAACGTGTACGTCAATGGTTCTGTCGCCTACTATAGAACGATTACCCCAGACGTGTCTGAAGATTTCGTCGCGGGTAAACACTTTGGTCGGCCTTGAATTTAAGAGCTGGAGTAATTCAAATTCTTTGCGAGGCAGGAAAATTTCTTTGCCGTTTTTGTATACCAGATAGCGATCGCTGTCGATGACAATTCCTTTTTGAGGTATAACATCGATGAGGTTGTCTTCGTATTTGGCCAGGATATTCCTGATGCGCTGGCAGATAAGGATGCTGTTGGTGTCTCTGGTTCCGAATTCATCAACCCCGTTCTTGAACCAATCGAGCTGTTCTTCCAGATTACTGTTGTTGTCGATAAGGAAATAGATGTTGAAGCGGCTTTCTTCCTTGAGTTTCTTAAGTTTTTTGCACAGATCCAATGCTTTGGGATCGTCGGTGGGCGTGTCAAAAATGACCAGACAAGGAGAGTCTGTGGTGATAAAATCCAAGGCTTTCTGAACGTTGTTTGTTGTTTCAAAATAAGCTTTGCGATCTTTCAAAAATTCCTCAATCTGAGGAGTAATGGCGGACGGTTTTGTGGCAAAAATCAATGCCGAGTTTCTAAGCGTTTTCATTGTTTTTGTTTTAAATGTGGATGATATATGCAATAAAAATAAGTGAATCGAACAGCAATGAATATCGTTTTCTTGCTAAAGCAACACAAATATAAGATGAAGAATCAATTAAAACAAGTTACTTTATGAGAATGATTCAAATTTCCCACAAAATAAACGTATTTTTGTGCCCCAGTAATATATCATCTTTACTTTTAGATCAACAATGAACTTCATTGAAGAATTAAGTTGGAGGGGCATGATACACGATATGATGCCCGGGACAGAGGAACAACTCAAAAAAGAAATGACGACCGCTTATGTAGGCATCGACCCCACTGCCGATTCGTTACACATTGGTCATTTGGTCGGTATAATGATGCTTAGGCACTTACAGCGTTCAGGGCATAAACCTATTGCTTTGATCGGAGGTGCAACCGGTATGATTGGCGATCCCTCGCTCAAATCGGGAGAGCGTAATTTGCTGGACGAAGAGACGTTGAGACACAATCAGGAGGGAATAGGCCGGCAGTTGGCTAAATTACTCGATTTTGAAAGTACCGCCCCCAATGCGGCAGAATTGGTAAACAATTACGACTGGATGAAAGATTACAGCTTTTTGAACTTTATCCGTGATATTGGCAAACACATCACCGTAAATTATATGATGGCCAAAGATTCCGTCAAAAAAAGACTTAGCGCCGATTCCAATGTGGGCATGTCCTTTACGGAATTTTCGTACCAATTGTTGCAGGGCTACGATTTTCTTTACCTCAACGAACACAAAAATTGCAAGTTGCAGATGGGCGGTTCCGATCAATGGGGGAATATTACCACGGGGACGGAATTAATACGCCGCAAAAACGGGGGAGAAGCCTATGCCCTGACCTGCCCTTTGATTACCAAGGCCGACGGAGGCAAATTCGGAAAGACCGAATCGGGCAATATCTGGCTCGATCCCCGTTATACCAGTCCCTATAAATTTGTGCAATTTTGGTTGAATGTGAGCGATGCAGATGCCGAAAAATATATAAAGATATTTACCTTCCTCGGCCGCGAGGAAATCGAAAACCTTTGTGTGCAACACAACAAGGCTCCGCATTTGAGGTTGTTGCAAAAAAGACTGGCCGAAGAAGTTACCTGTATGGTTCATTCCAGGGAAGAATATGAGGCAGCCACCGAAGCGGCAGCGATACTTTTTGGCTCATCCTCGACCGAACAGTTGCTCCGTCTGGATGAAAAAACCTTTTTAGATCTTTTCGAAGGAATTCCGGTTTTTCAGGTTGACCTTGATTTATTTAAACAAGGCGTAAAAGCCGTTGATCTGTTGGCTGAGCATGCCGCCGTTTTCCCATCGAAAGGTGAGATGCGCAAAATGGTACAAAATGGCGGCTTATCTATTAATAAAAACAGGTGTCAGCAATTTGATCAGCTTTTGGATACTTCCTTCCTCTTACATGGCCGCTATCTCTTGATACAGAAAGGCAAAAAAAACTATTTCTTAATAACTGCATCTTCTGAAAATTAATAAAAACACTTGGTTGGTAATATAAAAAATACCTATCTTTGCAGCGCTTTTTTAGAAAGCTAAACAGGATTGTCTCATGGTGTAATGGTAGCACTGCAGGTTTTGGTTCTGCCTGTCGAAGTTCGAGTCTTCGTGAGACAACCAAAAAGCCTCCGGTTCCCAAACGGGCCGGAGGCTTTCTAATTGTAAAATAATCCTAAATCTTAGTACTATGTATTGCATAGTACTATACACCATACTATATTTGCCCCCGAATACCGGATTCCGATGTTGGAACCGGACTAAATCAAATAATAAAACTCATGAAAAAGGTTGTTTCAAAGGGGATTGGGGGCTATTCTTTCCAAATTGAAGAAGATGCCTGCCGCATTTTGCAGGATTACATTGAACAATTTAAGAGCAAGCTGGGAGAAGCCGAAGACGTCTCCGAAATCATGGACGATATTGAGGCCCGCATTGCCGAAATTCTTCGGGAAGAAATACATTCTCCCAACCAAGTTGTGGGCGAAGGCCTGATACGACAAGTAGTGGCACGCATGGGTATGCCCGACGGCAGCAACGATTTTACAGAATACCACGTGCCCTATACTTCGACAAAAAGAGCCACACGCAGGCTTTTCCGTAATCCCGACGACCGTAAGATAGGTGGAATATGCGGAGGTTTGGGAGCCTATTTGGGAGTGGACGCCACCCTGTTGAGGATTTTGTTTTTGATTGGCTTCTTTTTGGGGCTCTTGTCGTTTTGGGTATACCTTATTTTGTGGATATGTGTGCCGGACGCAAGGACACCTGCACAAAAACTGCAGATGCAGGGACTTCCGGTAACGGCCGAAAATTTATTGCGTTATTCAGCTAAACAATCAGAGAAATGAACCGGGAAATAAATACGGACAATGTTAAGGCTCAGATGAGAAAGGGAGTTCTGGAGTATAGTATTCTATCCATCTTGTCCAGAGGAGATGAATACGCTTCTTCCCTGATCAAAATTCTTAAAGATGCCCGGATGATAGTGGTGGAGGGCACTTTGTACCCCCTGCTTACCAGACAAAAGAACCAGGGTTTGCTCAGTTACCGTTGGGAAGAATCGCCTCAGGGCCCCCCCCGCAAGTATTACAGTATCACGGATAAGGGCAGGGAAATGCTCTCGGAACTTGATGTGACCTGGAAGGAAATTGTCGATAGTATAGAAATAATTCGTAATACCCCAAATCAATGAAAAATGTAATTAAAGTAAGTATTGGTCGCTGGGCCTTTACCTTGAACGAAGAGGCCTATATTTTGCTGGGAAACTTTCTGGACCGGCTCAAGGCTTATTATGAAAAAGAAGCCGATACGGACAAACGCGTCCAGGAGATTGAAAACCTTATCGGGGAGTATTTATCGGATTGCGTTAAATCTATCGATCAAGTGGTGGACGAGAAACAAATACAGCAAGCCATCGAGTCGCTGGATTTACCCGATTTTGGACAACAGGCTGCTTCGACAGACGGCAGCGCGGCAGAGAGCGATAATTACGGCAGGAGTCAAAAACGCTTGTATCGTAGTGCTGAACGTAAGGTGCTGGGCGGAGTGTTCAGCGGACTGGGCGAATATTTTGGTATAGATCCGGTTGGCTTACGTCTCTTGTACGTGGTTTTTGTTGTGATCGGTATGTTTAGTTTCCGCGTTAATATGGGCGATCATATACATTTCCGCCTGTTTGGAATAGGAGGCATTACTTCTTTTCTTCTTTTGATGTATCTGGTTATGTGGATCGTAATGCCTTTGGCTCGAACGCCCCAGGAGAAAAGAGCCATGAGGGGAGGACGAACTTCGGCCCGCAGGGTTGTTCATGATTTAGGGACTCAGCCCGGCAGAAATTACCGCGAGGACAGAAATTTCACTCTGGGCACTTTTTTGCTCAACTCTATCCGTGTTTTTGTAGGTGTTGTTTTAATTTTGGTTGGTGCTTCCGGTTTGCTGGCTTTGCCCATGTTGTTGTATTTCTGGGATATGCCTGCCGATTGGTTTGGTTATCTGGAGTTATTGCCTCTGCGTCCGGGTTTGCTCTGGTTCAAGGTATTGACATTAATTGCCGTTTTTGTGCCTTTGTTGTTGTTCTTGTACGAAGGAATAGTTCTGTTGCTTAAACTGCGGGTGCGTAAATTTAACTTGGGAGCTATTTTTCTTGTCGTTTGGATATTATCTCTTTTTATACTTGCTTTCAGCGGTTTACTTGCCAGCCGTTCTTTTTGGGGTGAGGGAAAATATCAGAGCACAGAAGCCTTGGATTTGCCCTCAGATACCTTATACCTCGAGATAGATGCAGAATTTTCTTCGCCTGAACAATTTGTATGTGCTTACGAAGATGAATTCTTTGTTTATTGTAGCAAAAGCAGCTCCGACGACAAATTTCTCTATATTATTCCTCAAGTTCGCCTGAGCAGCGGTGATACGCCCAAAATGACCCAAGGGGTGAGTCTAAGGGCTAAAAACAACATTATTGCCCAAATTAAGGCCGAAGACTGCGTTGATTTTGTGAAACAGGAAGGAAACAAAATTAAAGTCAGTCCTTTATATTTTGACAAAGATAAACCCTGGACTTTCGAACAAATGAGCCTGCATTTGTTTTTACCCGAAAATGCTGTATTGTATGTACAGGGGAAAAAGGGTAAATGGCAGGAAATAAGGCATAACAGAGGTTCGTTCTATCCTTTTGTGGGCTATACCGACGATATTGAAGGCTTTATAATTAGTAATTCATTTTAAGTAAAACAGCATCAATCGGATCGACTTATCAATCCTCCGGAACCAGCCCATGCTTCCGGAGGATTTTTTAGATAATGCCCATTCAAGAGATACCAATTATCATATAAAGATGCAATGATTATTCTTTCAATAGTTTGTCTATAATCCTGGGGTAGTGCAGGTATTCCAGTTCGTGTACGCGCAGTGCAAGCTCCGAAGGCGTATCCGAAGCCAACACCGGACAACTGGCTTGGAAAATGATGTTTCCCCGATCGTAGTGCTCATTTACGTAGTGGATGGTAATGCCGGATTCCTTCTCGCCTGCCTGTATAACTGCTTCGTGTACCCGTTCGCCATACATGCCCTTGCCCCCGAATTTGGGTAATAATGCGGGGTGAATGTTTACTATTTTGTCGGGATAAGCCTGAATAATTTCAGGCGGAATTTTTTGAAGATAGCCGGCCAGAACAATAAAATTTACTTGATTTTCCTGCAACAGCTGCAGGATTCTTCCCTCTTCCATGTCTGTTTTTTCAAAAGCATGGGAGGCAATACGGAGTTTTTTCCCCCTTTCGAGTACGTAGGCATTCTTTTTGTTGGAAAGGAATAATACGACTTTCACATCTTCCCTTCCATCGAAATAGCGGGCTATGTTTTCGGCGTTAGAGCCGGAACCGGAGGCAAAAACGGCCAGGCGATGCTTTTGGAGGTTTTTCATAATTGACAGATATTCAACAATATGTTAAAAAGCGAAAGGAGTTTTTAGAATAATTACAGCACAAAATTAGCGTTTGTTTGAAATATTTCATTCCTTTGTCGTCTCAATTTTTTTGAGACAAACTTATTTATTCACTAAAAAATTAACTGTTATGTCTGAAACTGCAGATAAAGTTAAATCGATTATTGCGGAAAAATTAGGCATCGAACTTTCTCAAGTTACCCCTACTGCAAGCTTCACTAATGATCTTGGTGCTGACTCTCTCGACACTGTAGAGTTGATTATGAGTTTCGAATCGGAATTCGGCATTAGTATTCCTGACGAGGAAGCTGAAAAGATCTCAACAGTCAGTGACGCAATCGATTACGTTGAAAAAACTCTGAAAAAATAATTCCATACAGGAGTTCCCGGTACATAAGAGGAAAACCGAACACGGGACTTCTTGAAGATTCCTAGAAAATGGAATTAAAAAGAGTTGTCGTAACAGGCCTTGGAGCTATTACCCCTTTGGGTAATTCCGTATCAGAATATTGGACGGGTTTACTTAATGGAGTAAGTGGTTCCGGGCCTATTTCACGTTTTGACACTACACATTTCAAAACAAAATTTGCCTGTGAGGTAAAGAATTATAATCCGGAAGATTATTTCGATCGCAAAGAGATTCGCGTGTACGACCATTTTGCACAGTACGCCATAATTTCTGCAAAGGAAGCTATTTCCGATGCTCGCTTAATTCCCGAGCAAGAAGATTTGGACAGAATTGGTGTTATCTGGGGCGCCGGAATAGGAGGTATTCAAAGTTTTGAAAATGAGGTGACTGATTTTGCCAAAGGAGACGGGAAACCCAGGTTTAGCCCGTTTTTTGTTCCCCGGATGATTGCAGATTTGTCGGCAGGTCATATTTCGATCATGTATGGCTTCCGGGGGCCGAATTATTGCACCGTATCGGCATGCGCCTCTTCGAATAACGCCTTTTTTGATGCTTTCAATTACATACGTTTGGGTAAAGCCAATGTTATTGTTTGCGGAGGTTCCGAGGCTGCCATTACTCCCTGTGGGGTAGGTGGATTCAATGCCATGCGTGCCATTTCTACCCGCAACGAAGATTACGCCACTGCCAGCCGTCCCTTCAGCAAAAGCCGCGATGGTTTTGTGCTGGGCGAGGGAGGAGCTTGCCTGATTTTCGAAGAGCTGGAACATGCACTGGCCCGTAAGGCTCCTATTTACGCCGAGGTGGCCGGTTGTGGATTATCGGCCGATGCTCACCACATTACAGCACCTCATCCCGATGGCCTGGGCGCCACCAAAGTAATGGAAAATGCGCTGGAGGATGCCGGAATGCAGCCCGAAGACATCGACTACATCAATGTGCACGGAACCTCCACTCCCTTAGGTGATATCGCCGAAGTGAAGGCTGTCAAAAAAATATTCGGTGAACACGCATATAAATTGAACATCAGTTCCACCAAATCAATGACCGGACACCTGCTGGGTGCGGCCGGAGCGATAGAATCTGTTGCCTGCATCAAGGCTATACAGGAAAACATCATTCCTCCCACCATCAATTTTACCGAAGGAGACGAAGATCCCGAAATCGATTACGGCATTGATTTTACCTTTGGAAAAGCCTGTAAACGCGAGGTTCGCGCTGCTTTGTCCAATACCTTCGGATTTGGGGGACACAATGCCAGCATTATTTTCAAAAAGTGGGACCCGGGCGTATAACTTTTCCGTTTTTTTTCAACAAGGCTTTTTATAAAAAGGAAAACAGGGAATCGTATTCTGTTTTTAGAAAGATTCTCGGGTTTTATCCTCGTAATTTGGTTTTGTACGAGTTGGCTTTTCGACACAAGTCGGCTTCGATAAGAGGCCGCGACGGCGTTTTGCTCAATAATGAGCGTCTTGAGTTTCTCGGAGATGCCGTGTTGAATGTGTTGGTAACCGATTTACTCTTCAGTCATTTTGAATGCGAGGGAGAGGGATTTCTTACCAACACTCGTTCAAAAATCGTACAGCGGGAAACCCTAAACAACATAGCTCTGGAACTGGGTTTGGATAAATGGGTACTCAAAGCCGAATATGCCTCATCTCCCAGGCAATCCATTTTTGGGAATAGTCTCGAAGCTCTCATAGGAGCCGTCTATTTGGATAGAGGTTACCGCAGCTGCAAGCGTTTTCTCAAAAAGAAAATCATACAGCGGTTCATTGATATTGAACATATTGCCAATCAAGAAATCAACTTCAAATCAAAAATTATTGAGTGGTGTCAGCATCAAAAAGTCGAATTGAATTTTGAACATATTGAGCTGCCTGTCGAGGAAGAATCGCCGCTCAATTTCGAAGCCCGTCTTTATTTAAACGGCATTTATGTGGCTAGCGGCAGGGGGTGTACCAAAAAACAGGCCCAGCAAAAAGCAGCTCAGGATGCGATTGCCACTGTAGAAAGCCGGCAAGGTTTGTATGCCGATATTATGGCTGCCGGCATCCGGCAAAAAATGCAAGAAAATTATTTTTGAAATTTTATTCCCGGCTTGAATGCTGTGGAAAAATGCATTACTTTTGAGGCTAATATTCAAGCCCCCTGTGTTATGAGTGATTTTTTCACAGACATTGCCCAGTTATCATTCAAAACCAGACTGGAAGAATTGAAAGATTACGCATTTGCGTCTTACAATATCCAGAATGAGCAGATGTTCAACTTGCTGAACGAGGCTCAGGCTTGTTTTTATGGGCGGAAATACAACTTTAGGAGCATTTTTAGTTATCAGGATTTCCGCGAAAGGCTTCCCATTCTGCAAAACTCCGATATTCAGCCTTATTTGCGCAAAATGACCGCCGGCAAACCAAACATCCTGTGGCCGGGCGTTTGCAAACATTTTGTGGAAGTTCCTCAAAGCGGAGGTCAAAAATCCGGAAACAGCAAATACTACTTGCCTGTCAGCGATCAGATGCTGAGCGAAAATTTCTTTCAGGGTATCAACGATTGCTATGCACTGTATTTGAGGGATTACCCGGAGAGTAGACTTTTCTCCGCCTTTTCGGTGTGGTTGGGAGCAGACAGCAAAGAAGAAAACCTGGGGAATATCACGTCTGTTCTACGTAAGAATATGCCCTTTATAATGAGCTTGCTCACTTTTCCCAATGAATTGCCCGAAGAATCGGCCGACGAGCAACTGACAGAGAAAATTTTTAAGAAATGTCAGCAGGATAAAATTTCCAATTTTCACGGAACACCTTCTTCGTTTAGGAGCTTTTTGGACGAAGCTTCCGCTTTTTTCGACAAAAAGAGCATTCGGGAAATCTGTCCCTCGGCCGAGGTGCTCTTTCACAGGGGTATCCCCCTCTCCGCTCAAATGGAACAGGGCGTAGAAGGATTGAATTACCAGGCTTCATATTGCAGTCCCGAAGGCTTTTTCGGCATTCAGGAACGGCCCGGCGAAGCCGCCCTTTTACTGATGATCGACATCAGTATTTTTTACGAATTTATACCGGTCGACGTTGCACTCGAACCTGAAAATGCAATTCCTTTGGAAGAAGTCGTCCTGGGCAAAGACTATAGAATGATTATTACCACTTGCTCCGGATTGTGGAGATATTGCTCCGGTGGCCCGGCTGTTCGCTTTGTTTCGGAGAAGCCCTACAAATTTATATTATGCAACAACTGAGTATTTACAATACATTAAGCCGGCAAAAAGAAGTTTTCAAACCCCTGCACCAAGGCCGTGTGGGGCTTTATGTATGTGGCCCCACGGTTTACGGCGATCCGCATCTGGGTCATGCCCGTCCGGCCATAACCTTCGATATACTGTTTCGTTACTTAAGCAGGTTGGGCTATAAAGTGCGCTACGTCCGCAACATTACCGATGTAGGCCATTTGGAAAACGATGCAGACGAAGGAGAGGATAAAATTGCTAAAAAGGCCCGGCTGGAAGAGCTCGAACCCATGGAGGTGGTCCAGTATTATTTAAACCGCTACCACAAAGCAATGGAGGCACTCCGGGTTTTGCCTCCCAGCATTGAGCCTCATGCATCGGGGCATATTATTGAGCAGATACGGATGGTGCAAAAAATCCTCGACAACGGTTATGCGTACGTGAGCAAAGGCTCTGTCTATTTTGATGTTGAAAAATACAACAAGAGCCATCATTACGGCAAGTTGTCGGGACGCAACATCGAAGATATGCTTAGTGCCACCCGCAGCCTCGAAGGTCAGGACGAAAAAAAGAACGCTATGGACTTCGCTTTGTGGAAGAAGGCCTCGCCCGAACATATAATGCGGTGGCCTTCGCCCTGGAGCGATGGTTTCCCCGGTTGGCATATAGAATGTACCGCTATGGGCACCCGCTATCTGGGAGAAGAATTCGATATTCACGGCGGTGGAATGGATTTGCTTTTTCCTCACCACGAATGCGAAATAGCCCAATCGGTGGCAGCCCTCAACAAAGAAAGTGTCCGCTATTGGATGCACAACAATATGATTACCATCAATGGGCAAAAAATGGGCAAGTCGCTTGGAAATTTCATTACACTGGAAGAATTTTTCAACGGCAGCCATCCCATGCTGACGCAGGCCTACGCTCCAATGACCATTCGCTTTTTTATTTTACAGGCTCATTATCGCAGCACAGTTGACTTTAGCAACGAAGCCCTGCAGGCCTCCGAAAAAGGTTACAGCCGCCTGATGGATATTTACAGCCGCCTGCAGGAACTTGAGCCGGCAGAAACCTCGACCGTAAACCTCAGTGATCTAAGACAGAAATGCTTCGACGCCATGAACGATGATTTGAATACACCCGTAGTTATCTCGCATCTCTTCGAAGCAGGCAAAGCCGTCAACAGCATCTTCGACGGTAATGCCGCTATTTCAGCCGGCGATCTGAAAGAACTTCGCGAAGTTTTTGCGCTCTTTGTCAGCGAAATACTAGGCCTGGATCCCTCAACAGCTTCGCAGGACAATGCAAAAGCAGAAGCCGAGCGGGCAGCCTACAAGGCAGTTGTAGATCTTTTGCTGGAGCTACGTCTCGAAGCCAAGGCCAACAAGGACTGGGCACAAGCCGATAAGATACGCAAACAATTGGCGGAGCTGGGCTTTAAAGTGATGGACACAAAAGAGGGCTTTGATTGGAAATGGTCTGCTCCCTGATTAGTTGAAATTCCCGATTGGCCGGAATCCCCGATTTTAATTTAGTTTTTCCTGCACATGCCGTAAATTTTCGGCACGTTCGAAGACGGCTTTTACCGAACCGACGCGAATAGGCGATTCTACTTGCAGCGGCAGGCGGTTGGGATCGTTGCCCAGCCAAAGTTTCAGCACATCTCCTCTTTTAAATACAGTACCCTCGACAAGACTCAGTTCGAAATAGTGGGCGTAATAGGTGTTGCCCCGGCGCAGTTTTATGAGCGCTTTGCCTTTGTAGCTCAGCGTAACATCGTACTGCCCGTCGTCAAGCCTCACCGGTATACGAATAGCCTGTTTCGAGAAAAGCAAGGAATCGGGTATGCTGCGCATGCGGTAAACGCTGCTTATTATATCGAAACCGCAATCTTTAGTGTGGCTGAACGTGGGATCCCTCCAAACTCCCTTGCGTTTTAATTGTGTGCGAATATTCCATCCCTCACTGGTATCGGATGGTTGGAACAGGAAATTGTCCTGGCCGTGCCACTTACCTTCGTGCGTATATTTTATACTTTCGTAGGGAATAAGATTGAAGGGATTGACGTATGATTCCAGGGTGTCTCTGACCGTAAAAAAAGCGTCGTAAGCCTTGTGAGTAACGCCCGTAGCTTTGAGATGCAGAGCAGGATGGCTGTTCAACGGGGCAGGGCTGTTTTTTCCGGTGACGAGGCTGTTCTTCCCGGTGACGGGACCGGTTTTTGGGATCATGGTTTTTGCCGTCCAGGTGGTCATCTTGGCTTCAAAATCACAAACTCCCGCGGCGATCCATATAAAGCCGATGTTATAATAGACCTGGTAGCGGATTTTTTCTCCGGCATTAAAGCTGGTATTTTGCAAGGAACATGGTTCCTTGCCGGATAGATTCTGAGCCATAATAAGCCCTGCAACCAATAAATAAAGGATGGAAGGAATCTTCATACCACCGTTTTATCTGTTTTTGGGTTCGGCCGGTTTCAGGTCTTTGGGTTTTTGCTCAATCAGGGGCAGGTCACGGATATCCCAGCTTTCCTTGATTTCCCAGTTGGCCTTGAGATTGAACAGTTTGTTGTTGTAAAAAACCTCCTCGGGCTGGCGTTTCGAGGCGTAATGACCTGTATCCCAAAGGAAATTGTTGTTTGCGTCGTCCACAGCCCTGAGATAGTAATCGCCCGGTTTAATAAACGGAAAATCGGCCACTCCTTCTTCTATTCTTGTTTTGCGCACCACGTTGTCGCTTTTGTCGAGCAACTCGGCAAAGGCAGGATTGCTAAAACCGCTTATGTTTACCGTAAGGCGCGAATAGTCTTTTTCGGCCCGTATAGTGAAACTTTGACTGAATTTTGCGTTCGTTTTGCCGTACCATCCTTCCACGCAGCCCGAATCGATTTCTACTTTGTATTGGGCTTCGAAATCCCAGAGAGCATCCAACAGGTAAGTCCTTAGTTTTTCGGGATGAGGCTCCAAAGTGAAATCTTTGGTTTCTATCCAGAGCGTATCTTTTTTACGGTACAATCTGAAAGGATCCCCATGAATGTTTCTTACCGGTGTTTCCCAGGTAAAATACAGTGTTGAGTATACTTCCAGAGTTGGTCTAATGTTCGTTTCCAGTTTGAGATGATCGACTGCTACGACCTGTCCGACGGTGTCTTGATCTTTATCGCCTCTGCGGCCTCGTTCGCGGTCAGGCGGGTCTCTTCGGGAGGCAAGGCTCGCTTTTCGTACAAACAGCCTCAGCGTATCGGTGGCCGGCGATAATAAATTGTTGGAATCCGTCTTTAAATAATCTATTTCGATGTGCAAGGTATCGCAGCGGTAGATGCTGCTGTCTTTGATCCAATACATCAAGCTGTCGTTGGTTGGATTGCTTTCGCAGATAAACCAGTCCAAGCTGTCCGTATGTTCGCCGAAATCTTCGGGAGCAGGCTTGAGTAGTTTTAACTCCGGCAGGCTGTCTGCTTTGTAGCCGAAAGTCAGCGAAAATTGTTCTTTGGCCGGACGTTCCGATTTGACCAGGTACTGTCTTCCAAAATCTTCCTGGTATAATTTCAAAATCAAATCGTCGGGTTTATAGCAAATATAGTCGACCAATTGTATCGTGTCGATGGTAAGGCTGTCGATCCAGGCAGTGTCGTAGCGCTGACAAATATCGGTCCACAGGTTCACTGCCGAATCGGGAAAGGCCAGGGCTTCGGCGGGCTGATCGAAGCGGTAATCGCGGTTTTTATCGTCGAGGGCGAAAATATGATAGGGGCCGGGTTTGAGGTTCTTGATACAGAAACGCCCCTGGGCATCCGTCTTGGAAATTCTCAAAAAGGGCTCTTTTATCAATGCGCTGTCGCTTAAATCCAGGTGAGCCCCAACCAAAATACCTCTTTCGGGATTGAGATTGGCTGCCCTCAGCACCACTCCCGAAACCCTCAGGGTATCTATATCGGGGCCGGTAGAGAAAGCAAAAGCGTAATCGCCGTAGGGATTTCTTTCGTTCAGATCGACGATGGAGTTGGTAAAATCTATGGTATAGGTTTCGTTGGCTTTCAAACTGTCCTGAAGCTCTACCACAATTTTTCTCATGATGGCATTGACTTGCGGAGGTGTTTTTTGCGGGGGAGAAACAATCACTTTTTCGGAGGCGTTCTCAACCGCAACAAGCTCGTCAAAATGGATTTCAATCTTTTTTTTGGTGAAATTCCGGCTGTTGTCTTCGGGCAGACTTTTTAGCAAAACAGGGGGTGTCTCGTCTTTGGGGCCCCCACTCGGCGATCCGATGCTGGCACAGGATAGCAATTGCAGACAAAACAGATAGAGTGGAATGCGAATAAAAAGGCTGCGAAAACTTCTCATCTGAAATTAGAACACGAGGTTGGAAGATCTTAGAGTTCAGGGCAAATGTACGAGTATTTTTTCAATCCGTCTTCCGGCATTTAAAAATAATCCAGTACCTTTGCCGTTTTGAGTAAAACACGACATTATGAATATAGTTTTGATAGGTTACGGTAAAATGGGGCGTGAGGTAGAACGGATAGCTTTGGAAAGAGGCCATAGCATTGCCTGTGCCATAGATGTAAACAACTTGGAACTATTCGAATCGGACGATTTTCGCAACGCCGACCTTGCCATCGAATTTACCGGCCCTTCTACCGCCCTGCAGAATTACCGTCGTTGTTTTGCGGCAGGTTTGCCCGTGGTTTCGGGAACTACCGGCTGGCTGGAGCATATGGGTGAGGTCCGCCGGGCCTGCGAGCAAGGACAAACCTTTTTTTATGCCTCCAATTTTAGTCTGGGAGTCAATTTGTTTTTTGTGCTGAATAGAATGCTGGCCGAAAAGATGAATGCTTTTCCGCAATACGAAGTCAGACTGAAGGAAATTCATCACGTCCAGAAACTGGATGCTCCCAGCGGTACAGCCATAAGCCTGGCAGAAGATATCCTGAAAAACCTTGACCGGAAAAAAAACTGGGTAAATTACGAAAGTAAGGAGTCCGACGAGTTGAGTATTGTTTCCGAACGTATAGGCAGTGTGCCCGGTTATCACGAAGTTTGCTACGAGTCGGAGGTAGACAGCCTAAAAATTACACACGATGCCAAGAATAGGGCGGGATTAGCCCTGGGGGCAGTATTAGCTGCCGAATACACCCTGGGTAAAAAAGGCTTTTTGGGCATGCACGATTTACTCGGATTCTAATCATAAAAAATATGAGCAATACAGAAAAAAAATGTCGATTTGTCGCTACCAAACGCAAGTGGATAAGTTTTGGCTTGTGGACCCTGGTCTTTATCCTTTTTGTGGTATGGACGGGCAGTTTGTGGTGGCTTTTGCCCATTCCCTTTGCTTTTGATTTGTTTATCAGCCGCTATATTCCCTGGTCTTTCTGGAAAAAATCCAAGAATAAGACCTTCAGGGTAATAATGGACTGGGTAGATGCCATTGTATTTGCCTTAGTGGCGGTGTATTTTGTCTTTTTGTTCTTCTTTCAAAATTATCAGATACCCAGCTCCTCGCTCGAAAAATCGCTGTTGGTGGGCGATTATTTATTTGTCAGCAAGCTCAGCTACGGACCTCGCATGCCCAACACTCCCTTGTCGTTTCCTTTGGCCCAGCATACTTTGCCCGTAGTAAACAGCAAATCCTATTTTGAAAAGCCCCAATGGCCTTACAAACGATTAAAAGGCCTGGGCAAAATTCAACGCAAGGATATAGTGGTATTTAATTTTCCTGCCGGCGATACGGTTGCCCTGAAAATGCAGAACACTGATTATTACACCATTTGCTATTCAATTGCTCGCGAAAGAGGTATAAGTATGCAAGAGGCAGCCCGCATTGTCCGCACAAATCCCCAAACTTTCGGCGAAATAGTGTACCGTCCTGTCGACCGGCGAGAAAATTACGTTAAAAGGTGCGTAGGCTTGCCCGGAGACAGTTTGCAAATCATCAGCAATCAGCTGTATATCAATGGAAAAATCCTGGAGGACGAGCCCGGTACCCAATACAATTATTTTGTGCAAACCAAGGGCTCCTATTTCAGCGAAGCTCAGTTTAGACAATGGAACATCAGCAAAGAAGATCGTTTGCTCTTTCCTGAACAGTATTCCTTGCCGGATTTGATGGGTTTTGAGCCCGATGCTCAAGGCAACAAACTACCGGTGTATCATTTTCCGGCCACCAAAGAGGTGATTGAAAAAATAAAAAAGAATCCCATGGTGAATGAGGTTCGTATAGAACCTACCCAGATTGGTCCTTACGATCTGGGGGGGTCGATTTTTACTTTAAGCGATGAAGTTTCATGGACCCGCGATGATTTCGGTCCTCTTTGGATACCCTGCAAAGGTGCGACAATAGAGCTGAATCCTGCTAATGTGCTGCTTTACGGCAGGGTTATATGTGCTTATGAGCGTCACAGCCTCGAGGAACGCCAAGGCCTTTATTTTATTGACGGAGAGCCGGCAGAGCACTATACCTTCGAAATGGATTATTATTGGATGATGGGCGACAACCGCCATAATTCCGCCGATTCCAGGGCCTGGGGCTTTGTGCCCGAAGACCACGTGGTGGGCAAACCCATGCGCGTATGGTTGTCGCTCGACAAAGATCGCAATTGGTTTCAGGGTAAAATACGCTGGAAGCGTTTTATGAAAAAAGCCGTTTAAAAAGCCCATGTCTGTAGTCTTGTTATCGACGGCCTACCTGGCGCCGGTATCTTATTATGTTTTGCTGGCAAGAGCCGGGAAGGTCGTGATAGAACAACACGAAAACTATCAAAAGCAAAGCTACCGTAATCGCTGTCTGATTGCTGCCGCCAACGGGCCCATGGTGTTGAGCATTCCCGTGAAAAAAACCCCACCCGGCAAAAATTCAATCCGCGACATACAACTGTCCGGGCACGGGAATTGGCAACACATGCATTGGAACAGCCTTGTTTCAGCCTATGCTTCCAGCCCTTATTTTGCTTTTTACCGGGACGATATACGGCCTTTTTACAAAAAGAAATACAAGTATTTGTTCGATTTTAACGAGGCTTTGAGAGAAGAAATCTGTGCCTTACTTAATTTGGAGCCCAGGCTTGAATACAGCAAAAGCTATACAACCAGACCGGAAACAGAAATGCTTGATTACAGGGAGCTTATACACCCTAAAAAACAAAGACTGGAGGAATTGTTGCCCGGTCCTTATGTACAGGTCTTCGACCGGAAATTCGGTTTTTTACCCGATTTGTCCGTGCTTGATCTTTTGTTCAACACCGGTCCGGAGGCCTGTTTATTTTTAATGCATAAGCAATGAACGACGACATCTATACTTTGCCCAATCAAATACGTGTAATTCGCATAAATTGCCAGGCCGATGTTTCTTGTTGCGGATTTGCCATTGCTGCAGGTTCTCGCGACGAAGAAGAAAAAGAGCAGGGGTTGGCGCATTTCACGGAACATTTATTATTCAAAGGCACGCATAAACGTAAAGCTTTTCATGTAATCAATCGCCTAAATGCCGTGGGCGGAGAATTGAATGCCAGCACCGGCAAGGAAGAAACCTTTGTTTACGGCCTTTTTCTCAAAAACGACTTCGAAAGGGCGCTGGAACTTTTGTGCGACATGCTTTTTCATTCCACTTTTCCTCAAAGAGAAGTCGAAAAAGAAAGAGAAGTGGTGCTCGACGAAATCAATAGCTACGAAGATTCTCCTTCGGAACTCATTTTCGATGATTTTGAGCGTTGTCTGTTTGAACATCACCCTTTTGGGCGGAATATTCTGGGTGCACCGGAATGTCTGCGGGCATTCGGGTCTTCCGATCTCAAGGCTTTTGCCCGGCGTTGTTACACCACCGACCGTCTGGTCTTTTTTTCGCTGTCTTCCCTGGAAAATAAAAAAACGGACGCTCTGGTGCAAAAGTACCTGGCCCAAATTCCCGACAATTCGGCCGATTCGGTTCTTAATTTACGCAGCAGTCCTCAACCTGTAAAGGCTTTCAAAAAACATTTTTCCAGAAATACGCATCAGGCTCATGTTTTGTACGGCAATACGGCCTATTCCATGTTCGACGAAAAACGCTATGCTTTGTTTCTGCTGAACAACCTGCTGGGCGGCCCGGGCATGAACAGCCGGCTTAATACTTTGCTTCGTGAGCACAGTGGCCTTGTGTACACTGTAGAATCGGGGCTCAGCTTTTACACCGATACCGGCCTGTGTTCCATCTATTTTGGCAGCGATCCTAAAAACACCGATCGTTGCCTGTCGCTCATCGATAAAGAATTGAAACAATTGCGAGAGCAGCCTTTGAGTTCGTCCAAATTGCATTACGCCAAAAAACAGCTCTTTGGCCAGTTGAGCATAGCTTCCGAAAATAAAGAAAGCAGGGCTTTGAATATGGGGAAAAGCCTGCTTTATTACAACAAATACCAGTCCCTGGACGATTTTATGGCCAAAATCGAGGCCGTCGATGCCATGCAGCTTTGCGAGGTGGCATCCGAAGTGTTTAATCCCTCTGAAATGTCTTTACTGGTTTACTCCTGAATTTGAACTCTCCGGCCTGGGAATATAATTTTCGTAGGATTGGCAGACCTTTGCCGAGAAATCTATGCCCAAAGCGATAATCTTTTCCCAGTCGCTTTGGTCGAGCAAGGCCAGGTCTTTGCGGCAAATACCCGATTGCATAAGTCCGTAAAGTATACCTGCATTGAAAGAGTCGCCGGCGCCCACTGTGCTGAGGGTTTGGATCTTTTTGACGGGGAAGTTCGCCGTAAATCGAGGACAATGGAACTCCACATTTTTTTCGGCTGCCGTAAAAATAAAGTTCTCGCAATAGGGGGCAATTTTTTCGCGATAGATACCGCCGGCCTGCTGTTTTTGGTACAATGCCCTGAAGTCGTCTTCCGATCCCCTGATAATGTCGGCGTAGCGGTAATTCTCTATCAATACGGGATTCAAGGCTTTGGCCTGATAGCTGTGGGATTTTCTGAAATTGATGTCGTAATAAATCAAAGCCGATTTTTGTACCGCTTTTTCCAAAAAAGCTTTCACCCGTTTGCGCAGCAAAGGATTCAGGGCATAATAAGAACCGAAAATAACTATATCGTCGGTATTGATGGGAGGGAAATTGCCCTGTAGGCCCTTAACTGAATAATCTTTGTAAAAAGTATAATTAGCGTCGTTATTTTCGTCCAGAAAGGCCAGGGCAACTGCGGTGTTGGTGTCGGGATGCAGATTCATATATTTGGAAGACAGGCCGTTGTTTTCCATGAAATCGGTGATGAACCTCCCCACCTGGTCCTGACCTATATCGCTGACAAAATACACCGGAAGACCCAGCCTTCCGAGCGAAATCAGCCCGTTGAATACTGAACCGCCGGGAGTGGCCGACACAGGTTGCCTGTTTTTGAATACGATATCGAGGATGCTTTCTCCTATACCAATTATTTTGCGCATAATTTTTTAACTCAACGAACAAAGATACTCGAAAATAGAAATAAAAGTATTACCTTTGCGGCCACTATTTTCTAATTACTTAAATTACAAAAGAATGTATTTGACGAAAGAAAAAAAGCAAGAAATCTTCGAAAAATACGGGAAGTCTAACACGGATACTGGCTCCGCCGAGTCCCAGATCGCCTTGTTTTCATACCGTATTTCTCATTTGACCGAACATTTAAAGTCAAATCGTAAAGATTATAGCACTGAACGCTCCCTTAAGATGTTGGTAGGCAAACGTCGCCGTTTACTCGACTACCTCAAGGAAAAAGATATTGAAAAATATCGTGCGTTGATCAAAGATTTGGGTATCAGACGTTAAAAGCTGATCCACAACAAAGACCGGTCTTGAAAGTTTTGGAGTGTTTCTGACTTTTGGGACCGGTCTTTTTTAATACCATTACGCCGCAGTTTATTCCTGTAAAATAAAGCCGTTCAGTTTATTATCCATTCGATCATGACTATCCGTTTTACTATTCACTACCACACCTATCCGGGACAGGAGCTGCTTTTTTGCGGCTCTCAGGAAACAACAGCCTGGTTGCGCGACGAGCAGGCAAAGCCTATGACCTACCGGTCCGGAGGATATTGGTCGCTGGATTTGCCCGTGCGGCAAAAAGGGGTGTTTGTTTACCGTTACCTTGTCAGGGAAAATGGGCGCATCACCCGCCGGGAATGGGGGCGTCATCAATTGACGCTTACATCTCTTACAGAGCAGTTTGCAGAAGTTCTGGACACCTGGCAGACAGAACCGGCGAAATCGGCCGGAACCGCCATCCCCGTTTTTTCACTTCGTTCGGACAAGGATTGGGGCATAGGTGATTTTGGAGATCTGTTCCCGATGATTGACTGGCTGGAGCAAAGCGGACAAAAAATTTTGCAGCTTTTGCCCGTTCAGGACACGACCAACAGTTTTTCCTGGTACGATTCGTATCCTTACAGCATTATTTCGGTTTTTGCCCTGCATCCCATTTACGCAGCCCCTTCTTTGTTGCCGGCACTTGAGGACAGAGACAAGGCAGCGTCTTTCGAAGAGAGAGCTAAGCAGTTGAACTTGAGCGAAAGTGTGAAATACGAAGAGGTGTTATCGCTCAAATGGGAGTATTTCCGGCTACTTTTTGATCAGGAACAAGGGAAAATAATCCAATCGGTTGATTATAAGCGTTTTCTAAAAGAAAACAGTTACTGGCTGCAGCCCTATGCCGCCTATTGCTATTTATTGCGTAAGCTGAATAATCCCGATCCCAAAGCCTGGGGGGAATATTCCAATTACGACAGCGAAAGCATTTCCAGGCTTTGCGACCCCAAGCAATCCTGGCATAAAGACATTGCCATTCATTATTATATCCAGTTTCAACTCCACTGCCAGTTGGAACAGGTACACGACTATGCAGCTCAAAAGGGCATATTGCTCAAGGGCGATATTCCGATAGGCGTCAATCGATTCAGCGTGGAAGCCTGGCAACACAAAAACTTGTTTCGCCTCGATTTGCAAACCGGCGCTCCACCCGACGAATTTTCCGATCAGGGGCAGAATTGGGGTTTCCCGGTTTACGACTGGAACGAAATGCATCGTTGGCAATACAAATGGTGGCGCAAGCGTTTGCAACATATGGCAAAGTATTTCGATGCTTACCGTATCGATCATATTTTGGGTTTTTTCCGTATCTGGAGTATTCCCACCGATTCAACTTCGGGTTTATTGGGTTATTTCAAGCCTGCCTTGCCCTACACTCCGAAAGAAATCAGGGCTTTCGGTCTGGATTTCGACCGGCAAACGATGTGCAAGCCTTTAGTTGACGAAGTTCTGCTTGGGGAATATCCGGGGCTGGAGATTTTTTCTTATCTCAGATCGCCGGGTAATCAAAAAAGACATTCGTCGAAAAAAGAATCGCCCGCTCCCGGGTCAAAGCCCGATCAGACGGGTAATCATCAAAGATATTTGTTGAAAGAAGAATTGGACACCCAATCCAAAGTGAGGAATTATTTCGGCGATTCTACTCAAAAAGAAATTTCCCGGCTGCGGGAGGCTTTATGCCGTATGTGCACCGAAGTCCTTTTTATCGAAGACAAAGATAAAGCAGGTCGTTACCACCCCAGAATTCTCGGGAATCAGACAGCTGCCTATCGTTGCCTGAGCGAAAAACAGCAAAAGGCCTTCGATCGTCTTTATGAGCATTTTTATTTCGAAAGACATAACGAATTCTGGAAAGAGCAGGCTATGAGAAGTTTGCCCGAATTGCTTTCGTCGAGCAGCATGATCGCCTGCGGCGAAGATTTGGGTATGATACCGGCCTCTGTGCCCGAAGTTATGGAGCAACTCTGTATGCTGAGCCTCGAACTGGAGCGTATGCCCAAAACTTTTGGCGTTGAATTTGAAGCTCTGGATCGTATTCCCTATTTGTCGGTGTGCACAACTTCCACGCACGATATGTCGCCGTTAAGGACTTGGTGGGAAGAAAATCCTTTACAGGCCGGACGCTACTGGCAATCGGTTTTACATGAACAAGGCGATGCGCCTCTCGAATGCAGTGCCGATCTGGCTTACAGGATTTTGCAACATCACTTGTCTTCCAATGCCATGTGGGTGATACTTCCCTGGCAAGATTGGCTGGCGCTGCATAACGATTTGAGAAAAACCCGGGCGGAAACGGAACGTATCAACGTGCCGGAGAACTCAAAACATCGTTGGGATTACAGAATACATATAAATATCGAGGATTTTCTGAATTCCACCACTCTAAACACTACCATTCGCCGAATGATTGCCGATTCCGGCAGATAATTTTCAGGGTTTAGTAAATTCAATTAGTAAATGCAACTGATTGCATTGGGATGTTGAATCTATGCTTGCCAATTACTCCGGCAATTCCAGAATGCCATTGAAGTGGATGTGTTGGCGGTCGGGATCCTGGACCGAGAGGCTGCAACTGCCTTCGGGAAAGGCTGAGAGATACAATATATAGTTTTTACCGGTGACGTCTTTTGGCTTAATGGTAATATCCAGCCTGCCGTCTTTGCCTTCTTTTACCTGATAATCAAAATCGTGGGAATTGAATTTCACCCCGCTTTCTTCGTAGCTGAGCGGAGCTTTATAGGCTCTTCCATAATAGGGAAGGTAGGCTTCTATATTATCAGGACTTACCTTAAGGTGGAACCCGTAACTCAGATTGACGCTTCTCCAGGCCATGGGATGTGCCGTCTGGGCCTGAAAAACAAACTGCCGGTTTTCGATGGCGGTTTTAAAAGTCTCGGCTTCTTTGGAGGTCTTTGTCGATTCGGACCCGTCAAAAGCGTAGGCTTGATTCATACACAAACCACAAAAAAGCAGAATCGGAAACAGTGATTTAAAGACCGTCATGAGGGAAAAATTTATTGGTAAAAATACAGATTAAACGCCATATCCTCTATTTTCCGGACATAAAAATGAAAAACACAAGGCTAAAAATCTAAAACAAAAGAAGTTTTGAAAGATTTCCACACAATAAAGAGCTGATTTGTAATACACGAGGGCGAATTTGTATAAAATTAACCGCCGGAAAAGGGCGTTATACAATAAAGTTTAAAAAAAACTCTTACATTTGCATGTCTTAACCATAGGAAAAACGGTATTCACAGACCTTAAACCTGAATACATATGCGCTAAATTTTTGTTATAATTCTTTTCTTTAATTTAAAACCTATTTTCAAATAACCTTAATTATCAACAATCAAAACACGTATTATGAATCTTGTATCATTTTTCAGACGAGTATTCGTGACCTCATTTCTGGCCGCGACTTGCTTGTTTGCATTTGCGCAGGAGCAAATGGTGCGCGGTGTTGTCAAAGATGCCGCAGGTGAACCGCTGATCGGTGTAAACGTGGCTGCAGGAGACAGAGGCACTGTTACCGACATTGATGGTGCTTATTCTCTTTCGGTGGCTGCCGACGGTCAGTTGGTTTTTTCTTACATTGGTTATCTGTCCCAGACCATAGCCATCAACGGCCGGTCTGTGATCAACGTAACCATGGAAGAAGATGTTAGGGAACTGGAGGCAGTCGTAAAAATAGGCTACGGTACGGTTCGCAAAAGAGACCTCACAGGAGCGGTGGCCTCCATTCCCGGTAAAGAAATTGCTACCATTCCGGTGGCTAACGCCGCTCAGGCACTACAGGGAAAACTGCCCGGTGTCAATGTGGTTTCACAAGACGGCAGGCCTGATGCCAGTATCTCCATTCGTGTACGCGGGGGAGGGTCTATTTCACAAAGCAATGAACCCTTGTATGTGGTAGACGGTTTCCCGGTGAGCAGCATCAGTGATATCCCTGCAGAACAGATCGAAAGCATTGATGTGCTCAAGGATGCGTCATCTACTGCCATTTATGGTGCTCGTGGTGCCAACGGTGTTATTATTGTAACCACCAAATCTGCCAAAGAAGGCAAAACCAGCATTACCTACAGTGGTTATGCACAAAGCAAGGTGCCCACTAAATATTTCGAAACTTTGGGTGCCTATGATTACGTAGCGTACAACTGGGCTTATGCCGACGCCATTGGAGCAGCTTATCGGGATGCCTGGGAAATGTTGTGGGCCATAGGGCCTTACGCCGCCACCTACGGCAATACTCCCGGTATAGATTACTACAAGAATGTAGTGGCCCAAAACTATCAGCGTCAGGTTTACGGCGAAAGTTTTTCGCATAGCCACAACCTGAACATCACCGGTGGCAACGACAAAACAAATTTTTTAGTTGCGTTTAACCATATCGATGACGATGGTCTGAAAGTGAATTCCTGGTATAAAAGAACCAATGCTTCTATCAAGCTGGATCATAAACTATACAAAAAACTCACCTTATCGCTCGATACCAGATTTACGCACACCAATAGCGTAGGAAATGAAAGCACGACCAACGCACGGGGTTCCGTTTTATCGAGTTCTTATTTTTTCCGTCCCATTGTCACTCAGCATGTCATGGGAGAGTTGGATCCTATGGTAAACAGTTCCCTGGGAATGTACGACGAATTGCTTCAGGATGAATTCAATCCGGTAGCCAGAATCAAAGACTATACTCCTGAAAGAAACAATCGCAGCCTTAGGGCCAATACGGCTTTAAACTGGGAAATTGTCAAAGGTTTGGTTGCACGCACCGAATTAGGTTTGAATACCTATTGGAACAAAAATCATACCTGGACGGGGGCTATTTTTAACGACTATTACGATGCCAACGGCAACAAAACGTACAGCGGTAATGCCAGCATTTCCCGTTCCGAAGGTTGGAATATGCGTTGGGCCAACGTCCTGAGTTACGAAATTCGGGATTTGGGAGAAGCTCATCATGTAGGTGTGACGCTGGGTCAGGAAATAATGGATTCTAACTCGGAAAGCATGTCTATTTCGGGCAGCCGCTATCCGGCCTCTTATACTCCGGAACGCGCCTTTGCTATGATGGATCAGTACGATCCCGGTAACCTGGCTTATCATTCTCTGTCCGGATCGATAGGAACGCCTTCAAGATTGATGTCCTATTTTGCCAGAGCTAATTACGGCCTGCTCGACCGCTACCTGCTCACAGTAACTTTCCGTGCGGATGGTTCTTCCCGTTTTGCTCCCACCAATCGCTGGGGGTATTTCCCTGCCGGAGCCATTGCCTGGCGTGCAAGTGAAGAGAATTTTATCAAAGAGCAGGACTGGGTAGACAACCTAAAACTGCGTTTTTCCCTGGGCTCTGTAGGTAACGACGGAATCAGTGCGGATCTTTGGAAAATGAACTGGACTACGGGAGGATTGGCAAACTATTCTATTAACGAAGAAAGGCAGGTAATCTATCAGCCAGGTTCCGATGTTATGGCCAACCCCAACCTCAAATGGGAAACGACCATTACCCGAGACCTTGGTTTGGATTTTGGTTTCCTGGATAACAGAGTGTTCGGGTCATTGGATCTGTATTACAATACCACCAAAGATCTGTTGATGCTGACTCCCATTTCGGATATCACCGGTTTTTCCTTTACCTACGATAATGTCGGTAGTACCAGCAACAGAGGTATTGAAGTACTTCTCGGTGGAGATATCATAAAAACAAACGACTTCAACCTTACCGCCAGTTTAAATGTGAATATTAACCGGGGCAGGGTAGAAGAACTGGCCGAAGGTATCGACGGACTTTATAAGACCGAATGGGGTTCCACCATGACCAGACCTAATACCGGAGATTATATTTTGGAAGAAGGCCAACCGGTTGGTATGGTCCGTGGTTATACCTACGAAGGTTGGTATACCACCAGTGACTTTGACTACGATCCGGTCACAGGTATTTACACCCTTAAGGATGGCGTGCCCGATATAGCAGCCGGCGTAATAGGAACTGTTTACGGAACCGAAAACAATAAACCCGGATCCCAGACTGCCTATCCCGGAGTTATTAAGTACGCCGACATCAGTGGCCCCGATGGTGTGCCCGATGGTGTGGTCGACGAAAGTGACGTGGTGATTATCGGTAACATGAATCCCAAACACACCGGAGGTCTCAACCTCAATGCCTCCTACAAAAGTTTTGACTTGGGATTGTTCTTCAACTGGAGTTACGGTAATCAAATTTACAATGCCAATTATCTGGCTACCATATACGGAAGTAAAAACGACGGTTTATATCGTAACAGAATGGATTATTTAGCCGGTGCCTATAAGATTTACGACATCAAAAACGGGAATCTGGTAAAAGTGACCGATCCGGCAGCTCTGGATGCTTTGAATGCCGACGCTAGTCTTTTCCTTCCCTATCACGAAAACGCGGTTGTTTCTACGCTAGGAATAGAAGACGGTTCCTTCCTGCGTCTGAACACAGCTACTTTGGGTTATACCATGCCTAAAAACATGATCAAAAAGATAGGTTTGGTTAATGCCCGCCTGTATGCCAGTGTGTATAATTTATTCACTCTGACAAAATATTCGGGCCTGGATCCTGAAGTCAACACCAATACCAGCCAGGGTGGTGCACGTTATCCTACCACCGGTTTGGATTGGGGGGCTTATCCTCGTGCACGCTCCTTCACTTTTGGAGTCAATCTGGAGTTTTAATTATTAATGCCGTATAACAATGAAAAAATATATTTATATCCTTTTAGGTGTCTTTTTGCTGACTATAGGCACTACTTCGTGTGGAGAGGATTTTTTGGAGGTATCTTCTCCTTCGCAGGTGGACGAAGACTTTGTATTTTCGACGCCTGATGAAGCCTATAAAGTTCTGATGGGTTGTTACGAAATTTTTCGTGGTAGATCCTATGTTCACTCCAATGGACTTTTTTACGACCTGATAATCGGCGGTTCCGATTCGGAATGTCACCCGGAGTCGTACTCCGCACAACAGAGGCATGTGCCCGAAGGTTTGTATGCCGTCGAAGACTTTTCCATCGATTTCAGCAATTTTCAAAGAGCTTGGAGGTATTGCTATCAAATGGCTAACCGCCTGGCAATAGTAATTGCGCAAATTGAAACTAAGCCGGCTTTCCAGACAGCCTGGGATGCTCATGAAGTTTCCGAATGGACCCAGCTTTATGGAGAAGCAGTCGCTTTGCGTGCCATTGCCTATCACGAACTGATTCGTTTTTTTGGCGACATCCCGTATTTTGACATACCCATCTACACCCAGGATCAGTCGGATGTGGGCTGTACATCAAGGTTTGTTATCTACGATGATTTATTGGACGATCTCAAACGGGTTGAGCCTTTTATGTACAGATTGGGAGAAGCGGGTGTAAATGCTGAACGCATTACCGGAACTTTCGTACAGGGGCTTATCGGAAGAATTGCCCTTTATGCCGGAGGTTATCAACTCTACCGCACCGATTTCGATTATGGGATAACTCTGGAGAGACACCCCAATATTAATGGAGAGAAATGGAATGCCATCTACGCCCGTCACCCCCAATACCTTGATTATTACAGGATTGCTGAACAATATCTCGGGGAATGTGTAAGCGAAGGCAAAGCCACCTTAATAACCACAGACGAGCGTGGTTATGGCAATCCTTTCCAACGCAATTTCCAGTATATGATGGATCTGCAGGTAAGTCCCGAATCCTTGTTTGAGATAGCCGAAACCCAAGGCTTCGGGACCGAACGCCCCTATGCTTTCGGACGTCCCTCCAAAGGAGGCGGATCCAACAACTTCCCCTGCAAGGCGTATGGACAGAGTCGTATTTATGCTTCGTTCTACTATGGTGATTTCGATCCTTTGGATTTGCGTCGCGATGCCAGCGTGACTGTTACCTGCAATCAGCATCCTTGTACCGAAGTGTTGTTGTTGTTCGATCCCGGTTCGCAAAACAAGGGCGGTTTGGCCAACAATAAGTGGGACGAAAGCCGTATGTCCAATCCCTATACTACCAGGCAACGTCAATCGGGTATCAATACTTGTTATATGCGTATGGCCGATGTAATCCTGATGCTGGCGGAAGTGTATGCGGAATTGGGCAAAGAAGGCCCGGCCAAAACAGAACTTTCCAAAGTCAGGGCAAGAGCTTTCCCCGCAACAGCCAAAGCCACCAAGGTGGATGCTTATATTGCTGCTTTAAGCGGTGATGCACTCAAAGAAGCCATCGCTCAGGAACGTAAACTTGAGTTCGCCGGCGAAGGATTGCGTCGCTATGACTTGATTCGTACCGGCAAATTGCCCGAAAAAATAGTTGATCTCCGTAAAGCTCAGGGAGCCATGATCAATGGGTTGAAAACCAATGGTTATTATACCTTTGCCAACGGCAATACCATATCTGCTTATATTTATACCAAGCGTGTAAATACCGCTGATCTTGGGATGACTTATATGCTCACCAAGCAATGCGATGTCTTGCCGGGAGATCCCACTTATCCGGTAAAATTCCCAAGCTGGAGAGGCCAACACGATGGATGGGAAGGTTTCGATAATACCTCCGGCACCCGTAATTTGGCCATTCAGGGTTTGTTCGAATTCATCGACTCAGCAAGCGTACAAGGCAAAGCCCTTATCGCTGCCGGTTATGAAGTAGCTCCCTGGGGCAGTACCATTGTTGCCAACGAAGACCAGTACCTGCACGATATCTTCAAGGGATATACCGACGCTGACTATGCCAGCAAAACACCTCCCCGTTATCTCTGTCCGATGTCGTCGACCACGATATCGAAATCCAACGGTAAAATTACCAACGGGTATGGTTTTTCACAGGAATAACAATTGGTGATTTTTGCTTATTAGGTTAAAATCCTATGAATCAAGGGCGGGATTCATGTACATGAATCCCGCTTTTTTTACACACCAACCAGCAGATAACGGGTGTAAAATTGTGTAA
>DBQE01000017.1 GCA_002305085.1 Bacteroidales bacterium UBA1402 | reverse complement strand
TATCAAGACCCGCGAAAAGAATATCGTTCAGATCTATGTGGACGGCATCCCCAACGGCATTCCTTTGGATATGGGTAAGAACGCCGAACATCCCGATATCGGTTATATTGCCGATGATCTTACCGAAGACGACGGTGTTACCAACGACAAGGACTTACGCAACCGTGGCTGGATGAAAGCGCCCGATTATTTTTGCCAGTACCCTACAGGAAAAAGCGGCAGATTGAGTACTCATTCCTTGAGGCGTATTTTGGGTATTTATACTTTAGGAGACGGCAAAACACATACTTTCCGTATGAAATCTGTTTTGTCGAGCAATACCAGCGACTATTTCGGTTACGACTATATTGAATTTGTACCCAAAGGTTTACTCGAAACCGAAGACCGGAATTAAAACAGTTTTCTGAGGAGTGTTAGTTTACCCTTGTAGGGCGGGTACTTCAGCGGAATATCTATATTCGAACTGGAGCAAACGATGGCTTTATTCCGGCTAAAAGTTTTAAAACTATACTTGCCGTGATACTGTCCCATTCCGCTCTGACCGACTCCCCCGAAGGGCAGGCGGTGATTGGCAACGTGCAACAAAGTGTCGTTGATGCAAACGCCTCCCGAAGAAGTTGAATTTACAATCAGGCGGATGTTTTTCTTGTTTCTGCTGAAATAATACAGGGCCAGCGGTTTCTCCCTTTTGTTGATGAATTGCAGTGCTTCTTGGATTTGATCAAATTCTTTGAGTGGGAGGACAGGCCCGAATATTTCCTCCTGCCATACGCCGGCCTCCGGTTTTGCCAGTTCCAATACGGTAGGTTCCAGGTATAAATCTTCGGGATCCATCGCCCCGCCTAATACAATTTTACCCTCTTTAAGATAGCCGCTCAGACGTGCCAGTGCCGAAGAGGATACGATGCGCGGATAATCGGGCGAAGCTTGTGGGTCGCTGCCAAACATGGAAAAGATGGCTTGTTTGTACTCTAATAAAAACTCTTCTTTTACGCTATGGTGCACCAACAGATAATCGGGGGCTATACAGGTTTGACCGGCGTTGATGGTTTTGCCCCAGGCTATTCTTCTAGCGGCAAAACGGATGTTTGCGTCTTTGTCCACAATACAGGGACTCTTGCCTCCTAACTCCAGGGTGACAGGGGTCAGATGCTTGGAGGCGGCTTCCATTACCACTTTACCAACGGCCGGACTGCCGGTATAAAAGATATAATCGAAACGGGCTTTGAGCAAGGCCTGATTCACCTCCCTGTGTCCGTGCCAAATGCTGATATAATCCCCGGGAAAGCAGGACACGATTTTTTCCATCACTCCGGCAGTAGCCGGAGCCAGGGGCGAAGTCTTGAGCATGACGCAATTACCGGCTGCCAGGGCTCCGACCAGGGGGTTGAACAACAAATGGAAAGGATAGTTCCAGGGAGCTATGATAAGTACCACACCATAAGGCTCTTTGTACAGGTAACTTCTGGAAGGGAAAAAGACCATAGGGGTAGCCAATCTCCTGGTTCGGGACCATTTTCTTAAATGCTTGATCTGAAAACGAATTTCCTGTTGTACTATGCTGATCTCCGTGGCAAACGATTCAAAATGCGATTTATGCAAATCTGTGGCCAATGCCTCCATCAATTCGTTTTCGTGTTTGGCAATGGACGAAGAGAGGGTTTTGAGTGAATGAATCCGGTAACGGTAATCTTTGGTAGTGTTAGTGCGGTAGAAAGCCCTCATCTCCTTCAGGCCTTCTTCAATTTTAGACTCAATCATAGTGAATTAAAGTGTTAGGTTTTACTTCTTTCCGGCTCATTTGTATTGTCTCTCGCAATTTAGGATAAATTGTTATTTAAGAGCCTAAATCTAATCATTTTTCAGATTATTTTTTAATACTTTTGGCTCAGACAGCGAATATAACAGCATTTTTCTGTTATCTCGTTGTTTTTCAGCATGTTGTGTTATCTGGTCTGTGCTGTGCCAAAATTGTTTTAGCTCAGAGAACAGGCCTTGAATAAAATTAGTGTTAATCAATAATTCAATACTTTATAATGAAAAACAGGCACTCCAAATCGATTCGTTTTGTTAAAACGAGAAGCTATATAAGCCGATTTCAACTTTTATTGGGTCTTTTACTGCTTGCCGGCAGCCTTTCTTCCTGTACACCGGAAATCCGGATCGGTAAAATGAGCCTGGATTATCAGGAAGGGCCTTTGGCACTGCAAAACAAAGATTTTCGCCTGGGTTGGCAAATTCTTGCTTCGGGGAATTCAGTGGTGCAAGAAGCCTACGAACTGGAATTTTATCGATGGGAAGCCTCTCAAAAATCCCTGCTTTGGGGCAGCGGAAAAGTCACTGAAAACAACAGTCAGCAGGTTCTTTACGAAGGCCCGGAATTGCAAGCCCGTCAAAAATACGCATGGAGAGTACGCATTTGGGATCAACAGGGTCGTACTACGGCCTGGAGTAAACAACAGGAATTTTGGACTAAACCTGAAGAAGCCTGGCTCGACGCCCAGTGGATAGGAGCCATAAGTCGGGCCGACTCCAGATTGCCCGAAGGCCGCCAATTTGAGGGAAATTTAGTTAACCGCGATCCCGAAAGTAAGGCTTTGTGGGCGGCTACAGACCCTCTGTCTAAACAAAGCCTTTATTTGCGCCGGGCACTGAATCTGGATAAACCCATAGAAGAAGCCCTGGTGTATATCAGTGGGCTTGGCCATTACGAATTGAGTCTGAACGGACAAAAGGTGGGTGATTCTGAATTTGCACCCCTATGGACCGATTACGACAAAACGGTGTATTACAATGTGTACGATGTCAAAGACTTGCTGAAAAAAGGCGAAAACGCAGCCGGTGTATTGCTGGGCAATGGCTTCTTCAATGTTCAGGGAGGGCGTTATCGCAAATTGCTTGTGAGTTTTGGTCCT
The DNA here is from genome assembly GCA_002305085.1 of Bacteroidales bacterium UBA1402. Lineage (GTDB taxonomy): Bacteria > Bacteroidota > Bacteroidia > Bacteroidales > UBA1402 > UBA1402. Next base: position 129,393 of record DBQE01000017.1, on the reverse strand, counting down.
CCTACTTTGTTTTTCAAACTCTTTGTCCGCTATATCGACGGAAGCACCGGCGAATGGATCTCGGATCAAAACTGGAAATACGATTTCAGTCCCATTACCTTCAATTGTATTTATGGAGGCGAAGATTACGATGCCAATTTGGAACAGACCGGCTGGGATAAACCCGGTTTTGACGACAGCAACTGGAGAGCAGTGGTGGTGCAGGAGGCTCCTAAGGGCGTATTGTTGGCCCAGACAGCCAATCCGGTAAAGATTATGCATCGTTATCCGGTCAAGAGCATGCAGCGTTTGGCCATGTCGCCCGCACGAAACAGAAACTCCGGCGGGGTTCAGGCAGAAAAAAAAGATACGGCTTGGGTCTATGTGCTGGATATGGCTCAAAACCTTTCGGGTTATCCCGAAATTAGGGTGAAAGGCAAAAAAGGAGATAAAGTCAAACTAACCCTCGGTGAATCGCTCAACGATCGTGGGCTGGTAAGCCAAAGCCAATCGGGCGGGCCGCATTATTATGAATACACCCTCAAAGGAACCGGGGAAGAATACTGGCGCCCCCGTTTCTCTTATTATGGTTTCCGTTACATTCAGGTAGAAGGAGCGGTGATGCAGGACGGCGAGAATCCGGATAATTTGCCGGTAATCAAAGAAATAAATTCCTGTTTTGTACATAATTCAGCAGAAAATATCGGGCATTTCGAGTCGTCCAACACCATATTCAACAATGCACATAAACTGGTTAATATGGCTGTGAGAAGCAATATGCAGTCGGTCTTTACCGATTGTCCGCACAGGGAAAAATTAGGCTGGCTCGAACAGGTACAACTCTGCGGCCAAGGCCTGATGTATAATTACGATTTGAGCCGGCTTTTCCCAAAAGTCATGAGGGATATGGCCGATGAACAATATCCCAATGGGCTGGTACCCACTACATCTCCCATGTACACGGAATTCCCGGAATTGTGGAACGATTCGCCGGAGTGGGGCAGTACCTCGGTTATACTACCCTTCCTGTATTATTGGCGTTACGGCGACGATCGCCTGATCAGGGAATATTATCCTGTCATGAAGAAATACGTCGATTACCTCGAAAGCAGGTCGGACAATCACATAGTGATGCACGGTTTGGGAGACTGGTACGATTACGGTGATTTCAAATCGGGCTTTTCGCGCAACACCCCGGTTCCTCTGGTTGGTACGGCGCATTTGTATCTCGACATTCAATTGTTGGTTCGCGCTGCCACGATGCTGGGAATTCGGGAAGACATAGACTATTATACCCAACTTGGTAATGAAGTCAACAAGGCTTTTCACGAACGTTTCTTTAGGGCAGACAGTTGTATTTACGGCACCGGCAGCCAGACTTCCCATGCCTTGCCGCTGTTTTTAGATATGGTAGAACCACAGTATCGTCAGCGTGTACTCGATCGTTTGGTGGCCGATATCGAAGCTCACGGAAACAGGCTGACCACAGGCGAAGTCGGCAATCGTTATATGTTTCAGGTTTTGGCCCGCAACGGGCTCAACGAGCTGATGTACAAAATGCACAATCACGAGGAAACGCCGGGATACGGTTTTCAGGTGAAATTCGGAGCCACTACTCTGACCGAACAATGGGATCCAAGACAGGGTGCTTCCTGGAATCATTTTATGCTTGGTTCGATCGATGAATGGTTTTTCCGTTCATTGGGCGGCATACAGTTTGATCACGAACAAGCCCCCGGAGCCCAGCATCTGATCATAAAACCCGAAGTTGTGGGTGATCTGACCCGGGTGAAATGCCGTACACAAAATCTTTACGGTACGATCGGCGTCGAGTGGGAACTCGACGAAGATAAACAGTTCGCAATGAAGGTGGAGATCCCGACTAATTGCGATGCCAAGGTGTTTTTACCCGGCGAGGATGTTCCGGAGCTTATACAAAGTGGAAAACACAAATTTATAAAACAATTACCCTAAGCTAAAGTAGAAATGAAACTGAAGAATTTAATTTTAAAGAACAGCCTGTTGGTGCTGACGCTTATGCTTTTGGCCTGCGGACAAAAAGAAGAATTGCCCTGGGATAACGGGAAATTGCAGGTGGACGCTACTCAATGCTATTTACAGCACGAAAACGGCAAACCATTTTTTTGGTTGGGTGAAACCGGATGGTTGTTACCCGAAAGACTCAACCGGCTCGAAGCGGAGTTTTATCTCGAGAACTGCCGTCAGGCGGGTTACAACGTGGTTCAGGTGCAAACCATCAACGGGGTGCCTGCGGTCAATACCTACGGTCAGCTTTCCATGATAGACGGATTTGATTTCAGCAAGATCAATCAGGAAGGCGTATACGGCTATTGGGATCACATGGATTACATCATCGAAACCGCAGAATCCAAGGGAATATACATCGGTATGGTATGTATTTGGGGAGGTTTGGTCAAAAGAGGCCTGATGGACGAAGAACAAGCCAGAGCTTACGGCACTTTTCTGGCAGAACGCTACAAGGATCATCCCAATATTATCTGGTTTATCGGAGGGGATATTCGCGGCGATATTAAACCTGAAGTCTGGCATGCTCTGGCCGAAAGCATCAAAGCCATCGACAAGAATCACTTGATGACTTTTCATCCCTTTGGCCGCACCTTATCGGCCATTTGGATGCACAATGCCGAATGGCTGGATTTCAATATGTTTCAAAGTGGGCACCGGCGCTACGAACAATCGGAGCCGGGTAAGGAATTTTTGCCCGATTCAACCGAAGAAGACAACTGGCGCTACGTTGAAATCAGCAAGACCTACGAGCCGCTTAAGCCGGTAATAGACGGCGAACCCAGCTACGAGGGTATACCCCAGGGGCTGCACGATCCGAAAGAACCTCTCTGGCAGGGCAAGGATGTTCGTCGTTACGCCTATTGGTCCGTATTTGCCGGTTCTTTCGGCCATACTTACGGCAACAGTTCCATCATGCAGATGTACAAAGGAGGTCCGCGCCCCGGCGCTTACGGTGCTACGGTACATTGGGTGGAAGCGCTTAAAGACGAGGGTTTTAATCAAATGAAGTATTTGAAAAACCTGATTTTGAGCTTTCCCTTTTTTGAACGCATTCCCGATCAGTCGGTCATAGCCGGTGAAAACGGAGTTCGTTATGAACGCCTCAGCGCTACCCGTGGTAACGATTATTTGTTGGTTTACAATTATACAAGTCGTCCCATGGAAATAGATTTAACCAAAATAAGTGGCCAGACCAAGTCGGTTTGGTACATGGATCCCACAAACGGGGCTCTCAGTTACCTGGGTGAATTTGAAAACGGCGTTCAGCTTTTTCAATCTCCGAAACCGCAGGCCGAAGGCAACGACATTGTATTGATTGCCGTAGATGCCGCAAAGAAATATATAGATAAGAGTTGGACCGTATTACCCGATTTAAAATAAAAGCTATGAAAAGACTTATTCTTATATCAGCGCTGGTAAGCCTGGTGTTTTTATCTTGCAAACAAGACCAGTCTTCCGCTCCCGACCTCAAAGTAGTGGAATTGAGCTGTGAAATGTTCAAGGACCCGATTGGTATCGATGCGCCCAATCCCCGTTTGAGTTGGAAATTGCAAACAGAGGCCCGTGGAGTCAGACAAACGGCATACAGGCTTATGGTGGCTTCGAGCGAGGAAAAACTGGCTGCAGGTCAGGCAGACGTATGGGATTCAGGCAAGCAAAATTCTGAAGCTTCCATTCTGATTCCCTATGCCGGCCCCGAATTGCGAAGCAGCCGTTACTATTACTGGAAAGTGCAGATTTGGACCAATGCGAACAAGGAGGCAGTAGAGAGTGAAACAGCCAGATGGGCTACCGGTCTTTTCACCGAAAACGACTGGAAAAACAGTCGCTGGATAGGCTTGGACGGGCCCATGCCCTGGGACGTGGAAAAAGCGCATGCCCGGCTTTCGGCCCGCTATTACCGTAATGAATTTAATTGCGCCAAGCCGGTGCGTCAGGCACTGGTACATATTTCCGGGCTGGGCTTGTATGAGTTGTGGATCAACGGCGGACGCATCGGGAATCATGTAATGACTCCGGCTCCCACGGATTACCGCAGAAGCATACTTTACAACAGTTACGATGTGACATCTTCCTTGCAACAAGGTCAGAACGCTTTGGGTGTGATCGTGGGAAACGGTCGCTATTATGCTATGCGCCAGAATTACAAGCCCTACAAATGGGCCAATTTCGGTTATCCCAAACTGAGAATGATTCTGAACATTGAGTACGAAGACGGTACCAGACAGACGATAGGCAGCAACGAACGCTGGATGATGACAGCCGACGGCCCCATTATCAGCAACAACGAATTCGATGGTGAAGAATACGATGCCCGCAAGGAGTTTCCCGGTTGGACTGAGGTCGGATTCAAAACCGGCAGAAATTGGTTTCCGGCTCAACGGGTGACCATTCCCACAGCAGTTATACGCGCCCAGCCCAATCCTGAAATGAAAATAAGCGATGTATTTCATCCTCAGTCTATTACCAGGATTAATAAAAACACCTACATCCTGGATATGGGTCAAAACATGACCGGCTGGATACGTATGAAGGTAAAAGGCAAGGCCGGACAGGAGGTGAAACTGCGTTTTGCCGAAATTTTGCAGGAAGACGGCAATTTAGGCATGGCCAATTTGAGAGATGCGCTGGTGACGGATAAATATATATTGAAAGGCGATCCTCAGGGCGAAGAATGGGCTCCGATTTTTACAACTCACGGTTTCCGTTACGTGGAATTGAGCAATTATCCCGGAGAACCCAAGCCCGAAAATTTTATAGGTGAATTCGTCAGCGACGAAATGGAAGACCTGGGGTATTTTGAATCTTCGTCCGAGGTGCTCAACGGCATTGTCCGCAATGCTTACTGGGGCATCAAGGGTAATTACAAAGGTATGCCCATCGACTGTCCCCAGCGCAATGAACGTATGCCCTGGCTGGGCGATCGTACCATCGGTGCTTACGGAGAAAGTTTCCTGTTTGAAAACGACAAACTTTACGCCAAATGGATGGACGATATCCGCGAAGCTCAACGTTGGGACGGCAGCATTCCGGATGTGGCTCCGGCCTATTGGAATTACTATTCCGACGACGTCACCTGGCCGGCCGCTTTCTTTTTTATTTCCGAGATGCTTTATCGCCAATTTGGAGATTTGAGGCCCATAGAAAAGAATTACGAATCTATGAAGCTGTTTATGGAGCACATGCGTCGGCATTATCTCAAAGACGGTCTTTTGGTCGCCGACAAATACGGTGATTGGTGTATGCCTCCCGAAGCTCCCGAAATCATACACTCCAAGGATCCTTCGCGCATTACCGAAGGTGCACTGATATCGACCGCTTATTTCTACAAGCTGTATCATATAATGTCCGGTTTTGCCAATTTGCTGAATAAACCGGAAGATGCCACGGTCTATCTGATTATGGCTCAGGACATGAAGACAGCTTTTAACCGGCATTTTTACAACAGCGAAAAACAGTACTACAGCAACAATACGGTTACAGCCAATCTCCTGCCTTTGGCTTTTGATCTGGTTCCCGCCGAAGCCCGGAAGGGTGTGGAAGAAAATGTTCAGAAAACACTGTTGGAAACCTACGGAGGTACCATGGCTACCGGTGTCATTGGCGGTTCATGGCTGATGCGTGAACTCACTGCCATGGGTAGGGGAGACATAGCCTTCCTGCTGGCCAGCACTACAAAACAACCCAGTTGGGGCTATATGCTGACCAAAGGCGCCACTACCATTTGGGAATTGTGGAATGGCGACACGGCCGCTCCCAGCATGAATTCGGGTAACCATGTTATGTTGCTGGGCGACCTGCTGATTTGGTGTTTTGAAAACCTGGCCGGCATCAGCAGCGATACCGAACAAGTGGCCTACAAGCGAATAATAATGAAACCCGATTTTGGGATTGCCGATTTGAACTTTATCAATGCCTCCTATAAAACGCCCTACGGATTGGTGGTTTCGAACTGGAAAAAATCGGAGGGATATTTAGACTGGACTATCAAAGTACCGGCCAATGCTTCAGCTCTGGTTTATTTACCTGTTGTTCAAAAAAAGAATATAAAGGAAAGCGACCGGCCCATCGGTTCATCCCGGACTATTCGTTATCTGGGAACCGAAAACAATTGCACATTGATTGAATTGGGCTCCGGAGAATATCATTTTAACGTACAATTATAATAGAAGAAAAGCATGAAAAAGACGATTATGCTGTGTGCCCTGCTGGCATGCACCGGCCTGTATGCACAGGACAAAGGATTGGTAAACACCACGAAAAGCCCTTATGCAAGAATATGGAACACCGATGTGTCGGCTGTAAGTTGGACAGATGGTTTTTGGGGAGAACGCTTTGAGGTTTGCCGCGATACTATGGTAATTAACATGTGGCATGTGATGAGCGATCCCGAAGTTTCACATGCTTTCAGGAATCTGGAAATTGCTGCCGGCGAGGCCGAAGGCCGGCATTCCGGCCCTCCGTTTAACGACGGAGATTTTTTCAAGTGGTTCGAAAGTGCGGCAGCAGTGTATGCCGTCACCAAAGATCCCAAACTGGATGCTTTGATGGACAGAATCATTACCACCATTGCCAAAGCCCAGCGCGAAGACGGCTACATGCATACTCAGGTGATCATTCCCGAGCGTAAAAGACAAAGAGAACAAGCTTCGCAACAAAGCGGACCGGTGGGAACTGCTGTTGGGACTGCCCAGGGAGGAGCTTTCAGCGACAGGTTGAATTTTGAAACTTACAATCATGGTCACCTAATGACTGCTGCCTGCGTGCATTACAGGGCTACCGGTAAGCGCAATATGCTGGAACTGGCCATCAAGGCCGCCGATTTTTTGTGCCGTTTCTACGAAACAGCCACCGCCGAACTGGCCCGCAACGCCATTTGTCCCTCTCATTATATGGGCGTAGTCGAAATGTACCGTACCACAGGCGATCCCAAATACCTGGAGTTATCTAAAAACCTGATAAATATCAGGGGTATGGTCGAAAACGGAACCGACGACAACCAGGACAGAGTGCCTTTCCGTCAGCAAAAACTGGCTATGGGGCATGCCGTCAGGGCAAATTATTTATACGCCGGGGTGGCGGATGTCTATGCCGAAACCGGCGAAGCCTTATTGTTGGAAAATCTCGAGTCAATCTGGTCGGATATCGTTTACCGTAAAATGTACATTACCGGCGGTTGCGGAGCTTTGTACGACGGCACTTCGCCCGATGGGACCAACTATACGCCCGATTCCATACAAAAAGTACATCAGTCCTACGGCAGGGCTTACCAATTACCCAATTCTACCGCCCATAACGAAACCTGCGCCAATATCGGAAATATGTTTTTCAACTGGAGAATGTTTCTGCTCGGCGGAGATGCCAAATACGTGGATGTATTGGAACGGACTTTGTACAACAGTGTCTTATCGGGTATCAGCTTAAGTGGGACCAAGTATTTTTATACCAATCCTCTGCGTTTGTCAAAAGAGTTTCCCTACGTGCTGCGCTGGCCCAAAGAGCGTACAGAATACATCAGCTGTTTTTGTTGTCCGCCCAACACGGTACGTACCATTTGTGAAGCTCAGAATTACGCTTACAGCCTTTCCAAAGAGGGAGTATGGCTAAACCTCTATGGATCCAGTAACTTGGCCACCAAATTGGCGGATGGTTCCGATATTGAGATCGTTCAGCGTTCCGATTATCCTTGGGACGGCAAAGTGGAGCTGACGTTTGCCAAGCTTCCCCGCAAGGCCGATTTCAGCCTGTTTTTTAGAATACCTGAATGGTGCGATTATTACGAACTCAGCATTAACGGTAATCCGGTAGAATTACAGGTAGAAAAAGGCTATGCCCGGATACAGGCAAAATGGAAAAAGACCGATAATATAACATTCAACATGCGTATTCAGCCCAGATTGATTGAATCCAATCCCTTGCTCGAAGAAACCCGCAATCAGACAGCCGTTATGTGGGGACCTCTGGTGTATTGCCTGGAGTCTGCCGACCTGGGGAACTATAAAATCGATAACATCAGCATACCCTCGGACATTAGCCTTCAACCCGAGATGATGGAAATCGACGGCAGCCGCCTGATGAGCCTCAAGGGAGAAGCCTGGTATGTGGACCAACAAAACTGGGATAATGTACTTTACAGAGAAGTGTCTTCGGCCAAAAAGAAAGTGCCGGTACGATTGATTCCTTATTATGCTTTCGGAAACAGGGGTTTTGAAGAGATGACAGTTTGGATGCCCTTGGATCGTTAATACATTCATTATGAAGAAAAACATCGGCTTGCTCATCGCCGGCCTTATAATCGGTTCTTGCCTGTGTAGTGCTCAGGCATTCCGCCCTCTCTGGGAGAATCATAGAGTATTGGAAATAAACAGACTGCCTGCCAGAGCTTCTTACGTTCCTTATTTGGAGGAAAAGCAGGACAGAACGATGAGCCTCAACGGCAACTGGAAATTTCAATACGTCCCCAAGGTAGAAGAAGCCCCAACGTCCTTTTACCGGAACGATTACGACGATGCCGGCTGGGCGGAAATCCCGGTACCCTCCAACTGGGAGTTGCATGGTTACGGTACTCCGATTTACATCAGTGCAGGTTATTCGTTCAAAATCGAACCGCCGTTGGTAAGCTCAGAGCCCGATCCCCGGTATACTTCTTTTAGCGAAAGGACTCCGACGGGTTCCTACAGGCGTACTTTTGACTTGCCTGCCGCCTGGTCGGGGAAAAAAATATTCTTGCGCTTTGACGGGGTCATGAGTGCTTTTAATGTATGGGTCAACGAGCAGTATGTAGGATACAGCCAGGGCAGTATGGAGATGTCGGAATTCGACGTTACCGGCTGCGTAAAGCCCGGGAAAAACCTGATAGCCGTGCAGGTATTTCGCTACAGCGACGGCAGTTACCTCGAAGACCAGGATATGTGGCGTTTGTCGGGTATTTACCGGGATGTGTCGTTGTACGCTACCGAAAAGATCCGCATTTACGACTTTGGTGTACGCACCGAACTGGATGATACTTACACAAATGCCCGTCTGTTGATTGAACCGAAACTGTCGGTATACGACGGACAAACGGCAGACGGATACGTGCTGAGGGCCGATTTGTACGATGCCGAAGGGAAAGCCGTTTTTGAACAAACCCTGGAACAAGACGCTGTGCCGGTGCTCAACCGTGAAATTCGTTCCAATATTCTCAATGCCAGAACGCCCCAACGCGGTGCCCGCAGTTTTGGCTGGTTCGATGTGGAAGTAGCTTCCCCTCACTTGTGGACTGCCGAAACCCCTTATCTCTATACCCTCGAATTGGGTTTATATAATAAAGGAGGGCAGGCGGTAGAAAAGATACAGACGAAAGTCGGATTCCGTAGTGTGGAAATTAAGCAGGGACAAGTTCTTATCAACGGGAAACCCATACGTTTCCGCGGAGTAAACCGTCACGAACACGATCCGTTTACCGGTAAGGTGGTGAGCGAAGAGCGTATGCTGCAGGACATCCTGCTTATGAAGCAGGCCAACGTGAATGCTGTTCGCACCGCTCATTACCCCAACCTTACCCGCTGGTACGAGCTTTGCGATCAATACGGCCTCTATGTGATGGATGAGGCTAATATTGAAACCCATGGGCTGAGGGGCTTTCTGGCCAGCGAACCCGATTGGCATGCCGCTTTTATGGACAGGGCTGTGCGTATGGTTATGCGAGACCGCAATCATCCCAGCATAGTTTTCTGGTCTATGGGCAACGAATCGGGTTACGGACCTAATTTTGCGGCCATATCGGCCTGGATACGGGATTTCGATCCTACCCGGAAAATTCATTACGAAGGGGCTCAGGGCAGCATAAAGGATCCTGAAACAGTGGACGTTATTGCCCGCTTTTATCCCCGGGTTCAGGACGAATACCTGAATCCGAATATTCCCGAAGGCTCCGATGCGGAACGTCCCGAGAACGCTCGCTGGGAAAGGCTTTTGAGTATAGCACGCAACACCGCCGACGATCGTCCGGTTATGACCAGCGAGTACGTGCATTGCATGGGCAACGCCTTGGGGAATTTCAAGGAATATTGGGACGAAATCTACAGTCACCCCCGTATGCTGGGCGGTTTTATTTGGGACTGGGTCGATCAGGCTTTGGCCAAACCTCTCGAAGACGGACGGGTTCAAATGTCCTACGGGGGCGATTTTGGAGATTATCCCAACTCCAAGGCTTTTTGCATGAACGGTGTTATACTGGCCGAGCGGCAAACCACACCCAAATACTGGGAAGTGAAAAAGGTCTATCAGCCGGCTTTGTTCGAACAAGGCAAAGACGAGTATCATTATCGCATAACCAATCGAAATCACCACACTAACCTTGATCAATATAACTTAAGCTGGCAGGTGACTTCCGACGGTAAAACCATAGAAACGGGCAATATGGACTTGCCCGCCGTTGCGCCGGGAGACAGCCATGAACTGAAGCTTCCTTTGACTTTTGGAAAAAAATACCGGGGCGATGTACGTCTTTTTTTGAGTCTGCAGCTCAAAGAAGATGTCCTGTGGGCCAAAAAAGGCCATGAACTTGCCTGGGAAGAATTTAATCTGAAAAAGGCCGCTTTGACGGCTCCGGAACTCAAAAAAGGAAAAATCGGAATTGACGACAAGGAACAAATTTTGATCGTTGAAGGTAAGGATTTTTCCCAGCAATGGGATAAACAAACGGGAGCCCTGGTTTCTCTGGTATTTAAACGGCAGGAAATGCTCTCCCGCGAAGAAGCATTGTTTCCTCAGCCGAATTTTCAGGCATATCGAGCCCCGACAGACAACGATGCCGGCTTCGGTAACTGGTTGGCCAAAGACTGGAGTACTCACTTGATGGCCACACCACAAAGGAAGCTGCTTAATTTTAGCTGCAATCCCGAGCCGGATGGCCCGGTCGAAATCAAAACCGAGAGCCTTTATACCTACCTCAAAGGCACCATACGCTGCAATTCCATCTTCAGAATAGGAGCCGATGGAAGTATGGATGTCGAACACCAATTCCATCCCGAAGGGGAATTACCGGTTTTGCCGCGTCTGGGAGTCGCCTGGGCTTTTGCCGAAGACCTGCAGCAACTGCAGTGGTACGGCCCGGGCCCCCTTGAAACTTATCCCGACCGTAAAACCGGTATGCGCACCGGGCTGTGGTCGTCGACAGTGGCCGATCAGTTGTTTCCTTATCCGAGACCTCAGGAAAGTGGAAATCACGAAGAAACGCAGTATTTGATTCTTAAGAATAGTAGGAATAAAGGTTTAAAAATTACGGCAGTAGAAGATGTTTTTTCTTTTTCTGCTTTGCCGTATCTGGCTACCGACCTGAGCAATTGTCGTCATTATACCGATTTGCAAGCCAGAAAGGCGGTGATATGTTCCATCGATGCCCAGCAGTTAGGCTTGGGTAACAGCAGTTGCGGACCGGGCGTTTTAAAAAAATATACGGTAAAGAAAACTCAGGTTCGTTACAGGATTGAAGGCTTGTAACACAGGAACAATAACAAGTAAGTGATACAATAATCAAATTATTTGTTGTACGGCCCTTGAGAGCATCGGGGCAGGCAACAATGAAACAAAAAGAATAAGTTATATGAAGAGAACTGCTATAGTCCTACTAAGCTTTTTGCTTTTAGGTACTTTTTCCTGCCGGCGGGCAGCTTCGTTGGATGAGGTTTTTTTAAATCCTCCCGACGCTGCCAAACCCTGGATTTTTTGGTATTGGATCAATGGTGCGGTGACCAAAGAGGGGATCACCGCCGACTTGGAAGCCATGAAAGAAATCGGGCTGGAAGGTGCCTATTTAATGCCCATTCGCGATTCTTCCAGAGTGCAGTATATGTCCAACACCGTATTGCAACTCTCGGACGAATGGTGGGAGATGGTACGTTTTTCCATGGAAGAAGCCGGCCGTTTGGGTCTGAAAATGGGTATGCATATCTGCGATGGTTTTGCCCTTGCCGGCGGTCCCTGGATTACTCCGGAGATGTCCATGCAAAAGGTGGTGTATTCCGAAACGCTGATCAAAGGAGGCCGGATTGAACAACTCAAATTGGACAAGCCTGAAACCGAAATCGATTATTACCGCGATATTGCCGTTTTTGCTTTGCCTGCTCCTGCATTGGAGAGCAGCGAAAACCTCCGGCCCAAAGTCAGCTCCAGCGATAGACAAGAGTTAAGCTTTTTGTTGGATGGCTCCGGCCGCTTCAAGGCTAAAGACGATTGCTGGATTCAATATACTTTCGATCAAGCTTTTACTGCCCGTTCGCTTACTATTGTTACGGGAGGCAATAACTTTCAGGCGCATCGTTTGCGTGTGGCCGTCAGCAACGACGGAAAAAACTTCTGCGACGTCAAACAGCTCGTTCCCGCACGCAGAGGCTGGCAGGATACCGATGCGGACGCCACTTACACACTGCCCGAAACCACCGCCAGGTATTATCGTTTTTATTGGTCACCCGAAGGTACCGAACCTGCAGCCGAAGACATAGATCCGGCCAAATGGAAACCGGAACTCAGTATTACCAAAATCAGGCTTAACAGCTGGCCCTTGATAGAGAATTTTGAAGGAAAGAGCGGAGTTGTCTGGCGTTTAAGCCAACGAACCACAGAAAACGATTTAGCCGCCGCCAATTGCGTTCCACTTGGAGATATCATCAACATCAGCGATAAAATGGATGAGTCCGGCAACTTGAGCAATCTGGACCTGCCGCAAGGCGACTGGCTGATATTGAGAATGGGACATACTTCCACCGGCCATGAGAATGAAACCGGAGGCGGGGGCAGGGGCCTGGAATGCGATAAGTTCAATCCCGAAGCCGTTCGTCTGCAATTCGACAATTGGTTTGGTGCTGTTTATAAACATGTGGACAAGAGCTTACTAAAAGGCGTATTAACAAATATGCATTCCGATAGTTGGGAGTGCGGTAGCCAAAACTGGACCCCAAATTTTCTTGAGGAATTCCGTCAACGCCGTTCTTACGATCTTTTACCCTATTTGCCCCTCTACGCCGGCATTCCCATAGGCAGTGCGGATATTTCGGAGAGTGTGTTGCTCGATATTCGCCAAACCGTAACAGAGTTGGTAAATGATGTGTTTTTTGCCACCATGAGCGAGCTGGCCGCACAGAAGAACTGCGTTTATTCTTCGGAATGCGTTTCCCCGACTATGCTTAGCGACGGTATGCTGCATTATCAGAGGGTGGATCTGCCCATGGGCGAGTATTGGCTCGACAGTCCCACGCACGATAAGCCCAACGATATGGCCGATGCCATTTCGGGAGCACATATTTACGGAAAAAATCTAGTGCAGGCCGAAGGCTTTACCCAGTTGAGAGGCGAATGGAACGAACATCCCCGTATGGTCAAAACCTTGGGTGATTTCAATTTTGCCCAGGGGGTGAACAAATTATTCTTTCACGTGTATTGTCATCATCCCTTTATTGGAAAACACCCCGGGATGACCCTGGACGGCATAGGTTTGTTTATGCAAAGAGGGCAAACATGGTGGCCCTATGCTTCGGAGTGGGTCAATTACCTTAGCCGTTGCCAGGCCATGCTACAGCGGGGTGTTCCGGTAAACGACATTGCCGTGTTTACGGGAGAGGAGCTTCCCCGCAGGGCCATTTTACCCGATAGGCTGGTGGCTTCGTTGCCCGGCTTGTTTGGAGAAGAAGCCCTTGCCTCTGAACAGCTTCGCAAATTGAACCAGGGCGCACCCGTGCATTCTACTTCGGTCAATGTAACGGCTTCGGCCAATATGTATACGGCCAACCAATGGATAGATCCTCTGAGAGGCTATAAATACGATTCTTTCAACAAAGACGCGTTCTTGCGATTGGCCCGGGCCGAAAACGGCAGGATGGTTTTACCCGGCGGAGCCAGTTACAGAGTGTTGGTATTTCCCGAACCGCATCAGATGGCGCCCGATGCCGGGTATATGAGTCTCGAGGTAGCTCGCAAAATAAAAGAGCTACAAGATGCCGGAGTCATTGTGCTCCTGCCTTCTGAACGTCCGGTCTGCATTCCCGATTATCATCAAAAAGAGCAACGCAACCGGGAATTGGAGCAACTGACTCATGCCATTTGGGAAAAAGCTCAACAACAGGCCTGCCTCTTGCCTTTCAAAGAAGAAAACATGAATCGCTTCGGTTTGGAAGCCGATGTTCTGTTCAAAGATTTACAGGGCAAAGAATTGTATGATCTTGCCTGGAATCATCGCAGAGAGGGAGCAAGCGACATCTGGTTTATATCCAACCAGCTTGATTCGATTCAAGAACTTGAAATTTCCCTGCGCGGAGCAGGCCGGATACCGGAGTGGTTTGATCCTCAAAGAGCCGAAATTACCGAAATAAAAAATTGGCGCATAGAACAGGACAGAACCATAGTTCGCCTGAATTTGTCTCCTGCACAGTCGGGTTTTATCGTCCTAAGGAATAAAACTACGCAAGAAAGCAATAATCGGCCGGAGCAGTACACGACTTCCGGCTTAGACTTGGATCCTTGGAAGATCCGTTTTGATACACTCGGTAAGAGCATGGAGAGTACGGATTTATTCGATTGGCGAAAATCGGACGATATGGATATTAAATATTACGCAGGAACAGCAGAATATCATTCGGCTTTCACACTTGACAAAATTCCCGAAGCTGAGAAAATATATCTGAAATTCGACAGTGTGAATGTGATGGCCGAAGTTTTTCTGAACGGAAAATCCTGTGGCATTGTTTGGACCCAACCCTATTTATTGGAAGTAAGCTCGGCGCTAAAAACCGGAAAAAACGAGTTGAAAATCAATGTTGCCAATACCTGGTACAATAGGGTGCAGGCCATCAATCACAAGCTGATTCAGGACGATGATTACTGGACGAATGCTCGTATATGGAGAGTTAATAGACCTCGTTCGCGAGAAGGTTTCAGTTTGCAAAACTTCCCTGTTGAATATTTGCAAGAGTCAGGTATTCAGGGGGATATTAAATTAGTATGGACGATAAATTAAGCTCGATAGTATGAAATATTTCGTTCATTTGCTTCTCTTGCTCTTTGTTTTGGTGTTGCCTGAAAAAATGGAGGCAAAATTGCGTTTGCCTGCCTTTATTTCGAACAACATGGTGTTGCAACAACAACAGGAAACCAAAATCTGGGGATGGTCGGAATCCGGTAACAGTGTCAAGCTTAAAGCCTCTTGGGACAACAAACAATATGCAACCAAGGCAAATAGCGAAGGTTATTGGGAATTGAAATTAAATACCCCGGAGGCCGGCGGGCCTTACACCATTCTTTTGGATGACGGAGAGAAACTTTTGCTCGAGAATGTTTTGATAGGAGAACTTTGGTTTTGCTCCGGTCAATCCAATATGGAGATGCCCATGAAGGGCTATCCCGCACAGGGAATAGAGGGCAGCCTGCAGGACCTGATACATTCAAAAGACGATCAGTTGCGTTTGTTTACTGTCAAAAGAGCAGCCCTGGCTTCCCGGGCCAATGATGTACAAGGCCATTGGCAGGAAGCTTCGCCCGGAACGGTAGCCGACTTTAGTGCCACTGCTTATTATTTCGGCCGTTACCTGCGGGAATTGCTCGGAGTGCCGGTAGGCTTGATAAACAGCAGTCTGGGCGGATCTTTTATCGAGGCCTGGATGAGCGCCGAAAGCCTCGAAGGTCTGTCGGATTTGCCTGTTCCACGAGCTCAGGAGGAAGTACGCTCTTCCACTCATACAGCAACGGTTCTGTACAACGGCATGGTTCATCCCTTCCTCGGTATGAACATCAAAGGCTGCATTTGGTACCAGGGAGAATCCAATACCGGTCGGCCCGAAAGCTACAAAGAGCTCTTAACGCAAATGGTTTCAAGTTGGCGTAAAGATTGGGGGATAGGGGATTTCCCTTTCTATTATTGTCAGATTGCTCCCTACGATTATGCCTTGATTACACCTAAGGGCGAACAAGTGGTGAATGCCGCCCTGCTCAGGGAAGCTCAGGCACAGGCCGAAGACTTGATTCCCCATTGCGGTATGGCCGTGTTGATGGATGCCGGTCTGATTAGCGATATTCATCCGAGAAAAAAACGACAGGCCGGGGAACGTCTTGCCTTATTGGCCCTGGTGGGCAGCTACGGACTGGAAAGCCCGGAACACCGCAGCCCTCGTTACGCAGCTTGTGAGCAGCGCGACAGCCTGCTTATACTGAGTTTTGACAGGGCAGGGCTGGGTCTCGACAGAACAAGAGGCAGCCTGAAGCATTTTTGGATAGCCGGCCAAGACAAGGTTTTTTATCCAGCTCAGGCCAAAATCAACCGGGATAAGATTCAGCTATGGTCTGCCTCGGTTCCCAAACCCGTTGCGGCCCGTTACGCCTTTGATAATATTTCGGAGGGCGATTTATTTGGCGTGAACGGCCAGGCCGTTTCCTCTTTCAGAACCGATAATTGGTCCCGGGATGAAATAATTTTTTTTGAAAAGCATGAAAAATAGTAAGCACCTTTTTTTAAGCCTGGTTTTGTTGTCGGCCTGGACTTTGGGCTTTGCCAAACCTGCTGATTTACTTAAAGATTACGAACTGACCTGGACTACTCAGAGTAAAGGTTCGAACGAATCCATGCCCTGTGGGGGCGGAGACATAGGTATGAATGTCTGGGTTGAGCAGGGGGAATTATTGGTGTATTTTTCGCGTAGCGGCAGTTTCGACGAAAACAGTTGCTTCCTCAAAGGCGGTCGCCTTCGGTTGAGTTTTCCCGATGAACCTTTGGATACGGTTGAGTTTTTGCAATGTCTTAAACTGAGCCGGGGTTTGGTCAACATTCAGGCCGGCAGCAAAGGCAATAAAGTGGACATCGATGTATGGGCCGATGTGTTTAAGCCGGTCATTCATTTGGATATTCGTTCTGCCAGTCCCCGGAAAGCAATGATCTCCTACGAAAATTGGCGATACCGCGACAGGTTGCTCCGTAAAAACGAAAGTCAGAGCAACTCCTACAAATGGGCTCCGCCGGCTGATTTGAAGACCAGTGCCGATAAAATTGATATAAACGAAAACGGCATCGTTTTTTATCATCAAAATCCCTCCTCCGGCACTATGTTCGACGTGGTAGTTCAGCAACAAGGTATGGAAGAGGTAAAGGAACAAATGACGGATCCTCTGTCGGATCTTCGCTTCGGTGGTGAACTCTGTGCCGATGGTTTTGTGTTCAAAGACACCATCACAGGAGTTTACGCCGGTACGGACTTCAAGGCCTGGAGGTTGGAAAGCAGGAAGCCGTCCAAAAATCACGCCATCCGTCTGGTTTTTCACACTACTCAGCAAGTTGATAGCTGGCACAAGGGCTTAGACAGCATTAAAGGCTTAATTAAACCCCGCAACGACAAGCAACTCAACGCCGATTGGTGGGCAAAGTTTTGGGATCGCAGTTTTATTTGTATTGATCCGGAACAACCAGATACCGAAAGCTGGAAAGTAGGACGTAATTATCAGTTATTCCGCTATATGCTGGCTTGTAACCTTCGTGGAGAGGCTCCCACCAAATTCAACGGAGGCTTGTTTACCTTCGACCCTGTTCACGTGCGCGAGGACCGGCCTTTCACGCCTGATTTCCGCAATTGGGGAGGTGGCACTTTTACTGCTCAGAATCAACGCCTCGTGTATTTTGGTATGCTTAAAAGCGGAGATTTTGATTTGATGATCCCTCAATTTGAGTTTTACCGTAAAAGCCTTAAAAACGCCGAATTAAGGAGTAACCATTATTGGGGCCACAACGGAGCTTGTTATACCGAGCAGATGGAACATTTCGGGTTGCCCAATCCGAGCGAATACGGATGGAAGCGTCCCGAAAACTACGATCCGGGGCTGGAATACAATGCCTGGCTGGAGTACCAATGGGAGACGGTATTGGAGTTTTGTCTGATGATACTCGAAAGTCATCGCTACGCAGGCAGCGACATCGGCCCTTATATGGAATTTATTGAAAGTACGCTGACTTTTTTCGATGAGCACTATCGCTTTCTGGCACGGCAGCGGGGTAGCAAGGAATTGAATGCCGACGGACAGTTGATTTTGTACCCTACTTCGGCATGTGAGACCTATAAAATGGCTTATAATTCAACCAGTTGTATTGCCGGACTCAAAGTGGTGTTGGAGTCTTTGCTGGCCTTGGAAAATCTGAGTTCAGATCAACGGGAGCGTTGGGAAAAGATGCTCCAAACGATACCGCCTATCAGCTTCCGGGAGATCGAAGGAAAGAAAGTGATTGCTCCGGCTCTGCATTGGGAGAGAATAAACAATACGGAAGTTCCGCAGTTGTATCCCGTGTTTCCCTGGCGAATATATAACGTTGTCTCCGAAGACAAGGATACAGCCATCAATACCTATTGGCTGGATCCCGACGTACGGGAATTTTACAGCCATGTAGGCTGGAAGCAATACAATATTTTTGCCGCCTGTCTCGGTTTAACAGAAGAGGCAAAGAAACTGACTTTGTTGAAATTCAAAGATGCGGAGCATCGTTTCCCCTGTTTCTGGGGGCCGGGCTTTGATTGGACTCCCGATCACAACTGGGGTGGGAGTGCCTCAATTGGCTTGCAGGAGATGTTGTTGCAGACGGAAGGGGAGCGTATTTTACTCTTTCCTGCCTGGCCTGCCGGCTGGGATGTACATTTTAAATTGCATGCTCCGGGACAGACTACCGTCGAAGCCGAATTGAAAGACGGTAAATTGCTGCGCCTCGAAGTAAGCCCCAAAGAAAGGTTGGCCGATGTAGAAAGCCGGCTGGTAATTCAGGAATGATTATTTACTATAAATTTTTAATAATGAGAAAGTTAGTCTTATTTATCGCTTTGTTTTTATCTTTAACGTCCTTGCAGGCTTATCAGCCGGAAATATCCATAGCCGGCTTTTTCCCATTGGAAGGCAGTGGACGTTCGGTGTATAACTTCAATCCGGGATGGCGATTTTACCGGGGAGATGTCCCCGAAGCACAAAACCCGGATTTTGATGATCAGGCCTGGCCGATAGTAAATTTACCCCACACTGTCCAGTTGATGCCGGCCGAAGGCAGCGGTGGACGCAATTACCAGGGCAAAGCCTGGTACAGAAAACGTTTTGTTCCGGATTCGTCTCTGCAAGGGCAGCAAATTTCCCTGTACTTTGAAGCTGTGATGGGCCGTTCCACCGTCTATCTCAACGGTAAGCAAGTTCTGGAGCATCTGGGTGGCTATTTGCCTTTTGCCGTTAATTTGAACGAATTTGGAGTAGGAGCCGGCGATACTTGCCTGATAGCGGTTTGCGCCGACAACAGCGATGATAAGTCTTATCCTCCGGGTAAAACGCAATATACCCTTGATTTTGCGTATCACGGAGGCATTTACCGCGATGTATGGATGATTGCCAAAGCACCGGTACACATCACGGACCCTGTGGTGGAAAGTCACCAGGTGGCCGGAGGAGGTGTTTTTGTTCATTACGACAATATATCCGAACAATCGGCTCAGGTATATGTGGATACCGAAATAGCCAACAAAGACAACCAAAAACGTTCGGTGGTTGTGGAAACAGCCTTATACGACACTGAAGGTAAGCTGGTTAGAAAAGTCAGGAACAACCTGAGCCTGGAAGCCGGTGAAAAAAAGACTATAAATCAGCTTATTGAAGTCAAACAACCCCAATTGTGGTCTCCGAGTTCTCCCTACTTATACCGGATTCATTCGCAGGTCAGGCAGGGAAAAATCATGCTCGACGGAGGAATAAGCCGCATTGGAATCCGTCTGGCCGAATTTAAGGGAAAAGAAGGTTTCTGGCTAAATGGCAAGCCCTATGGCCAATTGATCGGAACCAACCGGCATCAGGATTTTGCCTACGTGGGCAACGCCATGCCCAACTCCCAGCATTGGAGGGATGTGAAAAAACTGCGTGAAGCGGGTTGTGAAATAATCCGTGCTGCCCACTATCCTCAGGATCCCGCCTTTATGGATGCCTGCGATGAGTTGGGTATATTTATGATAGTGGCAACCCCGGGTTGGCAGTTTTGGAACAGGGACCCTCAATTTCAGGAATACGTGTTGGACGATGTTACTCAAATGATACGCCGCGACCGGAATCATCCTTCGGTCTTGCTCTGGGAGCCTATTTTGAATGAGACCCGTTTCCCGCTGGACTTTTCTATGAAAGCCTTGGAAATTACACAAAAAGAATTTCCTTATCCCGGAGCCCCTCTGGCAGCTGCCGATATGCATTCCGAAGGCGTTGCTCAACATTACGGAGTGGTGTACGGTTGGCCTAAGGACGAAGGAGCAGCCGAACAATGCATTTTCACCCGTGAATTTGGCGAAAATGTCGACGACTGGTATGCCCAAAACAACAACAACCGGGCTTCGAGAAGTTGGGGAGAATTACCCCTGTTGGTTCAGGCCTTGTCTTTGGCCGATTCCTACGACGAAATGTTCCGTACCAGCGGTCAATTTATCGGAGGAGCCCAATGGCACGCTTTTGATCACCAGAGGGGCTATCACCCCGATCCTTACTGGGGTGGTCAGACAGATTGTTTCAGGCAGCCCAAATACGCTTATTACATGTTTAAAAGCCAGGTATCACCGCAGCTTGAACATCCGCTCATCGAAACCGGCCCCATGGTTTTTATTGCTCATGAGATTTCTCCTTTTTCGAATGCCGATCTGGTGGTATTCAGCAACTGTGATTCCGTGCGTTTGATTTGCCGCGAGCAGGATACCATTGTAAAACCGGTTATACATAAGGATAAAGGTATGCCCAATGCACCGGTCATATTCGAAAATGTCTTCGATTTCTGGCAAATGAGAGAATTGAGTTATTTACAGAAAAACTGGCAACAAGTAAGCTTTGTGGCCGAAGGCATTATAGACGGGAAAACGGTGTGCAGCACCAAAAAAATGCCATCCCGGCGCTCCACCAAATTAAGATTAAGAATCGATCACGACGGGCAGCAATTGATCGCGGACGGGAGCGATTTTCTGGTAGTCGTTGCAGAAGTCACCGACGATAACGGCAATGTGCGCAGACTAGCCAAAGATAATATTTTGTTCAGCGTCGAAGGAGAGGGCGAAATAATTGGCGACGCCTCCATTGGGGCCAATCCCAGAGCGGTGGAGTTCGGATCGGCACCGGTATTGATTCGTTCCACCAGGCAAGCCGGAAAAATCAAAGTCAAGGCCAGAGTTTTGTTCGAAGGACAGCATTCACCGGCTCCTGCCGAGATTGAATTTGAAAGTATTCCGGCCCGTTTGCCTTTTAATTACCTTGAATCGTATCAATCTTCAAATCAGGAAGATTACCGGTTTGATAAGAGCCAAGACAGAATAAAGTTGTCTGAGCAGGAAATAAAAACCCTGTTGAAGGAAGTAGAGCAACAACAAAAAGACTTTGGAGTTGAGAAGTAGAGTTTTACAGATTCAACGGGTATTTATCCAACTAAATTTGTGTTCGACATCGTCAGAGCCAACGAAGTGACACCGGCAGGAAGTGTTTATCTAACTAAATTTGTGTTCGACTAGCCCAAAAATGAGAGTAGAATTTCAATCCAATACTACCAAAGTCAAGCAACTGGCAGACGCTCTTAGACAAGCTATTGCCCAGGGAGAATACAAAGAGGGAGAAATGCTGCCTTCGATCAACAAATTGAGTGCAGAGCTCAATTTAGCCAGAGATACGGTTTTCAAAGCTTTTCAGGAATTAAAGCTTTCGGGTGCCATTCAATCTGCCCCGACCAAAGGTTATTACGTATCTTCTTCTATCAATCATGTGTTGGTTATGTTGGATATTTTCAGTCCTTACAAAAACAAACTCTATAACGCGCTTACCGAAAATTTATCGCCCAACGATCGTTTGGATTTGTATTTTCATCATTATAACGAAGATCATTTCAATATGATCATAAAAAACAGCCTGGGACGTTATAATAAGTATGTGGTAATGAACTTGCTGAATGATGTGTATTCCGAAGTGCTGAATCTGTTGGATCGCAGTAAAGTCTTATTGATCGATTTCGGAAAATTCGACAAATCGGGTTACGCTTATGTATGCCAGGGATTCGATACTACTTTGTACGATTGCCTGAGTTCCGGCAGTCCTTTGTTTCTGAAATACCAAAAGTTGAATTTTGTGTTTCCGCTTAATTCTGAGCATCCCCGGGGAGGAATACGTTTCTTTCACCGCTTTTGCGAAGAAAACAATTTGGGCAGTCAATTGATAGAAAGACATATCCGCAAAGAGGATATCCGCAAAGGCGAAGCTTTTCTACTTGTTTCACATACGGATATGATAGAGGCGGTTAAAATTTGCAGGGCCAAAAAATTGATGCTGGGAAAAGATGTAGGCCTGGTGACTTTTAACGATGCCCCCATGCTGGAAGTAATCGATAACGGAATAACCTGCATTTCTGTTGATTTCAGGGAAATGGGTTTGCTCGCAGCTCGTTTTATCAATCATAACGAACGTTTACAAACCTATGTACCTACTCGTTTGATTGTACGCGGATCTCTTTGAATAATAGAATCAACAATGAATCTGATAATTGATCAAGGGAATTCAGTTTGTAAATGGGCCTTTTTCGAAAATGCTCCCGGGGCAAAAACGGATTATACACGGCTTGATGCCCTTGAGCCTGTTGCCATTTTTTACACTCAACATCCTGAAGAAATGCTTTCCGGGGAAATATTTAAGCAATTTAAGCCCCGGGCAGCCATTTATTCATCTGTGTTGAATCGTACGGACGATGTCAAATACGAGGCCATTAAACAAAATATAAACCTATGTTTTCGTTTCGATTCGACCACCCCTATTCCCGTAAAGAATAATTATT
Source organism: Bacteroidales bacterium UBA1402 (assembly GCA_002305085.1). Lineage (GTDB taxonomy): Bacteria > Bacteroidota > Bacteroidia > Bacteroidales > UBA1402 > UBA1402. Next base: position 106,547 of record DBQE01000017.1, on the reverse strand, counting down.
CTCAACCCCAAAGCTTGGGAGCCGACCGTCTGGCTGCTGCCGTGGGGGCCTGGACGCTGGCGCCCGGTAAACCTTCACTTATTGTAGACCTGGGTACAGCCATAACCTACGATTTGCTCACTGCCGAAGGAGTGTATGAAGGAGGCAATATTGCCCCCGGTATTTATTTAAGAATGAAAGCTTTGCATGAAAATACCAAGGCCTTGCCCTTGCCCGAAATTTCGGTTGGCAATTTCCCAGAATTCGGTAAAGATACCCCGTCGGCCATCAAAGCCGGGGTATTGCAAGGAATTTTTCATGAAATCAACGGTTATATACTTCAGCATCGACAGAAACATCCGGAACTTTTGACCTTTTTAACCGGAGGCGATTTAATTTATTTTGCAGGGAAACTAAAAAGTGACATCTTTGCACGCCCGAATTTAGTTTTAACCGGTTTACACAGAATACTCATCGATTATGTTAACTCCTAACATCCGTCCAGGCGTAAAAATACTAATAGCAGGCTTAATGCTGTTCCTGTTTTACTGGTCGGTTTCTGCCCAAAACAATACCTTTTCGCCTTACAGCCGTTACGGATACGGAATCATTTCCGAACCCGCCTTTGGCGGAGCCTCCGGTATGGGTGGAATCGGTTACGGTTTGCGTAGTTCGGGCCAGATTAATCCTATGAATCCTGCTTCTTATTCCGCCGTAGACAGCTTGAGTTTTTTGTTTGATTTCGGTTTGAGCGCAGTCTACACACGTTTCAGGGAAAACAATCTGAGAGAAGCCAGACTGAATTCCAATATTGAGTATGCAGCCGTCAAAATACCCCTGAGCAAAGATTGGGGCTTAAGTCTGGGCCTTTACGAATATACCAGATTGGGTTATGCTTTCAGTTCTTCGGGCAGCCTGACCGATCTTGACGGCAACAGTCTGATTTATTCCAACGCATACTCTGCCTCCGGGGGTATCAATAATGCTTACTTGGGCACTTCTGTCTTGTTTTTTAAGCATTTGTCTTTGGGTGTGAATATCAATTACAAGTTTGGATCTCTAATTAACAAGTCTGTTCTCAGCTATCCCTATAACGCTGAAATCAATCCTACTTCAGTTTCCAATGTGTTGGTTGTTAATCATTTTAATATAGATGCCGGACTTCAGTACGAACAATGGTTCGGCTATAAACACCGCCTGGTACTTGGAGTGAATTATACGCCCGACGGATTGATGGACGTGAATTACACCACCACTACCACTACTTTGGACACATTGATTCAAGAGCATCCAGGTCTTTCTTTCGGCTTTCCGCAGAATCTGGGTTTGGGTTTTTCCTACACTTACGACAATAGGTTGACTCTGGGGATGGATTTTCAGCATCAGGCCTGGAATAAGACTTCTTTTTTTGGCGTAAGCGACAGTTTATCTTTGCGTACTCGATTGGCTCTGGGTGCCGAATTTCTGCCTTTGAACATAGCACAGCGTTATTATCAGGCAATTAAATACAGAATGGGTTTGTATTATTCGGATTCATATATTAAATTTGCACCCGGAAATTTAAAGGAACTAGGCCTTATTGTTGGGCTGGGTTTGCCTTTACGAAATCAACGCACAGCTCTCAATCTGGCAATGGAATATGGGAAAACACTTACTCCCTTGCCGGGCATGGTTCAGGAACATTACTGGAGAGTAAAATTGGGCCTTGCCTTTAGTGAAACCTGGTTTGTAAAACGGAGATTTAATTAATTAGACATGAATAGGAAAATTGGATTTATTTTTTGTGGACTGTTATTCAGTTCAGTTTTAATGGCTCAAAAAGGGGTAGAAGACGGGTCCATGTACGGACATGGCGAAGACAGTATTCGCTGCCTGCAAAATCTGAGTTTATATCAGCCTTACGCAAAACAAGGAGATTACGCCAGCGCCCTGGAGTTTTGGGAAATTGTATACGCCGAATGCCCTGCTTCGAGGGTGGGTATTTACATTGACGGCGCCAAAATCAAAGTCTGGCAATGGAACAAAGAAAGCGATCCGGCAAAAAAGACTCAGATTTTTGACGAATTAATGGCTGTTTACGACCAGCGAATCAAGTATTTCGGTGATCACGACCGTTATCCTACTCCCTGGATACTCGGGAAAAAAGCACTCGATTATCTTCAGCTCAATCCCAAAGGCGACGTAAAACCACCTTACGAGTGGCTGAGAACGGCAGTCTATGATTCGCCCACGGCTAATTTTGAACCGGCTTACGCTACTGCTTTTATTTCGGTTTCCAAAACTTTGTTATCCGACGATGCTCATAAAGAAAATTTCTTTAACGATTATATCAAAACGGTAGAACGGCTCGATGCGAAATTGGCCGTTACCTCTCCCGGTCCCGAAAAAGATAGGATCGTAGGCATTAAGAATGGTGTGGATGTGCTCTTTTCAAATTCAGGAGCAGCCGACTGTGAAACACTGACCGCTCTCTTTGCAGAACGTATTGAGCAGAACAAAGACAATCAGAATTTCTTGAATAGCGTCATTTCTTTATTCAAGAGGGCTAAGTGCACAGATACAGATACTTATTTTCTTGCTTCGGAATACAGACACGATGTTAACCCAACGGCAGAATCGGCAGAAGGTTGTGCTTACCAGGCAATCAAAAAGGAAGATTACAAAAAAGCCGCCGAATATCTGAAAGAAGCCATTGAATTAGAAACAAATCCGGATGGGAAAGCCGATTATGCTTTTTTGGCTGCCAGCGCACTGTTTGCCGGTAAGAGCTATGAACAAGCCCGCTCCATGGCTTTGCAAGCTGCAGAATACCGGGAAAACTTCGGAGCTCCCTATGTGCTGATCGCCAAAATGTACGCCGGCAGTGTCGACTATTTTGATGATCCTATTCTTAAAAGAGCCGTTTATTGGGCAGCGGTTGATAAACTGCAAAAAGCCAAAGCGGTAGATCCCAGTGTGAGTGATGAAGTAGATGAATTGATAGCAAGGTATAAAGAACAGTATCCCGATACCGAAGATATTTTTATGCATCCGGATCTCACCGTAGGAAAAATGTTCAGAATCGGAGGCTGGATACAGGAAAATACCCTTGTCCGCAACAAATAAAGATGCTTTTAAGGAGCTTATTTGGAAAGTATTCAGGTATAACAGTTGCATCTTTTGTAACTGTTATACTGTTTTTATCCCTTTCCTGTAAAAGAGAAAAAGCGGATATTCTGCCCAACTTCAGCTCGAGGGATTCTGTGCCCGGTATGAGGGCCGATTCCATTGTGACATTGATTTCAGACTCAGGTCGCATCCGTTACAAAGTAATTACTGCTTCCTGGCTGGTTTACGATCAGCTTCCCGATCCTTACTGGTTTTTTCCCGAAAAAATATATTTCGAACGCTTTGACGACAGTTTACGCATTGAATCTATCGTGAAAAGCGATACGGCTCGTTATTATACCAACAGGAAACTCTGGGAGCTCAAAAAAAATGTACAGGTGATGAACCTGGCCGGTGAAAAGTTTGAGACCCCCTTGTTGTATTGGGATCAAAACTTGCATAAAATTTATTCGGATTCTTTTATTCGCATTGAACAAAAAGATTGGATATCCACCGGCATAGGTTTTGAATCCAACGAATCTATGACAAAATACAGTATTCTCAATTCCCAAGGTAATTTTCCAATAGATCCCGAAGAAGAAAATTCCGACCAATGATTTTAATGTGCAGGGCTGTTCTTTAATTGGTTTTGCTGCGTGTTATTTCATATTTTTTTGTACATTTGCGGGATTTTTCGATACTGTTTTGTAAATGGTACTCGGGAATAGTTTAAAGAATACAATTATAACCTACAAATAGTATATGGCAACCTTACAAAAAATCAGAAGTCAGGCCGTCCTTTTGTTGATCGTGGTCGGTGTTGCATTATTTGCGTTTATTATCGGAGACTTTTTAACTTCCGGTTCTACCATTATGAGGCAATCGCAGGAAAACATTGCCGAAATTAACGGCAGTCCACTCAATTACAAGGAATACGATGCCCGTATTTTAGAGATGGAAGAAGTGTATAAAATGCAAACCGGACAAAACAACCTGCAGTCGGATATTATGCATCAAATAAGAGAATCGGTTTTTGAAACCATCGTTCGCGAACGCCTTTTGGACGATCAGGCCCAAGATTTGGGTGTAAGTGTTACCGCAAAAGAACTTTACGATATGGTAAACGGGCAAAATGTTCACTACATGGTACAACAGATGCCCTTTTTTCAAAATCCCGAAACCGGACGTTTCGACCGCAGTATGATGATGAATTTTCTCAGAACCATACAGCAAGAAGATTTTTCCATGTATTCTGCCGAGGCTCAGGAACAAATCAAACAAATGAAAAATTACTGGCTGTTCTGGGAAAACAATCTTAAATACGTCCGTTTAGATGAAAAAATGGTGAACATGGTTACCAAAGCCGTAGGAGCAAACAGCCTGGATGCCAAAGACGAGTTTGAAGCGAGCCGTCGTTCGGTCGATTTTGAGTATGCTTCCAAGTCTTATGCCAGCGTTCCCGATTCAAGCTTCAAAGTTTCTCTTAAAGAACTCAGTCGTCGTTACGAGGAACAAAAAGAACGCTTCAAACAGGAACCCTACCGTTCAGCTGCTTATGTGGTAGTTGATATTCTTCCGAGTCAGGAAGACAACGATGCCATCAAAGCCAGAATAGATAAAATAGCAACGGACTTCAGCACCGAAGAAAACGTCGCTACTACCGTCAATTCTGAGTCGGATCTGCCTTATGTAGATTGTTATATTGCCAACAACCAATTCTCCGGAAGTCTGAAAGATTTTGTGCAACAAGCCGCTGTTGGAGAAGTGAAAGGCCCTTATTTTGAAGATAATGCCTGGATTATGCTCCGTATGATGGGCAAAATCAATCGGTCCGATTCTGTAAAAGCCCGGCAAATCTTTATCAGCAACGCCGGCGATCGCAAAGCTGCAGAACGATTGGCCGACAGCTTGCTCAATGTTTTACGTAGGGGAGGGGATTTTGTGGCACTGGCAGGACAATACTCCCAGGACCGGACAGCTAGCGACGGAGGAGAGATGGGATGGTTCCGCGAAATTGACGCTTACAGCGGAATAGGTCCGGAATTTGCCGAAGCTTGCTTCACGGCTTATAAAAACCAATTTTTAACCGTAAACTCAAAATTTGGTTGGCATGTAGTACAAATTCAGGATAAAACCAAAGCGGTAGCTAAATCTAAGGTAGCTCAATTGTATTTGGCGGTAACGCCAAGCTCCAAAACCTATAGTGCAGAATACAACAAACTTAGTAAACTCATGGCAGGAAATTCCAAAGCAGAAGATTTTATCTTGGCTGCCAGGGAGGCCGGCTACCAGGTTTCGAATGCCGCTGTGGTGAAAAGTACGGATAACAGCATCGGTAATGTTCCCGAAATGCGTCAGGCCGTCCGTTATGTATTCAACAATAAGTTGGGAGACGTATCTACAGTATTGGAAAACAGCAACAATCAGTTTGTGGTAGTGGCTGTTACCGGTATTTACGATAACAAATACTTAAGTCTGGACCAGGTTCGCGATGAGCTAAGCCGTGAAATCATTAATGAAAAGAAAGCCGCCTCTATCATTGCTTCTCTGCAAGTAGACGATAATACTGTTTTGTCTGATTTGGCCAAATCCCACTCCATGCAAACCGACACGGTGCGTTTGGTAAACTTTTCCATGCGAAGAATTACCGGATTGGGCGAAGAACCCGCTCTGTTGGCTGCTGTAATGAATGCTGCCAAAGGTGAATTGTCCCAACCGGTTGCCGGTAAAAATGCGGTCTATGTATTCAGGGTGCTCAGTCAGGTTGAACCCGAGATTGAGTTTGACGTGGTTGCAGAAAAAAGAAATCAGGATATGAACAACAACTATCGATTGACCTATCAGGCTTACCAAGCCCTGCGTGATGCCGCAAAAGTCGAAGACAATCGAATACGTTTTTATTGATTTTCTCAAAACAACTATTTAACTAGAAAACAGCAGGTGTCTTAGAAGTGTCCAAACGCCGACGTTGGGTACTTGTAAGACACTGCTTTTTTACGGCAATGGATAAGTACATATTGTTAGGCAAGTCATTCGAAGAATTAAAAACCTGGACTCTTGCTCAGGGGCTGCCTTCGTATACTGCTTCTCAATTGTTTGAGTGGATCTACCGTAAACCGGCTAAGAGTTTTGATGAGATGACTAATATCTCGCTTCAAAACAGAGCTCTGCTAAAAGAAAAGTCTGAGCTTGGCATATACCCGCCCATACAGAAAAGCACTTCGAAAGACGGAACAATTAAATATCTTTTTCCAAGCAGGGAAGGCTACGGTGTAGAGGCGGTTTACATTCCGGAAAGCCATCGTGCCACGCTCTGTGTTTCGTCGCAAGCCGGATGCAAAATGAATTGCATTTTTTGTATGACAGGACGCATGGGCTTCAAGGCTCAGCTATCGGCGGGCGAAATCCTCAATCAAATTTTATCCCTGCCCCAGGGTGCTTCTTTGAGTAATATTGTTTTTATGGGTATGGGAGAACCTGCAGATAATATCGATGCAGTTATTCAAAGCCTGAATCTGTTGACTTCACCCCGGGCAATGGCCTGGAGCCCAAGACGGATTACGGTTTCGAGCATCGGAGTACTGCCAGGTTTAAAGCGTCTGTTGGACGAAACCAGATGCCATATTGCTATAAGTCTGCATTCGACCGATGCTGCTCAACGATTAGCCTGGATGCCGGCCCAAAAAACCTGGCCCTTACTTTCTACCATAGAATTGCTAAAGACTTACGATTTCAGCAAACAACGCCGTCTATCCTTTGAATATATTATGTTCAAAAATCTCAACGATCGCATCGAAGATGCCAAAGCCCTGCTTCGTATGTTGAACGGACTCAGGTGCCGACTTAATTTAATTCGTTTTCATGCTTTTCCCGAAAGCGAACTCAGAGGATCGGACGAAGAGCAAATACAATCGTTTGCAACATACCTCAATAATAAGGGTTTACAAACTACAATAAGGCAATCCCGGGGAGAAGACGTGCAAGCTGCCTGCGGCATGTTGTCCAGCCAGTATAAGTCTGGCTAACTCGCAATCTGAGTTCCACCTCTTCGATGACAAAAAGTCAGATTCTTGGTTAAAAAATCAGGAAAAACTACGGATATACCGTAAAAGTATGCTATTTTTGTCATTTGTTGCATTAAATCCATTAGGTATGAACAAATATGTCCTTATTTCTGCTAAAGTAAGCCGGTTTTTGCTTTTAATGGCCCTGATTCTTTTCGTATCGTGTAAGGATAAAACGATACGTAATCCTTTGGCTCCCACGTCAGTTGGTACCCCCTGGGAAGTGCTTGTGGTCTTGGAAAAGGACCTTTGGGACAGTCCGGCAGGTGAAAGCATTTTTTCTTTGCTCAGGGAAGACGTTCCGGGTTTACCCCAGCCTGAGTCGCGTTTTGAGATTTCCCGTTGCGACGACGATGAGTTTACCGGCATTTTAAAACCGGTACGTAATATTATTCAGATTGAAATCTCCGATAAGTATTCGGAACCTAAATTGTTTTTTTACCGCGACCAATGGGCCAGTAACCAATATGTGTTGAGAATTGTGGCACCCAGTGAGGAATTGTTTGTCTTTTTTGTTGAAAGAAATGCAGAGATAATTATTTCTTATTTTGAATTAGCCGAAAGGGAGCGTTCCTTGCAATACATTCGTAAAACGCATAATCGCGCATTTTCTGAGAAAGTGTATGAACAATTTGGGTTTAAAATATTGGTTCCGGGTTTTATGAAGTTAAGCAAGCAGGCTGACCAATTTTTTTGGGCCTCGAATTACCAAAACAAAAAACGGCAGGACATGGTAATTTATACCTATCCTTACACCGACAAAAACACCTTTACCCCCGAATATCTGAACGCCAAAAGAGATTCGGTGATGAAAATAAATATACCCGGAGGTCCCGAGGGTTCCTATATGAGTACTCAGGAGATAGATCCTCCGATATTTAGGGGCATAAACGTAAAAGGAAAATTCGCCGCCGAAATACGCGGTTTATGGGAAGTAAAAGGCGATATGATGGGAGGTCCTTTTGTAAGCCTGACCCGTCTTGACGAAGTGAACCAAAGGGTAGTGACTGTAGAGATCTTTATATACGCTCCCGAAGAGGATAAACGAAATCTCTTGCGACACAACGAAGCCGCCCTGTATTCATTGGAACTCCCGGGAGAATTTGAATTGGAAACAGAAGAACAAAAATAGCAGAACTAAATGGAAGACAATAAATTAATAATAGGTATTACTCAAGGTGACATAAACAGCATATCCTACGAAGTTATTCTCAAGACCTTGTTGGAGTCAAAAGTGTATGAACCGAATGCCGTAGTGATTTACGGCTCGGCCAAGGTGGCTGCTTATTATAAAAAAGCGCTAGATATCAATCAGTTAAGTATTAATGTGATCAACTCAGTCCAGGAGGCCGAGTGGGGAGCCGTCAACTTGATAAATTGTACAGACGACGATGTGAAAGTGGAATTCGGTAAGTCCACCCCTATAGCCGGCAAGGCCTCTTTTCAAGCCCTGGAAGCCGCTACGGTCGATATGAAGGCCGGCTTGATCGATGTACTGGTAACGGGCCCCATCAATAAAAAGAACATTCAATCCTCTACATTTCAGTTTCCCGGTCATACGGAATACCTCGAACAGGTGTTTGGTAATGGAGACAAGGCTTTGATGCTTATGGTGAGCGATGTCTTGCGTGTGGCAGTGGCTACCGGTCATATCGCTTTGTCCGAAGTACCTTCGGCTTTGTCGGTTCCGCTCTTGGTGGAAAAAATCAAGTTATTGGATCAGTCGCTCAAAAAAGATTTTGGGGTGATCAAGCCCCGCATTGCCGTACTTGCCCTGAATCCGCATGCCGGCGAAGAAGGCTTGTTGGGTAGGGAAGAGATTGAGATTATCGCCCCCGCTATACAAAAAGCCCAGGATCAAGGCTGCTATTGTTTTGGACCGATAGCTGCCGACGGTTTTTTCGGGGCTGATTATTTTGACCGCTATGATGCTATCCTGGCCATGTACCACGATCAGGGGCTCATTCCGTTTAAAGCCTTATGCCGGGACGAAGGGGTTAATTTTACCGCCGGTTTACCTATAGTACGTACTTCGCCGGCACATGGCACCGCTTATGCGCTGGCAGGTAACAATGAGGCTTCCGAAAGTTCTTTCAGATCGGCTTTGTACCTGGCCTGTGATGTTTACAGGAATCGTGTTCGTTATTTCGAGAACAACAAAAATCCACTTAAAAAACAACATATTGTCCATTCGGGCGATTTGTCCGATTTACCTGTTCAAGACGAAGAATAATGGCAGCAGTCGATTTATTAAAAGTTAAGCAGCGTTTCGGTATCATAGGGAACGCGGCCGGTTTGAACCGGGCCATAGATGTGGCTGTTCAAGTGGCTGCCACCGATCTTTCCGTATTAATTACCGGCGAGAGCGGGGTGGGTAAAGAGAGTTTTCCTCAGATTTTGCATCAATACAGTCATCGTAAACACGGCCCCTACATTGCCGTCAACTGCGGAGCCATACCCGAAGGCACCATGGATTCGGAATTGTTTGGCCATGAAAAAGGCTCTTTTACCGGGGCGCTGGCCGAACGCAAAGGTTATTTTGAAGTGGCGGACGGAGGCACCATTTTTTTAGATGAAGTGGGAGATTTGCCTATTCCCACCCAGGCCCGTCTGCTCAGAGTATTGGAATCGGGTGAGTTCATACGTGTGGGTTCTTCTAAAACTCAAAAAACTAATGTAAGAATTGTGGCTGCCACCAACATTGATGTTCCCCGGGCAGTGCAAACCGGTCGCTTCAGAGAAGATTTATATTACCGTTTAAATACTGTACCTATCAAGATTCCGCCCTTGCGTGAACGGGGCGAAGATGTCGTTCGACTATTTAGAAAATTTGCAGCTGATTTTTCAGAAAAATACCGTATGCCTCCCATACAACTCCAGGAAGATGCACAACAACTTTTACAGGCCTATCGATGGCCGGGAAATATTCGTCAGCTTAAAAACATAACCGAGCAAATTTCAATTATTGAACGGCAACGCAATATTTCGGCCGATATTTTAGAGAAATACCTGCCCGAGAATTCTTTCGAGAAAACCCCGGCTATTTACAGAGGCCATCAAACCTCTTCTCAAGCCGGCTTTTTCAACAGCGAAAGAGAAATTTTGTACCAGGTCTTATTCGATATGAAAAAGGACATGAGAGATTTGAAAGTGTTGGTTCACGATTTGATGCAAAATGCCGGCATGGAAGAAGGATTGATACGCAGCAAAGACCTGATTTATCCCACCTACATAGATAAAACAACTGAACTGATCAGCAAACGTGACGATAGCTCAAGCGGTAAAAATGTGCGTGGCCAAGACATGCCTCAGATTCAGGATGCAGCCGAGTATGTGGAGGAATCGCTTTCGCTGGATGAACTCGAGCGCGAAGCTATTAAAAAGGCTCTGGAGCGCAACGGAGGAAGGCGGAAAAGCGCTGCTGCAGATTTAAATATTTCCGAAAGGACCCTATATCGCAAAATCAAGGAATACAACCTGGACTGATTATGAAAACGCGTCTTTTATTACTTGTTCTGCTCTTGTTTCCGGCCTGTACTATTTCATATAAGTTCAATGCTGCTTCCATTGATTATACTACCATAAAGTCGATTTCCATCAAAGATTTCCCCAATCAGGCCGTGTTGGTATATCCTCCTCTTTCTCAGAGGTTTTCCGAGGGATTAAGGGATATATATACGCAACAAACCAGGCTTAAGGTGTTGAAGCAAGACGGAGATCTTTGTATTGAAGGCGAAATCACGGGCTATGAACTAAGCTCGCTGGCAGCACAGGCCGACGGTTATGCGGCCGAAACCAAACTGACCGTAACGGTCAATGTGCGATACGAAAACACAAAAAACGAAAAGGAAAATTTTGAACAGCGTTTTAGCGCTTTTCAAACCTTTAGCAGCACTTCCATGCTCGAAGACGTCCAGGACGCTCTTTTAGAGGAAATCATCAAAGAAATAACCGAAAGCATATTCAACAAAACAGTAGCCAACTGGTAACATGAGCCCCGAAACACTTAGGAACTGGATCGAAACTCCCCGATTGATGGATCGTCACAGCCAGAGCGACCTTAAATTGCTTTTGCGAAACTACCCTTGTTTTGCCGGAGCCCAGGTTTTGTTACTGAAAGTTATGGAGCAGGAGGGTGATTTGAATTTTTCGGAAGAATTGTTCAAAACCTCATTGATGGTTCCCAACAGAAAGGCTTTGTATTATTTCATGAAAGAATTGCCTTATCCGCCGGAAACTGCCGGCACAACCGGGGAGTTGGATTTTGGTTTGGTTGATCAGTTTCTGGAAGAATACTCTGGCGACGGGGATCAACTTCAGGTCGAAATGCCCGATTATTTTCAACTGAACACTCAACAATCCGATCAAGCCGGCAGCAAGCACGCTCCGTTCGGCAAACAGGAGGACCGGGCTTCCAGCCGGCACACTCCGTTGGGCAAGCGGGAGGAATCAACCGGCAGCCGGTCCGAAAAGCAGGAAGAACAGGATTTGATCGAGAAATTCCTCAGTCAGCCTGCAGAACATATACAAATAGACAAATCATACGAAGAACAAGTGCCGGAAACCGCTCCGGTTGACGAATATCCGGAGGCCTCTTTTACTGAGACCCTGGCCAAAATCTACCTGAAACAGGGCAAATACGAAAAAGCTCTTGAAATATTCAACAAATTGTTATTGAAATATCCGGAAAAAAGTATTTACTTTGCAGACCAAATCAGATTTCTAAACAAACTGATTCATCATTTAAAAAAATAGATAATATGTACCTGGCCATCACCATTTTAATCTTTATCGTAGCCATACTTCTCATTCTTATCGTTTTGGTTCAAAACTCCAAGGGTGGCGGATTGGCCTCGGGTTTTGCTTCTTCCAATCAGGTAATGGGTGTGCGCAAAACCACCGATTTTTTGGAAAAAGCCACCTGGACTTTGGTTGGTATTGTGCTTTTCGGCAGTATTCTTTCTGCAGCATTTATCGATCGTTCCAGCACTAACGAACGTCAGTCTGCTCTAAAAGAACAAGTGGACCAAGCCGTGGAAATGAATCCCAATCTGACGGCTCCCAGTTTTGAGGATGAAGAATAAATGCTTACCATAAAATGCTATAAAAGGGCGTCATCCGCAGGTTGACTCCCTTTTTTATTTCTTTTTGCGGCCTGTTTTTATGAAACACCTTGTTTTTTGCCTTTTAGCGGTCGTTATGCTGTTGAGCTCCTGTGGTCAACGGAGGGCAGGACAAGTTGCGTTCTACGATGAAAATCCCGATTCCGTAATGACACTGTATTACGCTCGTGGTTTTGAGGTCAGTTACTTTAGCGGCTATACCAGAGTTCAAGTGTTTAATCCCTGGGCAGACAAGGAGGTCATGGCCCGTTACTATCTTTACAGGGAAGACAACGTATCCTTGCCCAAAGACGGACAGGCTATCCGTATCCCCCTAAATTCACTGGCTATAGCTTCTTGCACCCACGTGGCTTTTTTGCATTTGCTCGATGAACTTGAGCTGGTCAAGGGCGTGTGCAATGCTTCCATGGTTTATAATCCCCGTTTGAAGCAGGCCATCGAAGAGGGAGAGGTGGCCGATTTGGGAGATTTCTTTCAGATCAACCGCGAAAAGCTGCTTCATATACGTCCTCAGGCTCTTATGGCCAGTGGTCGCAATCAATACGACGAGCAATTAGATGCCATTTCCCGGGCTGGTGTGCCTGTTATCTACAACAACGAATGGATGGAACAAAATTTGCTGGGCAGGGCAGAATGGCTGCGTTTTGTAGCCTGCTTTCTGGATAAAGAGAGCCTGGCCGATTCACTTTTCAGACAGACCGCAGCCAATTATTTGCGTTTAAAGGAACTGGTAGCACAGGCTCAAAGCCCCAATCCCGTTATTATGTCGGGTGACAATTTCAGGGGCAGTTGGTATATGCCCGGGGGGCGGAATCATCAGGCTCAGCTGTTCAGAGACGCCGGAGCCTCTTACTTTTTTGAAAACGATAGCACAACCGGCAGTATTGCCTGTAGTTTTGAACAAGTTGTCAGAGATTTTAATCAGGCAGATATTTGGATAGGAGCTAGTAATGCCCGTAGCCTGAGTGCTCTGTTGGCTCTTGATGAGCGTTATGCCTGGTTCAAGTCCGTACAGAATAAGCGGGTGTATGCATACCAGGGGCGTCTTGCTGCGGGGGGTGCTAATGATTATTGGGAAAGTGCGGTGGCTCATCCGGATTCTTTATTGGCCGACTTTATTAAGTTGTTTCATCCCGAACTTTTGCCCGGGCATGAGTGGATCTATATAAATCAGTTGCAATGAAGTCCCGGACTGCTGTATTCGTGATTTTGTCCGTATTGCTGCTGTTGCTGGCAGTGGCCGATTTGTGTTGGGGAAGTATTGCCATACCACTCAAGGATATTTTGGCGGCTTTTAGTAAGAAAGAATCCGCCGGAGTTCTTGGAGAAATTGTCCTGAATTATCGTTTACCTAAAGTGCTGACCGCTATTGTGGCCGGTTCAGCTTTGTCGGTGTCGGGTTTGATGATGCAGACTTTGTTTCGTAATCCTTTAGCCGGTCCTGATGTGCTGGGGGTGAACGCCGGAGCGAGTCTGGGGGTGGCTGCATTAACCATGTTTGCATCTACTCTGAGTGGTTTTGCTTTGGGCTTGGGTTCCTGGGGGCTGATTCTGGCTGCTATTACGGGTGCCTTGTTGGTTTTATTACTGGTGCTTTTTGTTTCTGCCCGCATTCCCGATTTAGTCTCGCTGCTTATTGTTGGTATGATGTTCGGCAATATATCCGGGGCCATTGTCAGTATGCTGCAAAGTCTGAGTAATCCGGATTTGCTTAAAATATTTGTAGTTTGGACATTTGGCAGTTTAAGCGGGGTCACCTGGTCGATGATGCCGGTGCTGGTGTTGCTGGTACTGACAGGTCTGATAATGGCTTACATGATGCAGAAAAATATGAATGCCATGCTGCTGGGAGAGCGTTATGCCCGAGGTTTGGGTGTTCGGCTTAATTCCATGAGATTTACTATGATTTTGTCTACTGCACTGTTAGCGGGCAGTGTAACGGCTTTCGCAGGCCCCATCGCCTTTATAGGTATTACAACACCTCACATTGCCCGGGGGTTGTTCAAAACTTGGGATCATACCATTTTGCTGCCGGCCGTCATGCTCTGCGGTTCCATATTGTTGATAGCCTGCGACCTGGTTGCACAATCGGCCATATTCAACAACAGTTTGCCCATCAATGCCGTAACCGCTCTGGTCGGAGCCCCTTTGATTATTTGGATTATTCTGAAGAACAACAGGTAAGGACAAAATCCTCTCGAATGAAAAAATCGATGTTAAAGCGGATTTGCTTCGGGGTATAACAGGCCTTGAAGCGACCTTGAATTTTTTTAAGGAAATTTCCGAGCAAGAAATTGTCTCCTGTTGCGGAATTGTCTCCGCCATTTATTCCGCAGATATCAACTTTCAAATCCTGCTTAAAGTCGAGAGACGGAATGTCTAAAGCTTTGTACATAGCTTCTTTGGAACACCAATGAAGATACAGGGCAATCAACTCTGCTTCGGCCGGATACGCTTGCCCGACAAATAATTGGCGAAGCTTACTCTCTTCTTCCTCACTCATAAACCTGGACCGGACTCTTAGTATTCTTTCCGAAAACTCTTCGATATCTATACCCGTATAGACTTGTTTGCTGACCATAAAAGCAGCGTAACGACGGGAATGGCTGATGCTAATATGTGTTTCGGGCAAACTCCTCAACAGAGGTTTGCCCGAAACAGTATAATCGATGTCTGATGGATCAACTCCCATGGCAAGAGCCAGCCTTCGTACGGAAATAAATTCCGTCCTTCTGTGCGCAGATTTAAATTCCGGCACAGGAAAGTCCGGCGACACATTGCCGACATCTTGCTGTTCTGTGTCCATTTTCCAGACACCGTAGCGGTAAGTGCCCAAGTCTCCGGTATAAACCAGGCCCATGCGTATAAGCTTAGTTAAAAGGGAAGGTCATCTGCGTCGTTAGCAGTATCGGCTTGGCCTGAATCAACCGGGGGAGCAGGTGCCTGTGGGGATTTTTCCTCTGCGGGATCGGTCGGGCTGCTGTCTGCTGAAGCGGAGCTGCCGCCTTCTCCCTGACTTTGCTGACGGCGCCCCAGCAATTCAATATTCTCGGCCACTATCTCTGTTGTGTAACGGGTCTGGCCATTTTTGTCTTCCCAGGTGCGGTAGGTAATTTTGCCTTCGACGAAAAGCTGAGAGCCCTTACGAATGTATTTTTCGGCCAGTTCGGCTAAACCCCTCCAGGCTACGATATTGTGCCATTCAGCACGCTCTGGAACAACTGTTCCGTTTGCCAGTGTGTAACCTCTTTCTGTGGTGGCCAGCGAAAACCTGGCAACGGAAACACCATTATCGAGATAACGGACATCGGGGTCTCTGCCCACATTGCCCACAAGAATGATTTTGTTAATAGACATAATTGTTAGAATTTAGGTGTGTTTTACATCTGTGTTTGCTGAATAAAATTTTATTCGAGTCCAAAAATAACAGTAAAATGCTGGAAAAACAAATGAAAAATTAATATTAAACTAAGATTAACAAATATCTCTATTCGAATTAAAATCAAGTTCATTCATATGATTTTCCAGGTAGATTTCAGTAAGTCGAGATACAGCCAGTTTATCGATTTCGTTTAATTCAATTTTGCTCCATTCGGTAGGTAAAGCCTCAACGCTTTCCGGAATCAGAATGGTGAAAAAACGGGCCTGGATATGTTGATGGGACAAGATATGGTTCAGGTTTTGCACCGATCGAAGCACAGTCTTGCTATTCAGCAATTCAGTCCGGCCGGAAGGTAAATCGGGATTTAACTCAGTTGGCGGGACCGGGAGAAATTTAGATAGAACAGCCATAGCTGTCTCCCAATCGAGTAGTTCTGTAGTTTCGTACAAAGGGAATTCCCAAAGATTTTGCCATATATCCTTGTTCTTGCGTTGTTGCAGCCAGGTGTGACGGCCGTTGCTAAGGCAGAAATAGTTGAAAAAACGTTTTTTCCTGATAGGAGTGGGTTTGCGTACAGGTCTTTTATCGACAACACCCAGTGAATAGGCAAGACAAAGCTCATTCAGAGGACAGACTGAGCAATCGGGCTGTCCGGGTTTACACTGTAAAGCTCCAAATTCCATTATGGCCTGATTGTGACGGGCCGGATTAACTTTATCGAGTAGGGCCAGGGCAAGTTCATTAAACAGAGTATTTGCCCGGCTACTGTGGATGGGCAGGTCGATATTGAAGATTCTAGCCAGCACCCGGATGACATTACCGTCTACCACGGGATAGGCCTGGTTGTAAGCAAAAGAAGCAATAGCTGCTGCCGTGTAAGGGCCAATGCCTTTTAACCGCAGTAGAGTATGGTAATCTTTTGGAAAAACTCCTTTATATACGGAGACTATTTCGGAAGCGGTTTTGTGCATATTACGGGCCCGGCTGTAATATCCCAAACCTTGCCAAAGCTTCAGCACTTCGTCTTCCTGAGCTCTAGCCAGAGAAAAAACATCGGGAAAGCTCGAAATGAATCGTAGATAATAGGAAAGGCCCTGATCAACACGAGTTTGTTGGAGTATTATTTCGGAAAGCCATATTTTGTAGGGATCGTGGGTGTTGCGCCAAGGCAAATCCCTCTTATTTTGTTCGTACCATTGCGCTAAAGTGAGGCTGATACGTTTTTCGTTTTCTCCTTTATTCATGCTGCAAAGTAAAGAAAAAACACGTCGATCACCGTAGAAAATTCAGCAAATAAACTTATCCGGTAAAGAAAGCTAAAGTCGACTTTAAAATTCTTAATCTTGAAGCCGAAAACAAAGATTTTTTTTGAAAGATTTTTTTTGTAGAATATAAAGCTATATATTTGCAAGCCAAAAATATAGGAAACTCAAGAATTATTCATTGTATAACTTTTAATCTTTATCAAAATGACAAAAGCTGACATTGTTAACGAAATTGCAAAAAGAACCGGTGCAGAAAAATCTGTTGTTCTTTCATGCGTAGAAACTTTTATGGAAGTAGTTAAGGAATCCCTTATAGGTGGTGAAAATGTTTATTTGAGAGGCTTTGGCAGTTTCATTATTAAGAGAAGAGCCGAAAAGACAGCCAGAAATATCTCCAAAAATACAACAATCATCATTCCTGCTCACAACATCCCCGCTTTCAAGCCGGCTAAGTCCTTTTTAAACGAGGTTAAAGAAAAGTAATTTATATTTACATTAACAGATACACCAATGCCTAGCGGAAAAAAAAGAAAAAGACATAAAATGTCTACTCATAAGCGTAAAAAAAGATTGAGAAAAAACAGACATAAGAAGAAATGATTTTCTGAATCTGAATTAACAAAGAGAACAAACTTCAAGCTGTATTCAGTCTTCAAGTTTGTTCTTCTTTTAAGTGGCCGGAGCTAAGATATATTTTCAAACCGTTCCGGTTATTAGGTTTAACACAATATATTCTCGTAGTAAAAACAAACCAGTGGTAACAGAACTAGTAGTAGATGTTCAAGCCAAAGAAATTTCCTATGCTATTATCGAAGATAAAAGTTTAGTGGAATTTCAGCAGGAAAGCGTGAATCTTTCCTTCTCGGTGGGGGACATTTTTTTAGGCCGTGTGCATAAAGTAATGCCCGGGCTGAATGCTGCTTTTGTGGATGTGGGCTACGAGAAGGACGCATTTTTACATTACTTGGATCTGGGGCCTCAGTTTAATTCTCTGAATGCCTTTACCAAACAACAAATTTCGAACAAGAAAAAGCAGCTCACTTTAAGTAAGTTCAATTTATTACCCGAAATTCCCAAGGACGGACAGATAACCGAATTACTAAGCCCCGGTCAGGAAATACCGGTTCAAATTGCCAAAGAACCTATTTCGACTAAAGGACCCAGGTTGACCTCCGAGATTTCGATAGCCGGACGATTTTTGATTCTGATGCCTTTTTCAGACAGAATATCCATTTCCAATAAGATAAAATCGCCCGAAGAGAGATTTAGGCTCAAACAATTACTTCAAAGCATTACTCCCAAAAATTTTGGAGTGATAGTTCGTACTGTAGCAGAAAACAAAAAGGTAGCCGAACTGGACTCCGAGTTGAAATTATTATTAAAACGCTGGGACGATATTGTTCTCAAGTTGCAGAACAAAAGAAAGGCACCTCAATTGATTTTCGAAGAAACCAGCCGTTCGGTGGTAATATTGCGGGATATTCTGAACTCTTCTTTCGAGAACATTTATGTCAATTCACACGAGGTTTACGAAGAAATAAAAAATTACGTAAACCTGATTATGCCCGAAAAAGCAAATATAGTCAGTGAATTCAAGCGTAAGGTTCCCATATTTGATTTTTTCGGCATCACTAAGCAGATTAAATCGGGATTCGGGCGTATTGTGTCCATTAAAAGCGGTGCTTATCTGATTATTGAACACACCGAGGCTTTGCATGTAATTGACGTGAACAGCGGAAACCGCTCCAGAACCAACAAAGGGCAGGAGGCCAACGCCTTCGAAGTAAATATGGCTGCCGCCGATGAAATTGCCCGCCAGCTCCGTTTAAGAGATCTGGGTGGCATCATCGTGGTAGATTTTATCGATATGCTCGAAGGCAACAACCGTCAAAAGGTGTTCGACAGACTTAAGGAAAAAATGTCGACCGACAGAGCAAAACACAATATACTCCCTTTAAGCAAGTTTTGCCTGATGCAAATTACCCGGCAAAGAGTAAGACCCCAAACTTTCGTTCAAACCTCTGAGACCTGTCCCACTTGTTTCGGCAAAGGAGAAATCAGGCCTTCCATTCTGTTTACGGATATTTTGGAAAACAAAATCGAATACCTGATTCGAAAATTGAAATTAAAAAAATGCACCCTCAGAGTCCATCCCTATGTGGCAGCTTATATCGAAAAAGGAGGTTTAAATTCTTTAAAATGGAAATGGCGACGAAAATACGGCTTAGGTATAAATGTCGTACCCTCTCAGGCCATGGCTTTTCTTGAATATGCTTTTTTTGACGGTGAAGATCAGGAAATCGATATGAAAGAAGAATTGGAGTTAAAGTAATTCCACTAGCCATAATTAAAAAAACCGGGCAGCCAGCCCGGTTTTTTTTTATCCATCAAGGATCTCTATTGATACCAACTTTATTTGTACAATTTATCTATGCGGTCGGCGTATTTTTCCTGTATCACATTCCGTTTGACTTTGAGAGTAGGGGTCAGAATGCCGTTTTGTTGATTCCACTCGTCGGCGATTAAATCAAATCGTTTTATTTGCTCATGAGGAGCAAAAAAGGCATTGAATTTCTTGACTTCCCTCAGGTAGATGTCGATGATATCCTGGCGTTTAACCAATTCTGCGTTGTCAACCAGAGGCATATTACGACGCTTACAGAAATTCCTGAGGTAAGTAAAGTCCGGAACAATCAATGCAGTGGCAAATTGTCTGTTCTCGCCCAGCACCACAATGTTTTCGATGAATGGCGACTTGCTGAATTTTTCTTCTATCAGGAAGGGGTTGATGTATTTGCCGAAGGAGGTCTTAAAGATGTGTTTCAATCGACCGGTAATGATTAATAAACCCTCGGGAGTAAATTTTCCCGTGTCGCCTGTGTGGAACCAGCCGTCTTTATCTATGACTTCTGCAGTCAACTCAGGCGCTTTGTAGTAGCCGAGCATTACGTTGGGGCCGCGGCAAATGATTTCGTTTTCTTCGGTGATTTTTACCTCCACACAAGTGAGAGGAGGCCCAACAGTGCCTTCTCTACGGTTGTTTTTGCCTCTGCGGCTCACGGCAATTACGGGAGCTGTTTCGCTGAGTCCGTAACCTTCGAACACCGGTATTTTAATGGCATTAAAAAAGGCAGATTGGTGTTTTTGGATAGCTGCACCTCCTGAAACAATTAAATCGAAATTCCCTCCGATAGCCTGGCGCCATTTAGAATAGATAAGTTTATCGGCTATTGTATGTTGCAGATCATACCACCAGCCATTCCCTTCGAGTTTGTAGCGTGTGGCCAGTTCAAAGGCCCAGTAGTAAAGATTTTTCTTTATACCCTTTTGAGACTTACCTGCCAGGAACAGTTTGTCGTATATTTTTTCCAATACTCGCGGAACAGCCGTCATCATGGTGGGTTTAACTTCTTTAATATTCTCGGCTATGGTGCCGATATTCTCGGCATAATAAATAGAGATTCCGAGAAAATGGTACAAATAAATCAATAGGCGTTCATAAGCATGACAAAGAGGTAAAAAGCTGAGGGCTGTTTTACTCCATTCGGCGGGGACATGGTAAAAATCCATGATTTGGCAAAGGATATTCTTATGACTGATCATAACTCCTTTGGGCATGCCGGTGCTGCCGGAAGTATAGATAATACTGGCCATGTCGTCTTCTTTGATGCCGGCTTTTCTCTTAGTCACCTCTTTGGGATTGGGATTGGCATCACCTAAGGCGCGAAAATCAGCCAGGCTTATAGCATTTTCAGTTTCTTGCAGACATATAAACTCTTTAAATAAAGGGTTGTCTGCCACTAAAGGTTGAAGTTTGCTTACCAATTCTTTACTATCCACAAAGACATATTCTACATCGGAATGCTTTAATATATACTTGTAATCGCTTTGACTAATGGTGGGATAAATGGGTACACCGACAGCTCCAATCTGCATGATGGCCATATCAAAGAAGTTCCATTCCGGACAGTTGTTACTGATAATACCGATTTTACAGCCGGGCTTCACTCCTTTAGCCAGAAAAGCATAACTCAAGCGATTAACTTCTTTAACATAATCCTGAATACTGTAACGAACCCATTGGTGGTTTACTTTGCCGGCCAAGGCTACTGCCTGATCGGGGTATTTTTCCAGATAATTGTCGAGCAGATCAAATAGACGAGTAACTTCCATACATTTCCTCTTTTTACAATAAACTTATTTTGAAATATTCAAACCGCAAAAATAGACATAAAAATCGTGTCAGAATAAAAAAGTGGTCAAAAACTGAATAGAGGGACGATTGCCCTCGGATTAAACATCATCTTTCCATTCCGAATAAGAATTGATTTGCAGATTCGCGTTATAATACCGAATGTCTCCTGTGACTTCGGCTCCCAGCCAGGAGGGTTTTTCATAAGTTTCGTCCTCGCTCTCCAGTTCCAGTTCCGCCACAATCAATCCGCTGTTTTTACCTTCAAACACATCTACTTCGTAACAATGTTTTCCCTGAGGAATAAAGTAACGCGTTTTTTCAATAGCTTCAAATTCAGACAGTTTGATTAAATCGCGGGCTTCGTCCACTGTCAGCACGCGTTCCCATTCGTAACGGCTCAGGCCCGATGCGGAAGTTTCGCCTTTGATGGTTAAATAGGCTTTATCGCCGCAAATCCTGACGCGTATACTGCATTTCGGTCCGATACTCAAGTAAGCCTGTACGATATAAACATTGCTTTTGGAAAATTCTTTAAAAGAGGCTTTTACTAAAAATTTTCGCTCGATTTCGATGGACATAAATCTTGTTTTTGCCGTTAAAATTAGAAATTTTACTTTACCTTCGTTCTGTTTTTCAGACGGATTATTATGAAAACAAAAATCAGTTGGCTTATTTTGCCGTTTATGGTCTGGGGCTTAAGCTTTTCCCTGGCTGCTGCTCCTGCCACGCCTAAAGCTTTTGTAAGACAGTTTGAAAAGTTTGTCGAAGAAGTGGAAAAATCACATCAGGAATACAAACTGGAAGATTGGAAATTGGCCGAAGAAAAATACAAGGAGTTTGTTAAAACCCATTATCCCAAATTCAAGGATCAATTCAACCGGGAACAACTGGAAAAAATTAATTACTTGCAGGGGAAATACATCGGATTTCTTACCAAAAGCAAGTTTAAGCAAATCCGAGAACGGGCCAGGGAATGGCTGAAATACGCTTCGGAATCTTCAGAAGGTTTCCTGGAAGCCCTGTTCGGCAAAGAAAATCCAAAGAAAGAAAATCCGGCCGAGGAGGATAAGGAAAACAAAGAAGGAGGAGAGAAAGGACCTTAAAAGGGCATACCGTCGCTCTTCGGCATTTCTCCCACAGGAGGATAGTTATCGTCGCTGCTGTTGTCTGTCGTTGATTTTTCATTATCCGGAAGAACATTGACTTTTTCTATCTTCCATGCTTTGACATCGGTATAATATCTGCCGTTGTATTCCCGGCTTTCCAAATCGAAATAAACAACTACCTGCTCGTTCAATTCGAGGGGAAATTGGTCTATGCGGTTTCCCCTGAGGCTAAAGCAAACTATTTTAGGATACTGATCGCCGAATTCCAACACAAATTCCTGCTTTCTCCATTGACCATTGCGCCCTTCGCCACTTTGGAGCGGTAAGATCTTGATAATTTTTCCTTTGATTTCCATTCCAGCTACAGATTTAAAATCAGTAAATCGGCTGATTAATTAATTTGGCGGAGGAAGAGGGATTCGAACCCCCGGAACCTCTCGGTTCAACGGTTTTCAAGACCGCCGCAATCGACCACTCTGCCATCCCTCCATCTATCGGAAACGACTTCCGGTAGATTGTTATTAGGCTTTTTCGCCTCTTTATTCGTTGGCGGGCTTTTCGTCAGCAGTTTGTTGAGCTTCTTCAGAACCGGAAGCAGCCTGAGCGGGCTCTTCTACAGCTTCAGCTTTTTCTTCGGTAGCTTTAGCTTCTGCTTCTGCAACTTCAGCCTTCGCTTCGGTAGCTTTAGCTTCCACAAGCTCGGCTTTTGCTTCTGTGGTATCCGTCTCAACTTTAGCAACCTTTGCTTCAGCAGCCTCTTCCGCAGCTTTTGCTTCCGTTTCTGCAGCCTCGGCAGCCTCAGCTGCGGCAGCGTCCACTTGTGCCTGTAACAAGTCTGCTTTCTTTTTGGCTAAAGCATCGGCTTTTGCTTTATAAACTTCTTTTTCTTCTTCGAGACGTTGTTTGAATAAAGCCTTTTCGGCTTGACTCAGACTGGAGATTTTGGCACTTAGAGCTGCCTGTTTTTCTTTTTTCCAGGCTTCGAATTTCTGTTCAGCCACTTCGGCGCTAAAAGCTCCTTTCTTTACCCCGCCATTGAGGTGTTTTTTCAACAATACTCCTTCTCTAGAGAGAATGTTACGAACGGTGTCGGTGGGTTGAGCACCGGTTTCCAGCCAATACAAAGCACGATCGAAGTTCAAATCTATTGTAGCAGGATTTGTGTTCGGGTTGTACGAACCTAATCTCTCAATAAACTTACCATCTCGTGGTGCCCTGCTGTCTGCGGCGACAATGTGGTAAAACGCGTACCCTTTTCGCCCATGTCTTTGCAATCTGATTTTTGTTGCCATTTGGTTTGAAATGAATTATAAGTTTTGCATTAGCGGCCGCAAAGGTAGGCAAAATTGTTTATTTTAATGCAAAACAGTCCATATTTTTTAGCCTTAACAAAGGAACTACAACAAACTCCAGGCAACTGTTAAACCGGCCATCACAATGGAAACCATACTCATTAGTTTGATAAGAATGTTCAAACTGGGTCCTGAGGTGTCTTTGAAAGGATCGCCGACGGTATCGCCAACCACTGTGGCTTTGTGGGCTTCGGAACCTTTGCCTCCGAAATTTCCTTCTTCGACGTATTTTTTGGCGTTGTCCCAGGCACCCCCGGAATTAGCCATAAAAATAGCCGTAATAAAACCGGTACTCAGACCTCCGATCAATAAACCCATAACTCCGGCGACTCCAAAGATCAATCCGGTTAATGTGGGAACAATAATGGCAAGCAAGGAGGGGAAAAGCATTTCAACCTGGGCGCCTTTAGTGGATATTTCCACGCAGCGGGCGTAATCGGGAGTGGCTTTACCTGTCATGATACCTTTAATTTCACGGAATTGACGCCTGACCTCTTCGACCATTTTTTGAGCGGCCCTGCCTACGGCATTCATGGTTAAGCCACAGAAAACATAAGTCATCATGGAACCGATGAACATTCCCACCAGCACTTTGGGGTTCATTAAATGTACTTCGTAATAAGCCATAAAGTCGCTAAAGCTGGCACTAGCTGTCTGAATGATTTTGTCTCCTACTTCTATGGTGGTAGTACCAAGCCTTTCCAGGCCGATTTTAACTTCTTCGATGTAGGAAGCCAACAGTGCCAGCCCGGTCAATGCGGCTGAGCCAATGGCAAATCCCTTGCCGGTCGCCGCGGTCGTATTGCCCAGTGAATCGAGGGCGTCAGTGCGTTTGCGCACTTCGGGTTCAAGACCGCTCATCTCGGCATTACCTCCGGCATTGTCTGCGATGGGTCCGTAAGCGTCGGTAGCCAGAGTAATACCAAGGGTAGAGAGCATACCCACAGACGCCAATCCAATACCATATAAACCACTGGAAATATGTTCAAAATCGAAAGTGCCCAGTTTGAAACCCGATGCAAATAAAAACGCAAAAATAACACCGCAGACCACGGCCAATACAGGTATAGCCACGGAGATCATACCTGTTCCCAGACCGGAAATAATGACTGTAGCGGGCCCCGTTTTACCGCTTTCAGCAATGCGTTTGGTAGGCCGGTACGACTGAGAAGTGTAGTATTCGGCAGATTGGCCTATGATGATTCCTACCAACAAACCTACAACCACCGAAAGCGACAACCCCAGCCAGTTTTCGATTCCCAGTAAATAGAGAACCAGGAAACTGGCTCCCGCAATAAGTACTGCGCTGATGTTGGTGCCGAAAGCAAGGGAACGTAACAAGGATTTGACCCCTGCGTTTTCTTTGGTTTTGACCAGAAAAATACCAATGATGGATAAGAAGATTCCAACGGCGGCAATCAGCATAGGAGCTAGAATAGCTTTGGTTTGTTGTTCCAGGCTGAGAATCTGGTACGAGGCTGCACCCAGGGCGGCCGAAGCCAGGATGGAGCCGCAATAAGATTCGTAAAGGTCGGCTCCCATACCGGCCACATCGCCCACGTTATCGCCCACGTTGTCGGCAATGGTAGCCGGGTTGCGGGGATCGTCTTCCGGGATTCCGGCTTCCACTTTGCCCACCAGGTCGGCACCTACGTCGGCTGCCTTAGTGTAAATACCTCCGCCCACGCGGGCAAACAAAGCTTGGGTAGATGCACCCATGCCAAAAGTCAGCATGGTGGTGGTGATGATCATGTTTTTTTGCTCCGGGCTGGCCGCATCTATAAAATAATTCAAAATGAGATACCAGAGCGAAATATCCAGCAAGGCAAGACCAACGACCACCAGACCCATGACGGCCCCGCTTCGGAAAGCCACTTGCAAGCCCTGATTGAGGGAACTGCGGGCAGCGTGTGCGGTGCGTGCAGAGGCATAAGTGGCTGTTTTCATACCCAGAAAGCCGGCCAAACCCGAGAAAAATCCCCCGGTTAGGAAGGCAAAAGGCACCCAATTGTTTTGCAGACCGAAATAGGCCATGGCGGCAAAAATCAAGGCCAGTATTATAAATACTATGGTGACGACCTTGTATTGTTGCTTGAGATAGGACATCGCTCCTTCTCGTACAAAACCGGCAATTTTTTTCATTAAGTCGGTTCCTTCGTCTTTTTTCTTCATTTGCCTGTAGAAATAAAAGGCAAAAATTAAGGCTGTGACTGACGCCAGCGGGATTAACCAAAAAATAATATCTACCATGGTGTTTTTTTTAGAGAGTAGGGACAAAAGTATAAACTCCTTGCAAAAATGGCAATATCTGAGCGGAATTTATTTTACGACATTTATTTAAAGAGTATATAGTGTCTTATTAACCGATCTTTTTTATAACTTTGTAAGGCATAGAATGCTTCGAGGGCTGAATACAATAAACACCCATTTAAGCCACTCATTAATAGAGGAATTAAGATTAAAATTAAACAAAAAGAATTTTAAACATAATGATTTATTAATATTTAACAGCACTTTGTTTGCCGGTGGCAAAGTAGTGTCTTATCTTTGATCCGTAAACATTATAATCTTAACAAATATGTCAAAAGAACAAACAGAACAAAAAGAACAAAAAGGTCCAGCAGCAGAAAAATTGAAAGCTCTGCAAATGGCCATGGAAAAAATAGAAAAAAGCTACGGAAAAGGCTCAATTATGAAAATGGGAGACGATAAAGTTGTCGATGTACCGGTTATTTCCTCAGGTTCCATCGGTTTGAATGCGGCTCTGGGAGTTGGGGGCTTTCCCCGGGGCCGGGTAATCGAAATTTACGGACCGGAATCCTCCGGCAAAACCACCCTGGCCATTCATGCTATTGCCGAAGCGCAAAAAGCCGGAGGTATAGCTGCTTTTATTGATGCCGAACATGCCTTCGACCGTTTTTACGCTGAAAAACTGGGTGTAGATATTGCCAATTTATGGATATCTCAGCCCGACAGCGGAGAACAGGCACTCGAAATTACCGAACAACTTATACGCTCTTCAGCAGTGGATATTGTAGTCATCGACTCTGTAGCTGCTCTCACCCCCAAGGCCGAATTGGAAGGAGAAATGGGCGATTCCAAAGTGGGTCTTCAGGCTCGTCTGATGTCTCAGGCTTTGCGTAAACTCACCGCTACCATCAGCAAAACCAACACGACTTGTATTTTTATCAATCAGCTTAGAGAAAAAATCGGCATCATGTTCGGCAATCCCGAAACAACTACCGGTGGTAATGCGCTCAAGTTTTATTCCTCAGTGCGCCTAGACATCCGTCGTATCGGGCAAATTAAAGACGGTGAAGAAATCATCGGAAATCAGACTCGTGTAAAAGTGGTTAAGAACAAAGTGGCTCCACCCTTCCGCAAAGCGGAATTTGATATCATGTACGGTGAAGGCATTTCCAAAACCGGAGAATTAATAGATCTGGGTTCCGATTTGGGCATTATCAAAAAAAGCGGTTCCTGGTATGCTTACAAAGACAGTCGACTGGGGCAGGGCAGGGAAGCCGCCAAAGACTGCATGCGCGACAATCCCGAATTGGCCGAAGAAATAGAAAAATTAATTTACGAGGCGCTCAAAAAATAAGCTTTTTAATTCCTTAAATCCACACAATTATGAAAAGTGAAGAAGAAGATCTGTTGGAATACGACGACGAAAAAGCCTTGAGTTTCATTCGCAATCAACTTCCTCAGGAAATGAAATCCAAACACAGCGACGACGATTATTACTACCTGTTGGACAGCATTTACGAGTACTACGAAAACAAAGGTTTTCTAAACGATGACGAAGAGGAAGTTACCGTTGATCTTGATGAATTGAGCGATTTTGTCTACCAAGCCGCCAAAGAAGAAAAGCTGAGTTTCAGCAGGGAAGAAGTAGGCTTTTTTGTAGACGCCGAAATTGCATATTGCGAGAGCCTTGGAATATTTGAGGCCGAAGACTAAATAAAGGCGGTATTTTGGTCGAATTTTTGAGTTGAGTTATTTCTCCGGAGAATTTTTTTTCGGCGATTGAGTCAATAAACTTATTTTTTTGCTTTCTGTTCCGGTGTATCTGTTGCCGGTCCTTCTTCTTCTTCTTCTTCAACCGGAGCAAAATTTGTGTAGCCTTTTTCAATCAGTAAATTATACCAATTCAGCAATTTCCGGATATCCGAAGGGTAAACCTTTTCCCGGTCATAATCGGGCAGCAAATCGGCAAAATAGGCTCTGAGTTCGTCGTTGCTTGCTTTGGGATCGATACTTAATTTTTCTCCTCCGGCCTTGGTTTTAAGCAGTTCCAGTACTTCGTGCAATGGTTTTTCACCGTTTTCGGTATACATCGAAATCTCGCCCAGGGACATCACTTTATCTTTGTTGTAAGCGGGCATTCTTTTTCCGTCGACCAAGGACTCTACTATCAGCATATTTTTGCCTTGGCTGAGCATTTTATACAAACCTGGTTTGCCGGAGACGGCCACAATTTTTTTCAACATCTTGGTAATTAATTTTTTAGGTGAGTTATTGCATTAGTTTAAAAATCTGCTTTTAGGAAAGATGTCCTTCAGTTCTGTACTTTTTTAATCAGTTCTATAACCTGGGGCAACAAGGCAAGCTGACCGTTGTTATCGATGATGAAATCGGCCTTGGATTTCAGCAAATCCTGGGACAACTGCCGGCGGATACGTTCCCTAACCTGTTCCGGGCTCCAGCCTTTGTTGCGGCAGACTCGTTCAATGCGCAAGTTCTCGGCTGCAGTAACCACTGCAACGTAGTCGCTGAGTTTGTCCAACCCTGCCTCGTACAAAAGGGCAGTTTCATGCACAAGCAGGGGGTAATTCCCGTGTTTTTGTTTCCACTCACAGAAATATTCAATCACGGGCGGATGGACCAATTTATTTAACTGAGCAAGTCGCACAGGGTCATTAAAAGCGGTGGAAGCCAGTAATTTGGTATTAAGTTTATTGTTTTCGTCGTATATTCCCCTGCCAAATAAGGCAATGAGCCCCTTGCGTAAGGCAGGGTTTGTTTCGTACAGCTCTTTGGCCGCAGAATCTGCATCGAACACAGGAATGCCCAGTATTCTGAAAATTTCTGCAACAGTCGATTTGCCGCTGCCAATACCGCCGGTCAGAGCCAAAATTTTCATCGGAAAATTATTTTTTTTCGATCAGACATTCAACCTTATCCGGGTGTAGACTGAGTCGCTGTACATAATCCGGGGTCTTTATCAATTTGACGCTCTGCAGGTCTTCGTTCGATTCGATTAAATCGCGGTAAGATATGCCTAATTGGAAATCTTCCGCTTTGACCGATTGATAATTGGACTTGCTTACCAAAAAAGAAACAACCACTTTCGAAGGGAAAGAGCGTAAAAGCAGATTTTCGGGAAAATCCAGCCCCGTAACGGGGATTTCGTAACGAACTTCGGTAAATTCCTCAACCGGAAAATGCACTCGTACGCTAGTCTGATCAAAATGAACACCTTCTATGGCTTTGAGTTTTACATCCATGCTCACAGAAT
Source organism: Bacteroidales bacterium UBA1402 (assembly GCA_002305085.1). Lineage (GTDB taxonomy): Bacteria > Bacteroidota > Bacteroidia > Bacteroidales > UBA1402 > UBA1402. The sequence continues at coordinate 77,473 of DBQE01000017.1, read as the reverse complement.
CTCTCAGTACAGGCAGATCCAGGAATTCGGTCTCTACCAGCTCGAGACTATCCAGTATGGATGAAGGAGCGTAAGCTCTGACGAAAGCGGGTTGTATGGAAGGTTCCTCAACCAGCATATATTGCCGTGAAAGAGCTACTTGAGCATTTAGTTTGACAGGCAGGTCTTTTTGTTCTTTTTCGACGAAATACAAAATCAGACTGTCCGGACTGATCCTCAAAATTTGAGCACTGGGCTTAAGTTTTGCAAAAATGATCGGTTTGAATTGCTCAAGTGAAATTCTGCCGATACCATCGTCAGCACGCCAACGCAACAAATCAAGCTCAAGGCCGAGTTTTCGCCGGTGGATATGATAATTATAAAGATGACTGCCCTTGTCCCGTACGGCTACTTTTATACAGTCGGGTAATTCGTTGGTTACAGTTATGTTTTCGGGCAGTTTCCCGTAGCGCAAGGGAATGGACAATTCTGTTTGCGAAGTGGCCTGGGTGCTTTGAAGAAACCAAAATAAAATGGAAAGGCCCAAAAACAACAGAAAAACATAAAACTCCTTGTTCATATTCAAAAACAGGAGACGATATGTTTTTCTGAAGAAGTATTGGACCCGGGTCCATTTTAATTTAAAACCCATTATTTCGAAGAATTGGCAGCCGGTTCGCCTGCAGCGAATACCGCTGTTTTTTCGATACGTATACGGACGTTCTCCGAGATTTCAATTATAAAAGCGTCGTCTTTAATGTCGCGAAGTTTACCGTAAATACCGCCGGAAGTTACAACGCGGTCACCAACCTGCAGGGCGGCACGGGCTTTTTGAATTTCCTTTTGTTTCTTGTTTTGCGGGCGGATCATAAACAACCAGATAACCAGAAAAATCAAAATAAGTGGCAAAAATTGCATAAAACCACTTCTAGGGGCTTCGGCAGCTGTTTCAGCACCTGCCTGGGCAGCTTGTAATAAAATGAATAAATTCATAACGATAGAGATTATATAACTAATAACTAATAATTGAAAAATCAGACTTTAAATAATTTGTTTTCTTTTTTTAGTTCCCGGACTATGTGATCGAGTGTTCCGTTGATAAATAAACTACTTTTTTCTGTACTGTAGCTTTTAGCAATGTCTATATATTCATTAAAACTGACGCTTAAGGGAATATCCTTTATTTCCATAATCTCGGCCAGGGCCACCTGCAGTATAATTAAGTCCATAAGGGCCAGGCGTTCCAGTTCCCAGTTTTGAACAGCTTTGGTAATCATGCTTCTGTATTCTTCGGCATTTTTTATGGAAGCTCTGAATAAGTCGAGCGCATACTGACGATCGCTTTCGTCTCTGTACATGGGCAAAAGTGCCTGGTTTGCGCCATTGCTTTGCTCAAAACGCTTGACGGTTTTCAGAACAAAGGTAAGGACTATGTCCAAATCGTCGTTCCAATAGATAGATTTCTCTTCCAATACTTCTTCCAGATAACTATTGTTTTGGATAATTTGTTTAAATATTTTGCGCCAGACTTCTTTGTCGGCTTCGTAGCTGTTGCTCTCGGCTTGCATATATTCAATATAAAAAGGAGCCATTAGAATCTGGTCATAAATATTTTTTATCAATCCTTCGTGGGGTGCCCAGGATAATTTTCGGTTGTTTATCTCGCGTTTGAAGGTGGTGTTTTGCCTGAGTTGAGCCAGAAAGGCATTGTTCACAAAACGCAAATTCGGATTTTGTTCTTCCGGGCTGGGCAGGTATTTGCCGCGAGCCATGTCGATGCGTCGTTCGGCATAATAACCGATGTCTGAGACCAGCAACAATAGATATAAATACAGATCGTAGGTTTTTTCTAAACTAAAAAATAATTCCTTTTCGGCTTTTGCCGGGTTTTCGTTGTTATTGTTCTGGTGGCAGGCATACACCATTTGTAATACCTTAGTACGGATAAGAACACGATTGATCATTACGGATTCTACAAAAAGCAACGCCGCAAAGATAATATATTTTACCAAGCAAGATTGCATCCTTAAAATATTATATCTAATTTTGAACTCAGTTCAAAGACAACTCCGGTTGAACTTATTATCGAATTTATTGATGAAGTACCATGAAAACAGACACAGAAGATAATAAGAATATAGACAAGGACATGGTCTATAACAAAACGGTAAAAGCAGGAAAACGCATCTATTATTTTGATGTAAAAAAAAGCCGAAACAACGAGATGTATATTGCGATTACCGAAAGTAAAAAGATTGTAAGCGGTGATTTACTTACCCCGGATATCAGCTTCAAAAAGCATAAAATATTTCTTTATCACGAAGACATGTCCAATTTTGCCGAAGCTCTGCTTCAGGTAATTCAATACGTCAAAGAAAGACAAGCACCACCTCCGCCCCGGGAACAATATCGGGAGAAAAAGAAAGAGGCCGATCGCAGCACCCCCGACGAGGACGACAGCTTAGGGATTTAGGCAAGTTTGTCAAGAGCTTTGAAGAATTCAGCGACCGGACTACTGCCGACAAAGACGATAACTACGAAGATTCCGGCGATTCGAGCTAATAATTTTTCAGGCTTGTTTGTTGTAATAAATCTTTTGATTACCTTTGCGCCGCTTTTGACTAAACCCGTGTGATGGGAAAATTTAAGAGCTTATTTTAAATTTTTGAGTAACACAATTCAATCACAATGAAAACTTTAGAACTTAATGGCAGCCCGAGAACCGATTTCGGGAAAAAAGCCTCCAAAAACGTTCGCAATAAAGGCAACGTACCCTGTGTCCTTTACGGAGGAGAAAAAAACCTGCATTTCCAGGTAAAAAAAGAGGATTTACGAGCATTGATTTATACTCCTGCAGTTCATTTGATAAAGCTTAATATTGCAGAAAAGGCTTATATGTCGATACTTCAGGACGTACAGTTTCATCCCGTCAGTGATGAGCCTCTGCATCTTGATTTCTTGCAAATTTTCGAAGATAAACCCATCCTTATTGAAGTACCTGTCAAACTCAATGGTTTTGCGGCCGGTGTTAAGGATGGCGGTAAGTTGAGCCTGGATTTGCGCAAACTCAAAGTGAAAGCTTTGTATAAAGATATTCCCGATTTTCTGGAAATCGACATTACCAACTTAGAGTTGGGTAAAACGGTACAGGTAGGTGATCTCGAATTTCCAAACATGGAACTGATGAACACCAAAAACGCCGTGGTTTGTGCTGTTAAACTGACCCGAGTAGCCAGAGGTATAGCTGCTGCCACTGCTGCCACAGAATCGGAAGAAAGCGAAACAGAATGAAATACCTGATTGCCGGTTTGGGGAACGTAGGTGAGACCTATCAACATACCCGGCACAACATCGGATTTGACATATTGGACGCTTTCTCGGAAGCGTCCAATGTTGTTTTTGAGCCTAAGCGTTACGGAGCTGTGGCAGAAGGCCGGCTCAAGAACAAGCAGTTCGTTTTGCTGAAACCTTCCACTTACATGAATCTCAGCGGTAACGCCGTGCGTTACTGGCTGCAGGCCGAAAAAATCTCATTGGAGAATTTGCTGGTAGTGGTAGACGATCTGGCATTGCCTTTTGGTCGTATGCGTTTGCGTCCCGACGGGGGAGATGCCGGCCACAACGGACTGAGTCATATACAGGAAAGCCTGGGCACCGATAAATACGCCCGCCTGCGTTTTGGTATAGGCAACGATTTCCCTCAGGGGACTCAGGTGGATTACGTACTCAGCGGCTGGACTGCCGAACAACTGGAAACATTGCCCGAGAGGATAGATCAGGCCGTAGAAATCATCAAAAGCTTTTGTCTGGCCGGCATTCAGCTTACCATGACCAGGTACAACCGCAAATAAGCATGGATCGAAGCCTCCCAGCCCGAAACGTTTGGCTTGCTGCACCAGCGAACCGTAAATAAACATGAATCAAAGCGTACGCATAGACAAATGGCTGTGGTCTGCCCGGATCTACAAGACCAGAACACTGGCCACCGAAGCTTGTCGCAAAGGCCAGGTGAGTATTGCAGGGGTAAAAGTAAAGCCCTCCAGAATGGTGACCGAAGGCGAAATACTCAACGTACGCAAAAATCCTCTTACCCTGACGCTGAAAATACTGAGTCCCATTCAAAACAGAGTCCCCGCAAGATTAATTCCGGAAGTTCTGCAGGATCTGACCCCTGCCGAAGAATACGAAATGCTCGAAATGGCCCGTATTGCTAGCTTTGGCAAGCGAGCGGCAGGCAGCGGCAGGCCCACCAAGAAAGAACGTCGCGACCTGGAAAGTTTCCTAAATAATGAAGATGAATAAACGGCAAATCTAAGCAAATAGAATTCCCGTACTCATAAGACCCCACCTTATGAGCAACAAGCTGAATTTAGGGTGCAATTAATTGAAATACAGCAATATCTTTGTATTTATCCAGTCCCATATTCCAGTCTTTCAGCACACCGCTTTGTTCAAAACCCAGTTTGCTAAAAAGAGCCAGGCTGTCTGAGTTTTCGGTAGGAATGTAGGCGTAAAGCTGATGAATATGCAGAAAACCAAAAGCAAATTCAATCAGTAGCTTTAAAGCCTGAGTGGCATAGCCCCTGCGCTGATAGGCCTTATCTATCAGAATGCCTACACCGGCGCGGTTGTGGTAGGGATCAAAATCGTAAAGATCGATGGTGCCGACAACACAGTCGTCTTTTTTACTGTCTATCATAAAACGCAATTGCCTGGAAACGAAAATATTTTGTTCGGCCTGGCTTATGTATTGATGAAGAGCATATTTTGAAAAGGGCGACAGGGTGCTGCCGTATTGCCAGAGGCTGGTGTCGTTTTCGCAGCGGTAGAGGAATTCCAGGTCTTCGGGCTCGGGCGACCGTAAGCGCAATTGTTCGTTTTGAAGGAAGGTTCTCATGGTTGGGGGAATTATTTGGGTCTCTCAGAAGCTTGCTCCGAAGGCTGCTCCTCCGTTTCCTGAGCCTGCTCCGGGTTCGGAAAAAGCTCTAAATCCTTGATGACTTGTCCTTTGACCGGAATGCAAAACAAAAAGAAGAGCATGGTCATCAAGAAAAAGACTAAAGCGTTGGGCATGGTGGTAAAAACTTCCAGAAACAGAGCAAAAAGAGCGATTAAACTGAAGACGTACATTCTTGCGGAAGCCGCTTTCCGGTAGGCCGGCAGACGTTCTTTCAACGCTTTTTCGAGGCGTATTGCCCTGGTTTTGTGGTGAAACCAACGCAGACTAAAAGGCACGCCGATCAAAAACAATAGGATGCAAAAGCTTTGAAAAGGAAGGGAAAGCTCTTGCGACAACAGGATAGACTGTAGTGGAAACAAATAAGCCAACAGGCCTAAACACAGGAGTAAGCCAACGCTGAGAAAAAATTGTAAGCGCAGTTTTTTCAGCACAAGATGGAGATCAGCTTCCATATCAGGAGGTTTTAAAAGGAATTCGATTGAGTATGGAACGTCCCAGCGTGATTTCATCGGCATATTCCAATTCGTCACCCACCGAGATTCCCCGGGCTATAACAGTGATTTTCAGGGGATACGTACTGATTTTTCGAAAAATATAAAAGGAGGTGGCATCGCCTTCGGCGGTAGCCGAAAGGGCCAGAATGACTTCTTCAACCCGGTTTTGTGCGAGCCTTTCCACCAATGAATTGATTTCAAGATCGGAAGGCCCTATACCGTCCATGGGAGATATCAGGCCGCCCAGCACATGGTAAAGGCCGTTGTATTGCCTGGTCTGTTCTATGGCCATTACTTCGCGCACATTTTCTACCACGCAAATGATGGAGGTATCTCGTCTGGGATTGCTGCAAATCAGGCATTCTTCGGTGTCGGAAATATTGTGGCAGGTCTTGCAATAGGCGATTTCATTTTTCAGGCGTATCAGGGTGTTACCGAAGTGCTCCACATCCTCTTTGTTTTGACGCAAAAGATGCAACACCAGACGCAAGGCGGTTTTCCTGCCTATACCGGGCAAGCCGGAAAAAGCCTGCACAGCTTCTTCCAATAAAACGGAAGGGTAGATTTGATCCATTATATATCGAATACTGAGGAGGCAAAAGTACGTTCAAATCCCCAATTTTAAAAATAATCCCGTATTTTTGCAGCCTATTCAAAAGTTTATGAATGAATTTCTTGTTCTGGGACTACTATTGGCTTATTTTGGATTGCTCTTGCTGATATCCGTCTTGTCCAAAGGGTCCGACCAAAACAACAATGCCTTTTTTCTGGGAGAACGCAAGTCGCCCTGGCCGGTGGTGGCCATAGGCATGATAGGGGCTTCGCTTTCGGGAGTGACTTTTGTTTCGGTTCCGGGCATGGTACGCGAAAACAGCTTTTTGTACATGCAGACCGTGATGGGTTTTTTCGTGGGCTATATTTTGATTGCCAATGTCTTGCTGCCGGTTTATTATCGCTTAAATTCTCCCAGTATTTATGTCTATCTGAAAGAGCGCTTCGGCAAGTATTCTTATAAAACCGGAGCCGCCTTTTTTCTCTTGTCCAAAACCATAGGAGCGGCTGCCCGTCTGTATGTGGTGGCCATTGTTTTGCAAGCCTTTGTCCTTGAAAAATGGGGGGTGCCTTTTGCCCTTACGGTAATTATCATCATAGCGATGACCTGGATGTATTCCTCTCGTAGCGGCATTAAAACCATAGTGTGGACCGATTTGCTACAAACGCTCTGTTTATTGGCAGCCCTGGTTTTGATTATTCTTCAACTGTCCAAGAGTTTACAGCCCGAAAGCGGTTCGGTCTGGGGGCTGATGAAGGCCAGTCCTTACATGAAAATGTTTGAGTTCGAAGATTGGCGCAGCAGGCAGCATTTCGTCAAACAGTTTTTCAGTGGGATTTTCATTGCATTGGTCATGACGGGTTTGGATCAGGACATGATGCAAAAAAACCTGAGTATACCCAAGCTTGATAAAGCAAAGAAAAATATTTATACCTACGGTTTTGCCTTTATTCCGGTGAATTTTTTATTTCTGAGCCTGGGTGTCTTGTTGTTGCTGTTTGCTCAAAAGAATCAGCTGGAATTGCCGGTTTCATCCGACGACATTTTACCGGTTATTTCCACCGGCCCCTACCTAAGTCCGGCCACCGGTATCTTCTTTATCATTGGCATCATCTCGGCTGCTTTTTCGAGCGCAGACTCGGCCCTCGCTTCGCTCACCACCTCGTTTTGTGTGGATATACTCGACCGCAGTGACGATGTTCGTATACGCAAATGGGTACATTTGCTGATCTCGATGCTGTTTCTGCTGATCATTCTTATCTTTAAGGCAGTGAACAAGCGCAGCCTGATTGATGCCATATACGTAATTGCCGGCTATACCTACGGGCCTTTGCTGGGTTTGTTCACTTACGGTTTGTTCAGCAAACGTCCGGTCAAGGATAAGTGGGTGCCTTATATTGCTTTGAGTGCACCTGTATTGAGTGCATTGTTTCAATATATTTCCACTCGTTACTGGTCTTATGCCATGGGTTACGAGTTATTGATGTTCAATGGCGGACTGACTCTGCTGATGCTGTGGCTCAGCGGCAAAACGGTAAGCAACCAGACGGTCGGCGGCAAAAAAGTAGGCAGCAAAACGGCCGGCGTTAAAGGCAGCCTTCGAGCCGGCTTTTGTATAAAACACAATTCAAGAAATAACTAAGATGGAAATCAACAGCGCAAGCTTTGTCGTAAGCAATACCTCGGTCGAAAATTGTCCCAAGACTTCTTTGCCCGAATTTGCCTTTATTGGCCGTTCCAATGTAGGGAAATCTTCCCTGATCAATATGTTGCTGAATCAAAAAAACTTGGCCAAGACTTCCTCGACTCCGGGTAAAACCTTGCTGATTAATCATTTTCTGGTCAACGAAGCCTGGTATTTGGTGGATTTGCCCGGTTACGGTTACGCCAGGGTTTCCCTCAAACAAAGGGAGCAGTTGCATCGCATGATCAGCGATTATATGCTGAAAAGACCCAATTTGCTGTGTGTGTTTGTTTTGCTCGACTCGAGGCATCGGCCACAGGAAATCGATCTTGATTTTTTGGAGTTTTTGGGAGAAAACCAGGTGCCTTTTGCGCTGGTGTTTACCAAAATAGATAAATGCAAAAAATCCGAGTTGAATCTCAACATCGAAAACTATCGCAATCGCTTGCTCGAAAGCTGGGAAAGCCTGCCTCCGCTTTTTTTGAGTTCGTCCGAAAAAAAACAGGGTAGAACGGCCTTACTTACCTATTTAACGCAGATTTTGAAGGATTTATCCAGCCAGCCTTTGGAATAGCGCATCATCCAACAATAACAGAGCAGCGCTGTAAGGCTTCCTATCAGGGAACCCACACTGACGTCCACCAAAAAATGCTGGGATAAATATACCCTCGAATAGGCCGTCAGACTGGCCAATACCAAAAAAAATACTTTCCAAAAGGGATTTTTAACGATCAAAGCCAGCACCATAAAAACGGCAAAAGCTCCCGTGGCATGTCCCGAGGGAAAGCTGTGGGCCGAATGCAAATGCACTCCATCGACCACATGTAAATCGTAGAGGTTCTCGAAAAAAACTTTAGGCCTGGGACTGTCGGGCCAAACCACCCGTTTGAAAAATTGGGTAAACAAAGGGGCCAAAATGCTGGAGCCTATGGCCATGAAGGCGTAACGAAAGCGTACAAACAATAAAATCAAGCAAATGGGTGTCAGTACCCAACCTTCGCCCATGTAAGAGGCGTATTTAAAGAGAAGATCGGCAAAGGGGCTGTGGTGTTGGTTCATCCAGATATGTATCTCAGCCTTGGAATAAAAAAGAATGAAAAAAACGCTGATAGCGAGCATCAGCAAATAGGGGATAAAGAGCCAGTAATTGTCTTTGAACAGGGAGTTTCGTTTCATGGGATGAGGTTTAAACCCTACAAAGATAGAGTTTTGTGCTTTAATGCAAAACGTATTCGGTAAATTACCTACATTTGCGGGCTTTAAATGCGATTTTTCTGCGTTTTCTGCAGAGTGAAAAAGCTGTAAAATACCTATCTTTGCGGGCTATTAACGCGTGAAGACTTACACCTGTCCGAAGCCGGGCGGACACGAGTACTTATCTTAACAAGCTTATAACAAGTGGATTATGGGAGCGGAACTGCAATTTGAATTATGCCGCTGGGACAACAGCAGGCAGACAGGAGCGTTTCTATCTTTGTTGAATCATTACATGGCCGATCCCATGGGCAATTATCCGCCCCTCGACGGTGCAGAACAGGAAAAGTTGTTGGCCGATTTGAGTGCTCATCCTACGGTCGAGGTCTTGCTGATGAGTCTGCATGGAGAATACATCGGTATGACGACTTTCTTTGTGAATTATTCCACTTTCAGGCTTAAACCTTACATTTATATTCACGACGTAGTGGTACATAAAACGCGGCGCAACCGGGGCTATGGTCAATCGATGATCAAAGAATTGGTACGTTTGGCGCAAGAACGTGACTATTGCAAACTCACACTCGAGGTACGCAACGACAACCCGGCCGCTCAAAAAGTGTACAGCGAACTGGGCTTCGAAGCCGGCCGTCCCGAGATGCTTTTTTGGACCAAATGGCTGTAATTATATTGATAAACCTGAGCCTGTCCAGGGAGGTTGGGCTTTTTTTTAAATAATCTGTTATTGCATAACTTGTTCCAAGGCCAGTGAAGTAGCCTTGAGCAAAGGCTCCGCCGAGAGTTTCGACCCGACCGCTTTTTGCATCCAGTACTGGGGGCTAAGGCGTCCCAGAGCATAGATGCGTTGAATTTCGGCTCCCATGTCTTTGCCTTCGAAGTGTTCGTTCAATTGAAAATGAATTAAATGCCCCAGGGGGTAAGCCGGCAGATAAAGGGGAATTTCGATCATATGCGAATAAACGGCCAGTATGTTTTGGTCTTCGATACCAAACACCGGGGCGTAATAGTCGTTCCAGACTTCTTTGGCTATGCGGATGACGTTTTCTTTCAGTTGGACTGCATCGGTCGAGGGATTTTCGTACATCCAGCGCCACACCTTCATATCTACCAGCGCCACGCCCATAATCTCGTAAGAACTCCAAAACAAATCGAGGGTATTTAGGCTGGCGGCCAGGGGATCTTGCTGTTTTAAACCCAGCAAGTCCAGGTCTCTTTCCTGAAACACAAAGGCCAAAGCCTCGGTGAAAGCATTGTTGGGCACCGAACTCAGGAAGTAGTTGGGCACATCGTACAGGGAAATATATTCTTCCACGTTATGGCCAAATTCGTGGGTGGCAATGTTGTAGGCCTTGTAATCTACGCCGTTTTCGCGGAAGCGGGCCCGGAGATGGATTTTGTCGTTTTTCATGGCCGCCGGCCAGGCATGGCCCGAGCCCACCGAAGGATTGACTTCGATTTGAGCGCAGATTTCCTTGGCTTTTTGCTTACTGAAACCCATTTTTACGAGAATGACGGGCAGGTCTTGCTCGAAGGCCTGCAAAGAGGGATACTTATCGAGCACTATCTTATCGAGCACAGCCGGGTCGATGCTGCTTCTGCTCTTGAAGCCGTCGTACCAAATGTCGTAGGGCCTCAGTTTGCGGCCCAGCCTTTGTGCTATCAATTGGCCGGTTAGGGCGGCCTGTTTCGACGAGAGCAGTTCTACAAAAAGAGCTTCCACCTCTTTTTCGGCAATTTCCAGTTCGCCTTCAAAATAGCGGGCAATGTAAGAGGGATATTGCCTACTGTAGTTGTCTTGTGCTTTGTAGGTTTTAAAGAGATTCAGAAAATGCTCGTAGCGGGTATTGGACTCAGCTTCAACGGCGATTTCCTTGCCTTCCAGATATAACTTATTGTTGATAGGGTCCCAATCATAGTTGGGATTGTCGATTACCTGAAGGGGAATACTCTGTTCGATAATGTGTTGCATCACCCGGTAGATGATTTCCTGTTTTTGCAGCCCCCTTTCCTTGTCGGCGTAATTCGATTTAAGCTCGTCCCTCAAGCCCCAGTGGGAGATAAGCACCATATCACCGGGGAAAAGCTTTTCGCCCCGATCCACAAGGCTGCCCATGTGGATGTTGTAGTTCGAAATATAATCCTCGGCTCTGGTGGCGGCCAGGGTCATTTCCTGTTTGACGGAGGCGGGAATGCGCTCAATAAAGAAATCGCCCAGCCGGGCATAGCCCCATTCCTCGGAAGTCCATTCTTCGGCCAGGGCTGTTTTTTCGTCGAGGCTGAAATAAGGAAAGTTTAAAGCCACCACAAAAGCAATTTTGCTGCCGTACATATCCTCTTCGAAATGGGCAGCATTGTCGTAAGCTCCAAAAAGCTGATCGACCGGCAGGTTTTGGTAGCCCGTTTCGTGCAGGGGCCTCATTAATTCCACTCTGACCCTGTTTTGGTGTCCCAGCAGGGTTTCGAAATGGTCGGCCATACGTTCGAACAAAAGGCTTTTTTGTTGAGTGTCGGCACAGAGGTGAATTTTGCAAAACTCCACAAACTCTTCGGGGCTGCCGTCTGCCGGAGTCCAGAGCCCGGCGCATTGACGCAGACCTTTTTCGATGAGATCATCCGGTAGTTCAGATTGCGCGATGCAAGCAGTCAGAGCCTGCTGAACGGTGCTTTCGGGAAGGCTTGTATCGGCCGTTTTTTTGCAGGAAATCATAAGCAGGACAACTGAAATAACAACAAAATACTTTTTCATGGCGATCGTTTTTATTACTGTATTATTCGTTTCCGGGTTTAGAGCGTTTCTTACGTCTTTTTTGGGAACGGCTGCTTTCCACCGCTTTGCTTATCAGATCCCGGTCTTTGAGGCGGTTGGTATAAGAGCTGTAGTCCTTCTTAATGGGTTTATAGCCGGGATCCAAAAACAAGGGACTGCTGATGACGTGGTCGGCAGTAGAGCGATTGCAGCAAAACACGATGTTTTCGACACCGGCCAGGCGGGTCAGTGCTTTGATATCGGTATCGTGAGGCTGCAAAGTCATGGAGTCGGTAAAGAAGAAACAATAATCCACTTCGCCCTCCACGATGCGGGAGCCCATTTGCTGATCGCCGCCCAGCGGGCCGGATTTCAGAATGGTAATATCCCAGTCGATATCGGGGTGTTTTCTGCTGAGGGCTTCCTGTACCAGCTTGCCGGTGGTGCCGGTGCAATAAAATTTATGTCCGATCAGGCGTTCCGAGTTCCATACGGCCCATTCGATCAGGTCTTGTTTCATACCGTCGTGGGCAACAAGTCCGATTTTTCTGATTGCTTTGTTCATAGCTTTATGGTTAAAAACAACTTGTCAAGGCAGCGAAGCCGCTTCGACAAAGAGAACAAAGGAACGATTTTTTTTTGCAATAAGCAATGTCGGTTTTAGTCCCCGGGCAAGAAATTGGGATACATGTAATCCGTGGGAGGTACAAAGGTTTCTTTGATGGTGCGTATCGATGTCCAGCGCAAGAAATTAAATACCGAACCCGCCTTGTCGTTGGTGCCCGAGCCTCTGGCTCCGCCAAAAGGTTGCTGGCCTACCACAGCTCCGGTAGGTTTGTCGTTGATGTAGAAATTGCCCGCTGCGTTCACCAGCTTTTTGGTCATTTTCTCAATGTTATACCTGTCCTGCGAAAAGATGGCTCCGGTCAGGCCGTAAATAGAGGAACGATCCAGCAGATCGAGGGTGGCATCCAGTTCTTCGTCTTTATACACGTAAATGGTAAGTATCGGCCCGAACAATTCCTCGATCATGGTGATGTAATCGGGCTTTTTGGCCAAAATCACCGTGGGCTCGATAAAATAGCCCACCGATTTGTCGCAGTTGCCGCCGAAAATCACTTCGGCATCGGCGTCCGTCCGTGCGCGGTCGATAAAGCCCTTGAGCTTGTCGAAAGAAGCTTCGTCAATCACGGCGTTGATAAAGTTGCTAAAGTCTTCGGGCGGGCCCATTTTGACGGTGGCCAGCTCTTTACCTAAGCGTTCGCGGACATCTTTCCACAAACCGGCCGGAATGTATGCTCTCGAGGCAGCCGAACATTTTTGGCCCTGGTATTCAAAAGCGCCGCGCAGCAAGGCAATGGTCAAGGCCTGGGGATCGGCGGTGGGATCGGCAAAGATAAAATCTTTACCTCCGGTTTCGCCCACGATGCGGGGATAAGATTTGTATTTATAGATGTTTTCGCCTATGGTTTTCCAGATGCTTTGGAATACGCCGGTAGAGCCGGTAAAGTGGATGCCGGCAAAATAGGGGGAATTCAATACCACGTTCGAAGTCGTAGGTCCGTCGGCAAACACCAGGTTGATAACGCCGTCCGGCAAACCGGCTTCACGGAATAATTCCATAATAACGGCCGCCGAATAAATGGCTGTTTTGGAGGGTTTCCACACCGCCACATTACCCAGCATGGCCGGGGCTGCAGGCAGGTTGCCGGCGATGGAAGTAAAATTGAAAGGCGTCAGGGCAAACACAAAGCCTTCCAGCGGACGGAATTCGTTGTAATTCCACATACCGGGCGAGGATTCGGGTTGCATTTTGTAAATATCCGTTACGCAACGCACACCAAAACGGAAAAAGTCGGCCAGTTCGCAGGCGGCATCGATTTCGGCCTGAAAAGCGTTTTTGGATTGCCCCAGCATGGTGGCGGCGTTTATTTTTTGACGGTAGGGGCCGGCCAGCAAGTCGGCAGCCTTCAGGAAAATGGCAGAACGATGTTGCCAGGACATAGCCGCCCATTTGTCGCGGGCCGCCAGGGCTGCGTCGATAGCCATTTGCACATGACTGCCGTCGCCCTGGAAATAATAGCCCAGGGTATGTTTGATTTCGTGGGGCGGAAAGATCCGTACTTTTTTACCGGTGCGGATTTCCCGGCCTCCGATCACCATGGGAATATCCGCTTCTTTCGACCTGAGTTCGGCCAGAGTTTTTTTCAAAGCAGCTCTTTCGGGCGTACCCGGCGCATAAGTTTTTACCGGCTCATTCCTGATTTCCGGTATCGTATAAAATCCTGTTGACATAGCGTTGAATGTAATAAGTAATAGGTTTCGTATTCCGAGCGTAAAATTATCAAATTTTCAGACCCCCAATCCCTAAAATGGTACCGATAAATAAGCGAATTGTCCACGAGGATTAAAAACACCCGACTTTTGCGGACTTGCCGGCAGCGATGAATAGCTCTCAGGTAAGGTTTTCAGTAAGTAGGTTTTACCAATCCTCCGCCTGCAACTGTCTGCCAAAAATCCGCAGTTGTCGGCGGGCTTCCGGGTAGTTGGGCATCATTCGGCCGAGTTTTGTCCAGAATTGGTGGCTGTGGTTGTGTTCCAGGGTGTGGGCCAATTCGTGCAGCACCACGTAATCGACGCAGAGTTCGTCTGCCATGATGAGTCGCCAGCTGAAAATGAGCCGGTTTTTGGAACTGCACGAGCCCCAGCGGGTTTTGGCTGAACCTATGCGTACGTCGGTGTATTTGAGCTTGTACAGACGGGCGTAATGCTCTACTTTGGCTGTAATATGTGTTGTGGCGAGTTCTTTATAGATTTTCACTACCGTGGCCCGGATTTTTTCTTCGGGAATCTTGTTGCCGAGGTAAAAACCCCGGGCGTCGAATCCGCTTTTTCGATTTTCGGAAAGACGCAGGGGATAAGTCCTGCCCAGGTAGCGGAGTTCCATGCCCGGGTGCAGGCGGAAGGCTTGCCGTTTTTCGAAATTTTCCCTGAGCAGTTGTTGTTTGGCGACTATCCAATGCTGTTTGGCCTGAATAAAGCGCTCCACTTCGCGCAGGTTCAGTCTCAGAGGGCAACGCACCAAGAGGCTGCCGTCGGGCTTGATCTGCAAAGTTAGGGTTTTGCGACGGGAACGGATCAGCGTATAATTCATAATACAGCCTTGAACGACATATCGAGGCTACGTATGGAGTGGGTGAGGGCGCCCACCGAAATAAAATCCACGCCGCATTCGGCATAGGCCCGGATGGTATCGAGGGTGATGCCGCCCGAAGATTCGGTTTCGTAGCGTCCCGCTATGCGTTCTACGGCCTTGCGGGTGGTGGCGGGATCGAAATTGTCGAGCATGATGCGGTCCACTCCTCCGCATTGAAGCACCTGCTCCAGTTCGTCCAGGGAACGAACTTCGATTTCGATTTTCAGGTTGAGCTTTTTTTCCTGCAGATAATCCCTGGTGGCTGCAATGGCTTTGGCTATGCCGCCTGCAAAATCGACGTGATTGTCTTTGAGCAAAATCATATCGTAGAGGCCCATGCGATGGTTGCTGCCTCCGCCCAGTACCACGGCTTCCTTTTCGAGCAGGCGCATGCCGGGGGTGGTTTTGCGTGTGTCGATCACCTTGGTGTGTAAGCCTTGCAGTCGGTCGGCATACAAACGGGTAGTGGTGGCTATGCCGCTCATTCGTTGCATAATGTTGAGCATCAGTCGTTCAGTCTGCAAAAGAGAACGAACGCTGCCGACGGTTTCAAAAACAATATCGCCGGGTTTCACCTTTTGGCCGTCCTGTATAAATACGGTGGTTTGCAATTGCGGGTCGAAGAGCCTGAACACTTCCAGGGCTACCCGTACGCCGGCCACGACTCCCGCTTCTTTAATCAGTAACATGGATTTGCCCCGGGCGGAAGCAGGAATGCAGCTCAAACTGGTGTGGTCGCCTTCGCCTATGTCTTCGGCAAAAGCATTGCGGATAAAATCTTCTAATGAGGCCATAATGGTTTATTTCTTCGGGGAATTCATCGCAAAAATACGGTCTTTATTTCAAAAAGCCCTGCAAGTGCTTCGCTATTTGTGCAGAATTGCCTTTTTTTGCAGGCATGAAAGTCATTTTATTGTTGTCGGGTAAGACCGGCGAAGATTACGCCCGTAAGGCTATTAAACTGTTTGAGGAAAGGTTGAAGCATTACTTAGCCTTCGAGATCGTTTATTTGCCGGAACTCAAAAGATCGGGCAAAATAAGCGAACAGGAGCAAAAGCAACGTGAAGCGGCTTTGCTGGAGCCCTGGATTAAACCGGAGAATACCCTGGTTTTGCTCGACGAAAGAGGCCGTGAATACACTTCGGAAGCTTTTGCCGCTTACCTTCAAAAAAAGATGAACGCCGGTTTGCGCAACCTGGTTTTTGTATGCGGCGGCCCTTATGGTTTCGATGCATCTGTTTATAAACGGGTTCCCGAGAGGCTTTCGCTGTCGAAAATGACCTTTTCGCATCAAATGGTACGGGTGTTTTTTGTGGAACAGCTCTACCGGGCCATGACCATTCTGAGGGGAGAACCCTATCATCATTCATAAAACCGCTGCCGCCAAAGCATCCCCGTCAAACCACCCCCGGTCAGGTTGCCACCGTCAATTTCCCTCGGCAAGCCACTGCCGCCAAAACGGCAGGCTGTTTTCGGCCTGGTTCGCCTGCTTGTTTTGTGAGCGTTTAGATTCCGGCAGAAAGCGATTCCGCACGAAAATAGCCCCAACTCCCATTATAAAACAGAAAAAATAAAAAAAAAAGGAGGTTTGGTTGGTACATATAAAAATTAAGTCTACATTTGCCCCACAAAAACAAAGAAAGATGTTTGCACTTGTAGTATCTGTCCTGGTGATTATCCTAGTCGTGGTGGCTTCGGGATCGGGAAAGGTATGTTAATAAGTGTGCACAGAAATATAGTATAGGCCTTTCCCATGAAACGGAAAGGCTTTTTTTTTGTTAATTGCTACAAAAATGAAACATCCATTACGCAGCGCAGTATGCACGGAAGGCCGGAGAATGGCCGGGGCCAGAGCCCTGTGGCTGGCCAACGGAATGAAAAAGGAACAATTGGGCAAACCGATCATCGCCATAGTCAATTCTTTTACTCAATTTGTACCCGGGCATGTGCATCTGCACAACATCGGGCAGGAAATCAAAGCCGAAATTGAGAAAGCCGGCTGTTTCGCGGCGGAATTCAATACCATAGCCATAGACGACGGTATAGCCATGGGGCACGACGGTATGTTGTATTCCCTGCCCAGCCGCGATTTGATTGCCGACAGCGTGGAATACATGGTCAATGCCCACAAAGCCGATGCCATGATTTGCATCAGCAATTGCGATAAAATTACCCCGGGTATGCTTATGGCCGCCCTGAGGATGAACATTCCCTCGGTGTTTGTTTCCGGCGGCCCTATGGAAGCCGGTAAACTGGGAGATACATACCTGGATCTGATCGATGCTATGGTACAGGCGGCCGATCCCAAGGTGTCGGACGAGGAATTGGCCGCCGTCGAGGCTGTGGCCTGCCCGGGTTGCGGCAGTTGTTCGGGCATGTTTACGGCCAACTCCATGAATTGCCTCAACGAAGCCTTGGGCATGGCGCTGCCCGGAAACGGCACCGTGCTGGCTACCCATGTCAACAGGAAAAAAATCTTCCAACAGGCCGCCCGGCAGATAGTTCACAATACGTTTGCCTATTACCGCGACGGCGATCAACGTGTACTGCCCCGTTCCATTGCAAGCAAAGCAGCATTCATGAACGCCATGGCTCTCGATATAGCTATGGGCGGTTCCACCAATACGATACTGCATTTATTGGCTTTGGCACAAGAGGCCGAGGTCGATTTTACGATGGACGACATCGATGCGCTGTCGCGTAAAATTCCCTGCCTGTGCAAAGTGGCTCCCAGCAGTCATTACCACGTTCAGGACGTAAACAGGGCGGGAGGCATACTCTCTATTATGGACGAGTTGGACCAAGCCGCTTTGATAGACAATTCGGTTTACAGAGTGGACGGTTATACCCTGAAAGAAGCCATGGATAAGTACTCAATCCGTTCCGCCAACGTACTGCCGGAAGCCCTGGCCTTGTATAAATCGGCTCCCGGAGGTAAATTCAATAATACCCTCGCTTCGCAGGAGGCCGTATATAAAGAATTGGATACCGATCGCAGCTTAGGCTGTATCCGTGATATTGAGCATGCTTATACCCGCGACGGCGGACTGGCTATACTCAAAGGCAATATCGCACAGGACGGCTGTGTGGTCAAAACAGCCGGAGTGGACGAATCCATCTGGAAATTCAGCGGCAAGGCCAAAGTCTTTCATTCACAGGAAGCGGCCTGCGACGGCATACTCGACGGCAGGGTAGAAGCCGGCGATGTGGTGGTAATTGTGTTCGAAGGGCCCAAAGGAGGTCCGGGTATGCAGGAAATGTTGTATCCCACATCGTACATCAAATCGAGAGGTTTGGGCAAAAGCTGTGCCCTGATCACCGACGGCCGTTTTTCCGGAGGAACATCGGGTCTGTCTATCGGGCATATTTCGCCCGAAGCCGCTTCGGGTGGCGCTGTGGCCCTGATTCGCGACAACGACATCATTGACATAGATATTCCACACCGTAGCATAAATCTCAGAATCGGCGCCGAGGAGTTGAATCAACGACGGCTCGAGGAAGAAAAGAAAGCCGCCGGAGCATTCAAACCCAAGCGCGACCGCAAGGTTTCCAAAGCACTGAAAGCCTATGCCGGCATGGTCAGTTCGGCCGACAAAGGAGCTGTTCGAATCATTGAAGAGGATTAAAAAATGGAAAAGAAAAAAATCACAGGGGCCGAAGCCCTCTTGTTTGCCTTTAAAGAGGAAAAGGTAGACACTATTTTCGGATATCCGGGGGGAGCCATTATTCCGGTGTTCGATGCTTTATATACCCACAAGGAAAGACTGGCGTTCCATCACATCCTTACCCGCCATGAACAAGGGGCCGCACACGCTGCTCAGGGTTATGCCAGGGTATCGGGCAAGGTCGGTGTGGTCATTGTTACTTCGGGACCTGCCGCTGCGAATATCGTTACCGGAGTGGCCGACGCTATGCTCGACAGTACTCCCTTGGTGGTCGTTACCGGACAAACTTCGGTAGCTGCTTTGGGTTCGGATGCTTTTCAGGAAACCGACGTGCTGGGGATTACGCAAGCCATAACCAAGTGGAGTTATCAGATTCGCAGGGCCGAAGACATTTCCTGGGCCGTTGCCAGGGCCTTCTATATTGCCCGCGAAGGACGTCCCGGGCCGGTAGTGCTCGACCTTTCGAAAGACGCCCAAAATCAACTCATTGAATTCAGCTACGAGAAATGCCGTTACATCCGCAGTTACCAGCCGGAGCCTGAGCTCAATCCGGATAAAATAGCCCGGGCTGCCCAACTCATCAATCAAGCGAAAAAACCTTTTGCCGTCGTAGGGCAGGGCGTCCTGCTCGGCCGGGCGGAACAGGAATTGTTCAACTTTTTGAATAAAGCCGATATTCCGGCTGCTTCTTCTTTGCTGGGGCTCGACGTTATGCCCGTGGATTACAGGCTCAACATGGGTATGGTGGGTATGCACGGCAACGTGGCTCCCAACAAAAAAACCAACGAATGCGATGTGCTTATCGCCATAGGGATGCGTTTTTCCGACCGGGTTACCGGGAAATTGAGCGAATATGCCCCGCAGGCAAAAGTCATTCATTTTGATATAGATCCCTCCGAGATCAATAAAAACGTCCAGGTCGAAGTGGGCGTACTGGGTAATGTCAAAAAAAGCCTGCCCGCCGTTACGGAGCTTCTCGATAAGGCCGATCACAAGGAGTGGATAGAGAGTTTTGAAGAACACAAGCTTTGCGAGTACCGCGAAGTCGTGAGCAAGGATTTGTATCCGAACAACGGTATTCTAACCATGGCCGAAGTGGTCAAATGCCTTTCGGACAACACCGGCGAAAACACCATAGTGGTGACCGACGTGGGGCAGAATCAGATTACTGCTGCCCGCTATTTCAGCGCCTATAACACGCGGAAAATAGTTACCTCAGGCGGTCTGGGTACCATGGGCTTCGGCCTGCCGGCCGGCGTTGGTGCGGCATTGGGCTCGCCCGAATCCAAGGTCTTTGTGATCAGCGGCGACGGGGGCATTCAAATGACCATACAGGAATTGGGTACCATAATGGAGTATAAAATACCGGTCAAAGTGATCATATTGAACAACAATTACCTGGGTATGGTGCGCCAATGGCAGGAATTGTTCTACGAGGAGCGCTATTCGTCCACTTCGATACAAAATCCCGATTTTATTGCTTTGGCTGCCGCTTACGGCATCAAAGGACGCAAAGTGGAGCAGCGTCAGGATCTCGTCGAGGCCGTCAGAGAAATGATAGCCGCCGATTCGGCTTATGTGCTCGAAGTTATGGTCGAAAAGAAAGGCATCGTCTATCCGATGGTACCTGCCGGAAAATGTATCACAGAAATCATGTTAAAGAGCTGATATTATGGAAAAAACTTTATATACCGTTACGGTTTATTCCGAGAATCAGGTGGGTTTGCTCAATCAGGTGACCATTGTGTTCACCAGACGGCAAGTGAACATCGAAAGCCTGACGGTTTCGCGTTCGGCCATACCGGGTGTACATAAATTCACTATTACCGCCAACACCGACCGGGAAACCATACGCAAGATTGTTTTGCAGATCGAAAAGCGCATTGATGTGCTCAAGGCTTATTATTATACCGACGACGAGATTATATTTCAGGAAATTGCGCTCTATAAAGTACCTACTTTAAGTTTGATGTCGAGCAACGAAATCGAAACTCTGGTACGGAAATACAATGCTCGTATATTGGAAGTAACCAAAGATTACACCGTTATTGAGCAGGCGGGACATAAAGCCGAAATCGACGCTATGTTTGACGCTTTAAACAAAAACAAAATTCTGCAATTTGTTCGTTCCGGACGGGTTGCCATCACCAGATCGACGGTGGAACGGCTGAGTAATTTTCTGGAAGAGATGGAAGCTCGCAGAAAAGAAGTATTTAATGGAAACAACTAATGTCTTATCAATAAATTTATATTTATGGCTAAAATGAATTTCGGTGGTGTAATGGAAAATGTCATCACCAGGGAAGAATTCCCGTTGAAAAAAGCAAAAGAAACATTGAAAAACGAAACCATAGCCGTGATAGGTTATGGTGTACAAGGCCCCGGACAATCCAAGAACCTTCGGGACAATGGTTTCAACGTAATTGTGGGACAACGCAAAGGCGGTGCCACCTGGGATAAGGCTGTGGCCGACGGTTGGGTGCCCGGCGAAACCCTGTTCGAAATCGAAGAGGCCTGCCGCAGGGGAACCATCATACAGTATTTGCTTTCCGATGCTGCCCAGATAGAAGTCTGGCCCAGAATCAAACCTCACCTGACAGCAGGCAAAGCCCTGTATTTTTCGCATGGTTTTGCCATCACCTATAAGGATCGTACCAACATTATTCCTCCCAAGGACATCGATGTTATTCTGGTGGCACCCAAGGGTTCGGGCACCTCGCTGCGCACCATGTTTCTCGAAGGTCGCGGCTTGAATTCGTCCTACGCTATTTTTCAGGATGCCACGGGTAAAGCCTTCGACCGGGTGGTGGCCCTGGGCATCGGAGTCGGATCGGGCTATTTGTTCGAAACCACCTTTCAGCGCGAAGTGTATTCCGATCTTACGGGCGAACGCGGTACTCTGATGGGCGCCATTCAGGGCCTGTTGCTGGCACAATACGAAGTGCTCAGAGCCAACGGACATACGCCCTCGGAAGCCTTCAACGAAACCGTCGAAGAATTGACGCAATCCCTGATGCCCTTGTTTGCTCAAAAAGGAATGGACTGGATGTATGCCAATTGCTCCACCACTGCTCAACGCGGCGCCCTCGATTGGATGGGACCTTTCCACGATGCAGTGAAGCCGGTCTTCGAAAAATTATATAAAGAAGTGGCCAACGGCAACGAAGCTCAACGCTCCATCGACTCCAACTCCAAACCCGATTACAGGGAAAAACTCGAAGAAGAACTCCGCCAATTGCGCGAAAGCGAAATGTGGCAGACCGGTGCCGTGGTACGCAAATTGCGCCCCGAAAACAATTAGGCCAATTTAGCCAAAGCCACTTTAATACGATCGATCGCTTTAACAATGTTTTCGTCGGAGGTGGCGTAGGAGAAACGCAAACAATTGGGTGCGCCGAATGCTACGCCGCCTACCGCCGCTACATGAGCTTCTTCGAGCAGAAACATAGCCAGATCGGTGGCATTGGTTATGGTTTTGTCCTTGAACGATTTGCCTATATAAGCGCTGCAATCGGGAAAAACATAGAAGGCTCCCTTGGGTTCCTGTACCTTGAAACCGGGAACTTCGCGCATCAATTTTACGATAAGGTTTTTACGGCGTTCGAAGGCTGTGCGCATTTCGGCCACACAAGCCTGGTCTCCGGTGTAAGCAGCCCGGGCTGCTTCCTGTGAAACCGAGCAGGGGCCGGAGGTATATTGTCCCTGCAATTTGTTGCAGGCGGAAGCTATCCACTGTGGAGCGGCAATCCAGCCGATACGCCAGCCGGTCATGGCATAAGCTTTAGACACGCCGTTGATGACGATTACCCGTTCGCGAACGGACTCAAACTGGGCAATGCTCTCGTGTTTGCCCAAGTAATTGATGTGTTCGTAAATCTCGTCCGAAAGTATGTAAACCTGAGGATGTTTGGCCAGGACAGCGGCCAGAGCTTGCAATTCTTCTTTGCTGTAAACGCTGCCGGTAGGGTTGGAAGGAGAACAGAGAATCAAGGCTTTGGTTTTGGGGGTAATGGCCGCTTCGAGTTGGGCGGCTGTTATTTTGAAATCCTGCTCTATACCGGCAGAGACTATTACATTCTTTCCTTCTGCCAATTTGACCATTTCAACATAGCTCACCCAATAAGGAGCGGGAACGATGACTTCGTCGCCCGGGCTGATAATGGAAAGCAGCACGTTGCATACCGATTGCTTGGCTCCGTTGGAACAAACAATCTGATCGACGGTATAATCGAGGCCGTTCTCTTTTTTCAGTTTCTCCACGATGGCCTTGCGCAGAGCCGGGTAACCGGGAACGGGGGAATAAAAAGAAAAGTTATTGTCGACGGCTTGTTTGGCTGCCAGTTTGATGTGGTCAGGGGTAAAAAAATCGGGTTCGCCGACACTCATGTTAATAACATCAAAACCCATAGCTTTGAGTTCGTTGCTCTTTTGAGACATGGCAAGGGTTTCGGAAGGGGCCAGGCCGGCCAATCGGAGGGATACGGGGTTCATTTTAGTATGGTTAATAATTTTCGGTGCAAAGCTAAACTAATTCCATTTTAATTCTGCGGATTTTCATCCATTTTCAGCAAATTATTTAAGACTTCTTCTTCTACTTCGAAAGCCGTACCGTGGCGTACACCCGAGGGAAAGCTGATGATTTTTGAAATATCGTCCCAGACGCCTTTTTTCAGGTCTTTGCATCTGGCTGCCCCGTAGCGTTGGTTGCGGTATTTATCCCAATAAACATAAGTGTACTTACCTATTTGCAGAGGGGTGGGGCCTTCGGCCCATTCGATGCCGCTGATAGGTTCGGATACCGTTTTGGGGAAAGCCGTCAGTTTTTTGGAAGCTACCACACGTATGTTTTTTTCGACCGGTTCCAGGGTTTCGTTTTTCAGGAACATATAATAGATTCCTTTGTGTTTGAGGATGGCGGCATCGATAACATTGAATTCCGGATCGTAAAACAATTCGGTGGGACTAAAACGTTCAAAGTCTTTTGTTGTAGTATAATACAAACGATGATTGTAATCGCTTTCGCTGCTGCCCGGTGCCGGAAAACGCCCCGGAATGGTACTGGCCCAAATGATGTAATACTGTTTCGATTTTTTGTCGTAAAACAATTCGGGAGCCCAGGTGTTTCTGACTTCGGGCTCGTGGGCCATTACGGGAATTTCCCTTTGTTCCGACCAATGGATCAGGTCGGTGGAAGAAGCGTAACCGATGTTGTTTTCGGTCCAGCCTGTAGTCCACACCATATGAAATAGCCCGTCGGGAGCCTGAACTATACTGGGATCCCGCATCAATTTGGCGGTGCCGACTTCCGGTTTCAGAAAAATCTCCCCACGGTTCAGGTTCTTCCATAAAATGCCGTCGTAGCTGTACAAAAAATGCAGACCGTCGCCGCCGCCCATGAAATAGCTGAACAAATAAGCCTTTTTGGGCCGTTCGATCAAATCCCAAAAACTTTTTTTATCGGTTTTCTCTTTGCTTTTGGCCTGGACATCCCATGTGCCGTACAGGAATACTGTCAGGAGAATAAGTAGAGCAGTTCTTTTTTTCATACTCGGTTCATTTAATGTTTTTCAAATTATGCCCCATTCGTTCTTTTTTGGTTTTCATATAAAATTCGTTGTAGGGATTGGTGGGTATTTCGAGGGGAATATTTTCCACGATTTTCAGTCCGTAGGCTTCCAGGCCTATGCGTTTTATCGGATTGTTGGTCATCAGGCGCATTTTGCGTACGCCCAACTTCGAAAGTATCTGAGCTCCAACGCCATAATCTCTTTCGTCGGCGTCAAAGCCCAGGTGCAAATTGGCATCGACCGTGTCCATACCCTGTTCCTGCAATTTATAGGCTTGAATTTTGTTCATCAGCCCGATGCCGCGGCCTTCCTGATTCATGTAAACGACAACGCCTTTGCCTTCTTTTTCGATGATCTCCATCGCTTTGTGCAATTGTTCGCCGCATTCGCAGCGCATAGAACCCAGTACGTCTCCCGTGAGGCAGGAAGAGTGTACCCTGACCAATACAGCTTCGTCTTTGCTCCATTCTCCCTTGGTCAGAGCAATATGTTCCTGACCGGTAGCAATTTGCCTGAAGGGAATCAATTTGAAAAATCCATATTTGGTCGGCATCTGAACGCTTTGACCCATCTCAACCAAAGATTCCTGTTTGAGCCGGTAAGCAATCAGGTCTTTGATGGCTATGAGTTTCAGCTTGTGTTTTTGTGCCAGTTTGTACAATTCGGGCAGACGGGCCATGCTGCCGTCTTCGTTCATTATTTCTATCAGGGCGGCTGCCGGCCTTAAACCGGCCAGACGGCACAGGTCTATGGAAGCTTCGGTGTGTCCCGCCCGGCGCAATACTCCTTTGTTTTTGGCGTAAAGGGGACTGATGTGTCCCGGGCGTCCCAGGTCTTCGGGTTTGGTGTTGGGATCGGCCAAAGCCTTGATCGTTTCGGCGCGATCGTGCGAAGATACCCCGGTGGTACAACCTTCCAGTTTATCAACGGTCACCGTAAAGGGGGTTCCCAAAATGGAGGTGTTATTCGCCACCTGTTTATCCAACTCCAATTCCAAACAACGTTCTTCGGTGATGGGTGCACAGAGTACGCCGCGTCCTACGGTAATCATAAAGTTTACTTTCTCGGGCGTAATCAATTCGGCCGAGGTAATAAAGTCGCCCTCGTTTTCGCGGTCTTCGTCGTCGACCACGATGATGATTTCTCCCTGGCGTATGGCTTCTATAGCCTCATCTATACTGTTTAGTTTTATTTTTTCTTGCATAATACTTCTTTTTTAAAGCAACTCTAAAAACATAGCGCAAATAGCGGTAAGTGAATTTTACATTGAATATCCTTTTGAAAAAAGCGATATAAGAATCCAAATTGAAAATGGCGGAGTCGTTGGCCGATTTATAGGTAAGGAAAATGCCCAGAGGCAACAAGGCAGCGGTGCTCAGGAACATACCGTAAAAAGCTTCAAGGGTACCGTTGCGGACCAATTTTTGGCCGGCTGCATCTATCATGTAATAAGCGATAAACAAAATCACCGAAACCACGGCAGGCATGCCTATGCCGCCCTTGCGAATAATGGCTCCCAGGGGTGCGCCGATAAAAAAGAAAACCAGGCAGGCAACCGAGAGGGCATAGCGGCGGTAATATTCGATACCGCTGCGTCTAAACTGATTATGTTCCCTTGATAAGGCAATTTCCTGGTATTCAAACTCCGATCTGATTGTGCCGACTTTTTTCAGAGCCTTGTCCAACATATTGTCTGCTTGAGCTTTATTAAGAGTCAGGAACAAACTGTCTATGTCGGGATTGAAAAGCGGAACTTCCGTAGCGCGAGCCATGGAATCTCTGCCGATGAGTTTACGACCTTTTTCGGTATTCCTACCCATAAAATGACTTTCGGTGTACTGTATTTTCTTTTTGATTTTTGTGCTGTCCAGCAGACTGCCCATAGAATCGATTACCTGCTTGAGCTCGTCGTTTTTTTTGCTCAGATGCGAAGATTGAAACTGAGACTCATCGATACGGTTGAAGTTATTATCGAAGGGAATGATGATTTCTTTTTCCCTGAAGCTTTCGCGGCGATAGGGTATATCTTTAGTAACGGCCTGTTGTTTATCAAAATTGCTGAAGCCCTCGCCATGGTATAAGGTCAAAACCAGGTTTAATTTATCCTCGGTAAGTCGCAACAGTCCGGAATCGGCCAGAGTTACTGCCGCATTGTCGAAACCCTGGCTGAAATCGTAAATCATGATGTCTTTGAGCAATTTCTTTTTGGTGTCTTTTTCTTTGACGTAAATGGTCATACCCTCGATATCGGAGTAAAAAGCTCCCTGAGGAATGGATAAGGCCGGCGATTTTTGTTGCATGGAAACCGTCAGCGACTGCAGTTTCATTTGAGCCACCGGTAAAATCCTGTCCTGAAAAACAAAAGAAAAGATCGACAGCAAGATCATCAGCACTATCAGGGGCCGCATAATGTTGTAAAGCGAAATACCGGCCGATTTCATGGCCAGGAGCTCCAGCTTTTCACCGAAATTGCCAAAGGTCATCAGGGAGGCCAGCAAAACAGCCAAAGGAAGCGACAGGGGAACCATGGTGGCAGCAGCATAGAGCAAAAATTCCAGATAGGCGGTAAATTCTATGCCTTTGCCGACAATGTATTCTGCCACTCTCCACACCAATTGCATCACCAGAATAAAATTGCTGATGAGGAAAGTCATTAAAAAGATGGGGAAAAAACTTTGCAGAACAAAGAGATGTAACCTTTTTATTCTAAACATAAATCGACTTTGTTTAAGCCTGCGAAGGTAATCTAAAAAAACGAGCCGGGCACAGCAAAGCAGGAATTATGCACGAGATTACATGCCGGAGCGCCTCATCAATTTTTCAATCTCGTAATTCCAAAGATTGACGGCGTCCTCCTGATCTTCGGGTTCAGCATAATCGGTAACCCACAAAGAGACGTTGCCGGTCAGTTCCGAATATTGTATGTTGAATTCGAAATAAGTGTCTTCCGGTTCGTCAAGCCAACGGTAGCGAATGGATTCTCCCTGTACCATAGAAACCACTTCGGCCTGCTCGCTAGTTCTACCCCATTGAAAAGTATAAATCGAATCTTCTGCCTGTACATTGTCTGCAAACCATTCCGACAGACCGTTGGGTGTGCTTATCAGTTTCCACAGCACCGGGACAGATCCCTTAAGAGAGTATTCCAACCTGAAAGCTTCTTTCATCACGAGCGTTTTTTGAATTTTGCCGAAAGTACATATTTTTTCTGAATAATGAGCCACAATAGAAGGATAAATTCCGGATAGTTTTCAAAAAGTTGGGGATTTTTTTATTTCCCTGTTTGGTTGGATAAACTAAAAAGATTACCTTTGCCGCGCTTTTGGGCAAGCAGATGGCGAGATAGCTCAGCCGGTTAGAGCGCATGATTCATAATCATGAGGTCCCCGGTTCAATCCCGGGTCTCGCTACAATCAAAAAAGAGGGCAAATTGCCCTCTTTTTGTATTGGATTACCGAACAATCCAAATTATCGACCTGCCCGATTTAGGGCGTTATCGTTATTTCTTTTGTCCAGGTAGGTTCCGGGGTGCCGTTCTCGTAAACGAATAAGTTTACCTTATTCAAATCGGTATTTCCCGAAGGAGGATTGATCGTATCACCCTGAGAAGCTCCGGAATTTTCTTTGTATTGAAATCGTATCTCGAAATCAATCTCTCCGGTTTTTACGGAAGTAAACAGGCGTGATTTTTCCGTTGCGTTCCATTCCGAATAATCCCAGCCGGTATTATTCTGCATTGCAGGGTACACCCAGTTATCGCCACTGATCTTCACCTTGAGATTGGTTCCTTCGGGCAATACGGCTTTCATGGAATAGTCTCCGGCCGCGTATTGGGTTTTTTCTCTATCAAGTATGTTCAAACCATACTGGCCTGCTGCCGGATACTCAATATGACGGGTGAGCACAAAGTCGGTATTTTCGATAAAAGCATTTACATACCCTTCAAAATCGGGTATGGATACGTCCATCTCCAAAGCTTCGTACCGGTTTTCCAGATGTTGACGAATATTTTCCAAGTTGAGGTATTTGGCATTATTGATCAGCATTGAGCCCAAAGCCGGGTTGTTCAAAAGACCGTCTTCCCGTATGTCCGTGCTGATATTCGCCAATAGTTCGGACAATTCGGAAACAGACAGATGTCCCTGAAGAATCACGGAAACAGCCAACAAGATAGCGTTGTCGTCTCCCTGTTTCGTAATGTCGAGCAGTTCCGAATTGACAACATTCTGTTTATCAATCTCGAAAAGGGACAAAATTTCTCTCTGCGATTGACTTTTTGCTTCAGAAAAACTCAGTCCGTTGGCAATAAGGTGTTTAACTCTATTCCTTTCCAGGTGAGTGAGCACATTGACATTCAGACTGCTTTTATCCGTCAAATCGGATAGAGCATACAAGGTTAGTTGAGCGGCGGAATTTTCATTTTTAACCTCGTTGTAGTAGAAGCCGTTTGCTTCTAATTCGACGTAAGGAGAGACCAATGTCAGATTCAACAACTCAAAGCTTCCTTTGTTATCGTTGATTTGGGTTGAAAAATTCTTTCCCGTCGGGACAAACTCTTCGGAAAGTTCCGAAAAAGTAATGGACGTTCCATTCAGAAACGGTCCTTTTTGAACGTAGCCCCCAATCGTCTGCACATCCAATGCTGCCGTATTTACCTCTTGTTCCTGTGAGCAGGAGCAAAACGCAAGGATAAGGGCTATAAGCGCAAGCATGTTTAAGTTTTTCATAATGTTTATATTTTATATTGAATTAAATAATTAAGGCAATGAGATATAAGCATCGTGCTATTTCTCATGGCAACAACACTTTACCGGTATAGCATTTACCGGCATAAATTTTATACAAGTACATACCCGGAGGCAGTTCCAGTTTGAAGTTTTTTCCCTCGTTCAACACGTACGAGCCAAGCTTTGTTCCCTGAACGGAGTACAATTCAAGCAAACGGGATCCCGTGGGAGGCTCTAAGATAAGCTCCCCGCCTGATGTGTAGATGTTGATTTTTTCTGCAGACGGAGTTTTCAATGACGATTCCCACCGTACAAGTATTAAATCTGCCCAAGCGCTTGTGAAAAAACCGCTCTCATAAAATAAATTGGCCATTTCAAGCGCATCACCGGCCGATTTCTTTGTACACTTAAAGCCGTAATAAACGGAAGACTGGACTCCTAAATAGTCAACCCGGTTAGCAAGCGCCATGGAATCCAATAAGTGGAGATCCATTGAATCGGCATTCTTTATGTACACATAGAACAAATCACTGAATATTACCTCCCTGTCATCTGAATTCAGGAAAAGATTTTTAGATACATAAAATATTTCCGGATGTACCGAAAGATCGGTATCAATTAACAAACTGTCCTCGAGAAGGGCATAGTTGTATTCCTGATTTTCTCTGCGGAACATATTGGTATGATAAGTACGGTCGTGAAGAAGTATTTTCACATTAGGAATTCCCACCAGCTCTTTCAAATCGGTCGTATCCATTTCCAGATCATACGTAACAGCCCGCACATACGAAGGCAATAAAGTCAGTTCCTTTTTCTTATGATTCTCCCAATAGTAGTAATTCTCATTAGAAATCCCCAAAGCATCTGAATGCTGCAATTCAATTATACATTCTCGGTTGGTGTCAAAATAAAGTTCAGACAGGACAACACTAGGCTCCATAGTTTGGGCTTTTAACACGAAAGGGAAAATAAGAAGGATAATTAAATACTTTTTCATAGGTCGGTATTTTTAATTTCAATATCACATCTCTACAAAATAAACGGCAAGTACATTCATTTAATGATCTGAAATTTGTCCGTTTTAATCGTGTTCTTCCCTGAATTCAGAGTGAAAATATACGTTCCATACGGTAAATAACTACAATTCCACTGATGTATATCCGATCTAAGAGCGAATGAGCCCATTATTTGACCGGTACTGCTATAAACAGTAATGTATAAGGGTGAATTTAACGGATTTACATTTGAAGTGACAAAATAAATGATATCAGTCGCAGGATTAGGATAGGTGCGTACCACGACAGAATCCTGATGAATTGACTTTGTTGATGCCAAAACTCTCCTAAAATTGATATTTATGCTATCACCTTCTTCCAGATCAAATTGAACGGTTTCAAATTGCATCGTTTCATAATCTGTTGCCGAAGCAATTACAATTTCATTAATTGTGTAGGTTCTGGAAGTTATTTCAGCACAATAAAAACCGGTTTCATCAATTCTTATAACCCCCTCTTCTTGCTCTTGTTCTCTTAATATTTCCGAACAATAATCGATGGAAAAAAACTTATTTGTCATTGCTTGCCCATCTGTATCGTAAAAAAAACCATAAATTTTTCCCTTAGCACCGTCAAAATCATTTGCAAATCCAATTGTAGGGCTATTATCTTTGTAAAAGGATCCGAATAAATAATACCTCGCTATGGATTGTCCGTTTTTTATATTTTTTAAATATGAACCGGCTTTTTCACCGATGCAAATGCTATCAACCATGTAGTCTCCGGAGGCATATGTGTGCACTTTAATGCAATCGGAATCTTTGTTGAAAGATACAGTATCACTTAAATTGATGTTTGAAATAATTGTAAGTTCAGATGCATCACAATCAACTATTTTTGCATAACCAGAATCACTTTCTATTAATATACTATCAGAATAATGAGGGTAGAATAGCTCTAGCATCCATCCTCCCGAATCATCGAAATATATCTCAGAGATTACAGCTCCCAACCAAATCTGATTAGCGCACACTAAGGTTGGTAAAAAGAGAAGGATAAATAAATACTTTTTCATAGGTCGGTATTTTTAATTTCAAACTCTGCTCCTAATTCCACAGAAAATCCCGCATCCATTGTTACACTTTGAGAAGATTCTATTGTCACCGATGCTCCGGACTTTATTACCAGATCTCCATTTGTTTTTGTTGAAAGAACATTATTTCCTATAAAAACCTGTGAAGAAGAGATTGTTGATTCCAATACCCACATTTCCACTGCTAGTCACGGTGATTTGTGTATAACCAACCGTGCAGATAGCCAACGCTAGCAGCGTGGCAACTGTTCTCTTTGTGTTTCTTATCTTTTCCATAATAGAGCATATCTTTAATTAAAAATACTTAACGCCGCTAATTTCTATTTTTTTTTTTGTGATGCAAATATTTAATTATGTTATATAACATAATTAAATAACATAAGTGAGGTGTGAAAATAATCTCCTTTCGTGTAATTACCAGCTACTTATAAAAGAACGGATGGTTTTAATCCAGCTTCAGCACCGCCAGAAATGCTTTTTGGGGGACTTCTACCGAGCCGATTTGCTTCATGCGTTTTTTACCTTTTTTTTGCTTTTCGAGCAATTTGCGTTTCCGGCTGATGTCGCCGCCGTAACACTTGGCGGTTACGTCTTTGCGGACGGCTTTGACGGTTTCTCTGGCAATAATTTTGGAACCGATGGCGGCTTGTATGGCAACGTCGAATTGCTGACGCGGAATCAGTTCTTTGAGTTTTTCACACATACGCCGGCCCAGGGTTTCGGCGTTATCCACGTGAGTGAGGCAGGAGAGGGCGTCCACCGGTTCGCCGTTGAGCAAAATATCCAGTTTGGCCAGTTTCGATTCGCGGAAACCGTGGGGGTGGTAATCGAAGGAGGCATAGCCTTTGGAAATGCTTTTGAGCCGGTCGTAGAAATCGAACACAATTTCGCCCAGAGGAAGATCGAATATCAGCTCCATGCGATTGCCCGTGATGTATTCCTGTTTGACAAGTTCCCCTCTTTTACTCAGACAGAGCGTCATAATGGAGCCAATGTAATCGGCAGCCGTTATTATGGAAGAGCGGATGTAGGGCTCTTCGATGTAGTCGATATGGGTGGGTTCGGGTAGTTCCGAAGGATTGTCAACCTCTATGCATTCTCCTTTTTTGGTATACACCTTGTACTGAACGTTGGGAACCGTGGTGATGACGTCCATGTTGAATTCCCGGTCTAAGCGTTCCTGTATGATTTCCATATGCAGCAGGCCCAGAAAACCGCAACGGAAACCAAAACCCAGTGCCATGGACGATTCGGGCTGGAAGGTAAGAGAAGCGTCGTTGAGTTGCAGTTTTTCGATGGAGGAGCGCAGGTTTTCGAAATCCTCGCTGTCGATGGGATAAACTCCGGCAAACACCATGGGCTTGACGTCTTCGAAGCCTTCGATTCCTTCGGCGCAGGGACGTTTTACGTGGGTAATGGTATCGCCCACCTTGACCTCTTTGGAAGATTTTATGCCCGAAATAATATAGCCTACGTCTCCGCAGCTCAAGACTTCCCGGGGCTGCATCTGCATTTTTAAAACACCGATTTCGTCGGCCTCGTATTCTTTTTTGGTGGCTACAAATTTCACCAGGTCGTGGCTGCGCAGTGTGCCGTTTACAATCTTGAAATAAGCAATGATTCCCCGGAACGAGTTAAACACCGAATCGAAGATCAGAGCCTGAAGCGGAGCTTCCGGATCGCCTTTGGGGGCAGGTACTTTATGGACAATTTCTTCGAGTATCCTAGGTATGCCTTCGCCTGTTTTACCGCTGGCATGGATAATTTCGCTGCGTTTAACGCCCAGTAAATCAATTATCTGATCTTCGACTTCTTCGATCATGGCGCTGGGTAAATCTACCTTGTTCAATACCGGAATAATTTCCAGGTCGTTGTCGATGGCCATGTATAAGTTGGAAATAGTCTGGGCCTGAATACCCTGGGAGGCGTCAACTACCAGTAGGGCTCCTTCGCAGGCGGCAATGGAGCGAGACACTTCGTAAGAAAAGTCCACGTGTCCGGGAGTGTCGATCAGATTCAGTTTATATTCTTTGCCGTCCAGAGAATAATTCATCTGCACGGCCTTGCTTTTGATGGTGATACCGCGTTCTTTTTCCAGCTCCATATTGTCGAGCATTTGGTTCTCGGTGATAGCCAAGGTTCCGGTATGCTCCAGCAGGCGGTCGGCAAGAGTGCTTTTGCCGTGATCAATGTGGGCTATGATACAAAAGTTGCGAATACGGTCCATCCTATAGTGCTTATATATTTTGAGGCTGCAAAATTACTAAAATTTATGCAAGTGCCGGCTAAATTCTTTGTATTTTTGTGGCTGATAAAGCAGTAGAACATGACAATTTCAGAAATTGATTCCCTATACGCGAGAATTTTTCGTTTCCTGTATCAAATGCGCATCAAAGAGGCCATCATGGACCTGGGCTACCTGATCCAGCAAAACGGCTTCGGTCCGGCTTACGATGAATTGGTACAACAGGAAACCACCTACCGCTATTTGCTGCGTTACCGGCTCGAAGGTGTGGAAGACAAGGAACGCGACAAAGTCTTGCTCAAATTGATAAGAACCTTGTGTGAGTTGGCCGATTCTGCTTATCGTCAATGGCTTACAGTCAATTCAAGCCAATGGTATTATTCCCGCCTCAGAGCTTACCGGTCTGCCAAAAACACACAGGAAGTCCTGGAGGAACTCAGAGAGTTGGATGCCGAACTTGCTCTGACATCGCTTAAAAAGGACGAAGACCAGCGCAAAGCGGAGATGCTGCAACTAAACAGCCGGCGCGAACAACTGAGCGGAACGCTTTTCCAACGGCTGTTATTATCGGATATCTGGAGCGATCGGGAAGTCAAACTTTTGCAAGAAGCCTATGCCCATTTGCTCTATTCTCATGAAAAGGCCCTGCTCGTATCGGCCCTGTTGTTATCGCTGCAATTCCTTTTCGACGAAAAAAAATTCCTTTTCCTCCTCGATTTATGCGAACACGAAGAGGTAGAAGTCAACCGGAGAGCCCTCACCGCCGTGATGTTGCTTTTTGATATGTACGATCGACGTATGCAGTGGTATCCGGCCATAAGCAGCAGGTTGGCCGCCTTGCTCGAAGACGAGGCCAGGCAATCGGCCCTGTTGTCTATTTTTATCCAACTGGCCAGAACCAAGGATGTAGATACTATCAGCCGCAGGATGCAGGAAGAATTTTTGCCCGAAATGAGCAGGCTGGGCTCGTCTATTCAGCAAAAACTCACTGAAAGCCAAGAATTTGGCGAAGAACTCAATCCCGACTGGAAAGAATTGTTCGAAGATGCTTCCCTGTCGGAAAAAATGCAGGAATTCTCCGAAATGCAAATCGAAGGGGTGGACGTGTATATGAGTACTTTTTCCAACCTGAAGTTTTATCCCTTTTTCAAAGAAATACACAACTGGTTTTTGCCCTTTTACAGCGAACACAGCCAGGTGGCGGAACTTTTTAAACACGACAGCCTGCAGGGGGTGAATGTGACCAAATTGGTTACTTCCTCCGATTTCTTATGTTCTTCCGATAAATATTCCTTTTGTTTCAATTTGGCTCAGGTGCCCGAAACCTACCGCAGTCAGATGGCTGCCAACCTGGGATCCGAAAGCGAAGCCTACCAGGAAATGCAAAAGATGGAGCAAAGCAGCAATCAGCGTCTGAAAACCGAATCGGTCTCCAATCGCTATATCCAGGACTTATATCGTTTTTATAAATTGTTCAGCCATAAAAAAGATTTCAAGGATGTCTTTGCCGGTTCTCTCGACTTTTACGCAGTTTCCGGAATCAGCCCCTACCTGGAGCAAGAGGAGATTATGCTGAAGGTGGCGTTGGTTTATTTCAAAACCAAGCATTACAGGCAAGCTTTGAAACTTTTTGACCGTCTGCTCGAAAATAAGGCCGGCGATGCCGACTTGCACCGGAAAAAAGCCTATTGCCATCAGCAGTTGCAGGAATACGCCGTAGCCTTGCAGGCCTACCTGAAAGCCGATTTGTTGCAGCACGACAATTTATGGACATTAAAGCGCATTTCGGCTTGTTACCGCCAGCTCAAAAACAACGAAGAAGCGCTGGTCTATTACCGCAGAGCCGAAAAATTGGATCCGGAGAATTATGTGCTCAGCATGAACATAGGCCATTGCCTGATGGATTTACAGCGCTACAACGAGGCGTTGCAAAGTTATTACAAAGCCGAATTCATTTCCGGAGAGTCGCCCAGAACCTGGAGGCCCTTGGTCTGGTGCGCCATTATGTGCAAAAAATACGACCAGGCCGGAAAATACGTTCAAAAGCTGTTGGCGCACAAACCTGTGATGGTCGATTTTCTGAATGCCGGACATTTGGAATGGCTGCAGGGATCGGCTCTGAAAGCCATACAAATGTATAAAAAAGGCATACGGCTCACCCATACGGCCCAGAGTGAATTTTTCGATCTTTTCGAAAAAGACCTGCCCGTTTTATTGGAACAGGGGATCAATCAGGCCGATATTCCCGTGGTCAGAGACGGTTTACTGTATCAACTCGAAGAATAGATTATGCCCGTTTCAGTTATTTTCAGGATCCTTGCGGGCTGTCTGTGCTTTGCGTTTAGCGGTTTAAGCGTGCATGCCGAAGACAGCCCAACGGTTTTGTTCAAGGCAGCCTGGTTGAAAAACGAGGCACAGTCGTACACGCTGGAACACAAAACCTACCGTCTGCAACAGGGAGACACCTCCGAACTGGAGACCATCAGCCTGAGGGCCGATGTGACCGTGCGGGATTCCACCTACGACCGCTACGTTTTGGTATGGAGCTTCTGCGATTTTTCGATGCAAAGCAGTCATTATCCTTCGGTCTGGCTGATGCAGCACATTAAGGATTTAAAAATCAGTTGCCGGACTACAACCGTCGGTGTGCTCAAAGAATTTCCCGACTTGGATCATTTTCGCAAAGGGCTGGACCGGGCTGTGGAATCGGCTTTTGCTTCGTATCAGGGTCTGCCCTCCGAGGCTTCCAGAGCCAGGGTTTACCGGCTTAGGGAAGAATTGGAGAGCTTTTTATTGACGACCATCCACCATGTTCATCAGGCCTATGGTCTGGGCTATACTCCGGGAGAAATAGTCGAAGTACCCGAAAAAATGAATATACCTTTTTCGGAGACAGCTATAGATGCAGTGGTTCGAAAAAAACTGGATAGTTACGATCCCGAAAGCGGAGTTGCCGGCCTGGTCATGGCCACTGTGCTCGATACGATTCAGTTGAACAAAGCGATGCGGCCACTTAGCTCCGCTTTAATACAACCTGTGTACAAACAAGAAAATACTTCGGCTCTGGTGATGCATATTCCCAGCGGCTGGCCCTTGTACGGCTTCGATAAAAGGGAGCTTACACAGGATAGGAATCTGTACGGGGAGTTTTTCGAAATCACCCACCGGCAAAAATGAGTTTTTTTATTGTATAACGATAAATAGTAAGATTATGAGCCTGAAAATTGAAAAAATACCTTTTGGTAGCATGCCCGACGGCAGAACGGTGTACAAATTCCGTATGACCAACGAGTCGGGAGCGGTGGCCGAAGTTTGTAACTATGGAGCCACTTTGGTCAATGTGAAAGTGCCCGACAAAACAAACAAGCTTGTCAGCGTAGTTAAGGGTTTTCCTTCGGTGAACGGTTATCTGGCCGACAGAACCTTCGGTACCTATCTGGGGGCTACTTGTGGCCGCTATGCCAACCGCATTGCCAAAGCCCGTTTTGTGCTCGAAGGCCGCGAATACATCCTGGCTGCCAATAACGGCGACAATAGCCTGCACGGCGGCATCGAAGCATTTCATACCAAGTACTGGGATTTCGAAGTCGACGAGGAATACGTGCATTTCAGTTGCGAATCGCAGGAGGGAGAGGAAGGCTTTCCCGGTAAACTTAAGGTCAGAACCTCCTACGGTTGGTCGGCCACCAACGAATTGAGCATTTTGTATTCGGCCACGACCGACAAGGCTACACCGCTCAATTTGACCAGTCACGCCTATTTCAATCTGGCCGGGAGCGGCAATATTCTTACCCACCGGATGAAATTTCACGCAGATCGCTTTATTCCCATACTTCCCGATGCCATTCCCACGGGCGAAATACGCTTGGTCAAGGATACTGCCTTCGATTTCAGTGAGTTCAAAGCTATAGGAAAAGACATCGACAAACAGGAAAGTCAGTTGATCAACGGCGCCGGCTACGATCATTGCTTTGTAATCAACAAAGAAGAATACGGCGGTCTGGCTTTGGCCGTGGAGGTGTTTGCTCCCGAAACCGGCTGCGGCCTTAAGGTTTGGACCAGCAAACCGGGTATACAGTTTTACAGCGGCAATTACCTGCGCAGTGAACTGCCGGCTTCGGACGGAAAGCCCCTGGCTTACCGCGAGGCCTTTTGCCTGGAACCGGAATTTTTTCCCGACAGCCCCAACCAAAGCGGTTTCCCCGATTGTATCCTGCAAGCCGGTCAGACCTACAACCACAGCACTATTTTTCAGTTTTACGTAGAAGATTGAAGGAGCACCCTCCTCGCATAATGGAACGGTGCGCAGTTGCACCAGTTGGGCCACCCCGATAAAACAACTGCTTGAGGATATCAGACCTTTTAAGGCTGATATCCTCAAGCAGTTTATCTGTTCAATAAGCCCGCAGGGCTTGTCGCGTGGATCGATACAAAAAAAGGACTGATAGTCTTATTCTGCCTTGGACAGGCTGTCGGCGACGGCAACCTGAGCGCAGGAGTCAGGTGTTACCTGAACAGTGCTGTCCTGAAGTTCGACAACTGTAGTGTCAACTTTAGAACCGCCTTTTTGCTGACAAGAGATCAGAAAAAGAGCAGCAAACAAAAGAACCAAAGCAATTGATTTTTTCATTGAAGTAATTAATAAAAAATAAGTAAAAAAGGATATTGAAAACCGCCGCAAATTTACACAGAATATCCTCAAATTGTTCTTTTTTATAAAAATTTTTTTCTCTGAAGAAAATTATTTTTATAAACTGTTCTGCAGCTTGCTTTTTTAGTATTTCCGGGAATGCTTACCTTTGCGTTTTTTTAAAAGAGACCGGCCTTTATACTTTTAAGTCCGGCTATTGATACAATGATTCGAAGATTATTTATACCGGCTGTTTTTTTCTTGAGTATTAACTATAGTTGCTTTGCCGGCGAAAACGGAACAAAATTCGGATACCGGGGTTTTTCCGGTGGTATGATGCCTCACAGCGGGTATTTTTGGGGCGGAAAGACAACACTTCGCGATGCTCAGGGAGCAGTTCTCGCTGTGGAAGAAATGAGAGGAATACCCCTGGGCTTGGGCGGATCCATTCGCTTTCATTTCGGAGATCATTTTCGGGTTGGCGCCGAGGGATACGGCACTACGCTCCGTTACGGAAATTACAACAGCAATGTATCCATAGGCTGGGGAGGTCTTTTGGCCGCTTACTATTGCGAATACGGTAAATTCAAACCTTTTGCCGGAGCAACCCTGGGAGGTGGTTCGGTCAAAAATCTGACTTTATTGCAGGACAATCCTCTCGATGATATTGCAGAACCGGCCGTATCCTACAGAAACTATCCTTTTATGGCTTTCTGTCCGTTTACAGGAGCAGAATACTGCCTGAACAAAAAAATACATCTGATCTTCAAGATCGATTATCTGATGAATATTTCCAATCCCCAGGATGATTTTGTGCGAGGCCCCAGAGTCTATTTCGGTTTTGTGTTCTATCACATCAAACGCTAAGCTTCATGCCCAAAAAGAAAGCCGTTAAGCATTTATTCGACCGGATTGCCCCGTATTACGACCGCTTGAATCATTTGTTGTCGCTCCATGTGGATAAGATTTGGAGACGTAAGGCTGTCAAAAAGGTTCTTGTGGTTCCTCACGAACGGGTAATGGATATGGCTTGCGGAACGGCCGATTTCAGCCTCGCTCTGGCCAAGGCCGGTGTTCCCTCGGTGTTAGGGCTCGATATTTCGGAACAAATGCTGCGTATCGGCCGGCAAAAGATTCAGTCTCAGGGCCTGAGTCATATTATTCAATTGGAACAGGGCGACAGCGAAGCCATTGCTTATCCCGACAAGAGTTTTGATGTCGTAACCGTGGCTTTCGGTGTACGCAATTACGAAAACTTAGAGCTGGGCTTGCAAGAGATGCTGCGGGTACTCAAACCGGGAGGAATGCTTTTGGTTTTGGAACTTTCTCTGCCTCAGAGTCGATTTTTGTATGCTCTCTATTCTTTTTATTTCACCCGCATTTTACCTTGGATAGGCGGGCTGATATCGGGCGATAAGCAAGCCTATGCTTATTTGCCGGCTTCCGTTCTGCGTTTTCCCAAACCCAAGGAATTCCTACAAATTATGCAATCCTGCGGCTGTGTCGAAACCCGGCAGCAAGCTCTGAGCCTGGGATTGGCCCGTATTTTTACAGGAAAGAAGTAAATTACAGGAAAGAAGTAAATCCTACCACCAGACTAAACAGGATGGTCAGCAGCACCAGAACCGGCAGTTGCCTATCGAGCGCCCCGTCGTTGAGCGCACGTACACGACTCAGGTGAAATACCGCCAGAGGAAGCAACAGCAAAAAAAGATATTGGGGCCAGGCCAATCCTTTAAGCAGATTGTAAATCAAGATCAGCACAAAGGCTCCGTATACCAGCAGATGGTGATAGATTTTGGCCTTAGGTTTGCCCAACAACAGGGGCAGCGTGATGCGGTTGATCTTGTCGGTCTCCATGTCCCGGATATTGTTCAGGTTGAGTACTCCGGTGATAAGAAAACCACAGGCCGAGGCGGGAAGTAACAGCAAAAGAGGCAGTTGTCCGCACTGCAAAAAATAAGATCCCAGGGTACTCAGCAAGCCGAAAAACACGAAGACAAACAAATCGCCCCAGCCTTTGTAGCCGTAGGGATTCTTGCCTAGAGTGTAAGTGATGGAAGCAAGAATGGCCAGGCCCCCAAAAGCCAGCATGATCAGGCCTTCTTTACTGAAGAAATAATCCAGTGAGACGTACACCAGCAAACTGCCGAAGACCACGCTAAGCAGGCCAAAGATAGCAATCAGCCGGTAGAAATCCTTTTGGGTGAGAGCTCCCGAAAGCAGCACATAAGCCGGGCCTTTGCGATCGGCGGTATCGGTGCCTTTTTGGGCGTCGCCCAATTCGTTGGACACGTTCGACAGAATTTGCAGACACAGCGTAGTTAGGATGGCCAGAATAAAGATCAGGACGTTGAAATACCCTTTGGAAGCAGCCAGCAAACTGCCCAGGACAATGCCGGAAACCGATAGGGGCAGGGTTCTGGGGCGGAAAGTTTTAATATAGAGTTTAATAGATTTCATGTTTCATTCGTATGAAACGCTCTTGACGGTGGCAGTTTAGGCGAACTTACCGTGTTTTCGGGCAGGAAAGGCTGACAGCCTGCATTTCTTTTACTTTTTCTTTTTGTTCATTTAAGATGGCCAGGGCTGCTTGATAACCCAATTGAAAAATTTCTTCGTTTTTGACGGCGTCGAACATACCGTACTTATCGATCGAAGGCGGTTCAATCAAGAGGTCGCATTGTTCTCTTCCTTTTAAAACGCTGGCACTACGAATGAAAAAATAAGTGCGTTGAATAATGTCCAAAAGGTTGAGTTGCTCTTCGTGTTCTATATCCACCAGGCCTACGTTAACACCAATCAGGTATTTGCATTTCTTGCGCAGCACTTCAACCGGGAAGTTGCATAGGAGACCCCCGTCGGAATAATGAACCCCATCGATCAATACCGGTTCGAAAATAATGGGAATGCTGCAGGAAGCTATGACCTTATCCAACAAACTACCGGAGCTGAAGAATACGTTTTTGCCGTGAAACATATCCGTTGCGTTCACGTACAGAGGTACGTTCAGTTCTTCGAAAGTTTTAGCTTTAAGTTTTTGATTCATAGCCTTTCGGAAATTGTCTATTTTAAACAGACCGGTTTTGGATCGGGCAAAGCTGGCAAATTTATAAAAAGAGGTGTTGTTGAAAAGTTCAATGATTTCGTGGGGAGTGCAGCCGTCGGCATACAAAGATCCGACAATGGCCCCGGCGCTGGTGCCTGAAATGATGTCGGGATAAATACCAAATTCTTCCAGGGCCTTGAGTGCACCGGCATGGGCAAAGCCTTTAGCCCCTCCGCCGCTCAGGGCCAGGCCGATAGCATATGGTTTCGTTTGTGAGGATGTCATATACTTATAATTTGACGATGCAAAAGCCCGGTAAAATTAAGGCATTTTGTCTGATGCGGCAATTTTGTTTTTTGCTCAGTAAGCTTCGTTTTTCTCAGTAAGCTTCGTTTTTCTCAGTAAGCTTCGTTTTTTTTCAGGAAGCATCGGGATTGTTTTTTAAACTTAATTGAATACGCCTGCGTTCCGGATCGAGGGCTAAAATTCTCACCTTAATGTGTTGATGCAGACTCACCACATCAGTTGCTTGATTAACAAAGCGATCGGCCATTTGAGAAAGATGGAGTAAACCGTTTTCCTTGATGCCTATATCCACAAAACAACCAAAGTTGGTGATGTTGGTTACTATGCCGGGTAAAACCATTCCTTCCTGCAGATCCTCGAATTTTCTGATATTGGGATCGAATTCAAAGATTTCGATTTTTGCCCGGGGATCGCGTCCCGGTTTATCGAGTTCTTGCATAATATCGTTTAGAGTGGGCCAGCCGGTGTGCTCATCCAGATAGTTTTCCAGCGGAATTTTTTTGCGCAGGTCTGCGTTACGAATCAGGTCTTCGGTGGAACAGCCCAAATCAGCTGCCATTTTTTCGACCAGGGCGTAGCGTTCCGGGTGTACGGCCGTATTATCGAGGGGATGAGCAGAGCCGGGTATGCGCAGGAAACCCGCCGCCTGTTCGAAGCTTTTGGGGCCTACGGAAGGTACCTTAAGCAGTTCGCTGCGCAGATTGAAAGCTCCGTTTTCGTCTCTGTATTCGACGATGCGGGCAGCCGACTGGCTATTCAGGCCCGATACGTAACTCAACAGGTGTTTGCTGGCCGTGTTCAGGTTTACGCCTACCGCATTGACGCAATGTACCACCGTCTGATCCAGGGCTTTTTTCAGCATTTGTTGATCGACGTCGTGCTGGTATTGGCCAACCCCTATGGCTTTGGGATCGATTTTGACCAGCTCGGCCAAGGGATCGCATAAACGCCGTCCTATGGATACTGCACCGCGCACGGTGACATCGTACTGGGGAAATTCTTCTCTGGCGATGGTCGAAGCCGAGTACACCGAAGCTCCGTTTTCGCTTACCACATACACCTGAACTGCCCGGTCGAGCCGCAAAGCTTTGACAAAAGCCTCGGTTTCTCTCGATGCTGTGCCGTTGCCGATGGCGATGGCCTCGATTTGATAGCTTTCTACCAGTTGGGCCATTTTTTTGGCCGCCAGCACTTTTTGCCGCTGATCCAAGTGAGGGAAGATGTTTTCGTTGTGCAGGAGTTTGCCTTGTGCATCGAGGCAAACCACCTTACAACCGCTTTTATAGCCGGGGTCTATGGCCAGGACTCGCTTTTGTCCCAAGGGAGGAGCCAGCAGCAATTGTTTCAGGTTGGCGGCAAAAACCCGAATGGCTTCCCGGTCGGCTTTTTCTTTGCTCAAACTTAGGAATTCATTCTCGATAGAAGGTTTCAGCAGGCGTTTGTAAGCATCTTTCACGGCTTCTGCAACTAGCGTGCCGGCGGGATTTTTTGCCCGCACAAACATACGTTCCAGGCTGTCGAGGCAAGCTTCGTCGTCGGGTTTGAGGCTGATGCTAAGGAAACCTTCGTTCTTGCCCCGGATCATAGCCAGAAAGCGATGAGAAGAGCAGGAACGCAGGGGTTCGCTGTAATCGAAATAATCCCGGTAGTTTTGTCCTTCACTTTCTTTGTCTTTGACCACTACAGAGCGGATTAGAGCGCTGCGTCTGAAGTGATTCCTGATCTGATGGCGGGCCCGACTGTTTTCGTTCACCCACTCGGCTATGATGTCGGAAGCACCGTCAAGAGCTTCCTGCACTTCGAGGCCCGAACCGGTAAAACGGGAAGCCAGTTGTCCGATGTCCTGCGGTCCTTGTCTCATCAGCAGGGCGGCCAGGGGCTCCAGGCCTTTTTCCCTGGCTATCTGAGCCCTGGTACGGCGTTTGGGACGATAGGGCAGGTAAAGATCTTCCAGTTCGTTTTTCCGTGTACAGGCCTCTATTTGTTGTTTCAGCTCAGGACTGAGTTTTCCTTGCTCCTCTATAGTTTGCAGGATGCTTTCTTTGCGTTTTTCCAGGGCTTTGAGTTCTTCGTACAGGTCGGCAATACTCGTCAATTGCGTTTCGTTCAGTCCCCCGGTGTTTTCTTTGCGATAACGGCTGATAAAGGGAATGCTGGCTCCTTCGTCCAGCAGATTCAGACTGTTTCTGACAGCTTCTTTTCCTAGTTCGAGCTTTCCGGCTATATGTGTAACTATATCGAGCATAATCTATTCTTTCAACTGTTTTTTAACCAGAGCAACCACCCAAAAACAGGGCAGGGTTGCCAGCACGATCCAAACAAAAAACAAGGGATAACCCAGCCATTCTTGCAGGGCGCCGGCAAACATCCCCGGAATCATCATGCCCAAAGCCATAAAGGCAGTACAAATGGCGTAATGGGCAGTTTTGAAAGGCCCCTGGCTGAAATGCAACAAGTACATGGTATAGGCCGTGAAACCATAACCGTAGCCAAGTTGCTCCAGAGCAACCCCCAGATTGATTACTATGATTGATTCGGGGCGGACAAAAGCAAAGTAAACATAGATCAGATTGGGCAGGCAGAGCATAAGCACCATGGGCCATAAACTGGCAGCCAGTCCTCTCCGGGAAATGACTATGCCGCCCAGTATGCCGCCAATCACCAGGCTGGCAATGCCCAGGGTGCCGTAGGCAAAACCCACCTGGGCAGTATTCAGGCCCAGACCTCCGGCTTCGGCGCTGTCCAACAAAAAGGGCGAGGCAATCTTGACCAATTGAGCCTCCGAAAAACGGTAGAGCAGCATAAAAGCGATGGCCGTCAGAATGTGTTTTTTCTGAAAGAAACTTTTAATACTCTGCACCAATTCCTGACGCAATTGCTTGTTGCTTAAGTGTTTGCGTTCAGTGTCGCTCTGCGGACGAGGCAGGACAACAGCATGATAGGTGCCAAGCAAGACGAAAAAGACGGCCATGACCAAAAAAACCGTCATCCAGGCGTAGGGTATTTGCTCCATGCCAAAGGGGTTACCGGTCTGTTGTTCGAGTTTGCCCGCCAGAATAATAATCAGCCCTTGACCGGTAATCATGGCCAGGCGATAAAAAGTATTGCGAATGCCTATAAAGAAAGCTTGTTGTTTGGTCTCGAGGGCATGCATATAAAAGCCGTCGGCTGCAATATCGTGGGTGGCCGAACTGAAAGCCGTCAGCCAGAAAAAAGCCATGCTGGCCTGAATCCAAAAGGGGGTGGGCAGACTGAAAGCCACGCCTCCGAAAAAGGCTCCGATCAGCAATTGCATCAGTACTATCCACCAGCGTTTGCTTTTGATGATATCTACAAAAGGACTCCAAAGAAATTTAATGGTCCAGGGCAGGTAGAGCCAGGCAGTGTAAAAAGCGATGTCGGTATTGGACATGCCAAAGCGCTTGTAGAGTATTACCGAAATGGTCATCACAGCTACGTAAGGCAGGCCT
Organism: Bacteroidales bacterium UBA1402; assembly: GCA_002305085.1. Taxonomy (GTDB): domain Bacteria; phylum Bacteroidota; class Bacteroidia; order Bacteroidales; family UBA1402; genus UBA1402. The sequence continues at coordinate 32,899 of DBQE01000017.1, read as the reverse complement.
TCGCCAAAATACAGACTGGGAACCCAGCTCCAGGGAGAGATTCTCTTTTCAGGAGTCATACAATTGCTTTATTTGCGTGTTAGGGTAGTAATGTTCAAGTATTTGTTCAAATTTGTAACCCTGTTCGGCCATAACGGCAGCTCCTATCTGACAGAGTCCTACGCCGTGTCCCCAGCCGGCTCCATGCAGTATGAATTGCCGGACTTTGCCTTGTTCGTCCGGTACTTTATTCACCACAAAAGCCGAGCTGTAGAGGTGGGTTTTGGATAAACAGCGGCGTATTTCGAGTTCTTTGCCGATGATCAGGCTGCCTTTGCTGCCCGTTACCTTAAGGCGGACTATTCGTCCGGAACCGCCTCTCTCGAGGGCTTCCAGGTCGCTCAGTAAACCAAGGTCCAATCCGGAACGCTGTTTAAATAAGTCGGAAAGCTCCCGGACGTCGTAGCTTACCGTCCAGCGGAAAAAGTCCCGGGTTTGAAAATCATAGTCTTTGAGTACCTGTTCCAATATGCCCTTGTCGTCGGTGTTGCAGAAAGAGGGGGGATTGCCCAGTATAAAATCCTCTATATCGGCATAGCTGCTCCGGTCGGGGGCCGGTATCAGATCGGGCTTTGATACCAGATAGGCTAGTCTGGTGTCGGCCCAGCAACTCTCGAAGCTTTCGGTCAGACCTCCGCAACATTTTGAGAAACGGGCGTCGCAAATATCCTCTCCTGAACAAAGTACCATACCTTTGGTAGAGCTGAGCGCGGTTTTTACCTGTGGAGTATCGACTTCCAAAAGGCCTTGATAACGTTGGCAATGATCGTCGGCGCAAACATCGAATTGAGTATGTGCTTCGCGCTCGTACCAGCGAATACGTTCAGCCGGGCTGTCAGACCGGTTTTCCGGGGCAGCCGGGCTTTCTGTGCGGTTTTCCGGGGCAGTCGGGCTTTCTGGGTGGTTTTCCGGGGCAGCCGGGCCGATTTGGGCCGTTTGAGTATTAGTGCCCAGTTGAGCCAGCAACCAGCTTCGGGAGATGACGGCATGGGCTTTGAGAAATTCCGTGTGAGCCCGGGCATTCATTTCGGAAGCGATAACGCTGTATAAATACCTCTCGAGGGCAATGCGGTTGATGGCCAGCAGGCGATGGTTTTCCGTCTTAATCAGCAAGGCGCCCTCGAAACATTGCTGCATTTCCTGCTCCCAATGAAACTCTATGCCTATGCGGACATTGTTAAGAATAAAGCGCCCGGAACCGGATTCCGGCTCAAAATTTAACGATGCGAATAGATTGTTTTGAAACCGAATCATCCCGTCTTCGTAAACACAGGAATAGCTGCCCTGAGGTAGAGAGTAATACTCCATTCTGAAAGGATTATCTTTTTGATATCCAATAAGTTTATAAGCGGAAAGCAATACAAAATGGATCGAATTGCGACTTAAAATACCTACTTCAATCAGCGGCTGGAAGTGTATGTCCTGAATTTTCATAATGTCCGGGGATTAGAGTGTTGATTCAGGTTTTTCCAGGCTTCGGAAATGTCGTTGTATGCCTGTTCGGGCAGACTGACTTCGGCGTAAATCCGGCTTATAAGTCCGGGGTTTATTTTGTCAAAATCTTCGGGCCTGATCAAAACAATCAGTCCACCCATTTCTACCGAAGCGGGACTGACGATGATTTGTTGCTCGCCCCTTTCGAAATAACAAGCCGGCCGGTGTTTGCTTCGGGCAAATAAAACACAGGTCCAGAGCCCCTTCTCGTACCAGCTCAGCAGATTGACCGGCGGCTTTTGCTGAACTGCCGTTGCTTCCGGGTTTTTATTTACGTCAGTATGAAATTTTTCTGTCGACCCGATGTTACCCCTGTGAATTGTTTGAGGAATGTTATTTACAGCAGTACTTGTTTCGGTTTGTGTGTTTGGCAGGGAAGAAGCAAGAATACCCAACAATTCCTGTAGCAAGGCGCAGAGCTCTTTGGGATCCCGGCTCTTGAGCAGCCAGGCCGAACGCAGAAAATTTTCCAGGCAAAATACTTCGGTCTGCCCGCTGGTGAACAAGACCCGACTGTATACATCATGCCAGGAGGCAAAATCCCTTTCCACAGGCAGACAGCCCCGGGGCACAGCCTGAAAATGCAGATGATCGGGCGCCGATGCTCCGGCTCCAGGAGCGTTGAAAAAAAGCAGATAGGAGGGCATAAACTCCGTCAGTGCCAACATAGCAGGCAGTTCTCCGCTCAGGCTTTGTTCCCGGTGGTCAACTGCCGCTATGGTAAAATGTCGGTCGAAAGCCGGATAGGGATTCACCAGTAATCGGTAGCCGTTTTCCCGGGCCTTGGTGCAGGTCGTTATCTGCTCATTTTCGAAAACCAGATTCAGCGAAATTTGCTCCGCCGGTAACTGTGGAGCACACAAAAAACAAGGCCTGGCTGCAATCCCCGTTCGGCTGGTGTCGGCAGTGGCCGAACGCTTACGTTGGGGAAGGTATTTCAGCCCGATATTCAGATCCCGGTTCAGGCTGAAACTTTTGCTGCGGGCAGCCCGGACAGCTTTGTAATTATCGGCAGCCAGCGGCCATAGCTTGAGTTGTTGTTCGAAGAATTGTTCTGTCATAAGGCTTGTCTGGCCATGATTTCCAGGCTTCGTATTTTGTCTTTGTAGGCATTGTTGGCGTTCAGCGACTTCAAGTCCGGTTGAGCGTCGGTATTTCCTTCCCAGCGACGGCAGAGGTATAATTCCTCGTAAACGCGGGCCACTTTCCATCGCCTCGAGATTCTGAGGCAGACGGCATAATCTTCTCCGTAGCTGGTGTCGGGCAGCAGATTGCTGCGTAATATGGGCGTGAAAAAGGCCCTGGGAGCTCCCAGGCCGTTGATGCGCAAGGCGTTGTTTCTGCCGTTTTCTTCCGTCCATTCCCTGTGATCAATGAGACCGGGCGGCAAAGTGTTCAATTCAAAGTCACATATGCGGTAACTGCCTATCACCATGGCGGCTTGTTCCCGGTAAAAGGCCTCAACTATGCGCTCCAGAGTGTGAGGGCCGCTGTAGATGTCGTCGCTGTCGAGTTGTACGGCAAAACGTCCGCAAAGGGGATGTTTGACGGCCAGATTCCAACAGCCGCCAATATTCAGCAGTTTGCTTTCGGGCTTGATCACTGTCAGACGTTTATCGGTTGCCGCCAGATTTTTCAAAATCTCGCCGGTGCCGTCTGTGGAATGGTTATCTACCACTATCAGGTTGAAGTCGAAAGAACATTGCTGTTTCAAGGCCGATTGAACGGCATCGGCGATGGTACGTGCCCGGTTGCGGACAGGAATGATCACCGTGGCTTCGGTGGGGAAATCACCCTCGTTCAGTTCGACAGGTTCGGCTCCCGGAGCCAGCCAGGCTCCGATGCGCTTGAGGTGTGCCGTACATACAGCCTCCATTTCGAGCTGGTAGCCCCTGTTTTTGGGATCCACGTAGGCAAAGTGAGCCTTTTCGCTGTCTTCCACATCGCCGGTTTGGAGGCAATAAAGGTATTCCTCGAGGTGAACAATCGGAAAATGCTCCGAAAGCCTTAACCTCAGATCGTAAAAGCCGGCATAACGATAATTTTCGGAACAGTCTGCGAGCACCTTGATGGCTGCCTCGCGGCGTATCAGACAACAGGCGCCAAAATCAAAATCGTCGCGTACACTGCCCAACTGGCAGGGGTTTAGCGGATGGGCTTGATATTGTCCGTCCCTTATTTCCAGATAGTTAGTATAAACCATGCCGGCGCGGATGTCGCAGGCCACCTGCTGTAAACGAAACAAGCCGTCCGGCTTAAAGCTTAATCCCTGACTTTGTTCAGCCAAGAGAACGTATTCGGTTTCGGCCGATTCAAACAGCTTTTTAAGGCTGTTGCTGTCGGTGGAATTCAGAGCAACAAATTCCGCCTGTTCTTTTCCGGGATACAGATGGACGTCGGCAAAAGTCATGCTAACACGTTTAATAATTTACCAAGTCGGTCAATTTCATAATAGGGCATAGGGGGCTTTTCGCATTGTTCGTGTTCCCAGATGGAGGCAGCGGGAACGTGAACAGCCTGTCCCCCGATGTTGAGCACCGGCAACACATCCGACTTAAGGGAATTGCCCACCATCATAAATTCGGCAGGTTCAATATCCAATCGGCGCAGCAAATCCTTGTAATTGTCTTCGTGTTTTTCGGACACGATTTCTATGTGGTGAAAATAGGGCAAGAGCCCCGATTTACCGAGTTTGCGTTCCTGATCCAGAATATCGCCCTTGGTTACGATGATCAGACGGTAACGCGATTGAAGAATGGGTAATACACTTTCCACATCAGGCAACAGCTCCACCGGATGAGTGAGGATGTCGCGTCCCAGGCCGAGAATACGTTCTATGATTTCAGGATCCAAGTCAGACTGAGTGACATCCAGGGCTGTTTCTATAAGCGACAAGGTATAGGCCATGGCTCCGTAGCCGTAAGTGGGCATGTTTTTCATTTCGACGGCGTAGAGCTTGTCGTGTAGACTATCCGGGTCTATATAATGCCTCAGCAAAACGGCAAATTCTTGCTCGGCCTGCCTGAAATAGAGTCCGTTTTCCCATAAGGTGTCGTCGGCATCAAATCCTATAATCTTCAGTTTGCTCATTATTCGGAGAAATGAAAGTCGTCTGCGTCTTTCCAGGCAGGAAATTTTTGCCTGAAATCCCTGAGGGCATCTAAATCGAGTGTGTGTGTTTCAGTCTGCTCCCGGCCGTTTTTCATGGCCGAAAGCAAACTTGCTTTGTAATCGAGCAACAGGGAATCGCCCCCGTAAACTATGCCCCGGCCGTCTTCACCCACACAGTTGACACCACAGACGTAGGCGAGGTTTTCGATCGCTCTGGCCTGTAGCAGGGTAGTCCAGGCTTTTTGACGGGCCTGCGGCCAGTTGGCTGACACCAGCAACAGATCGTATTCGTTGTGCCGGTTGCGACACCAAAGCGGGAAACGCAGATCGTAACAGATAATGAGCCGGATATTCCAATCCAGGTAATTGATATTAAGTTGTTTGTTTCCGGCCGAATAGCTTTTGTTTTCGTCGCCCATGGCGAACAAATGTTTCTTGTCGTAATAAAAACTTCGGCCGTCGGGAGTAAAAAAGAATCCTCTGTTGAAATACTGCTTCGTCTCTTCGTCTAAGGCCGAAAAACTGCCCGCTACCGCCAGTCCGTAATCGGCAGCGGCTTCACGCAGCTTGCCGATGTATTTCCCCTGATTGGTTTCCGAAATTTCCGGAGCCGGAGCTCCAAAACCACTCAGGCACATTTCGGGCAGGACGGCCAAATCGCTTTTGCCTTTTAAAGCGGAGAGCAAACCGAGATACTTATTCAGATTGACCTCGGGTTTAGCCCAGGCAATGGCGGTTTGTAACAGACTGATTCGCATGCTTCAATCGATTAAAAATTGTTTGGGGTGTTTGGCCCTGACACCGCGATAAGCTTCTTTGACGGCCCGGATGTCGGCTTCTTCGTCACCGCTGGGATGAAATACCCGGAACAGAGTGACGCATTTGTTGCCGTAATCGAGCTTTACCAAGACGATGGGCACTTTGGCGCTCCTGGCGATGTGGTAAAAGCCTCTCTTCCATCTGGCGTTGGGCTTACGGGTGCCTTCCGGGGTAATGCCCAAACAAAAATGATCACGTTCGGAAAACAAGTCTATAATAGCTTCGGTCATACGTTGTCTTTTTCCCCTGTCTACGGGTATGCCTCCGATGGCTTTGAAAAAAAGGTTGAAGGGAAAGCGAAACCATTCTTTTTTTATCAGGAAATTTCCTTCTCTGCCCAAGGCATTGTAGGCCAGTTTCCCAACAACGAAATCCCAATTGCTGGTGTGGGGGGCAACTACCAACACACATTTATTGTAGTCCGGTGTAAGGGCAACGGCCTTCCATCCGGCACATTTGAACAAGAAGCGTGAGAAACGTTTTTTAAATGACATAGAGTCTGAGTGTTTAAGAACTGGTGTTTATTTTCTTCCTTGTTGTGTTTTGCGAATCCGGGTAGAGGACACATCCATCAGGGGAGCGTCGAGCAGACTCACTCTGGTCCATTCACCGGGCACCCGGTTGGGACTGCCCGGACGCGGATAAACGAGAATGTCGAAATTATCGAGCAAAAACCGGTAGTCTTTCCATTGTTCAAATACCTCCAGGTTGTCGCCTCCGATGATCAAGACAAAGTCGTTCCCGGGGTATTTTTTTTGTAGCGTTCGCAGGGTTTGCGCCATATAAGAGGGACGGGGCAGATTAAATTCTATGTCGGAAACTTTGAATTCCGGAAATTCGGTCAATGCCTTGCGAGCTTCTTGCAAGCGTTGTCCGGCCTCTTTGATTTCCTCTTCCTTTTTGAGTGGATTGTGCGGACTGACTACAAACCATAATTCATCGAGTCCGGCTTGTCTCAGGGCGTGTTCAGCCACAGAAATATGTCCGTAATGAATAGGGTCGAAGGTACCGCCAAAAATGCCGATTCTTTTCATAATACGTTCAATACCTGCTCTTTCATTTGTTCCAGTTCGTCTTTCATGCACACGACCAGGCGTTGCATTTCGGCGTGATTGGCTTTAGAGCCCAAGGTGTTGATTTCACGCCCCATTTCCTGTACGATAAAACCCAGTTTCTTGCCTTTACTCCCGGCATTGAGAGTGGCTTTGAAATATTCGCAGTGGTTGATCAGGCGGGATTTTTCTTCGCTTACGTCCAGTTTTTCGATGTAATAAATCAACTCTTGCTCAAAACGGTTACGATCGTAATCCTGGACGGCTACTTTCTTTAGGCCTTCTTCCAGGCGGGATTTTATTTTATCAACACGTTCGGATTCGTAGGTCTCCAGTTCCCCGAGCAGAGACTCTATGGCTTGCAGTTTATTTTGGAAAAAGGCTTTCAGCATTTCACCTTCCTGTTTTCTGAAGTCATTCAATTGATCGATGGCCCGGTTGAGCAGTTCCATGATCTCAGTCCATTCCTCAGCTTCCATATCGGGATGTTCGCCTTTCAAAACATCGGGCAATTTGAGCAGAACCGGCCAGGGGTCGGAGGGAGGATTGATACCCAGAGTACCGGCCGTTTCGAGAATATCGCGATAATAAGTTTCCAAAAGACTGCGGTTAATGCTGCAGGGAGTATCGGTCTGCTCCGTTTCCACTTGTATCAGCAGATCGATTTTGCCCCGTTCCAGGCGTTTTTGAATTTCATTACGGATTTCGGTTTCCTTTTCTTTCAACAGAGAAGGGATGCGCATAGAAAGGTCGAATTGTTTGCTGTTGAGCGAACGCAACTCGATACTGATTTTTCTCCTACCGATATCAGCCTGAGCCTTACCGTAACCTGTCATGGATAATGTCATGGCTGTTGTTTTCTGACGTTTATTTTTTCGCTGTCGTCCTGGCGGATTTCGACTCGTCTGATCTTGCCGCTGATGGTTTTGGGCAATTCGTTTACAAATTCAATTACACGCGGGTATTTGTAGGGAGCGGTCACCTGCTTCACATGTTCCTGTATCTCTTTGGCCAGGGCTTCTTTGTCGTGATCGCGGTATTCTTTGGCCAGAATGATGCTGGCTTTGACCACTTGCCCTCTGATTTCGTCGGGTATGCCGGTAATGGCACATTCCACCACCGAAGGATGGGTCATAACGGCGCTTTCCACTTCGAACGGCCCGATACGGTAACCTGAGCTTTTGATAACGTCGTCCATACGGCCTACAAACCAATAGTAGCCGTCCTGATCGCGCCAGGCTACGTCGCCGGTATGGTAAATATCGTCGTGGTACACTTCGTGTGTGCGTTGCGGATCGCGGTAATACTCCTTAAACAGGGCAACCGGCCTAAAACGATCGGTTTTAAGTACAATTTCGCCTTGTTCGCCTTCTTCGGCAGAACGGCCGTCGGCGGTAATCAAATCCATGTCGTAGGCCGGATTGGGTATACCCATGGAGCCGGGTTTGGGTTCCATCCAGGGGAAATTGGCAATGGTCAGGCTGGTTTCGGTCTGACCGAAGCCTTCCATCATCTTAATGCCGGTTTGCTTGTAGAATGTTTCATATACCGATGGGTTCAGAGGCTCTCCGGCGATGGTGCAATATTCCAGGGAGCTTAAATCGTATTTTGTAAGATCCTCCCGGATCAGGAAACGAAAGATGGTGGGAGGTGCACAAAGCGAGGTAATTTTGTGGCGTTCAATCATACTCAGAATAGCGGCTCCCGAAAATTTTTCGTGGTCGTAAACAAAAACGCAGGCGCCGCAAATCCATTGTCCGTAGAACTTGCCCCACACCGCTTTGGCCCAGCCGGTATCGGCAATGGTCAGGTGCAGACTGTCCGGATGCAAATTATGCCAATATTTGGCTGTGATAATGTGTCCCAGGGGATAAACGAAGTCGTGAGCAACCATTTTGGGCTGACCGCTGGTGCCCGAGGTAAAATACAAAAGTGAAATGTCGTCGTTGTTGTTGACAAAAGCCGGGCGGACAAAGGCAGGAGAGTTTTCCAGGCCTTCGCTAAAGGATTTCCATCCTTCGGGGCATAGAGGGCCGACCGAAACAAGCTCTTTGAGCTCGGGAGAGTCGGATTTAGCCTCCTGAACATGGCGCAGGCATTCCTCTTCGCCTACGGCCACAACCATTTTGATACTGGCAGCCTTATTGCGGTAAACTAGGTCTTTTGGGGTCAGCAAATGAGTGGCCGGCACAGCGATGGCACCGATTTTATGCAAGCCCAGTAAACAAAACCAAAACTCAATTCTTCGCTTAAGAATCAGCATGACTTTGTCGCCATGCCCAATGCCCATCTGTTGAAAAAAGGAGGCAGCCTGGTCGGAGCGAATCTTGATTTCGGCAAAAGTATAATCGTGATGCAAGCCCTGGTCGTTGGTCCAGCAAACAGCTCTTTTGTTGGGTTGCTCACGGGCCCAGACGTCAGCTACATCGTAGGCAAAATTGAAGGAATCGGGTACGTTTATATGGAAATTCCGGCGGAAATCGTCTAAGGAATCAAATTCAACTTTGGACAAAAATTTTTCTAACATATTTATAGAATGATGGCAAAGAAACGAACGGGACGATTATTCAGGGCTTTCATGGCATGAGGCTTGCCCGAATCGAAATAGATGCTGTCTCCTTCGTGCAGAATCAGCTCCTTGCCGTCGATGATTAATAGTAAATCGCCTTCGAGTACCATATTGAACTCCTGGCCATGGTGGCTGTTCAGATGCAATTGGGATTTATCCAACTCGTTGGGCTCGACCGTGACAATAAAAGGCTCGGCTTTAGCGTTTTTGAAACCCATGGCCAAGGCCTGGTATTTGTAGGCTTTTCGTCGCTCAACAGTCTTTCCCTTGTCTTTGCGGGTGAGAAAATAAGAGCTCATATAGGGTTCATCGCCCGTAATCAGAGCTGAGATCTCCACATTGAAAGCAGCTGCCATTTTACTTAATACACTCATGGGGATGTCGGCTTGGCCGCTTTCGTATTTTTCGTATTCCTCCAGGCTGAGTTCGCATGCCTGGGCAACCTGGCTGCTTGTCAGGTCGAGTGCATCGCGCAAACCCCGCATTCGTTCGGCAATTTGCCTGATTTGTTCATTCATAAGTCCGGATAAATTGATTATTACTTTTCAGAGCGTGTCTGAGCCGCAAATGTAAGGAATTTTTGCTACACCTGCATCGAATGCGTGAGCAAATGTTCAATCAAAATCTTGCTTCCTATGACTATCAGAATGATTCCTCCTATCAGTTCAGCCTTTATCTTAAACCGGCAGCCGTAGCGCAGAGCCAGTAAAATGCCCAGCCAGGATAAAGCAAAAGAAACCACGCCGATTATCAGTACGGTTTGCCACAAACTGATTTTCAACAGGGAAAACGATAAACCTACCGCTAATGCATCGATGCTGGTGGCCACCGCCAGGCCGAGCACCACTTTAAGTTTATAGGGATTGATGGGTTTGCATGCCGTTCGATTTTTTCTCTTGCACAAATCGGCATAGATCATTCGTCCCCCCAAAAACGTCAGTAAGGCAAAAGCGATCCAGTGATCCAGATGGCAGATGTATTCCTGAAACTGCTTGCCCATAAGCCAGCCAATCAGGGGCATCAGGGCTTGAAAAAGACCGAAAAGGAAGGCAATTCTGAAGACCGGTGCAAAACGGAACTTTTCCATCACTAAGCCACAGGCTACGGATACGGCAAAACAATCCATGGCCAGGCCCAGGGCTATCAGAAAGACTTCAATCGTTCCCATACGGAGAGTTTTCCAAACGGAATCTCAGTCGCCAGCGACCCTCGTTGTAGTCGTGGCTGATTATTTTGAACCGGCCTATTTGCGAGGTGTTTTCCACGTGATCTCCTATGCAGGCACAGGTGTCGTAATCGCCCACCCGCACCAGCCGGATGTTGGAAGAGGCATCTTCGGGCAATTTGCTCAAATCGGCCAGTTTTGAGGCTGCTTCGAGGCTGACTATTTCTATATGGACGGGAAGGTTCAAACCGATGATTTGGTTGACTCTGAGCTCTATTTCTGTCACTTCCTCGGGCGAGGGAGCCCTTGGAAGCAGGTAGTCGCATTTTGATTTTTTGCGCTCTATATGTGCATTCACCGAGCGGGGGCAGCCAAACATCCGCACCATGGTTTGGTTTAAAATATGTTCAGCCGTGTGCATGGGCGGATATTCTGCCTTGTTGTGCTTGTTGAGTGTGGTAATCATAGCCGGAAAAGTTCGTCGATACAAAGTTTGAGTTCAGCAGGTGAATAAGCCAGTTTGTCGGCGGTTTGCTTTTCGAAAACGGAGGGAGGGGTAAAGCCCCAGCCTACGGCCACCATAGGAATACCGGCTTTTTGTGAAGCCACCAAATCGCGGATTTCGTCGCCCACGTAAACCACTTGTTCCTTTTTTAATTTTTCGAGTTTGATCAATTGATGCAGGGCCAAATCTTTGCCAAAAAAATGTTTGCTTTGGTACACAAAATCGAATAAGCCCGACAGGCCTTTGATATCCAGAAAATGTTCTACGTTCTTTTTTGCGTTCGAGGTGAGTATTCCGCATTTGTAGCCGGCCTCTTTGAGTTGGGTCAAAGCTGCTTCTATATGGGCCACAGGTTTAAAATCTTCGATGTGTTTGCGCAATTCCTTTCGGATGCGGAATTGCAATAAAAATAATTTAAAGGAATTTACCTTGAAACGATCCATGAGCTCTTTGAGCTTGGTCGAAAATAACAAATGCCGGTCTTCGGGAGGAATGGGCTTGCAGCGGTAAGTTGTCGCCACTCTGTTGTAGATGCTCAGAGCCAAATCGGTTGTATTGACCAGCGTGCCGTCAAAATCGAAGATCACGTAGCGGTCTTTTGTCATATCCTGTACTTTTCTTGCAATAATTGCGCAAAAATAAACATTTTACCCAGAATCGTAAAGTTGATAAGGGTCGGAAATTTTGCGGCATTATTAAATTTAAGCTTTATCTTTGTCGGTTTAATTCAAAATACATAGCTATCATGTCAGTACATAATGAAGATTCCCGCAAAGTCACGACGCATCGTCTGATGGAAATGAAACAGCGGGGCGAAAAAATTGCCATGCTCACAGCCTACGATTATTCCATGGCAAAATTGATAGATCAGGCCGGTATGGATGTCATACTCGTCGGAGATTCCGCTTCTAACGTAATGGCCGGCAATGTTACCACTCTGCCCATCACCCTGGATCAGATGATTTACCACGGCAAATCCGTGACTAAAGCCACCAAACGGGCTTTGGTGGTGGTAGATATGCCTTTTGGAAGCTATCAGGGCAATTCCATGGAAGCCATTTCGAGCGCCATACGCATAATGAAAGAAACTCACGCTGACGCTCTCAAACTCGAAGGCGGTTCCGAAATCATTGAATCGGTGCAACGTATTCTCAGCGCCGGCATTCCCATCATGGGTCATTTGGGGCTGACACCTCAATCTATCAATAAGTTTGGCACTTATACGGTGCGTGCCAGAGAAGAATCCGAAGCCAAAAAACTCATAGAAGATGCCCGTTTGTTGCAAGAAGCCGGCTGTTTTGGTATTGTGCTGGAAAAAATTCCTGCCATGCTCGCTCAATTAATTACCGAGGAGCTCAAAATCCCCATTATCGGAATAGGAGCAGGGCCTCATGTAGACGGACAGGTACTGGTGATGCACGATATGCTGGGCATTACCCAAGACTTCTCGCCTCGATTTTTGCGGCGGTATGCCAATTTGCAGGATACTATCGTAAAAGCGGTAAACCTTTACGTCAAAGATGTAAAGAGTCGCGACTTCCCCAACGAAAAAGAGCAATATTGAGTCGTCAATACAAAAAAAATCAATTTTTCTGAATAACATAAGGAAACATAACCCTCTCGATTTACAAAAAATGAGAACCAACAGGATAGGTCACCACCGAGTAATTACGTTGTCGCTTTTGATACAGTTTGTTTTGCTTTTGGGGTTGAATACTGATTTGCAGGCACAAGACAAGCACCCTGTGCAATGGAGTTTTGAACTGAACAAAATAGAAGAGAACTTGCTCGATGCGGTATTTACGGCCACAATAGATGGTTCCTGGTATCTCTACGACATTAATCTGCCCGAAGGGGGCCCGGTGTCTACTGCCGTGCATTTCGAAAAGCTCCGGGGTTGTAGTCTGGAAGGCACATTGCGCAATATTACCAAACCCAAGCCGTATTACGAAGCTGTTTTCGAAATGAATTTACGTAAACACGAAAAAACAGGCATTTTTGCTCAGAGAATTCGCCTTAGCGATCCAGAGAACTATCTGATAGAAGGTTACATTGAGTTTATGGCTTGTAACAACGAGAACTGCCTGCCTCCCGAACAGGTGGAATTCAAATTGGCCCCGGCAGCTGTGAAAAAAGTGGCATCGGTGCCTATGACTCGCATTGTACGCAGTAAAGAACAGGAAACCAAAGATCAGGCCAAACTGGCGGTAGCCCGTCTGATCAGAGGCAGCGATGTGACGGACGGGAGTCAATTGGCTGCGGACAGCTCTGCAGTCTCCGGTCAGGCGGCCGGAGTGAATCCTGTACCAGACAGTCAGCTGGGGGAGGTTACTAACAATCCTGAGTTTTGGAGCCCGGTAATTGATGAGCTTCAGGCTTTCGAGACCAAAGGCAGAATCGGCGATTCTTCGTGGGGATATCTGTTTGTTTTCGGATTCATAGGAGGCTTGCTGGCTCTGTTTACTCCCTGTGTGTGGCCTATTATTCCCATGACGGTGAGTTTCTTCCTGAAGCGTTCCCAGAGCAGGAAAAAAGCCGTCAGCGATGCACTGATGTACGGAGCCTCCATCGTCGTTATTTATTTGGTTCTGGGCATGGCCATAACGCTTATTTTTGGAGCCAGTGCCCTTAATAATATGGCCACCAATGCGGTGTTTAATATTCTGTTTTTTGCCATTCTGGTTCTTTTTGCCGTTTCCTTTTTTGGTGCCTTCGATATTGTATTGCCTTCGTCCTGGTCTACCAAAATGGATGCCAAAGCCGATAGCACCAGTGGTTTGCTGAGTATCTTTTTTATGGCTTTTACCTTGGTACTGGTGTCTTTCTCCTGTACCGGGCCCATTATAGGCACCTTGTTGGTGGAAGCGGCTTCCAAAGGCTCCTTTATAGGGCCGGCCATCGGTATGTTTGGTTTTGCCCTGGCCCTGGCTCTGCCTTTCAGCCTCTTCGCCATTTTCCCGAATATGATGCGTTCCATGCCGCAATCGGGCGGTTGGCTCAATACGGTCAAAGTGGTGCTGGCTTTTTTGGAATTGGCCTTGGCGCTGAAATTCCTTTCGGTTGCCGATCTGGCTTACGGTTGGGGCATTCTGGATCGCGAAGTCTTTTTGGTACTCTGGATTGTGATATTTGCTCTCCTGGGCTTCTATTTGTTGGGGAAAATACGTTTTAAGCACGATGAAAAACTGGAACATGTTACCGTACCCAGGCTTTTCCTGGCCATTATTCCCCTGGCGTTCAGCGTTTATATGATACCCGGCCTTTGGGGAGCCCCGCTCAAAGCCATCAGTGCTTTTGCCCCGCCCATGTTTACCCAGGATTTCAATCTTTACGATCAGGAAGTGCATCCCGATTTTACGCATTTCGAAAGCGGTATGCAGTTTGCTCAACAACAAAACAAACCGGTATTGCTCGATTTTTCGGGCTATGGTTGTGTAAATTGCCGTAAAATGGAAAACGCCGTATGGCAGGATATCCGGGTGAAAAACATCATCGAGAAGGAATACGTACTTATCACTCTGATGGTGGACGACAAAACCGCCCTGCCCGAAATGATCGAGATCGAAGAATACGGGAAGGTCCGCAAACTCAGAACCATCGGCGATAAATGGAGTTATTTGCAACGTTTTAAATTCGGAGCCAACGCCCAGCCTTTTTACGTTCTGCTGAGTCCCGAAGGCAAACCGATGGCGCCCCATTATGCTTTTGACGACAATGTGGATAATTTTCTGCGCTTTCTGCGCAGCGGATTGGAATAAGCCGGAAAAAAACACTTAATGCAAATTATTTTTCTTTACTTTGTCCCGATTTTTTGAAAATTTTTTAAAGCCGCGATAGCAGTGAATGGGTATTGTCCGGACTGAGAATCGGCGGCTTATATTTACCAATACCATTTTATTCTGAATTTTATGAGCAAGACCAAGCGTTTTATTCTGCAAGAGGAGCAGTTGCCCCGGCAGTGGTACAATATTGTAGCTGACATGAAAGTGAAACCCATACCTATGTTGCACCCCGGGACCAAGCAACCTATTAAGGAAGAAGATTTGCATCCCATTTTTTCGAAAGAAGCTTCCCGTCTGGAACTTAATCAAACAGACAGATTTATCGATATACCGGAAGAAGTGCGTGAAAAATACAAATACTATCGTTCAACGCCCTTAGTCAGGGCCTATGGTTTGGAAAAAGCTTTAGATACGCCTGCTCACATCTATTTCAAAAACGAAAGCGTCAGCCCCGTAGGCTCGCACAAACTCAATACAGCCATTCCTCAGGCCTATTATTGCAAAAAAGAAGGAATCACCAATGTGACCACCGAAACGGGGGCCGGTCAGTGGGGAACCGCTCTTTCGTATGCTTGCAGCCTCTACGGACTGGAACTGGCAGTATATATGGTTAAGATCAGCTACGAACAAAAACCTTATCGCCGCTCCATTATGCAAAGTTACGGAGCAACCGTCATTGCTTCGCCCTCCATGTCTACCAGAGCCGGCCGCGATATCATTACCCGCAATCCCAATTACCAGGGCAGCCTGGGTACCGCCATCTCTGAAGCTATAGAACTGGCCACCCAGACTACTAATTGCAAGTATTCGCTGGGCAGTGTGCTCAATCATGTTTTCCTGCATCAGACCGTTATTGGCCTCGAGGCCGAAAAGCAAATGGAAATGGCCGGCGAATACCCCGATATGGTGATTGCCTGTTTCGGGGGTGGCTCCAATTTTGCGGGTATTGCTTTTCCTTTTATGAAAAACAGCCTCAGGGACGATTCGCTCAAGACACGTTTTATTGCTGCCGAACCGGCTTCCTGTCCTAAAATGAGCAAGGGTATTTTCCAATACGATTTTGGCGACGAAACCGGCTATACACCTTTGATTCCTATGTACACTCTGGGCCATACGTTTGCGCCGGCCAACATTCACGCCGGCGGTCTGCGTTACCACGGAGCCGGGGCCATTGTCAGCGAACTGTTGCGCCAGGGACGTATGGAAGCTGCCGATATTAAACAACTGGAAGCTTTTGATGCTGCTTTGTTGTTTGCCAAAGTCGAAGGCATCATCCCGGCGCCTGAATCTTCCCACGCCATTGCGGCTACCGTACGCGAAGCCCTCAAGTGTAAGGAAGAAGGCGTTAAAAAAACCATTTTGTTCAACTTGAGCGGTCACGGCCTGATAGACATGTCTTCGTACGACCGCTACCTGGCCGGTGACCTGGAGAATTACAGTTTGAGTGAAGAAGAGTTACAAAAGAATTTCGACAAGCTCGAGAAAATAATTTGAGCGGCTATGGATAAAAAGCAAAGGCCAGAAACACTTTGTGTGCAAGCCGGTTGGCAACCCGCCGGCGGAGAGCCCCGTGTGTTACCCATCGTACAGAGCACTACCTTTAAATACGCCAGTAGTGAGCAGATGGGGCGTTTGTTCGATTTGGAAGAAAGCGGTTATTTCTACACCCGTCTGCAAAATCCTACCAACGACGCCGTTGCTGCTAAAATAAATGCCCTCGAAGGTGGAGTAGCGGCCATACTGACCTCTTCGGGTCAGGCGGCCAATTATTACGCCCTTTTCAATATTTGTCAGGCCGGCGACCACATAGTAAGTGCCACTTCGATCTACGGAGGCACCTACAATCTCTTTTCGGTGACTATGAAAAAGCAGGGGATTGAGGTTAGCTTTGTCGATCAGGATGCCTCCGAAGCCGAAATTGCCCGGGCCTTTAAACCCAATACAAAAGCTCTATTTGGTGAAACCATTTCCAATACGGGACTTAAAGTGCTCGACATAGAAAAATTTGCACGGATTGCCCACAAGCAGGGGGTCCCTCTCATTGTCGACAATACCTTTGCCACCCCCATCAATTGCAGGCCATTTGAATGGGGGGCCGATATCGTGACCCATTCCACCACCAAATATATGGACGGGCATGCCACCAGTGTGGGCGGAGCCATTGTGGACAGCGGGCGTTTTGA
Organism: Bacteroidales bacterium UBA1402; assembly: GCA_002305085.1. GTDB lineage: Bacteria > Bacteroidota > Bacteroidia > Bacteroidales > UBA1402 > UBA1402. The sequence continues at coordinate 16,180 of DBQE01000017.1, read as the reverse complement.
TTGGGAAGCTCAAGTCGCTAAATTTCCGGGTCTGACAACTCCCGATGCTTCCTATCACGGCATCGTTTATACCGCCACTTTTGGCAAAGAAGCTTACATCACCAAAGCAACCGCACAATTGATGCGCGATTTGGGCTCTGTGCCTTCTCCCCACAATTCGTTTTTGCTGAATCTGGGGCTGGAAACACTGCATCTGCGCATGCCCAGGCATTGTGCCAACGCCCTGGAAATGGCTCGTTATCTGCAAAAACACCCTAAAGTGGCCTGGGTAAATTATCCCGGCCTGCCGGGTGACCGCTACCACGATCTGGCTGCCAAATACCTGCCCGAGGGCAGTTGCGGCGTACTTACTTTTGGTCTCAAAGGCGGCAGGGCAGAGGCCGTTGCTTTTATGGACAGACTCCGCCTGGTAGCTATAGTTACCCATGTGGCGGATGTTCGCAGCAGTGTGCTGCATCCGGCCAGTCATACGCACCGGCAATTGACGGAAGCTCAGCTTAAAGAAGCAGGCATTCCGCACGATCTAATTCGTTTCTCAGTTGGAATTGAACATATTGATGATCTCATTTCGGACATAGAACAAGCCTTAACCGATTAATTGTGAACGCTATGAAAAAATTTTTATTACCGGCAATAATCAGTCTCTTCTTTTATTCCTGCAATACCACTGTATTTGAGCGTGATACCACCCAATGGACCTTTGTCGAACTGAAAGCCAAACCTTCCGATTGGCAGGAATACGTAGACAACGACGGCAAAAACCGTTATTATTCCTGTTCGTACAACGTGCCCGAAATCGATCACAATGTGTACAACTACGGTGCTGTATTGTGTTACGTCGATTTAGACGGAGCTCAGCAAATCTTGCCTTATGTAAGGCATTACGAAGACCTGGAAGGTGCACAGTGGACCAGAACGGTCGATTTTGAATATTCCCAGGGCAAAGTGAACCTCTTTGTGACCAATTCCGATTTTGTGGTTGATCGGCCCACCGAAACCATGTATTTCCGTTTGGTTTTGATTTATTAAGGCCACAACCACAACCGGAGCCACAGTTTCAACTACAGTCATAATCGTATTCACAACCGTAACCGCAGTAACGGCCACAACCGCGACCGTAATGGTAATCACAGCGCTCGAATACCCTGCGCCTGTGTCGTTCCAACTTGTAACGGCCACAACTGCAACCGTAACGCTAATCACAGCAGCCCCATAAGCTCTGCTGACCTGAGACTTAAATCAAAGTCTCGGGGTCGAGATTGTCTTTTTCGATGTATTTGAAGTATTTGTAGGTACCGTGCTTGAGTTCGTCGGTGGCATCTTCATCGCAGACAATCATGCCTTTGGGATGCGTTTGCAGAATACTGATTGTCCAGACGTGGTTAATGGGTTCCTCGATGGCATGGCGCACGGCTCTGGCTTTGCTGTGTCCGCTCACCACTACCACCACTTCACGGGCAGACATAATGGTTTGTATTCCTACGGTCAGGGTTGTTTTGGGAACCAAATTAAGGTCGTTCCCGAAAAAGCGCGAATTGGCGATGATGGTATCAGTGGCCAGGGTTTTGACTCTGGTTTTGGATCTCAGCGACGAAAAGGGTTCGTTAAAGGCTAAATGGCCGTCGGGGCCAATGCCGCCCAAAAACAGCTCTATTCCGCCAAAATCCTGTATGGCTTGTTCGTACAGGGCACATTCCGCTTCCAGATCGGGGGCATTCCCGTCGAGCATATGTATATTCTTTTTGGGGATGTCGATGTGATTGAAAAAGTTGTTCCACATAAACGAATAGTAACTCTCTGGGTGTGATTTGGGTATGCCGATGTATTCGTCCATATTGAAGGTGATAACATGATCAAACGAAAGTCGGCCTTGCTGATGCAATTCTATCAATTTTTTATAGGTGCCGAGCGGCGAAGAGCCGGTAGGCAGCCCCAACACAAAAGGTTTGCCGGCACTCGGCTTAAACCGATTGATGCGTGAAGCAATATAGTAGGCAGTCCATTCGGACATTTTGGCGTAGTCGGGTTGAATAATAACTCTCATGACTCGTTAGTTTTAAAAATTACATTGGCCTCGGAATATCACAAGGATTGTAAGGTCTGTTTGAAAAACACCCATAAAGAGGTGCAAAGAAAAGAAAAGTTTTTGACAATCGAATTTTCTGCTTGTAAAACTTGAATATCCTGTGTAATTTTGTCTGCATCACATCCAAAAATACCCCACCCGGCTCTATGCACGATTTTGTACGACGTATCGAACACTTGCTGACGGAACACGATTGTGTTATCGTTCCGGGCTTGGGCGGTTTTGTGCAAAACGAAACAGAGGCACATTTCGATTGCAAAGATCAACTTTTTTATCCTCCTTCCAAACAAATCGGATTCAATGCCCGTTTGCATTTCAACGACGGCCTGCTGGCTCAATCTTACCAACAGGATTACGACATAGACTTCGAGGAGGCCATGGACAGGATTAAGGACAGAGTGCAGGAACTGAAGGGCTATTTATCTCAGGGAAAATACCTTACCCTGGGGCGAATCGGCTACATGCACCGCAGCGAAGAAGGGCAGATTGTCTTTCGTCCCGGTAAAAACAATCCCTTTGTCCCTTCGGCCTATGGCCTGAGGCCTTTGTACTGCAATGTAATTGCGCAAAAGACTGCTCCGGAAAGAACGCACGATTTGGGTCGCTGGTTGGTGGCCGTGGCCGCTTGTTTGTTGTTGATGTTGCTGTTGAACCCTGTGCAACATCGGCTGAACAACAAGAACCCGGTCTTGCAGGAGGCCTCGGTCTTGTCTGCCTGCAGCCTCCTCAATGAGCCAGCCGCCAACATTCCGGTAAAAGATTCAACGACACCGGTAGGTTCTGTCACCAAGCTTACCGAAGCCGGCGAGATTGTTGAAGCCGGTGAAATTGTTGAAGCCGGCGAGGTTGTTGAAGATGTCGAGATAGCCGAAACCGCCAAGGTCGCCGAAACTGTCGGGCTTGCTCAAGTTGCCGGGCTTGCCGAAACTGCCGGACTTGCTCAAGTCGCCGATGCTGTAGGTGTTGCCGAAGTTTCCAAGGCGTCCGAACCGACAGAAGTTTTCCCGTCTCCATTCACTCCCAAATACTGTATAGTGGTAGCCAGCTTCACCAACGAAGCCGATGCCCAACGCTGGCTGGAGCAGAAACAACTCAAAAAGGAATATCCCCAGGCCGGACTGGTCAGCAAGGAGGGCAGAACCCGGGTCTATGTGCTGGGTTTTGACCAACGAGAGGCAGCTTTGAGTTATTTAGCCAAATTCAGGGCCGGTAATCAAAAGTACGCCAAATCCTGGGTGCTAGTCAATTAAACCGGTTTTTGGTCAAAGCGTTTTTTTGGTCAAAGCGTTTTCTGGTCAATAAGCTCAAAAAAATTAATCCACAAAACGTTTCAGTAAATTTTGATAGGCGTCTATGCGTCGGTCGCGCAAGAAGGGCCACCAGCGTCGTACCTCTTCGTTGCGATTCATGTTGATATCCGTCAGGAGAATTTCGTCTTTTTCGCCGGCCCTGGCCTGTATTTCCCCCTGAGGCCCGGCAACGAAGCTGTTGCCCCAAAACAAGATGCCTTGTTGGGAATAGGCCCGGCTTTGTTCATAACCCGATCTGTTTACGGCGACCACCGGCAGGCCGTTGGCCACGGCATGTCCCCGTTGAACCGTTATCCAGGCATCGAGCTGACGCGCTTTTTCCTGCTCGTCGTCGCGCAAATCCCAGCCGATGGCTGTGGGGTAAATAAGCAAATCGGCTCCCTTCAGGGTCATAAGACGGGCCGCTTCGGGAAACCACTGATCCCAGCAGATCAGGACGCCCAATTTCCCCAGCGAGGTTTCTATAGGCTTGAAACCCAGATCGCCGGGAGCAAAATAAAACTTTTCGTAAAAGCCCGGATCATCGGGGATGTGCATCTTTCGGTAGGTGCCGGCCAAAGAACCGTCCCGTTCGAACACCACCGCCGTATTGTGGTACAAACCCGCCGCCCTGCGCTCGAACAAAGAACAAACCAGCACCAGCCGGTGCTGTGCCGCCAACTTCGAGTAAAACGCGGTAGAGGGACCGGGAATGCTTTCGGCCAGGTCAAACAGGTCGGTGGATTCCTCCTGGCAGAAATACAGGGTATTATGCAATTCTTGCAAAACCACCAATTCCGCGCCTTGTCGCCGGCAATCGGCGATTTTTTGCGCCAGCATAGATTTGTTTTGTTCCGGATCGGCCGAAACGGCGGTTTGAATCAGGGCAATCTTGATGTTCTTCTTCATAGAGCCAAAAAATTAAGACGTTTTTCTGTTTTTACGCCACAATTGATAGCTGTTCACTAAATTCTGCCACAACACGTAAGAGGCAGGAGCGATAGCTGCAATAGGATTCAGGTAAGTCTGAGCCATCCAGATGGCCAGGATGGTGTTTTTTTGTCCCAGCGATTGACCTCCGCTGACGGTTTCGCCGTAACGCCGGCCTACAAAGCGTCCGAACAGAAACTGAAACACACAAATTACCAAAGCCGCCGCTGCCAGCACGGCAGCCATCCTGTAATCCGATTTTTGCTGGTCGAGCATAAAGTGCACAATGCGTCCGCTCACAATCGCCAGGGCAAATATCCACAAATAAAACGAGATAGAACTCATTTTTTGAATTTTACTATTAAAGCCGGGAGCGAATTTTCGCAAAAGCAAGGCCGCCACAAAGGGAAGCACCAACAGGGGGAAGACCCTTTTAAAAATCAGCCAAAACGAAGTCCAGAAATACAATTCCGCCTGTATGCCCACAAAAGAGAACAGAATGGGAGCCATAATCGCCACTACCAGATTGCAAAACAAGGTATAGCTAGCCATCAGGGCAATATTGGCGCCCAGCATACCACCCACCACAATAGCCGCAGTAGCCGTGGGAGCCAGTATGCAGATTAAAACCCCCTGGCCTAGCTCTTCACTGAACAGACTCAATAGCAGATAGGCCAGCAGACTGCCGGCCACCTGGTACAGAATGAGCCAAAGGTGAAAACTCCTCAGGCGCATATCTTTGAGCTGAATGCGGCAATAGGGGAAAAAGAGCATGAAAAAAATCAGGTAAGGGGTGAGGAAATTCAACTGATTAAAAAAGGTATGAAAGATACCTCCCGTCAACATAGCGAACGGCAGGGCAAAGCTGTTTATTTGTTGTTTCATAGAGGCAAATCGGACATCAGGCGGCAAAATTACCAAAAAAACGACGACAAAAGCAAAACAGAAAGTAAAGCTCCCAAAACAAAATGTTAGAAGTAAGCTCAAAAAGAGAATCCCAAAAGTTCCATTCAGACTTTTGGGATTCTCATAAAATGTTAAAACAATTGCCGATTAATTCGGCTATCGTTTGGAAAAGTTAAGCGATATAAGTGGTGGCCACCGTATCACCGCCACGACCGGTCCAGTTGGTGTGGAAAAATTCACCGCGGGGCTTGTCGATGCGTTCGTAGGTGTGTGCGCCGAAATAGTCGCGTTGTGCCTGCAAGAGGTTGGCCGGAAGGCGCTCACAGCGATAACCGTCGTAATAAGCCAGAGCAGAACTCAGGGCGGGAGCGGGGATACCGTTCAGAGCCGTTTGAGCTACAACGTTACGCCAACTGTTTTGAGCTTCCTTCAATTTTTCGGTGAAATAGGGAGCAATCAGGATATTGGGAATATCGTGGTCTTTGTCGAAGGCTTCTTTGATTTTGCCCAGGAAGACCGAGCGGATAATACAACCGCCTCGCCACATCAGGGCAATACCGCCGTAATTCAGATCCCATCCGTATTCTTCGGCAGCCGAACGCATCAGGGTGTAACCCTGGGCATATGAAACTACCTTGGAGGCAAACAAAGCTTTGCGCAAGTCCTCGATAAAGGCCTTTTTATCGCCCTTGAAAGCAGGTTTAGGGCCTTGCAAAATCTTGGAAGCAGCAACGCGTTCGTCTTTTTGAGCGGACAAACAACGGGAGAAAACAGCTTCGCCGATCAAGGTAAGAGGCACACCGTGCTCGAGGGCGGCAATGCCAGTCCATTTGCCGGTGCCTTTTTGGCCGGCGGTATCGAGGATGTATTCCACAACCGGTTGATTGTTTTCGTCCTTGTAAGCGAGAATGTCCCGGGTGATTTCGATCAGGTAGCTATCCAGATCGCCCTTGTTCCATTCGGCAAAGACTTCGTGCATTTCGTCGGTATTCATGCCCAGCATGTCTTTCATGATATGATAGGCTTCGCAGATAAGCTGCATATCGCCGTATTCGATGCCGTTGTGTACCATTTTGACAAAATGGCCGGCTCCGTTTTCACCAACCCAGTCGCAGCAGGGGCCGTCTTCGACCTTGGCGGCAATGGCCTGGAAAATCGGTTTAACATGGGGCCAGGCAGCTTTCGATCCGCCGGGCATGATGGAAGGACCGGTAAGAGCGCCTTCTTCTCCGCCCGAAACACCGGTGCCGATGTACAAAAATCCTTTGCTTTCCAAGTAGGCTGTCCTGCGGTTGGTGTCGGGGTAATGGGTGTTACCTCCGTCGATAATAATATCGCCGGGCTCCAAATGGGGAAGCAGCAATTCGATAAAATCGTCTACTGCCTTGCCTGCCTTAACCATGAGCATTACTTTGCGGGGGCGTTTGATCGAAGCCACCAATTCTTCGATGCTACGGGTGCCGATGATGTTTTTACCCTTGCCGCGTCCGTTGACAAAATTATCTACTTTGGCCACAGTGCGGTTGAATACGCTAACGGTAAAGCCTTTGCTTTCCATGTTCAATACGAGGTTCTCGCCCATAACGGCCAGTCCTACTAATCCAATGTCTGATAGTTGTTTCATGTTCGTGTTATTTAAATAGTTATTATAATTTGTTTTTATTCAGGAAGGATTTCTAATTTGAAGCCTAAGGAAGCAAGCTTCTCTGCGACAGGCTTTTCCACTCCTCGCAAGCGAAGGGTATAGCAGCCGAATTCTCTGCGAACGGCGTAGTCGGCCCGTTGTTGTTCGAAGGTGCCGGGGTTTTGTTTTAGCACACGACTTTCGTCTTCCACCCTGTAGGTATGCAAAATAGCCTTGCACAACACTTCCTGCGGGCTCTTGCCTCTGCCATTAAGCTCGGGATAGATGCTTTGCGCGGGCAGGGGCAAGTGGACGGCCTGCCAGTCTTGGAGCGGCAGATTGAACTTTTTGGCGATTGCCCTTACACTCATGGTGGTGCCGTTGCCTTTGCCGTCGGCGGAATAACCCGCTATATGGGGTGTTCCGTAAAGCACCAGGTCCAGTAGTTCCAGATCGATGGCCGGCTCCTTTTCCCAGACATCGAGCACCGCCGCTTTTATTCTGCCTTGCTTCAGGCAGGCTTTCAGGGCCTGATTATCGACCACTTCGCCTCTCGAGGAATTGATGAGTATCTGATGCGGCGACAAGCCCTGCAGGCGTTTGGCGTCGAACAGGTGATAAGTGGCATCCGGGCCTTTTGTTTCGAGGGGCACGTGCAGAGTGATGATGTCGCTCTCCCGCATAAGCTGTTCGAGCGAAACAAAAGCCCCGGGGCCTTCGGCGCGGGCACGGGGCGGGTCGTTCAACAGCACCCTGAAGCCCAGGATTTCGGCCAGACGTGCCACTTTTTTACCCACATTGCCAACACCCACCACGCCCAGGGTTTTATCTTCGAAACGGAAGCCCGGCTCTTGTGCCAGACCGGCCAGTACCGAAGCGATATACTGTTGCACGGACCCTGAGTTACAACCCGGGGCATTGGTCCAGGCTATGCCCTTTTGTTCACACCATTCGGTATCGATATGATCGTAACCGATGGTGGCGGTAGCGATCATTTTAACCGCAGAATGCTCCAGCAAGGCGGCATTGCATTTGGTTCGCGTACGGGTAATCAGGGCGTCTGCGTCTTTTACATCTGCAGCCGCAATCCGGTTGCCGGGCAGGTAAACGACTTCAGCATAAGGTTCCAATGCACCTTTGAGGAAAGGAATCTTATGATCGCATACTATCTTCATCCCCTTAGTTGAATCTGTCCTTATGTGCCCACAAACCCAAAGCCGGATTGGAGATATAGAAAATTTCTTCTCCGTCGGGCATAATATTGATGCCGTCTTTCAGCTCTTCGGGATTGTAGCGTTCCATCATCTCTTGCAAATCGCCGTAATTGAAGTAAACGCTTTCGATTTCTTCGCGGCTCAGGTGGCCCGGACAATAGGTGATGGTAAAGCGTCCTTCGCTCGATCCGTGAATCAGGTGAGAAGGAGCGCCCAGGTTGTCGCGCAGGTCTTCGTTTTCTTCCACGGCCTTGAGTATGGCGGGGGTGCCGGCATAACCGTATTTGCGTATGAGTCCGTCGATGGTTTTGTCCTCACCGAATTCCTTCAGGGCCGGGGCCAGAACAATCAGTTCCGCCCCGTCGGCCAGGGCCATACGGGTACGGTAAATACTCTTGTTGCCCAGCCAGGTGCTTTTGAATTCCGAGGGATCGAGCCAAACGACGCATTTGCGAATGGGTTTCTCTACCATCAGGAAATTGACCTCCATAGAGAGATCGGCGGCCTTTTGGAAACATTCAAAATCGTCACCGATAAAAATACCCCTGATCACTAAGTTGCCCTCTTCGTTTTTGGATACAACGGTTTGGATATAAATCAGCGGCAGATGGGCGGTGAAGTTTTTGGAAGCGTATTCGAGTACTTTGCGCACCGGCGAATCGGCCCTGCCCATAAGACGTTCCATTCCGTAAGTGGCGCCGATATAGTGGCTCTTGTTGATGCCTTCGGAACCGCCGGTTCCCACAAAAATGTTTTTATTGTAATTGGCCATGCCCACCACTTCGTGCGGTACCACTTGCCCGACGGACAAAATCAGGTCAAATTCCGGATCCAGCAAAAGCTTGTTTACCTGGGCCGGCCAGGCGTAGTTCAATTTGCCTTCGGAAACCTCGTGTACGTAGGAAGCGGGCACTTCGCCCACGGTTACCACGTCGTTGCGCCAATCGTGTACACGAAACAACTCTAAAGGAATATTGCCGAACATGGTTTTTATTTCCTTTTCGGTCATCGGTACATGAGTTCCCAGAGCCGGCATCACATCGGTCAGGGTTTTTCCGTAATAATCCCAGACCAGTTCGGTAATCTGTCCGGCGAAGGAATGGAAGCGGGTGAAATCGGGCGGAAGTGCCAACACCCGCTTTTTGGGGCCTAAACGCTTAAAAACCTCGTACAGGATCTTTCTCAGTTCTTCCGGACCGATGCTGTCGTTTTTGGAGCCTCTGCTATAATACAACATACCTATATGCTTTTAATACTAAACTCCGCCGAAAGCACTGTAGCCTCCGTCCACCGGAATAATAACACCGGTAACAAAAGAAGAAATATCGCTCAATAGGTATAACATGGCGCCGATCAGGTCTTCGGGTTCGCCGTATTTTCCCATGGGAGTATTGGAAATAATCTTGTGACCGCGGGGAGTGGCTTCTCCCGTTTTTTCGTCGGTGAGCAGGAAACGGTTCTGGTTGGTCAGGAAAAAGCCGGGAGCAATGGCGTTGACACGGATACCCACTTTGGCCAGGTGAACCGACATCCACTGGGTAAGGTTGTTGACAGAAGCCTTGGCAGCCGAATAAGCCGGAATTTTGGTCAGCGGGCGATAAGCATTCATCGAGGAAATGTTCAGCACACAACCTTTACCGCTTTCGAGCATGTCTAGGGTAAAGACCATGGTGGGAAGCAAGGTTCCTTTGAAGTTAAGATCGTACACTCTTTGGAAACCCTCCATGCCTAAACCGTAAAAAGTTTTGCTTAAATCGTTTAAGTCTTCTTTTTGCATTTGCTCAACCGCGGTGGTTGCTTTGGGAGAATTGCCTCCGGCTCCATTGATCAGAATATCGATCTTACCCAACTTTTGGTTGATAACGGACTTGGCTGCTTCGAGCGACTCTTTGTCCAATACATTGGCCGAAATACCTATGCATTTCACGCCGGATTCTTTCTCGACTTGAGCGGCCAGTTTTACGGCAGCTTCTTCGTTGATATCTACTATGGCGGTTTTAACACCGGCAGAGGCCAGGCCTCTTGCCAATGATGCGCCAATAACACCGGCACCTCCGGTCAGGACACAGACCTTACCTTTAAGGTCTTCGAATGTGAATTTGTTCATAATATAGTGTTTTTATGGCAATTAAGCGAACATGCGCAAAATATGCCGATCGTAAATGTTGGCAATGACTTGTTCTGCTACCACGGCTTTGTTGCGTTTGAGGGCATCGGTGTATTCCTTGCCGTACTCGGCAGCAACTTTATAGCCTACGTGAATCAGCTGACGGAAATGGGGGTTGTAATCGGGATTATCCGGAATATGACGCAGCGTGTTGGCAAACTTTTCGCCACTCCATTTTTCAACCTCTTTGGGCGTAGGCAGTTGTTTTTTGTCGATATCAATAACGGTGGCGTATGGACCGCAGAGCTCATCGAAACGTCCCAGCGCGCTTTCGTAAATGGCCTTGGCCAGATCCAGCGCCTCTTCGTCGGCCATGGCCAGGCCGATGATTTCTTCGAGCCAGGTGGTTCCGGCTGTCTTGACGTGAATCCCTTTGTCGTATTTGCGAATCAGCTCGCCCATAACGGGATAAATGGAGAATTTGTCGCTGCCGGAGTGAATGCTCAGTTTCAGGTTGTCGGGCAAGCCGAATTCCTTGACGGCAAAATCAATCACCAGGAGGTCTTGTTCAAATTCCTTGGCAAATTGAGCTATATCGCCTACGTAATCGACTCCTTTGTTGAAGCGGCCGGTGAATTTAGGCGCAATTGTTTGGGCAGGCACCTTTTCGGCTGCCAGGGCGCTCAGAATAAAAAACATTTCTACCGGAGTCTGGGCGTCGTTGACTTCGTCCATCGATACTTCGGGAATGAAGTTGTCGGCACCTTTGCGTCCGGCAATGTAGCGGTAAATGCGACCAGCTTCCTGGGCGGCAAAAAGAAATTTTTCGGCGGCTGCTTTCAGTACGGCATCGGTAATGACAAAAGCTTCGGGGATGCCGGGGATATTTAATTTACCCAGGTATTTGGCGTTGCGTTTAATGAAGGCGTCGATGTCGCTTTGTGCGGCTTTCTTGCCGATAAAATCAGCCAAATCGATGGTGAAAAAGTCGGAAGAATCTACAAATTTTTCGACATTAGACATGTTGATGTGGTCTGCATCTACAAAATAAGGACCTGTGTAGCCCAGGGCTTTTACGGCAGCATCGGCTTCGATGCGGGTGTCTGCCGGCGAAGAATTTACGATCATATGTTCGCGGTTCGATTTGTTCCAAACGGGAGTGATGTCCAAACCAAGCTCCTTGCGGGCTTTCAACAATGCTTTCAGTTGGGCCTCGCCCTGATGGGCAAAGCGGTCGCCTGTGCCAAAAGAATATTTACCGATTTTCATGATAATAAAGGATTAAAGGGCGGTCATAAGCCACCGTTAGTAATGAAAATATTTTCCACAAAAATAACGGATTTTTTTACCAAAAGCGAAGCCTTTTCAAAAAAAACAAGATATCAACCGTATTTTAAACTTATTTTACGTGATAAGGGATGCGGGATGCGGACGTATTGTTCAACACGATGTCGCCGTTTCGAAAAGTATCGATGGAGAGAGTAGGATCGTATTGCAGTATTTTCCTCAAATTGTAGGTCGCTTTGTAGAGGTACTGCGTTGAGTTGGGGTTTTCGCCCCAGATGGTTTGCTCAATAATTTTTCTGTGGTGAACCACGTCTATAGTATCGCATAAAAATATCAGCAGATCAAAATCGCGCATTCCCAATTTATGTCTTTTCCCTCTAATAATCAGCATTTTGTTTTTAGTATCAATGGAAGTATCCGGCGTAAGTTGTATGGAGATATATCTTTTGTGGCATCTTTTCAACTCTTTTTCGATGCGAGCAAGTACAACGTCTAAATCGGCTTCCTTGCAAATGTAATCGCAGGCTCCCAATTTAAGGCCTTTGATTTCATTTTTCGGATCAGACAGAGAAGTAAGAAACACTATGGGAAGAGTCGGATCGGATTCCCGCGCTATTTCGGCGAAGGTAAAACCGTCTATATCGGGCATTATGATCCCAAGTAATACGATGTCGGGTGAACAGTGTTTGAGCAGTTTAAGTCCTTTTCTACCACAGGAAGCGTGTACGACGTTATGGCCTTTTTTTTTCAATAATTCGCCGATCAATTTCGCATAATCGCGGTCGTTTTCGACATGAAGAATGGTGCGGTTCATGATTTGGTATTAAACATATCTTTTGTAAAAACCTGCAAATATATGGAAAAACAATTGGATATAGTAGAAAAATATTCAATAAACAGCCCAAAAAAGGTAAATATAAGGTAAATATATAGGGAAAATTGTTTTTATGTTTGTCGCGTTTTATTGTCTTTAAGTTCAAATAAAGCAGCATACTCATAAAAAACACTTAATCATGCTCAAACGACCCGGTATTTTGCTGACCCTGGCAAGCATTCTTATGATGTATACGCCGGTCTCTTTTTCTTCCGGCGGGAGAGATTCGGTCTTTCTCAAGGGCACTTTGTTGTACAATTTGGATTTGTTCGAAGTCTATTGTCCTTATGAGTTGCTGACTTGTGGCGATTTTTTGTATTTGTTTGACAGCGACCGGTCCTGCTATAAATTAGATAGGCAAAGCAGGGAAATTACAGATGTGTTTACTTTGCCCGGATGTTCCAGAGTGCCCGTGAATATCGATGAAGAGAAGGTCTACGCCCTGTTGACGAATAACCCGTCTATTGTGCAATACACCTTAAAAAGCGGCCGGTCTCAACATATTTATTTGCCCAAGTCATTTGATTATAAGTGTTTTGCTCTTTACGAACGAGATATGTTTCTTGTCGCAGACAACAGTGAGTATGTGTACCGCCTGGTAAATAGGGACGGAGAAGTAGTAAGTAACGGTGGCTTACGTACCGAAAAGAACGACGATGGAGCCTCCTGTATGGAATACAATGCTGTAAACGACGTGTTGGCCATTGTCTTTCCTCATCGCATCGATGTATATGAGGTCGGTTCGTCTCTTTTAAAGACCTGTGTGCAGATGGAGCACTGCTTAGATGTAAGCATCTGAGGTAACCACATTTATGCCCTTTGCCCCGATTCCTCAGCAAACCCCGATCAATCCAATCACAGTTGTATTTATGTGTTCGATTTGGAAGGGAACGCACTCAAAACCTATATACTGGATACAACTATCCGCAGATTCTGCATAACAGAAGAAGAAGGTGTTTTGTATGGCTTGACTCTCGAGGAGGAGTTGCCGATTGTTAAATATGAATTGGAATAGAAAAAATAGAAAAACCAAGTAAACCCTGAGGAAGGAAGGGGAGCAAAGCCCGCCGCACAACTTTAAACAGCGAAGGCCTTACTCCCCCGACGTCCTCCTAAAAAAGAAAGGAGGTGGCAAATGAAGTAAAAAAAGAGATGAAAAACAAAATAAGTGGTTTTCCCGAACGCAGCCACATTCTAAGGAAAAGCCTGAAAATGTAGCGAAAGAGAGGGTAATAGAAAATGCAAATAACTAAAGAGGTTTTACAACCAAAGTAATTGTTACAGTTGTTAATTATGATTTTTAATCTCAAAAATTTTTTATTATGAAAAGAAAATGGACAATCATTTTAATGTTTGTAATAGCAATGGTAATATTATCTGTCATTCAGATGAGTACGAGTAAGAAAATTTTTAAGTCAATAAATAGGGCCAATTTAGAAGCATTGGCATACGGAGAATTACCGGGAGCATGGTGTCAAAATTTTAAGTCTTCAACAGTTTGGTATAGAGAGAGTTGGAGTGCTTCCATGGGAGTGACATTAACTGAGCCAAGTCTATGGTTACAAATAACACAGAACTGGGTATCAATGGTGTGCTGTGTCCAAGGCACTGATATGGATGCATGTGATATGGATAAAGAAAATAGTGAATGTTCTGCGAGAGTAATCAGACCAGCTTGTTGAAATAATCTTAAGGGTATGTGTATTTCAAAATATCATCTTGTCTTATTGTCAATATTACCATTTCTTATAAGTTGCAAATATGAAAGTTCAGATGGAGTATCGACAAATAATAGCCTTGTTTTTGATATCACTTTTGACAATGGAGATAAAACATCTCCATTGTCTCTTTCTCAAATTTTTGACTCGGTATCATATATCCCGTTGAAGAACGATTCAGGTATAATAATTGGGGGGATCAAAGATATTAAGTTTGTGCACAATCGCTTTTATATCTGGGATAATAAAGCAAATGCGCTATATGTTTTTGATAATAAAGGCAATTATTTGCAAGAGATTTCTCACATCGGAAATGCTTCGAATGAACATATTTTGATAGGTGGATTTGATGTTAATCCAAGAAATGAAGAAATCTCGTTGTTTGATTCCCCCTCAAGGAAAATTAAACGATTCAGTAAAAACGGAACATTTTTAGATAATCTATCCCTGAAAGATGTCATTCGTGATTTTGCCGTTTTGGGAAACGGAGATTATGTGTTTTATACACCAGATTACCTGAAAGGTAAAAATCGTCGGGGTGCCTGGCAAACCGATTCTTCGGGTGTATTCAAAAAACAATTGGTAAGCATGTCGGATGATTTTCTCTACGGGGGCCTCTATCCAACGTGTTTTTGCAGAATAAACGACAGCACCATAGGATTGAAGGGGGGGGAAGATCATGATTATATTTATCACATTACCGCTGATACTATTGTCGTAAAATATCAACTAAAGGTTGATATAAAGATTCCCGATGAAATAAAGAAGCGTGCTATTTTGAATTTTGAGAATTACAAAGGTAAGGTATACACCAAGAACGATTATTTTGAAACGGAAAAACTTATGACAATAGCTGTTTCAAACCTTAAAAGGCGCATACTGCTTTTTTACCACAAAACAGACAGTTGTCATTGGTTGATACAATCGGAAAAAGACTTGGTGGAGGATATCAAGCTTCATACATGGTTTCAATCATCATACAATAAAGCACTCATTGGAGTATTGGATTGTTCCTATATATTATCCTTTCCAGGCCTCAGAGAGGAATTTCCTGACATTGACGAAAGTTCAAATCCTATCCTTATGGTCGCATATACAAAATGACTAAAATCGTCAAAGTAAATGAAAATGAAAAATTGTACGACAGGATTATTAATTGCATGTCTTTGTCTTCTGTCTTCCTGCAGAAACAGAGATACCGTCAGACCGGGCAACTATCAGATCAGTGGTATAACGAAAACACCGTTGGCCGACTTTAAGATTATCTATGATTGTGTTTTGCCTGTTTTCGAGTTTAGGAAAGGAGGAACGTTGTGTGTTTTTCCTGATTTTAACTTTGGTTATTTTAAAGACTCTCTTTTCACTTATAAACTAAAAGGAGGATATTTACACCTGAATGGACAGCACATTAAACACAAAATCGTTTGCGAACCTTATACCATTGGAAATAAGCATTGTTACGAACTGTTTCTGGATTCCGAACTAATAATAAAAATATTTATTACCAAAAATGATTAAACAAAAAAAAGGAATAATTAGAGAAAATATAAAGAAAACATTAGCATCACTATTGTTTATTTTTTTTCTTTGTTCTTGTGTAAATAAGCAGAATCAAATACTTATGGATGAAATGACATTGTTAAAATCACAGAAAATCATTATTCCAACGGAATCATTAACTGTATATATCAAAGATCATCTAAAAAACGCAACAATAAAGGAAAATAACATTCAAAATCCTGAATTTAAATTTATTGTTTATTCAGATTCTATAGAGTGTGGTTCATGTTATATGAATCAATTGACAGGTTGGTTAAAGTACATATACTATGCACAAGAACATCCCGATAAATTAGGATTTTATTTTATATTCTCTCCTCGAGTTGGCAAACTTGAAGAGGTTCTTAAATCGTTTAATGAAATATATTTTGAATATCCGATATATGTTGATGAGAATAGAATTTTTGAAGAGCAAAATCCAACTATTCCTAAAAACAAAAGAATGCATTGCTTTTTATTAGATAAGGATAACAAAGTAATACTAATAGGCAATCCAATAAGAAATAAAAAGGTTGAATCACTATTTTTTGAAATAATAGAAAAATCAACGATAGATTTGATTGGTTTTGGATGAAGAACCCCAAT
>DBQE01000018.1 GCA_002305085.1 Bacteroidales bacterium UBA1402 | reverse complement strand
TCGTTCATGACATGTCCGTTCTCGCCGCCGCCAAAAATGTCAACTGCTACGGTTCCGCCAAGAAGGTTGACTCCCGTAACGCCGGTTACGGTAGCTTGCTCTCCGTAGCCTCCGCCATAGACACAACTGTCAACCAAAGCTCCCGCGTATATATTTATATTGGTGTTATACTCGCCATCAAGATATGAAGCTTTGGGAGTGCTTTGCGGAAATCCTTGTGCTGTAACGGCTGCACTGTTATAGACTTTACCCTTATTGCCTCCTCCATATACATTGTTTACTTCTGCTCCATCTTGTAAATTTACATGAGTGCACTCGGCCCAGGTAGCCTCACCATAACCGCCGCCATAGACGTCAACCGGCTGGCCGCTTGTATTGTAAACCGGAGCCGATATGTTGACATAGCTCTCAATGGTACGTCTGTAACTGCAATTACCGCCGTAAATTGCGTTATCGACTATGGCATTGGGACTGTGGTATTCTATATAAGCCTTATTGACATCACATCTTCTGATGTTAGTGCTGCCAAGACCTCCGCCAAAGAGTGTGTTCACATGAATGGTTGACTCCTCAGGCACGTTGATTGTAGTGATGGGCACAATACCGCAATTCAATGAACCGCCGTGAACATTACGGAAAGTACCCTGATAAAGGTCAACCGTACTTTTACCTTCAATTGAATCTATAGTCCTGAATCCTGTGGCTAAACCGCCGCCAAAGATATCGGTTTCAGGTAGATTCAGGCCCGGAGCATTTACAAGCACATAGCTGTTAAGCTGCATAAGTTGATACAGCTCTTCGGGATGTCCGTAGCTGCCGCCGTAAATAGCACCAATGAAATTGGCCGCAGTACCGGAGTTCTTTATATTAACGAATGAACATTCAGAGCATGGCTGGTCATAACCGTAATACGGCGAGCTCTCAATTGAGTAAACATAATCACCGTATGAACCGCCGAATATGTTGTCTATATCTCCCCGGAAAAATTCAACATAGGCGTTTGACTCCTTTTCTGCACTGCCGTAACCGGCATGGGTTCCTTTGCTGTAAATATGTCCTCCAAAGTCGTTGCCGCCGTATATGTTGGTAATTTCAGGGAAACCTTCCAATCCTATGAACACTTCGGCATATCCGTTGATGTCGGCATTGCAGGCTCCGCCAAACACCCTGGTTGCATGACCTCCGTCAAGATTTACACGGACATTGCCCGATACCAGACCTGCGTAACCTCCTCCATAAATCTTATCAGCATGACCGCCTTTAAGATTAATGAGGGTGCCGTATATGCCGTCGGCGGCGATATTGGGATTACCGTTGGCATCGGTCCCGGCCGCTGTTTTTCCTATAACACCCTTTTCGCCGCCGCCGTACACCTGCGTTATATAGCCTTCAGAATCTATATTGACAGTAGTGTTGCCCCATATTTCGGAGTCTTCACCGTAGCCGCCGCCGAAAGCGCTCAGGGCCTTGTGGAAAACTCTGGCCAACTGATCCTGCTTATATATTCCGGAATTCTCCAGTGTCGGAGTACGGAACACCTGCAAGGTATCTGTGGCTTTGCCTAAAATATTGATCTCTACACTGCCGTTAACATATCCGCTGTTGTAGCAGCCGCCATATATGTTGCCTCCCACCAGCTTTGCGTCTGAACCGGTACCGATAATATTCCATTCCAGACTGTATGCAGTGCCGTCAAAGGTGAGTTTTTTTGGCAACAGTCTGACTGTGTTGCCGTTATTGCCGCTGTTAATATTGATTCTGACTTTGGGGTCGTCCTCACTTTCAGGTCTTGTTATAAGTCCTCCCTTATAGTACGGAGTGAGAAGCACGTCAATACCGTTTGCGGCAAATATTGTATCGACATTTGCATCATTGCATCCTCCCACAATACGGTCATAGATGACAATCGGTTCATCAAAGTCCATATCGAAGGTACCCGGCGCCGACATACTGCCGACATTACCGCCAAAATAGAGCGAACCAATATAGGTGGTGTACTCTTTGCCTGTCAGGTCATCGAAAGAGAGGGTAGGTTCTATACCGACTTCAACGCCTTTCATATAATCGGCGAATTCGCCGGTCAGGTCGATACTGCTGAAATTCGCTGTATTTTTGTACAGGTCTATCAGTTCAGAAGCAATCATGTTAATTCCGTTGCTGCCCAGGAAGACCTTGTCAATGGTGGCGTAGGCACCGATTTTAAGCTCGGCCTTTGCGTTTAATAATGTTTCGCTGTGAAGTGTGGCGCTGTTGCCGCCGCAATAGAGCGCTCCGCCAATGTAGGTGCGTTTCTCTTCCGATACGCCTGCCACATGCAGCCATACGCTTTCGGCGTTGGGACGGTGATGGTTAAGGGAATCTATGGAACTGCTGCCTCCGTCGTATAGGTAATCGGCATATTCCGGATTGGCATCAACAAAAACCTGACTGTCAGTGTAGGGGTATGAACCGTTGCCTCCGCCGTAAACGTCGCCCTTTATGCTGCTTAGAATCTCAAGCGCATTGCCTCCGTAAACAATGCCCGATATATCGTTGCCTCCATATACATTATTTATAGTACCTGCGGTTATAAGAACGCGAGCTGCATGGTTGGCAGGGAATTCAACGCCGTTTATGGTCTCTTTAGGGAATTCGTTTTTAGCGGGATTGACATCGGCCATACGGCATCCGCCGTAAACGTTGTTCACGGTCAGGTCGGCGCTGGTCAGAGCAAGCAGAATTCCTCCCCTGATATTCTCCGGATCGGAACTGTCAAAGAAGGTCATATCGCCGGCATTGCCACCCGAATAGAGATTGTTTATATCGGCTTTATCCAGATACCAGTTGGGACGTATGCCCATCGCAATCTGGTCATTGCCTCCGAACACCCGGTCAAACTGATACTCGACAGTCTTGAAGGAGGGATTTCCCGTAGCAATGAATATGGGACCCAGCTCCGCCTCCAGTTCCGGAATATATCCTGTGGGTATCCATGCCGGAGTTTCGGTCTGGTTATCCAGACAGATGTCAGCACTGTTTCTTACGGTAGCCGCATTGCCGCCGCCGAATACGTAACCGAATGTGCCGCCGTTTAATTCAAGATATATCTTGTCAATCTCCGGAAGACTAAGTCCTGTAAATTGTTTGTATGTGGGTGTCGCGCCCGGCTGGTCTATAAGTGTCAAAGTACTGTCAACATAGTTATAATCGCCGTTGCCGCCGCCATATACTTTTCCTATGAAGATGTTTTCCGTACTTGAGGCCGACGAGAGTATGAACGCGTTCCAGGTGTTGTTGATTGACGGTGTCTTAAGGGTAAAGGGAGCGCTCAGATTTGCCGGTTTTGTCCACTCCCAATCGTCGCTTGAAGATATTGTGCCTGAAATGTCATTGCCGCCGTAAATTGCTTTTATTATAAGGTCGTCTGCGGCATTGGCGCCGTCAATGTTCACAAAGCTGTAGCCGAATATATTGGCCATACGTGAGCCGCCGAATACATTACCCGCTACGGCGCCGCCGCGCAGGATAACTGTCGTACTGCCAATCAGGGCGGCCTGGTTGCCGCCGCCGTAAATATTGTTGTAGATGGTGCCTCCGGTAATGGTTACTCTGTCATGCCCGAACACATAGGCGCTTTCGCCGTCTCCTGCGCCGAAAACTCCGCCGTGAATAGTTCCTTGCCAGATAGCGCCGCCAATTTCACCTCCCGCTATGCTTACCGTAGTACCGCCGTAGGCACGTCCGTTTTCACCGCCGCCGAACACCGTGCGTACCGTGCCGCTTTTGATGGTTACATCTGTTATGAGTTGAGGAGTGTCACCGGCAAGTTTAACCTTGTCGAAAGCGGCGTTATTATTTATGTCGCCTATGGAGACGGGAATATACCCTTCCTCATATGTTGTAACATATCCCGCATCGCCGGGGTTACGCCCCAAAGAATCGGCCGTCAGATGTTCGTTGTTTTCTGCATCGACCTCATCTTGTGTTAGGAATACTGTCACATTGAATCCGGTTCCCACAGCACCGTTACGGCCGCCACCGTACACATCGCCGCCAATATGGACTATGACGTCGGCATATGTTTTAATGCTGGTAGCCGCAAAAAACAGCATGCTCAACAGACATAGTCCGACAAGTGCCGCTTTTTTTATTTGCTTTATTTGGGATGGTATATTCATAATATCCGGTTGTTTATTCAATAATCAATTCCAATGAAGCATCGGAATCACTCAGTTGATAAAGATAAGTAGGATTAACCCTTACGGTAATATTGTAGTTGTTACCGGCAGCGACCGAAGTCAGATTTGCCAGAATATTGGCGTTCGTTACGGTTTGGTCGGCACGGATAAGATTTCCCTCCTTGTCGTATATATCGTAAACCACTTTCAGGGTCAGAGCCGGTTTGGATTTGGGCAAGAAACAGAACCATGCAAATTTTTTGGACGATGCACTGAGTGTTGCCTGATTCAGCGGTTGTGGCTCCGGATCGCCGGAAAGGTCAAGTAGGTCGGGCTCGGCTGTGGGTCCGAACATAAGATCAATGCTTTTCGCGTCACCATTCAGATCTGAACTGCTCCATGTCGCGACGGCAGGCGATGAGCCTTTGGCAAAAGTGTAAGTTGATAAGCCGGGTAGTATCCCGGTCGGTATCGACACTGTGGCGTTTTTCAATACGACTGTTCTGATAGCATTATAACCGGCATTGACAACAAATGAGATCGTGGCTTTGGAGTAAATATGGTTCATAGCGAGCCATACTTTTGTTTTGGGGGAGGTGAGGATGTTTACTACTCCTATTGAGAATGAACCTTCCGAAAAATCCGTTGCAGGCGTATCGCCGGTACCACCTGCTGCGGCAACGCTCGCCATAGGGTCAGTTTCTGTAATCACACTCAGTCCTGTAAATGTCAACTTCGGAGTTCCTCCATTATAATCAAACGAGATCGTTTCGGCAGGGAATGGTACAGGCGAATAAGCATAGACTCGGTATCTTAAGTCGTGTGTCACTTCGAGTGTGGAGGTCCAACCGGGAATTTTACGTAAGAAAATACCATCGGCATCGCTACCGCTTACTCTAATGTCGATATATTTATTGAAAGCTAAAGCGTATGCTTGTATTCTTGTTCCTACAACTTCGAATGCTTTGTAGTCGGAACTCAGAGCACGGGTTTCAACAACCGTCTCAACATTACTGCTTACAACAGGATAGAGCGTAACCGTCGAAGCAGCATCATCCCGGCACGATGTCAGGATCAGTGTTGCGGCCGCCAGAATTGCAGTAAGACTCTTAATTGAGCCGGCAATTGATTTTATTGTTACCCTCATAATCTCCATATACAATCGTTAGCTACCAGTTGTGAACATCTTTATAGGAATTACCCGAGTCAACCCAGTCTTTAACCAGCAGTTCCTCGAGTACTAAACTGTTGGTTACCGTGTTGAATTTAAATATAAGCGTATATTTCTTACCCGACTCAATGGCGCCTAATGAAGCGTCGAGAGTTACCGGATCGAACGAAACGCCATCTATCTTATACTTTAAGGTGAGCGGACAGCCTGTAGCCGAAAAAGGCACAACAAGCCATTCACATACCAAGTCGATGTTTTCCGGCGCTTCATCCTCATAATCGGAGTAAGCATTTATCAGTGTTGTGTCGGCAAGTTTCATACTGTTGGCATAGGTGATAGAGCCCCAACTATTGCTACTCAACGCTGTGGCGTAATCTCTGCTTACAGTTGTTTTTGCCGTATCGGCCGGCACCTTATAAGTTGAATTCCCGATGCTAAGCTCCGTAATTTCAGGTTTCTTTTCCTCCCTTCCCCAATACCAGGCTTTTATCTCGATTCGCGCCAATAGATGCTGAAAATGGAATCGCACATAGCCGTTGTCTTGGGTAATGTATTGGCTGGCGTATTTCCGGCTTGTCGAGATCAACCAGTCGTTCTCCGAACTGTCTACTTCCTGCCAACAGGGAAGATTTCTGAGCGTAATAATATGGTTTGTTTCGTTATGGCTAACATACTCTTCGTCGACCGATGGGGTTTCTGAAGTATGTGGCCAGTAGGCGACAAAACGATAATAGGTCACTGCGTCCCAGTATTTCAACGGACTGTAACTCCAGTTGTAATTATCGTCACTCCCCGTAGCCGTTACCTTAGTATTGGAGAAGACTTGTGTCTCAATTTCCTCTCCTACCACATTGTAGTTTGCAGTTTTGTAGCCGTAAACGCCGAAACCGGCGCCATCGGATACGCTCTGTCTGCCAAGATCGTTTTTTTCATTTATTACGGCACGGGTGGTTTCGTCCTGTCGCGCGCTCATGAGTATGGCATTTTCTGCAGGAACCTCATGTCTACAGCAGGCGGTAGGTATTACAACGGCAATCGCCGTCAGTATGAGCACCACCGGTCGAAACATTTTACGTATGTTTATGTTATTTCTCATGAAATTCCTTTTATTGTGACCGGCAGGGGACATTCAACCCCTACCGGCCTCTAAGATACCATAAAAACCGATAGGATTATGGTATTTGGCGTTACTACATTTTATAATCGGCATCGTATTCATCGATCCAATTGTCGACTTCGGCCGAGAATTCAATGGCTGAATCTTCAATCTCAACATCGGGAAGGTCGTCCGGTACAATGGTGATCTCCTTCTCAAGTTCGGTCTCGGCCGTGCCGTCGCCATCCCAGTCAACCATTATCACGTCGTAATCGTTGGGGTTGCCGTTATAGTCAAGACCATCGTTGTCATAGCTGTCTTCTATGGTCAGAATGCCGTCTCCGTTCTTATCGGCAATACCTTCCAGTTTTCCGTCTCCGTCTATGTCCATCCACAGAATCTTGATGTCGCCGACTCCGTCGCCATCTTCGTCAATCCAGTATTCACCCTCGTTGTCGGTGATCAGATAACCCGAGGGATTCTGATAATTGTCAACAAAACCGTTGTAATCGATGTTGGGATTTTCAGGATAATTGGGATCGTCTGGATCGGTAATAACACCGGGAACGACTTCAATTTCACGCTCCAACTCTGTGTCAACAACACCATCGCCATTGGTATCAACCCAAATTACGTCGGGTGATCCGTCACCGTCGCTGTCGTCGGGTACACCGTCACCGTCTTCGTCAATCCAATACTCGTCGGTTATTCCGTCGCCGTCGGTATCGATCTCAATGATGTTTACGTTCGGGGTGGTGTCGGGATCACCGCCTGCATAATCGTTTTGGTCATTGTCATCCTTGGCGTTCGGTTTGATTTTAGTCATTGACGGATTCACCGACATTATGTAGTTGTAGCGGTAATTGGGATTCCATGCGGCAAGAATGCTGGATTGTCTTCCATTGTTACCTACAATCTTATTCAGCTTAACCGATTTTGTAAAAGTGGATGATGTGTTGTCGTCATAAACCAGCTGATACACAATATCTATGACAGCGCTATCGCTTATAGTCTGAGGCAAAAGCAACTGGTCTTTTGTGATGACCGATGCTTCCAAGTCGCCTATATTGTATACGATATTGGTTACCTGAGGCAGGTTGTATATCACACCGACATCAGGTGTCCAGCCTCCCTCAAAAACGTCGTCATTACTCCAACCGGTTTGGGCAAAGGAGCCTTTTTTGTACAACTTTTTCAGGTCAAAAGTCAGCACTTCGACAGATCTAACACCAGCGGTGTCAAAGTCGTTGGATGTCTTAACGAAGAAGCTTACGTTCGACAAAATGTGGTTGAACACGAAATTGACAGTGTTGTTGGCACTTGCACTCTTTATCTGCTGAGCAATCATCAGGTCAACCTGATCTGCCGGATTAACGTTGACTTCAAAGTCTGTCACACTGAATGTTTTGTTGGCTTTATCAAATGCGTTGCTGTTTGAAAAGGGAAAGATGGCATAGAAATCGTATTCCGAACCTACGTTCCAGAATTTTTTCGGGCTGTAGGTCCAGGCATCGCCTGCGTTCTTTACCACTTGCTTGTCGAACAGGTTGTCGACTATCTCGCCGGTCTTCATGAAGCCGTAAACCTCGATCGAATCGCCTGCCACGAAGGTCTTTCCGGTAGCTCTGGAAGCTCGTGTCATCCCGCCCACATAATTACTGAACTCTATTGAATTGTCGGTTTTCTGACCGTGACTTAATGTATCGTACATCAAAGTCGTATCCTGACATGCCGCTACTGCCAGTGCGGCTGCACAAAGGAAAAGAATTTTCGGTTTAATTTTCATGTCTTTTTATTGTTTGTTGTTATTTTAATATACTACTTGTTCGGCTTCGTATTCGTCGTTCCAGTTGGTTACCTCGGCCGAGAACTCTATAACATTCTCGAAAACAGGAACCACGGGATCCAAGGGCTGATCTTTCTCCAGCTCGGTCTCGGCTGTGCCGTCGCCGTCCTTGTCGACCATTATCACGTCGTATGCGTTCGGATTGCCGTTATAATCAAGGTTGTCGTTGTCGTAAGTGTCGTTTACGGTCAATATGCCGTCACCGTCCTTGTCGGCCACACCTTCCAGCTTGCCGTCGCCGTCGATATCTTCCCAAAGAACCTTTATGTCTTCGGCGTCAAAAATGCCGTTCCCGTTAAGGTCGATCCAGAAATCGCCGTTGGCGTCCTCAACGAGATATGCACCGGGTGTTTTGTATCCGTCCACACCACCGTTGTAGTCAATGAACGGAGTGGCAGGATAATTGGGATCGTCGGGATCGGTAGGTATCTCGTCGTCAATGAGATCGTCCGGAATCGGGCGCTCTAGTTCCGATTCGGCATACCCGTCGTTGTTGGTATCGACCATGATCACGTCAAAATCATTGAGGTTGTCGTTGTAATCCTTACCGTCGCCGTCGTAGGTGTCGGTTGCATCCAGTATGCCGTCTGCGTTCTTGTCGGCCACGCCTTCCAGCTTTCCGTCTCCGTCAATGTCTTTCCAAAGGATCTTAATGTTGCCGGTGCCGTCGTTGTCGGTATCAACCCAGAAATCGCCGTTTGCATCCTTAACGAGATATGCATCGGGAGTTTGGTAATTGCCTACACCACCGTCGTAGTCAATGAACGGAGTAGCAGGATAGTCGGGATCGGTGGGATCGGTAGGTATGGTATCACCGGCATTCTCATTCTTTGACGGGTCAAGAGCAATGGTATAATTATAGCGATAGTTGGGATCCCATTTGTTAAGCGTAATTTTAGCTTCGGGAGTCGACTTTTTAGCACCCATAATCTTATTGAGGCTGACTGTACGCTTGAAAATAGTTTGTGTGCCGTCTGCGTAATTCAGCATATATCTTACATATACTTCAGCGTTGTCGTTGATTGTTTGCGGGAGTAAAAGCAAATCTTCAACAAGTGGTTCACGGGGATTACCTACGGTATAAACAACGTTTGTGACCTGAGGCATGTTATAGACCGATGCGTTATCGGCCGTCCATGTCCCTTCGAATACGTTGCTGCCGTTCCAGCCGCTCTGAGCGAACGAGCCTTTACTGTAAAGACCTGTAACGTCAAATTCAAGCACCTTGATAGAGCCGATTCCTTCGGTGTCGAAAGTTGTTGCAGCCTTTATGTAGAAGTTAACGTTGGAGAGGATGTGGTTGAACTCAAAGTTTACCGTGTTTTGTGAGATTCGGTTTTCAATGCGCTGTGCAATCATCAAATCAACCTGGTCATCGGTGACGTCTGCAACAGTGAAGTCGTTGACACTGAACTTACGGTCTGTGTTGTCAAAGCTGTTGTTGACAGCATCGTAGGGGAATATGGCATAGAAGTCATATGCCGATCCGTTACTCCAGTATTTTTTAGGAGTGTATGACCACTTACCACTGCCGATGTTCTTTACCAGCTGATCGACGAAAATCTGAGATGTTGCACCATCGGCAGTTTGAAATCCGTAAACCTGCATTTCATCGTTTAAAACGAACGAATTCCCGGGAGTTCTCGATGCGCGGGTGATGCCGCTGACATAATTGCTGAACTCGATGGTTTGACTGCCCACGGGCGAACCGTCAAAATCGTACAGCAAGTCGTTGTCCCGGCAGGACTGTGTGAGCATTGCTGCCATCACTAAGAATACAATAGAATACTTTTTCATGTTTTTATGTTTTATTTTGTTCATTATTTTCAATTAAAAAACTCCGTTCGTAAATGCTGTCTCCCAAGAACCCGATCCGGCATCGAAGGTGATAACGTCGGGAGATATGGTGATAACCAGCGTATAATTGTTGCCGCCTACGAAGCGATCAAACACATTGTTGAGATTAAAAATACCGGTATACTTTTCGGTATGAGCGTCATGTGAAGTCGTTGTATAGCTTATCTTCACCGTATTGCCGGGATCAACTTCCTGTGGGATAAGGAGCGACTCTATTACGTAGAATCCTGTAGCGTCGATTCCGACGTTCCTGGCGCTGTTTATGCTGTAACGCGGCTTTGATGGATCAATAGTCCACTCCTGAACCGCATTGTCGTCTGCGTTGCCGGGGTCGGGCGTATGGTTAAGCTTCTGTTCAAAGCTGCCGTGCCCGATGAATGTGCCTATGGTCAAACTGTCGAGTGTTACGGAAACAATACTCGGATCGGCCTCTAGGATGTTGTTAATACGCACCTTGACATTAAATTTGACAAGAATATGTTGCATGTTGAATGTCACTTTTCTGCCAAACGAACTTTTAACTCCGGCCAGCCCGGTGCGGTCGATCATCCAGTCGATATCGGTTACCCCGTTGAAATTGCCCGATGCTGCTCTTAAAGGCGTGTTATACATAATATTACTACCTCCAAGTGTTATATCGTCAATTTTGAAACGGCCCATTACCGGGTCTATGCTTACCGTTGAGCCCGCCGTGCTGTCGGAATGGGGTGCGTAAGCATAAAACCTGTACTGACTGTCGTCTGACCAGAGTTTCTTTGGTGAATAAGTCCAATCGCCCGTTGCATTGTTGTAAGACACGATCTGATTGTCGAACAATTTCAGCTCGTCGCCTTCGGGGGTGATTTGCCATCCCCATACACCCATGGTGTTCAAATGCTCAGCAAGCAAGGCGGTAGATTTAGTGTTCACCGGCTTATCGATGAAGCCGCCAACAAAATCAATGGTATCGGCTACAGCCTGCCTATGCTGCTGATCATCGATAAGCAGCTCAGACTGACACCCTGCTGTCGTTAACAACGCCAGACAGAGAACCGCCATTATGCTTTTGTAAGCCTTCATCAAACTAATTTCTTTTTATAATATCTTCTTATAATACAAATCATTTATTCTGCTTCTTCCTGTAAAACAGATCGTAGCTGATTGTCACTCCCGCTCCGGTCGGTCCGAGCCATCTGAACCGCCAGCTTCGGGGCTTGAAATCACTGATGTTGCCAAACCAGTGATAGTAGTACTTTCCGGTGAATGGTTCACCTGCGTCGTACTTGTCGTAATACGCGATATAAAAACCGCCTTTAAGGAACAATTCAAGTTTCCAGTTTCCCTTTTTGTTAAGAGGCAAAACATAGCCGTAGCCCAAACCCGCGTGGACACCCTCACCTTGTACTCCCGAGCCTTCCTTATCGTCAAAGCAGAGGTCAAACAGGTTCGCTCCGGAATAGGCGCTGAGATAGTGCCTTGTAAATTGGCTGTGTTTCTTCAGATAGTAACGGGCTTCAAGCTGCAGGTTAAGTATCTGCAAATACTGATGCTCGCTTTCTTTCGACCACCACGGGAACTCGTACTCTCCAAGCAGCGACCACCGGCCGTCTTCGGCAAGGTAATACTCCAGTTCGACATTGAGAATCGGAGCGTATCCCAATTTAGGCGTAAACGTGGCGTTATATAACATGTTGGTTTTTAGCGCCAATTTTGGGAACCTGCGGAAAGTCGGCGAAACAACGGTATCGGGTTTATACGGTTCGATAAAAGTATCAACCTTACATGGTTCCACTACAGTATCGGTCAGATAAAAGTCAACAATAGTGTCGGGATGATAAGGTATAGTTATCGTCGGTACGATTTCCATCTGTGGCCGTTCTATTATATTGACAATTTCAATGTGATGCTCAATGGTTATGCCCGAAAAACGTATCCTCGGGTAATAGGTTTCATAGAGATAAGCGTAAATGTCACCCAGCTTGCTGTCTTTACCCAAAGAAGTCTTCATGCGCCATTTTTTTGCCGCTATATCAATGTCGGCATCAATTAGTTGCAGCACTTTTTCTATGGACTGGGTACTGAGGCATGTGTCCTTTGCGACATAATCTCGCAGCATCTGCCATGATTCGCCGGCCGGACTGGTCTCCATTATATCTATCAGGTGCGGGTAGTTATCTTGCATAAACCTGTTCATCGTAGCCGATCGTCTTTCGGACAGCCGTTTATTGTATTCGTACGTGCCCTCGGGCGACGAAAGGCTTATGATCTCAAATTTTAAGACATTCTCCATACCTATGGAATCCAGAACACTGTCGAAGCGTTCCATTCTGATTTTGTTATCCATATAGTCCATATCAAGGCAGTAGTTGTCAAAACGGAATTTCAACTCAAAGTATATGGTATCGGTTGTTTTTATACGGATAGTGTCAAAAAACGGAGCCTTAACCGTGTCGTTGTGAGATGAAGCTTCATAGTCAACGGGACCGGCAGCAACGGAAACACCCGGCCATATTGTTGCCAACATAGCTGCATGTATCAGTGTTATAATTCCTTTAAGTCTCATCCGATCGTCCGTTCTTTATTGTTACTTCATTGTTACTTCCCGATGTTAGCGTTCGGGCAGCCTTAGTCTCCATATTTTATTTCTCTTCTAAGGTGACCGGAAGGGGTGTCACCCCCATTCCGGTCTATTTAAAGAAAAGAGTTATCCGATATTATTCAATTGTATAAGTGTAGACTCCGCCGTCGCCCCAATCGGATACTGTGTCCATGTCGAACAGTATGGGTGTCGGGCCGATTACAATTTTGTATGTGTACCGATAGCCCGGATCCCAGGTTCCCAATGAAGTTCCGCTTTTCTTAAACGCCGACAAAGCTATGGTTCTTTCAAACACTTCGTTTTTGATCTTATACTTGACGTAAATTTGGAAAGCTCCGACACCTGTCTGAGGAATCATAAGCATACCGGTAAGTCCGGGAACATCAGCCGCTGAAGTAGTCAAGGCCCCCGAAGCAAAAACATTGCCGCTGCTCTGAGTGGCACTGAAGTCTGCTGTTGTCGGAGATGGTGTGGAAAGAGTCCACTTGTAGGCACTGGCACCGGAGTCATAGGCGTAACTGCCGTCCATTGTGATTGTACCTAATGTCACTGTTTCAACCGATACCGGGTTATCCGTTTCATCGGCTTTCAGGGCGGCGCTGACCGCCATCGTTACATTGATGTTCGAGAGTATGTGACCGAAGGTGAACTTAACGTCATTGTTACCTATGTTTGCGGTTACGTTGTTCTGATTTGTCAGGTCTGTCATAAGGTCAATCTGGTTGGCAACTGTGGTGGCCTGTTTGAAACCGGTGATTGAGAATGTAGTGGCATCGTTGCTGCCTAACGCTACGGTACCGGTAAAATCACCCGAATGGGGCGCATATGCAAAGAAGCTGTACTGTGTGGCTGTCTTATCCCAATATACCAGGGGAGAGTAGGCCCAGTCTGTGGCCGCGAAGGGTGCGCTCAAACCGTCTTGGTATTCTACCTTTACATCGTTGAACACTTTAACATTTGTCTGAGTGGCTGTGGTCTTGTAGCCTATTACGCCGAACGTATTGCCTACATACTCAAAATTGTCTGTTGTGTAGGGGCCCTTTCGGATAGCCTTGGTTGACTTGTCAATGTAAACACGGCTGAAACCAATGGGCTTCTCTTTCAGTTCAACAGTCATTTCGTTACTTGAGCATGCTGCGAGCAACGCGGCTGCAATTAATAATAAAAATGACTTTTTCATAATGATTATTGTTTTAAATGTTTTTCGCAATGAATTTTCGTACCAAATTAATTAACAGAATAATTAACGTCAGCAACAACATCCCAATCTGTGACTTGAGCGTCAAATTTAATCGGCTCGGGTCCTATCTTGATGTTCAGCGTATATTCGCTGCCTTGGTCAAATGAATATGCTCCTCCGACGCCGAGCGTGTTATCAAACACACGGGCAAGGTCATAGTATGCCTCGAACACCTCGCTGCCGATAGAGTACTTAACATAGAGGTATTGGTTAAGCCCGGTGTCATTTGATTGTACTCCTCCTGTTGTCGCACAAGTTATATCTTGCGGGAAAATCAATGTCTGAATCCAATAATATTCGTTGTAATTGGTTGGTGTTTGGGTAAGAGAATGATTCCCAGTTACTTGCACATCATAAGTCCCGTCGGTTGTCCAGCCGTTGGTTGTCATATTAGAAGTATATACGAAATATCCTTCCTTTTTCAGTTTTGCAATTTTTATAGCATTAACCTTAAGATCCTGGCTCCCGGTATATGTATCCTGTTTTGTGATCTTGACATTGAACTTGGTCAGGATGTGGTGGAAGTTAAACGCTACTAGTGCATCCTGGGTTATGCTTTTATCCGCAAGCATATAATCCTTGGTGAAACCGAAGTATTTTTTATATTGAGTCGGATTGCCAGCGTCAAGAGCCAAATTCTTCTCGGTGGAAATGTCGTACTTAGCGCTGCTTGAACCAATATTGATATTATCAGCACCGACTGAGACTGTCAGCGCAGGAACAGGGACAGCTTCATAAGGTGCAATGGCAAAGAATTGATAAGCGGTTGCAACCCTGTCCCAGTAACGGACGTTCTCGTAATACCAGCCGACTTCAAAGGGGGTTCCCCACTCATCGCCCGGCTTACCCGATGATTCGTAAACCACTGTAGGGGGAGTTTGATTTGCACCGGTATTGTTCGTTCCAAAATAGCCTACGGGAACATGGTTGAACACAGGCGAAGGAGAGCTGTTTACGGTTTTCCATCCATAGACATCGAATGTACCGTAGAAATGCTGCAGGTAGATCGAGTTGTCTTCGTCTGCCTTGGTTGTTTTCGAAGAATAGGCTGCAAAACCTATAGCACTGTCCTTTTCTTGTGCATTGTCCGGACCATCGTTGATCAGGTCGTTGCTTGAGCAAGCTGCAAACAATACGGCAGCTGCTGCGATCATCAAATAACTCTTTTTCATAATGTTCTTTTCTTTAAATGTGATTATAAATATGATTGTAAAAGTAAATAAAATTTGTGTGATTAATTTATGGTCTGATTTGAAGCAGCCTGGTCATCCCATACGGTTACGGTTGCGTCAAACTTGATTACATCGGGCTGAATGGTAAACTTGAGCGTGTAATTGTAACCGTCGAAGTACTTCCGCAAAGCTTCTACATCGTGCAGGTCAAGTTGGTAGGTGTAGTTCTCGCTGTAACCGCCGGTCTGTATGGTGTACTTTGCTTTAAGTGTCACTTGGTCATCGACAATTGTCTGAGGCATTACCAACGATTCGATAAAATAGAGAGCTGAGCCCGCTGAGGCATTAAGGACCTGTGAACCTGAATAGGCCAGTTTGTATGTGCTGGGAGTTACAGCTTCGGCAGTCCAGCCGCTTGTTTTTGTGAATGCGTCGTTAACATAGTCGCTCTCCTTATAGCTGCCTTTCTCTTTAAGACCTGTTATCTCAACGCTGGTGACGGTCACAGTTGCACCGTCAAGTACAGCCGCCTTGACAAAAGTGACATTCAGCTTTGATAGGATGTGCTTGAATACCAGAGCCACGTCGGCATTGTTGCTTCCGCTTTGCTGTTTTGCAGCCGATATCATAAGGTCAAGATCAACACCGGCGCCGGTAAAGCCCTTTACCTTTTCAGCTGTAGTGGCTGTGGCCTGCAGGTTCGTGCCGGCCAAAGTATAGCCTCCGGTTGTGGTAACAAACTCGTTATTTACATCACCGACCTGAGCATCTGCTGCGTTGTAATAGTAGCGAAGCGGAGCATTGCCCGGAGCATAAGCTATGAAATCATACTCAGCCTGTTTGTCCCAGTAACGGGGGTTGTCGTATTTCCAATAGCCCGTAACAGTGGTGGATGCTGCGTCATGGGTGCATGTTA
The DNA here is from genome assembly GCA_002305085.1 of Bacteroidales bacterium UBA1402. GTDB lineage: Bacteria > Bacteroidota > Bacteroidia > Bacteroidales > UBA1402 > UBA1402. The sequence continues at coordinate 117,671 of DBQE01000018.1, read as the reverse complement.
CACCATCCTGATTACCTAATGCTGTAGCCTTTCCGCCGAACACGTACTGGATGATATTGTCAACGGTTGACTGCTTGGTACCGTACACAACGAATGTGTTGTGGTAATATTCCAGATCGGTATCGGCACGCGTGATCTTTTCGGAGAACGATGTGAACCCGATAGCCTTGGGCGTATCGGTCTGTGACTCGGCAATATCATTGAGAACGACATCGCTCGAGCAAGTTGCAAACACGATTGCGACAACTGCAATCAATACACTCAAAAGGAAGTTTCCTTTTGTCGTCTTTTCTTTGATTTGTTTCATTTTTGTTTTCATTTTGATTTGATTTTAATATGAGTTAATAATATGATTCTATCTTGTTTTTTAGATCACTAATTCGGCTTCAATTTCATTTTCCCAATCCTCAACGCTGGCGTTGAACCCGCCTCCGCCCGTTTCGGGCTTATGTTCCAGATACTCTTCGGGCACTTTCCCGGCATCGATTACTACGGTTATTATACCTCCGGTGGGGCGCTTGTGCATTTGTTCGGTTATGTCACGTGTTATAGTGTATGTATAACCGTTCCGAAGTTTCAAGCCTACGCCTACATAGTTGTTGTCGATAACCTCAACAGGTTCGTTATTCAGGGTCTTTTCCATAGGATTGATGCCCGGCAGACCCCAGGTAAGCATTCTGGCCACGAAAATATCGCCGTCAAATGCGGCACTGTCACCCTGTAATTTAATATTCTTATGGTGTTGCATCTCCTTTATGTCCTCAGTCGTTATCGAAATCGTGTTGTCGAAGGTTTTACGACTGAACATCTCAACACCCTGTGAAAGTCCCGTTACGGTAATTCCATGCGCTCCCGTAATGATTTGTCCTTCTTCGTCAACATTATTTTTGACTACGAACTGGAAAATGTATATGAAAACGTAGGGGTCGAGTACGCAGTCGACTTTGTATATATAAACCGGCCTGCCATCTTCGTTAAATTCTTTTTCATATTCTCCGGGATCGTCCGATACATAAAGATCGTCGGTGAGAACTCCGTAAATTGCATCGGGTTGGTTCACTTCTATGTAGCTTTTGTGGGCTTCCGGCATTTCGCTGTCCTCACTCTCCGATGCGGTTCTTGTCCACGAAGTCTGTGAACTGGTTCGGGTTGTAGCATTATAATATTCATAATCCTCGCTCTGTTGGAACAATATCCATTCCGTTCCGAAGTTGTAGAACATCATATTATAAGTGCAGCGGGTTTTCAAAGATACACGGCCGCCCGTTGAATTGAATATGCTGGAGAAATAACTTGTTCTCTTGTGCTCTATAGTATCCACATCGTAAATGATTCCTTTAACAAGTTCAGGCTTTTCGGGATAGCCCAGAGGACCGTATTTGGCCAGCCATTCATAATCGAGCTCAAGACGCCACGACGGTTGCCAGAGCAAATCCAACTGTATGTCGTATATCGCAATATTTATTTCAGCTTGGTCAACACGCAGATAAAGATCTTTACGCTCACAACCGGATAAAACAGCCCCCATTATCATCGTGATGATGATAAGGGCCGTAAACCGGAGTTTTGCGTAAAATTTGACTGCTGCAACCATGCTCTTGTTCCTATTTTATATTTTTAATGTCCACTAATCCACTGCATCAATTCGCATCCAGATCAAACGTTTCCTTGGTTCCAATCAACAGAAGATTCGATTTGGCATCGCCGTTGCCTGCATCCACAGCCTGTACAAAATAATGTCTGGCTCTTGACACTTCTCCCTTTATTAAATAACAGGTCCCCAAAGCATTCCAGGAACGCTGATCGTATTCTACTGTTGATAACAGTTCCAAAGCATCGTCTACCAAATTTCGTTCGATATTTTCGATGGCATCATTAATGATCATTGCTTCCATATCGGGCTTTTCTTCGAACCAGATATGAACGTAACAAGTATCTCTGAGCAGGGGACAATACAAATCGATCAGGGAATTGTAGGGTACACCTCCTCTAAGACGTTTCAATTTCAACTTCCTTACCGAGTTATCGTCGGTATTGTCGATGATATCCAGGATTTCGTCGCGATAAGGCATCACACTTTGCGCAACCAGATCGCGTAAACCTTGCCAATCTTCAACTCCGGAAATAATTTCAAACTGATTGTCGGAAATTTCCGGATGTAAATTGACAATCTCGTCGCGCAAAGTCTTGGCCCTTCTTTGGGATAAATCGCGGTTTAATTCCGGATCTCCTTCAGGAGAAGTAAAGCTCTCAATGGTAATCCTTGATAACCGGGCTCTATCGTCGTATTGCAAAATATTCAAAGCTTCGTCTATAGCCTCAAGGGTTTCATCGTTATCCATGTAAGTCATGAATAACTGAGCGCTGCCCTGACGGAAACGCAAAGGAGATACTCTTTCGGTCAGGATGGAATCTTTTGCGTTTACCGGCTTCAAAAAAGGAATAGTTGAACTCTGAAGTTTCGTGTTGCTGAGGATAGGCTGGGTTCTTTTGATCGTGGTGGGAACACGCAAAAAGGTCAATTCGCCCCTGCAAATTGATCCCAATGTATCCACATCACAGCGTCCGTGCTGTGGCATACCTAATTTAAGAGTGATATTTGTTCCCATTTGATCTTCGCGCGATACGTATATTATAAAGCAAAGATCGTGCCATGTTCTATTAAAAAAACAGAATTATGGACTCCGCCCGGGGCTAAACTGCGACTCTGTGGCACTTTAACTTCTGTTTCAAAATTAAAAATGGCCGTGCTGAAATACGGCACGCCGGTTTTAAACACCAACAACTTACCGGACATACAACAAGTGTTTGCTAATATAACATAGCAATCAGCCGATATTTTACATAATTCATGGTCTGGAACGGCAAAGAAAAGTATCCGGCAACTATCTGCCGGTCAAACAATTAAAAACCAACAACCTTAAAATAAAATAATCTAAGCCCAGTTTCAGACAGCTACGAAAATACACAATAAAATTGTGTCAAACGTAGTAAAAAATTAAAAAAAAGAAGAGGCTTCTAATTTTTAACATTTACACTTACGAAAAACGTTGTGCTTTTAACTATTTATTTTGTCGTTTACGCTCGTTTTCGTCCAAAATAATTTTACGCATACGCATAAAACGAGGAGTAACTTCTACGTATTCATCGGCCTTTATGTATTCCAAGGCTTCTTCGAGCGAAAAAATTACGGGAGGAGGCAGGTTGACTTTTTCGTCGGAACCCGAAGCTCGCACATTTGTTAATTTTTTCGTCTTATTTACGTTAACAACCAAGTCGCCTTCTTTGTTGCTTTCACCCACCACCTGGCCGGCATAAACTTCGTCGCCGGGATGAATAAAAAAACGACCCCGGTCTTGTAACTTATCCATACCGTAAGCCACGGCAACACCTGTTTCCATGGCGATCATAGAGCCGTTTTCTCTCTTTTCGATTTCGCCCTTATAGGGTTGATATTCTTTGAAACGATGAGCAACGACGGCTTCGCCCGACGATAAAGTGAGCAAGAGGCTGCGTAAACCTATAATCCCTCTGGAGGGAATCTCAAATTCCAGATGTACGCGCCCGTTTTTGCTTTCCATTTTGGTTAACTCACCCTTACGGCGGCTGACTACATCGATCATTTTACTGGCGGCTTCTTCGGTGACATTGATGGTCATTTCTTCGATGGGCTCGCATTTCTCTCCCTTTATTTCCTTGATGATGACTCTGGGTTGTCCTACCTGAAGTTCATACCCTTCGCGCCGCATGGTTTCTATCAGTATCGAAAGATGCAAAACGCCCCTGCCGAACACCGTCCAGATATCCCGCTCGGGATCTTTTTCCACTCTCATAGCCAGGTTTTTGTCTAATTCCCGCATCAGACGTTCGTGTATATGCCTCGAGGTGATGTATTTGCCGTCTTTTCCGAAAAAGGGTGAATTATTGATGGTAAACACCATGCTCATGGTGGGTTCGTCTATGGCAATGGGCTTCAGAGCTTCGGGAGCGTTCACATCGGCTATGGTATCGCCAATATCAAACTGCTCTATGCCAACCATAGCGCAAATATCGCCCGAACTCACCTCGGCAGACGGTTTACGCCCAAAACCGACAAATTCATTCAGCTCTTTGATGCGGCTTTTTATCACCGTCCCGTCTCGCTTTATCAGGCTAACGTCCTGATTGGGACGAAAGCTTCCCCGGTACACGCGACCCACGGCTATGCGTCCGACATAGGGAGAATAATCCAACGAAGTAACCAGCATCTGGGCGGGGCCTTCGCGGCGTTTGGGAGCCGGAATATGTTCTAGTATCCGGTCGAGCAAATAGGTGATATCCCGGGTCTCGCGACGGTAATCGTCCGACATCCAGGAACGTTTGGCCGAACCGAAAACGGTGGGAAAATCCAATTGATCTTCGGTGGCATTGAGGCTGAACATCAAATCGAAAACAGCCTCCTGCACCTCTATAGGCCGACAATTGGGTTTGTCCACCTTGTTGATTACGACTATGGGCTTTAATCCTATTTCGAGGGCTTTTTGCAGGACGAAACGGGTCTGAGGCATGGGACCTTCAAAAGCATCCACCAGCAGCAATACACCATCGGCCATATTGAGCACCCGCTCCACCTCGCCGCCGAAATCGGCGTGTCCGGGTGTATCGATGATGTTGATCTTTACACCCTTGTAGTTGATGGAAACGTTTTTGGACAATATGGTGATGCCTCTTTCGCGTTCCAGCTCGTTGTTGTCCATAATCAATTCGCCGGCACTTTCGTTGTTGCGAAACAAATGACCGGCAAACAACATCTTGTCGACCAGAGTGGTTTTACCGTGGTCGACATGGGCGATTATGGCAATGTTCCTGATGGCCTGCTCTTGCATAAATGTGGAAAATTTAAATCAGCGCGCGAAAGTAGTGGTTTTTTTGCATATATCTGCAAAAAAAGCTGTCCGCTCAATGAGCGAACAGCCCGTAGTGTGATAAAAAAGTGTCGGAAAGTATGTCGACTGAACTTTCCGGCTTGTTTATTTAACGCTTTACACGTGCATTGCCTTCCCAGATACTCCAAATCTGCTCTTCGTCGGCAGGTTGTCCGTAGTCGGTAAGGAAAGTGGTGGCTAAAACACCGCTGGCCCAGCCAAACTGTGCCCATTTTTCGGGGGGCCAGCCTTTCAGAATACCGTAGAGCATACCCCCTACAAAACCGTCGCCTCCGCCAATGCGGTCCAATACATGTATTTCGCGGGGCTCAATCACATGCCAGTTTTCGCCTTCGAGCATAATGGCACCCCATTCGTGGCTGTTGCTGTGGTTTACTTCGCGCAGGGTGTTGGCAAAAACCGAAGCATTGGGGAAGGCGGCCTTGACGCGCTTGATCATTTCCTTGAATCCGTCAATTTTGGCGGTAATATCTTTGCCTCCGGCTTCGGGGCCTTTGATGCCCAGACAAAGTTGGTAATCTTCTTCGTTGCCGATCAGAATATCCGATATGGAAGCGATCTCGGTAAATATCTCGTGCAATTCCTTTTCGCGGCCTTTCCAGAACGAAGCCCGGTGGTTCAAATCGAAAGAAATGCGGGTGCCGTATTTTTTGGCCACGCGGGCAAGTTCCAGGCAGAATTTGCTGGTATCCTGCGACAAAGCGCCTATCAGACCCGAGAGATGTACAATTTGTACGCCTTCCTGTCCAAAAATCCTGTCGAGATCAAAATCTTTCACGTTCAGTGTGCGCCCCACTTCCCCGGCACGGTCGTTCCAGACCCTGGGTCCCCGCGAACCGTAACCGCTATCGGCTATATTAATCTGATGACGATAGCCCCAGGGGCCTCCCTGATCTACATCCACTCCTTCGAAATCCATGTTGCGGCTGCGCAGGTTGGCTTTGATGTAGTGAGCGAAGGGACTGCCTTTTACAAAAGTGGTCAGCACTTTTACCGGCAGACCAAGGATAGAAGAAACACTGGCCACATTCGTTTCGGCACTGGTAACCTGCAGATGAAAAACATCACTGCTATGGACGGGCTGCCCGTTGTCGGGCGTAATACGCAAACCTATGCTGGTAGGAACAAGCATGGCATACTTGCAATTTTTTTTAAGTTCGATACTCATAATTTACTGGTTATTTAAAATATAATAGAATGTTTGCTTCTTCTGAGCGAATGAGCTACAAATATAAAAAAAGCGGAGGAATTTTAGCAGTAAATCCTCCGCTTTTAATTATCGGAAAAGCTCAAGGGCTTAAAATCAACGCCTTATTTATCTTGAGGATTCCCGATTCTACCCATAAACAGAACACAAGAAGTGCTTTTTTCTTTTATAACGAACAGGAAAGGCCTGTCTAGTGTCATATGTATCTCATCCAGCGGGGCAGAGGTCAATTTTATCCCCACTATCGTTACGGCAGCAGCTTCGGCTCCTTCCTCGTCTACTTTGACAAAGGTTTTTTGCTTCAACAAGCCTATGTACAAATCCTGATCTGCATTGATCAGACTAAAATCGGCCCTTTGGGGATCGAAAGCCGATGTCATACCCAAAGCAGACATGGTAGGTATCAGTCCTATTTCATATTCCATATTGAAACGGGGCAATTTAAGATTAAGTTCCGTTTCCCTGAGACGATGCAGCCAGTTAACCCAACAAGGAGCGTCGAGGGTTTCAATCAATGCATCCATATCAACACCCTGACGGGGCAAAACAAATACCATACTGAAGGCCTCATTCCCGAAGGGCAGTTCCACAACCTGAACGGTCTCGTCTTCGTAATAAGGAAATTCCGCTTTTTGATACATCATATTCACCTTGGTCTTTTCGCCGCCGGCCAAATAAAAATCGGCTTCTTCGGTTTTGGTTTTATCGAATTTATGTACCCAAATGCCTTTGAAATAAAGGGCATTAAGCAAAAACATAATGTCGTCCGGATCAATACCGTCTAGGATTTTATCGATTCGACCCTTGGTTTTTACATCGCACCAATTGTTTATGGCATTTAGAGCAGCTGCATCAAAGGGAAGATTTTGCACTTCGGCATCGAAGTAATAAGTGTTGGTATCGACAAACTCCTTGCGCACGGCAAAATCTTCGCGAATCCAAATGGAATTGGCAATACCCATGTTGGTCGAAGGGTCCAGGCTCAACAAGGCCTGATTCATTTTTTGCTGATAGGCATTGATTTCGCTTTGAGTATAGCCTTCGAAACCCAGGGCAGAAATCATTTCGGTAGCAGTATTACCGGCTGCTCCGTTTAAAGTCATCGACAAAGCCTGCGAAACGCTGAAGGGCGAAATGCAAAAGTTCTCTTTCGACTCTTCCAGATTTACCTGCCCCAACAAACGGAAGGCAAAAGTGTTGCCTTTTTCCACCAACACTTCCTGACTACGGGTTAAATCTATATCTTCTCTTGCTTTGATTTTAACGTCGTCAACCTGTTGTTCACAAGCGAACAACAAAAGTGCACACAATAAGAAAGTTTCTTTTTTCATAGCTTATAATCTAATTAATAGGAATGCTGAGTAATCACTTCATTTAGGAATGAAATTACTCAAACTAAGACCGAAATCCGGGAAAAACGCTACATAATCGACGGCATCCTCACAACAATCGACGGCATCCTCACAACAATCGACGGCATCCTCACGCAACAGGGCCGGAACCTTCGGTATTCTGTTTATTGCGGTGACTGGTTACAAATTCAAAAGGCTTCATTCCAAATTGTTTCTGAAAGCACTTGGAAAAATACGAGGGATTGTTGAAGCCCACCATATAGGCTACTTCGCCAACCATGTAGCGTTGTTCCAACAAAAGAGCCGCCGCTTTTTTGAGGCGCACTATCTGAATCAATTCGTTGGGTGTAACATCGATCAAGGTTTTTATTTTGGCGAACAAGCGGGAACGGCTGATGCACATTTCTTTGGCCAAAAAGTCCACCGAAAGCTCGGGATTGGCAAAATTTTCCTCTATCAACTGATTCATTCTCAATAAAAATTCCTGTTCCACAGTATTACCGGCAATGCTGCTGAGGTGCACAAGGGGCATTTTAGAAAATTTCTGAATCAACATACGCCGTAATTCGAGTAAGTTTCTTACGGTGGCTTTCAAATAACCCATGGAGAAAGGTTTCTCCACGTAAGCATCCGCACCGCAATCCAGGCCATGCAATTTGGAGTCGATATCGGTTTTGGCGGTCAGTAAAATAAAAGGAATATGGCTGGTAAACTGATCTTCGCGCACTTTGCGACAGAATTCAATGCCATCCATACCCGGCATCATCCAGTCGCTGATGATCAATTGAACATCGTTGGCCCTCAGCATATCCAAACCCTCCTGCCCTTCTCTGGCCATCAGCACCCTATAATCTTCAGAAAGGCGTTCGCTGAGGAAATGCAGCATTTCGCGGTTGTCTTCGACCAACAAAATGGTGGCAACATCCGAGACATGATCTTCCCCTGAGCTTTCAGACACAATGTCTTCGGGAAAAACAACTGAAGTTGCGGCTGCCTGGGGAGCTTTTTCGTCCAATTCACAAAAAGGCAGTTCAATGTAAAAACTGCAACCCCGGCCGGGCTCAGATTCCAGACGTATGGCTCCGTTGTGAGCCTCCACCATGCTTTTAACTATACTCAGCCCTATACCTGTACCGGGCATGGGGTCTTTGGCCTGATAGAAAGGTGCGAATACCTGTTCCTGCTCATCGGGATCTATACCGCAGCCGTTGTCCTGAACGAGAATTTCAATTATTTCTTTGTCTCTGTCCACCTTAGCGCTGAGCAGTATATAATCTTTGGTGTATTTAACGGCATTCGACAACAAATTGCTCAGCACCTTGGTCAATGCTTCGTAATCGAAGCATGTTTCAAAATTCAGCTCATCAAATTTGTATTCAAAGCGCTTGCCTTCTTGTTCAATCAAAGAGCGGAAACGTTGGCTAACATCGTCTAGCAATTTTCCGAGGTTGTGTTTTGCTTTGTGAATAGTCGGACTGCCTCCCTGCTCTATTTTCCGGAAATCCAGCAATTGATTGACCAAAAAGAGCAAACGCTGACTGTTGCGATGAATCATTTTGAGGTCTTCGCCCAGTCCTCCGGAGTTCAATTCGGGAATTTTTAGAATTCTGTCGAGCGGGGCGATAATCAAGGATACCGGATTGCGGATTTCGTGAGCTATGGTAGTAAAAAATTGGATTTTGGCGTTGTGTACCTCCTTTTCTTTTTCAATACTGAGTTTTTCCATTAGTCGCTGATGATTGCGTTCGCTAATTCGAACAATATTGCTGATAATCAGCGTCAGAATCAGTAGTATCAGAGCAAAGTAGAGAATCTTGAATCCGGGGCTAAGAAGCAGGGGAGGGGAAATAGTCAGCATAATCATGCTCGGCTTTTCGTTCCAGATTCCGTTGTTGTTGGAACCTTTTACCTTGAACACATAATCACCCGGAGCTAAGTTGGTGTAGGTGGCTTTGGTCTGATTGCCTACAAAATTCCAGTCCCGGTCCAAACCCTCCATCATAAAGGCATATTGATTGCTTTCGGGACTACTGTAACTAAGGGAAGCATACAAAAAGCTCAACATATTCTCCTTATGTGTAAGCTTTATTTTACGTGTATACTGCGGAGAAATTCCCTCATCGGCCAGGGCTTGATTATTAACCAACAGACCGGTAATTACCACCGGAGGCACATAAGCATTTCTCTGAATTTTGTAGGGATAAAAAGCATTGAAGCCGTTGACCGATCCGATGTAGATTTTACCATCCGAGGCCAATAAGCCCGAATTGGGTAAAAAATGTTCGCTACGTAGTCCGTCCCTGGTGGTATATGTAGTGCTTTTCCCTCCGGAAGTGTAATGTACCAGCCCTCCGGAAGTGGTTATCCACAATTCCTCTTCGTAGCCTATGATGCAACACACATTTTTGCTGGGTAAATTCAGATCCAGAGGATAAAAACTTTCTTTTTCGGCATCGAAACAATAAACGCCGTTTCCGGTGCCAAGATAAATTTTATTGTTTTTGTCTATGTAGATACTATTGACGGTGTTGCTGCCCAAGGAACCCGGAGCGTCGCTTCTGCGGTAATTTTTCCAACTGTTGTCCGCGGGGTTGTGGCAAAATATTCCTTCGCTCTCGGTAGCAAACCAGATCCGGCCTTCCTTATCCTGATCGATGTCGAAGGTGAGGCAGCCCAATTCCCTTACCCGGATAAAATTGTCCTTTGCGGGGTTATAGCGGTTTACTCCCCGCATACTGGTGACCCAGATCCGTCCTTCTCTGTCTTTGAAAATGGAATAAACACTGCTGCCGTCGATGGTGGTACTGTCGTTTACAACATGATTATAATACGAAAACCGGCCTGTTTTCAAATTGAGCACATTCAAGCCTCCCGTATAGGTTCCGATCCATAATTTATCTCCATCCGGGCAAAGTGCGTGCACGTTGTGATAGGAAATACTATTGCGATTGCGTTCGGGAAGATATTGGGTGAATTTTTCACTGCCGGGCTCATATTTAAACAAACCGTCGTCGTCGGTAGCGATCCAGATATTGGAGTTTTTATCTTCGCAAAAAAAGCTGATTATTTTGGCCTCTTCCATTTTGCCGGCCCTGCAGGCATAGCTTTCGATCTGCCCATTGTTTGGCGATACGTAATTGATTCCGCCGTAATAAGTGCCTATCCATAGCCCGCCTTCCTTATCTTTGAATATAGGATAAACAAATTTGTTGGAAATCGAAGTAACATCGGTCGCTCTTGGAAGATAGAGTTTATGTTCGGAACTCAGCGTGTTGTACCACATCAGACCCTCGTCGGAACCGATCAATAATTGATTGGGTTCAATTTCGTTCAGACTGTGAATATGCGCCAGGCTGCCGGCAGGTCTGTTACTGTGCAAATGCCGGCGGACTATGCCGCTGTGTTTGTCCAAACTAAGCAAACCGCCCCGCCAAAGTCCCAACCACAAAGTACCTTTAACATCTTCGGTCATCACTACTGCCTGGAAGTCGGCGGGCCCATCCAAAAGACGAAAGGGGAAAACCTTGAATTCATCTTCTGCCCTGTCCAGCCGCCAAAGTGTCGACCTTGCCGCCGTGCTACACAACCAGACCGCATTGTCGGAATCTACAAAAACATAATCGACCCTTCCCTGGAAGGCCTCCATGGGGAAACGCTTCAAACGCCCACTGCCGGGACTGTAACGATAGACTCCCAGTTCAAAACTCGAAAACCAGATATTGCCGTCTTTGTCTTCGGCCATATTATTGACAATGTTCTCAATGCGTTCGCCGTTCTCTGTTTCCCGATTGAAAAATTTAAACTCATTCTTTTCGTAATCGTATTTGTACACTCCTTCGTCGGTACCCACCCAAAGCAAACCGTTTTTATCCTGCATCATGGCGTAAACGTATTTATTGCTACCGGAGGGTTCCTCATCCGTTACTATCGGATAAAGTTTGATGTTAATCCCGTCAAAACTGCACAAACCCTGGCTGGTGCCAAACCACATAATTCCCCGGTCGTTTTGCCATATACTGCGCACCGTGTTCGATGCCAGGCCGTCTTCGACCGTTATGTGACGAAAACGAAAGGGAACCGTTGAAGCTGTCAGGGCTTGTAAAAACAAGGTGGTCAACAAAGCTGATATCAAAAAAAAGTTTTTCATCGTAAGCCGGATTTAATAGTGGACAAAGATAATAAAATTGCCTTTCGAGCTGTTTTCTGCACCAATTTGATTGGATTCTTTGGACAATTGTTACAGTAAAATGGATGATTATGCCAAAGCAACTCAGACGAAAATGTTTACTTTTGTACAGACAACAAGAGATTAACCAACCTTTAATAGGTGAAAATCAACATCCTATGAAAAAAATCATATTCATCACATTGGCCTTATGGCCTTTCACTCTGCTCATAGCTCAAGGAAAAGTCGAAGACTACAAGCGAGCTTACTCCATCAGGGAGTTGTACTCGGGCAGTAAAGTTTATTATTCCGACGTAAATCCTACCTGGATAGGAGACAGCGACAATTTCTGGTATATCCGCAACACTCCCGAAGGACGGGAATACGTATTGGTCGATGCGGGAGACAAAAACAGCAAGCCGCTTTTTGATCACCAAACCTTGGCAGGCAAACTCGGCCAGGCCACGGGCGAGCAAGTCGAGGCCCTAAAACTTCAGCTCGAAAGGCTGAGGGTAAACGACGAATTAAATCAACTATCGTTCGGCTTCAAGGGAAAGAACTGGGTTTACTACCTGGAACAGGACAGCTTGCAGGGAGAAACCGTCAGTATGGAACGTCCCGGCCGGACCGGTAGCCGCACCCACTGGATGGTAACCGACGAAGAGCGCGACCGGGGGGCGGTAAACTCCCCTGACAACAAGTATCAGGCTTATATAAAAGACCACAACGTATATGTGAGGGAATTACCCAGAGGCAAAGAGATTGCCCTGAGCATCGACGGCTGTGTCGGAAACTATTATTCCTCCTACATCCAATGGTCGCCCGATTCTCGCATGCTGGCCACCACCAAAATCAGGCCGGTGGAGAAACGTTACATTCACATGGTGGAATCGTCGCCCTCCGATCAGTTGCAACCCAAACTCCGGACTTTGGAATATACCAAGCCCGGTGATGAGCTGCGTTTCCGGGTGCCCTGCATCTTCAAAGTCGAAACCCAAGAAGCCCTTATTCCCTCGACGGAATTGTTTAACAATCAATATCAATTATCGGGTTTGCGCTGGAACAAAGACAACAGCGGCATTACCTTCGAATACAACGAACGGGCGCACAAAGTCTACCGTGTGCTGGAAATGTCTGCTCAAAATGGCCTTGTACGCAGGCTGATCGAAGAAACAGCCAAAACCTTCGTCAATTATTCGCGCCGTTTCCGCCACGATCTGAAAAACGACGAAGAAATCATTTGGATGAGCGAACGCGACAATTGGAACCACCTCTACCTCTACGACCGCAAAAGCGGTAGCGTTAAAAATCAAATCACCAAGGGGGAATGGTACGTGCGCGACATCATCAGAGTGGACGAAGATGCCCGGCGCATCTATTTCACCGCCAACGGCGTACCCAAAAAAGGAGATCCTTACCTTGTCAGGTATTACTACATCAACATGGACGGCAGCGGACTGACCTGTCTTACTCCCGACGAAGGCCATCACCGGGCTACTTTTTCGCGGGATATGAAATACCTCGTGGATGTGTATTCCCGCGTTGATTTAGCCCCGATAGCTCAACTGCGCGACGCCGAAAGCGGCAAATTAATCATGCCCTTGGAAAAGGCCGATATCAGCGAACTGGAAAAAACCGGCTGGAAAGCACCCGAGGTCTTTGTTGCCAAAGGCCGAGACGGTAAAACCGACATCTGGGGCATCATTATCCGTCCTTCCAACTTCGATCCCAACAAGAAATACCCCATCATAGAATACATTTATTCCGGCCCCGGCAGCCACTATGTGCCGAAATCTTTTGCTCCCTACTACTCCGATATGACCAACCTGGCCGAATTGGGCTTTATTGTGGTAAAAATGGACGGCATGGGTACCTCTTTCCGCTCCAAGGCCTTCGAAGAAGTCTGTTATCAAAACCTGAAAGATGCCGGCTTCCCCGATCGCATACTCTGGATCAAAGCCGCCGCTAAAAAATATCCCTATATGGACGTTGATAAAGTGGGTATTTTCGGAGCCTCAGCCGGAGGCCAGGAAGCTATGGCAGCCGTACTCTTTCATCCTGAGATGTACAAAGCCGCTTATTCGTCTTGCGGCTGTCACGACAATCGTATGGACAAAATCTGGTGGAACGAGCAGTGGATGAGTTATCCCATCGGAAAACAATACCTGGAGAGTTCCAACGTAGTAAACGCTCATTTATTGACCCGTCCGCTGATGCTGGTAGTGGGTGAACTCGACGACAACGTCGATCCGGCTTCGACCATGCAGGTGGTAGACGCCCTGATAAAAGCCAACAAAGATTTTGAACTGGTCGTATTGCCCGGCGTAGGTCACACTATGGGCGGCTCTTACGGCGAGCACAAACGCTTCGACTTCTTTGTCAGGGAACTGCTCAATGTGGTTCCTCCCAAATGGAATGAACTCAAAACCGACTAAAAAATATACCTATGAAACAACTATTGTACAGCCTTGTTTTGCTGCTGGGCATATCTGCCTGTAATTGCGATTGCCGGGAACAACTCCCCAAACCTGCCATCAGTACCCCTCCGGCAGAATTGCAACTCGATGAATTTTACAAAAAATACATCAACGTAAACGGTATCCACCTGATTTCCTCGCACCGGGTGCCCGACTCAGCGCTCTATGCGGCTTACCGCACTCTGGATGCCATGACGGGCATGTTGCCTCCGGAAGTACTCAAAGCAATGACCGACATCAATACACGGGTGGGTGTCATGGCCCGCTACGAAGGCACCACCGATATACCCGAACACGCGCATCTGGCCAACGACAAACGGCTCAACTGGGACGTCAGGGCCCGGGGCCTGGGCGGCACGTTAAGAAGCCCGCTCACCACCTGTGCCGAAGAAAACATACTCTGCTATCAAATTGATAAATACCACGCCGAAGACATCCTGGTTCACGAATTTGCCCATTCCATCCATCTGATCGGAATTATAAGCATAGACCCGGGCTTCAACGACAGATTGCAACAAGCGCTGGATGCCGCCATTGCCGAGGGTAAGTGGAACAACACCTACGCTCAGACCAATATCTCAGAATACTGGGCCGAGGGTGTACAAAGCTGGTTCAATGTCAACGCCGAAGTGGAATATCCTGACGGCAAACACAACCACGTCAACACAAGATCGGATCTCAAAAAGTACGATCCGCGCCTGTACGCTATTTTGGCTGAGTTTTTCCCCGAAAGCAAGGAACAAATATCCTGCCACAAGCACATCAACCTTTACCGCAGGGAGAAACGTTGAGCCCAAATATCGAAAGCGCTGCGGTTGGGCGCTTCTAAGACACCGGCTTATTGTTCGAGCATTGTTGGTGAAAACTGTGCTTCAGGCATGGCAGAGCCCATTTGAAACTTATCCACGCTCATCACCGAGCGACGATTGTTCTTTACGTTTCGCATTTCCATGTAAAAGGCAAAGTATTTGCCCTTGCCCAATTCCCGGTAATCTTTGAGGATATTGATCCGGTGAAGTTCACCGTTTGTGTCGTAATATTCCAGTTTATAGGCAAAAAAGTCGTCCTTACCGATATAGGAAATCCTCTTGCTGAAGCCGTACTGAGCGGCGAGGGCATCGGTTTTGCAACTGGATTCTATTTTATGACAGGTTTTACCGTCGACCACGGCTTCGCCTAAAGATTTGTAATTAAAATCGTCCAGGACGGGCTTGCTCATATCGGCGTTGGTAAATTCACTGCCCATAAAATTTTTACCTTTTTCACTACTTACTATACGGCGGGTTTTGCGCAGGGCGGGCATATATATCCACATATCGTCGTCCTTGTCTTCGTAATCGTAGATCAGGAGGGTGGTGCCTCTTACGTCGGCCGGCTCTGTAAACCGAAGCATACTCTTGGTAGCTTCTCCAAATTTTTTGGTAGCCATCGAAATGGTCCGGGAGCGCTCCTGCCCGCTGGCGCTGATGATTTTAAGTGTCGATATCATTTCCATGGATTCCGGCTCTATCACATCGCCGGCTTTGCGTATTATTTCGCGGGCATCTTGTGCAGAAGCTAAGGGTACCAGCAATAGGATTGAAATAAAAATAAAGGATCTCATAATAGGATAGTTAAATTGAAAATTAGGCATTTATAGTATTCTTTTTACTTAGGAATTTCGGCTTCCAGATCATGCAAATAGCCGGTATCAAAATCAAGGCGCTTATCAGACAGAGCATCAACGAAAGTATGATCAGAAATCCGAAGGAACGAACCAGGGGAAAAGCCGAGAAAAACAAAACGGAAAAGCCCAGCATCACGGCAAAGGCATTGATCACTATACCTCTGCCTATGGTCTTTAGGGCCATTCTGATAGCTGCGGAATGAGTCTTACCTCGGTTGAGTTCCCATTGTATGCGCCAAAATATTTGTATGGTAAAGTCCACACCCAAACCGATGGAGATGGACGAAAGCAATGCTGTGACTATGGTAAGTTCTATACCTGTCCAACCCATCAGCCCAAAAATACTGAAGACGGCAAAAACCAAGGGAATACCGCCAATCAGGCCGGCCACCAGACTTCTGAAAATCAGCGCTACTAAGATTATAATAGCTCCCAGGGCAAACAGAAGCGAATAGTTTTGACCTGTCATGATGGATTCATTCAATTCTTTCTCCACCAGACTGTAACCTCCAGGCAATGGTGTGAATTCACTGCTCTCGCTGAGCTCTTCTATTTTATACAATACCTCGTCTATCTCCTTGATTGAGGCAGCCTGGTACTGAATCGTCAGTAAAGTATGTTCAAAGTCGAAATCGACGAATTGCTCCAAATCTTCGGGATCGGCGCTCATGGTGTACAATTCCAGGTACTGCGCAACGGCCTCCCGGCTCGAAGGGATCTGATCGTAACCCGGCTCCGTGGGGTCGTTCAATGCCTTACTGATTTCTTTGACGACAGTGGCGAGCGAAGCAACGCTACCCACCTGGGGCAAGGTGCTGAGTTCCAGATCGTAACGCTCCAGCTCTTTAAGCAAGGCAGGATCTTTGGCATCGGCCTCAAACATGAGCGTAATCATTTTACTGCCTCCCATGTGCATGTCAACAGCTTTGATGGCTCTGTTGAAAGTGTGTTTTTCGGGCAGCACATTATTGGTATCGGGGCTGAGTTTAAAAAACAGCAAACCGGTGACGGCCAGCGCAAAGAACACCAAAAAAACAATAAGGACTCTCTTAGGGTGACGAACCACTGCAACGGCCGCCCGGTACAAAAAAGCAGAAATGGGCCCATTGGGTTTACCGGTTAAATCATGGTGCGGTTTACCTTTCTTCATCAACGACAACACAGCCGGAACGAACAGTAAACTGGCTACCAAAGCAAAGGCTATTCCCAAGCCTGTAACCACACCCATTTGCCTGGCCGGAATCAATAAATGCGTTGTCAAACCCATAATTCCCACCATGGTGGTCAATCCGCAAAACAGTACCGGCTTAAACAGATAGGAAAAAGATTTTTGTACTATCTGAGGCATGGTCAGGCGTGGATCCTGAGCATTTAAATCCTGATACCGGGCAATAAAATAGACTCCGTAATTATTAGCTATAGCCAGCATCATTATGGGAATGAGCACACCGATTATACTCAACTCCCAGCCGAAAAGGGGAATCAGCGCCATACTTACCACGACGGAAAAAATCACCACCGAAATCGGCAAAAACACCCCTTTGCCCTCTCGAAAAGACACCCACAAAAACACGAACATCACAAGCAAACCCAGGGGAAGTAAAATCATCAGGTCCCGCCCAATCTTGATACTGGCTTCTTCGCGCAACAAAGGCTGACCGGAAATCATCACCTTTTCGTCGCCCGGGTATTTTTCGAGGGTTTGTTTGATGATATTCAACAATTCTGCGTCTTCGAGCGATTTGTCGGAGCTCAGCAAAATCAGACTGTAACGGAAATCGTCCGAAACCACCAGTCCGTAAGCCAAATCGTTGCTTTTTATCCTCTCTCTGAGAATGTCCGTTTCGGCAGGGCTTTGAGGAATGGCATCTATCAGCGGATCTACGAGCATCACGCCCTCTTCCGAGTGAATATCCTGAACTCCGAACAAAGAGAAAACCCTTTTAAAGGCAGGCTGCATCGAAAAAGCCCTGTCGAGCTGCTCTATGCGCTCCAGGCTGCTTTTATTTAAAATATCGTCGCTCTCTAACACTATCAGCATCGGCTCTTCCGCCCCAAAAATTTCTTCTATCTTCCGGCTGTTTTGTTTGGATTGCATCGAGTCCGGCAAATAGCTTTCCAGATCGGGATTGACAGTTGTCCTGGTCAATGGCCAAATACATAACGCTACCGTTAATACAACCGCAGCTATAATCCACCAGCGGTAACGTAAAATAAAATGTTTAGATTTCATCGTCGTCTATTTGATAATCAAAAACTAAACTTCATCTCCAGAAAAGCTCCGTTCAAAACAGGACTGGCATAGCTGAACATTGATTTATCGGGGCCTTTCATATACGAATAGCCGGCACTGAGTGCCAGGGCATCGGTAATATTCCAGACCAATTTGGGCCTGAGCAGGAATTCTTCGGTAGAAAAATCGTAAAAGCCCGTCATTTCAGCATTCAGAGTGCTATAGACAAAATCTCCCGACAAAGTCAAAGCCAGGGCATGATTCGTTTCGAACTGTTGTTTAAATATTTTGCGATTTATAAGAAAAGATTCGTAATTGACCCTCTCATTGGCGTACTGATACAGGGCAAGCTGATTCATAGGGTCGCTCAGCACCGGTTCGTTCAAATCGACAAAATCGAGAACGTGTTTACCCACGTATTGCAAAATGGCCGTAACGGAACCGAAATTATACTCCACCCCCATCACATAGCTCAGGTCACAATTGGGAATATACATTCTTGCATGCTCGTTTTCGGTAAAATTATAGGCTCCTTCTCCCCTGATTATCCAGGAAGACAAAGGCACGGCAAAATCCAACCCAAAGGTGGTTCTGCGATAAAAAGCCGGTCTGTAGCTGACTTGCGGAGTACCTGAGCTCAAATCTACGCTGTTCAGGTTAATGCCGTAAAAGGGATCGCGGCCCTGAAACCAGGAGAGTGAAAAACCGACCCCGGGCAATTCAAAATTGAAGCGGGTGGCCAGGCTGCCGTTGCCCGCTTTTTGCTCGGGCAACACCGGATCGACAAAAGAAGCTCCCAAATCAAATAATTCGTAACGGTACACCGACGGCCGGTAAATGGGAATAACAATGGCCTCCCAATCTATCATGGGGGTGATTCTTACCTTGCTTCTGAGCATAAAATTGGACATCTTCTGGTCGTCCGGATTACCCGACAAGAAGAAGTAATTGTTGGGATTGATATTGTTGGTAGGATTGAATCCATCGGTTCGCCCCCAGCTTACAATCTGCTCTCCCAGCAGGACATCAACCGTTTTAGAACTGATGCCGGCGTAAGCCTCTTTGATTTCAAACTCCGAAAAAGAGCCGCCAAAACGGTTGCCGCTACGAAAACGCAGATCGGTATTCATCGTTAAAAGCTTGGCTTTGTGATTGAGTTGCAAGGCTGTTTCGCCAAATAAAGTACCAAAGTCGTAGTTTTCGCCGGCGCCGTAGGCCGAACCGCGAACGTAACCGCCCAATTTGACGGTTTTTTCGCTCTGATTATCCGGCGATTTACCCGCGGTTTCAAACAAACCCTGTGCAGACGCAAGGCCGACTGTGGCAGTAAATAGAAAGAATGATAAAATAAGACGTTTCATAAAAGCGCATTTTAAATAATTAATGTTGCGCCAAAATACAGTTTGCACTGCTTCCTACGGTCTTATTTTAAAAAGTCGGAGAAGTTGAAGAAGTACGATTTTAAAAAGATGGACTAAACGGATTTCGGTTAATTCTTTTTCTGTAAAACCTCCTGTTGATAATTTTTGGGAGTTTGGCCGGTAAGGGTTTTGAAAACCGAGAAAAAAGTAGATTTGCTGTTGAAGCCGCATTCGTAACCGATGGCTTCGATCGAATAGGGATTGTCGGGTTTATCCAGTTGTTTTTTAACGGCCGCTACCCGGTATTCGTTCACAAAGAGAAAAAAGTTTTTGCCCAGGTGTTTGTTCAGCACTTCCGTGAGATGATGCCGCGGTATTTTTAAGCTCTCCGACAAAAGGCTCATGCTGAATTCCGGGTTTAAATAGGGTTTTTCTTTTTGAAAATAGTTCAACAACTTCTGACTTATCTTTTCCATTTGATCGGTACTCAAAAAAGAATTGGAGTTCTTTTCGGGAACGACCGGTTCTTCTTTTGTTTTATCGGGAAAAATATCGCGTTGTTTGAGCCCGTAAAAACTGAATATGTAAACAAAAAACAAGAGGACCGAATAATTGAAAAGCGTCAGCGATTCGGTGGTAAATACTATAATATTAAACAAACCCCACAACAGCACTATCAGGCAATAAATGCCGTAAAAAACGACCACAAACATGATCCAGCCCATTTTTTTAATGCGGTCGATGGTGGAAAATTCGTTTTTAAGCCTTTTGCGGTGACGCGATAAAATGACAGCAGTGAGCCCCAAATAGACTATCCAGGAAACCAGGCCGAAAACACCAAACGATATCCGGTACCACAGCGTATTGTCCGGGCTGAAAAATCCCTCAAACGACAAAGGTTCCTGCAGACTCCACGAAAATATTTTAAAAATTAAATAAGGCAATAAATGCAGCAATTGCGGCCATTTGAGACGAAACGAGGGCTTTACCAGAGAACGGGTATAAAGGAACAAAGCCGGATTGAACAGCAAAAAAGTGTTGGATAAAAACACAAAATTGGTGTAAACATACAACTCTATCCCGACCGTAAGAAATTCTATACTCAATAAAAAAAGCCAGGCCGAAAGCAGGTAATCGGCTGAACTTTTTTTGTCTTTAGTTATGGTAAGAATCCCTGCAAAAAGGGCCTGGGCAAAACCTATCCAGACTATAACATCCATGCTCGCAATTTTCGCCAAAGGTACAGAAATTAATCTTTGAGCGCACAGAAAAAAAACCTACTTTTGGGACATCTTATTTCAACATCACGGCTTTAAAGGCTTGAAAAACCGGTGGAACCAATTTGTTTTCACCGGCTTGATTCGCCAAGCGTCATTTATAAACATTATGAAAAATTATTCTTTAGTCGCATTGCTCCTGCTCACCGTATTCGGCATACAGGCCCAACTCCCCGTACGAAACGCCGAAAACATCGAAAAATACAAAGACATCTGCCGAACCTACATTCACAAAGAAATGAAAGGCATGTACCGCGAAGCCGGTGGGGCTCTGCCGTATCCCTTTTTAGCGCCCGGCAGCAACCAATACCTCGATATGTTGTGGGATTGGGATTCCTGGCTGAGCAACGTAGCTCTGCGGCAAATTCTACTGGAAAAGGGCAAGGAAAAAGACCGCGAAGAAGCTCTTAAATACGAACAAGGCTGTGTGCTGAACGCCCTGAGTTACGGCGGTATGGACGGATGGATTCCCATCTGGATAGAACGCGATGCCCCCTCAAGGCAAGAGATGCTGAGCACGCGCAATCCCTGGAAAAGCAATATGCACAAGCCCTGCCTGGCTCAACACGCCGCCTTTATTGTGCGCAACATCAACGGCGACGCCGAATGGCTGCGCGAATCGTTTTATTACCTCCAGGCCTTTGTAAATAAATACCTCAATTTTCACAGGCATCAGGCCACCGGGCTGATGTATTGGCAAACCGACGAGGCCATAGGCGTGGACAACGATCCTTCCACTTTTTACCGCCCCGATGCAAGCTCCGGCTCCATCTTTCTGAACTGCCTGATGTACAAGGAACTGCTGGCCATGGACTACTTAGCTCAATGCCTGAACTTAAAGGATATCGCGGCTTTTTACAACAAAGAAGCCGCCCGGTTGCTAGAAAACATCCGGGAACATTGTTGGGATCCGCGGGACGGGTTTTATTACAGCGTCGATTTAAACCTGCGCCCCATAGAAAAACCGGACATTGAGTTTTTGGAAGCCGGCAAACTCTACCTGCATACCGGCCAGCCCCGCACCTATCATTGCCTGATTCAGCGCTTCAGCGTTTGGAGCGGATTTATGGCCATGTGGTCGGGAGTTGCCACTGATGAACAGGCAGCCCTGATGGTGGAACGGCACTTCCACGATACCACTTCGTTCAACTCGGCCTCCGGCATCCGGAGCTTATCGCCTCTCGAAAAAATGTACGACACCCGTGGCAGCGGCAATCCCTCATCCTGGCAGGGCCCGATATGGATCAACGTCAATTACCTGGTGTTCCGCGGGCTGATCAACTACGGCTACAAAGAGGAAGCACGGGAATTGGCCGAAAAAACCATCCTGTTGCTGGGCAGGGACATCGAACGCTTCGGAGCCATGCACGAATACTACCTGCCCGACAACGGAGAACCGGTGCTGAACCGGGGCTTTCAAAACTGGAATTTCTTAGTCTTGAACATGGCCGCCTGGCTCGATGGGAAAGACGTTGTTTGGGAGTTTTAAAATATAACTGTATGAGTCGCTTCATTTACATTATCACCATACTTTGTCTTCTGCCCGTCACCGACCTGCAGGCAGGGAACAACAGAGAAAAACCGCGCGTAATAGTCACCACCGACGGTGAAATCGACGACCAGAGTTCAATGATACGTTTCCTGATGCACGCCTCCGATTACGATGTGGCGGGTATCGTACAAGTCAACGGGGTTCAGAAAGACGGACACAGCAAGGATCGATGGATCGAGGCGCAAATCGAAAAATACGCCGAAGTATTGCCCAATCTGCGGCTTCACCATCCCGATTATCCCGATGCTGACTATCTTTTGAGCGTGCTCAAAGTGGGCAACGAGACCCGCGACGATATGTATAAAGCCCCGCCGCTGCTCGCCCACACCGAGGGCGCACAGTTGATCATCGACGCGTTGCTCGACGACGATCCGCGTCCCGTGCATATTTTGGCCTGGGGCGGCGCAAACACTCAAGCCAACGCATTGTGGCAAATCAAGCAACATTATTCTACCGAACAGTGGAAACGGGCAGCGAAAAAAGCGCGTCTCTATTGCATCTGGTATCAGGACGGCGGAGGAAAATGGATCGAAGAGAACCTACCGGAGATACTGATCTACGAATCGGGCGCCCCGTTTCGCGACGGCGGTTGGCGCTATGTCTGGGACTATATGAGTGTGGATTACTATTTCAAAAACCGTATCAGCAAGAATCCCCCGGAGTTGCAGAAGTTGATGGACAAGCCCTGGCTCGCCGAACACATCACCTCGGGGCATGGCCCCCTGGGAGCGGCCTATCCGCAAGATTATACCAGCGAGGGCGACACTCCTTCGTACATGCCGCTGATCGACAACGGACTGGAGCAACACACCGACTACAGACTTGGCGGCTGGGGCGGACGTCCCATAACCGTTAAAGGCAATCACCTGCAAGACGGCGACGACCTCGACCCCTCCGTCGACACCCTCAGTTCGCACTACGCCTTCCAACGCTGGCTCCCCGCCGCCCAAAACGAATGGGCAGCACGTGCAGACTGGTGCGTAAAATCCTACGCCGACGCCAATCATCCCCCGGTGCTAACATTAACCACACCTGCCCGCATAGAAGCCCAACCCGGCCAAAAGATCAAGCTTCAAATCAACGCCACAGACCCCGACGGCGACCAACTAAGCTACCGTTGGTGGCCATACCGCGAAGCAGGCACCTACGAAGGCAAGCTAAGTATAAAACAAGCCGACCGGAAAAAAGCCTCGCTAACCATCCCCCTCGACGCCAAACCCGGCCAAACCATCCACCTAATCTGCGAAGTAACAGACAACGGAACACCACCCCTAGTCCGCTACCGGCGGGTGGTTGTGAGGGTTCGTTGAGTATTGTTGTTTTTATCTAAGGGATTATACTTGCTGACCGAAGAAGAGATACAAATCCTGCCCATATTGTATCTTGGAGAAAAATCATCAAGAAGAAACACAGAAGCCCCACCCAATCGATCGATTTTGTGGGGCTTCCGGTGCCCGAAACCGGACTCGAACCGGTACAGCCTCAATGGCCAAAGGATTTTAAGTCCTTCGTGTCTACCATTCCACCATTCGGGCTGCCTTTTACATAACAGGAACGCATTAATGGCTTTACATTAAGTTGCTTGGCATATTGAATAGCTTCGCTTGCTTTAAAAAACCGCTAATGCGGCTGCAAAGATAAAGCTTTAGCTCGAAAACGGAATATTTTACTGATTTTTTTTGACGATCTCCCGGCAATAAACTAAAATCACGCTTTATAAGAAGGCGTATAATTAGTGTTGTACAAGTACCTCGGAATTCACATCCACCACCACCGCATATCGTTTCAGGCCTTCTTTCGACACTCCCGTGGAAGGTGTGCCCAGGCCAAAGCCCAGTTGATAGGTTTCTCCGCATTGTGGGCAGACCACTTCCAGAACCTCGTTGGGTTGACCGACTCTAACGTCGGGACGGCATTCTACCGGGCAGGCCAGGTCGTAGGCATAGTACCGGTCGTCGAAACCTTTGAGCAACACCAGACCTCCGTAACCCAGGCGATCGGTTACGGTTTCGGGTTCTATGATATAATAAAAGTCTCCCGGGAATAGGCATTTAATGGTATTCAGGTTGCGCCTCATAAAAACCGGGCTGTCGGGAATGCTCGACCGATAGCGTCCGCAGGCAAAAAAGCCCAAAAACAACAACAAAGAGATTATTTTTTTCACTACAGCTTTTTTTAATGCCGGCAAATCATACCCTTATGCGGCTGAATTTATCAGGTCTCAAAGATACATATTCCTCCGGCCACTTCGGATGTTTTAGCCAAAAAATAAGGTATAACTCATTTAAATCCATTATTTTTGTGCTCAAAAAATTGAAAAAATGAAAAAATCGGTTCTTATTTTATGTACACTTATGATGATCTCCTGCGCCAAAAAGCAAGGTAATCCTTTTTTTGAAGACTACGACACCCCTTATGGTGCCGTACCTTTCGATAAAATCGGTATAGAACATTACATGCCGGCTTTTGTGGAAGGCATGAACCGGCAAAAGCTGGAAATCGACGCCATAGCCGGCAACCCCGAAGCACCTACTTTCGAGAATACCATTGCAGCTATGGACTATTCGGGCGAATTGCTCAATAAAGTATCTTCGGTGTTTTTTGGTTTAATTTCGAGCCACACCAGCGATGAGATGCAGGCCATTGCTCAGGAATTGAGTCCCCTGCTCTCGGAGCACAGCGACAATATTCGCTTAAATGCCCCGCTTTTTAAGCGCATCGAAAGCCTCTACAACAATAGAGACAGCCTGAATCTGAACACCGAACAGCAGCGTCTGCTCGAGAAATACTACAAAAACTTTGTGCGCTCCGGGGCTGCTCTCGACGAAAGCCGGCAGGAACGGCTGCGCGAAATCAACAAAGAGGAGGCTCTGCTCACCTTGCAGTATTCCGATAATGTGCTCAAAGAAACCAACGACTACCGCCTGGTGATCGACAGGGAAGAAGATTTGTCCGGCTTGCCGCAGACGGTGGTGGAAGCCGCTGCCGAAGCTGCCGCCGGGGCCGGTCTTGAGGGCAAATGGGTATTTACCCTGCACAATCCCAGCCGCCTGCCCTTTTTACAATACGCCGACAATCGCGAACTTCGCGAAAAGATACTCAAAGCCTATTGTATGCGGGGCGACAACAACAACGAAGCCGACAATAAAGAAATAGTCCGCAAACTGGTCAACCTGCGTGTAGAAAAGGCTCAACTGCTGGGTTACAACACTTTTGCCGAATACGTGCTGGAAGAAACCATGGCAAAAAATCCGAAAAATGTGTACGACTTTTTGGACGGCATCTGGCCACGAGCCCTGCGGCAAGCGAAAAAAGAAGTAACAGAACTTCAAAAACTTATCGACCGCGAAGGCGGCAAATTCAAGCTACAGGCCTGGGATTGGTGGTATTACGCCGAAAAACTGCGCAAAGAAAAATATCAGCTCGACGAAGAAGAACTAAAACCTTATTTTGAATTGCAAAACGTGCGCCAAGGTTTGTTTACGGTGTGCAACAAATTATTCGGCATCAACCTAACTCCGGTAAACAACGTGCCCGTTTATCATCCCGACGTGGAAGTCTTCGAGGTAACCGACGCCGACGGCTCCCACCTGGGTTTGTTCTACTCGGATTATTTCCCCCGCGAAAGCAAAAGGGGCGGAGCCTGGATGAGTAATTTCAGGGAACAATACGTCAAAAACGAACAAAACGTCAGGCCGCATATTTACAATGTGGGCAATTTTACCAAACCCAGCGGCAACACTCCCTCGCTGCTCAGCCTCGACGAAGTGGAAACCATGTTTCACGAATTCGGACACACCCTGCACGGAATGCTGAGCCAATGCAGCTACCCCAGCCTGAACGGCACTAACGTGACACGCGACTTTGTGGAGCTTCCCTCGCAAATTATGGAAAACTGGTGTACGCATCCCGAAGTGCTCAAAATGTATGCCCGGCATTATAAAACCG
Organism: Bacteroidales bacterium UBA1402; assembly: GCA_002305085.1. GTDB lineage: Bacteria > Bacteroidota > Bacteroidia > Bacteroidales > UBA1402 > UBA1402. Next base: position 91,508 of record DBQE01000018.1, on the reverse strand, counting down.
GAGAGCCCATGCCCGAAGAGCTGATCGAAAAAATACAGCGCGCCGCTACTTTCAACCAGGGCTTTATTACAACCGAACTGATGTCGGCCGCTTACCTCGATATGTACTGGCACGATCTGAGCGAACAAAAAGACTACGATGTAAATCAATTTGAGACCGACTGCCTCAGCCGCATCGGACTGATTCCCGAAATCGTGGTACGCTACCGCAGCACCTATTTCAACCACATATTCAACAACAATTACCACGCCGGTTATTATTCCTATCTCTGGGCCGAAGTACTGGACGCGGATGCTTTTCAGGCTTTTGTCGAAAACGGCCTTTTTGACCAGAAAACGGCCACAGCCTTCAGACAAAACATTCTCGAGAGAGGCGGCACCGACGACCCGATGACCCTTTACCGGAAATTCCGGGGAGCCGATCCCGATCCCAAGGCTTTGCTCGAACGCAGAGGCATTTAAGTGGCATGAATAAAACAAAAGACTTGAAATTAAATGCCTTTAAGTTCTTTGTGAATAAAAAAAAGTCTATCTTTGCGCCCTAAATTAAAAATCAAGGAATAACTAATAAAATATCCAACAACAATGCAAAACAAAGGATTTGTAACTCTTTTTGCAGTTCTGCTCGCCCTGGTCAGCCTCTATTATTTGTCTTTTACCGCAGCGGTTAAGAACACCGAAAAGAAAGCCAAAGAATACGCACAAGGCGACCCTGTTCTGGAACGTAATTTTCTGGATTCGATGGCCCAGGAAAAAATTTATTTGGGCAACACCTACAGGGAATGCCTCGAAAAAGAAATCGGTCTCGGTCTCGACCTCAAAGGAGGTATGAACGTCGTTTTGGAACTGTCCGTTCCCGATGTGCTCAGGGCTTTGTCGGGCTACAATACCGACGAAAACTTCAATAAGGCATTGGCGCAAGCCAGCCTCCGTATGAGAGAAAGCCAGCGTGATTACCTGGATCTTTTTGTCGAAGAGTACAAGGCCATCGACCCGGGGGCCCGTCTCTCGGCCATTTTCAGTACGTTCGAAATGAAGGGACGCATCGATCCCTCCAGTTCCGACGAAAAAGTGATACAGGTATTGAGAGAGGATATTAAGAGCGCCGTCGACAACTCATTTAACGTATTGCGCACCCGTATCGACCAGTTCGGGGTGGTCCAGCCCAATATTCAGCGTCTGGAAACCGGCGGCCGTATTTTGGTTGAATTGCCCGGTATTAAAGAACCAGAACGTGTTCGTAAACTGCTTCAGGGTTCGGCCAACCTGGAATTCTGGGAAACCTATGAATTAAGCGAATTGTATCAGGCTTTGATAGAGGCCAACAACGCCGTGCGCGACATGATTGCGGCCACTGAGCCTCAAAAAGAACAAGCGACCGAAGCTGCTTCGGTAGAAAAAGCCCCGGTAGAACAAGTAAGCGACACCGCCAAAACCGAGGAAGAACGCCTGCTGGAACAGCTGGCTGCCGAAACCGAAATCCAAACGGACGAACAGAGTCTGGAAGAATGGAAAAGAGAATATCCCTTGTTTGCCGTATTGCAGATTAACCAATCTCAGCAAGGTATTGGTGCCGGCCCCTGCGTAGGTTACGCTCTGGGACGCGATACCGCCAAAGTAAACGAATACCTCAATAGCCGCAACGTAAGGGAATTGTTGCCCCGCGATGTGAAATTTTTATGGTCGGTCAAGCCCATTAACGAAAAAACACCTCTTTTTGAGCTGATCGCCATAAAAGTGACCAATCGTGACGGTCGCGCAGCCCTCGAAGGCGATGTGATCACCGATGCCAGGGACGACTTCGAACAAATGAGCGGCTCGGCCGTGGTCTCCATGTCGATGAATGCCGAAGGTTCCAAAACCTGGGCTCGCATTACCAAAGACAACATAGGCAAGTGCGTTGCCATTGTTCTGGATAATTACGTGTATTCCTATCCCCGGGTTAACACCGAAATCACCGGCGGCTCTTCGCAGATTACCGGAAACTTTACCTCGGCCGAAGCCAAAGACCTGGCCAACGTATTGAAGTCGGGAAAAATGCCGGCTCCTGCCCGCATTGTGCAAGAAGACATAGTAGGTCCTTCGCTGGGTAAAGAAGCTATAAAGTCGGGGTTGATCTCTTTTGCGATTGCTTTCGCAATTGTGCTGATCTACATGATCTTTTTCTACGGAATCATTCCCGGTCTGGTTGCCGACTTCGCCCTTTTGTGCAACATCTTCTTTTTGATGGGTATATTGGCCTCTTTCCAGGCGGTGCTGACACTGCCCGGTATAGCGGGTATTGTGCTGACCCTCGGCATGGCCATCGACGCCAATGTGCTTATAAATGAACGCATCAAAGAAGAGCTGGCGGCGGGTAAAAGCATCAAAAAAGCCTTGCCCGACGGATACAAGAATGCCTTCTCGGCCATCTTCGACTCCAACCTTACCACCTTGCTGACCGGTATAATACTCTTTATACTGGGAACGGGACCCATCAAAGGTTTTGCCACTACTTTGAGCATCGGTATCCTGACTTCGTTCTTTAGTGGAGTCTTTATTACCCGCATCATCTTTGAACGTCTGCTGGCCAAGGAAAAACTAAATAATATCACTTTTACCACCAAGTTATCGAAAAATATTTTAAGGAATCCCCAAGTTAATTTTTTGGGCCTGCGCAAGAAAGGCTACATCGTTGCGGGAATTTTGGTCTTGGCGTGCATTCTGTCGTGGAGCACACGCGGATTGAGTCAGGGTATCGATTTTTCGGGGGGTCGCAATTACGTAGTTCGCTTTGACCAACCCGTTTCAACGCAAGACGTTCGCAACAGCCTTGATGGCATTTTCGAGGATGCCTCGCTTTCGGTAATCACTATCGGCTCCGAAAACCAGGTCAGGGTAAGTACCAACTACAAGATAAATGAAACCTACGATGAACTGGATGCCGAAATCGACAGCATACTATTCACCGGCTTAAAAGACTACTTGCCCGAAAATACCGGTTTGGAATCCTTTGTCGAAGACTACATCGTATCTTCGCAAAAAGTCGGGCCTACCGTTGCCTCCGACATCAAGATTTCGGCTATATGGTCGGTAGTGGCTGCTCTGCTGGTAATCGGCTTGTACATCCTGTTGCGTTTCCGCAATGTGGCCTTCAGCGTCGGTGTTGTCGCTTCCTTAGCCTTCGTTACCATATTTATTATTGGCTTGTATTCTATGCTGTACAGCGTGATGCCTTTCTCGTTGGAAATAGATCAAACCTTTATTGCGGCTATCCTGACGGTGATTGGTTATGCCGTTAACGACTCGGTGGTGATCTTCGACCGTATCCGCGAAACAACGGGCCTTTATCCCAAGCGGCATAAGCGACTCACCATGAACTCGGCTATGAATACCACCTTGTTGCGTACTTTCAGCACCGCGTTTAGTACCGCCCTTGTACTGCTGGCCATCCTTCTTTTTGGAGGAGATACCATCCGCGGTTTTGCCTTTGCCATGTTGATAGGTGTGGTATTTGGAACACTCGGAACGCTCTTTATTGCCTCCCCTGTTGCTTACGATATTCAGCGTAAGAGGGAAAAATTCAGTGACGAAGTCACAGAAGAAGAATAGAGAAAACCCTTACCTGTCCATTCCAATACCAGCCGTTGATTGAAGCAATCTCTGTAGCCCGCAAAAGCCTCCTCTCCCAGGAAATCGGGTAACGAAGAATAGACAAGCAAAAAATTGTTCCCGCTCTGGAAGTTGTATTCATAAAAATACAAGCTGTTTAATTCTTCAATGCTCATATTCTGGACGTGACTCTTTTGTTGCAGGCAATTCTGATTTAAAAAAGAAGCAGCGCTCAAACAGGGCTTAGCCAACGTATCGATGGACTGCCAGTCGAGACTGTAAAATTCCAGGTCACTGCTGGCGGCCGGCGCCTTGACAGTGTTGACTACGGCTAGTATCCGGCTCCCGTCTTTAAGGGGTAACAACTTTAACTGCACATTGCTCGCAGCCGAGGTCTGCAACATTAAGTAATCTTCGGTGAGTATTTTCAATTCCATCTCTGAACCTAATAAACCAAGCATTCTCGCTGTTTTGCCGCTGTTAAAGAAATCGACCATATCCAACTTCATGGCGGTGTTCAGCCCCGGCAGCAAATCGGCGGGCATATCTTTGAAACATTCCACTACACTTCGACTCCAAACGCCCGGTACGATGAAGCAGGTAATTAACAACAGTAAAACGACTTTTCTCATACCTAAACAACGATTACTTAGAGCCCAAATACAGGCAACACATTCCAATAAACACGCCCAACAAAATCCAGGCTTTGGCCTTAATGTTTTTGTCTTTAAAGAACAAAGCCCCTACCACAAAAGGAATCAACACCCCCGAACGGCGTATGGGCGAAATCACCGAAATCAATGCTCCCGGCCTGCTCAGGGCGTAAAAGTACAAAAAGTCTGCCAGGCAGAGAAACACGGCTAAACCTACTATGGACCAGCGAAAGTCGAAGGCCTGTTCCTTGCCTCTTTTTCGCCGGTGCATATAGATGAGCAACAGGGGCAACATGATGAATATCTGATAAATGGTGTACCAAACCTGCACAGTCATGCGGTCGAAATTCACCATCATATATTTATCGTAGAGTCCGCTGACCGATCCGATCAACACGGATAAGAACAAACACCAGATCCAGGGATTGCGCCTAAAAGAAATACCTTCTTTTTTGCCCACATAAGAGTACAGAAAAATACTGATGATAGAAACCAGCACCCCCAGCCATTGCCAAAGGTTGAGCCGCTCCCCAAAAACCATAAAAGCACCCATCAGCACAAAAACCGGCTGAGTGGATTTAATGGGAGATACAATGGTTAAAGGTAGATTTTTGATGGCATAATAGGCGGCAGCCCAGGAGCTTAAAACGATAAACGATTTAAGTAAAATAAAAAGATGTGTTTTCGCGTCTGCCCGCGGCACAAAAAACAAGGTGTTTTCGAGGCTTTGCGGAGCCCACTCCGAAAGCAGCAACAAAGGCAAAAAAAACAGGGAACAAAAAACCGTGGTCAAAAACAAGACCGGTACAACGGCATTTTCCTTTAACGACAGTTTTTTATATACTTCGTAAACCCCCAACAAGAGGGAAGAAGCAAAAGTAGCCCACAACCACATAAGTCAAAAATCAACCAATTAAATACAAATCATCACTATATTTCACTTCCGTCAGATACAGAGCGTGTGCCGGCATGGATGTGCCTGCCCTGCAACGGTCGCGGGCCTCGATAATACGGCAAAATCCCTCTTCGTCTATCCTACCCTTGCCCACTTCGAGCAAACTACCCACTATGGCTCGTACCATATTGCGCAAAAAACGGTCGGCTTGTATGGTAAAAATCAGCTCACTCCCCCGGCGTTCCCAACGGGCCTGAGTTACCTTGCAAATAAAGGTTTTGACATCGGTATGCACTTTGCTGAAGCTGGTAAAATCGCTGTATTCCAACAAACGGTCAGCAGCCTTGTTCATAGCCTCCACATCGGGTTCGTAATACAAACGAAGGCTGTAATCTCTCAGGAAAGGATCTTTTTGCAGTATTATTTTATACTGATAAGTTCTCGAGATGGCGTCGAAGCGGGCGTGAGCGCCGGGCCGTACCCTGCGGAGGGAACGAACGGCAATATCGGCCGGCAGCATTCGGTCCAGTTTATTAGCCATTGCATCCGGATTTTCGATGGGATAGGCCGTATCGAAATGCGCCGTCATAGCTAAGGCGTGTACACCGGAGTCGGTGCGTCCTGCAGCAATAATATCCAGGTCTTTTTCGAATAAAGTGCGCAGCACAGAGGTCATAACTTCTTGCACGCTAATGGCATTGGGTTGTATCTGCCATCCGTGGTAAGCGCTGCCGTCGTAAGAAAAATTCAGAAAAAAACGTTGCATTACCGGGAGAGGAAAAATTTGGCTGCAAAGTTAGTCTTTATTTTTTATTCCAATCGAATTGAGTACTTTTGCGCAAAATGTTAGGCCCCGGGTGAATGAACGAAAAAATCCTGTTTCTGGAACAAGTAGACCCCTCTGTGTTTTGCGGAGTCAACAACAGTAATATCAAACTACTCAAAGATTTATATCCCAAACTACGTATCATTGCCCGCGGAAATGTGATTAAGATTTTAGGCGAAGAAGCCGAAATTGCCCGATTTGAACAACTAATCAATCACTTGCAGGACTACCTAAACAAATACAACCTGATCAACCAGGATGTCATTACCCAACTCAACCAGGGCAAGCCTCTTTTTGAACCCAAACAGGAAAATCTTATTCTTTACGGTGTCAACGGCAAACCCATCCTGGCCAGAACCATCAATCAGCAAAAGCTGGTTAAAGCTTACGAAAAAAACGACTTGTTGTTTGCCGTAGGGCCGGCCGGCACAGGTAAAACCTATACTGCCATCGCCCTGGCCGTAAGGGCCTTCAAAAACAAAGAAGTACGTAAAATTATCCTGAGCCGTCCGGCGGTCGAAGCCGGTGAAAAACTGGGTTTTCTGCCTGGCGACATGAAAGAAAAGGTCGATCCCTATTTGCAACCGCTTTACGATGCCCTCGAGGATATGATTCCGCCCTTTAAGCTCAGGGAATATATGGAAAACAAGCAGATCCAGATTGCTCCCCTGGCTTTCATGCGCGGAAGAACCCTGAACGATGCCGTCATCATTTTGGACGAAGCTCAAAACACCACCGGCTTGCAAATAAAAATGTTTCTTACCCGCCTGGGCCTGAACGCCAAAATGATAGTCACCGGCGACCTCACCCAAATTGACCTTCCGGCGGCAACGACTTCGGGTCTGGTTGAATCGCTCAAAGTGTTGCACGGCATCGAAGGCATCGGCAAAGTGGAGTTCGATGTACGGGACATCGTCAGGCATAAGCTGGTTAAACATATAGTGAAAGCATACGAAGACTACCAACAGGAACAAAAAAAACTAAAAAACACCCGGACCGACCGGAATAACCCCAACGAATAAACTCTAGCTTTATGAAACAGGCTTTGGTAAAAACAGACTTCAATTTTGACGGACAAATATCTGTTTATCACGGAAAAGTCCGTGACGTATACAATATCGAGGACGAATTGTTGGTTATGGTGGTCAGCGACCGCATATCCGCCTTCGACGTGGTGCTGCCCAAAGGGATCCCTTACAAGGGACAGGTGCTCAACCAAATTGCCGCTAAATTTCTGGACGCCACCTCCGATATCGTCAAAAACTGGAAAATAGCCGTGCCCGACCCCATGGTTACTGTAGGTGTCAAATGTGAACCCTACGAAGTGGAAATGGTGATACGGGGCTATCTCACGGGCCATGCCTGGAGAGAATACAAGTCCGGCAAACGCAGCCTGTGCGGTATTCAACTGCCAGAGGGCATGAAAGAGAACGAACGTTTTCCCGAACCCATCATCACCCCCACCACCAAAGCCAAAGAGGGGCACGACGAGGATATTTCCAGAGAAGAAATCATAGCCTCCGGCCTGGTCGGCAAAGCGGAATACGAAAAATTGGAAGAATATACCCGGGCTATTTTTAAACGGGGCACCGAAATGGCCGCCCAAATGGGCCTGATCCTGGTGGACACCAAATACGAATTCGGCAAAAAAGACGGCGAGATCATTCTGATGGACGAAATCCACACCCCGGATTCTTCACGCTATTTTTATGCCGATGGTTACGAAGCAAAGCTGTCAGCCAACCTGCCTCAAAAACAACTATCCAAGGAGTTTGTCCGCCAATGGTTGATCGAAAACGGTTTCCAGGGTAAAAGCGGCCAGCAGGTTCCCTATATGAGCGACGAATACTGCCGGAGCGTTTCGGAGCGCTATATCGAACTTTACGAAAAAGTGACCGGCGAAAAATTTGTCCGTGCGGAAACCGAAGACGTGAAAGCCCGTATTGAACGCAATGTCACCCAATTTTTGAAACAATATCGTTAATTATGTCCGACCAGCGCTATCAGCTCAGAGGAGTCTCAGCCGGCAAAGAAGACGTACACCGGGCTATTAAGAATATCGACAAAGGCCTTTATCCCAAAGCCTTTTGCAAGATAATTCCCGATATACTGGGCGGCGATCCGGCTTATTGCAACATTATGCATGCCGACGGAGCCGGCACCAAGTCGTCGTTGGCCTACCTTTATTGGAAGGAAACCGGCGATCTTTCCGTTTGGAAGGGCATTGCCCAGGACGCGTTAATAATGAACATCGACGACCTGCTTTGCGTCGGGGCCTGCGATCATATATTGGTTTCTTCTACCATAGGCCGCAACAAGCATTTGATTCCGGGCGAAGTCATTTCGGCCATCATCAACGGCACCGAAGAATTGCTGGAAGAACTCCGCTCCATGGGCTTGGGCGTCTATTCCACCGGAGGCGAAACAGCCGATGTGGGCGACCTGGTGCGCACCATTATAGTGGACAGTACAGTAAGTTGCCGGATGAAGCGAGCAGATGTGATCGACAACGCCAACATCAAAGGAGGAGATGTCATCGTAGGGTTGGCCTCGTTTGGACAGGCTGTTTACGAAAAAAGCTACAACAGCGGCATGGGAAGCAACGGACTCACTTCGGCCAGACACGATGTGTTTGCTCATTACCTGGCTCAACAATATCCCGAAAGCTACGACCCCAATACACCCGAAAAATTAATTTACTCCGGACAACTCAGACTGACAGAACCTGTTCCCGGCACGGGAATGACTGCCGGACAACTGGTGCTTTCCCCCACCCGGACCTATGCTCCCGTTATCAAGGCAGTACTGAACGAACTTAGACCCCGGATCCACGGCATGGTGCATTGTACCGGAGGTGCTCAGACCAAAGTACTGCATTTTGTCGAAAATAAAAGGGTGGTCAAAGACAAGCTTTTCCCCTTACCGCCTCTATTCAAACTGATACAGGAACAATCGGGCAGCGATTGGAAAGAAATGTACAAAGTCTTCAACATGGGGCACCGCATGGAAATCTATCTCGATCCTTCGGATGCCGAACGAGTTATTGAAATAGCCGCCGGCTACGGCGTCGAAGCTCAAATAATAGGGCGAATTGAAGAAGCTCGGGCCAATCAATTGATAATCGAAAGTGAATTCGGCCGTTTCGAATATTATTAGCCGGAATTTGTAACGAAAACAGCCTTTAGCACATCTATGGGCTGGCACCCGCACAACTTTTTCTTTTTTTCTTTTAAGCAAATAAATGACCGAACATTCCTTACTGGACAGACTCGACTGGCTACAAAACCGTTTTGAGGAAGTATCCACCCTGATTGCCTCTCCCGACGCGGTTTCGGATATGAAACGCTACGTCAGGCTCAACAAAGAATACAGGGATCTGGAACAAATTGTCCTGGCTCGCCGGGAATACCTGCAACTCATCAACAACATAAACGAAGCCAAAGCCCTGCTCGAGCACGAAAGCGATGCCGAATTGCGCGAGATGGCCCGCGAGGAGCTGAATAAAGAAACAGCCAGACAGCCTCAACTCGAGGAAAAGATAAAACTCATGCTGATTCCCGCCGATCCTCAGGACAGTAAAAACGCCATCGTCGAAATCCGTGGAGGTACCGGCGGCGACGAAGCTGCCATCTTTGCCGGCGATTTATTCAGGATGTACAGTAAATATTGTGAATCCAAAAATTGGAAAGTTGAGGTAACCAACTCCAATCCGGGTACTTCGGGAGGTTACAAGGAAATCATTTTTACCGTCAGTGGTGAGCAGGTCTACGGAACGTTGAAATACGAATCGGGGGTGCATCGCGTACAAAGAGTACCCCTGACCGAAACCCAGGGCAGAGTACACACTTCGGCAGCCACGGTGGCTGTGTTGCCAGAAGCCGAAGAATTCGATGTGGAACTGAATGAATCCGATATTAAGGTGGATACCTTTTGTTCTTCCGGACCCGGCGGGCAGTCTGTCAACACTACTTATTCGGCCGTCCGCCTGCTGCATATTCCCACCGGTGTCGTGGTACAATGCCAGGACGAACGTTCGCAACTGAAAAACAAAGCCAAAGCCATGAACGAATTGCGCTCACGCCTTTACGACATGGAATACCAAAAATACCTTGAAGAGATCTCTTCGAAACGTAAAACAATGGTTTCCACCGGAGATCGTTCAGCTAAAATCCGCACCTACAATTATCCTCAAGCCCGTATCACCGATCACAGGATCAATCTTACAATGTACAACCTGAGTGCCGTACTCAATGGTGAATTGCAGGAGATTATCGATCAGCTAATCATTGCCGAAAATGCCGAACGCCTCAAAGCCGGAGGTTATTGATACCCATATATCATGAACAGACAAGAAATTATTTCCCAAATCAAGACCAAGGCCTCCTTTTTGTGTATCGGCCTCGATCCCGACATACAAAAAATACCCTCACATCTTCTGAAGGGGGAAGAGCCTTTATTCGCTTTCAACAAAGCCATTATCGACGCCACTCACGACCTTTGTGTTGCCTACAAGCCCAATCTTGCTTTTTACGAAAGCTGTGGTCTCGAGGGTTGGAAAGCTTTCGAAAAAACGGTCCGTTACATCCGGGAAAAAGATCCCACGCAATTCATAATTGCCGATGCCAAAAGAGGAGATATAGGGAATACTGCCGAAATGTACGCCCGCAGCTTTTACGAAAGCCTGCCCATAGACGCCGTCACCCTGGCTCCTTATATGGGTAAGGACAGTGTTCAGCCTTTTTTGTCCTATCCCGGCAAGTGGGCAATCCTGCTGGCCCTGACTTCCAATCGGGGTTCGGCCGACTTCCAGATGCTGGAAGACGCACAGGGTGAACGTCTGTTTGAAAAAGTGCTTCGCCGCTCTTCCGACTGGGGCGACGAATTTTCGATGATGTACGTGGTTGGCGCCACTCAAGGCAGTCTGCTTCAGGATGTAAGAAAACTGGTTCCCCGTCACTTCCTGCTGGTTCCGGGCGTAGGAACTCAGGGAGGCAGCCTGAAAGAAGTGGCACGCTATGCGATGAACGACGACTGCGGCTTGTTGGTAAACGCCTCGCGACAAATACTTTATGCTTCAAAAGAAGAAGAATTTGCTCAGGCAGCCCGCCAAGAAGCCATGAAACTTCAGCAAGAAATGCAAACTTATCTGAAGGCTTTATGGGGATGAAACAAAAAATAATAAACGATCCTGTTTTCGGGTTTATCAATCTCCCCACAGGTTTCCTCTACCAGGTGTACCAGCATCCTTACCTCTACCGTTTGAGCAGGATACAACAACTGGGCTTGTCGTTCCTGGTGTACCCGGGAGCCAGGCATTGCCGTTTTCAACACATCACCGGAGCCCTGCATTTGGCAAGCGAAGCCATACGCCAATTGCGCCTCAAAGGCAATGAGATCACCGAGGCCGAAGCAGAAGGCACCGTGGCTGCCATTATGTTGCACGACATCGGGCACGGGCCTTTTTCCCATGTGCTGGAACCGGTTTTGTTCAACGGGCTTTCGCACGAAAAAATTTCTCTCTTGCTGATGGAGCGTATGAACAAAGAGTTCAACGGGAAACTCGATATGGCCATCGCCATATTCAAAGGCAGCTATCCCAAGAAATTTTTACATCAGCTTATCTCCAGTCAATTGGATGTGGACCGCTTAGATTATTTAAGGCGGGACAGTTTTTTTACCGGAGTAGTCGAGGGCAATATCGGCTCTTCGCGCATCATAAAAATGCTGGCCGTATGCGAAGACAGGCTGGTGGTTGAGGCCAAAGGCATTTATTCCATCGAAAATTTCCTGATGGCCCGGCGTTTGATGTATTGGCAGGTTTACCTTCACAAAACTTCGCTGGCAGCGGAAAAAATGTTGCACAATTTGCTTCACAGAGCCAAAGTGCTCAAGCAGGCAGGCCAGGATCTGACTTGCAGCCCGGCCTTGTCTTTTTTTCTTTCCGGTAAACTTAAACCGGGCGAAATCAGCGACATCGCTCTGGATCATTTCATAGCATTGGACGATACCGACATTTGGTCGGCCATAAAGAACTGGCAAAACCATCCGGACGTGGTTTTGTCTACTTTGTCCCGGAATTTTCTTAACCGTAAATTGTTTAAAATTGAGATCTCCGAACAGGAAACGCCGGCCTCCCGCGTTCAGGAAGACTTGCAACGCATTGCCCTGCAATTGAATATCAGTATTGAGGATGCAAGGTATTTTGTATCGCTCGATAAGGTAAGCAGCCATATTTACGACGATACGGACTACGGCATCGATATTCTGTACAACGATGGCAGGATACGCCCTATAACCCAGGCTTCGGACATTCTTAACCTCGAAGTTCTATCAAAAAAAGTTAGAAAATATGCCTATTCCTACCTGAGAAAAGTTTGATCTGTTGAACAAGCCAAATTAAAAGCTATCGATTATTAGTAATATTTTATATCTTTGCGCCAAATTTTTAACATGGATTTTACAGCCAGCCAAATAGCTTCTTTTCTATCCGGAACCGTTGAGGGTGATCCGGATGTACTGATAAACACTTTTTCGAAGATTGAAGAAGGAAGTCAGGGTGCACTCACGTTTCTCTCAAACGAAAAATACACCTCGTATCTCTATACTACGAAGGCCAGCGCCGTTCTTGTCAATAAAGATTTTAAGCCCGAAAAGCCGGTATCGGCCACACTCATCAGGGTCGAAAACCCCTACGAGGCCCTGGCCAAATTGTTGCAGTGGTCGGAACAGTTCAAAGAACAATTTCAGGGAATCGATAAAAACAGTTTTGTTGATCCTACAGCTGTTCTGGGCAAAGAGGTGTATGTGGGTCATTTTTCCTGCCTCAGCGCTCAGGTTGAGGTGGGCGACAATAGTAAGATTTACCCCCAGGTCTACCTGGGACGCCGGGTTCGCATAGGAAAAAATTGTATTTTATATCCCGGGGTCAAAGTCTTCGACGATTGTGTGATAGGTGACAATTGCATTCTGCAGGCCGGCGTCGTGATCGGTGCGGACGGATTTGGTTTCGCCCCGCAAAAAGACGGCAGTTACACCAAAATTCCTCAGATTGGTAATGTCGTAATCGAAGACAACGTGGAAATCTGCGCCAACACCACGGTGGACAGAGCAACCATGGGATCGACCATTATCCGCAAAGGAGTTAAACTCGACAACCTGATTATGGTTGCACACAACGTTGAAATCGGGGAAGATACAGTTATTGCAGCTCAGACGGGAATAGCCGGTTCAACAAAAATCGGCAGCAAATGCATGTTTGGCGGACAGGTGGGAATTACCGGACATATCAATATCCCCGATGGCACAATTGTCTGTGCCCAGGCAGGGATCATTTCTACCGTTAAAACCAACGAGCATCCGCTCCTGGGATCTCCTGCCATACCAAGTAAAGAATATCTGCGTTCATACACCCTTTTTAGAAAATTACCGGAACTTGTTTCAGAGTTAAAAGCCACACGCGAAGAATTGGAGGCTCTAAAACAAAAAATCAATAACGATGCCTAAACAATTAAGCCTCAAAAAGCCCTTCAGTGTTTCGGGCAAAGGATTACACACCGGTTTACAACTGACCGCCACTTTTCTCCCGGCCGAAGCCAACACAGGTATACGTTTCAGACGGATCGATCTCGAAGGTAAGCCCGAAATCAGAGCTCTGGCCGAATTCGTAGAACACACCGAACGCGGTACGGTTCTGGTTTACAACAAGGTTAGCATAAGTACGGTAGAACACGCTGTTTCCGCTCTTTATGCAGCCGGTATAGACAATTGCATCATCGAAGTAAACGGGCCCGAAATTCCCATTTTGGACGGCAGCGCCATCCATTTTGTGGAAGGAATAGAAAAATCGGGAGTTGAAAAACTTGAAGCAGAAAAAGACTTTTACATAGTTCACAGCAAGGTAGAAGTCAGCGATCCCGAAACGGGTGCTTCTCTAATTATACTGCCTTACGATAGTTTTAGCATAACCACACTGATCAGCTACGACTCTTGCATATTGAGCAATCAATACGCCCGTCTGAACCGGATGGAAGATTTCGGTAAGCACATAGCCGCCAGCCGTACTTTTGTTTTTGTGCGCGAAGTGGAACAACTGCTCAAACACAACCTGATCAAGGGTGGAGACCTGGATAACGCTTTGGTAATTTACGATCAGGAAGTTAGTCAGGAAGAGTTGGACCGTATAGCCGATGTGATGAATATCCCCCATAAAATTGTCAATAAACTGGGGTACATCAACAACAAACCCGTTCTTTACGACAATGAACCGGCCAGACACAAATTGCTCGATTTGGTGGGTGACATAGCCTTGATAGGGAAGCCCATCAAGGGGCATATCATTGCCATGCGTCCGGGGCATAAAATAAACAACCAACTGGCCAGGCTTATCCGCAAGGATATCATCCGTCAGGAAGTGCAGGCCCCCCTTATCGACCACAGAAAACCCGCTCTGATGGATACTAAGCAGATTCGCAATTTGCTGCCTCATCGCTGGCCCTTTCAGATGGTAGATAAAGTGATTGAAATAACCGACTCCTATATCATCGGTATTAAAAACCTTACTGCCAACGAATCTTTCTTCCAGGGACATTTTCCCGACGAACCCGTTATGCCGGGTGTTTTACAGCTCGAAGCCATGGCTCAGACCGGAGGCTTGTTTTTGATGAATCAAACAAAAAATCCGGAAAAATATATTACGTACCTGGTCAAGATTGAGTATGTTCGCTTCAGGAAAAAAGTGGTCCCCGGCGACACTCTGGTATTTAAAGTTTATCATATTCCACCCATCAGCCACGGTATGGCAAAAATGAAAGGCTATGCTTTTGTAGGTAACGAATTGGTTACCGAAGCGGAAATGACAGCTATGCTGACCAAACGAAAGCGAGTTCCTGTCGACAACGAATAAAACCAAGCCAACAAAAATATGAACCAACAAACACTGTCTTGTATTCACCCCGAAGCTCAAATAGCTCCCGATGTCGTTATTGATCCTTTTGTCTTTATAGATAAGGACGTAGTGATAGGCAAAGGATGTCATATATATTCTCATGCTACTATTTTGTCGGGAAGCCGCATAGGTAAAAACTGCCGGATATTCCCCGGAGCCGTGCTGGGAGGAATACCCCAGGACCTAAAATTCAAAGGCGAAGACACTCTTCTCGAAATCAGCGACAACAACACCATCCGGGAATTCGTAACCCTCAACCGCGGAACTGCCTCCAAAGGCAAAACTGTGATTGGCAATAACTGTTTGATTATGGCCTATTGCCACGTTGCTCACGACTGCGTGATAGGCAATAACGTCATCATGTCCAACGCCACCAACCTGGCCGGCGAAGTGGTAGTCGACGACTTTGCCGTTATCAGCGGCGGAGTGCTCGTGCATCAATTTACCCATATTGGCATGCATTGTATGGTGCAGGGCGGTTCCAAGGTGGGCAAGGACGTTCCTCCTTTTTCCATGGCAGGCAGAGATCCTCTCGGTTATTGCGGCATCAATTCTGTAGGCTTACGCCGAAGAAATTTCACCGACAAACAAATCCACACCATTCAAGATGTTTATCGCCACATTTATATGTCGGGACGTAATGTCAGTGATGCTCTGAAGCAGATACGTGAAGAAATGCCTCCAAGTAAGGAAAGAGACATCATACTGGACTTCGTGGAGAATGCACCCAGGGGCATCATTAAAGGCTATTTACCCTAAGCAGAAAAAGTTCAACCTTCACTCATTCCTTTGTTATGGTTTACAAATTTCGACTCCTTTCTGATGAATCCGATCTCTTTTGTAGGGAAATTATGATTGATTCGGAGGCTTATTTCCTTGACTTGCACAATACCATCCTGGAAAGTGTGGACTATGAAAAAAATATGATCACCTCCTTTTTTATGTGCGACGAAAAATGGGAAAAAAAACTTGAGGTGACTCTGATTGAAATGGAAAGCAGCCCTGAATACGATTCCTGGGTAATGGGCACCACCCGCCTGAGCGAGATGCTCGACGAAGAAGGGCAACGCCTGATCTATGTGTTTGATAATCTTACGGAAAGAGCTTTCTATATGAAGCTGGTTGAAATCTTTCCCACCAAACGGCTTAGCCAACCGGAATGTGTTTTTTCGAGGGGAAAAGCTCCCAAACAAGACATGGGTTTTGAACACGACAAAAAAGAAAAGGTCAGCACCACAGCTATTGTGAGTGAAGACGACAGCCTCGACGACTTTTACGGAGAAGGCGACTTCGACCCCGAAGAACTCGACCCCGAAGGCTTTAGCGACCTGGAAGGCTTTGGAGATAATCCCTCCCTGGACGATTATTAATTTCCTGCGACATGAAACTACTGGTGGTTTTGACGGGGCCCACCGGCGTAGGCAAAACCCGCCTGAGTCTAAAGCTGGCACAGTTCCTGAATTCTCCCGTCATATCTTGTGATTCCCGACAGATGTATCGCGAAATGCGGATTGGCACTGCTGCTCCCGATCCCAAAGACTTAGAAGCGACCAAACATTTTTTTATAGGCAATCTCTCCATTCACGACTATTACAACGCAGCCCGCTTCGAAACGGAAGCTCTGGCTCTGCTCGACAAGCTTTTCGTCGAGCACGATGTTTTACTGATGACCGGCGGTTCCATGTTTTATATCGATGCCGTGTGCTTTGGCATTGACGATATGCCCGATGTCGATCCCCAGCTCAGAAAAGAACTGGAAGAGACTTTTAAAAAAAGGGGCCTGAGTGAGCTACTGGGACAACTTAAACTCCTCGATCCGGAATATTACCACAGAGTGGACAAAAAAAACCACAAAAGGGTGTTACATGCCCTCGAAATCTGCCTGATGACCGGCAAACCCTTTTCGGCCTTTCATCGCAATACACCCAAAAAACGGAGTTTCGATGTGTTGAAAATTTGCCTCAACCGCGACAGAGCAGAGCTCTACCGGCGAATAGACCAACGGGTGCTGCTTATGGTACAACAAGGTTTGGTCGAAGAAGCAAGAAGCCTGTATCCCTACAAGGGCCTTAACGCATTGAATACTGTCGGTTATCAGGAATTGTTTGATCATTTCGAGGACAAATGCAGCCTGGAAGAGGCTATCAGTAAGATTCAGTTTAATACCCATAAATACGCCCGTAAGCAACTCACCTGGTTCAGAAAAGACCGGGATTATCATTGGTTACATCCGGATCGGGAACAAGATATTTTAAACCTAATCCAAAACCGCCTTAAAAAATGATCCGTTCCCGGTTCCCAAAGCCCGGTTTATACGGTTTAAAAACAAGGCTTATTCTTTTCACGGTCAGAATAAAAAGACCTATCTTTGCAGGTCTTATTGAATATTTATTCCAAATAAACGGACTCATTTATAATATTCTAAAAATCAATATTTTATTATCATGGCAGATAGCAAAGAAAAACTTTTCTCGGAATTTCCACCGGTGGACACCCAAGCCTGGATGGATACAATTACCGCCGATTTAAAAGGGGCTGATTTCGAGAAAAGACTCGTTTGGAAAACCAACGAAGGCTTCAAGGTACAACCCTTCTATCGCGAAGAAGATCTTAGCCAAATCAAGATCAAAGAGGCTCTTCCCGGAGAATTCCCTTTTGTGCGAGGCAACAAAACCGATAACCGCTGGCTGGTAAATCAGGAATTTGTAGTAGATAAACCGGAAACAGCCAACAAAAAGGCTTTGTCGGCGCTGAACAACGGAGTGGATTCCCTCACTTTTGTGTTTTCCGGAAAAACGTTTGGCAATCCCGAGATGGGAAAGCTCCTCGAAGGCATTGATCCCGAAAGTGTCGAAATCAATTTTCGCAATTGTTTCCAAAACAATTCCATAGTCCTGAGTCTGTTCATAGACTATTTAAAAGCTAAAAAAGTTGACCTGAATAAGGTGAAAGGCTCGTTGATGGGCGATCCCTTCAGGCAATGCCTTGTTTTCGGCAAAGCCTACAACGCTCAATGGGAAGAGGAGGTTGCCAATCTGATAGCTCAAAGTGCAGAATTGCCTTTGTTTCAGGTATTATCTGCCAATCCTTATCTTTTCAACAAAGCCGGGTCGTTCATTGCTCAGGAACTGGGCTTTGGACTGGCTTACGGCAACGCCTATATGGAAGCCCTGACCGACCGGGGCATCGAGGCAGGCAAAATTGCCGGTAAAATTCGCTTCCAGTTCGGTGTAAGCTCCGATTATTTCATGGAAATTGCCAAATTCAGGGCAGCCCGGCTGCTCTGGGCCAAAATCGTGGAAGCCTACCTCGATGGAAAAGCATGCAAATCGGCGGGTAAGATGAAAATTCATGCCCTCACTTCGGAATGGAACCAGAGCGTTTACGATATGTATGTGAACTTGCTGCGCAGCCAGACCGAAGCTATGTCTGCCGGCATTGCCGGGGTGGATGTTCTCACGGTTCAACCCTTCGACAAGGCCTTCAAAACTCCCGACGAGTTTTCGGAACGCATTGCCCGCAATCAACAATTATTGCTTAAGGAAGAAGCCGGCTTCTCGGACGTTGTGGATCCTTCGGCCGGTTCCTACTATATAGAAAATCTCACTATGGCCCTGGCCGAACAGGCCTGGAATTATTTCCTGACCGTTCAGGAAAAAGGCGGCTTCACTGCCGCGCTGCGTGATGCTTACATTCAGGACGAAGTAAATGCTTCGAATCAAAAACGCCTCGGATTTATCGCACAACGTCGTGAAATACTTCTAGGTACCAACCAATACCCCAATTACGATGAAACCGCTGCCGGCAGGATAGAAACAGAACTTGTACCGGCCTGCGATTGTGCCAATGCAACCTTGCGCCCGCTGAATTTCAGTCGCGGAGCATCTGCTTTTGAAAGCTTGAGGCTGGCCACCGAAAAATCGGGCAAACGGCCTAAAGTTTTTTTACTGACCATCGGCAATTTGAATATGCGACTGGCCAGAGCCCAGTTCTCGGGCAACTTTTTTGCCTGTGCGGGTTACGAAATCATCGACAATCTGGGATTCGAAACCATAGAGGAAGGTTTAAAAGCTGCACGTGCCGCCAAGGCAGACATCGTAGTGCTGTGTTCCAGCGACGAAGAATACGCTCAACTGGCTCCCGAAGCTTACGCCGCACTGGACAAAAGCAAAGAAATCCTGGTTATCGCCGGTAATCCCGCATGCAGCGAAGAACTCAAAGCCCTGGGCATAACGAATTTCATCCACGTACGCAGCAACGTGCTGGAAAGCCTGCAGACATTCAACAAACAACTAAACATCCACTAAGCAAATGAAACCTGATTTTAAGAACATCGATATATATAACCCCGGGATAGAAGAAAGAGATCCCAAAACCTGGGAAAAGGCCAAGGGCATACAAAAAAACAAAAAAACACCCGAAGGCATTGAATTAAAATCGGTCTATACCAAAACCGATCTCGAAGGGATGGAGCATCTGCATTACGCTGCCGGACTGGTCCCCTATTTGAGAGGACCCTACAGCTCCATGTACGTAATGCGTCCCTGGACCATACGTCAATACGCCGGTTTCTCCACAGCCGAAGAATCCAACGCTTTTTATCGTCGTAACCTGGCTTCGGGACAAAAGGGGCTTTCCGTTGCCTTCGACCTGGCCACACACCGCGGTTACGATGCCGATCATCCCCGTGTTGTCGGCGATGTCGGTAAAGCCGGGGTTTCTATCTGTTCGCTCGAAGATATGAAAGTACTTTTCGACGGAATTCCTTTGAATAAAATGTCGGTTTCCATGACCATGAACGGTGCCGTTCTGCCCATCATGGCTTTTTACATCAACGCCGGGCTGGAACAAGGGGCCAAACTCGAAGAGATGGCCGGCACCATCCAAAACGATATCCTCAAAGAATTTATGGTTCGCAACACCTACATCTATCCGCCGGAATTCTCGATGAAAATAATTGCCGACATCTTTGAGTACGCCTCCAAGTACATGCCCAAATTCAATTCCATTTCGATTTCCGGCTATCATATGCAGGAGGCAGGCGCCACCGCCGATATTGAACTGGCCTACACCCTTGCCGACGGGCTGGAATACCTCAGAACCGGAGTAAATGCCGGAATGGACATCGACAGCTTCGCTCCCCGGCTTTCGTTCTTTTGGGCCATTGGCATGAACCATTTTATGGAAATCGCCAAAATGCGGGCAGCCCGTATGCTTTGGGCCAAAATTGTTAAACAGTTTAATCCGAAGAATCCCAAGTCGATGGCTTTGCGTACCCACTCCCAGACCTCCGGCTGGTCGCTTACCGAACAGGATCCCTTCAACAACGTAGGACGTACTTGTATCGAAGCTATGGCAGCAGTGCTGGGACATACCCAGTCTCTGCATACCAATGCTCTGGACGAAGCTATTGCCCTGCCGACAGACTTTTCGGCCCGTATTGCCCGTAATACCCAAATTTACATTCAGGAAGAAACCAATGTCTGCAAACAGGTGGATCCCTGGGCGGGTTCTTATTACGTAGAAACCCTGACCAAAGAACTGGCCGAAAAAGCCTGGGCACTGATTCAGGAAATAGAAGAACTGGGCGGTATGGCCAAAGCCATCGAGACAGGTATTCCAAAAATGCGTATCGAAGAAGCCGCTGCCCGCACTCAGGCCCGCATCGATTCCAAAACACAGACCATCGTCGGAATGAATAAATACCGACGCGAAAAAGAAGATCCCATCGATATTCTGGAAGTCGACAATACAGCCGTGCGCAAACAACAAATTGAACGGCTCAACCAACTGAGGGCCAACCGCAACGAAACTGAAGTGCAAAAAGCCCTGGATGCTATCACCCTTTGTGTCGGCACCGGCGAAGGCAATTTGCTGGAACTGGCCGTAGAAGCTGCCCGTCTTAGGGCCAGTCTGGGCGAAATCTCCTATGCCTGCGAAAAAGTAGTAGGCCGTTATAAAGCTGTTATTAGAACCATATCAGGCGTGTATTCTTCAGAAACCAAAAACGATGCAGACTTTCAGAAAGCCTGCTCGCTGGTTGACAGTTTTGCCAAAAAAGAAGGCCGTCAACCGCGTATTATGATTGCTAAAATGGGCCAAGACGGACACGATCGCGGAGCCAAAGTGGTTGCCACCGGCTACGCCGATTGCGGTTTTGACGTCGATATGGGCCCCCTGTTTCAAACCCCGGAGGAAGCCGCCAAACAAGCGGTCGAAAACGATGTGCACATAATGGGTGTTTCCTCTCTGGCTGCCGGACATAAAACCCTGATTCCACAGGTAATCGAAGAAATGAAAAAACTGGGACGCGAAGACATTCTGGTTATCGCCGGAGGCGTGATTCCTCCACAAGATTACGATTTCCTGTACAAAGCAGGGGTTGCCGGCATTTTTGGCCCGGGCACTTCTGTCGCTAAAGCCGCTTGTGAAATCATGAAGATTTTATTGGACGAAGAATAGACTCCGAACTTTTTGAATTTCAAAAAAATCTTTTGATTATTTAGCCTGTTACAGCCTTGTTATCTTATTTTTTTTGAGTAACTTCGTGACGTTTTTTTCTAAACTGGGTTGGAGTCGTTTTTAGTAAGTAAGCGTTATGGAAAATCTTAGTCTTGGTTTGTTGTTGATGGTAGTCGGACTGCCTACTGTCTTTTTAATCCTTCTTATCATTATTTATTTGGGCAAAGGTCTTATTGCTTTTGTCAACAGATTTATTCCCGAAGAAATTATATTAAAAAACAACGATTCCGAAAGCGGAATTCCCGACAGAGTTAAAAGAATTATTGCCGCCGCCGTATCGGAGGCCACCAAAGGCAAAGGTATAGTTACAACCATAGAAAAGAGGTAATTTATGAAGAGAAGAGAGGTCAAATTCAGCTTGATGTTCAGGGATATGTGGCAATCGTCCGGAAAATATGTCCCCAGAGTTGATCAATTGGTAAAAATCGCACCCCACATCGTAAAGATGGGCTGCTTTGCACGTGTTGAAACCAACGGCGGAGGATTTGAACAAGTCAACCTGTTGTTTGGAGAAAATCCCAATAAGGCAGTTCGCGAATGGACCAAACCCTTTCGCGAAGCCGGCATACAGACTCATATGCTCGACAGGGGATTGAACGGCATACGCATGAGTCCGGTACCTGCCGATGTCCGTAAATTGTTTTATAAAGTCAAAAAAGCCCAGGGCACCGATATCGCCAGAACTTTTTGCGGATTGAACGATCTCCGCAATATAGCTCCTTCCATTACCTATGCCAAAGAAGCCGGTATGATTTCACAATGCTCGCTCTGCATAACACATTCCCCTGTCCATACCGTCGAATACTACACCAACAAGGCTCTGGAACTCATCAAAATGGGTGCGGACGAAATTTGCATCAAAGATATGGCCGGTATAGGACGTCCGGTATCTTTGGGTAAAGTTGTCGAAAATATCAAAAAAGCTCATCCTGAGATTCCCGTATCTTACCACGGCCATGCCGGACCGGGTTTTAATGTGGCTTCCATTCTGGAAGTTTGCCGCGGAGGTTGCGACTACATCGATGTCGGCATGGAGCCTCTTTCCTGGGGCACCGGACATCCTGATGTCATCACCGTTCAAGAAATGCTGAAGGACGCCGGTTACGACGTTCCCGAAATCAACATGGACGAATACATGAAAGTCCGCACTATGATTCAAGAATTTATGGACGATTTTTTGGGCCTGTTTATTCCCGAAAGAAACCGTCTTATGAATTCACTGCTTATCAAACCCGGTCTTCCCGGCGGCATGATGGGCAGCCTGATGAACGATCTGAACAGCAACCTGATAAATATAAACAAATACAAGGTCAAGCATAATTTGCCCGAAATGGATCAGGACGAACTGCTTATCAAGCTTTTCGACGAAGTGGCTTATGTTTGGCCCAGAGTGGGTTATCCCCCATTGGTCACTCCTTTCAGCCAATACGTCAAAAACCTCGCCCTGATGAACGTAATGCAGCTCGAAAAAGGCAGAGAACGCTGGGCTTTCATAGCCGACGACATTTGGGATATGATTTTGGGCAAGGCAGGACGTCTGCCCGGTAAACTGGCTCCCGAAATCATCGAAAAAGCCAAGCAGGAAGGCAGGGAATTTTTCGAGGGCGATCCCCAGGACAACTATCCCGACGTCTTGGATGATTATCGCAAACTGATGAAGGAAAAAAATTGGGAATTGGGTCAAGACGACGAAGAATTGTTTGAGTACGCCATGCACCCGGCTCAATACGAAGCCTACAAGAGCGGCAAAGCCAAAACTGACTTCCTGGAAGAAGTCGAAAAATTGCGTCAGGCCAGCGATTGCCGGGAACTGCCCAAAGAGCCCAAAACCATCACTGTAGAACTCGAAGGAGAACAGTACCTGGTCACCGTTACATTCGACGACAAAGCTCCTGCAGCGATAGTTACCGAAGACAACGGAGAACCGGTTGCCGGTGAAGGAAAAGAATTGCTCTCGCCTCTCGAAGGCAATTTTTATCTGACCAAAAACACTCAGGAAACTCCCCTCAAAGTGGGCGATTACGTAAAAGAGGGTGATGTTGTGTGTTACATAGAAGCCATGAAGACATACAACGCGATTTCTTCTGAATTCGAAGGTAGAATAACAGAAATTGTGCACAAGCCCGGAGATGCTGTTGGCGAAGACGACGTCTTAATGAAAATCAAATAATGCCCTATGAACAATATCTTCGATAAGCTTTACGATATGACTGCCTTCAGCAATATCATTGCTGAACCGCAGTTCCTGATTATGTACGCCATTGCTTTTATACTGCTCTATCTGGGCATCAAAAAAGAATACGAACCGTTATTGCTGGTACCCATCGCCTTTGGCGTATTGCTGGCCAACTTCCCGGGAGGCGGCATGGGAGTCGTTCAGGCGGACCAAAACGGTATGGTAGAAGTTCAGGGTGTAATGAAAAGCATCTGGGAAATGCCCCTGCACGAGATTGCAAACGAACTGGGTCTGATGAACTTTATTTATTATTTACTCATCAAAACCGGTTTCCTTCCACCTATTATTTTTATGGGTGTGGGTGCCTTGACCGACTTCGGGCCCATGCTGCGCAACCTGAGGCTGTCCATTTTTGGGGCTGCAGCTCAGCTGGGTATTTTCGCCGTCTTGATTGGTGCCATTTTGATAGGCTTTACTCCAAAAGAAGCCGCATCTCTCGGAATTATTGGCGGAGCCGACGGTCCTACAGCCATATTTACTACCATCAAACTGGCTCCGCATTTGCTGGGTCCCATCGCCATAGCCGCTTATTCTTATATGGCCCTGGTTCCGGTGATTATTCCTTTGGTAGTCAAACTCACCTGTACCAAAAAGGAACTCCGTATCAATATGAAAGAACAGGAGAAGTTGTATCCCTCCAAAACCGAGATAAAAAACCTCAGAGCGGTAAAAATTATTTTCCCCATAGCCGTTACCACAGTAGTGGCTTTGTTTGTGCCGGGGGCTGTCCCGCTGGTGGGCATGTTGATGTTTGGTAATCTGGTCAAGGAAATCGGCGCCAACACCTTCCGTCTGTTTGATGCTGCTTCCAACAGCATTATGAACGCAGCGACCATTTTCTTGGGATTATCCGTAGGTGCTACCATGACCAGCGAAGCTTTTTTGAACTGGACCACCATAGGCATTGTTGTCGGCGGTTTCCTCGCCTTTGCACTGTCTATTGCCGGCGGTGTCCTCTTTGTAAAAGTAGTCAATCTGTTTAGCAAGAAAAAAATCAATCCGCTCATTGGTGCCACCGGTTTGAGCGCCGTTCCCATGGCTGCGCGCGTAGCCAACGAAATTGCACTGAAATACGATCGTCAAAACCATGTGCTGCAATACTGCATGGCTAGTAATATTTCCGGTGTAATCGGTTCAGCCGTTGCTGCCGGGGTATTGATCTCTTTTTTGGGATAGCATTAGAGTCAACATATCTAAGGGAGGCTGTACTTTGAGTATGGCCTCTCTTTTTTCTCCATTTTTAATACCTAACTTTGCGGTATGGTTTCCGTAGAAAATATTAAAGTTGAATTTGGCGATTTTATCCTCCTGAACTCCATCTCTTTTGTCATTAACAAAAAGGACCGCGTTGCCCTGATCGGAAAAAACGGAGCGGGTAAATCAACGCTGCTAAAAATTCTAGCTGGCCTGCTGGTGCCGGGAGAAGGCAGATTAGGCATTGCCAAAGAAACACGGGTGGCCTACCTACCTCAGGTAATGAGCTGTCCAGACGATTGCAACCTCATTCAGGAAACCGAAAAAGCTTTTGCTCATATTATAAAACTGCAGGCCGAGGTGGAACATATCCAACATCAGCTCAGTGTAAGGAAAGATTACAACTCGGACGAATACCACCGGCTTATTGAAAAACTGGATCAAAAGAGCCATGTATTGAGCATGACCGAAGCCGGTAATTACATGGCAGAGATCGAAAAAACCTTACTGGGTCTGGGATTTGAACGCAGTGACTTCGACCGTCCTACGGAGGAATTCAGCGGCGGCTGGCGTATGCGCATTGAGTTGGCCAAACTACTGCTGCAAAAACCCGACCTGCTATTACTGGACGAACCCACCAACCACTTGGATATTGAATCCATTCAGTGGCTCGAAAATTTTCTGGCCCAAAATGCCAAAGCAGTCATTGTGGTATCGCACGACCGGGCTTTTCTCGACGCTGTTTGCACCAGAACCATAGAACTGTCGCTGGGCAGAATCTATGACTATAAATTACCCTACTCCCGTTTTGTTGAATTTCGCAAAGAAATGCGGGAACAACAATTGCGCAGCTACGAAAACCAGCAAAAACAGATTCAGGATACCGAAGCCTTTATTGAACGCTTTCGCTACAAAGCTACCAAAGCCATCCAGGTGCAATCGCGTATTAAACAGCTCGAAAAAATGGAAAGAATCGAAGTGGACGAGCAGGATAATTCGCATTTGAATTTGCGCTTTCCCCCGGCTCCCCGCAGCGGCAGCTTTCCGGTAATCATCGAACAATTGAGTAAATCCTACGGTGAACACTTGGTTATCCGAGACGTGCACCTCAGCTTGCGCCGGGGTGAAAAAGTGGCCTTTGTGGGCCGCAACGGCGAAGGCAAATCTACTTTGGTGAAATGCATCCTCGAAGAAATTCCCTACGAGGGCAGCATCAAGCTGGGGCATAAAGTCAAAATTGCCTATTTTGCTCAAAACCAGCCTCAACTTCTGGACGAAAATCTCAGCGTCTTCGAAACCGTCGACAAGGTGGCAACAGGCGATGTCAGAACAAAAATCCGCGATATTCTGGGAGCTTTTATGTTTGGAGGCGAAGCTTCGGACAAAAAAGTCAGAGTGCTGTCGGGAGGAGAACGCAGCCGGCTGGCCATGATCCGCCTCTTGTTGGAGCCGGCCAACCTGCTCATTCTGGACGAACCCACCAACCACCTCGACATGCCCTCCAAAGACGTACTCAAAGCAGCCATCAAAGCTTTTGACGGAACGGTAATTCTGGTGTCGCACGACCGGGAGTTCCTGGACGGCTTGGTGGAAAAAGTATATGAATTCAGCCATCAAAAAGTAATAGAACACCTGGGAGACATCCGTCAGTTTCTGGAGAAAAAGAAACTGGATAACTTGAGACAACTGGAACAAAATCCTTTGAATTCCGCTCCAGGTAACAATAAAACAACTGTTGAGACAAAGGCGGCCAATGCTTTTACGGGTAACACCGATCGCAAGGAAAAACAAGAAAACTCCAATGCTCCCGTTGCAAGCAACGACTATGCTGAGCGCAAAGCTCTAAACCGTAAAATCAAAAAAATGGAAAAGCTCGTTCAGGAACGAGAAGACGAGGTAAGCAAACTTGAAAAGCAACTCGAATCAATCCAAAATGAACTAAACACTCCCCAGGGAGCCTGTCGCCCGGAATTGCACGAACAATATATACGAGAAAAAAAGGCACTCGACAATGCTCTTAGTTATTGGGAAATGGCCGCCACCGAACTGGAATCTCTAAAAATCAATTAATAATATGAGCAATGAAAAAAATAGTATTCACCCTAATTATTGCAGGACTTAGCATGAGTAGCTGTATAGATAAAAAAACGACCGGTGTTCCGGGTATTGATTTGACCGACCTCGACACTACCATGTCGCCCGCCGAAGATTTTTACCAATATGCCTGCGGCGGTTGGGTCGCCAAAAATCCTCTTCCGGCCGAGTACGCACGTTACGGGAGCTTCGACCAACTGGCCGAAAATACCCAAAAACAATTGCAGGAACTCGTATTGGAACTCGACGCAAGCACACAACCCGAAGGCAGTGTTGCCCGCAAAATAGCCATGCTCTACCACAGTGCTATGGATAGCGTTAAACTGAACGCCGAAGGAATTGAACCTATCCGTAAGGATCTGGAACAAATAAAGGCACTCGAAAACAAAGAGGCCCTCATCGGGCATCTGGCCAACATGCAAAAAAGAGGCATCTGGCCTTTCTTTGTTTTATACGCCGGTGCAGACGACATGAACGCCTCGATGAACATACTGCACACCTACCAAAGCGGCCTGGGTATGGGCGAACGCGATTATTATC
This sequence comes from Bacteroidales bacterium UBA1402, assembly GCA_002305085.1. Lineage (GTDB taxonomy): Bacteria > Bacteroidota > Bacteroidia > Bacteroidales > UBA1402 > UBA1402. The sequence goes on along the minus strand of DBQE01000018.1, from coordinate 64,014 downwards.
TGAGCCCTGAGGAGCGTAACAGGGAACTACGCGAAAAATACGTCCTTCATATGGAAAAAATGTTCGTTTTGGCCGGATTCAGCACGACAGAAGCTCAAAAAGCGGCCTCCGATGTTATGGCCATCGAAAACCGCCTGGCTGCTGCCTCGCTGAGCCGGGAGGATTTGCGCGATCCCTACAAAAATTACCACAAAATGAGTCTCGAGGAATTGAGCAGACTGGCCCCTCAAATGGACTGGAATCTATATTTCGAAAGCCTGGGCGACAAGGAAATCAAAGAGCTCAACGTAGCCCAGGAAAAATTCATCGCCGAAGTTGCAGCCGTCATTCATGAGACAGAGCTGAATGCACTTAAAAATTACCTAAGCTGGAACCTGATCAATACGGCCGCCAATTTCCTTAGCGACGACATCGCTCTGCAAAATTTCGACTTCTACGGCCGCACCCTTTCGGGCAGCGAAGAAATGAGGGCCCGTTGGAAAAGAGCCTTGGGAGCAATAAACGGAACCTTGGGAGAAGCTCTGGGACAGGTCTACGTTGAAAAATATTTCCCGCCCCGGGCCAAAGAACGCATGCTCAAACTGGTCGACAATCTCCAACTCAGTCTGGGTGAGAGAATCAGCTCTCTGGAATGGATGAGCGAAGAAACCAAACAAAAAGCCCTGGAAAAACTGGGCACCTTCCATGTTAAAATCGGCTATCCGAACAAATGGAAAGATTACAGCAGCCTCGAAATCAAAGAGGATTCTTATTGGGAGAACATTTGCAGGGCTTCGCTCTTTTCGTTTAACGAAGGCATGGATAAAGTGGGCAAACCCGTCGACAAAGAGGAATGGCTTATGAATCCTCAAACAGTGAACGCCTACTACAATCCCACCACCAACGAAATCTGCTTCCCTGCCGGCATTCTGCAACCTCCTTTCTTCAATATGGACGCCGACGATGCCGTCAATTACGGAGCTATCGGTGTGGTGATAGGCCACGAAATGACCCACGGTTTCGACGACCAGGGCAGTCAATACGATAAAGACGGCAACCTGGCCAATTGGTGGAGTCCCGAAGATTCCGAAAAGTTTGCAGAGCGTACGGCCGTTCTCGAAGAATATTTCAACAAGATCGAAGTGGCCCCGGGCGTTTTTGCTAACGGCAAATTCACTTTGGGCGAAAACATTGCCGACCATGGCGGCCTGCAAGTTTCCTTCCATGCCTACACTAAAACAGACGAATACAAGCAAAATCAAAGCATCGACGGATTGACACCGGCACAGCGCTTCTTTATTGCCTACGCTCATGTTTGGGCCAACAACATCAGGGAACAGGAAATTTTACGCCGAACCGCCGAAGATCCGCATTCCCTGGGCTATTGGAGGGTGAATGGAGCTTTGCCCCACATAGATGCTTTTGTTGAGGCCTACGACCTGAAAGAGGGCGATGCCATGTTTTTACCCAAAGAACAACGTGCTTCCATCTGGTAATTTATGAAGCAAGTGTTGCAAGAAGTACAAAAGATCAACATAAAAGACTACGATTACGGCCTGCCGGACGAACGCATCGCGAGATATCCGGCAGTGCCCCGTGATTCGTCCAGACTCTTGATTTACGACGGAAAAAACCTGTCGCAGGATGTTTTTCGAAAGATTGCCGACCATCTGCCCTCTCCGGCTCTGATGGTGTTTAACAACACAAAAGTGATCCATGCCCGTCTGCTGTTTCACAAAAAAAGCGGGGCCGGTATCGAAATCTTTTGTCTGGAACCGGCCCAACCGGTCGATTACGTCCAAAGCTTTCAGAGCGTGGGCAGTTGCGAATGGTATTGTCTGGTAGGCAATTCCAAAAAATGGAAGGAGGGCAGCCTGAATAAAGAAATCCGGGCCGGGGACTTAACTATTCAACTTCAAGCCACCCGCACCAGCCAAAACGGACGACTACAGGGCATCCGCTTCGATTGGCAATGCGCCCAAAAGAATCTTCAGTTTTCGGAGGTATTGGAGCTGGCCGGCATTATTCCCATTCCTCCTTATCTTAAAAGAGAATCGGAAAACAGCGATGAAAAAGACTATCAAACCGTCTATTCCAAAATCAAAGGTTCGGTGGCTGCCCCCACGGCCGGCCTGCATTTTTCGGAAGAGGAACTCAAAAATCTTGATCAGCAACATATTCTGCGCCGGGAGCTTACTTTACATGTGAGTGCCTCTACCTTTCAACCCGTCAAGTCCGATCGTTTGCGTGAACACCCCATGCATCTGGAATTTTTTACGGTGGAACGTACATTGATCGAAGACATTGTTCAGAACAAAAGCCCCCTGATTGCCGTCGGCACGACTTCGGTGCGTACTTTGGAAAGCCTTTACTGGTTTGGATTGCAGTTACTGGAGAACAAAGCGGCCGCATCGCAAGACCCTGTTGTTGACCAATGGTTTCCCTACCTCGATCACCAAACTTATACCACAGAGGAAGCTCTCACTGCTCTTCTCGACTACCTCGACCGCAATAAACTGGATCGTTTTTGCGCTTCCACAAGGCTACTCATAGCCCCCGGCTATCGCTTTAGGCTGGTAGACGCCATGCTGACCAATTTTCACCAGCCTCAAAGTACCCTGCTACTGCTGGTGGCCGCCTTTGTGGGCCGGGACTGGCAGCGTATTTATCGCTATGCGCTGGACGAGGGCTTCCGTTTTCTGAGTTATGGAGACAGTTCCTTGCTCTTCCCCGGAAATCAGCAGGCGAAAACCGAAAAATAAATTTTCTTCATAAGCCTCTTACCTGCAAAAAGAGGATAACAATAAGAAACCCGGCTTTACGTTTAATTAGGTATGCGTCACCCCATCGGATATATTTTAGTTTTATTTCTGTCGGCCCTGGCTTCCTGCTCAGTGAGCAAGGATATCCGTAAGGCGGATAAACACTACGACTACGGCGAATACAACGCTGCTGCTGTCATTTATACCAAAGCCTACCGGCGCATTCCTGCCGTCGAAAAAAATGTAAGAGCAGAAGTCGCTTACCGTCAAGGCGAATGTTATCGTTTTATCAATCAATCTATTAAAGCCGAGAATGCCTATATGAAAGCCATTCGTTACGGTCTGCCAAACGATAGTGTTTTATTGCATTATGCCGAAGTTTTGCGCAAAAATGCCAAGTACGAAGCCGCCGAAATTCAATACCGGCAATTTCTCGAAAATCATCCCGACGACTTACGGGCCACCTATGGACTTGAATCCTGCCTGCTCGCCCGTGAGTGGAAAAACAAAGCAAAAAAATACGCTGTCAACAGAGTGCAGGAGCTTTATCTGAAAAGGGGTAATTTTTCGCCCTTGCTGGTCCCGGCAGAATATAAAACCCTGCTTTTTACTTCGTCTTCCATACAAAAAGAAGGCAAAAAACCAAGTAAGATTACCGGGTTGCCCGACAACGATTTTTTTATCACCAGGCTCGACCAAAACGAAAAATGGGAAAAACCTCTTCCCATAGAAGGGGCCATAAATTCCGAGTTTGACGAAGGGGTGGGCTGTTTTGATCCGGAAGGGAAAGTGCTCTATTTTACCCGTTGTGTCAATAAATCAGACTCGGCTCTTTCAGGCTCCAGCGCTGAGATTTACCGCTCGGTTCGTTCGGGGGAACAATGGAGTGAACCCGAAAAATTAAACATTTTCAGAGACACCAACGCCGTCTTTGCTCATCCGGCTATTTCTCCCGACGGATTGTACTTGTATTATGTTTCCGACATGAAGGGAGGTTATGGGGGCAAAGACATCTGGCGTTCCGCATTTTACGATAAATCTTTTGGCCCGCCCGAAAATCTGGGCCCCCAAATAAATACCCCGGGCGATGAAATGTTTCCAACCATCAGGACAGACGGCAGCCTGTATTTCTCGTCCAATACCTTGCCGGGACTGGGTGGATTGGATATCTTCAAAGCTGTTTACAACGAGGAAGACAGTAGCTGGACGGTAGAAAATGTATACGACCTCAACTCTAGTGCCGACGATTTCGGCATTACGTTTTTCGGCAAAAAAGAAAAAGGCTTATTCTCCTCCAACCGTAACGAACCCAGGGGCTGGGACAAAATCTGGTCTTTTGGCGAACCCGAACAATTAACCCAAATCAGCGGCTGGGTCACCGACCGTTTCGGAGAGCCCATTCCCGAAGCCACCATCCGCATAGTAAACGACAAAGGCACCAATACCAAGGTGGTCTCGCGCAGAGACGGCAGCTACAGTTACCAGGTAGAAAAAAATGCCGAATACGTTATGCTGGCCACCTGCCGGTCATATCTGAATTACTCCAATCAATTTGTAACCACAGACAAGGACAGTAATTATGTGGTCAATTTCAGCCTGACTTCTTTGTTTTTGCCCGTGCGCATCGAAAATATATTTTTTGAATTCGACCGCTGGGAACTCAGGCCCGAGTCGGGACCGGCCCTGCAGGAACTCCTTAAACTGTTGCTCGACAATCCGCATATAACCATCGAAATAGGAGCCCACACCGACCGCAAGGGCGACGAGGAATACAACTTGGAACTTTCCGAAAAAAGGGCGGAATCCGTTGTAAATTATCTGATAAAATACGGTATAGACAAAGAGCGCCTCAGCGCTCAGGGCTATGGAAAAAGCAAGCCTGCCAAAGTCGACAAATATATGGAAACCAATTATCCTTACTTAAAAGAAGGCAGTTTTTTGGACGAATCTTTTGTAGAAACGTTATCTTTGCAACAACAAGAAATAGCCGACCAGATCAACCGGCGATGTGAATTTAAAGTCTTGAAAACAACCTATAAATTATTCTGATGAAAGCCTATTTAGACCTGTTGCAGCGCGTACTCGACGAAGGAGTAGAAAAAAAAGACCGCACCGGAACCGGAGCCATTAGTATATTTGGACATCAAATGCGTTTTAAGCTCAGCGAAGGCTTTCCTGTGATCACCACCAAAAAACTGCACCTTAAATCCATCATTTATGAATTGCTCTGGTTTTTGAAAGGCGACACCAACGTTCGCTATTTACAGGAAAACGGAGTGCGTATATGGAATGAATGGGCCGACGAAGACGGTAATCTGGGACATATCTACGGCTACCAGTGGCGCTCCTGGCCCGATTACCAGGGTGGCCACATAGATCAGATCAGCAAGGCCGTCGACGAGATAAAAAACAATCCCGATTCGCGTCGCATTATCGTAAATGCCTGGAATGTGGCCGACTTGCCCAATATGAACCTGCCGCCCTGCCATATGTTTTTCCAGTTTTACGTTGCCAATGGACGGCTCAGCTTGCAAATGTACCAGCGCAGTGCGGACATTTTTTTGGGGGTACCCTTCAATATTGCCTCTTATGCCTTACTCCTCAAAATGATGGCCCAGGTTTGCGGACTGGAAGCCGGCGATTTTGTGCATACTTTGGGAGACGCTCATATCTATTTAAACCACCTGGAGCAGGTCAGGCTTCAGCTCTCCCGCGACCCCAGGCCTTTGCCTGAAATGCTGATCAATCCTGAAGTCAAAGATATCTTCTCGTTTAAATACGAAGATTTCCAATTGATTAATTACGACCCGCATCCCCATATCAAAGGAGAAGTTTCAGTTTAAGCAAAAATTCTGTACTTTTGCTTGTTTATTTATACTCCGTATTATGGAAACCGCTATTATTGCCGCCATTGCCAATGACTATGCTTTAGGGCTGGACAACAAGCTTTTATGCCACTTGCCCGCCGATTTGAAGCATTTTAAGGAATTGACCTCCGGACATACGGTTGTTATGGGACGCAATACTTTTTTTTCCCTACCCAAAGGCGCTTTGCCCAATCGTAGAAATATTGTACTCAGCCCCGATGAAGAAACATTTACTGACTGTGAAACAGCGCACTCTTTCCCGGAGGTTTTTGAGCTCTGTCAAAAAGATGAAAAAATTTTTTTTATCGGAGGAGCCATGGTCTATAGCCAGGCTATGGAATGGGTAGATTCTCTGTACATTACCTGGATACACGCCTCGTTCGAGGCCGATGTCTTTTTCCCCGAAATCAATCAGGGTATATGGGAAGAAGCCGAACGGGAAGATCATTTCGATGAAGAACCTTATCCTTATTCTTTTGTACGTTATGTCCGAAAAAAAGATTAATGCTTGTTCCGGCTTTCTAATAAGCCTTCTTTTTGTGCTTTCCCCCGGATGGTCGTTTGCACAAACAGCTCCCTATGCCGAAATTGCCTTCGAAAAGGCAATACACGATTACGGCACGATCAAAGAATCGGGCTACGCTCACTGTGAGTTTGAATTCAGCAACACAGGCAATGCTCCTTTGGAAATTCGCCGTGTAACAGCCTCCTGTGGTTGTACCACCCCCGATTATCCCAAAGCTCCTATCGCACCGGGAGCGAAAGGCATAATTAAAGTAGCTTACAACACCACAGGCCGTCCGGGCCCCTTCAACAAGAGCATCACCGTTTATTCCAATGCTACGGCCAATCCGGTAATAATGCTCAGCATCAGGGGTACGGTCGAATCAAACAACAACGATGCAGAACGTTTGTTTCCCAAAACGATGGGCGGCCTCAGGCTCAAAAGAACCATCGTTCCTCTGGGAGATGTGCTGATAGGAAGCATCAAGACGGAAACCATTCCTGTGTATAATCAAAGCGAGGCCCCTATAGAGTTGAGTTTCAACAAAGTACCCGCTCATATGAGAGTTATGATTTCCAACTCACGGCTGGAACACGGAAACACCGGAATAATTACCATCAACTACATCCCCGAAGAAGCCAGGGATTACGGACATAGGCAAGATTTCTTTTATATAGTCACCGATCCCGGAGCAAAGGAAAATCCCGCGAACATAATAATTGTCAGCGCCAACATTAAGGAGGACTTTTCACGAACAGGCCCCTTGGACAAAGTGCCCAGAGCATCTTTCAACCAAACGTCCATAGATTTGGGAAAGATATCGGGCACAGAAAAAAAAGCTACCGAACTGGTTTTGAAAAACCTGGGCGAAAAGCCGCTCATAATCAGAAAAGCTACTGCCACTTGCAATTGCATAGAGTTAAAAGCCGACCGGAAAGAGATTGCTCCCGGCAAGGAAAGCCGCGTCCGCATTGTTTTCGAAGCGGGAAAATTGATCGGGAACCTGCATTATACTCTGGAATTTATTACCAACGACCCCAGACAGCCGGTAACTAAAATCCCTCTCACTGTCAACGTCATCGCTAAATGAAACACCCCGAAAACGACGCCCGGTACCGGGGTTTGACAGTAAACAAAGGAATAGACCAGCCCCCTATCATCAATCCGTATTCAACGAAAAGAAGTCCGAGAAAACAATACTCCGTCGAGGAATACGTACAGGGAATACTGGCCGGCAACAATGTCATCCTGAGTCAGGCTGTAACGCTTATCGAAAGTTTGAGACCCGATCATCAGGAAACGGCTCACGAAATAATTGAGCGTTGCCTGCCCTACGCCGGCCGTTCCGTACGCTGGGGTATTACCGGAGTTCCCGGAGCGGGCAAAAGCACTTCTATCGAGGCATTTGGAATGGAGCTGATCCGGCAAGGCCGGAAATTAGCCGTGCTGGCCATAGATCCCAGCAGTGAACGCAGCAAAGGGAGCATTCTGGGAGATAAAACCAGAATGGAAGCCCTGTCGGTGGAACCCAAAGCTTTTGTTAGGCCTTCGCCCACGGGGGGATCTCTGGGCGGTGTAGCCCGCAAAACCAGGGAAAGTATTGTGCTTTGCGAAGCGGCGGGCTTCGACACTATTTTTGTAGAAACCGTGGGGGTCGGACAATCGGAAACAGCGGTACATTCCATGGTCGATTTCTTTCTGCTGATTCAAATTGCCGGAGCCGGCGACGAATTGCAGGGCATCAAACGGGGCATTATGGAAATGTCCGACGGCATTGTGATCAACAAAGCCGACGGCAACAACATCGACCGGGCCAATTTGGCGGCCGCTCAGTACCGTAGTGCGCTGAAGCTTTTCCCCATGCCCGACTCGGGGGTGCGCCCACAGGTGTTATGCTATTCGGCCCAGCAGTTGTCGGGTGTTGCCGAAGTTATCGAAATGGTAAACAAGCATATCGAACTCTTCAAAACCAATGGCAGTTTTGAGCAAAGACGCACTCAACAAAGTATTTACTGGATGCGGCAAAGCATCGACGAATCGCTCAGAAACCATTTCTATCACAAACCGGAGATGGCTGCAATGCTCCGGGAGAAAGAACAGGAAGTCCTGAGTAACAAAAAAACTCCCTTCAGCGCTGCCCGCGAACTCCTCGATTTTTACTACAACTCCTGAGTACTTTCGCCTGAAACTTGAAGCTTCTTTTCAATTTCCCGACGGACTTCTTCCATCAGCCAGCGTGGAGTAGAGGTGGCTCCGCTGATTCCTATACGCTGAAATCCTGCTACATCAATCGTACGAACCTCGCCGGGACTTGAGATGAAATAGGTGTTGTCATTCACCTCCTTGCAGGCCTCATAGAGTGATTTCCCGTTGGAGCTTTTTGCGTCGCTTACAAAAAAAACCAGATCGTTGGCCGCTGCAAAATCTCTGACTTGAAGCACCCGGCCGGACATATGCCGGCAAATGGTATCGTAATGTTCAAAGCCGACGGCAGGGTTTATTCCGGCCGTTATTGCCTCAACAAGCTGACGATACTCCTCGAGCGATTTGGTGGTTTGCGAAAACATGATGACGGGCCTGTCGAGATCGACCTTTACCAAGTCGGCTAAGTGTTCCACCACTATGGCCGTATTTTGGGTTTGGCCCACCAAACCGTTTACTTCGGCATGACCGGGTTTGCCGAAAATCAGGATTTGCGTTCCATCGTTTTTGTGCTCCTGATAGGCTTTAGACACCCTTTTTTGCAGGTTTAAAACTACCGGGCAGGTGGCATCGACCAATTCCAAGCCCTGCCGTTCAGCCGTTTTATAGGTAGAAGGCGGCTCGCCGTGAGCGCGAATCAGAATTTTTTTGTTTTTCAGGCCGGCAAACTCCTCGTAATGGACGGTTTTCATGCCTTTTTTTTCGAGGCGTTTTACCTCCATATTGTTGTGCACAATATCGCCCAGGCAATAAAGTTCTTCTTTGCTGTACAGGTGCTCCTCGGCCTTGGCAATGGCTTTGACCACGCCAAAACAATAACCCGAATGTTTATCAATTTCGATTCTTGCCATACACCGCTTCATTAAAACGAGCTTCCAACCAGGCATTTTGCTCTTCGATACTCATCCGGCCGTTATCCAGTTCAATGGCATCGTCGGCTTTGCGCAAAGGGCTGATTGTCCGGTTCAAGTCCATTCGGTCGCGCATTTCTATGTTATGGAGAATTTCCTCGTAACTGGCTTCCATACCTTTCTCTTTCAATTCCAGATAACGTCTTTCGGCACGAACATCGGCAGATGCCGTTAGAAAAATCTTCAATTCGGCTTCGGGGAAAACGGCTGTGCCAATATCGCGCCCGTCCATTACTACGCCCTTGTTTTCAGCCAATGAACGCTGAATATCAACCAGATAAGATCTAACCTCGGGCACAGCACTGACCAGGCTGACGACTCCGGAAACTTCCATACCCCTGATTTCGTTTTCGACCTCTTCGCCATTAAGACAAATACGGGGAAGGCCTTTGTCCGTAGTGCTAAAACTAATGGTGATGTCTTTCAGTCCTTCAACCAAAGCCTCCCGATCCAAAAGCGTGCCCTTGATCCAGCCCTTTCTGAGGCAATACAAGGCCACAGCTCTGTACATAGCTCCGCTGTCGATGTAGAGATAGTTTTGTTTCTGCGCCAATTGTCTGGCCATAGAACTTTTACCGCTCGAAGAATGACCATCGATGGCCACAATAATTCGTTTTTCCATTGCTTAAAAGATACCCAGATTGGTAGAAAGGGTCATTTGTAAAGTATTGCCGGCAATATGGTATTGAGCAAAAGAAGCTCCTATGCGCAGTTTTCGCACAGACATGGAAAATCCTGCAGTAAAACCGGTCAAAATAGTCCGTTGAGCCAGCGATAATTCAGATTTACGCCGGACGTTGTATCCCAGGCTGAGTTGAAAATTATCGGAGGGCACAAATTCCAAACCTATCAACAAGTGTTTGAAAGCCTTTTCAACAAAATTATCGTTGTTTACTACCTGTCCCGTAGTCCCCTCTAAGTAAGGGTAGGACCAGGCGTTGAATCCCCAGGCAGTAAGGGTAAAACGGAAAGGAGCATGCAACAAGCCCTTGGTAAAACCCAACTGGACATCCCAGGGCAATGCTTCGTAGCTCTCATCGTAAGGCTTGAACTGCGATCCAAGGTTTTTGAGCGTAAAACCCGCCCAGATTTTTTGTTCCGGATTGGCGTATTGAATACCCAGATCTACAGCCACACCCAAAGAAGTATAATGTTCCAGCACCGAATAAACCAGATGCATGCCGGCGCCTGCCCTCCAACAAGGAGAAAGCATAAAAGCGTAGCCTCCGCTCATGGCCATGTCTTTGACAAAAAATTCACCCTCGGGCAGGTTGTCTCCGGCACTAATTATGCGCCCGTAATCCACATAACGTAAAGCTGCCGACCAAATACTTCTTTCATTAATCTTGCGAGCATAGGCCGCTGTCCCAAGGTGAATATCGGCTACGTAATTCATATAGCCCAAAGCCAATTGGTTGTGCATTTCGCCGGAAAGGGCTGCCGGATTGTGTAAGCTTAAATTCAAATCGTTTTCGGGAGAAGAAAGCACTGTGCCTCCCAGGCCTGCAGCATAAGAAGACACGGGCAAGGTCAGGAAGCGATAAACACCTTCCCCGGCCTGTGTTCTTAACAAAGCGGCCGTGAGCATTAAAAGCACAAGCAACCTGCGTCGCATAATTCCCGGTTTTAGAACCGTCAAAGGTAGTAAATTTCCATAGTAACGCAGCCTCGAATTTTATTTATGAAAACAACTGAAGAGATTTTTTTTATTTGCCTTCTCTTTTTTATTAAAAAAAATGTATCTTTGTCGGTCAACAGAATCCATATCTTTTTACATCAAATGCCATGCAAGTAAAAAAATCAGCAAGAGCCGATCTTGACAAAAACTCCACCAACAATTTTTTGATGGGGCTGGTCATTGCTTTGGGCTTCCTTTTCATCGGATTCGAGTACTCCAACACCGAAGTTACGGTTCAGGACATTTACACTCAGTCAGGTGAAATCGAAGAGGAGATAATGATAGAAATTACCAGGCAATACATCCCCCCGCCTCCCCCTCCACCTCAAACTGTACACTCTGACCTTATTCAGATTGTTGAGGATAATACTCTGGAAGAAGAAGTTGAATGGGCTTCCATAGAAGATTTTCCTGACGAGGCGATTGTTATGACATACGGCAGCGGTGATATTACAGAAGAATACGACCCCGATGGCGAAGTTTTCATGTTTGTTGAAGAAATGCCCGGCTTCCCCGGAGGAGAATCAGCACTGATGAAATTCATCAACGATAACTTGAGATACCCGCAGCTTGCGTTGGAAAACGGCATATCCGGCCGTGTTATTTGTACCTTTGTTATCGATGGACGCGGAAAGGTTTCTGATATTCAGGTGATCCGCTCGGTTGACCCCAACCTCGACCGCGAAGCCACAAGAGTAATCAGCATGATGCCCGACTGGAAACCCGGCAAACAAAGGGGAAAACCCGTACGTGTACGTTATACTCTGCCTATAATCTTCAAATTACAGTAGTAGATTACACACCTATCGAAGAATAAATAACACACAAAATACATAGGTTTCCCTTTGATGTATTTTGTGTGTTATTTTTTACTTTATAAAAACATGAAAAGTATTCAGGAAATCAGAACATTAATACAAAATGGTATCCGGGAAATCGATTTTCCTGATCGACCTTCGGGTTTATACGAACCACTGAAATACGTCCTTTCGCTGGGAGGGAAACGTCTGAGGCCCCTGCTTTGCCTCTCGGCTTGCAACCTGTACAACGAAGAAGCCCTTTCAAAAGCACTGCCTTTGGCGCTTGGTGTAGAACTTTTCCATAACTTTACGCTGATACACGACGATTTAATGGACCATTCCCTGATGAGGCGAAACAAAGCCACCGTTCACGCAAAATGGAACGAAAACACGGCTGTCCTTTCGGGCGATGCCCTGCAAATCATGGCTTTTCAACACATTGCACTGGCTCCCGAAGACAAACTCAAAGATTGCCTGGACCTGTTTAATCAAACAGCCAGAGAAGTGTGCGAAGGTCAGCAGCTGGACATGAACTTTGAAGTGCTCGACAACGTCCGCAAAGAAGATTACATCGAAATGGTTAGGCTCAAAACGGCTGTTCTACTGGGATGTAGCTTAAAACTGGGTGCCATCGTGGGAGGAGCGCCTGACAACGAGGCTGATTTTCTTTACGACTTCGGTATTCACCTCGGCATAGCCTTTCAAATTCGGGACGACTTACTGGATGTGTACGGAGATCCGGATATTTTCGGTAAAGCCATAGGCGGTGACATTGTCAATAATAAAAAAACTTTTCTCTGGATACATTCCATTGAGACAGCTGACAATCATACACGCAGCCTCTTTTTGAATTGCATGAAGAGCAACTACATGGACAGGGAGGAAAAAATAAAAATGGTAACCCGTTTTTACAACCGGCTGGGGGCCAGAGAAAGTTGTGAACAACAGATGCTGGATCACCGGCAGTCTGCCCTTAAAGCACTCGAGAGCCTGGATCTCGACAAAAAGCGTTTAGTTACATTGAGCGAACTGGCCGGGAAACTGACCTACCGCCAAGTATAATAAATTTTTGTCCGATTATGCCATACAGAAGATTGCCCAACACCGACAGAGCACGTATACGCGCTCTGAATGCTGCCACTAAACAAGGAGATTTAGTAGGCTTTCTTGACTTGGCTTATTCATACAAACTCAAAAACGATGCACTGTTGATTCTGTCTCAAATTGAACAGGCTTATCACGAATACAACATAAATCTGGAGAGGCAAACCACCAGTAGCAAATCCTATCTGGTTCACCTCAAAACAGCTAGATTATACATTTCTCATTTTATACAGGTACTCAATCTGAGCGTCTTGCGCAACGAAATCAAAAAAGAGCACAAAAAACTTTATCGGCTGGATGTCAACCGGCAAAGTATTCCTGATTTAAGTACGGAAAAAGCGCTGATCGACTGGGGAAAAAACATCATCGAAGGGGAAAACGAACGTATCCGTAGGGGAGGCGCTCCCATTTACAATCCTTCCATCGCCAAAGTTAAAGTGTTTTACGACAACTTTGTAGAGGCTAAAATTTCTCAAAAAATTCTCCAGCAGAATACTTCGCGTTCGCTTGGCAAACTGGCCCGTCTCAGAGAAAATGCAGATGCCATAATTCTGGATATATGGGATCAGGTCGAAGATCACTTCAAAAACAGAAGTGACGAAGATAAACGCGAGCAATGCAGCAAATACGGTATTGTGTATTATTTTCGCAAAAACGAAAAAAAGAAAAAAGATGATTGATACACATACCCATCTTTACCTGCCTGAATTTCAGACTGATATTGAAGAGGTTTTAAAAAGAGCACAAGCGGCAGGCATTATTCAATGCTGGATTCCCGGCATAGACGCTGACAGCCTTAGGGCTATGGATCGCTTGTACGATTTAATGCCTGCGCCGGGTTTCTTCAGATTGTTTGCCGGCCTGCATCCCTGTGAGGTAAAAAACAATTTTCGGGAAGAACTCAGCCTGATTCGAAGCGCTTTACTCTCGGGCAAATACGGCGGTATTGGTGAAATAGGCCTCGACCGGCATTGGGATCTTAGTTTTTTCGAAGAGCAGCTCGAAGCTCTTCGTATTCAGTTGGACTGGGCCCTGGAATTTAACCTGCCCGTGCTTATCCACACCCGCGATGCTTTCAAACAGATGATGCCCATTATTCGTCCCTATTACGATAAAGGACTCAAAGGAATATTTCACAGCTTTTCCGGCACGCTGGAACAAGCGCTGGAATTGACTAAAGAGGGCGGTTTTTATTTAGGAATCAACGGAAGTATCACCTATAAAAATTCCGCTCAAAGCTTATTTTTGAACGAAATAGATTTGCAACATATTGTTACGGAAACAGACGCTCCCTATCTGAGCCCTGTTCCTCACAGAGGAAAACGCAACGAGCCCGCCTACATTCCATTGATAGTGGAACAACTGGCCCTTATCTACAAAAAAACCACGGAAGAGGTCAAAAAAATCAGTAGAGGTAATGCCAATTGTTTATTTAATTAAAAATCTAAGGGCAAAGCCCTTGTATCTGATTTTTTTTTTGTAATTTGCGCCGTTTTTATTCAACAATATTGTTGAACGAGGAGAGGTGCTCGAGTGGTTTAAGAGGCACGCCTGGAAAGCGTGTATACGGTGTGGAATCGTATCGCGGGTTCGAATCCCGCTTTCTCCGCCAAATTGCAAGTATTTAATAACTAGATAATTAAAACGTTTTAACTTAATCTTTAAATCATCGAACAATGAAAAAGTTATTTGCACTTTTGGCACTAGTAGGTATGCTTACGTTCAGCACAGCCCCGCTCGCATGGGCTCAGGATGCTCCTCAAACCCCCGACAGCGCCCTGGCCGCACCCGACTCTACTGTTATTGAAGAAGAAGCAGAAGCAGTAGTAGCAGAGGAAACTTCTACCATAGGAGGAGTATACAAGGCCCTCAAAATTAAATACATCGAAGGTGACGCTTTCTTTATGAGCTTCATCTCTTTAGTTTTAATTCTGGGCTTGGCTTTCGCTATTGAGCGTATCATTTACCTGAATCTTTCTGAAATCGATACCAAGCAACTACTGAGTAAAGTGGAACAAGCCTTGATGGTCGACAAAGACATGGAAAAAGCCAAGGAAATCTGCAAAAATACCCGAGGTCCTATTGCATCTATCTTCTATCAGGGATTGCTCCGTATGGACGAAGGTGTTGAATTGGCAGAGAAGTCTATTATTTCGTACGGTGGAGTACAAACCGGATTAATGGAACGCAACCTTCCCTGGATTTCTTTGTTTATCGCCCTGTCTCCTTCCTTAGGATTCCTTGGTACTGTTATCGGTATGATCCAGGCCTTTGATAAAATCCAACAGGTTGGCGATATCTCTCCCACCATTGTTGCCGGAGGTATGAAAGTTGCCTTGATCACAACTGTTTACGGTTTGATTTCGGCTATGATTCTGCAAGTGTTCTATAACTACATCCTTTCCAAAATTGACGGCATTGTAAACGAAATGGAAGATTCATCCATATCTCTGCTTGATATGCTGGTTAAGATTGAGGTAACCAAGACAAAAAAATAAGAATCAATCCCCTTATTTCATATTGCTATGTCTAAATTTATAAATATACTTCCAAAACTAACCCTGTGGATATTGATGTTGATCTCTGTGGTTGCGACTATATTGATCTTTGCCGGAGGGGTTGTAGATCCGGAAGCCGAATACAAGGAACCTGTATTACTAGATACGTTGTTGTATTGGATTGGAATTATGATAGGTATAACTATACTAATCACTATAGGCTTCAGTATTGCTCAGTTTGGTAAAAATTTATTTACCGATCCGAAAAAAGCTTTGCTATCGTTGGGATCAGTTTTACTGCTGGCCGCTGTTTTCGTCGTAACTTTCGTTATGAGCGACAGCTCTCAACCTTTGGAAATCACGGGCTACGAAGGAGTACACAATCGGGGTGTATGGCTTTCTGTGGTAACCATGTTTATTGACACCATTGCCATTGTCGCC
Source organism: Bacteroidales bacterium UBA1402 (assembly GCA_002305085.1). Lineage (GTDB taxonomy): Bacteria > Bacteroidota > Bacteroidia > Bacteroidales > UBA1402 > UBA1402. The sequence continues at coordinate 48,267 of DBQE01000018.1, read as the reverse complement.
TCAGTTGCCATCCTTCTAATGCTATTTGGTGGTTTATTTAAAATGAAAAAATAACCCGATTTGATTTAATGGTTTTATTATGGCTAATAAAAGAGAGGTACCTCAACCGAATACCAGTTCAACGGCCGACATTGCTTTCCTGTTGCTGATTTTCTTTTTGGTTACCACAAGTATGGCAGGTGACAAGGGACTTTCGACGCGTCTTCCTCCGCCCGTGGACAGCGATGTAGAGCAAAAGGTTGAAGAACGCAATACCCTGGTGGTTTTGGTAAGTCAGGAGAACAAAATAATGTGTCAGAAAAGAGAAATTGAGCTATGGGAGCTCAGGGATATCGCAAAGGAATTTATCGAAAACCCCTACAACGATATTCATCTTCCCAAAAAAGTTCCCGTCACAATTGATTTTTTTGGCCAGGTAGAAATAACCAAACCACATGTCATTTCACTGCAAAACGACCGTAGCACCAAATATTCCAAATACATCGAAGTGCAAAACGAATTGATTGCAGCCTATAACGAATTGAGAAACGAACTTTCGCTCAGAACTTTTGGGAAACCTTTTGCAGAATTGGACGAAGATCGCCAAAAAGCAGTTGCTGAATATTATCCTCAAAAGATTTCCGAAGCAGAACCTAAAGAATATAAATAACGATCATGGCAAAGTTTAAGAAATCCAGCAAAGGTGGTTCCCAGGAGATTAATGCTTCTTCGATGTCGGACGTTATCTTTATGTTACTTTTCTTCTTTATGACAGTAACAACGATGAAGGAGGTGGAATATAAAGTTCAATTTCAACTTCCTGAGGCTACCGAACTCACAAAACTGGAAAAGAAATCCCTGGTAACCTATATTTACATCGGCCCGCCTACGATAAGCAACCGTGCCCGTATGGGTTCGGAATCTCGTATTCAGCTTAACGACAAGTACGCCGAAGTTTCAGATATCCAGGATTATATTGCCCAGGAAAAAGGCAATATGAGAGAAGAAGACCAACCCTATATGACCGTGTCCCTTAAAATTGACAAGGATACCAATATGGGTATAGTAAACGATGTCAAACAGGCCCTAAGAAAGGCCTACGCTCTTAAAATCAGTTATGCTGCCACCGGTAAGGAGGGAAAGCAAATCGAACATTAAAATAGGGAGAGTAATCGAACTGAAAAAAGGCTGAACAGATTGTTGTTCAGCCTTTTTTATATGGGTAATTAGCACAAATCTATGCCCATGATGTAATCGTTCATAAAATAACCCCGGCCAATATCAAAATCGTCGGAACGTAACACCCTCATGCCCATCTTTTTATAGAAATCCACGGCCGGATTTTTGCGGTTGACACGCAATTCCAAACGACAAGGAGAGGGGTGTATGCTTTTTATGTATGCCAAGGCTTGCTCAAATAAAAAGCGTCCGGCTCCGGTCTTTTGGCATACAGGCAGTACATATATCTTATGAAGGTGAAACAGCTCTTCTTCTTGTTGAATGGACATATACCCGCAAGCCTGGCCCTCGTCTTCCAGAAGAAAGTAACAATGGCCCTCGTGCATCTGTCGATGAATATTGTCCACCGCGTACATCCATTCAAACATAAACTCGTTCTGCTCCGGCGAGAGAATTTCCTTGTACGTGAGGGGAAAAACTTCTTTTGCCAGACGGTTAATCAACGGAGCATCCTGAGCATCTGCCTTCCGGAGCTTAAACATCTTCGATTGTTGTTTTAGCGGGCACGAACAATCCCCATAAAATCTTCCACGGTCAGCGAAGCGCCTCCTATCAGACCTCCGTCAACGTCGGGGTTGGCAAACAATTCAGCGGCATTGGAGGCCTTGCAACTACCACCGTACAAAATGGAGCAGTCGTCGGCCGCCTTCTTGCCGTATTTGCCGGCAATAAGACCACGAATAAAGGCATGCATTTCCTGGGCTTGTGCAGCGGTGGCTGTTTTGCCGGTTCCGATGGCCCAAACGGGCTCGTAAGCCAGAATTATTTTGGAGAAATCAGCCTCGGACAAATCGAACAAAGAAGCTTCAATCTGTGAGCGAACCACCTCAAATTGCTTGCCGGCTTCACGCTCACTCAACACCTCTCCGATACAGAAAATAGGCTGCAGCTGCTGGTCCAGTGCAAGACGAACTTTAGTTTTGAGCATTTCCGGAGTTTCACCGTAATAGGTTCTGCGTTCGGAATGACCTAAAATAACATATTCTGCTCCGGTAGATTTGACCATCTCGGCCGAGACTTCACCGGTATAGGCTCCACTAACATGATCTGCGCAATTCTGTGCGGCAAGGCCCAGTTTTTTCTTGTCTATTCGTTCACTTACGGAAGCCAGATGTATAAATGGTGTGCCTATAATCACCCTGCAGGAATTATTTTCCTTGGATAAAACTTCGTTCAGGGCAACTGCCAGTTGAATACCTTCTTGCAGGTTCTTGTTCATTTTCCAGTTTCCTGCGACAATTTTCTTTCTCATACGTTGGGTTTAAAATTGATAATATAACTACTTGTTTTGATGTATTTGCTTTTTCTTCTTTTTGTATTCCCACAACAGGGATGCCAGCCTGAACAGGTATAAAAAACACAAGGCGATGACTACTAGGGCAAAGAATTGAGCTGCTACCACCAGACCCTTGTTGGAGGCGGCTTTAGACCAGGAGGTGTCCTCCAGGGGAAAATCAAGATCTTTAATAAGTGTTGACAAATCTCTCCAGGCCCATTTGTGCAGGATCTGCCCGTTGCTGATCAGCATAAGCCCCGGATTCGAACGAATCATGGTTTTAAGCGTAATCTCATCCACAGTGCAAAAATCGAAGGGAATATCGTACTCATAAATCCATTCGTCGACGATGTCCTGCCCGGAAGCTGTCAAACCGTAAAAGGAATAACCCCTGTCTGCCGCATAACGCTGTATTTGCAGGAAATCCTGAACAGCCGACCTATTTGCCTTTTCCAATTTATAGGAAATCCAAAAAAAAGTGTAGGAACTATCGCTCAGTACCGTCTCGGTAATATCTCCGTAAACCGGATGAAGTAATACAAAATCGTGAATGGGAGGCTCATAGCCTTTGCGAACGATTCTCTCTTTGCGATCTACAAAATGCCAGGTGGTATCTCCGGCCGGATAATTCTCCAAACCGAAAGATTGATAAACCCCGTCTTTTTCGTAAATGTATTCCATCACCACCGAATCTTGAGGAGCTCCCGGGGGAATCTGCATCAACTCAGGAATGGAATTCCCTGTTTTATAGGGACGAAAATCCAACATAGGCAAATGACGCAAAGAATGGATAGCAACCAGAAGCACCATCAGCAGACAAACCAAACAGGCCCATTTTTGGGTCTTTTTCCCAAACACTTTATATAGGGGCTCTTTGAAGCTGATTAAAATAAGGGACAACAGAAGAAGGATAATATTTTTTCCAAAGGTTTGCCAGTTGCTCAGCTGTAAGGCATCTCCGAAACAACCGCAATCGCTCACCGGATTTCCCAATGCGATCACCAAGGTGAGCAAAGTCATCAGCGACATAAACACCAGGGCCAACCAGGCAAAAAATCTTTGTGCTGTCCCCAACAACAAGGCCATACCCAGCACAAATTCAAGGCAGAAAAGCACAAAGGAGAAAAACAGGGCATATTGATCAAAGAAACCCAAACCAAAAGCCTGCAGATAATCCTGAATTTTATAGGTGCTACCCAAGGGATCCACTGCTTTGACAAAGCCGGAAAACACAAAAGTTATTCCTAAAATCAACCTTGAGACTAAAGCCAGAATTTTGTGTCCCTTCTTCATATTTTATTTATCGTAACCGAGACGAATCAAACCAAAGGCGGCGTAATTCAACATATCAAGGTAATTGGAGTCGATCCCTTCGGAAGCGATGGTCTGGCCGCCTAAATCCTCAATTTGCTTTACCCTGTTTATTTTCATTAGGATCAGGTCGGTATATGAACTAATCCGCATACCTCTCCAGGCTTCTTCGTAATCAAAATTTTTATTGAGCATCAATTGCCTGGCCATTTCCATTTTTTCGTCGTACAGAGCCAGCGCTTCTTCCGGAGTGATATCTACCTTTTCCGAAGAACCTCTTTGCAACTGAATAAGGCCGACAATGGCGTAATTTATAATACCCATGAATTCGTCGGCAATATTATCCTGTATTTTGCTCTCGCCTTTGATTTCGATATTACGAATGCGATTGGCTTTGATAAAAAGTTGATCGGTAACGGAAGGTATGCGCAAAATGCGCCATGCGGCTCCGTAATCGTGCAGCTTTTTTGAGAAAATACTGCGACATTTAGCGGTTACGGCATCGAATTGTTCATTGGTTTTACTCATAAAGTGAGGTATTTCGGATGAGTCACAAAATTACTGATTTTTAGAAATAAAAACCAACTTTTCGGGCCGGTCTGAATAAAAGACTTGTAAAAAAATTAAGGCTTTAAAACCGTATGACTGCCTATTATGACCTGCCCGATAGGCGGTGCCATTTTAAAAACCAGACCCCGTCCGGCATATTTTTCCATACAATCAAACACGGAGGAATATTCCAGCTCTGCAGTACAAAAAACCAGTTCCCTAATGCCCTTGTCTTTCAAGGTCTCATCCACTTGCTCTTCGTCGGAAGCCCGAATAAAATTCAGGGATCCGGTGGACACGGTGCTGTACAAATCTCGCACTCTCTCGAATTCGGGGGCACTGCCCCAAACAAGAACAGAAGCCTGCTGAGTCGAAGTAGCGATTTTTTTAATCATGTAAAGACATTTTCGCAATAGGCCGGAGAAAAAAGAAAAGGCTCCGCTCAACCAAATGGCAAGATTGATGAGCAGGGCGTAAAAAAAGTTTTTACCCAAAAAATGTTTTTTGGCAAAAATAGCCATCGCATTGTAAAAAACATATACATAATTCAGACTTCCCTTTTTGGTGCTTTCGCCCTTGTAATGAAGTATGCGGCCGGGAGGGAAATAATAATTCCGGTAGCCGGCTTTCAAAATGCGATAGGACCAATCGATGTCTTCGCCGTACATAAAAAAATCTTCGTCCAGCAAACCGGCTTTAATAATTGCCTCTCTACGGACTAACATGCAGGCGCCGGCTAAAATCTCGACCGAATGAATTTTATCTTTATCCAGCCAACCCAGATGATAACGTCCAAAGCGCCGAGAACGGGGAAACATCGCAGACAAACCGGAAATCTTATAAAAAGAAACCGCCGGCGTTGGTAAGCCTCTTTTGGATTCCGGCAAAAAACGGCCCCGTCCGTCAATCATCTTAACTCCCAGAGCGCCGGCCTCCGGATGTGCATCCATAAAGGACAGCATATTGCGAATGGCCTCTTCCTGCACCAAGGTATCGGGATTTAGCAAAAGTACATAGTCGGATTCGGAGGCTTCGATAGCCAGATTATTGGCTTTGGCAAAACCCAGGTTTTCGCTGTTGGCAATCAACTTTACTTCGGGATACGATTGCCGGAGCATTTCCAGCGAATCGTCCGTGGAGCAGTTATCAACAACAAAAACTTCTGTTTCTGTGTTTTTTATTGCTCTATACAAAGAATGCAGGCATTGTTCCAAAAAATACCTAACGTTGTAGTTTACTATGATTACCGATAACTTCACTTCATTACTAACTGATAGCTCCCCAATTTATTTTCTTGCCGTAGCGTTTTTTTAATTCCTCGGCCATCAAAGCATTTTCGGGCAAAGATAAGTCCGGATCTTTCTCGAGGCATTCCCCGGCGATTTGGCGGGCATATTCCAATATCTGGACATCTTTGCCCAGATCGGCAATTTTCAGGTCGAAGGGAACCCCACTTTGCTGTAAGCCTTCCAAGTCGCCCGGCCCACGCATTTTCAGGTCAGCTTCGGCTATCTCGAAACCGTCGTTGCTCGAAACCATAATCTCTATGCGTTTACGCCCCTCGTCAGAGAGCTTGTATGAAGTCAACAACACACAATAGGACTGATCGGCCCCGCGTCCCACCCTGCCTCTCAACTGGTGCAATTGCGACAAACCGAAACGTTCGGCATTCTGTATGAGCATCATTGAAGCATTGGACACGTCCACTCCCACTTCGATAACCGTAGTGGCCACCAAAATCCGGGTCTCCCCTTTTACAAAACGAAGCATTTGTTCGTCTTTGTCGGCTGATTTCATTTTTCCGTGAACCATGCCGACTTTAATTCCGGGAAATGCTTCACAAATATGCTGATAACCGTCTTGCAGGTTTTTATAATCCATTTTTTCGGACTCCTCGATCAGGGGATAGACCACGTAGATTTGTCTGCCCGCCTTCAACTCCTTGCGCATAAAAGCATATAGAGCTGCCAACTTGTTGTCGTAACGATGCAGGGTTTGAACGGGTTTGCGTCCCGGAGGCAATTCATCTATTACCGAAACTTCGAGGTCTCCATAGACCGTCATGGCCAAAGTTCGGGGAATGGGTGTAGCCGTCATTACCAACACATGCGGCGGCATGGTATTTTTAGTCCAAAGTTTCGATCGCTGAACCACGCCGAAACGATGTTGTTCGTCAATAATCACCAGGCCTAAGTTGGAAAACTGCACCGTGTCTTCTATCAACGCATGAGTACCGACCAGAAAATGAATTTCTCCACTCACTAATTCCCGATGCAGGATTTCGCGTTCTTTTTTCCGGGTGGAGCCTGTCAGCAAGGCCACTTTGAGGGGCATATCTCCAAGCAGCCCGCACAAAGTGGCGTAATGCTGATTGGCTAGAATTTCGGTGGGTGCCATCATGCAAGCCTGATAGCCATTGTCGGCTGCCATCAGCATAGACATCAGGGCAACAAGGGTTTTACCACTACCCACATCTCCCTGTAGCAGACGATTCATTTGCGACTGCCCGCCCACGTTGATACGTATTTCCTTGAGCACTCTTTTCTGCGCATCCGTAAGCTCAAAAGGCAGATACTTGTGATAAAAAGTATTGAAGTAATCGCCGATACGAGTAAAAGGATAGCCCTTAAACTTTTTGTCTCTCTTGCGGGCATAACGCAAAATATGAAGCTGCAAATAAAAAAGTTCCTCGAATTTCAGCCTGTACCTGGCTTTTTCGAGCGACTTATTGTCGCTGGGAAAATGCACCTCGCGCAAAGACTTGTCCAGAGACATTAAACGCAGTTTCTCGAGCAAAAAGCCGGGCAAGGTTTCGGGAATGGGGGCTGTGAGGCTTTGAAATAGGGAAATCTGAATCTTTTGAATCGCTTTAGAATTCATAAAACTCGATTTCATCCTTTCCGTTGTGTTGTAAAAAGCCTGCAATCCCCGGGTAAAAGCCAGGCTCTGCTCGTTGAGCGGATCTATGTCCGGGTGGGCAATCGACAGCCGGGTGCCGTATTGCGAGGGCCTGCCAAACACTAAGTATTCCTGATTGAGTTTGTACCTGTCCTGGGTGTACTTCAAACCCTTGAACCACACCAATTCGAGCAAACCGCTGCCGTCGGTGAAACCGGCCGATAAACGTTTTGCCCTGCCTTCGCCTATAATTTTGAACGAAATAATACGCCCACTGACCTGCACATAGGGCATGTTAGCGTTTAACTCCGAGATTTTGTATATGCGGCTACGATCGATGTATTTATACGGGAAATAATACAGCATCTGCTCCTGATTGAAAATCTGCAATTCCTTTTTCAGGAGCTCAGCCCGCGCAGTACCTACTCCGCGCAGATAGGTCAGTTCCAGAGACGAAAGCTTCACTTCAATTGCTTTAACCAATATTCGGCCAGAAGCAGGTCTTCGGGCACCGTTATCTTACTGTTTTTACGATGACCTTCCACCAGGCGAATACGGTGGCCGGCAGCTTCCATTACCGAAGCATCGTCGGTAAAAGAAGGGTGGTACGGCTGCCTGTAAGCCTCCAAAAGAGCTTTGGCATTGAAAACTTGAGGTGTTTGCACGGCACAAAAATCCAGTCGGTTTTCGGCCAGGCTCCATTCGCCGTCCCTGCGCCGAAGGCTGTCTACCAAAGGAGTAACAGGAATGGCCGAACCGTAACGCTCAGCCGTCTGATAACAGGTCTCGATAAGGTGAACCCCCACCAAAGGTCTGACGGCATCGTGAACGGCAATAAGGCTATTTTCCGCATCGAAACCTTCCGATCCGGCTATCTTTTGCAAGCCGTTTCGAACGGAATCAAATCGTTCTTTTCCTCCATAGGCCAAAAGATGAGGCAAATCAAAAGAATATTGTATGCAGAGTTTTTGCCACAACTCTTGTTGTTGCCGGGGAATGACCAACACCAATTTTACGGCAGGACTGTACTGATAAAAGGCGCTGAGTGTATGCATCAAAATGGGCCGTCCGTGCAGCAGTAAAAATTGCTTGGGTATTTCTGCAGCCATACGCTGTCCCGCCCCACCGGCCATTATTAATGCATAAGCTTTCATTTTACGGTTTCAATTTCATCAGCCGAGCCAAGGTAGCTTTAAAATAAGTATTCTCCAAAACGCCTGTAAAATTGTCCGAGCCGGGGCCATAGGAATAAACAGGTACGGGGACTCCGGAGTGGCCGCCGGTTGAGAAATGAACTATCAGCTCTTCACCTTTTCGGTAAGGTGCATTTTGTAAAACACTCAAGCCACCGGTTTCATGATCGGCAGTAACAATAACCAGCGTGTTTTTATTTTTGCGGGCGAAATCGAGGGCTACTTTGACCGTCTCGTCAAATTCCAGAGTTTCGGCAACGCTACCCATAATGTCGTGTACATGGCAGCGCATATCAATCTTGGATCCCTCTACCATCAAAAAGAAACCCTTCTTGTTCCGGCTCAAACGCTCCAGGGCTATGTTTAGAGCCTCGGGCAACAAATATTCGCGTCCCGAAATCACATCGGGCAGATGATCATCGGCCAAGAAGGCCGCCAGTTTGGCGGAGCCGGAAGCTTCGGCATGTTCCAGATCGTACACCACTTCATAACCCTTGGATTTGAGTTGTTCCGTCAGATCAACTCCGTCTTCACGTTCTTCAAAATACTTACGTCCTCCGCCGATAAAGACATCCGGGCCTTGTTTTACAAAATCCAGGGCAATTTCGTCCTGCATTTCGCGTGATACCTGATTGGCCACATAAGAAGCCGGGGTAGCATGGGTTATAGCGGAGGTAGACATGACACCGGTTGACTTGCCATTGCGGGCAGCCTGGTGCAGAATGGATTCCACCTTCACACTGTCGGGCCCCATTCCTATCATAGAGTTACGGGTTTTCACTCCTGCTGCAAGAGCCGTACCGCCGGCAGCCGAATCGGTAATACCGTTATCGTAGGAATAAGTCAGGATAAGACCAGTTTTGGTGTCCTGCATCATGTACAGAGGAGCTCCTTTAACCAGAGCCGCAGCATAAACCTGATTAAGGCCCATTCCATCGCCTATCAAAAAAATGACGTTCTTAACCGGTTTGGCGGCAAGACTAAACAGCGCGAGGCTCAGAGTCAATATCAACAATAACTTTTTCATCGTGGTTTTTTTATGGATTTATTTTATACCGGCAAATGTACTTATAAAAGAACCAAGCTTTGCTTTAAGTAGTGTTAATCAGACCTAAAACAATAAATTCCGGACTACTTTTCTTCCAGTTCCTTAAAAATGGCCTGCAACTCGAGGTCGGTTTTGTGCAACTTCTCGCGACAAAAACCAATCAATTCGGTGGCCCTTTTTAATTTTTGAGTCATTTGATCCACATCGGCTTCGTTCTGTTCCAGAAATTGTAAAATGCTTTCCAGTTCTTCGATGGCTTTTTGGTAAGAAATAGGCGATTTCATCTTGAAAAAATTAGGTCTGTTTTTGTATGGTCTTGGAAAAAACACGGCCGTCTTCGAGGCGGGTTTCGAGCAGGCTACCCGGAGGAAGTCCCTCGGCCGAACGCAAAATCCTGCCCTGGTGCAAAGTGATCGAAAACCCACGTTTTAACTGCAATTCGGGAGAATAAGCTTCCAATTTTAATTTCAGCACATCGAGTCGTTGCAACTGACGTGCAAGTATTTGGGGAGACAAGAGGCCGATGGTTTGCACTGCCGCATCCAAGCAGTGTCTTCTCTGTTGAAGACGTTCTCGTGCGGCCCATCGTAATTCGGATTCGATTTTTTGGATTTGCAGCTGCCCCCGGTTTTTTTGAACAGACGACAACTGCACGATGCGTTCCTTGTAAAACTGCAATTGCCGAACACCTGCGCTTATAGCTTCTTGCCCCATATCAAGCAGGCTTGCAGCCATATCTTCTATCTTCCGGTCTTCTTGTTCCAGGCAAGACAGTATCAGCTCGGCAGCTGCCGTAGGAGTCTTGACCGAAGTGTGCGCCACCATATCCGCCACCGAGCGATCGCGTTCATGCCCTATGCCCGACAGCAAAGGCAAAGGAAACTGGGCCAGGGCCGAAGCCAGTTCGTAGCCGTCGAAACAGGAAAGATCGACCGTTGCTCCCCCTCCCCGTATCAACACGACCAAATCGAAAAGTTCCTGATGTTCCAACACCCTGTCCAAGGCTTCCAATATGGAAGATTCTGCCTGCGCGCCCTGCATGAGGGCAGGGAAAAGACAGGTATAAATCACGAAGCCCCCGGAATTATGTTGTAATTGATGCCTGAAATCTTCAAGGCCGGCAGCCGTGGGCGATGAAATCACCGCCAGGCGCTGAGGCAAACGAGGCCAGTCCAGCTCCTTATTGAGTTCCAGAACACCTTCCTGTTCCAGTCGCGATAAAACAGCCCGGCGACGCAAGGCCCATTCGCCCACAGTATAAGCGGGATCAATATCGAGCACCACCAGACTCAGACCGTATAATTCATGAAAATCGGGCTTAACCAGAATCAGGATTTTTTGTCCGGCCTGAAGTTGGCTGCCGGTTTGTTGGGTAAATGCCTCGCGCAAGAAAATCCATACATTCGACCAAATAACCGCTTTGGCTCTGGCACGTAAATAGTCGGAATCCTCCTGCTTCTCGACCAATTCCAGATAACAATGGCCCGAAGCATTTTCTTTGCATTCGGCAATCTCGGCCTGTACCCAGAGGTTTTCGGGAAAGAGATCCCGAATCCCCCTGCGCAACATGTTGTTAAGCTCATAGAGAGTTTTAGGTTGAGCTCTGCCTGTCTCGGCTTGCGTAAAGTCGGAAAAATTGTGCTTCATCGCTTCGGTAGGGTTTTTGTCGCCAAGATTGTTTTCGTAGTTTTGATAGCTTGAAGAGGGCAAATGTAATGAATAATTTGTATGTTTTTGTTTGGAATTATTGGAGTCAATCGATACTTTTGAGCCTTTAAGCAAGTTTTAAATGAAATCATACCGCAAGGAACTTAGCTTCCAGACCGAAACACGCAGAGCTTACATAAATATTACTCCTCAAATTGAAAGTTGCCTCAAAGAGTCCGGCATAAAAGAGGGGCTGTTGCTTTGTAATGCCATGCATATCACCGCCAGTGTTTTTATCAACGACGACGAGGCGGGCCTGCATGCCGACTTTGAGCAATGGCTCGAGAAGCTGGCGCCCGAAAAACCTCACAGCCAGTACCGTCACAATGGATACGAAGACAATGCCGATGCCCATATGAAACGCCAGGTTATGGGGCGCGAAGTGGTCGTGGCCGTCACCGGGGGCAAACTGGATTTCGGGACTTGGGAGCAAATCTTTTACGGAGAATTCGATGGGAAAAGACGCAAACGCGTGCTGGTAAAAATTATAGGGGAATAAACCACATTATTTCTTCAAATTCTCAGGCCTGGTCTTCTTCATCAATTTGCTGAGTTCCTTCGGGCTGAGCGCGTAATCGTACATACGCAGCGAAGCCATATAACCGCTGAAATGTTCTCCCACATCTGAAGCTCCCACTATAAAGCGGGCTCTATCCACTGCCGAAGCCAAGATCATGCTCTGAACGTTGTCGAGGACTCCGTCTACATATACTTTTTCCAACACACCGTCGAAAGTAACCACAATATGATGCCATTCGTTTTCGGCCGGCAAATTGCGGTAACGCATATCGAAATGGCCGTCCAGATGGGCCATAGCCCCGTATGGGCCGCGATTGTAAAACAAAGCATTGTAGGAATTAGCCAGGCGCAGGGCGTGGCGATCGCACCAGGAGAACAGGCAGTCGCCTTCGCGCCCAACCTCGGGATTCCTTACCCAGGTAGCCACCGTAAACGAGCCGTTCCACGCAAGCCTCTGAGGCACAGGCACATCCAAGACTAAAGATCCACGGGTAAATTCAAGAGCTTGCACGCCCAAGTCGTCCGTGCCAAGCGACACTTCGCCCCTGAGTGTAAAGTTTCCGCCCAGCGTACCCAGGTTGGGCAGGCTGCTTAGATTCTCTGCCTTACTCTTTTTGCCGATTTCAAAGCCGAGCAACATTTCCCGCTTGCTTGCGGCTCCCGGGCCTGCTTCGGATGCCTTGTTGACCAGACCCAGGGGAATGTCGAAGGAGGAGCCGTAGGCCTTAATGTTCCAAACAGCAGCATAGATACCGGTTTTTTCGGCCCCCAATACTTTTAGTCTCAAAAAGCGGGCTTCCACTTCCTTGTCGTCGATCATGGGGCTGCCCGAAACCCGGTTGTCGGAACGATCGGCGTAAACAGCCCATTTTTTGCCGTTGGTAGAATATTCCAACAGATACTGATAATAATACGAGGCAAACTCAAACTGAGTCATTACTCTGCTGATTTTCTGCACACTCCCCAAATCAATCTCCAGGGTCTGGGGAAAAGAATTATCGGCCGCCTTCCACATGGTGGCGTTGTTGTTGTCGGTTGCAAACGAAGGCTTGTACGTATAGTCATAACCCGGACTGTTCATGCGGTAATACGAAGAGGCCTTGGTTTTGGCTCCAAAGGCCAGATCGACCGGCAACTCCGAAGGAAAAATATCGGCTATGCCCCGATGCGAAGGAATTACTTTACGAATGGTGGAATCGTTCTCAAAAATCATGCTGTCGATGCAAACCTGCCGCGCCATACCGCCCCGGGTCATGGGATAATCGTGGCGATGATATACGATATAATAATCTTCGCCCTGCTTCAACACCGAATGATGTCCGGGGCCGTGTACCGACTGGTCGGCATTGGTGCTGAGAATGGGATTGTTGTCACCGGGAGTAAAAGGACCATAGGGATTGTCGGCATAGGAATAGCGCACGTTGTAACTGGCGTCGTGGCAGGAAGCGCTGGAATACATCAGGATATATTTGTCCTTATGCTTGAGCACGTAAGCTGCCTCAAAAGGTTCCGGTGTCTGCTCCAGGGGAATATTTTTTCCGTTGATCATGCGGGACATGCTCTTACTATCGAGTTCTCCCACGGCATAGCCGCCGTTGTAGTGCACCCAGGTGCCCCAGTAGGCGTAGATTTTTCCATCGTCGTCCCTGAAAAACTGAGCATCCAGCGAAGGAAAGCCCCTGCGGGGAAAGCCGCTGCCGATTACCGGAGTGTCGTCCTGATGCAATTTAGTCCAGGGTCCCACCGGCGTGGAAGAAACATAGCCGTAAATATTACATCCTGCCTGACAATTACCAAAATACAGGTAATAGCGCCCGTCGTCGCCTTTCACAATATCGGGAGCCCAAAAATTCCGCAAATTGATAGATTCCAGCGAGGGTATATCCAAAGTATAATTATACCAATTCAACAGATCGCGACTATACCACAGCGTTGGCGCCCCCGATGCCAACATCTCGTTGTCGGTGGTGGCATAAATGTAATAAATACCGTCAAACTCCACGATGGTGGGATCGGCAAAATAACCGGGCAGCAAAGGATTACCCACATCGGGCGACTGGGAACTCAGTCCTGTTTGTACACCCGGATCGGCTTGCGCATCCGGATTGGTTTGTACACAAGCAGTCAACAGCAAGGCTGCCGCCAATGTCAAAATGATTGTTCTCGTTTTCATATTAATTTGGCTTGAAATATAAAAGCTGGAAGGATAGTCAAAGATAAACCTTTTTATTTAGCCCTTAAACACACAGGAGGGAATAAGTAAAATAATTGCACTGAACGGGATAATAGTATTATTTTAAGCACCATACCTACTAGATAATGTTCAAATCCCGATCACATAATCCGATGGTGAGTAAAGGGGTTTAAGCAAGGAGCTTGCGGCTGACAAAATCGTCTCAAATGCATCAAGAATTGTGTAATACAGCAAGATCCGGCAACAAAATCCTCAGAAATATGTATTTTTACGACTGTATGTCAACAATCTTAGTCATAAAAAACCTTGCCCCCGGCAGCAACACCCGTGCAAGCAAAAGTCTCAGCCCTGGTCCAAACTTCCTTGTCCCCGGCTGCAAGAACTTGTCCAAGGTCATGCTATTATTGTTTGCGCTGCTGTTTACGGCCCTCCCCAATATTCGGGGACAAATTCGCTTTGAGCAAGGCAGCAGTTTTCGCTACCTCAAAGGCAATGCCAATCACCAGAGCCCCGAAACCCTATTCAGCCGGGACTACGACGACAGCCAATGGAGCACCGGCCCTGCTCCTTTCCGCTACGGTAAAGGCAGCGGTGGCACTGTACTGAGCGACATGCAAAACAATTATACCTGTTTTTACCTGCGCTGCACTTTCCGGGCCGAGAATGTAGACAGACTGGAACAACTCCATCTTAGCATCAACTACGACGACGGTTTTGTTATTGCCATCAACGGACAGATTGTATTGAAACAAAACGTCCCCGAGACACTATCGAACAACTCTCTCGCACTGCAAAATCACGATCCGGGCACTAACGAGAGCTTCGTACTCAACGCGATGGATATCCCTCTGGTCGAAGGCGACAACAGCCTGGCCGTTATGGTGTTGAATGTGTCTTCTCATAGTTCCGACATCCATTTCGATTTGGGAATGACGGCAGAACCCGCATTGCCCGCTTTCCCTTACAGCGGCAACGTACAAATCAGTCATAAGGCCGGTTTTTACGACGAAGCCTTCACTCTGACCCTCGAATCGCCCTATCCCGACTGCAACATATTGTTCAGCTTCGACGGCAGCGAACCCGCCACTTCTTCTACCGCCATCAATGCCGGCACGTGGAGAGAATGGTCCATCGACCCCACACAACCCATTTTGAGAGGGCAGACGCCGGCTTATGTTTTGCGCGCCTGCCTCGTGAAAGAGGGTTATAAGCCTTCGGTTTCCATTACCAGAACCTATATTTTTACCGATCAGGTAAAAACCCAGACTCACCCCGGCTGGGAATGGCCTGTCAGTCGGCACAACGGACAAAGGCTCGACTACGAAATGGATACGGCCGTGGTAAACCACAAAAATTATTCGCCCTACATTGACGCAGCCCTTAGGCAAATCCCCAGCATCAGCATAGTAACCGACATGAAGCATCTGTTCGATGCCGGCAGCGGCATCTATGTGAACGCCGAAAAAAGCGGCCGGGCCTGGGAACGTCCCTGTTCCATAGAATTGATCGACACCTGCGAAACCAAAGGCTTTCAAATAAACGCGGGTATTCGCATCAGGGGAGCTGCCAGTGCTAAACAAAAAGAGAGCGTCAAAAGGGCTTTTCGTTTCTTCTTCAGAAAAGAATACGGAGCCTCCAAGCTGAAATACCCCCTTTTCGATAACGAGGGAGTAGAAGAATTCGACCGCATGGACTTGCGCTGCGAACAAAATTACTCCTGGAGCAAAGACGGCAGCAAATACAATTCCATGATAGCCGATATTTTCAGTCGCGACCTGCAAGGCCGCATGAAACAACCCTACAAAAGAGGACGCTATTACCATCTCTACCTCAACGGCATGTACTGGGGGCTCTACCAGACCGACGAACGGGCCGAAGCCAACAATGCCGAGCATTATTTCGGCGGACATAAAGACGACTACGACGTTATCAAAGTCTATTCCGAATTCTGGCCCTATACGAACGAAGCCACCGACGGCAACCTGGAAGCCTGGACAGCTCTGTGGAATAAATGTACCGAAGGCTTTGCCTCCAACGAAGCCTATCTGGCCTTGTTGGGCAAAAAACCCGACGGAAGCATGGATCCGGAGGGCAGGGTTTGGGTGGATATCGATAATCTGATCGACTATATGCTGGTTATTTTCTACACCGGCAATTTCGATGCCCCGACCTCGGCCTTCGGCAACGATGATATGCCCAACAATTACTACGCCGTATATAACCGCAACGACCACTCGAGGGGATTCCGCTTTTTTGCGCACGATTCGGAACACAGTATGTTTGTTGATAATGTCTTCGTAGGTGGATTGAATTGCAACCGTGTGAACATAGGAACAAACGGCAGTATGCAAATAAACCGTATGCTCGAGTTTAATCCTCAGTGGTTGCACTACAAACTTTGCTCCAACGAAGAATACCGCTTTCGTTTTATGGACCGTGCGTATAAGTATTTATCCGTTGGCGGTCTGTTAAGGCCCGATTCTGCCGCAGCCCTCTATCGCTCAAGAGCCGCTCAAATAGACCTGGCTGTTATTGCCGAGTCGGCCCGCTGGGGAGACGCCGTGAGTCATACAACCCTGGGTAAAAAAGACTGGGAAACCTTGCTCCAGTCCATGTATAACGAGTATTTCCCCAAACGCACCAACATCCTGATACAGCAGCTCAAAGCAGAAGGCTTGTATACCACCATAGCGGCTCCGGGCATCAGCATCAACAATTATCGCTTCTACGGTTCGGATTACAGTTTTCGGGGCGAAGTGCCGGTTAGCATCAGTAATCTTTCCGGTCCAAGCAGCAGTCTTTACTACACGCTCGACGGCAGCGACCCCAGAACTTTCGGAGGCGGAATTTCGTCCAAGGCCATCAATGTCAGAGGCAGTGTTTCGTTCAGCATAGACCAAAGCACCGTGCTGTCGTGCAGAATTTACTCGGGAACCAACTGGGGCCCTCTGAAGCAAGTCTTTTTCAGTAATGCAGACGAAGATTACCAGGCCTTAAAGATTACCGAAATACATTACCACCCCAAAGACACTTTTGTAAATTCAGTATTGACCAAGGGGCAAGATTTTGAGTTTATCGAGTTCAAAAACACCGGCAACAAAGCCATAGATCTGTCCGGACTGAAAATTGACTCGGGCATTTATCACCGCTTTCCCGAACAACAATTGCTGTATCCGGGCGAATTTTATGTAGCCGCCTCCAAGCCCAACAACTTCTACTTGCGCTATGGGCGCTATCCCTCCGGCAGTTTTTCGAGAAACCTTTCCAATTCGGGCGAAAAAATCGTTTTGCTGGATCCCGCTAATCAACCCCTGATCAGTTTCGATTACTACGACAAAAGCCCCTGGCCAACGGAGCCCGACGGATCGGGCTATAGCTTGGCAGCCGCACAGGCAATGCCCGAAGGAGATCCCGGCGATTATTCCTACTGGATAACCTCCAGCCACGTGGGCGGATCGCCCTTCGCCGACGACCCCGCATCTGCCTCTGCCATCAAAAGCCCCGGCACATTCCTCGCCGCCCGCCTCGACGTCTATCCCAACCCCAGCAAGGGCACCTTCTTCGTTAATACCGGACAAAACGAAAGCTACCGCCTGCGTATATACGACAGCAAAGCCAACCTAATCTTCGACAGACAGTACGAAGGCATCGCCGCAATTGATTTTGGTACCGAAAACCTCAGCCGCGGTCTTTACATCCTCCGCGCCGAATTGCCCGGTGAGGTGTTGAGCACTAAGTTGATTTATTTGCCTTGATTGGAATTTTCTCTTCAACAGACGGCTGTGGGTTTAGTATTAAAAAGAACCCTGGCAACAATCTCGGCACCAAAATAGTGATATTCAGGATCAGAATAGCAAATCCAATTTTTCTAAATAATTAATTATATTTGCAATTATTCCTTTTTATCATGAAGCACCATTTATTTTCAACATCTTGGATTTTAAGACTTACCGGGCTGCTCTTGGGAGTTTTGCTGATACAAAACGGCTATGGACAAGAGCGGCAGCAACAGGCCCGGCAGGTGAGACGGGTTCCGATCGATTCGATACGATTGAGTGATCCCTGTATTCTGGCCGACAAAGCCAGCGGATTGTATTACATGACCGGCACCGGCGGTCTGCTGTGGAAGAGTACCGATCTTCATATCTGGGAAGGTCCCTATGTGGTAGCCCAAACCGATCCGGAATCCTGGATGGGGCCCCGGCCGATGATCTGGGCTGCCGAGCTCCATCGGTACAAAGGGAAATACTATTATTTTGCCACCTTTACCAATCGTAGTGTCAAAATAGACACCGTGGCCGGTAATGTGATCGAACGCAGGGCTTCGCATGTTTTGGTGAGCGACAAACCCGAAGGGCCTTACGTGCCGATGGCTGATCCCACTTACCTGCCGGCGGATAAACCTACGCTGGACGGCACTTTTTGGGTGGATACCGACGGTAAGCCTTACATGGTGTTTTGTCACGAATGGCTGCAAAACTGGAACGGTACCATAGAAAAGATTGAACTTAAACCCGACCTGAGCGGAAGCGTAGGTGAGTCAACTATCTTGTTCAGAGCCAAAGATTCCCCCTGGAGTCGCGAGCGCGACGAGCAAGGCAACGTTGGCCCCAACAAAGTAACCGACGGACCTTATTTGTTTCGCACGGGGAGCGGCAGGCTGGGAATGATCTGGACCAGTTGGATTTACGATGTCTATGCTCAGGGCGTGGCTTATTCGGAAAGCGGCAATCTCGACGGACCCTGGATTCAAGAACCCGAATTGATCACTCCGCCGAACTTCGGTCACGGCATGCTCTTCGAAACCTTAGACGGCAAAACACTGATGTCAGTACACAGTCATCAAAACATCAACGGACGTTACCACCGCGTACCACATTTGTTCGAAGTTGACCTGAGCGGCGATAAGCTGGTTCTGGGCAAAGAAGTGAAATTCTAAAACGAAGTCTGCTTCAAAGGCTCGGATTGGGTTTGATTTATTCGGATTGGGTTGATTCCGTTTAGTAACGTTTCTATTTTGAATTACTAACCGGAAACTCATAGAAGTTCATTTCCCCTTGCAAGATCATCAACTGGTCCAACTGAATGTAAGGACTTAAAGCGGTAATGCTGATATTTACCCGGCCTTTTTCCATTTCCCGGGCAGGGATTTCTATTAATGCCTGTCCGCGCAGGACTTGTTGTTTCCAGGCTTCGCTGCGACCACGCGTCTTATAATCGAATTCGCCCAAATCCCTGCCGTCGGCAGCGACCCTGATTTTCATCCCCTGCCCGTCCACGTCGTGGTTGGGAACGGCAGCTATTACGATCCGGTATTCCCCGCTTTCGGGTAAGTCAAAGCGGTAATTCACACTACTGCCCTGCGCCATTTGAACAGCTTCAAAACCATGCCCCAGACCCCGGATGATGACGACTTTCCCGCGAACACTCCGAGCCCGGGCGGCGTTGCAGGCGGTTACGAAAGGTCTTGAATTATCGACGGGAGAGACCGAATCGGCACCTTGGACCGTTTGTGAAATCAGGGAATCATACAATCGCCTGTTGTTTTCGAGTGTATGGTCAAACAGCTTTTTGAACTCCGGGCCTTCGAACAAGAATTTTCCAAACTCTGAGCTTTTCTGTTCAGGACCATCGAGTTCCGGATTATTAAACACCGGCTTGTCGAACACCGGAAGTTCCCGGGGCCTGAAATCCATTATCCTCTCCCATTTGCCCTGTTCCAGCGAATTGTATGTTGCCGTTAACTGCTCAATGCCTTGGTAGGCCTGCAGGCTCAGGGCGGCGCAAAGCCGGGCAAGCTCCGGACGACTGTCGCTGTAATAACGAGCCAGGCGAGCATACAGCCACTTCTGATTCATCAGTGAAGCCGCACGAATGGGGTATTCTACCAATTGAAAAAAGCAGGACAATTGCTGCTCGGGAATACGGAGACGAATTTCGGCCAC
Source organism: Bacteroidales bacterium UBA1402 (assembly GCA_002305085.1). Taxonomy (GTDB): domain Bacteria; phylum Bacteroidota; class Bacteroidia; order Bacteroidales; family UBA1402; genus UBA1402. The sequence goes on along the minus strand of DBQE01000018.1, from coordinate 28,409 downwards.
TCGCTGTTCCTGTTCGCGATAAGCCTCCAGCCGATGTTGTAATTCCTTGTTAAACTCCGGATGGTATTCAGTATCGCGGACAGGAGTTTTTCCTCCCCGGCCGTAACCGGATTCTTCTACCCGGCTCCAGCCCATAAACTCGGGCTTACGAATGGTAGCCAACCAGTAATAGCGCTCATAGACTTCACTCAGCGCTGTTGCCTGTTCTGCGCCAAATTCCCTATGCATGAAACGCTGCAAATGCCCAAAATCATTGTCAACCGCATTGATATCCCAGGCCAGGTCCAGGAAATATTCCATCAGGTATTCGGCCGGCTTGATGTCGCCCACATTCAATATCCACAAACGATCGGCCCCGTGCTTATAAGCCCGCAGCATTTCGGAATAAATCAAGCCGGGCGAAGTGCTTGCCAGCCATAGGTAATCGTGCGGACGTCCCCAATACGACACATGATAATAAATACCCGAAGCGCCGCTGCGTTCTTGTTCCCGGGCGTTCGACAGCCGGCGGATGTAACCGTAGTTGTCGTCGCACCACACCAAAGTGACATGATCCGGCACCTCCAGGCCGGCGTCATAGACCTCCATCACTTCCTTGTAAGGAATAAAAACCTGGGGAATCGCTTCTATATCGGCATCAATATACTGTTTGAGCAAGTCCTGCTGAACCGGAATAATCCGGCTCAGAGCCGCTTTGTGCTCTTCGAGCGTTTTCACCCCCTGCATCAGGCCGTCGTGCTTACCCCTCATTCCGAGAGTAAAGATATTCTCTCCGGGACTAAGTTCCTGCAAACGTCCGGCCCAATATTGGATTACATTCGAAGGATTAGTCATAAAATTATAGTCGCCGCTCCCATCCATATCCCATTCAGAGGCAGAATTGCGAGCCAGGGGCTCACAGTGGGAACTTCCTAACAGAATACCGTATTTACGGGCCATTTGGGCATTGCCTTCGACCTGGTAAAAAGGGCGGGTACACTCGTGCATGGCCGGCCAAATGGTATTGGCGCGCAAACGCAACAAAAGCTCAAATATCTTTTCGTAAGCCTCCGGACCGATCACTCCTTTGCCTTGCTGCGGAGCCAGAGTTTGCGAAGCCCAGGGCATCAGCCCCCAATCTTCGTCGTTGATAAATATACCCCGGTATTTCACGGAGGCTTGCTGTTCTATTCTTTTCAGAGGGAATTCAAAAGATTCAAGTTCTTTCGGGCGGGAATCGGCAAAATAATGCCAGGGCGACACCCCGATCATCCTCGAAAGTTCCAATATTCCATAAGCCAGCCCCCGTGGCTCACTGCCGCTCACGATCAGTTGAGGTTTCCGGCCGCTTTTGCACAAACGGATTCTAAAGGCTTCCCCTCCCCGGCTGTTTGGTTTGGAGAACGAAGACCTATGGCACTTGAAGAATGCGAGTTTTTTTGGCCCGGCAACAGCAGATCTTTTCAGCCAAGAAGACGAAAACTTTTTCGGCCCGGAGGAAGCAGGCCTTTTCAGCCCGGAAAAAGCAAGCACAATATCCGCGTCTTTTTTATCCTCAACTATCTTTAAATCCGCATTGAACACAAGCTGAACATCCCTGCGAAACAAATCCACAGCCGTATACACCACCTCTGCCTCGCCGGTATCCAGCCAAAGAGTAGTGGTCTTTTCCCTTTCAAACAGAAGCTCCGTTCGGCTCCCTCCTGTGGAGCCTTGCCGGCAACTGCCACAGAAAACGGCAAAGCAAAGCAGAATTAAAGGCAAACCGGTTTTAATGCAATAGAGATTCGGAGTTCTCATTCTGGTTTAATGGTAATGGAGGTTTGGGGCTTTCATTTCGGTTTTTGCTCTAGTGGAGATTCGGGGCTTTCATTCCGGTTTTTGCTGTAGTGAAGATTCGGGGTTCTCATTATTATTACTCCGTTTTGTTAGGGTTCCTTTTTGGGTGATTTTAGGGTTTTCAAGCTTCAAAGGAGACGTGTTTTTTAATAAACAAAAACACACTGCAATTATGTTTGCCGGGGCCTTGTTTTATTTAGGGAACAATGATCTTTTGAACAAAAATCTTTTCCTCGGCTCCGGCATCTATACTCAAGAGATAAAATCCCTCCGGCAATGACAAACGGGTAATAGCTGAATTCAAACGGCTTTCTCGAACCATGATCCCCGACAAGTTGAAGAGGCGAAGACGGTAGGTCTTTCCGTCATGCCCAAAAGAGGGGCAAAAAAGCTGTACCATTCCGGGAGCAACACTCAACTGAACTTCCAAAGCCGTCTCATGCTCCGGCGGGAACAGAGAAGTATTGAAGTCGGAGAGTCGGCGCGGCGGACGTAAAAACATCCATTGACGTGTAACGACCTTATCTGCACCCCCTTCATCGTAACCGTACAAGCCCACCCTTGTACCGGGCGTATAATTGGCCCCTTGTAAATCGAGAGCTTTCCCGGTAGAAAGCGAAGAGATTTTGAAAAAATTATCGTTACGCAAGTCCAGGTCAAAAAGCTGATTATTCGGATCAAAGGTCGAAGTAGTCTTTAAAAAATAACTACCATCGTCGTTGAGCCGGAGTCCCTGCAAATTGCCGATAGTATAACCCTCGCCGGCTTTTTGCAAAAGCCAGAGCTGAGAGGAATCGGCCGGGCGGTAATCGTTGATCAGCACTCCATCGCCCTCAGCCTGCAACATCAGACCCGAACAGCGCGATGCGATCAGGTAGGGCCGGCCGCTTACCGGTTCGGTATTCGTTTCCGGAGTAAAGGCAACGGGTATCATCAGCGTACCGATGCTTTGCGGCGGAAGCACAAACTGCAGACAGGAATCCCGCCAAACAAAATCGTTCACTGTCTGATTGTTTTCGCTTTGCGAAGTCCTGCTCATGGTGATGCCCCGGTAGATTTCGTCAAACAGGCTTAAATCTATGCTGTGGTAAGCCGGACGCACTGTGCTCGTATTCAGAGCTACTACAATCAGAGAATCGCCTCCGGGGCTCAGCGCTGACAGCATTTTGTTGTTGGGCACATTCAGGAAACGCCAGCCGGCTTGAATGAATTGGGTAAATTGCCGTCGAACGTAAAAGTTTTTGACCTTCCAATATCTTTGATTCTGAAAACTGCCTCTGACGGTACACCACTGGTCGTTGTTTTCTTCCACGTATTGCCAGTCTATCCAGGCTTCGGGCCTGATGTAACGGATATCGTCGATGAGTTTTTGCGCCAGACTCAAGTTACCGGCCAAGCCGCTGCCTCCCGCGCCCACCTCGCTCATCCAGAGAGTAATGTCTTCTGCCGAGGCCAGTTCACGCAAGGCTGCCCTCGAATGGTTGTTGGCCGAATAGGTATGCGTGTTCCATTGTCCGGTCAAAGCTATAACCTGCCCGTTCCTGTATGCCAGAAAATCTCTCACCGACTGATCGGTATAAGATTCGTCCGAGGCCGATATCACCGTATTCAAACCCGAAGCCTCCAATTTCGGAGCCAATACCCGCAAAAAAGCAATCTGCGATGCAGTGCTGAAATGACAGCCTTCCTGTCCGCCGTTGCGTCCCCAATAATCGGTAACCGGCTCATTAAAAGGCTCCAGGGTCTTAAACTCCAAATCGAAGGAGTCTTTATAAAAACGGCAGACATCTACTAAATACGTTGCGAAAGCCTCATAATATTCTGGTTTGAGGTTGTCGAGGCCGGCCGGCTCGTTACCCGCCACGCATCCGCTGTAGGTCATATACCAAGGCGGGGAATTGCTGAAAGCCTCGAATACTGCATCAGGACGTTTTTCCCTGATTTTGAGCATTATTTTGCGCTGAGCAGCATCGCGACTCCAGTCGTAGGGAGCGTCGGCAGAATCTTTGAACCCTTCCATCTCGGCTCGCAGACCCTTGCCCAAGGCCATATGGTGGGGATCGCAATTGCGGTTGAGCGGGTCGTCGCCTCCGCCGATATTGTAACGGAATATCCGGTAATTCAGACCTTCGGGACTGACCAGCCAATCGATGATTTCGTCTATTTTGTTTTCCTCCCAACGGCCGCACATATTGGCCCACCAACAGAGCGACACGCCCCAGCCTTCGAAGCTTTTACTAAAGGCGTCGGAGGGATTGATCAGGTAATACAGGCTGTCGGCGTCGACGGGAAATTCCCTGATTTCTTCGGAGATGAGCCAATAATGCCTTTCGTCCGAGCCGCTCTTGTCGGAATAGACATGTGAGCCGGCTGTACTGTTGTCTGTGCCCAGGTATTTCCGATTGGCCTTACAACGCAAACGTACTATGCCCTTCCGCACTTCTTCAACGGCATACTTGGCGGCATCGGCAGTCGAATCGGATACAAAATAAGTGTTCCAACTGCCCGAGAGCGCCATATATTCCCGGCGATCCTTGAGCTTGACGGTATAATAGCCCCTGCCGTCGGCTACGAAGTTCAGCACCTGGGTTCCGGTCGCACCGGCAGTCTGCACCACAGCGCGTCCGTCGTCGGCCCTCGACAAAACGCAAGCACCGGAATGGATCAGGTAATAATCTTTATCGGATTCAGGTTCAATCACCTGTGCAATTCCGCCTATAGACTGCCCTGCAAAAATCAGCAGCAAGACTATTTTTAAGTTCAAAGAGAACGATCGCATTTCATTATTCATTAGTCGTAAAACTAAAATGACTTTCCGGCAATCACGACAGAAAGGACATTCAGGAGGCTGTGTTGGTTTACCAAACCTGAGCTTTTTCAGCCTTTATTCTCCCAAATAAAACGAAGGCACCGGTGCCTGATCGTAACCCATGGAGCGATGCGCCACGTAATTGCGATAAAGAGCATCCTGCATCAGTGTTATCCGGCGATCACGGGCCGGAATATTGGTAGTGTACACGCGCAATTCCCCGGGCAATGCGGTAATAATTTCTTCTCTCCAATCTCCGAAAACATCGGCTATCATCAGAATACTACCCTCCATTTCTCCGAATAATGTTTCTCCTTTCCATTTTCCAATACCTGATTTCCTGCCGAACCGGCCCTCGGGGCTACGGTAAAACTGAGCGCTGATGTATTCGCGCAACAAATCGGCGTCCCACCAGGCCCAGTTACGGCAAGGAGGCACTTCTTCGTTTTTGCCTATTATCCGGCCATCGGCACTCAATAAATATTTATCGCTGCTGCCGCCTTTTTGATCTTCCGAAGCAAAACATTCCAAACCGGGAGAGGACGGATCGAAATCGGCTATCATACCGTCGCCCACGTGATAAGTCTTGTGTCCTATATTCCAAATGGGAGAGCCGTCTTTGGGGTCGATCATACAAACTCCTCTTCCGTTATCGTGCCAGGGCTCAAGGCAGAGCAGCATTTCCATACCGGGGCGATTGGGATCGATGTCGCTGATAAAAATTTTGTCGGGATGACCCAGACCCGTCGACCAGAGCAGTGTACCGTTGTCGTCCAGGGCACAGGAGCCCAATACCACTTCGTCGCGGCCGTCGCCGTCAACGTCGGTGCAAATCATGTTGTGAGCACCCATGCTTCGGACCACAGGGTTTTCTTCGTCGCCGTCCCATCTCCATGCCAATTCCAGTTTGTCGCCCCGGAGCATCCAGGCATCCACGGTCATCAGTTTATAGGTGCCTCTGGCAGCCAGAATATAAGGTGTTTTGCCGTCCAAAAAAGCCATACCTATCTGATGTCTGCTCTGACGATTGAGATCACCATAACGGAAATTCCTCACCGGCCAGTCGACACGGTCTATTTCGCGTCCCGTCATGCCGTCGAGCACCGAGAGGTATTCATCGCCATAGTCCACCCGGCCTTTTTCGTTGCGCACAATATCGCCGGGAGCCGTTTTCAGGGCCACCTCGGCCTTACCGTCTCCGTTGAAGTCGTAACAAATAAAAGGCGAATACCACACACCGGGTTCTATGCCCTGACCCAGGTCGAAAGACCAGAGAAAAGTGCCGTCGCTCAGGTAGGCTTCGATTTGATAGGTTCTCCCCGCCAAATCGCCCGGCATACCGGGATCAACGCTTGAGTCGGGTGTGCGGATAATGTAATCGTAAACGCCGTCGCCATTGAGGTCGGCCAGAGCCATCTTGCCCGGCCTGACGCCGTCTCGCAGTTTAATACTTCGATAGGGAAAGGCCGGTAAATCTTCCATCCGGATGCTGATGCTGCCTTCGCCTGTATTTAGGACACCTTTAGTCTTATCCAGGCTGGCCGCAGCCGAGCCCGGATTAGCCGCAGGCTTTGCTCCGGCAGAATTCACCGACTTTCGGTTGTTTCGCGGCACAACTTTGTAAACAGCCTCAGCCGGAGGATTCTCAACAATAAAATCACAGGTGGCTGTAATCGGCCGCTTGTTGAGTCGTTGATTTTTTTGACCTTCCACACGAATCACATCAAAGGCCACATCCTGAGGGTCCTCTGCCAAGAGTCTCCAACTCAGGTAGAGCGACTGCCCGTCCTGAGCCCGTGTTGCTGTCAGTCCCCGGTCAAGGGCCTCGTTCACCCTCATCGTAGCAAAACCCTCCACCTGGGGTTTAGGGGCGTGATGGGGTTCTAAGATTTCATAATAATAATACCTTTCTCTGGGATCCTGAGCCCCGGTCTTGAACAGACCGGCAAATAAGAATAATAATGTCGCTCCCCCACCCAGGGCAAAGCGGACAAGTGTAGATTTTGTTTTCATAGTATCGACAAATGTCGTAATAAATTTCAAAATTTATTCATAAAAAACATCAAACATTTTGAGGTGTAAAATAATGCCTCCATCTTTGTAAGAGTGTGCGCTTATTTTTTATCAGCCAGTCTTTCAACCATGAACAAACTTATATTTTCTCACAAACTTATATTTTCCCTGGGCCTACTTTTTTTTACATGCCCTGTGTCTGATGCTCAGGGAACATTCCAACACAGAGCCACCGGCTCCACCACTCAAACCGACCGGCGATTTGAAGGGACCGCCGTCCATACCCGGGCCGAGGCAGAATCCTTACCCGCGACCAATCCCATTCATCCGCAACCTGTTGCCGACAGAATAGTTCCTTTCAATTTATCGGACAGCGGAAAACACACGCCAATACTCTGGGGGCTCGACACCGCCTGGCCCAGCCGCGACAACATTATACGGGGAGTTGCTTTTATGGGCAGCGAAAATATTTATTTGGTCAGGGCTTCCTTTCAACCCACTATGCCCCTGGTGAACGGAGATCTGCAGTCGCAACAAGTAGCCGATCTCAATAATCGCCTCAATCTTATTAATCTGACAGGCAGCCATACCAAGGTAGCCTTGAATTGCGATCACCCCAGCGTTGATCCCTGGTATGCCGGCAATGCCCAAAACTGGGCACAACTGATGGATGTCACCGCCCGTCGCATACAGGAAAGAGGACGTCAGATAGTATCGATTGCTCCCTTTAACGAACCGGATTACGGTTGGGGGCAGGGCAGCTTGACCGATTTTTTCAACATTGCAGGCGAATTGCGCAAGAATCCCCGCTTCGACAGCATTCGTATCAGCGGAGGCAATACCCTGAACACAGATCAGGCCCTGAGTTGGTATAATTCCCTGAAAAGCCGTCTCGACGAAGGAAACACCCATCAATTGGCCGGAAGTTTCGATAATTACGCTTCGTTTTTCAGAACGGTGCGCGCCAACGGACATCACGCCACCAACGACGAATTGCATAATGTGATGGAAGCTATGGTCGGTGTGGAATACGGCATGCAAACAGGCATTTGGTGGGGCACCGCCGAACTGGCCCGAGGAGAATTCGTCAAAGCGAGCTTTGGCCGCCGCCTGGCCTATGCCGAACACAGGCCCAACTGGACAGCAGCAACGGTTTACCGTTCTCCCGAGGGCAAAGTGCAGGCTTTTGTAGGCAGCTCCGAACGGCAGGCCGCAACTACTTCTTATAGTTTTATCTCTTCCGAACGCGACGTATTTTACGACGGGCATGGCCCCCAGCGAACTTTTACAATAGAAATCCCGGGAGGTACAGGTTATCAGCAAGGTCAAACCAATGCCGAAAGAGTGATCAACATAAACTGGGGAGAAGATGTACCTCAACCCGTCAACGGACGTTATGTACTGGTAAACCGGAACAGCGCCAAGGTAATGGAGGTGGAAAACGGCTCCACAAGCGCTGGTAGCAACGTGCGTCAAAACACCTACACCGGGGCAGCTTACCAACAGTGGCTTGTAACTCCGGTGGATCCCCGCATTGGGGGCGATTTCAGCTATCACAGCATTATTGCCAATCACAGCGGAAAATCGCTCGATGTTTACAACTGGTCTCTCAATAACGGAGGCAACATCATCGTTTGGGACGACGCCAAAGGTGCCAACCAGCAATGGTACTTGGAATACGCCGGCGACGGCTGGTTTTACATCCGCAGCCGACACAGCTCGCATTGTTTGCAAATACAAAACGCCTCCACTGCCAATGCCGCCAACATTCAACAGGGCACCAAAAACGGCTCAGCCAACCAGCAATGGCGCTTCCTGCCGGTGGGCGCAGCCATTGAATTTAATCCGCCTGCCGCCCCCGCAGAAATAAGTGCCACCGCAAATTCTCATTCCTTGCGTCTCGATTGGGCTGCCGTCGGGGACGCAGACCTGGCCGGTTACACCATTTATCGCTCCGATTCGTTGCAGGGATCGTTTCAGACTTTGGCCAGAAACATCAACGGCACTTCCTTTGTGGATCATTCCATCGAAGCGGGCAAGACCTATTATTACGCTGTTAAAGCAGTAGACCGTTCGCTGAATCATTCCGCCTTTTCCGATACAGTATCAGCGATGGCAAGTGGCGGTAAAGATATGCTTGCATGGCTCAGCTTCGAAGACAACACCTTAGACAATACTCCACATTTGAATCACGGCGAGGGGCTCGAAGGCCTGAGTTTTGTGGAGGGCATCAATGCCTCCCGGGCACTGACACTCGACGGAACCCGGGGCTTTGTGCAACTGCCGTCCACTCTGGGCAACCACCCGGAGCTCAGCCTGGCTTTATGGGTAAACTGGCAAGGGGGAGATAGCTGGCAACGTATTTTCGATTTTCTTTACGATCAAACCAGCTATTTTTACCTAACCCCCAAGATAGGCGTTTTTAATAAAATGCGTTTCGCCATCCGAAACAAAGGAGGCGAAGAAAGACTGGAAGCTGCCGCGCTGCCAAAGAATCAATGGTGCCATGTGGCCGTTACCCTGAGCGACAGCCTGGCTTGCCTCTATGTAAACGGAGAAATAGCAGATCAATCGACCGAATTCAGCCTGAATCCGGCAGATGTCCGGCCGATAATCAACTACCTGGGCAGGGGCCAGCACGTGAGTGTCTTGTTCAAAGGACAACTGGACGACTTTAGGGTCTATAGCTACCCTCTCTCGACCGATGAAGTAGCCGCACTGGCGGCAAATGGCCCGGACGCCCTACCGGAGATTTCCGGCAGCGAAATAAACGAACTGAAAATATGGCCTCTGCCCGCCCGTGACCTCCTTTACCTCGACTGCGGCCGCGATCACCGGGGAACCGGTCAAATCGACCTCTACAGCCTCGACGGCAACAAAGTGGCTACTTACACCTTAAAGGGTAGCAAGGCCGAACTCGATCTCAGCCATCTGGCAGCAGGTATTTATATTCTACAGCTCAAACACGGCGGAAGCCGTACGTTCAGAACAATTGTGGTTGAGCCCTGATGTTGGTCCGGGTGTCACGTCTGAATTTTCTGTAGAGAAACCGGTTTTTGCACTAAACTCCCTTATTACTTGGACTATAGTGTTATACTTTGAGAAGATTTTAGGAATTTTTGCATACAAAACGCAGAACTTATTCGATAAAAGCATGTAACTTGCGTAATGATTAATTATCAACGCCTTCAAAATACCGGGCGTTCTTCTGACTTAAATAAATCACTCCATAAAAATTCACAACCATTATGAAAAAACATTTCACAAACTCCATTTGGCTGCCTGCTCTGCTGGCAGTGTTCTTAAGCTTTGGCATAAACTCCTGCAAAGACAGACCCAAAGAAAAAGCTAACCTGGCCGTACTGGCCAAGGTTCAAGGTCAAAGGGGTGGTGCAGAAACGCATCCGCTCAACGATGGTGAAATCCCCAACGAACTGAGCGAACAACAACGAAACCGGATGATGCAAGCCGTTGAACAAGCCAATCAGCCCCAATACAGACGCTACAACCAATTGGTGAGCCAGCAATTGGAATATCGTTGGGCCAGCCCGGTCACCATAGACGAGGTGCAACTTTATTGGTTCAATTACGAAGGACTGGCCAAATTGCCTCAGGCTCACCGGCTCAGTTACTGGGACGGACAGCAATTTGTACCCGTCAGCAATGCACAAGGTTACGGACTGGAGAACGATCAGTTCAATGTAACCGTTTTTGACGAAGTCACCACTACCGCGCTGCGGCTGGAATTGGACTCTCTGCCTCGCTATCCGAGCACTTTACTCGAATGGAGAGTAATGAAATCGCTCAATTCTCCGGCTGTTGCTCCTATGATTACAGCCGGTATAGACCGTGACGTAATGGTAGGCGGTAATACCTACCTGAATGCCGAAATCAAGGCGGTCGATCCGATTAAAAAGCTGCGTTGGAGCGCCAAAGGACCGGGCAAGGTATCTTTTGCCGACCCGAAAGCTCTTACCACCACAGCCAGCGTGGATAAACCCGGCAAATATATTCTGACGCTCTCTGCCCAATCGGGAAAAATGAAATCCGGATCAAGCCTGGAACTCATTGCGCATTATCCTCCTCAGGAAGAACGTTTGGATGTGGTCTACACCAAACGTTACAAAATCAACAGCCCCCTTTGGAGCGAAAGAGCCAAAGTATTAATCACCAACTGGATTCCCTGGTGCATTGACCAATGCGAACGCCGCAATCTTACTCAGGGACAGGGCGGGCTTGACAACTTTGTCGAAGCGGCCAAAGCTTTACGCGGTGAGCCTCACGGCCGGCACCTTGGTTATGTATTTTCCAATGCCTGGGTTCATCAGACAGTGGAATCTATGTGCATCGCCCTGATGGTAGATCCCCAAGGTGACAAAGAAATCATTGCCGCCCAAAACAAGATGAAGAAAGCCCTGGAAAGGTGGATTCCCATCATTTTATCGGCTCAGGAACCCGACGGCTACCTGCACACAGCCTACACTTTGCGCGACACCACCCGCTGGACCGGCCGCTGGTCTCCGCGTAACCGGAGCGATCACGAAGGCTATGTGGCCGGCTATTTTATAGAATCCGCTATCAACCACTACACCCTGACCGAAGGCAAAGACACTCGTTTGTACGATGCTGCCAAAAAACTGGCCGACTGTTGGGTAAAGAACATTGGCCCGGGTCCCGATCAGATTGAATGGTACGATGGACATCAGGAAATGGAACAGGCCCTGGTGCGCTTTGGCCGTTTTGTTAACGACATGGAAGGCAACAATAAAGGCGACAGCTACATTGCCCTGGCCAAATTCCTGCTCGACATGCGCGATAAGGGCGGCGAATACGATCAAAGCCACCTCCCCGTACAACAGCAATACGAAGCCGTTGGACACGCTGTGCGGGCCGTCTACACCTACTCGGGTATGTCGGATGTAGCCGCCGAAACCGGCGATATCGATTATCAAAGCGCCGTAATGTCCTTGTGGAACAATATGGTCAACAGAAAATATTATGTTACCGGCGGTGTGGGCAGCGGCGAAACTTCCGAAGGCTTTGGCCCCAACTACTCTCTGCGTAACAACGCCTATTGCGAATCTTGCTCGAGCTGCGGGCTGATATTTTTCCAGCACAAAATGAACATCGCATATCACGACGCCAAATACGCGGATCTCTACGAAGAAACTATGTACAATGCCTTATTGGGTTCGATCGATTTCGAAGGCAAGCGTTTTTATTACACCAACCCGCTTACGGCCTACAATGCGCGCGATCCCTGGCATGTCTGCCCCTGCTGCGTGGGTAATATCCCCCGCACCCTGCTGATGATTCCCACCTGGACTTACGTTACCGGAAAAGACGGTATCTACGTTAATATGTACGTAGGCAGCACCATCAATGTAGAAAGGGTAGCCGGCACAGATGTTGAAATGGTTCAGCAAACCGATTATCCCTGGAAAGGCGCAGTTTCTATCATCGTCAATCCCAAAGAAGACAAACATTTTACGGTTTATGTGCGGGTACCCAATCGCAAAACCAGTGAGCTGTATACTTCGGTACCCGAACTGAATACGCTCAAATCACTCAGTGTAAACGGCGAAGCTGTGGAAATGAAGGCAGACAGAGGTTATATAGCCATTGCCCGCGACTGGAAAAAGGGCGATCGCATAGACCTGGAAATTCCTCTGGAAGTGCAGCAAATCACGGCCGACGAAAAGGTTGAAGCTCTAAGCGGGCTGGTTGCTCTTCGCTACGGGCCAATGATTTACAATGTGGAAAGGGCCGACAACAAAGACATCAACCAAGCCGTGGGCAGTGAGCCCTTTAAAGCTGTCTGGCGCAGCGATATGTTCAAAGGCATTGTCGGTATCGAAGGCAAATGGGCCGACGGCTCAGACTTGCTGGCTATACCTAATTATCTCAGGATGAACAGAATCCAGCCCGTACAAGAAGGACGACGCAGTCCTGAGTCGATGGTTTGGATGCGGAAATAGGATTTAAATTCCCAACGCCTTGATGATTTGCTCGGCGTGTTTTTTGGTATCGACCTTGGGGAAAACTTCTTCTATAATGCCATCGGCCGAAATAACAAAGGTGGTACGCAGGAGGCCCATATAGGTTTTGCCGTAGTTTTTCTTTTCGCCCCAGGCACCGTATGCCTGAATAATGGCTTTTTCGGGATCGGAAATCAGGTTGAACGACAGACCGTATTTGGCCGCAAATCGCTGATGCGACTCCACTGAATCGGGACTGACTCCGATTATAACAAAGCCTTTATCCAAAAAATACGACCGGCTGTCGTTAAGGCTGCACGCTTCGGCCGTGCAGCCGGGGGTGTTGTCTTTGGGATAAAAGTACAGTATCACTCTTTTCCCCCTGAAATCGCTCAGGGAAATGATTTCGCCTTGTTGATTCACTCCCTTGAAGTCGGGAGCTTTTTCGCCTTTTTGTAACATTCTGATTTATTTAATTTGGTTATGTTTCATTTTACCAGACTGATGCTATGCTCCCGGAAAGCAGCATCTTTAACCCTTAAGAGGAAAAAGCCGGGTGTGGGAGAGATTTCCAGTAAACTTCCCTGCGCCTTGGCGAGCAGCAGGCCACCCATCGTATAAAGTTCCAGGCTGACAGCCCCGGGAACCAACAGACCGGCTTCGGTCCATAAGTAGGAAGGGGTGTCATCGGGCTTATCAACCGATCGTAGATTCGACTCGGCTCCCTCGAGGCCGGCTTCCATAATAGAAGCAACCAGACTGTTTAAATACATTTCTACATTGGTGTACTGTTGCGACAAAGTGTAAGCCGGACCATCCGAAGGATCGGCAGGATCCAGACTGTGGATGTCTTCCCAGTTGTCGGGCATGCCGTCGCCGTCGGAATCGCCTTCGGTGTTCCTTCCGGTATAGGTATCCCAGCCACCCACATCGTTTTGTGAATCTATAATGCCGTTGGTGCTGCCCCTGCTGCCTTCGTAGGTATAGATGCCGTCGATCAATTCGGCTACATAGCGCTGATCTTGCTTATCACGCTTCAGACTGGCTCCGGCCAATTCCAGCACCTTGTCGTAGGCATCCTGGGGCTGATGGGTGCTCACGGGCAAACAGGAAAAGGGAGTGGACGACTGTATGCCGTATTTAGTCCCTCCGGGTAGATTGGCGCTGGTAGAAAGATGTAAACCAACGTAATTATTGGCATTCACCCTCGAACAATTATTAATGGCTGTTTCGCTGAGATCGGGACAGCTGTCGTCGAAATAATTATCGTCAAAATGGAAAATGCCCCAAATATAATTCCCCGCTGAATCCGGGTTTTCCGAAGGCCCGGTGTACATTATACGATTACAGAGAAAATCCTTGACCGCCGTGCTGGGGCCGGGTTTATAGTAATTACCCACAAAATTGTAGCTGCCGCCTGTTCCTCCGTAGCCTCCGTTGGTGGGGCCCCAGTTGTAAAAGACGTTATTGCGCACATCCACCATTTCGGTAGCGGGATCGCCTCCGCTGAGCCTGGGCGTACGGCTGGTGTGGTGCACTATCAGATTGTGATGGAAACTGGCCGGCGAGCCTCCCCAGATACCCCCGTAACCGTGCCTTTCTTTTACATGCACCGACAGATTAAGACTTTCGCAAATGGTACACCATTGCATGGTCATATTTTTGTTTCCATAAAAAGAAGCGCATTCATCCACGCTCCAGCTGAATGAGCAGTGATCGATTATAATGTCTTGCCGGTAACGTCCCCAAATAGCATCGCCTTCCACCCCGGCCTCTTCTCCCATCCGGCTGCGAATAAAGCGGATAATTACGTTGTCGGCAGCCACCTGCAGGGGATAATTTCTCAAACATATTCCTTTGCCGGGGGCTGTCTGGCCGGCAATAGTAATGTCTCCGTTTGTGATTTTCAGGGTCGATTGCAAATCAATGATGCCCGCCACATCAAAAATAACGATGCGTTTACCTCTGGCCTGCACGGCTTCGCGAAGAGAACCCGGGCCGGAATCGTTTAAATTGCTAACCCGGTAAATCTTTCCTCCCCGGCCTCCGGTGGTATAGGCACCGGCTCCCTCGGCTCCGGGAAAAGCCGGCACGGCAGCTTGAAGCGCTATAGAAAAAAAGGCAAATAATATCAGCCCGGTAAAATGTGATCTGAGCTTCATAATATATTCAATAACAACATTTTTCGTGATTTAGTCTATTTATTCAAAGTGGTTTGAATAATCTCAACTCTATCGCCGCACAAGCTTCTGCATCGGCCAAAGCATAATGATGCCTCAGATCGAAATCGATGGCTGCAAAACCTTTCATACTTTACAAAGATAATGATAGGCCGGAATAAAATTATATCTTTGAGGGCAACAAAACAAAATCACTATGGAATACAGAAAAATTGGGAAAACAGATCTGGAACTCTCGGTCATTACTTTTGGAGCCTGGGCCGCCGGGGGTATGATGTGGGGAGGCACCAAACAGAACGATGCGGTCAACGCCATCCGCGCTTCGTACGATATGGGCGTAACCAGCATAGACACGGCTCCCGTTTACGGTATGGGCTACAGCGAACAACTGGTGGGAGAGGCCATCAAGGGTCTTCCTCGCGACAAAGTACAAATCCTGACTAAATACGGTCTGCGCTGGGATACGACCGAAGGCGAGTACTATTTTGACAGCGTCAGCAACGAGGGAAAAACGGTACACATTTACCGCAATGCCCGTAAAGAGAATATTATTCAGGAATGCGAAACCAGCCTTAAATTGCTGGGCACCGATTACATAGATCTCTATCAGATACACTGGTACGATCCCACCACTCCCGTGGGCGAAAGCATGGAAGCCGTCAGCCGCCTCATGGAACAAGGAAAAGTGCGTTATGCCGGTGTTTGCAATTATTCTGCCGACCAAATGGAAGAAGCGGCTGCCTTTATCGACCTGGCATCGGATCAGTTGCCGTACAGCATGCTGCGCCGGGGGATAGAGGATGAAACTGTACCTTATTGCATTAAGCATAACAAGGGCATTTTGGCTTACAGCCCTTTACAACGGGGATTGCTTACCGGCAAAATGAAACCCGGCCAGCAATTTGATCCTAACGACAGCCGCACTGGCCAGGCCTGGTATCTGGACGAAAACATCGTGCAGGTCAACAACTTCCTCAACAGGATCCGCCCCATTGCCGAAGCGCACAAGGCCAGCCTGAGTCAGGTAGTATTGCGCTGGACCGTTGAACAGCCGGGCATCACCGTTGCTTTGGCCGGCGCCAGGAACGTAGCCCAGGCTACCGAAAACGCCCGGGCAGGCATGCTGAAACTCAGCCCCGACGAACTTCGTATTATCGATACCGAATTAAGTAAAATCAACTTGGTATTCCCCGAAAAGAAATGAATCATATAAAGAACATTCTTTTTCTGCTCCTGTTGCCGGGACTGCTTGGAGCATGTCAACAAAAAGACAACTACCTTGTTGCAGATAACGAAATATTAATGATGGAAGACGTTTCCTTTGAATCAAGAGAAGATCTCAAGTTCAAAGGGCGTGTGGCAGGTGCTCAGACCTACGCGGCAGGCAACGTTGCGGCTTCCGAAAGCACTATCACCGATGAGGCTGTAAAACAAGGATCGGAAGCAACAGACAAGAAGAAAATCATTCGAGACGGCCACATGACCATCAAGGCAAAATCGGCTCAGGCAGCCAAAACCGAAGTGGACAGCCTTTTGCTTCCATTTGGGGCTTATTACGCCAGCGAAAACTTCAACAACAACGAACGGGAGGCCACTTTTTACCTGAGGTTGCGGATTCCCGCTGCCGCTTTTGATGATTTTATACTCTGCCTCGAAAAGGGTGGTTATGGAGAAATACTCAACAAAGACATTCAAGCCCGGGATGTAACCGACCAGTTTATCGATCTGGAAACCCGTCTACAAAACAAACGCAATTACTTGAGTCGTTACAAGGACTTACTCAAAGAGGCCAAAACCGTTAAAGATATCCTGCAGATTCAGGAAGAAATCCGGGGGCTCGAAGAAGAAATCGAAAGCACCACCGGCCGGCTCAAATACCTAAGCGATCAAGTGGATTACAGCAGTCTGCAACTAACGCTCACCGAGCAAAAAGATTTCCAATACAAACCCGAACAACGCGACCGCTTTGGTGAGAAACTGAAACAAGCTCTCACCAAAGGTTGGTATGGAGTAGTGGACACTGTGATTTTCCTCTTTAAAATCTGGCCGGTCTGGTTAATCCTCGGCCTTGCCCTGGTTTTCCTGAGAAGACGTAACAAACCTGCTTAATCACCCCGCTTTTCGAGCAGTTTTAAACCCACATCCTTGAGTTTAAACTTTTGGATCTTACCGCTGCCGGTCATTGGGAAGCTGTCGACAAAAAAGACGTATTTGGGAATCTTATGACGGGCAATCTTGCCACGGCAAAATTCCCTGACATACTCTTCGTCCATACTGACACCTTCGTGCAGAATAATGAATGCTCCGACTTCTTCGCCGTATTTTTCGGAAGGAATGCCGGCCACCTGAACGTCTTTGATCCCTTCGAGGTGATAGAGAAACTCCTCAATTTCACGAGGATAAATATTTTCACCGCCACGGATAATCATATCCTTAATACGGCCGGTAATGCGATAATAACCGTTTTCATCGACTATTCCCAAATCGCCCGAGTGCAGGAAGCCGTCCTTGTCGATTACTTCCGCCGTAGCCTGAGGATTTTTGTAATAACCCTTCATCAACAGATAACCTCTGCAACAAATCTCACCCTGTACGCCGGGAGGACATTCCTTGCCGGTTTCGGGATCTACCACTTTTACTTCGGTAAAAGGGTAACTGCGACCAACAGTGGTACAGCGTATTTCGAACGAATCGTTTACTGTGGTCTGGGTCATGCCCGGCGAACTCTCGGTAAGTCCGTACACGCTGGTGATATGGGTGATATGCAGCTTGTCGGTTACTCTGCGCATCAATTCAACCGGACACAAGGAACCAGCCATGATGCCTGTGCGCAGCGAGGTAACATCAAACATCTCGAACATCGGGTGATCCAAAATAGCGATAAACATAGTGGGCACTCCATACAGAGCCGTGCAACGTTCCTTTTGAACGGATGCCAGCACCACCAGGGGATCGAATCGTTCCACCATCACCTGAGTGCAACCGTGGGTCAATACGTTCATGGTGGCCAATACCACTCCAAAACAATGGAAAAGCGGCACCGGCACACAGAGCTTATCTTCAGATGTAAAAGCCATATGCTCGCCGGTAAAATAGCCGTTGTTCACAATGTTGTGGTGCGTAAGCATTACTCCTTTGGGAAAACCCGTAGTTCCCGAAGTATATTGCATGTTCACCACATCGTGGCAGTTTACGCTGCGCTTGATTTCATTCAGTTCGTCGTCGTCAATGTTTTGGCCCAGCAACAATAATTCTGCCGTATTGAACATGCCCCGGTATTTTTCCTGGCCGATGTAAACAATGTTTTTCAATTTAGGGAAACGGTTGCTTTGCAAATGGCCCCTCTGCGAAGTTTTGAGTTCCGGCAGCATGGTATTGACCATGTCCACGTAATTGCCGTCGAACACACCTTCGGTGATGCACAAGGTCTCTATATCGGAGTCTTCGACCAGATATTCCAGTTCATGCTGCTTATAATTGGTGTTGACGGTGACCAGCACCGCTCCCAGTTTGGCCGAAGCATAAAAAAAAGTCAGCCAATCGGGGACATTGGTAGCCCAAATGCCTATATGCGATCCTCTTCTGACACCAATGGCCATCAGGCCTTTGGCCATATTATCTACTCGTTGATTAAACTGCTTGTAGGTAAAACGCAAGTCTCGGTCGGAATAGATCAGGTACTCACGATCGGGGGTGGTTGTTGCCCAGTGTTCCAGGAACTCTCCTACGGTACGATTACTTAATTCCATATCAGAAAGGGGTATAAACTACGGCCAGAATCCGGGCCTCTGAATTGTTGGCAGCATGAACATTATGATCTACGATGGAATCGTAGTAAATGCTGTCGCCCTGAGAGAGCTTAAACACTCTTTTACCATAAAAAATTTCTATCTCTCCCTCAAGTACATAAATAAATTCTTCTCCTTCGTGAGAAGAAAGAGCGTAACCGTTTTGGGTGGACGATTGAATGTCAATAATAAAAGGCTCCATACTGCGTCCGGCTTTTTTTTGAGCCAGCGAGAAGAATTGCAAATCGTTGTGGGAACTTGCCGTATTGCTCGAGAAACTTATGCCGGCCGGCTGATCTTCTTTGCGGCTGACCACGGGTCCCAGGTCTTCGTTGTCGTCGAGAAAGGTCCCCAAACGTACCCCCAGCGCTCTGGCCATTTTAACCAGAGGTGCCAGCGAAGGTATCTGACTGTTGCTTTCTATAAGCTGAATTTGCTCCACGCTCAAGCCTGAACGTTCCGAAAAGACTTCGATACTAATTGATTTTGATTCGCGCATTCCTTTAATCCTGGAACCGATCATCCGCTGTTCTTTCATTCTTGTATTGTTTAAAAAATTGGGTGGTAAAATTAAGTCTATTTTTTATTTCATCAAATAAGCCGGCAAAGCTTCAACACAACGCTCTCCAAGTGCCTCAACCAAATAGCAGGCGGAAAGATTCTTCTACCTTGCGCACCTTGTCTATGCGGATTTTGAAACGTCGCAAGTCTGTTGCAGATTCAGAGAAATCCGGAACAATAATTTGCTCAAAACCCAACTTTTGAGCTTCCATAATACGCTGCTCCAAGCGGTTGATCGGCCTGATCTCACCAGCCAGGCCCACCTCGCCGGCCAAACAGACTTTATTCCCGATGGAAAGGTTCAAATTGGACGATAATATGGCAGCAATCACAGACAAATCAATGGCCGGATCGTTCACTCTAATGCCCCCTGCAATATTAAGAAAGACATCCTTTTGAGCGATTTTAAAACCGGCTCTTTTTTCGAGTACGGCCAACAACATATTGAGCCGCCTAAGATCGAAACCGGTAGTGGAACGTTGCGGAGTGCCGTAAGCCGCCGTACTTACCAGGGCCTGAGTTTCAATCAGGAAAGGGCGAATGCCTTCGATGGCGGCAGCAATGGCCACCCCACTCAGGCCGTCCTGATGCTGTGACAGTAAAAGTTCCGATGGATTGGTTACTTCTCGCAAACCATCGCTGCGCATTTCATACATGCCGATCTCGGCAATGCTGCCAAAACGGTTTTTTACTGAGCGTAAAATACGGTAAAGATGGTGAGTATCGCCTTCGAAAAGCAAAACGGTATCTACTATATGTTCCAACACTTTGGGCCCTGCCAAACTGCCTTCTTTGTTGATATGACCGATCAAAACGATCGGCATGCCCAAAGTCTTGGCCACCTTAAGCAACGCTGTTGCACATTCCCTCACCTGGGTAACGCTGCCGGGTGAAGAATCAGCCACCTCAGTGCTTAAGGTCTGAATGGAATCAATAATCAGTAATTCTGGTTTAAGCCGGCTGATCTGCTCAAAAATATTTTCTAGGGAGGTTTCTGCAAGAAAATAGGCCTGGGGATTATCGCCTTTGATGCGTTCAGCCCGCATCTTGATCTGCTGCAAGCTCTCTTCACCCGACACATACAAAACACGTTTGTGTGTCATCTTGATGGCTGTTTGGAGTACCAGAGTTGATTTGCCGATGCCGGGTTCTCCCCCCAACAAGACAACAGACCCCTGAACCAGGCCTCCGCCCAGTACCCGGTCCAGCTCCGGGCCTCCGGTACTTATACGCGCTTCGTGATTAAATTCTACTTCGGCCAGAAGTTGAGGTTGGGATTTTTCAGCATTAAACTGAGAAGTCAGTTGTTTTGATGTCGCGTCGCGATGAATTATTTCTTCATTAATACTGCCCCACTCCCCGCAAACAGGACATTTCCCCATCCATTTTGGGAAATCGGAACCGCAATTGCTGCATAAAAAGATGGTTTTAGCTTTGGCCATGAGCGGAATTCTTTAGGGATTTAATAGGGGCAAATGTCCAAGGTAAATGTCCGAAAAAAAGGGCTGTTTTCAAACAGCCCCTCTGACCTAGTTGCGGAGACAGGACTCGAACCTGCGACCTTTGGGTTATGAGCCCAACGAGCTGCCACTGCTCCACTCCGCGATTTTGTGGATGCAAAGATAAGCCAAGGTTCCTAAAAATCCAAATTTTACCGGTATTTTCTTCACGAATAGCATTAAAAAACACATTCCGTTTCTTGGTGGTTTTTGGGATTTTCGCTACATTTGTTCGTTTTTTGCGGTCGCTTTTCGCGACCGGTTGACTTAATATAAATACTTATGGCTGAAGAAGAAATTGTAAACAACGAACAAAGCTATTCAGCGAAAAACATCCAGGTTCTCGAAGGTCTGGAGGCTGTTCGCAAACGTCCCGCAATGTATATAGGCGATACCGACGAAAAAGGACTGCATCACCTGGTATACGAAGTTGTAGACAATTGTATCGACGAAGCCCTGGCAGGTTATTGTTCAGACATCAGGGTGTGGATAAATGAAGACGGCTCAATTACGGTATCCGACAATGGTCGCGGTATTCCGGTAGATATGCACGAAAAAGAAGGGCGTTCGGCACTGGAAGTCGTATTGACGGTGCTGCACGCCGGTGGAAAATTCGACAAAGGATCTTATAAGGTTTCGGGTGGACTCCACGGAGTAGGTGTTTCCTGCGTTAACGCACTCTCCGACCGCCTATTTGTTCAAATTTTCCGTAATGGAAAAGTTTACGAACAGGAATACCATAAGGGCAAACCTCTCTATCCGGTCAAAGAAACGGGAACTACCGATCGAACCGGAACTACCATCACATTCAAACCCGACGGTGAGATATTCACCACGCTGGAATATAAATACGACATATTGGCCAACCGTATGCGTGAACTCGCTTACCTGAACGCTGGCATCTCTCTGACTATGACCGACAAGCGGGTAAAAAACGAAGACGGAAGCTACAAGAACGAACTGTTCTACTCAGAGCAAGGTTTGAGCGAGTTTGTCCGCTTTATAGACACATCGAGAGAACCGCTTATCGAGGAGGTGATTCACATTACAACCGACAAATACGGCACTCCTGTGGAAATTGCCATGATCTACAACAATTCCTATGCGGAAAACGTCCATTCCTACGTAAACAATATCAATACCATCGAAGGCGGTACACATCTGACCGGTTTTCGCCGTGGCCTTACACGCACTCTGAAAAAATACGCCGAAGATTCCAAAATGCTCGAAAAGCTAAAAATTGAAATTTCCGGTGACGACTTTAGAGAAGGGCTGACAGCGGTAATTTCGGTCAAGGTGGCCGAACCTCAATTCGAAGGCCAGACCAAAACAAAATTAGGGAACACCGATGTAATCGGGATAGTTGATCAAACGGTCAGTGAGGCTCTTGGATATTACCTCGAAGAACATCCAAAAGAAGCCAGAATTATTGTGGATAAGGTGATTTTGGCTGCTACTGCACGCCACGCCGCCCGCAAGGCCAGAGAACTGGTTCAACGCAAAACGCCCCTCTCCGGAGGCGGCCTTCCCGGCAAACTGGCCGACTGTTCCAGTCGCGATCCCCAAAAATGCGAGATCTTCTTAGTTGAAGGTGATTCAGCCGGCGGCACAGCCAAACAGGGAAGAAACCGCGAATTTCAGGCGATCCTGCCTTTGCGCGGTAAAATTCTCAATGTGGAAAAAGCTATGCCCCACAAAGTGCTCGAGAGCGAGGAAATCCGCAATATTTACACTGCTTTAGGCGTAAGTATCGGCACAGAGGACGACAGCAAAGAATTGAACATCTCCAAATTACGCTACCACAAGATCATCATCATGACCGACGCCGATGTGGACGGCAGCCACATCGACACGCTGATTATGACCTTCTTCTTCCGCTACATGAAGCCGCTCATCGAGCAGGGCTTCCTGTACATTGCAAACCCTCCGCTCTACCTCTGCAAAAAAGGTAAGATAGAAGAATACTGCTGGAACGATAAGCAACGCCAACGTTTCATCGAACAACACGCCGGGGGCAACGAAAGCGCCGTTCACACGCAGCGTTACAAAGGTTTGGGTGAAATGAATGCGGAACAGTTGGCCAGCACCACGATGGATCCCGAGCATCGTATTTTACGGCAAGTCACTATAGAAAATGCCGCAGCTGCCGATCACATCTTTTCGATGCTGATGGGCGAAGACGTAGGACCCCGTCGCAACTTTATCGAAGCCAACGCTACCTACGCCAATATCGACGCTTAAAACAATCAAATACCCTGTAAAAAATAGGCGATGGCTATGCCCAGGTAATTCCCGAGGGCATAGCCGACTACGCCCACGGTAATCCCGGAAATCATTACTTCACGGTTTTTTATTGCTCCGCATACCACCGGCACAAAGGGAGGTGAACACACCAATGCCACTGATGTCACCATGGCTGTGTCGGTATCAATACGAAGCAACTTGCACATCAACAGGTGCAATAGCATAGAGCCAAAAATCACGAAACTCAATAAACCGATCAGAGGCAAAAGTTTCGATGAAATGTCGCCAAAATCGGCCATACTGGCTACAGCGACACTAAAAATCAAAATCAGGTACATACCGGTATCAAAACTGCCTTGAATCTTCTTTACCGGTTTTAAATTAGCCGCAATAATACCCAGGGTGGTGATGGACAATATAATAACGGCCATCTGGTAAGCCGGATTCTTGACCAGTAATCCCAAACCGGCACCACCGGCCGCACAGAGCAAAGTCACTCCGAAAGCAGCCAAAATATGACGAGTTTTTACTTTTTTGAGCCAGGGGATCAAGGCCAATTTTGGTTCTTCCTGCAGTAAAGAGTTGGTTTCGATTTGTTGTGCTCCGTGTTTTGCTTGATACGGAGGAAGTATTTTGCTCAGCAAAGGCTTGGCATAAGAAAGCAAAAAGAGCAAATATGCTGCACTGATAAGCATATCCACCGTATTGACAGCAATATATAAATCTTCGGGGACTCCCAAAGCTGTTTTAATGGAAGCCAGATTGGGAGTTCCCCCCGTATAGACCCCGGCCAACATTCCGCTCACTTTTGCCGTTTCCGGTACAGATTCCCTGAACAAAAAATAACCGAGCACAACTGCAATAACCAGGCCAAAGACTCCGGCCAGCATTGAAAGAAAGGCCTTGCCGGCCATCTTGCTCCAATTCCGGATGTTGACCTCAAACAACAACATGGGCAAAGCCAGGGGTATCATTATGGTAGAAATGGTATCGGGAATGGCATAACGCTCATCATTAATAACCAGAGCTCCAAAAACCATACCTACCAAATAGCAAATCAGCACTGCTCCAATTTTATCAGCCATTTTGGACAGATGACACAAACGCAACACTATGGCCGGTACAAAAAGATAAAACAGGGCTATTACAATAGTTGTAATCATAAAGCCGGTTTTATTTAATGCGAACTGAATGAATTACCACGTCTTGAAGAGGGCGTTCATAAGCATCTGTTTTGAGCGCTGCTATTTTATCTATAACTTCCAGACCTTCTACAACTTCGGCAAAAAAAGTATACTGCATATCCAGGCTGAGTTCTCCTCCAAGCGTAGTGAGGATTGTGCGCTGTTCTTCCGAGAAGAAGAGTGCCTGGGGATTATTACGCAAAGCAGAATCCATTTCGGCACGATAGGCTCTGAGCCGTTGATTGAATTGACGGGGATCGACTTTCCTTAGGCTATCCATTTCTGCCTTATGAGGCGTGTAATTAGCTGCCCACCAGGCATTTTTTAAGGGATTGTTGCGTTGCATTTCCAGGCTATCCAGATAACCTCCGGTATACACTCTGCCTTTAACTATAAAAAATTGGCTGCAATCGGATTCTTTTTCGGGATTCATACTGTCCGGCTGTCTTGGAGCTGCAATGGCACCTTTACGGGCAAAATGGGCTGGACGAAATTCGGGTTTAAGCAAAAACTGATTACTGCCCTGGCCTACACGTTCTCCGGGAGCTGCATTGCGGGAATCGGGAGATCCCCCCTGTATAATAAAATTCGGCACCACTCTAAAAAAAAGTGTGCCGTCAAAAGCCTCGTATTTAATACGTTCTGTGTACATAGACCTATGCCGGGGTACGTCATCATAAAAAACAGCCTTCATCGTACCAAGGCTGGTAGTGATGTAAATGGTATCCTGTTTTTGAGCCTTGAGTTGCCAGCTAATCAAAACCAGGCAAAAGAGCAGATGTCGAATGGGCTTCATGGTGAATTTGTTGCTCCGCTAGGATTCGAACCCAGACAGACAGATCCAGAATCTGTAGTGCTACCATTACACAACGGAGCATTATAAAAAACGGCGTAAAAGTACACAATATTTCTTACGCTCAAAACAGAAAAAGGGGAAAAATCAGATGCGGTAACGCAGACCCAGGCCTAAATTGAAGAAAAGGGGAGTTTTAGTACGTATACTCAGAGGCTGGTCTGTATCGAAATAATAAACAACTCCCGGTTCAAGATATAACTGCAATTTGGGATTCAAAGCATAATCAAAGCCCAACTGAGCACTCGCTATGGGCTGTATGCCATGTACGGATTGTTGCCCTGTCCATACATCTCTTCTGTTATCGGCCGTAACAACAGTGTTTTTTTGCTTGCCGACCAAACCTTTCTCTACGCTACCTCCCAGCGAGGCATACATCCCAAAACGATCGCTGTCGATCATCCGGTAGGCAATTCTCAAAGGTACTCCCAAATAATGAAGTTCCTGAAACAGGGTAAAATTATACAGATTTGTCTCTCCCTCCGTCGTAGCCGATAAGTAGGAATAACTTAGTCCTGTCTGCAATTCCAGCCTGGAGGACAAGGGCAGCGAAACACTGAGGGATAAATTGAGCGGGAAATGATAGTTGGGTTTCTCCACCACAGGCATGTCCAGATTACCCGGTTTTTCCCAAGCATTGGGATCAACTTCTCCGCTGCGCATGAGGCTGGCGGCATTCAACACAGAATAGGCGTTCTGATAATCGTTGGCAAACGAGGCTGCCATCGATTGATAACTATTGGGGCTGACCGAAGCCAACAAACCGTTATTTTGATTAATGGCAACACCCAAACGAGGCCTGAAGATTCTCTTACGCTGCCGGGCATTTTCGGCCGCCAACCTGTGCGCCTCCTGAACACTTCGTTCGTAAGTGGTTTGATGGATCATTTCACTTACCTGACTACGCCCGGTCGATACCTGTTCCTGCTGTGTTTCTGCATTAGCTGCTTCCTGTCCATCACCGGCATTTTCGGATAAAACACCCTCGGAACCGGTGTTTACGGGCGACGCGGGAATCTGAACACCTATGGTTTCGAAACGTCGTACTGTATGCTTGTCTGAATTATCCGGCAGAGCAGAAATTGCCAATAGTATCGGCTCATCGTAAGCCTGAATTTTACTTTTGATCTCCAAAGAGGAAACATCGGGAAGTGAAAAGGACTCCCGGTAGTCTTCATAACTGTAGTAATCTGAGTCTTTACCCACTGGCCACAGAATCAGCAATAAAGCGACAACGGCAGCGGCCGATGCAACGCTGAGTACAACAGGCCATAACCGGAAACCGCCCGATTTTGCCGGTACAAGAGCCAAATCAGCCTTGGAAAAAAGCTGATCAAATTCCGGCACCTCGTCGCTTTCGTAATTCGACAAACGTTGCTGAAAATAGCGCCTATATTCTGTATCGTTCATTTTTTCCATATCTCTTAATCAACATCGACTGCATTAGTTGTTTTGCTCTGGTCAGGTAAACTCTGGAGGAGCTTTCTGTAATCTTTAGTAATTCTCCAATTTCTCTGTGGGAATAACCTTCTATAACAAACATGTTGAACACACTGCGGTACATGGTCGGCAATTCCTGAATGCAAGCGATTATTTCAGCCTCTGTCATCTTTTCCAACACAGAGTGTTCATTGCTCTCCAACATATAAGCATCCTCAATGTTCATCAAATGCGGTTTATCCTTGAATTTTCTCAGATATTCCAATGCAGTATTGACAAAGATCCTTCGCATCCAGCCCTCGAATGAGCCCTCGCCCTTGTAATCGCCCAAATAGGTAAATACCCGCACAAATCCGTCGTGCAATAGGTCTTTGGCTGTCTCATAATCGTTTGAATACCGGAGACATATGGGCATCATTTTTCGTGCGTATTGCTCATACAACTCCTTCTGTGCTTTGGCATCTCCTTTTAGACATGCTTCAATCAACAACAGATCGGTATTCAAGGCACCGGACATAGTATAGATGCTTTTTGTTCGAAAATGTTACAAAGATAAGGAATAATGAATTTATGTATCTTTGCCGTTTGATTTTATACTTATTTTCCTTTACAAATGGGTGCATTAAAATGGATAGGAGGAGCCCTAGGCTGGGCTCTGGGTGGTCCCCTCGGGGGAATACTCGGTTTTATTTTCGGCTCGATATTCGAAAGTGTCAGTTCCGGTAAATACGCTTACCAACAACAAGATCAAGCTCAGGGAGTCCGCACCGGAGAGGGTGATTTTGGACTGAGTTTACTGGTCCTTTCGGCTGCTATCATGAAATCCGATCAACGAGTATTAAAATCTGAACTTCAGTATGTGAAAAATTTCTTCCGCCAACAATTCGGACAACAAAAAGCCGAACAATATATTTTGATATTTCGCGAACTGATCAAGAAAGACTACGATCTGGTGCCGGTTTGCCGTCAAATCAGGCAGAGCATGGATTATGCCTCGCGCCTCCAACTCCTGCATTATTTATTTGGATTGGGTCAAAGCGACGGTCGGTTACAAGAAGCAGAAATCCGGCTGATTCAAAGCATTGCCTCCTGGCTGGGCATTTCGGCAATGGATTATGAGTCGATACGCGCTATGTTTATTAAAGACGCCACCAGCGCCTATAAAATACTTGAGATCAGCCCCGAAGCCAGTGTGGAGGAAATTAAAAAAGCCTATAAAAGAATGGCTGTCAAATACCATCCCGACAAGCTGGAACATTTAGGCGAAGACGTACAAAAAAAGGCTACCGAAAAGCTCAAAGAAGTGAATGTAGCTTACGAGCAAATCAAAAAAGAAAGGGGATTTAATTAAGAAGTGTTTATTGATGTTATTTTATCATTATTTGCTTACCGGGCATTAAACGATTCCGATCAAATGGTCTCTAATACCCAGTTTAGCGAATTCACTTTATTTATTTTTAATCCTCATTTTTATGAAAAGGTTTTCATTAGTAATTACGTTGGCTTTGCTGTTCGTGGCCGGAACAATTACGGCTCAGCAACAGCAAAGAACCGGTCAACGCGGTCAATTTAGCACCACCGCCCGTGCCGAAAGAGAAGTAGAGCAATTAAAAAGCAGCCTTTCACTCAGTGAACAGCAAGCAAAAGACGTGTTTAAGATCTGTCTTAAATATGCCCAACAAGATTCCGTCCGTATGGCCGAGATGAGAAGCAGTGGTCAAGAATTTGACCGCGAGGCCTTTATGAAACAAAGAGAAGAAGTAACCAAGGCCAAGACAGCTGAATTGAACAAGGTGTTTACACCTCAGCAGCAAAAAGACTACGCCAAACAACTGGAAGAAGCAGCCCAAAGACGCATGCAACGTCAGGGTGCAGCTCCCGGACAAGGTGGCAACAGATAAGGTGGAGGATTTTTGAGTTTGATGAAGGTTTAATTTTTGGGTTGAGAAGCTGTCTCTTTTGCGTAAGTAGGGAGACAGCTTCTTTGTTCTAAAATTTAATCAATGCTGTCCTTGGTCTGCAAAGAAAAAGAACAAAAGCAA